>NZ_CP077770.1:330000-1530000 GCF_019134595.1 Pseudoalteromonas shioyasakiensis | reverse complement strand
AAAATCTCATGCAAAAAACGAGCATTACACTCCGATGTTATGGGAACATGTGATTTACCACATTATTCATTCATCTATGCACCAAGACGAGAGTAAATGTGAAAAGTATTTTGCTTCTCGTACTAAGCAATGGCTCGGCTATTTAAAACGTCAATATCCACAAGCTAACGCACTTTTTGATGAGATCCGCCGTCTAAAAGCCAAAGATGAAGTTGCAGATGTACTAAGAAAGTACGCGAAAGCGCCGAGTATTGATACAAATCATAATTAGCAAATCGATTTTGTTTGATAATACCAGTATTGCCCACTTGGAAGAAAAGCGATGAACAATACTGAAATTCAAACAAAGTTATCTGCAGAACTTGCGCAGGTTAGACAACGTTTACTCGATATGCTGGCTAATTCTGATCAAGCCTATCATCAGCAACTGCTATCGCAACTCAAGGATAATCCCCCTTCAGACTGGTTAGAGCTGACAGCAAATAATCTCGGTTCTGAGTATCAAATATTGATTGCTCGAATAGAAAAGTTAGAAGCAGCACTATGCCAAATCGATATTGGGCAGTATGGCTATTGCTGTGATTGTGAAGAAAAAATTGATGACGAACGTTTACTCGCAGATCCTGCAAGCCAACGTTGCCGACGTTGCGCTCCATAGAGCGCAGCGCAGTACTAATTTATAAAAATAAAGCTCATCGCAGGATAAAGCACGATATCCTCAATTAACCAATCAGCTTGCTGCTGATCTACACCTAAACGCTTCATCAAGTTAACACGTGCTTGTTGTTCACTCCACGTGTGATAATGAATACCCAAATCAGTTTCCATCATAACTTGCCAGAAGTATTGCTCGCCTTGTGTGAGTTTACGCTTACTTTTGAGCGGGTCGAGATAATCAAGCTGCCAATCAAGGCCTGTGTGCTGATGATTTTCTACAAAATAATTCATTACTAATGGTTTAGCGTGAGAGTCTGATACAGGTAATACAAAATCTGCACTCTGCGATTGCTTTAACGAAGCCTGGATTTCACTTAACCAATTTAAAGGCGGCTTAGTCTCACCACTAAAGTAATTAAGTTTACTTTGGTACCAATCTTTACCATTTGCCAAACCGACTAAACCAAGTTTTGTACGCGGTTTATATTGAGTTAAATATTGATTAAGTTTACTAAGTGCTGCTTGTACACTGTCATCACTATTATCAAGGTGCGATTTGACCATATTATGTAAAAACGTTAATTCGATTTTATTTAATTTCAGATTGCTTTGCTCAGCTGCAATTAACTTTGTTTCAACTAACTCTAGCCAGTTAGCTAATGCATTTTCTGAGTAGTCATCTAATGAACGAGCTTGGCTAATAACATCACGTTGTACAGGCCATACAAAGTAACGCTCAGGATAACGCTCAGCAATAATTAAATAATTTAATTGCGCCTGTTGTGACACATCTAACTTAGTCACTTTTAGTCCTTGATAGGCTTGATGACGCGCTTGCAAATAACTTTCTGAGAAAGGCCAGCTAGCAGCTTCACTTTGCTGTTCTTGAGTCGATAATAAATTATTAATAGTTTGCAGCGCTTGCTGCCCTTCACTAAATGTTTTGAAACCTGATGTTTGCTCAGAGCAAGCTATCAGCATCACACTTGCGACAACTAATAATACGATCTGTCTTAGCATTTTAAAATTCCATAAAAAAAGCCCCAGAGGGGCTTTTTAATTTAAAACAACATCAATTAGATTTTTACACCGTTACGAGCGGCTTTATCTTTGATGAAGGTTGACCAGCTCTTCGCGAAACGACGCGTGCGCGGATCATCCATTGCTTTAGTGATAGCGTTGTAAGCTTGCTTGTACTTCTCTTGGTAATAGTAAGCTTCAGCTAAATCAGAGTAGATAGTTCCTTTTTTGTCAGAACCTAACTCTAATGCCTTGTTCAAACGAACAACGGCTGCACTATAGTTTTGCGATTGTAAAAGTAATGAACCCGCTTTGCGGTAAAGCTCTGCATCGTCATCAAATTTAGCCGCTTCTTCATAGTATTTAGCTGCTTTTTCAATATCTTTAGAGCGGTGGTAGTTAGATGCCACTGCGCTGATATTTTGCTTGTTACGCTTAACTTTTTCTTCGTTGATTGCCTTTTCAAGCACGACTGCTGCTTTATAAGGAATATCAGTTAACGAATAGAAGTTAGAAAGTACTTTGTATTCAACTTCGTTTTCAAAATAGCCATTTTTGTAGGCAACTTCCATGGTCGCTAGACCCTTCTTGAAGTCTTCGGTTTGTAGGTAGTATTTACCTAAACCAACCCAGGCTTTTTTGTCTTCAGGCCAAACACGAACAATCTCTTCAGCTACTTCTACCATTTTTTTGTACTGTTTAAGTTCAAAATAGGCAGCTAGCTTTAATTGGTAAGAAGCTTTAGCAGGTTCTTTTGCCAATTCAATTGCTTTGTCTGCAGCAGGAAGTACGTCTTTGTAAAGTTTTAACTCGTAGTTTGCTTGCGCAATACGCGTATAAACTTTGTCGTCTTCCTCACCTGTGAAGTCCATCCAAGCTGCATAAGCTTCTTTCGCTTTTGCATATTGCTCAGTACCCGCGTACATATCACCTAGAAGTTTTAGGCCTTGCTCTTGGTCAGCAAAGTTTAAAACATCAGGCTTAACTGCCGCTGAGATGTGCTTAATAGCCAATTGGTACTGCTCTTTTTGAGCGTACATTTGGCCTAAGTAACGATCGACTGTTGCCTTATCGAAATCGTCCGAAGGATCAATTTCTTTAAGTAGTGCAATCGCTTCATCAAGCTTATCTTCATTGTACAAGTCAAACGCTTTAATAACTTTCTTACCAACGCGCTCTCCCATAACTTTAGTTTTTGCTTTTTTACGCGCTTCAATCTTCGCGTAATCTGGCGCCGCTAAAGCAGGTGCAGTAAAAGCTACACCTGATAGAGACATAAGAAGCGCAAGTGCTGTTACTTTAGATAAATTTCTCATTACTCGCCTCCTTAGTTGCCTTGGTTAAGTTTAAAGTCTAATTGTACTTGAAGACCAAATTGCTTCTGTGGTTTACCATCGATGATTTTCGGACGGTACTTCCACTTACGTAGCGCACGTTTAGCTTCGCGGTCAAAGATACGTTTAGGATCTGCGTCGATCACTTCAACGTCTTCTACACCACCTACTTCATTGATAGTGAATGAAAGTTGTACCCAACCTTCTTTACCATCACGCGCTGCTTGCGTAGGGTATTTTGGTTCAATACGAACGATAGGTGTCGCGTCACCATCACGTCCAAATGCACCTGGACCACTTAGGCCACCAGCTGTGCTACCCACATCGATGCTTGGCATATTAAATGACAAACCACCAGTGTTCGGGTTGCTGTTTTCCGGCTGAGGCGGCTGCGGCTTAGGCGGCTGCTTTGGCGGTGGCGGAGGCGGAGGCGGAACACGCTTCCTCTCCTGCACCTTAGATTCAGGCGGATTCGTCATAATTTCGACTACAATCTGTTCTTTTTGTTCAGTCGCACGATCAGCTCCACCGGAGATGAGGTACGCCATGAAGTAGAACAAGCCGAAAGTAACTGCCCCACCTGCAATCAGTGAAAACAGAAAACGAATCATTACTGATCTCCAGCTATTGAAATTTTAAGGTTATCACCCGTCGCTTTGATCTGGTCCATAACTTTAACTACTACGCCGTGTTTTGCTTCTTTATCAGCTTGCAAAATTACAACTTCAGTAGGTTGTTCTGCTAATAAACTTTCAAGCTTAGCTGATACACGCTCAACGTCTACTTGTTGTTTATCAATCCAGATCGCACCGTCAGCACGGATAGCAACAAAAATGTTTGCATTTTTTTGCTTCGTAGCTGCAGCTGCTTTAGGTTTATTGACTTCGATACCAGCCTCTTTAACGAACGATGTAGTTACGATAAAGAAAATAAGCATGATAAATACGATGTCAAGCATTGGCGTCATGTCAACCGCTGCTTCTTCTTCTTCACGAAAACGTTGTTTACGTGCCATATTTAATTCTCTCTCTAGTGATGAGGCATGCTATCTACAAGTTTAGCTTTCGCCATTCTCGCTCTCGCTTCTAGACGTGAGCTAAAGAATACTCCAGATAGTGCCGCAACCATTCCAGCCATTGTTGGGATTGTTGCCATTGAAATACCTGATGCCATTAAACGTGCGTTACCAGTACCTTGAGTAGCCATGGTTTCGAAAACCGCGATCATACCCGTTACAGTACCTAATAAGCCGATTAAAGGACAAACAGCTACTAATGTCTTAATCAACAACATACGCTGATCTAATTTTTCAGACGCTTCAGAAATCCATGCTTCACGGATTCTGTGTGCGTACCAAGACGTAGTGTCTTGGCGGGCATCCCACTGAGCTACAATGTTCTTCGTCATACGAGGAAACTCAGCTAGTAGGAACCAATAGCGCTCAATCATTAAAACCCACATAAGAAAGAGTGCTATCGCGACCACGTATAATACCTGGCCGCCTGTGCCAACAAAATCCCTGATAGATTCCCAGATCTCCATCAGGACTAGCATTAGGCTTTCTCCTTCTCCGCGTGAGCAGCGATGATACCAGCGCTTTGCTCATCAAGGACGTGTAGAACCGACTTACTACGACCCGCAACAATTGAGTGAAGTAGAATAAGTGGTAGAGCTGCAATTAGACCTAACGCTGTAGTAACAAGTGCTAGAGAGATATTACCAGCCATGATCTTCGGATCACCTGTACCGAACAATGTGATTGTTTGGAACGTAAGGATCATACCGATTACCGTACCTAGTAGACCTAGTAATGGAGCGATTGCTGCCAAGATCTTGATGATGTTGATACCAGCTTCGATGCGAGGCGTTTCACGTAGGATTGCTTCGTCAAGTTTAAGCTCAAGGTTTTCAACGTCTTGATTCTTGTTGTCAGCGTAAACCTTAAGAATACGACCCAGTGGGTTGTTTGTATTCGGAGTAGAAAGGTTTTTAAGCTGGCTCTTGATCTTAGTGCTAGTAAGCGCAAGATCAATGAAACGAACGATGAAGATAAGTAGACCAACAATAAGTAATACTGTGATGATGTAACCTACTTCAGCACCTTGCTCGTAGTATTCCATTAGTGATTTCTTCTGCGTGTTGATACGTAAGATCGCGCCACGAGTCGGGTCGATGTATACGCCAGCATAGTTATCTGCAGAAGTACCTTCTAAATCGCTGATACCAGCTAGGATGTAGCTATCAGGTTGCTTACCTAGAGGTTGAATCGCTTTAGTTTCTGGAGAGTAGATTAAATAACCGTCGTCAGTTACTAAGTTGAAGTTACCGATACGAGTTACTTGCTTCACAGAAGATGAACCGTCAAGACCTGCAACTTCAGTTTCGAAAGTTGAAACTTTAGCAGACTCAGTCATTTCAGTTTGAAGAGAAATCCAAAGCTCTTCTAGTTCACGAACAGTTGGAAGTTCTTTCGCAGCAGCTAGTGAGCGAAGTACTTCAGCACGTCCTGGTTTTTCAGCAGAAACAAGTGATGCTTCGATTGAACCGATTGCATCAGCAGCTGCACGACGTACAACACCGAACATCTCACCTAATGTACCTTGAGCGTTTAAAAGAGCTTGCTCTTTTTCAGCTAAAGTATTTTCGTTTTGAGCATATTCTTTAGCTAAACGGTCACCACGTGCTTTTTCAGCAGCTAGATCGCTTTTAGCTTTGTTAAGTAACGCTTGCTTGTCAGCACGAGCTGAAAGGAACTCTTGTTCACGTTGCTTATTTAATTTGCCTTCAGAGATACGTTCTTGCTTAACTTGCTCAAGAATTTTGTCTAAAGCATCAGTGTTTGCGTGTGCATTAAGCGCGGTACCTGCAGAAACAGATAGTACTGCTGCAACAGCAAAACCTTTAAATAGTTTCTTCATTATTGATTACTCCGCGCCAAAAATTGGTAGTTTAACAAGTTCTAATGTCGCTTGTTTACGCGCCATACGGATAACTTCTTTAACAGGTTTTAGGTATTCTTCACCTAATTCTTTCCACTGTTTAGTGTTGTTATCCCACACCCACGCGTGCTTAAGGTCAAAAGACTGAGCTACGTAAGTGATACGACCTAAACGACCGAAGTCAACGTTGATGCTTTTACCATCGATCTCAAGAGTACCTTGAGAAGCAGTTACAGCTGAGCTGTATGCAGTTTCAACAGTGTAAGCTTCAAGAACTTGGCGGAATTTTTCAGATGTAGTAACTGATGCTGACGCCATGATGTCACGAAGTCTTTCAACACGTGCAAGACGGTTTTCAAGATTGAACGGAACGTCCGCTTTGATGAATTGCTCAAGCGTATCGATCATGCGATACATCAAAGGCACAACGTTTTGTTTCGTGTTATCGATAGTTGCGATTTGACGGTCAAACGATTCGATTGAAGCGTTTTGGTCAGCGACCAAACGTGCTACGTGATCGTTATAAACCTTCATTAGCTCAGTTTCGTCAACAATGCTACGGTACTCAGCGATTAGCTCTTGAGTTTGACCATATACATTGTCAATTTTAGTTTGAGACTTAACAGCAGCCTTTTGAATTTGTTGACCTGCATCTTGCACATCTTTCAAAGGATCTGCAATCACATTGCTGCTTGCAAATGCAAAAGCGCCAACCAACGCTGATGCTACAAGACTCTTTCTGATTTTAACAGACATAGTTCCCAACCAATTAAGTAATGTTACTTTTATAATTTAATTATCCTCCGAAGAGAACAACCCTGATATCTTTTAATAGATATCAACTCTCCAATAATGCTAAATGCATCAGAGTCTGTCAACTTGATGTTCGGCTTTCATCGGAAAAATTTGGTGACTCGTCGTTGAGATGAAAATAACCAAAACAACGAATTAACAAAAATATAACAGAGGTGTTCATGTGATACTTCTATAGCCCTTTGCTGGCGAACATTGCATTGATGCAAGCTTCAACCTTAAACATAAATGTAACATTTCACCAAATCTGAAAATGCTGAAGAAAAATGAAAAAAAAATTCACTTTGTTCATCTAATAAATCTGTTTAGAAGAATTTTTATTCATCCACTAGCTATTCCTGCTCAATAAGCAGTCAAATCAGACACTAAACACAAGAATGAGGGAGTTGAAATCTCTCACCGCTACGGGTGAGAGATTTAGAATACGGCGCGGTCTTTTACAAGTTTAGCGAGTGATATAATTGAATCAACTTCAAGTTTTTCAAATATTTTCGCTTTGTATGTACTAACCGTTTTGTTACTAATGAAGAGCTTTTCACCTATATCTTTGTTCGATAAACCTTGCAGTAGATAATTCATCACTGCGAGTTCACGTTCAGTGAGTAACTCGTCTATGTCTTTTTCAGACGCTATTAGGTGTTCTTGAGGAAAGAAAGTATAACCCCGCAATATCATTTCAACTGCAGAGGAGATATCTTCAAGGCTTTCGGCCTTGTTAACAAATCCTTGAGCGCCTAGTTTTGCTGCGGTACGAATAATATGCTTGTCTTGCTTAGCAGATAAAAACAATACTTTGCCAGTAAACCCACTACTGACTGCACGCTTATATAAACTAAAGCCATCTGAGTCTTCTAACTCAATGTCTAAAATTGCCAGCGCTACATTATTACTTTTTAAAAACTGCAATGCTTCCTTTTGACTTCCAACAGCTTGTACTTCGTTCACTAGTGTAGACTTAGCGAGTACCATTTTAATTGCTGTTGCCACCATTGGGTGGTCGTCTACCAAAAGTATATTGTTTCCTATGCTCATCGATTAGCAAACCTTCATTATATTTCATCAAACAGGTAAAAGTTACTCAGCATTTTTTCCACATGTGGATAAATTAAGTTTAGCGGGTTATTTCTAGATTGCTGAAAATAACTATAAACTTTTAGCTGATAACATTAAGGCTCGATGAAAACTACTAACTAAACATAACAGGTGATGTCATGTTAAAAATAAATTTCATCAGTACAGCATATAATACTTTAGTTATGGAGAGTAGCTTTTAGGGCATAGAATGCGAAGTTCTAGCTTATTGGCTGATTAATTTAGTCTTAAACAATGCCTTTGGAGGAAGATAATTTCGGTACAATTTATTCGTGTTTATTGAGGGTTTAAACTTGAGGTGTGGCAGGGCATGGAAATGAATTTTGGTGAAACAGAAACTGTTTCACCAAAATGCTTAGGTTCGCATAATAAATTATGCTACTTCTACGTTCTCAGCTTCAGGGCCTTTTTGACCTTGTTTGATGCCGAAAGATACTTGCTGACCTTCGCTTAAAGTGCGGAAGCCTGTACCTGTGATAGCGCTGAAGTGTACGAATACATCAGGGCCATTTTCTTGTTCAATAAAACCGAAACCTTTAGCTTCGTTGAAGAACTTAACTTTACCAGTAACCGTGTTTGACATACCAAATTTTCCTGTAAGTCAATTATTAAAATTCAGCCATAATGGCTCTATCCTCCCTGAGTGAATGCCCAATAAACTTGGGGTAAAGTACAGGAAGAACCAATAACCAAACCGGTAACCGTACAGCCGCACATTATCCGTAAATTCAATACGCAAAAACTCAAAGCAATTTAAGACTAACACATTAAATTGCTTTTAGCTCTATTAATCGAAAATAATTTTAAGGTCAACTGCCTAAACATAAATATATGACAGTACTATTTATAAACAATTAATTATCAATGAAAAAAAGCCCATCAAATAGATGGGCTTTTAAATTCTCAATTTATAGCTTGCTAAAACTTATTTAACTTGCCAATCCATTTGCGCTTCAGCTTTGATTGGTACCACTTCTGAATCGCCTAGTTTATAGCTTGCTGGTACTGTCCAGCTCTCTTTTACCAATGTAATTGTATCTTGGTTTCGAGGCATACCATAGAAGTCAGGGCCAAAGTGGCTCGCGAAACCTTCTAGCTTGTCTAAAGCTCCTGCTTCTTCAAACGCTTCAGCATAAAGCTCAATAGCTGCGTGAGCAGTATAAGCCCCTGCACAACCACAAGCCGCTTCTTTTTTGTCTTTGTAATGTGGTGCAGAATCAGTACCTAAGAAGAATTTTTTGCTACCGCTTGTTGCAGCACCAATTAGCGCTTGCTGATGAATGTTACGCTTTAGAATAGGTAAGCAGTAATAATGCGGGCGAATACCACCTGCGAGCATATGATTACGGTTATAAAGAAGGTGATGAGCAGTAATGGTTGCAGCAACATTCTCTGGTGCATTATTAACAAACTCTACCGCATCTTTTGTCGTGATGTGCTCAAGCACAATTTTAAGACTCGGGAAGTCATTAACCACGTCCGCTAGAATTGTTTCTAGGAATATCTTCTCACGGTCAAAAATATCGATTGATGAATCGGTTACTTCACCATGCACTAGCAGCAACATCCCAACTTCTTGCATTGCCTCAAGTACCGGGTAAATGTTTTTGATTGATGTTACACCCGAATCTGAGTTGGTAGTCGCACCAGCTGGGTACAACTTAGCAGCAACAATTTTACCTGTCGCTTTAGCTTTTTTGATTTCTTCTGGTGTAGTTTTGTCTGTTAGGTAAAGCACCATTAATGGTTCAAAGTTACCTTGTGGGCCCGCTGCTTTAATTCGCTCGTAGTAAGATAAAGCAGTGTCTGTGCAGGTTGCCGGTGGAACAAGGTTCGGCATGATGATCGCGCGCCCCATGTAACGGCTAGCATCACGAACGGTATCAACGAGTTGCTCGCCATCACGTAAATGAATGTGCCAATCATCTGGGCGTGTAATTGTTAGAGTTTGCATCGAATTTAAATCTGACATTGCTTGTTTCCACGGCTAAAGTTAGGGGGATAGCGTAAACATTGAGCAAATAACCTCGCTTATTTACCCAAGTTCATATTCAGGTGCCTAGTTTACACCAGTTCCAGTTTTTTTTGAAAATAACTTTGTGGATAGTTTGATAGTAGGTTAACGTAATAAATTAATACAACATTTCGGTTACCTTTTAATCTATGCCTAAGAGTTTAGACGCTGCTTTTGCACTTGAGGTCAAAACAGACCAACTACATATTATCAATCAGTTCTCATCCTCTGTGATGCAATTAGACACAGTTGAAGAGCTATTAGAGTATGTCACGTCAGAAGTGGTAAGCCGCCTAGGTTTTATAGAGTGTGTTATTTATCTAGCAGACGATAAAACGCGTACCCTTAAAGAAATGGCGTCTATTGGCACTGCAAGCAGCCACGATACTTACCATATCGATCGTACAGAAATCAGCTTTGATCAAGGTATTACTGGGTATGTCGCAAGCACTGGTATACCGTTAATGATTGGCGATGTAAGTAAAGACCCGCGTTATATCGCAGACTCTCGCCCTGCTCTTTCTGAGCTTTGTGTACCATTAGTTTACAAAGAAAAAGTTCTGGGTGTCATTGACTGTGAGCACCCGCAAAAAGATTACTACAACGACGCGCATTTAGAGATTTTATCAACAGTAGCGCATCTATTAAGTGCCAAGATAAATCAGGTTCGCACCGTAGAAGATTTACAGCAAACTGTGATGCAGTTAAACGATGCACAAAAACTAGAACGCTCGATGCTGCAAATAGCCAATCTAACTTATCAATCGAGCGAGCTAGATAGTTTCTTTGAGTCTTTACATGGCATTATTACCTCTTTACTTAGAGCAGATAACTTTTTTATTGGCTTGTATGACAAGCAACTCGATGTGCTTGATTTAGTTTATATTATCGAAGAAGGCGTGCGGTCTAACGCGCACAAGAAAATATCGAAAGAACAACTAAAAGACACTGCATCTTATTATTTATTAAACATCGACCAATCTTTACTTTTTACGAAAGAAGAATTTCAACAGCACATTGATGCGGGTCATTTCAAAATGGTTGGTCGCCAGGCCGAGTCTTGGTTAGGTGTGCCATTTAAAGTAAATGAGCGTATTAGTGGTGTTATCGCTGTACAAAGTTACAGTGAAAGCTATCACTATGACGAACACGACCGTGCCTTACTCACGTATGTGAGCCGTCAAATTAGCATGGCGATAGACCGTCAATTATCGAGACAAGAGCTTGAGCACCGCGCTCTACACGACGAATTAACTGGCCTTGCTAATCGCTCGTTGCTAATTGAACGAATCAAACATGCGATCCTTCGCCTTGCAAGAGCTGATAAGCGCAATCAACATGCCCTACTCTATCTAGACTTTGACCGCTTCAAGAGTATCAATGATTCATTAGGTCACGAGGTTGGCGACCACTTTTTGGTAAAAATCTGTGAGTTGATCTTAGGTACTATTCGCAACACCGACACCTTTGCCCGTTTAGGGGGAGATGAGTTTGCCATTCTTATGGAAAACATCACCGATAAACAGCAAATTAATGATGCCCTTGACCGAATTCAACAGGCTCTCGCTGAGCCTCTCAATATTGACGGCCACCTATTGCAAGCATCTACCAGTATTGGTGTTGCGTTTTGTGAGAGTAGTCGCGATCAAGCGTATAAACTATTACAACATGCCGATGCAGCAATGTACGAGGCGAAGTCGTCTGGACGAGGCAAGGTTAAGTTTTTCAACAATACTATGCGTAAAAAACTTAAAAATCATGCTGATATAGAAAATGATTTACAGCATGGTATTGAGCATGACGATTTTGAGCTCTATTACCAGCCAATTTTTACCATTCAAGACACAAAAGTTGTAGGGTTTGAAGCGCTCGTACGCTGGCACCACCCTAGTAAAGGCTTTGTCTCACCTAACGATTTTATTCCGGTTGCAGAAGACACTGGCCAGATTATTAATCTAGATTTACATTTGCTTGAGCTTGCTGCTAAGCAAATCTCAAAGTGGACGAGTGAAGGTAAAGCATTTGGCCGCATTACTGTGAATGTGTCATCGCGTCATTTTGCGAGCCTCGATTTTGTGGCACAAATTCATGCCTTGTACTCTAAATACATGCTTCCTTTAGGTTCGCTGTGCTTAGAAATCACCGAATCTGGGCTAATTGGTAATTTAGAGCTTGCTACAAAAATCATCAAGGGCCTTGAGCCTCTTGAAGTAAAACTTTGTTTAGATGATTTTGGTACTGGCTACTCTGCGCTTGGTTATTTACACCAATTACCGATTCACATAATGAAAATTGATAAAAGTTTCATTGACCACTTAAACAAAGCGCACAACCCCTTAGTTGATGCCATTTTATCGTTAGCACAGTCGTTAAAGCTCGATGTTGTTGCTGAAGGGATTGAAACAGAAAAACAATTAGCAATTTTAAAACAAACTCAATGTAAATTTGGCCAAGGCTTTTTAAAAGCGAAACCCATGCCAGCTAGTGAAGCAGAAAAAGTCATCGCTAGCGGCCTGTAATACCAATCCTCAATAATACTTAATTAAGCGAATTGGTATAAGCTAATATAAAAAAGCCTTGCAAATGCAAGGCTTTGTTTAATTTAACTTTACAAGAAATTACAGCTCGCCGGGAGCAAAGTTATCAACGGCTATTGCTTTTTTCCGTAGCTCATTGGCTTGATTCATACGCTCTGCTACCGTCTCATTGATTAAGTTTTTCTCTGCTGCTGCGGCAATTGCGCCCTCGAGTTCAAGGTTTTTGGCAATAGTGCCTTCTTTTTGCCATTTACGAAGCTGCTTAAAGTCTTCATGGGTATCTATCATGGTTAAAAAGGCATTTTCCATTACACCTGTCCCTGCATTTTCATCGACATAACAAAGGTGGGTTAATCTGTCTCTAAAGACCCCAGGTTTGCTCATGTGCTCACACATTGTTTGGGCTAACTCATCACTTGGACGGTGGTAGTGATTACCTAGTGGGAACACAATACGTTTTAGTAAAAAATTAACCACAGGATTAGAGAAGTTTTTAAAGAAGCCGTCGAATGCCTGACCAATGCAGAATAACGAATGCTCAACGGCATATTGCACAAATGGTAGGTCAGCTTGCTGACGTCCTTCATCTTCGTAGCGTTTCAATACACATGAAGCAAGGTATAAGTGGCTAAGCACATCACCTAAACGTGCCGAAATCATCTCTTTGCGTTTTAACTCACCGCCTAATACTAACATGGCAACATCAGTACAAAATGCTAAACCACGGCTCATGCGGCTTAACTGTTTGTAGTAAACAGTAGTTGCGCCACATACAGGGGCTTTAGCAAAGTAACTGCGTGTTAAACCGTGCACAAATGCCATACCCGCATTGCTACCTGCAAAAAGAATGTGTTGCAGTAGTAATGAATCAAATTCTTTTAAAGCAACATCATGATCTTCCATTGCTGCTGCTTCCATTTCTTTTAAAACAAACGGATGACAGCGGGTAGCGCCTTGGCCAAAGATCATCAAATTACGAGTAAGAATATTTGCACCTTCAACAGTAATCGATACCGGGATCCCCATATAACCATGGGCTAAATAGTTATTAGGACCAACTTGAATACCTTTACCAGAATGAATGTCCATAGCATCATTCATTACTGTACGACCCATTTCAGTCATATGGTACTTAGCTATAGCGGTAACCACAGACGGACTCAATTTTAAGTCAATCGCCCCTGCGGTCATTAGCCTTGCTGATTCTAAGGTGTAAGTTAATCCACCAATACGTGCCAATGCCTCTTGGACACCCTCAAATTGGCCGATCGAAACACCAAATTGTTGGCGTACGGTTGCATATGCTGATGTCATTCTTGAAGCCAAATGGCCAGTTGCTGTACTAAGTGCCGGTAACGAAATACCGCGGCCTGCACTTAAACATTCAACTAACATTCGCCAGCCTCGACCAGCGCCCTTTTCGCCACCGATGATCCAATCAAGTGGAATAAACACATCTTTACCGTATGTTGTGCCATTCATAAATGCCATGTTTAACGGGTAATGACGCTCACCTGTTTGTACACCTTCGTGATCAGTTGGAATAAGCGCACATGTAATGCCAAGCTCTTTTTTATCACCTAATAAGCCCTCAGGATCGTACATTTTAAATGCAAGACCCAGCACTGTGGCAATTGGCGCAAGGGTGATATAACGTTTTGACCAGTTAAGTTTTAAACCAATCACTTCTTCACCGTTATGCATGCCCTTACAAACCACCCCTGTATCAGGAATACTGCCTGCATCAGACCCAGCCTCAGGACCTGTTAATGCAAAGCAAGGTACATCATCACCCTTAGCCAGGCTTGGCAACCAACGCTCTTGTTGCTCAGTAGTACCATAGTGAAGCAGTAATTCACCTGGACCTAAGCTATTGGGCACCATAACGGTGACCGCAGCGGTTAAGCTCTTAGTGGCAATTTTCGATACGATGGTTGAATTTGCAATCGCCGAAAACTCGCGACCACCAAATTTTTCAGGAATGATTAACGCAAAAAAACCTTCTTTTTTTAGGTAGTCCCACACTTCTTTTGGTAGGTCTTTATCTTTTTGCACAATTTGATAATCATCAAGCATGGCTAACAAGGTTTCGACTTGCTCGCCCATAAATGCGCGTTCTTTTTCGCTGAGTTCAGGTTTAGGAAAACGATGCAGTTTTTGCCAATCAGGGTTACCACTGAATAGTTCACCATCCCACCAAACATCACCTGCTTCCATAGCTTCACGTTCTGTTTGCGATAACGGCGGCAAAACTTTTTTAAACATACTAAACGTAGGTCGTGTGACAAGATTGAGGCGAATGTCTTTCACCGCAAAAATTACAATCACAGCAACCAGTAACAGAATGATTACGGTCGTCATTGTGCAATCCTTTTATTTTAATTAACTGCTTCAAGTATGACTGATCGTGCCATAAATACAACGTAAGCAGCTCTTACTTAGGTTGTTTTCGACTAGGCAGTTTGTTGTTTACTAAGACACTGCTATTATGCATGGGCAATAAATAACAATAAACTTCTAGGGAACGTTATGAAAAAGACTCCATTTAAGCTCAGCATCAGCGCGCTTATGGTCACAAGCGCACTTGCACTTACAGGCTGTAATGATGACGCTGCGAGCAATAAAACAACGACTGCTGAAGTCAAAACAAGCCAAGTAACCGGACAAGATGCCGATAAATTTATCGCCGCTACTGAAAAAGAATTAAGCGCGCTTTATTTAGAGGCAAGCCGTGCTGAGTGGATTTATGCCAACTTCATTACCCATGATACTGCTGAACTATCTGCTGAAGTAAATCGCAAGATGACCGAAGCCGTTGTTCGCCTTGCTAATGAAGCTGCAAAATTCGATAGTTTAGAGCTTGATTACGATGCGCGTCGTAAACTCGATAAACTTAAACTAGCCCTCACCTTACCTGCACCACAAGATGCTGAAAAAACAGCTAAGCTCTCACAATTAGTGGCTGAGCTAGGGGGTATTTATGGTAAAGGTAAATACTGTAAAGAAGATGGTAGCTGTTTAAGCCTTGGCGAGATGACGGCCAAAATGGCAACGAGCCGTGATTACAATGAATTGCTTGATTTATGGCAAGGTTGGCGTCAAGTTTCAAAACCTATGCGCCCGCTTTATGAGCAACAAGTTGCCCTCACCAATGAAGGTGCAAAAGAGCTAGGTTATGCAGATACAGGTGCTATGTGGCGTAGTAAATACGACATGCCAGCCGATGATTTTGCAAAAGAACTCGACCGTATTTGGGGCCAAGTTAAACCGCTTTATGATTCATTACATTGTCACGTTCGTGCCAAGCTAGGTGAAAAATATGGCGAAGATAAAGTACCTCAAGACCAGCCTATCCCTGCACACCTTTTAGGTAATATGTGGGCACAAACGTGGGGTAACATTTACGATGTTGTTGCGCCAGAAAATGCCGATCCTGGTTATGACGTAACAGAACTATTAGCTGAACACGATTACGACGAACTTAAAATGGTACGTGGCGCTGAGAAGTTCTTCACCTCAATGGGTTTTGCGCCATTGCCAGATACCTTCTATGAGCGCTCACTATTCACTAAACCACAAGATCGTGACGTACAGTGTCATGCGTCAGCTTGGAATATTGATAGTAAAGACGACCTACGTATTAAGATGTGTATTCAACGCACAGGTGAAGAATTCTCTGTTATTCACCATGAGTTAGGCCATAACTTCTATCAACGCGCGTACAACACGCAGCCTATTTATTATCAAGAAAGTGCGAACGATGGTTTCCACGAAGCGATTGGTGACACCATTGCTCTTTCTGTAACGCCGGGTTATTTAAAAGAAATTGGTTTATTAGACGAAGTGCCTGATGAATCAAAAGATATCGGCCTGTTAATGAAAATGGCATTAGACAAAGTAGCATTTATCCCATTTGGTTTATTAGTAGACCAATGGCGCTGGAAAGTTTTCTCAGGTGAAGTAACACCAGAGAACTACAACAAAGCGTGGTGGGAATTACGTGAAAAATACCAAGGTGTACAAGCGCCTATCGCACGTAGCGAAGCAGACTTCGATCCAGGTGCCAAGTATCACGTACCAGGAAACACGCCTTACACACGTTATTTCTTAGCGCACATTTTACAATTCGACTTCCACAGAAGTTTATGTGAAATTGCCGGTAACGAAGAAGCGATTCACCGTTGTTCTGTATACAACTCTGCTGAGGCAGGTGAAAAACTAAATGCAATGTTAGAAATGGGCTCAAGCCGCCCATGGCAAGAAGCTCTTGCTACTATCACTGGTAAAGAAGAAATGGATGCAACAGCAATCTTAGATTACTTTGCACCGTTACAAAAATACCTTGATGAGCAAAATGAAGGCCGCCAGTGCGGTTGGTAATGATAAAAACGAAAAAGCCCGCATAATGCGGGCTTTTTTATATCATCAAATTAATGATTAAAACTGTAAGCTTACGTTTGCAAAGTATGCATCGTAGTCTGAGTCATCCCAGTTGTTTGCATAACCTGCTTTTAAACCAACGTTTTTGTTAAAGAAGTGCTGTGCACCAAAGCTGTAGTCATCTTCTTTGTTAAACGTTACAAATGCTGACGTTGCTTTAGAGAAGTAATAGTTAGAACCTAGTTCCCAAGAGCTACCGCTATCGTCTGTATCAGAGATTGTACCTTCAATTGTTAGGTAGTTACCTTGTTGAAGATCCATGAAGTATTTTGCATTTACTGCACGGTAATCAAACTCATCGTCAGCTGTGAATGTGAAACCTAAGTAATCAGTGCTGTTAAGCTGGTGATTGTACTTAAGGTCGAACATTACAGTGTTATCACCGTCTTCTACGTCGATAAATGTCGCTTTAAGAAGAAGGTTAGGATTAAAGAAGTAACCTGCAGACACATTGAATAAATCAGTATCTGAACCGTAATCGTAGTTGCTGTAACCCGCACCAAATACAAAATCTTGTACGAAGTATTCACCACCGATGTTAGTTACATCACCAAAGTCATCATCTGCGTACGAACCAAATACGTTGGTTGTTCTGTTGATGTATTCAAACTGGTCGTATGGACCCATTGTTTTCTTTGGCGCGAAGTAATATGTTGAGTCAACACTTACTGTGTCGTTGCCATCGGTGTCCATGTATCCTAAATGGCTGATTGATTGGTAACTATCCGCAGCAGTCGCGGCAGTTGACAGAAGCATACTCGAAATAATAACTGCTAACTTTTTCATAAACAGATTTCCCTATTAACATTGTTTCATTGCTGTTGAAAACTAGCCTGATGGCTAAGTTGGGCACATGCTAACGTGAGAAAACTGAATGGAAACTTAACTAAGCATTTGTTTTTACTTGATTAATTGTAATAAAGTGTCGGCAAATGTAAAGAAAAAGTTGGCCGAAACTTGCGTCTCTAAGCCAACTTTTAGTGAAAAAATAAAGCTTGTCAGTACCTTATAAAGCAAACTCGCTTATAATTCTATAAACCTCATTAATGTTATCTCCTGCTTTAAAGTCTTTGCTGATTGGCGTTGGATCTGAACCAACCCAAATTTTTAGTTCAGCATCAAGGTCAAAATGCCCAGCACTTTCTTTACTAAACTTAGTTATTTTTGAGTAAGCAATACTCAGCATTTCAACTTTAGAACCAGTAACACCTTGTTTATCAAAAATAATTAATCTTTTATTGGTAAAGATGAACATATCACGAATGACTTTATAGGCTTTTTGTACTGTTTCACCATCAATCAGGGTATTAGCAAGCAGCTCTTCTAAATCATCGTTATCGACTTCACTTGCGTTACCCATTAATCCGCTTAATAGACCCATAATTAGCTCTCCTTATGAAAAATTTGGTTTTCGAGTGTGTGACCATTTACCAGTTGACGATACTGCCAACCTTGTTGATAACAAAAGTGTAGAAGATTGATATCAAAAGGCTCAGCGGTTTTTTCAAACTCGATCACATATTCTTTTGCTTGGCTCATATAAACATGATGTACTTGGGCAAGGCCAGCAAGCTTTGCTTCTACATCATCATATTGTTGATTTAACTGCAGCGTAATAAAGTGTTTATTATCCTGCGTGCTAGAACGGGCTTGATGCTCACTTAACACCCCTTTATCGAGGTGTAAAACCCCAGAGCATAATCGCTCAAGCTCAGTTAAGTCATGGGAGCTTAAAATAAATGTTGCTTCGTTACTTAAAGAACTTACCAGCTCCCTTACCTCACGAGCATGAATTGGATCAAGGCCTGCAGTTGCTTCATCAAGCATCACTATTTCAGGTGAACCAATTAATGCCTGTGCAATCGTCACTCGCTTACGCATACCATGAGAAAGGTCATCTGGTCGCTGCTTAGCCACTTCTGACAAACCAACGAGCTCTAAAACACGAGCCGTTTCTTTTTTACGAACCGCACCACTGAGCCCTTGTAATTGACCATAAAAGTTAAGTTGATGCGCAATACTAAAACGAGGATCAAGCTGGGCATCTTGCGGCAACGCGGTTAGCTTACCAAATAACGCCGCACTGCCTGGGGTATGACCCATCACCGATAGCTTTCCTGAGCTTGGTAATATATAGCCACATAACAAACTGAATAACGTTGTTTTACCCGCACCATTTGGACCAACTAGCGCTACCGGTGCCCCTTTGTTTATCTCAAAGCTAACGTTATCGAGCGCTCGTTTAGCCCCGTAGTTTTTTGACAAGCCTTGTGCTTGAATTAAAACGGTCATAATGAGCTCCTCGCAAAAATTCGTTCACCAGCAACCAGTAGCACTACCGTTTGTAAAAGTGGTAAACCAAGAGCCAATGTGACACCTGCACGCTGACCCGCCATTAAATCAAGTTGATAGCCCGGAAATATGTAATTTAAAACCTCAAATGCAGGCCATTGCCATGTTAGTAAGCCAATCACAATATTACCGCCAGCAAAGAACAAAATAGCCAACACAAATGCAAGACGCGATGAACGGGCAAAGGTATTCAAAAAGCTCATCAAAGCAATAAATGGCATAACCGCAACAAGCAAATAAAATAACAACATAAAGCTTCGTGATAAGCCAGAAAGCAGCAAACTTGGCTCACGATAGCCGAGCATTGCAACCGTTGCCATCAAGGTAACAAATAACAATGCCGCTAAAATGAGTAGCTGCCCTAAAAAGCGGCCAATAATAATTTCTGAACGAGTAGCTCTAAGTGATAAAAAGCGTAACGTACCTCGTTGCCTATCACCCACTGTTTGGTCACTACATAAAAACAAACAAAAGCTTGGGAAACTAAATAAAGCAATCAGCCAGTAAACGGCAAGTTCAGATTCAGGCCAATCAAGTAATTTACTAATGCCAATGGCGCCAAATGCTTGCCTTGCAAAGTCGGCAAAATCAGGTGAGCTAATTAAGGTCACAGATTGGGCAATGGGATAGCGTAAAATAAGTAGCCAACAAATGGCAAAAGCGGCAACCGCCAACAAACCACGTTTGGTCAGAAATAGTCGTACCAGCTCAAATTGGGCAATTTGTGCAAGACGTTTAGGATGTAACTGCGTCACTCATAATCCTTAATGAATTTTATTATTAGAATTACACTAAGTTGAAACAGCTTGAATTACCAGAAAAAAAAGACCCGACAAGCGGGTCTTATGTAACAAAGTATAAACTTTTAACCTAGAGGTGGCTTTCGTACACTGCAAGCGCTTGGTCAAGGTCGGCTAGTAAATCAGCCACATCTTCAAGACCAATGTGTAGCCTTATTACCGGGCCTTGCGACCAACCTGTTTCAGAGCGTAGCCCTTTCATGCTCAGGTTTGCTGTGACTAAACTCTCATAACCACCCCAAGAAAAGCCCATTTTAAAATGGTGCAAGCTATCTAAAAACGCATCAATCGCTTGTTGATTACCTTGCTTCATTACAAATGAAAATAAGCCGTTACTGCCATCAAAATCTCGCTTAAAGAACTCATGACCCGGGCACGTTGCAAAGGCCGGATGGCGAATATGATCAACTAATGGGTGCGTCTCAAGCCATTTAGCCACTTCGATGGCAGCTTGTTCATGCTGTTTTAAACGCACAGCCATAGTACGCAGACCACGTAATGCTAAATAGGCATCATCTGCAGAGGTACATTGACCAAGTAGGTATGAATTTTCTCGAAGGGTTGGCCAATACTTTTTATTAGCAACCGCCACCCCCATCATCACATCAGAGTGACCAACGATGTATTTTGTAGCAGCTTGAATACTAATATCTACGCCATGCTCAAGCGGTCTAAAATGCAGACCATTCCCCCAGGTGTTATCTAGCATGGTCATTACACCGCGCTCATTTGCCTTAGCAACCATGGCTGGCACATCTTGCACTTCCATGGTGATTGAGCCAGGTGACTCTAAAAACAATACGCGAGTGTTATCTTTAATAAGCTCACTAATCCCTGCACCAATTCCCGGCGGGTAATAGGTTGTTTCAATGCCTAATCCAGCCAGTATTTTGTCACAAAAATCACGGGTTGGCTCGTAAGCGGTATCCACCATTAAAATATGATCGCCCGTTTTCACAAACGAGAGTAGTGCATTGCTTATTGCAGCCGCCCCTGATGGATACAGCGCACAGCCTTCGCCGCCTTCAAGTTCAGTAATCGCTTCTTGCAGAGCAAAATGTGTCGTCGTACCGCGACGGCCATAAAATAACGTTTTGTCACCTCGCTTCTTCGCCGCTGCTTTTAAATCAGCCACTGAATCGAATACTACCGTTGATGCACGTTGCACCACAGGGTTCACAACCCCTTGTGTATATGCTTTTTTACGCCCTGCAGAGACGATTTGGGTATTTTTATTTGTCTTTGTCATAATTTGTCCAAGCTGTGCTTTACAGGTTGCGCCAGTGCTCAACCAAAAATCGAGAAATAGAATCTTGTCGGGTTAGTTTAAGGTGACTGCCCTGCTCATGCCATTGGCCGAATTCATTAAGTTCAGCACGGCTAAACCATCTTGCATCGTCTAACTCATCTTTATCTACTTGAATATCTTCTGAAACTGCTGTGGCCATAAAGCCAAACATAATTGATGATGGAAATGGCCAAGGCTGTGAAGCGATGTATTGAATATCTTTCACCGCAACACCAGCTTCTTCCATAACTTCGCGGGCAACGGCCTGCTCTAGTGTTTCACCTGGGTCAACAAAACCAGCAAGAGTTGAAAAAACACCGTCAGGCCAGCTTGCTTGACGGCCTAGCAAGCAGCGCTCAACCCCATCTGAAAAGGTTTTTGTGACTATCATAATCACCGCAGGATCGGTTCGCGGAAAAGTTTGATGCTGGCAAGTTTGGTTCTCACATAAACGTGAATGCCCTGCTTCAACCATGTTATTTTCATGACCACAACGACCACAAAAACGGTGCGTTGCGTGCCAAAAACACAAACCCCTTGCCAGTGCGGCAATCGAACCTTGTTTTAGCTCAACTTGTGGGCCTAACTTGCGAATATCAACAAATTCAGCGCCATTGAGCATAGGCTCAATGAGTGAATCTGGAACATGGCTGACATCTAAAGCAAAATGAGCCACATCATCGTCGTCTAACCCCAATAAAATGCCTTTTGATAAATCGAGATGATCCACTTGAGATAAGCGTAAATAACACACTTCAGGACTGTCTTTAACAAATAAACTTTGATTGTTATTGACCAATAACCAGCGACTCTGAGAATTCATTTGAGCCTTTAACCACTTTGGATCTTTTCGGCGATTTGATGCACGATCCAATGGCATTTGAGAGTAATTCAGCATGGCATTCCTTGAAAATAGTTAACTCGCTAAAACTACCATAAGCGGATGATAAACCCAATTTATTACAGGCATAAAAAAAGCCCAAACTGGGCTTTTTTATTCTCTCTCACAATTTTACAAGGTCGCTAGGTGCGCTTGTAGTTTTTGGTTCTCAGCTTCAATGTGCTGATAGAACTCTAAATCTTCTAATTTACTTGCTGCAGCTTTATCAATGATGATCACCGCATCTTTATGAAGTTGCAGTGCTGAAGCTGGGCATTTAGCCATTAACGGGCCTTCAATCATGGCGTGGACGGCATCCGCTTTACTTGCACCCGTCGCCAAAAGCACTACCTTTTTTGCTTCTAAAATGGTGCCAATACCCATAGTGATTGATAAATGCGGTTGATATTCGCCTTCATCAAAAAATCGCGCATTGTCTTCAATCGTCGCTTTCGTCAGTGTTTTAACACGGGTGCGTGATGTCAAACCTGATGAAGGTTCATTAAAACCGATGTGACCGTTACGGCCAATACCAAGTAGTTGTACGTCAACACCACCAGCGGCTGTGATTTTTTGTTCATACTCAGTACAAGCAACAAGTGGATTTACTGCATCACCTGGCGGTACATGGGTGTTTTGTTTGTCGATATCAACATGGTTAAACAGCTGCTCATTCATAAAGTAGCGGTAGCTTTGTGGATGCTCGCCAGTTAAACCTAAGTATTCGTCTAAGTTAAATGTTGTCGCTTGGCTAAACGAAATATCGCCCGCTTTATTTTTTTCGATCAGTTGTTGATACAAAGCAACAGGTGTTGAACCTGTGGCGAGACCAAGTACCGAGACTGGTTTTTTTAGTAATTGTTTCGCAAAGATGTTGGCACCATACGCTGCAACTTGGGCTGCATCATCAAGAATCACTATTTGCATATCGATTAGCTCTAATTATAAGTTGGAAAAAAATGGGACCTAAAACCCAACCCCACGTGCAATCGAGCTGGGTTTTAGATCAAACCACTGCCAGGATACGATGCAGTAGCTACAACCATTATGACAACGCTGTCATTATCACTTCTAGTTTTATCTTTGTAAAGTAAAAGTGAATAAAAAATTACTATTTATGTTAGTGTTTAATAATTATTAAACACTAACAAAGATCTTACGGCGATACATCCAATGCAATACCAGCATTTGTACTGCTAATAATGCAATCACCGCCATCAGGGGTTGCCATACCTCTGGCACAGCTCGAACCACCCCACCAAATACGCTTTGGCTGACATAGCCCCAATTCACAAGGCTTGACGCTAAATAAATAATAATTGAATTTGCACCTATGATCACAAAAGGATACGCGGCGCGTTGCCCTGGCAGAATATCCACCAGTGCATAAAATACGGCGAGCAATATGGCACTCCAGCCAACGGTTACAAGCACAAATGAGCTGGTCCAAAGTTCTTTATTTACTGGGAACTGTAAATCCCATAACCAACCTAAACACACACTTACCACACCTGCGGCGAACAACAAGGCGGTCATTTTCCACTCACCAATTTTCTGGGCACGAGCCACTAATTGACCTGCAAACACACCCATTAATGCATTGACTATCGCAGGGATATTCGACAATACACCTTCAGGGTCTACCACACGGTTTTGATAACTAATACCTGGTAGTAAGTGCGCATCAAACCATGCATTCCAACTTCCTGCAGCTGAAAGGTCGCCGGCACTGCCACCTGGCACTGGAACAAAACAAAGTAGAAACCAGTAACCCACTAAAATAGCCGCAGCGGTAATAATTTGTGTTCGTAAACTGGTATGCCAAACCAACATTGCACAGAAGAACCACGCAATAGCGATGCGGCCAAGTACACTGGCATAACGAATTTCATCCAACGCCATTGGCATCCCTGTGCCCCAGCCGTGGTTATACAAAATACCTAATAAACACAATAGTAAAAGACGTTTACCCGCCTTGCGGTAATACACTTTGCGCTCATCAAACGGTAAATGGTCAATGCGTTTGGGGGCTAACCCCATCGCCACACCCGATAAGAATATAAACAATGGGAAAATCAGATCGTAAAATGTGAAGCCATGCCAAACACTATGCACGGTGTGTGCTTCAAAAACTTTCCAGCCAGTCCAGCCAGTTAAAACGAAGAGCGCTGCGAATAGTGACTGTCCGCCTAATATCCAAAACATATCCATGCCGCGCAGTGCATCCAGCGATGCCAAACGTTTTCTTGTTGGTTGTGTTGTTGTCATTGTATTACCTTAAATAGAAAAAGCCCCGCGATACAACGGCGGGGTTTTTACCAGGGAAGCTTGTTATAGCGCTTTTCCAGCAATAAAGGTGGCTTGTACATTTTGCTGTGCGTCTAACACAACAAAATCAGCATCAAAACCGCTCAGTAAGCGACCTTTTTTATGTAAACCTAAATATTGTGCAGGATAAAGTGATGCCATACGTAAGCTCTCAGCAAGGCTAACATCCAATGTGTTCACTGTGTTGCGCACCGCACTTGCCATATCAAGTACGCTGCCTGCTAATTCACCGGTCGTTGAATTTAATCGATCGCCAGTACGAATAACTTTACGACCATCAAAAAAATCAAACTCCATATCGTCAGTCCCTACAGGTGGCATTGCATCTGTGACTAACATAATTTTTCCGCGCTGCTTGCTGCGAATTGCTAATTTTGCTGATGAAGGGTGTACATGGTGACCATCAATAATTAAGCCGCACCAGCTGTTATCATCCCAAAGTGCAGCACCAACAACACCAGGCTCTCGTGATGTAAATGCTGACATGGCATTAAATAAGTGGGTAAAACCATCAGCCCCTGCAGCAAGTGCAGCATTGGTGGTCGCAAAGTCTGCATTGGTGTGGCCAATACTCACTTTTACACCACACTCGACTAAGCGTGCGATATCATCAGCACTGACATTCTCAGGTGCTAAGGTAACCATTTTAATGCCTAAGTCTTGGCGGGCGTAAATTGCAAATTCTTGTTCTGTGATTGGACGAATAAATTGCTCGCTGTGGGTGCCTTTTTTCCCTAATGAAAGGTGCGGCCCTTCGAAGTGCACACCCATTACGCCCGGAACACCTTCAGCAATTGCTTGTGCAGTGGCATCGGCCGCTTTTGCCATGACTTCGACTTGGTCGGTAATTAGCGTTGGCATAATCGCTGTTGAACCAAACTGACCATGAGCTTTGGCTATTCTATCTAAGCAATCTGGCGTTTGTTCAGCGTTAAAAAACGCCCCGCCACCGCCATTCACTTGTACATCAATAAAACCGGGTGCCACTAAACCCGTTAATGCAACGGCATTAGCATCTGCTTCAACACGCTTAAACACACCATTGTCGACGCTAAAGTATACGTCAGATAAAAATTCGTCACCGGTAAACAATTTACTTGCATGATAAATCGTCATTACAAACTTACCTCTTGGTTTTGTTCAAGCACGGATTGCTGAGCAAAATACACAGCGCCCATTTCCGGTGGTTGAATAGGAGATTCAACGCGTTTCGCAATATCTTCTGCAAGCCACTTATTTAATGGCTCGGCTAAACCGCCAATCATAGATAAACGTGGCGGGTTATTCTCTAATAAGCGCTGCGCTAATTTGCTAACGTAATCAGCTCCCTCTTTAACAATCGAAACCGCAACTTTGTCATTGTGATTGGCTGCTTCAAATACATAGCGGGCTAATTTGGCAAAACTACTCGAAGGCTGACCAGACATTTTCTCAACAATCGCCATTGCATTGTCAGCTGCAAAATGCTCGGTGATCACGTTAGTCAGATTTGTTGATTCGCCTAGACCATCAAGGTCTAACAAGGTCGCTTTTATTGCTTCAAGACCCATCCAGGCACCACTGCCTTTATCTCCTAGAGCGAAGCCATGACCACCAAAGTTAGTTGTGCGACCATTTACACAAGAAAACCCACAAGAGCCAGTGCCTGTGATGATCACCGCACCATCACTCCCTTCATGGGCGCCAATACAGGCTGTATGTAAGTCAGTGGTGAGGAACATTTGTTTAAATGGATGCTCCCATTCCATAATCTTGTCGTACAAGCTTGGTAGGTTTACGCCTGCTAAACCTAAGCCGGCATAAAGCTGATGAACGGTTTCAAGCGGTAAACCCGCATCACGAAGTGCTAATTGTGTTGAGACCATAATAGATTCGAGAGTACGTTCCAAACCATGTAATGGATTTGCAGGACCACCTAGGCCAGTTCCTAATACACCTTGTTTAACAGAGTAGATAGTTGCTCGGCATTTCGTTCCGCCACCATCAATACCAATAAACAATTGGTCCTCATTCACACTCTTCGCCATCATTTAACGACCCCTAGCCTTCGTTTAGTTTTTGTCTAAATCGCATTATTTTTCTTATCAGAATGCGAAATCATCTCAACCTTTGTTGATTTAATGTTACACAAGAAATGACAGCGTTGTCATTATATTTTTTATAAAAATTCGTATAACTTTCATATTTATTTTTAATTTATTGAATTAAAACGCTTTATTTAAAAGACAAGAAAATTAGAAACCACATCAACAATGTCCTATAACACCTTTATTTATGCTTTTTTGCATAATTTAGTGCGTTGTGCGTGACTATTCCTTTATTTATCATCAAGTGTAGCTAATGTTAGCTTAGCTGAAATAATACTTTAGTTAAACATTTTATTTTTATAGGAATATTTTTTTACCTTGATAGCAGCAGTGAATCATCAATACAATGAAATTCAGCAGCGGCTTGCTTTAAAATATCAGCGGTGAGGTGCTCTGCCCCATAGACATCACACGGTAGCTGATACTTATTTGCTAAGTGACCAAGTAATAATGCAAAATCACCATCACCGGATAGTAATACCATTTTATCGAGCTGCTTGGCATGTTCTAGCATGTCAATGGTAATGCCAACATCCCAATCCCCTTTCGCACTGCCATCTTTGCGCTGAATAAAAGGTTTCAGTTTTACCTCAAAGCCAATTGCGCGCAAAATATTTTGAAACTGCGATTGCTTTTCATCGCCACGGTAAATTGCATACGCAATGGCACAATCGATTTGGTAGCGTTCGCTCATTTGTGCCCAAAAGGCATTGTAGTCAAAATTTTTCTTGTAGCTTTCTCTACAGGTGTAATAAATGTTTTGTACATCTACAAAAATACCGACTCTTGGCTTATCAACTGCTGACATAATTTTTCTGTTCTTTAGTGATTTGTGTTCACTGTAGCATATCTAGGTTGATATTTACGAAAAAGTAACCTAAATTGGTTACATAAAACAAAGTAACCAAATTTGGTTACTTATAGCAATGTAACTAAATTAAGTTACTTAATCTAAGGGATCATAATGATTGCGGTGATCAGCGGTGATTTAATTAAATCACAAAAAATTCCACAACAAGAATACGATGCCATGCTTTATCAGCTTGATCAAAGCTTACGCTTTGTTGCTAAGCGCTTTGATGCAAGCTTCACCATTTATCGTGGTGATGCATTGCAAGTACAGCTAACAGAGCCTGAACTGGTGTGTCATGCAGCCATCTTGTTGTATTTGCAAATGAAGGCAGCCAATTATGAGCTGCGACAAAGCTTGGCTATTGGCTCACTCGACAACCCCCGCGCCGATATAAAAACAGCCACAGGCAGTGCTTATACCTTATCAGGCCGTGGTTTAGATAACATGAGCCAACAACGCTTAGTGTTAAATATTGAAAATAACACCCTTGAAGAAGCCTTTGCGCTTAATATTGCTTTTGTCGAAGTACTGCTTGAAAAAATGAGTCAAAAGCAGGCCAATGCGCTGTTTTATTATTTAACCGCCGAGAACAGCAGCCATGCAGAGCTTGCCAAAGAGCTTAATACTAGCCGAGAGAATGTCACAAAGTTACTCAACCTAGCCCATTATCAACTTATCGAGCGCTTTATAAATTACAGCCAAACCACACTCAAAGGATTGTTATGACCAGTTTTGCTCTATTACTCACCGCGTTAGTACTGGGTCACTTACTTGCTGACTTTTATTGGCAACCAATGAGCTGGGTGCACGACAGGAACAACCGTCATTTTCGTGCCAGTAAGCTCTATTTGCACGTATTAACACACGGCGTGACCTCTTTAGCTGTGCTCACACTGTGGGAATATACATACGGCTGGCAAGAGTTCTCTCGTGTATTGTTAGCAACTGTTGCGATTATGCTAAGCCACTATGTTATCGACTTGGCAAAGTCGTATTCAAATAAAGGCGTAGTGCCGTTTTTACTCGACCAGTTGGCGCATCTTGTTGTAATTGTAATGCTGAGCGTTTGGCTTAGTGATAAGAATGAATTTTATAGTTTAGCGTGGCAGAAGCTGATTGCCCTCGATACCTTGTTTGTTATTGCAGCTTATTTATTGGTGCTTAACCCAAGCTCTGTGTTTATTCGCATGATGCTGGAGAAAATCAATATTCAGATAAACAATGAAGGCAGTATTCCTGCCGCGGGGCATTTTATTGGCTTGCTCGAACGAGTGTTAATGTTGAGCTTTATCTTGCTAGGTGAATACGGCGGCGTGGGCTTTCTGCTAGCGGCCAAATCTATCTTTCGATTCGGTGATTTAAAAGAAAGTAGCGAAAAACAACTCACTGAATATGTCATGCTGGGCACTTTGTTAAGTGTCACCGTGACACTCTTTATTGGTGTCGCCACCTTATATTGCATTAAACTCGTTTAATCGCTTAGAAAAACAAAAAACGCGCAATTGCGCGTTTTTTGTTTTTACTGTTATTAACTATCCGCAGCGGGTTTACGTCTTGGGCGAGATGGCCCCGATACACGCTGACGATTACCCGCAGGTTTATTACCTGCTGGTTTATTGTTATTCGACTTATTAGTGTTGTTAGCACCTTTTGGGTTTTGGCCTTGCTCTTTACCCTTACCCTGCCACTTACCTTGTGAAGGTCGCTTTTGCGATTTAGGTTTTGGCTTTTGTGCAGGTTTTGCTGCACCTTGACCATCTTGAGCTGGTGCTTTTGGTTTTTTCGGTTTCTTTGGCTTTTTCGGCTTAATTGGTCGCGTATCTAGTGGCTTTTCAGCAACCGGCTTACTTGGCTCAAAGCCTGCTTCAGTTGCACGCGGAATAAGCTCACCAATAAAGCGCTCAATACCATATAAATCGTCGGCATCATCAGCTGTTACAAACGATATAGCATGACCCGATGCACCCGCTCGGCCCGTACGGCCTATACGGTGAACGTAATCTTCATAAATATTCGGTAAATCGTAGTTAACAACGTGAGGTAACTCAACAATATCAAGGCCTCGAGCTACAATATCAGTTGCCACTAGTACGCGCACTTCACCCGATTTAAAGCCTTCGAGTGCTTTAACGCGAGCGCCTTGCGATTTATTACCGTGAATCGCAGCGCCAACAATATCATCGCGTTCAAGCTGCTTAACTAAACGGTTCGCACCATGCTTGGTACGGCAAAACACCAATACTTGTTGCCAATCGTTAGTACGGATCAAATGGCTAAGTAATGCTGTTTTACGTGATTTATCTAGCGCATAAACAGATTGAGCAACCGTTTTAGCTGTGGTGTTTTTTGCCGCAACTGAAATTTCAACGGGGTCGTTGATTAGCCCTTTTGCAAGTTCACGAATTTCATCAGAGAAAGTCGCTGAGAACATCAAGTTTTGACGTTTAGCAGGCAATTTAGCAATGATACGTTTGATGTCATGAATAAAGCCCATATCAAGCATACGGTCAGCTTCATCAAGGATCAGCACTTCTAAATCATCAAACTTAACAGCATTTTGATTGTGTAGATCTAATAAACGACCAGGTGTGGCAACTAAAATATCAACACCTTTGCGAAGGCGCATCATTTGCGGATTAATTTTAACGCCACCATAAACAACAAATGAGCTAACATTTGAATGCTTAGCGTATTGCTCAACATTTTCGCTTACTTGTAGAGCCAGCTCACGAGTTGGTGCCAATACTAATGCACGTACTTTGTTGCCACCCGCTTTAGAGCCTTTTGACAAACGCTCAATTAACGGCAGCGTAAAACCTGCTGTTTTACCTGTGCCAGTTTGCGCTGCGGCCATAACATCGCGGCCTTCAATGATCGCAGGGATAGCTTGTGATTGAATAGGCGTTGGTGCTTCATAGCCCTTTTCTAAAACTGCATTTACTAAAGCTGGTGATAAACCTAACCCATCAAAACTCATACTATCTCTCTTTAAAAAATTCAGCCGATACGGCGAAGTGCGCGCATTATACCTAGGATAGTCAATAATGCATGGAATTATTTGCAAACTAGTACTTAATGGTTAACTTAGCAGACAAATTTAAGACATAAAAAAAGCGGCTCAAATGCCGCTTTGTCTTATAACCAATCTTTACTTAACACCAAGTTCGCGTAAACGCTCTTGTAAGTAGCTGTCTGCTGTGTAGCGCTCAGAAAGCACAACATCAGGGCGCGGGTGTAAGAATAGTGGTAACGAAATACGTGATTTCGTTGACGCTTTACCCGTTGGGTTGATCACGCGGTGAATCGTTGATGGAAAGTAACCACCCGACGCTTCTTGTAACATGTCACCAATATTGATGATCAGGTTACCAAAATCACATGGTACGTCTAACCAACCGCCATCTGTTTTTTGTACTTGTAAACCTGGCTCATTTGCCGCAGGTAATACAGTTAGTAAGTTGATGTCACCATGCGCTGCCGCACGGATTGCTCCTGGCTCTTCATCACCTGTCATTGGAGGGTAATGAAGAATACGCAGGAGTGTTTGCTCAGAATTAGCAATCATATCTTTAAGGTCGATAGAGAACTTAGCACGCACTTCTTCTGGTGCTTCAGCTTGAACCCAGCTTAATAATGTTGCTGCAAATTCATTCGCTAAACGGTAGTACTCACGGATTTCTTCTTCTAGCTGTGCTGGAACACGGCCTTTTGGATAAACGTGGTAATACTCTTTAATATCTTTAACGGTAAAGCCTTTTGCAACTTCTGACACTGATGGTGGGAAGTAACCATCTTGTGTTTCTTTTGAAAATAAAAACTCGTGCTTTTGCTCAGAATTAAAGAATTCTTGCCAATTTTTGTAAATAGACTCAACTAATGACTGAGGGATTGGGTGATTTTTTAATACACCGAAACCTGTGTTTCTTAGTGACTCAACAAATTGAGCGGCCGCATCGCCCGATTTATAATCAACGGTAGGTAAATGTTGCATTTGTCTTTTCCAGTGAATAAGGTTCTAGAAGTCAGTGCTAAGCATAGCATTTCTTCATTATAGCGCTTCGCGAGGATAGAGAAACACAGGCAAAAACATAAGGACTTATGTCCGCCCCACCTTGCTTAGCTCCTTAACTTTGATACAGATCAAGCAACAAATCATTTGCTATTTATTAGCAAATAAAAATGCGTTGAGCTCTTTACTCATTCGTTCTACAAGCGCTATTGGGCCACTATCATACATATCGTTATGGCGCCAACCTTTAAGCTTAATTTGCGTCACTGGGTATACAGCGAGCTCTTGCGGGGTTAGCAATACGTTGTTATCTGCTGGGTAATCGCTACCACGTAGTGTCAGTACAGCAATATTTTTGTTTCGCGGGATAAGCATACGACGATGATCAAGGGTGATCAGCTTAGAAACCTTAGCGGGATAAATAGCGGCATATAATGCTGCAATATCTCCCCCATTTGAGTGAGCTGATTAAAGTCATACGCAGGGTATCGCTTTGCAAGTTCTATGGCTAAAAACTCAAGGGTTTGTACACCACGGTGCCAGTTTTCCATGCGTGTGGTCATGTAGGGCGGCTCAGGGTTTAAACTCGGATCACCTTTTAACTCATGAGCAACTTCAACCGTTAAGTAACCATGCTGATGAAATGCCTGCTGGGCAAATTGATAGTCTGTATGTGCCATACCATAGCCTGCCCCAATAAACGCCACGGGGCATTTTTTCTTTATCGTGCATTTGCTATCGGCTGCTGTAATGGTCACCGGAATATGGCGTGTGCGCTCAGTATCAAACAGTGTCTCTGTTTGACTTGCAAAGGCTGTTTGCCCGCTAAGGGTTAACGCGAGCATTAGTGCCGCCTTTTTAATATTTAACATGTTAATTTGAATTCTAAGCTACGTTTAACCATCGGCCACTCACCATCAATAATTGAAAACACCACGGTGTCACGCACGCATCCATCTGCCATTATTTGGTGATTACGAAGAACCCCATCTTGTTTTGCTCCTAAGCGAGCAATGGCATTGCGCGAAGCCTGATTGTGCCAATGGGTACGAAACTCAACGGCAATCACATTAAGTGTTTCAAATGCATAACTCAGCAACAGTTTTTTACAATCAGTATTAACCCCAGTACGCTGAAAACGCTTGGCATACCAGGTATAGCCAATTTCTAAACGGCGGTTTTTACTGTCGATATTACAAAAGCGAGTTGAGCCTATCACCTCATCGGTGTGTTTATCGATAACAGCAAATGGTATTGCGCGACCAAGTGACTGTTGTTCAAACGCCATACTTAAATAATCGTCAACACGTTCTTCATTGGGCACCGAGGTAAACCAAAGGTCCCAAAGCTTTCCATCTGAAGCGGCGTTTACTAAAGCATCACGGTGCTCAAGCGTTAACGGCACTAATTTAACAAATTGACCTTCTAAGGTGATGGGACTTAAATCCATAACTTTCCTTAACCTTAATTAGCAATAATATTTAATCCACCAGCTCTATTTCGAGCCCTGCTAATAAATCCAAAGCGGCATAACGTTCAAATGTGGCCTTACTGATATTGTTAGCTGTTATATCAATGGCGAAGTGGCTGGCACCAATAAAATTAGCTTTACTGAGGTTGGTTTGTTGAAACAAGCTGTCACGAAAGTCCGTATCAGTAAAATCAGCTGAAGATAAATCTGCATGTCTAAAATCAACATCTTTGGCAAAACAGCTACGCATTTTTAAAGCTTTTAAACTAAGTTCAAAAAAGCTGCTGTGGCTAAGTTCACAACCAACAAAACTCACTGGGGCACGGCTGGCGAGTAGCGGCCAATCAACATCAGTAAAGCGCACACTGGTTAATTTACACTGTTTAAAGCTTACTTCTTCAAGCGAGGTGTATCTAAGCCCAAGCGCAGCTAAATTACAGTTTTTAAACTCACACTCTATGAACCGGCAGTTTTCAAACTGGCTATTGCTAAAGTCACAGTCGATAAATTCACATTGCTCAAATTCGCAATGCGAAAATGTTTGCCCTGCAAGGTTTGTTTCAAAGGTGTGTTCAAAATAAAGCGAATGGCTTGCGATCACGCGGTGGTCTCAGTATCTTTTTTAAGCGCAAGTACCGCAATAAAAATAAGACCAAACAAAGGAATTAGCGCTAATAAGCCACCAATAATGGCCACCACGATTGGTGTTGAGGTTTTGCGCTTACCTAAGTAATAGCTGATAGCGGCAAACACAGGGATTAAAATAACAATTATTTGGCCGATTAAAGTTGCATTGATATTCATACTCTTTCCTTGAAGAACATACTAAATATTCATTTAAGCACAAAAAAACCCTAAGGCATACACCTTAGGGTTATTATTCATTAAGCCTTATAATTCAGGTTATTATGAATTATTCAGCGTCTTTCGCTACAACATTAATTGCAAGCTCAGTTAATGCATCTGCATTTGCTTTGCTTGGTGCATCTGTTAATAAACATGATGCTTGAGTTGTTTTAGGGAAAGCAATAACGTCACGAATGTTATCAGTACCGCATAACAACATAACTAAACGGTCAAGACCAAACGCAAGACCTGCATGCGGTGGCGTACCATATTTAAGTGCGTCAAGTAAGAAACCAAACTTGTCTTGTTGCTCTTGCGCATCAATGCCTAAGATTCTGAATGCTGTTTCTTGCATGTCTGCATTGTGAATACGTACCGAACCACCACCAACTTCGTAGCCGTTTAATACCATGTCGTATGCATCTGATAATGCACCTGCAGGGTTTGCTTCAAGCTCTTGGGCAGAAATACCTTTCGGTGCAGTGAATGGGTGGTGAACCGCATGCAATGTACCTTCGTCATCTTCTTCGAACATCGGGAAGTCAACAACCCACAATGGTTTCCAGCTATCTAGATCAGTAATGCCTAAATCAACACCAATCTTAAGGCGTAGCGCACCCATTGCTTCGTTTACAACGTTGCGCTTGTCAGCACCAAATAAAATGATGTCGCCAGATTGTGCGTTAGTACGCTCAAGTAATTGGTTGATCACTTCTTCGTTTAAGAACTTAGCGATTGGTGATTGTACACCTTCAACGCCCGCAGCACGGTCGTTCACTTTCATCCATGCAAGGCCTTTCGCGCCATAGATACCAATGAACTTAGTGTAATCGTCGATTTGCTTACGAGAAAGCTCAGCACCGCCTGGTACAGTTAATACAGCAACACGGCCTTTTTCGTCATTAGCAGGACCAGAGAATACTTTAAACTCAACGTCTTTTACTAAATCAGCAACGTCTACAAGTTGCATTGGGTTACGTAGGTCTGGTTTATCAGAACCATATAAACGCATTGCTTCGCTGTAAGGCATAACTGGGAAGTCGCCTAAGTCAACGTCTAATAATGATTGCCACATTTCACGGATCATTTTCTCAGTCATTGCACGCACTTCATTAGAGCTCATGAATGACGTCTCTAAATCGATTTGTGTGAATTCTGGCTGACGGTCAGCACGTAAGTCTTCGTCACGGAAACACTTAACAATTTGATAGTAACGGTCAAAGCCCGACATCATTAATAATTGTTTAAATAACTGTGGCGACTGAGGTAAAGCGTAGAAGCTTCCTTTATGAACACGGCTAGGTACTAAGTAGTCACGGGCACCTTCTGGTGTTGCTTTTGTTAGTACCGGTGTTTCGATATCTAAGAAACCGTTGTCATCTAAGAAACGACGCACAAAACTGCTCGCTTTTGCACGAAGTTTGATACGGTCGCTCATTTCAAGACGACGTAAATCTAGGTAACGGTATTTTAAGCGGCGCTCTTCAGAGTTTTGCTGATTAAAATCAAGTGGTAATGGCTCTGAACGGTTGATGATAGTTAAGCTTGTGCCTAAAATTTCAACTTCACCTGTTGCCATGTCTTTATTTACTTGGCTATCAGGGCGTGCGCGAACAACACCTTTTAACTGCACACAAAACTCTTGACGTAGTTTATTCGCAGTATCCATTAATCCTTCTACTTCAGGATCAAAAACAACTTGTACTAAACCTTCTCTGTCACGTAAATCGACGAAGATAAGGCCACCAAGGTCACGGCGTTTGTTGATCCAACCACATAGTTCAACTTCTTGATCTACGTGAGATTTATTTAGCTGTCCGCAATATATAGAGCGCATAGTATTCCTGTCAGTTAAAGACTTATAGCCGCCTGCTCTTAAGAGTTCGCTATTTTGAGAGCAAAAGCCACTATACAAAGTAATCATTTAAGGCAGAGCATTATACCCAAACCATCGCAAAATGCGAGTGCCAGCAGTACCTGTCGGGGGCTAAATATATACCCCGACTTCTGAGCAAACATTTCTTTTGATACACTAGCTAAAGTTTAAATTTATTGGTTGATTTAATGCTGTATTTAGGTTGTCCGCAGTGGTCTAGCACCGCATGGAAAGGAAATTTGCTCTCTAGTCACTGTAAAAGCGCCGACATGCTCAGTGAGTATGCGCAATGCTTTAACTCAGTCGAGGGCAACACCAGTTTTTATGCTGACCCAAGTCATGAGTCATTAGTGCGCTGGCATGATGCGGTACCCGAAGACTTTAAATTTACTTTTAAGTTTCATCGGCGTTTTAGTCACGAATTACAACTGACGAATATAACTAGTGAGCTTAATGCATGGCTAAACTTATTTGAGCCAATTTTTGCTAAAACGGGGCAAGTTATGTTGCAGCTACCCCGCGCCTTTGGCCCTGACGCACTGCCACTGCTTGCTAATTTTATTGCACAACTTCCCAAGCAACTTAGCTACGGTGTAGAAGTACGTCACCCCGGCTTTTTTAATAAAGATGATGCTGAAATTCGTTTAAATCAGCTGTTAATTGAAAATAATATAGACCGCATCAGTATGGATACCCGCGCTTTATTTGCTGTTCCCGCCGATACCGATGCACTCATTGATGCGCAAAAGAAAAAGCCTTATTTACCTGTGCATGCCATTGCAACAGGAAATCAGCCTATGCTGCGCTTTGTGATTGCCAGTCTTGAACATGAATATAAGTCGTATTACCAGCCATGGCTGAAAAAAGTAAAGCAATGGCTTGATGAAGGAAAATCCCCCTATTTGTTTTTCCATACCGCAGATAATCGCCAGTCACCACTTTTAGCAAGACAGTTTTGCCAAGATTTAGGTTACAATCACTCCGTGCTTGCGCCGTTTATAGGTGAACGCGAAGCAAGTCAAAGCAGTTTATTTTAGCGCCCGTTTATCAGAGAAAATATGAAAGATTACAGCCGTTATTTTCAAGGTTACCCGCCGCACATCATTGAGCAAGTGTTACAGCTATTTAATGGCGACAGAGCTGCTAACTACCTAAAGGGCAAATACCCTGATGCGCATAGCATTACCAGCGATAAAGCTCTATACATTTACGCCACTGAGCTGAAAAAGCGCTACCTTAAAAATGCCCTGCCTTTTGGCCGTGCCGCATTCAAAAAACAAGGCGATATGGTCACAAATGCCTTAGGTACCCATACTTTTCGTATGCAAGGTAAAACCCGAAAACACGATCTTGCCATTAATAGCGACCTACTTCGCGCACCTGAGCCACTTCTCAAAGCTCTCGTCGTACACGAGCTGGCTCATTTTAAAGAAAAAGACCACAACAAAGCCTTCTATCAACTTTGCTGCCACATGGAGCCGCAATACCATCAACTAGAACTAGATTTAAGAATATTCAGTGTGCTGGTAGGTGAAGGGAAAAACCCTTACTGAAGCTATCAGCTAAAAACTGACGGCTGAAAGCTGACAGCTAAACTTCTGTAACCTCAAACCTTCTCTGCCTTATCAGCTGTCCTGATTCAGTAACTACTTTAACAACCCATTTTCCTGCGGCATTTGCAGGAAAATTGGTTTTATGGCTCCACGCTCGATAGCCCTCTTTACGACCACCAGAAATATCCAAGGCTATACGGTCAACTTCTTTTCGATTATGCACCCAAACATGGAAGATTTTTTCATTTAAACCTCGCGGTGCTTTTACCGCACTAAAACTATATAGACCGTTTTCATGCAAGCTCTGCTCAGTGAGTTTTTCTATTGGCGAAAGTGGTTTACGGGCTTGTTCATCAAGCTGATATGACATACTCATATTGGTTAAACGTAGTGCTGCAGGTGGCACAAAGCTACGTAATTGCCAAAGCCCAGCACCTAATGTACAAAGCAATAACACCAACAGCGGGAAACGCCACCATTTCGCATTCGGCATCAAATTACCAAGACTAGGGACCGTTAAAATAACAGCTGTGATTAACGCAATTTCAAAACTTTGGCTGGTCGTTAACTTTAATAAAATTGGCAAGGTCACCGACAGCACAACAAATAAAGAAAAGCTATGAAACACACTAAACCAGACACTGTGCCTTGCAAGCTTTTTGTAATAGAGGGGATCAACAACAGAAACGAACGCACAAAGTATAATTAAAACGGTGAACGCAGCCTGACCATGGTCCCAAGTAGTCACCGCTAAGAAAAATGGTAAAGCAAAAAACAAACTTTCTTGCTGCACAACTTGCAGCGCAAAGCGCATCACGTTGGGCGACACCGCCACACCAAAACGCTCCTCTACTTTATCTCTTAGCCAGTTATCTATTAACAACCACAACCAAGTGACTAATAACAAAATAGAGATAAGCTGCGAAAACGATTCTTTTCGCTCAACAAAGACATAGCTTGCCACACCACTGCAAAAAGCCAACACCGCCATCAACCCCGGCCGCTTCTGCATCATGAAAACAAATTTAGTTATAAAGTTTTTTAAGTAATTCATGCAATCATCAAATCCATTTAAGGCTTTATGAGTAAAGCATAAATTGGATGAATGTAGGCTTTAAAACGAGCTTTAAGTTCAAAGCTTTAAGCTGTAAGTTTTGAACTTAAAGTAATCGCAATAAGCTGTGGGTTAGACAATTTTAGCCTCAAAACAAGCTGATTCACTTCTAGCACGGCCATTTTCTTTTGCCTTGTATAGAAGCGCATCGCATTGAGCTAACACTTGTTTCAACTCAAAGTCACCACTTGTCTCAATGATTCCTGCAGAGAAGCTAGTAGAAAAGTTAGAAGTTGTTGTGTGCCAATTTATATAGTTTTGAAATGACTCACGTATGTTATCTATCAAAATTTGTGCTTTTTCTTTATCTATTGAGTCTAAAACAAGTAAAAACTCTTCACCGCCAAAACGACTTAATTTATCTGTCTTACGAATACGAGTTTGTACAAAATGACTAAAAGATGTAAGCACTTCATCGCCAGTTAAATGCCCGTAGTTGTCGTTAATTTGTTTAAAGTGATCTAAGTCTAATAAGCAGATGCATTTTAACGAGTTTCGAGGCTTTCTTTTTTCTAACCAAGAATACATAGCTCTTCGATTCATAACTCCAGTTAGAGAATCTGTTTCAGCGATCTTTTTAATAGAAAACTGCCGCCAAATTAACCATGAAATTAAGAAGATTAACATTGTGATTATGAGAGCCATTAAAAGAAAACGCAGGTTTTGTGTTTCAATTTTAAGAGCTTGTTTTTCAGTTTCTGCTTTATATCCCTTGAGGGCCAGTATTTCTATATCTCTTTGTAAGTAATTCCCCACGTTATTCAGAGAGTTATTAAAAGCAGAAAGCATGAAATCTTTTTCAAACTCAAATTTATCCATCATAGCTTTGTTCGCCAGTTCTGGTTTACCCAGAAATTCATAAACTAACTTTTGTAATTCGTTGACATCTCTAAAATCAGACTGACTAAAAATAGAACGGTTAGATTGAATAAACTTCTGAAGGATATCAACAGACTTCTCAGCTTCTGAAAGCTTTCCATTGATGGTATCGAGTAAAGTTTTAACTACTAAGCTGCGTGCTTTTACAGCATAATTATCTGAATTCAGATCCGTTTCAGAATTTCGAAGTAAGGATTGAGCAGTTTTAAGGTCTCCCTCTTGTTGTCTTTTAATTAAAACAGCACTTTTGGCTATTACTGCGTAAAGTTGAGATGACTGTTCTAAACGTTCTTTTTGTACTTTCTGTAAGTAGAAATCTGCGATATTTAACGCTTTGCTGAACTGCTTTGCGTGAGCTAACACAAATGTCATTTCATAGTATGGGGTCGAATTGTCTAACACTTCAAAATATTTATTAGATAAAGCGTAAAGCTGCAATACATAATCTAAGGCAGTTTCGTAAGCCCCCATAGTATAAAAACTTGAAATAATTCTTTGTAGAGCAAACTCTTTCGAATATAAAAACCCAGCCAGGGAATTTTCGTAGGTTGGTAAACTATCAACAGCATATAAATACTCAATCAAACCAGACAGATGATCTTCTCTATATAATGAATAGTATTGTGCCAGATCAGCTGCAACTTGAGCTATTGCTTGCTTATTGTCTAATGCGATTAATTCAGCTTTTAAGTCTTTTAAAGCATCTACTATCGTTAAATCATCAGAGAGATGTAGTTGTACAAAAGTTGCCTTTTGCGCACCATACATTACTGCATCAACCTTTTTTAACTCTTGCCAATCTTGGTCGGTTAAATGAATGGCGACTTTAATGCCTAACTTTTCAGCAAGCGCTCTACGGTGATTGAACACCATAAAATAAAATACTTTTGCTTGGATAGAGTCTACGTTTGCAATTTTCAGATTCTTAGCAGACTTTAAATAACCTTCTTCATCTAGCTGGTTAATCGAATACTGCATTGTTAATTCTATAAAATTGTTAAACCTATTATGCTCTGAGCTCGCAATTGAAATTGAACTAAAAACCAAGAAATAAATTAAAATGCCATTTTTTATAAATTTAAGTACCATTCCTTTGCCTAACTCCAGTAAAGCAAGTTAATAAAATTTAACTATTTGATGCTACCACCAGAAATATAACAATGCACTAAAACATTGAAGTACAATAAAAATAATACTGTTAAATGAAAAATCATCTTTGCAAAATGTCATTAAAAAAGCGCGGTCTGACCCGCGCCTCTATTTTATCTGACGGCTGATAGCTGATAGCTGATAGCTGATAGCTGACAGCTCAAGTCGTTAGGTTACAAACCAAGCTCTGCCATAAAATCATCATCTGCATCGTCTGCTTGTGATGATGCTTTTTGCTTTTCAGCTTTTTGTTTAGCTTCATTTTCGATGATGTCATCCGGGTCAACGGCTTCTGAAATATCAAAATCATGTAGTTTGATAAACTCAGTTTTATCCATTGCCAGTTCTAGATAGAAGATATTTTGCTTCGCTGTAGTGAAAGTCACACGGCGCGCTTGCGGTCTATCCATCGTGGTATCAACAGAGATTTGCACCTGTTTGTTAATAGCCATCATCTTAGGTTGGTTTTGCGTGATAGAAGTATGCAACTGGTCGCGTACTTTTGACGTAAAGTCACCAACGATTTGGTTCATCAGCTCGCCGAGTACGTTTGCCACATCATCTGATAAATGGCTTTGTGCAATTTCGTCTTCTGGCATACCCATGTTACGCATATAGTCATGGTAAATTTCCATGGCTGCTTGCGCTGTGAAGTTTGTTACCACAAGACCGGTAAAGCCACCATCGAACAATACAAAACAGCCAATATCTGGGCGCATACAGGTGCGGGTGATTTTTTGAACCATAGCAGAATAACTAATACTGTTACCGCTTGCTGAAGACAGAACTCCAGTCACTGAATGACACAGAGTTGATAAGATATCTTCTGTACTGATCACTTTGCTTTTTGTCATTAAACTTCTCTTTTTTGTACTTGTTATTGATAATTCTAGCCAAGCTACTGAATTTATCACTGACTATCCAGTTAAAAATGCTAAAATACCGGTATTATTTTTTAAAGAGACTGTTCAAGTGACGCAAAAAGACAGTATTTATGCCACTGAGCAAGCGGTTAAAGACTTTAGCTTTGACCAACATGTAGTAGAAGTTTTCCCTGATATGATCCAGCGCTCGGTGCCAGGTTACGCAACCATTGTTAGCAGCATGGGTAAGCTGGCTGGTGAGTACGCGCAAAGCAATTCAAATCTATACGACTTAGGCTGTTCTCTTGGTGCTGTGACTTTAAGTATGCGCCGTAATATTCGCACTGATAACTGTAATATCATTGCTGTTGATAATTCAGAAGCGATGGTTGAGCGCTGTAAATTACATTTACAAGGTTTTCGCTCAGAGGTGCCGGTCACAGTTACACTGGGTGATATAAACGATTTAGCTATCGAGAATGCCTCTGTGGTCGCGATGAACTTTACACTACAGTTTATTCCACCTGAAAAGCGCCAAGCGGTGCTTGAAAAGATTTACGCAAATTTAAAACCAGGCGGTGTTTTGCTACTGAGCGAAAAAATTAGAGGTGAAAATGAGCAATGCGATAATTTGCTCATTGATTTACACCATGATTTTAAACGTCATAACGGCTATTCAGAGCTTGAGATCAGCCAAAAGCGTACGGCTATCGAAAATGTCATGCGCCCTGATCATTTATCTACCCACTTAAACCGATTAAGTGAAATTGGTTTTAGCCAAACGCAAGTGTGGTATCAATGTTTTAACTTCTGCTCGATGATTGCAATCAAGTAATCATCACAACGATATAAAGAGTATTTCATGTCTCAATGGTTTAACCAATTTTACGCTGCAATTGCACAAAGCCCGCTTAGCCACTGGCTCGAAACTTTGCCTGGTCAATTAAAGCACTGGGAACTAGAAGCCAGCCACGGTGATTTACCGAAATGGCAAAAAGTGCTGAAAAACTTACCTGAGGTAAGCACAAACCATGTAAACCTTCAGGATAAAGTACAAATTGGCACCGGTGATGAGTTATCTGAAGGTCAGCAAAAACAGTTAACGCATTTATTACAGCGCATGATGCCATGGCGTAAAGGGCCATTTAGCTTACACGGTATCGAAATTGATACTGAGTGGCGCAGTGATTGGAAATGGGATCGTTTACTACCTCATATAGAACCGTTAAAAGGCCGCACTGTGCTTGATATTGGCTGTGGCTCGGGTTATCACTTGTGGCGCATGCGCGGTGAAGGCGCAAATTTTGTGGTGGGTATCGATCCATCCGATTTGTTCTTATGCCAATTCCAAGCGATAAAGCATTATCACCAAGATGAAAACGTGCATTTATTACCGTTAGGTGTTGAAGCTCTGCCAGAGCTAAAAGCATTCGATACGGTATTTTCAATGGGTGTTTTATATCACCGTCGCTCACCTATCGACTTTTTAGCGCAATTAAAAGCGCAGCTTCGCCCAGGGGGGGAGTTAGTCCTTGAAACCCTAGTTGTAGAAGGTGATGAGCACACGGTTTTAGTGCCAACCGACCGCTATGCAAAAATGCGTAATGTATGGTTTATCCCAAGCACCGCGGCATTAAAACTATGGATGGAACGCGTTGGCTTTAAAGATGTGCAAGTTAAAGACTGTGCAATCACAACGCTTGAAGAACAACGCAAAACCCAGTGGATGGAAAACGAATCATTAGTCGACTTTTTAGATCCAAATGACACCAGCAAAACCATTGAAGGTTACCCAGCCCCTCTTCGCGCAATTTTAACAGCGAAAGCTTAACAAATAGTGGGAGTTTCGAGTTTCAAGGTTAAAAGTTCATTTGCCTGATACTTTTGCCTTGCAACTTGAAAACAAAAAACCGGACAACTGTCCTTGTCAAGTCGGTTAAAGTGATTTTTCAACTAGCCGCGCCAATGCAATTGTTGTAAAATACGCGCGTTTCTAAGCAACCCACATGCAACTTTTTTGAGGAAAACCTGTGAGCGAACAAAAACAGTCTCTTAGCTATAAAGACGCGGGCGTAGATATCGATGCCGGTAATGCACTTGTTGAGCGTATTAAAGGCGTAGTTAAAAAAACCAGACGTCCTGAAGTAATGGGCGGTATCGGTGGTTTTGGCGCACTTTGCGAACTACCAACTGGCTATAAAGAGCCTGTACTGGTTGCTGGCACAGACGGTGTTGGTACAAAACTACGTTTAGCAATCGATCTTAAAAAGCACGACACAGTGGGTATCGACCTTGTTGCTATGTGTGTAAACGACCTTATTGTACAAGGTGCAGAGCCACTATTTTTCCTTGATTACTATGCAACGGGTAAATTAGACGTAGATACTGCGGCTGATGTTGTAACTGGTATTGGTAAAGGCTGTGAGCTTTCTGGCTGCGCTTTAATCGGTGGTGAAACTGCTGAAATGCCAGGTATGTACGACGGCGAAGACTACGACATGGCTGGTTTCTGTACTGGTGTTGTAGAAAAATCAAAAATTATCGACGGCACTAAAGTTGCTGCAGGCGACCAATTAATCGCCCTTGCATCAAGCGGTCCTCATTCAAATGGCTTCTCATTAATTCGTAAAGTACTTGAAGTATCTGGCGCAGACACAAGCGCTGAGCTTGAAGGCAAAACACTTGGCGATCACCTTTTAGAGCCAACTCGCATCTATGTTAAACAACTACTTGAGCTATTCAAGCAGGTTGACGTTCATGCGTTATCTCACATCACAGGTGGTGGTTTCTGGGAAAACATCCCGCGCGTACTTCCTGAATCTGCAAAGGCAGTAATCAAAGGCGACAGCTGGGAATGGCCTGTAGTTTTCAACTGGTTACAAGAAAACGGCAACATCACAACACACGAAATGTACCGTACATTCAACTGTGGTGTAGGCATGGTTTTAGTTGTTCCAGCTGACAAACTTGAGCAGAGCTTAACAATCCTTAAAGATCTTGGCGAAAATGCATGGCATATCGGTGAGATCCAAGATGCGAAAGCAGGCGAAGAGCAAGTAGAAATTTTAGGTGGTCGTGACTAATGACCCCTTGTCGTCTTGTTGTATTAATTTCTGGTAGCGGTTCAAACCTTCAAGCCATCATCGACGCATGTGCGCGTGGTGAGATAAAGGCCGAAATCGCCGCTGTAATTAGTAATAAAGCCGACGCCTATGGCCTTGAGCGAGCAAAAAATGCAGGTATACAAACACGTGTACTTAGTCATAAAGATTTTGACTCGCGCGAGGCCTATGATGCTGAGTTAATGGACATTATTGACAATTTTGAACCAAATCTAGTTGTATTAGCTGGTTTTATGCGTATTCTTACACCTAGCTTAGTGCAAAAGTTTAAGGGAAAAATGTTGAACATTCACCCTTCTTTGTTGCCTAAGTACCAAGGGCTGAATACCCACCAACGAGCGATAGATGCAAAAGATGACGTTCATGGTGTTAGTGTTCACTTTGTCACAGAAGAGCTAGACGGCGGTCCCGTTGTTCTTCAAGCCAAAGTGCCGGTACTCGAAAACGATACCGCAGAGACACTCGCACAACGTGTTCATCAGCAAGAACATTTAATCTATCCATTGGTGGTCAAGTGGTTCAGTGAACAACGACTCAAGATGGAAGCAGATTATGCAGTTTTTGACGAAAAGAAACTTCCTGCACACGGCGCGCACTACCCAGAATAAAAATCTAAGTGCCCTACTCGCTTGTGTGGGCACTTTATTACTTCCTACCAGTGTTTTAGCTGGCGACCTCACTCAATACCAAGCCAAATACGATGTACTTCGTAAAGGCGAAACCCATGGTAAAGCAGTACGCGAGCTGAAAAAAGCCGCTGACGGTAACTACGTGATCACTTATCACAGTGAAATCGAATGGATGATTTTTTCGGACTCACGAAAAGAAACATCCATGTTTACTTATCATGATCAGAAAATTTCTCCAATGAGTTACACCATGGAGCGCTCAGGTACTGGGCCTGATAAAGAATACAGCTTAAAATTTGATGCGGCGCAAAAACAAGTACAAAGCAATCAAAGTAAATACCCTCTTAAAATTGATTGGTCTGATGAATTTCAAGATTCACTGTCTTATCAAGTGCAAGTTCGCGAAGAGCTAAAACAAGGCAAAACGCAATTATCTTACCCACTGGTTGATAAAAAAGGCAATTTACGTAACTACAACTTTGAAGTTGTCGGCACAGAAATGATTTCACTGCCAATCGGCAATGTAGAAGCGATTAAAGTAAAACGTTTATACGATAACGACAAGCGTCAAGCACTCGCTTGGTTTGCCCCAGAAATGGACTACATGCTAGTCCGTATGTGGAAAGGTGAAAAAGGCGTAGAGCAATTTGAAGTGCAACTTAATTCATTTACCGTGACCACGCCAGTCGCCGTAACAAATAATGAAGTGAGTAATGAAGCGCCTGAGTAGCGCTTCATCTTTTATCTAAATTTTTTCGCCCATTTTAAACAGTGCAAACTCACCTGGCTCCATTTTCTGCCAGCGTTCATCATTGGTGAGTGGTCTTGTTGCAATTACAGTAACCACATCGTTCGGTGTGGTTTCTTTTTGAAAATCAACCACCATATCTGCATCAATTAATGTCGCTTTGCCAAACGGTGCACGGCGTGTGATCCAATGTAAGTTATTGGTGCAATAAGCTAAAACGAAAACACCATCGGTAAGTAGCATATTAAATACGCCTTTTTCACGCAGTGTGTGAGCAAGCTTGGCAGCGTAACGAAATACAGACGCCATATTTGATGGGCGTTTAGGGTATTTTTCGCGAATTTTATCGAGTAGCCAACAAAACGCCAATTCACTGTCGGTATTCCCAACCGGTCGATAGTGATCTGGTTTTAAATCATGATAATTCGATAATTGCCCGTTGTGAGCATATGTAATCTCTCGCCCCCATAACTCGCGGGTAAATGGGTGGGTATTTTCAAGACATACTCGACCACGATTACCTTGGCGAATATGGCTTATCACCGAAATACTTTTTATTGGGTAAGCTTTTACGAGTTTGGCAATTTCTGACTGGCAACTTGGCTCAGGATCTTTAAATGTACGACAGCCTTTACCTTCATAAAAAGTGATGCCCCAGCCATCTTTATGTGGGCCAGTATTACCACCGCGCTCTAATAATCCTGAAAAACTGAAACAAATATCCGTTGGTACGTTGGCCGACATGCCAAGCAACTCACACATAGAACTCTTAACCTATAAAACTAATCGAAGGAAGGCATGATGGGCTGATCCCTGCCTGCGCTCATTGTTAAACATACCGCTAAGGATGGCAACTGCTATGCTGAGATTTTCAGAACTATCTGAGCAATTCACAACTAATCGTAAGTATAACGGCGCTGATTATAAGTAATTACTCAACAATTACTCATCTACTGTAAATGTTTTTGCACTGATAGCTATTTTTAAAATAATAAAACTCACCAAACAAGCCGTTTTAATCCTTGTTCCCCTCTTGATAATTCGCTTTTCTAGCGCTACTCTAAAAGAGGTGGTCTGACCTCTATTAAGGAATAATCAATGACTCTCATATTTTTACTTGGTTTACTCGTGCTGCTTAGTATTGCGAGTTACCACAGAGCAAGCTGGAATACCTGCTTAGGTATTGCCGTTGCGACTTTACTTGTTGGCACATTTGCTGGCGCGTTTGGCGCAATTAGTTGGCTACTATTCTTACTTATCGCTGTGCCACTTTCTGTGACTGGCGTTCGTCAACAATACATCATTAAACCTATCTTCGCTGCTTTCAAAAAAGTAACCCCGACTATGTCGGATACTGAAAAATCAGCAATCGATGCCGGTACTACGTGGTGGGAAGCGGATCTTTTTTGCGGTCGTCCTGACTGGAACAAATTACACCAATACCCAGCACCTAAGCTTACTATCGAAGAACAAGCGTTTATTGATGGTCCAGTTGAAGAAGTGTGCAGCATGCTAGATGACTGGCACGCAACTCACGAACTAACCGATTTACCGCAAGATGTTTGGCAATATCTAAAAGATAATAAATTCTTTGCCATGATCATCAAAAAGGAATTCGGCGGTTTAGAGTTTTCTGCTTATGCACAATCATGTGTACTGCAAAAGTTAACCAGTAAATCGACGCTACTTTCTTCTATCGTAGGTGTACCTAACTCATTAGGTCCGGGCGAATTACTTCAGCACTATGGTACTAAAGAGCAAAAAGATCATTACTTACCACGCTTAGCAAGTGGTCAAGAAATTCCATGTTTTGCTTTAACATCACCAGAAGCCGGTTCTGACGCAAGTGCAATTCCTGATTACGGTGTTGTTTGTAAAGGTCAATGGAACGGCGAAGAAGTTGTTGGTATTAGCCTAACATGGAACAAGCGTTACATTACTCTTGCCCCAGTTGCGACTGTGCTTGGTCTTGCATTTAAACTACAAGATCCTGACGGTTTACTAGGTGATGATAAAGAGCCTGGTATTACCTGTGCGCTTATCCCAACTGACACTCCTGGAGTAGAAATTGGCCGTCGTCACTTCCCGCTAAACGTTCCATTCCAAAATGGTCCTACTCGCGGTAAAGATATCTTCGTACCACTTGATTACATCATTGGTGGCCCGAAAATGGCAGGTCAAGGCTGGCGTATGCTGGTTGAATGTTTATCTGTTGGTCGTGCAATTACATTGCCGTCTAACTCAACAGGTGGCATTAAAACAATTGCGCTTGCAACAGGCTCTTACAGCCGTATTCGTCGTCAATTCCGTTTACCAATTGGTCAAATGGAAGGTGTTGAAGAATCAATGGCAAAACTTGCAGGTTACGCATATAGCTCAGATGCTGCAGTTAGCATGTCTACAGGGGCTGTTGACCTTGGTGAAAAACCATCGGTTGTATCTGCGATTATCAAATACCACTTAACTGAGCAAATGCGTGAAGCAACGATTCACGGCATGGATGTTCATGGTGGTAAAGGCATCATGCTTGGTCCAAACAACTACTTAGGCCGTGGCTACCAAGGTGCGCCAATTGCAATTACCGTTGAAGGTGCAAATATATTAACGCGTAACATGATCATTTATGGTCAAGGTGCAATTCGTTGTCATCCATTTGTGTTAACTGAATTAGGTGCTTGTGCAATTGAAGATCGCGAAGAAGCGCTTGCAGTATTCGATAAAGCGTTAATGGGCCACGTTGGCTTTACTATTTCGAACCTTGTTCGTACTAAGTGGTTAGCATTAACCAATGCTCGTTTCACAAGTGCGCCGTACAAAGACGAAACCGCTGAGTTTTATCGTGTTGCGTCACGTTTCAGTGCATCATTAGCATTAATGTCAGATATCAGCATGGCCGTATTTGGTGGTTCATTAAAACGTAAAGAGCGTATCTCTGCACGTTTAGGTGACTTACTAAGCTACTTATACCTTGTATCTGCAACACTTAAACGTTACAACGACGAAGGCCGTAAAAAAGAAGATTTTGCGCTTGTTCAATGGAGCTGCCAAGATCACCTTTACCACTGCCAACGTGCACTAGCTGACTTAATCAATAACATGCCATCTGCACCACTACGTGCAATGCTAAAAATCATGTTATTCCCATTCGGTCGTCCAGTTCGTAAGCCTACTGATAAGCTGGAGCATAAACTTGCTCACTTATTACAAGTACCGAGCGAAACTCGTAATCGTTTAGCTAACTACATTTACCTTAAAAACGAGCCGCTTAACTTAGTTGGTCGTCAAGAGCAAACGCTGAAAGACATTCTTGAAGTTGAGCCTCTGTTTGACAAGGTATGCCGTGAAAAAGGCGTGAAACTGCCTTTCTTCCAGCTTGATAAAGTAGCGCAAATGGGCCTAGAGGCAGGTATTTTAAGCCAAGCTGAAGCCGACAAACTAGCTGCAGTTGAAAAAGCCCGTCTTGACGTTATTAACGTTGACGACTTTGACCCAGCTGACTTAGTTGCCGGCAGTGTTGCCCGCGGCGAGAGCAATAAAAAAGCTGACGCCGCTTAAGCTAGCAAAACAATTCCAATTGTTATGAAAAACCAAACCAGCGCAAATTGCGCTGGTTTTTTTTGCGCTAAATATTGCTGTACTACACACCATACTGCCCCAATGAGGATGTAAATCAAGTTAGTGCCAAGCATGCTTATCACGACAATTAAAGCAACAGCAAAAAATATAAGGCTCGGTAAAAACTGGCTTATATAAAACGGCTTATCTTGGTTATTGCTTTGAAAGAACAGCCGATATTTTTTAAAAACAGCCAAGCAATCGAACTGCAGCGAGCTTGTTAGCAACACACATACTGAAAAAGCCACTGCTTGTATCAAGTCACTAAAGTCATTACGAACTGCAATTAGCTGTAATAAAGTGAGCAAGCATGCAAGCAATACTGAGCCACGCCATATTAAGCTCCAGCTGTGCTGTATAAAGTAACTAAGCCAAAATAAAGCAAGCGAGTGTACTTTTAACTTATGACTTATTCTTACAGGTGGGAGTAAAATCGAACAGCCGAAAATAGCAACAAAGCCCAAAAAGTACTGCATTGACGTTAAACTAGCTGGCAGTAATACCATTACAGAACTGAGCAATAAACTATAAAAAAGTGCACGAGGCCTGTAAAGAACAAATACTCCACATAACCACTGCAACAACATAAACAGCATAAAATGTGGTACTTGTAGCCATTGCTTTAACGATAGATCTACTGCTATTAGTAAACTGGCAATAAGCCAAGCATTACTTAAAAGTAGTAACTTGCAGTCAACACATACTCGCCAACTGGATTTATAAAGACTTCGCTGAAACGCCCTATTTTGCTCATTTTTAATGGCTGGCGCCATGGCCCATAACATCACCGATTCAAGTAAAAGATAAACCACTGCTAATTTTGCACCGTAAGCAGGTGCTGCATGGCTATCGACTATTTTTCCAAGCCCTAAAAACAAAAGTAAAACCATACCAAGAAATGCAGGGCCTAGTACGAGTGCGAACAGCAAGCTAAAACTCTTTAACTGAGATAGCATGCTTTTGAGAGTGGTCGTATATGCGAGGTATCTATAAGAAAGGAATGACACGTAGCTAGCAAGAGATTCAATCATAATGTTGTGCACTCAAAACCATGCTGTATAAACACCTCAGGTTCGTGGCTTGTAATGATGACTTGCCCATTAGGTTTATCATCTAAGTAGCCATCAAGTAAAGTCAGCAAAAATTGAATACTTGTTTGATCAAGTGCTGCACTCGGTTCATCCAAAAGCAAAAATGGGGCTTGCTTTAAAAAAGCAGTGATAAGCTGGCATTTCTTTTGGTTACCACTCGACAAAGCATTAAAACGAGTATTAAGGTGCTCTGTAAAGTTAAATCCAGTAATGAGTTGCTCAGGCATATCTTTCTTTAACGCCTTGCAACTAAGTTCAATAACTTGTCGCGCGGTTAAAAAATCTGGCAGAGCAATACGGTCGCTAGCAATTGAAACATCGTTTTGCGGCGACTTTAATGCTTCATTATTATATAAAACCTGCCCTGATTGTGGCTTTTCAAGGCCAGCTAGTATCATCAGTAATGTTGTTTTTCCTTTGCCATTCGCTGCCTGTAAACAAACTCGTTTACTTTGTAATTGCTTACTGTAGTTTTCAAAAACGTGGGCTGAAGCAAAGCGCTTATTGAGGTTGTTAATTTCAATCATGTTTATTCCTTTAATAATGAAAAAATAGTAGCACACTCATGTCCCTATTTATTTACATGATTTGTAACAAATATCGAACGGGTAAAACTTGCGTTTAGATTATGAACAGGCAACACTTGATAACGAAAAATTAACAAGGAATAATTACAATGAAACCGAGTTTTCAACTAGCTGCCGTTGCATGCGCACTTAGCCTTGCGCTTGCAGGATGTTCTCAATCAACCCCATCAACAAGTAGCACCGAAAGCGTGCAACAAAGCCAAACTGTAAAACAGTACGACGCTGAAACCTTTTTTGATACAACCTCAATTATGGGCAGCAGCTTTTCACCGAAAGGCGACAAAATACTCGTTAGCAGTGACGAAAGCGGCATTTATAGCCTTTATGAAGTAGATATAAAAACCGCCAAAAAAACCCGCTTAACAGACTTTGAAGACAGTACTTATGCTGTGGCTTATTTCCCTAAAGATGAGCGCGTACTATTTACTAAAGACTCAGGCGGTAACGAGCGTTATCACATCTATGTTCGCGAAACAGATGGCACAGTTAAAGATCTTACGCCGGGTGAAGAAACCCGTGCAGGATTTGCAGGCTTCACAGAAGACGGTAAACACTTTTTTATAACCAGCAATCAGCGTGATGCTAAGTTTATGGACCTATATCGTGTTGATGCTAACAGCTATGAAGTAACGCCTGTTTATCAAAATACTATGGGGCTAGATGTCGGCGCAATCAGCCCTGACGGCCGCTTTATTGCTTTATCGAAAAACAATTCGAACAAAGACAGCGATGTTTTTATTCTCGATACGCGTAAAAAAACACTGAAACCAGAGCTCATTACCCGTCATGACGACGACGCTAAATATGGCCCAGAAACCTTCTCAAGAGACAGTAAATCATTATATTACTCAACCGATGCCAAAGGTGAATTTGCAGAGGTGTGGCGCTATGACTTAACGACCGGCGAGCACAGCCCTGCCCTCAAAGATGAGTGGGATGTGAGCTTTATTTACTTCTCTAAATCTGGCCGTTATCAAGTAAGCGGTGTTAATGCTGACGCAAGCACTAAAGTGTCGATAATTGATACCACCACAGGTAAAGGTATTGCCATGCCATCGCTGCCAGCTGGTAACTTACGTGGTGTGAACTTTTCAGCTGATGAAAAGACCATGGCGTTTTATTTAAATTCAGATACCTCGCCAAGTAACCTATTTGTGTGGCAACTCGGTGAATCAAAAGCTAAACAATTAACCAACACATTAAGTGATGCAATTGATCAAAATGACTTGGTTGAAAGCACAATTGTGCGCTTTAAAAGCTTTGATGGTCTAGAGATCCCTGGGGTTTTATATAAGCCTAAGCAAGCTAACAGCAACAACAAAGTACCTGCTTTAGTTTGGGTACACGGCGGTCCTGGCGGCCAAAGTCGTACAGGATATAGTGCAATGCAGCAGCATCTAGTCAATCATGGTTATGCCATTTTTGCAGTTAATAACCGTGGCAGTTCTGGTTATGGTAAAACCTTCTTCCATTTAGATGATAAAAAACATGGCACTGACGATTTACAAGATATTGTTTACGGTAAAAAACACCTACAAAGCCTAGATTGGGTTGATGCTGATAAAATTGGCATCATGGGGGGCAGCTATGGTGGCTTTATGACCGCCGCAGCACTTGCCTTTGAACCTGAAGAGTTCAAAGTAGGCATTAATATATTTGGTGTAACAAACTGGGTTAGAACCTTAAACTCGATTCCACCATGGTGGGAAAGCTTTAAAAAGGCACTGTATGATGAAATGGGCGACCCAGCGACAGACGGTGAACGTCACCGTGCCATTTCGCCACTATTTCATGCTAAAAACATCACCAAGCCATTAATGGTGATCCAAGGTGCTAACGACCCTCGCGTTTTACAAGTTGAAAGCGATGAACTTGTTGCCGCTGTAAAGGCAAATGGTGTGCCTGTTGAATATGTATTATTCGATGATGAAGGCCATGGTTTTACTAAAAAAGAAAACCGCATAAAAGCCTCAAATGCATACCTTGAGTTCTTAAATACCTACTTAGATAAATAGCAAAATTGCAAAGATAAAGAGCCGGTATTATGCCGGCTTTTTTATGCAAAGCACCTGTATAGAATCAAAATTTAACAGTTTACACAGTACTGTATAAAACACTGTATAGCTTTAATGGTAAATTTTTCACCTTTTCCAACCTTCAAAATAAAACCGTAAACCACTGTTTAATAACAATTAAATAATTTTAACTAAAATAAAACTGAAAAATTGGTTAAAAAATAGCAAAAAAGTACTTGCGCAAAAACACTGTATAAACTACTGTATACACATACTGTATAAACAACCAGTGAGTGAAAGTTATGTTACAGCCAATTACCTTAAGAACAGTTAAAAGCTACCAACAAGATAACGACAAAGCGTCTGTTAATTTAATTCAAATTGAAGACGAAATTTCAGCAACCTTTGAGCTATTAAAAGTATTGCATCATTACAATAGCCAAAATGCATGGACACTATTAATTGCTCCTGATCATGTTCCTAGTAAAGCCTTACTAGATTCGTGTTCGATTGATACCAGCAAACTTCTTGTGATCAGACAAAAACATTTAGTTAATCTTGAATACGTTCTTAGTTCAGCATTACATAACGGTAATTTTGCTGCTGTGATCACATGGACAGATATTGTAAACAATCATCAACTTGATTCGATGAACTTAAACCTTGAGCAGGCATCTGCTAAATTTTATTGTTTTACAAAAAGCGCTCAATTAAACAATTTAGTACCGCAGCCACAATAGGCTTGTTAAAATAACAATTTATAGTTTTAGGTAAGTTGTTATGACATCACTCACACACTCCCTTTGTCCTTGTGGCAGCGAATCGACTTACGAGCTTTGCTGCCAGCCTTTTCATACAGGTGCAAGCCAAGCTGATACGCCAGAGCAACTTATGCGTTCTCGTTTTAGTGCTTACGCACTAAAAGATGCAAAATATGTATTTAGTACCTATGCACAAAGCCAGCAAGCCGCTAACCCTGTTCGCGAAATTAAAGATTTTGCTAATAGCTGCCGTTTTACCAAGCTAAGTGTTTTAGATACTGAGCATAACGAGCAAGAAGGTTTTGTAGAATTTAAAGCTAATTACTTTTACCAAAACTTGTATTGTGAGTTACACGAGAAGTCGCGTTTTATTAAAGAAGATGGCCTTTGGCGTTACCTAGACGGTGATATAACGCCAGTTGCAGATATTAAAATTGGCCGTAACGACGAGTGCCCTTGTGGGAGCGGCAAAAAATATAAAAAGTGTCACGCTCTTTAATTGCTCTGATACCAATCTGCTTAATTAAGTAGTCTATTTTGAGGCAATAAAACCTCGTTGATTACAAGGCAAAAATTTCGTTATTTAGTTGTTCTAAATGAGAAATTTTTAACGCAGTTAGCGACAGGTTTGATCCCTCAAAATGATTAAGTATTATTGCGGGTTGGTATTAACCTGGTAAATCCAGTCTAAGGCTTGGGTAATCGTTGTTGGGAATGCAGTTGCATGGCGTGCCTGAGGGATAACAAATAAATTTGTTGTAACCAGCGCGCCACTTTGATTATTAATTTTAGCTGCTAATTGCCTTGCCCCCGACACCATTTGTTCACCTTCGCTTTCTTCAAGTTCGCCGATACCAATATACACTTTAGTTGCTTTACCTGCGGGTACGACACGCAAAGCTAAAAGGCTGTGCTGCTTAAACCACACTGAAGGACTGCCGATAATATAATTTGAAAAAAGCGAAGGCTCAGTGAATAAGGTATAAGCCGCAAATAAACCGCCAAGTGAGTTACCGACTAACGTACTTTTTTGGGTTGTTCTGAAGTTGGCCTCAATATAAGGCGATACAGTATTTTTTAGGTAGTTTAGATACTGACTAGCTCCGCCAGTTTTACGCTGCCAATTTTTATCTTCAAATGGCGTATAGTCATAAATACGGCTATTAAGCCCTGCTACACCTTTTTGATATCCTACTGCAACGATAATTACCTCTTCTATAGCCCCAGAATTCATCATAAAGCGACTAGCACCAGAGGCAATTGGCAAACTGTAGTTTGCATCTAATAGGTAAACAACTGGGTAACGCTTCTGGTTTTGCTTTTGGTAGCTGCGTGGCAATTTAATCGTAATTGGGTATTCGTTTTCGGTATGTTTATCTTTAAGTAACACAGTATTAGTACGTGGCAAAGTAAACGGCTCAGCATGGCTTACATCGCTCACGCCCAAAACACTGATCACAAAAACGAGCAATATATAAGGCATAATTAATCCTTTAGCCACTTCTTAATTGGTAACAGCCACTCATCTTTTGGTTTATAAAATGCACCATGGGAGAGCCCTGTATTAATGCTTATTTCTTCGAACTTGGTTACGTCACTTCTATCAATTAAAAATTGGCAAGAGCCAACCTGATCTGAGCTCCCAAAGATAGAATACACTTTGCCATAAGCCTTAACTGATGTGTGATTTTTTATAAGGCCTGCACAACCTGCCAATATAATTAAGTTGATACGTGTACGTTTAAGTTCATTGACTGCTAGGATCGACAATGCCCCGCCCCGTGAAAAACCAACCAAACTAATGTTCGACTCAGCAACACCGGCACTGATCAATGCTTCAACATCTGCAGCGAGTTTCTTCGCAAACGTAAATGGTTCAGTGTCTTTTGGCCTGTGATAGGCAATTAAATGATAGCTCTCATCTGTCAGTACTTCTTTTACTGCAATAAAGTCATAAACACCAAAGGTTTTGTGAACAGGCTTAGGGTTTGTCCCTTCGACGATAAAACCATGTGAATAAAAAACATAGTGACCATGCGGGTCAACCTCTGTTGGAAACTGGCTGTAAATAGTGCCAGCGCAAACAGGCAAAACCCAGCATGCACAGAGTAAAAGTACGGTACGTATCACAAGCATTCCTTTAAAAATCACGTTACACCTAATAGAAGATAATAACACCTTAAAAAATAATATCTTAGCAAACAACTAAACCCTACTCTCAGTAATTTTAATTAAATATCAAATTACTAATCGCAAGCTGTATCACGATTTAAACTGCAAGTTTCAACTTGAGGTAAATTCATGGAATTTCATAGTTAAACTACAAAAAACCTTATGACAACGCTGTCAATTATTTATAAAAAGGCGTATTGTAAAAAAGCAGTTAAAATAACCGCAGATTTTAGACGTCTAGACGTTGAAAAAATAAATTCTAAGGCGTAGTATGTTCGTAATCTGAGTTAGACTCACATTTTCCATGAGATTTTTTAAAGATGATTGATATAAAGCACCTAAAAACCATAGCGACCCTTAAAGAAACAGGCTCTTTGGTCAATACCGCCCGTGAGTTGTTTTTAACTCAATCGGCTTTATCGCATCAAATTAAAGATCTCGAGAATAAGTTAGATTGCCAGCTGTTCGAACGTAAAACACAGCCTGTGCGTTTTACTCCGCAAGGTATGCTACTTCTTGAACTTGCTAATGAAGTATTACCTCGTGTTGAGGCAACAAAATGTCGGTTAAAAGAAAGCCTCAACCAGCCAATCTCAAATTTACGTTTAAGCGTTGAGTGTCATGCCTGCTTTCATTGGTTGCTCCCAACCATCAAAGAATTTAATAATTTTTGGCCTGATATTAAAATTGATTACGAGCGCGGCTTTAGTTACGACGCCATTCCAGATTTAATTAATGATGAATTGGATCTAGTGCTGACTTCTGATATTCGTGAACCCGATCAGCTTGAGTATGCTCACCTGTTTGATTTTAAATTAAAACTAATCGTTGCACCGGATCATGAGTTGGCAAAAAAAGCCTATGTCACCGCCCTTGATTTAAAGAACGAAACAATTATTTCGTACCCTATTCCCCGTGAGCGCCAAGATATCTTTAAACATTTTATTCAAAATGCACGCTTTGATGGCACGCTTAAAACGGTTGACCAAGGCTTATTGATATTTCAATTAGTGAGTGCAGGTATGGGGGTTGCAGCATTACCAGACTGGCTAGTCACTCCTTATGAAAGCCAAGGGCTCATTAAGTCTATTCCGTTAGGTGCACTAGGCCTTACTCGACCTATGTATTTAGCGATGAAAAAGAATATGAAAGATAACCCAGTTTATCGCCACTTTTTAAATACATGTAAGCAAAATAACGGTCGCTAAAGCAAGGCAAAAAAACTAACATAGCTGCATCTGTTACAGACAATAGTTTTGATACATGTTTGAAATTAAAAAGATCGTTGGCTCATTATTAATGCCCCTGCCGTTGCTCGGGCTGCTTACTTTAGTGATGGTATTTTTAGCCATTACACATAAACGCAAAGCACTCTATTTTGGCTTTGTTAGTATTTTAACTTTAATGCTGATAAGCACGCCATTTATTGGTCAATCACTGATAGCTGCAAGCAATAACCCAGCTTGGCAATTTAACCAAGCGAAACACCCTAAACTCGATAATATTGTGGTACTTGGCTGCTCAATAATGCCCAACTCGCGCCTTCAAGCAAACCACCAGTTAGGCGATTGCGCGCTTGCTCGATTACTTGAAGGTGTTAAGCTTGCCCATCACTATCCAAATGCCACCCTTTATGTATCAGGAGGCGGCTTTGCTAATACCACCAATAGCCAGCTCATGTTTGAGACAGCAAAAGCGTTAGGTATTTCTGCAACGAGAATTAAACAAAACCCCCTCGCTATGGATACCGCAGAAGAAGCGAAACGACTTGCCATTTATTTAGTCGATAAAAAAACAGCCCTCGTCACCTCAGCAAGCCATATGACGCGAGCGAAAGACTTATTTAATGCACAAGGCATTGATGTGATCCCAGCGGCAACCGACTTTCAAGATTTTAGTCAGTATCCAACGTACAAACAGTTTATACCTAACATTGCAGTACTTGTTGCAGTTACCAGAGTCGCTCATGAAAAAATTGGCAGTGCATGGGTGAGTGTGCGCCGCTGGATTGATCCAGAGGCGCTGTAGAACAATCAGACTGGATTGTCGATATCGATAAACGTCACATCAAAACCATGTTGCTCAGCTAAAAGCTCGCCTAAGGCTTTAATGCCATAACGCTCAGTTGCATGGTGACCAGCTGCAAAAAAGTCGATACCTTGCTCGCGTGAACTATGAATCGTTTGCTCAGAGGCTTCACCTGTAAGATAAGCATCAATCCCTTGAGCAGCCGCTAAATCAATATACCCTTGTCCGCCACCTGTGCACCAAGCGATGGTTTCGACTTTCTCTTTTCTTACCAAACTAGTTAATGGTGCACGGTTAAGTACTTGGGTTATTTTGGCGGCAAATTCTTCACCACTTAAAGGGGTTTTTAAACGCCCTTTTACCGGCACACTATTTGGGCCAGATTCAAGCCCACCTGTGAACTCAATGTCGAGTAACTTAGCCAGTTGCGCGTTATTACCAATTTCAGGGTGTATATCTAGCGGTAAATGATAGCCATATAAGTTAATATCATTATTTAAAAGCGCTGCAATACGGCGCTTTTTCATGCCCGTAATTGGCTGCGATTCCCCTTTCCAGAAATAACCATGGTGTACCAAAATAGTATCTGCATTTTCTGTAATAGCGGCATCAATCAATGCTTGGCTAGCTGTGACCCCCGTCACTATCTTTTTTACTTCGCTCGAACCTTCAACTTGTAAGCCATTTGGGCAAAAATCAGCGATAGAATCAGGTTTAAGAATGTCGTTTAATAATTGAGTAAATTGTTTGCGTTGCATATAAAAATCGTCCTTCAACCCTCTATTTTGTGCAAATTTTGGCGTTTATGAGTGAAAAATGGAAGGAAAATCGCAAAAAATTGAAAAGTAAGCTGAAAATAGGTATAAATATATATTCTTAATCTGTGTTTACAACGTATAGGGTCTCTGATGAGCAAACTAGACAAAACAGAAGTGTTAAATGCCTTCGAAGCAGCATACGAAGCAGCGAATGGTAAGAAACCTGAAATCACAACAAAACCTGGTTGGTATAGCATCGACGGTGGCAAAAATATGCGCCTTGCTGATGTTGCAGCGCTGACTGAAGAGCTCACTTCTGGTAAAACAGCTGAGCCTAAAGCAGAAGAAGCACCTAAAGCACCAGCGAAAAAAACCAAAACTAAAACCGCTGCACCGGCTAAAACAGCTAAGAAAGCACCGTTCACTGTTGTTACAGCAAACGATGACGGTTACAAAGCTGAAGAGCTTTGGATTGTTAACCTAGCTGAAAAAGACCACGATTGTCGTTTACCGCGTGGTGTTGTGTAATCAAATTACACTTAGCAATTTTAAAAACCGCTACTCGTTAGCGGTTTTTTTATGTCTGTTAATTTGGCTAGTTATAACCCATTGGCTAACATGGCCAAACAACACAATAAATACGGTTCCAATCAATACAGGCATCACTAAAAAGTCCCAACTTTCCATAGATTGCATTATCAAAATTGGGTTTGCGCCTGCAGCTGGATGTACTGTGTCCGTCAACAACATTAGGCTAATTGCCAACCCTGTGGCTATAGCAATTTCAACAGGCCCCACACCGGCATAATTTACAAATAAGACACCGATTAGTGCAGTTAAAAAGTGCCCACCGATAACATTCTTCGCTTTAGCTAAAGGACTGTGTGGCACACCAAATACCAACACCGCAGTTGCCCCAAATGGGGCCATCAACCACACACCATAACTTCCTAATTGCTGTAAATAGGCCAACACAAAAATTGCCATACAAGCAAATATACCCGCAATGGCCGCATTGCTTACTTTATTCTCCATAAAACCTCCAAAAGGTAGACCGACTTGTCTACCTGGCAAATGGTAGACAAGTCGGTCTACTTCTGTCAAGCTATCATTAGTCACCCAATCAGGCCTTGTTATGGATAAACGAACACATATTATTTTGACCGCCTTGTCACTTTTTTATCAAAAAGGCATTCATAGTGTGGGAATAAACGAAATCATTAGTGTGGCGGGTGTCGCCAAAAAAACCATGTACCACCATTTCGCAAGTAAAGATGAATTGTTACTCGCGTGCCTTAGTGAGCGCCATAACAGGTTTTTAAATTGGTTAACGCATGCCACCAGCAAGCAAACCACTTTTGAAGAGTTTAAAGCAACGTTGATCAGCTGCCATGAAGCTTGGTTTAATTCTGAAGTAACAGAGTTAGGTGATTTTAATGGCTGTTTATTTATTAACACTGCTGCTGAATTTGCTGATCCTGCAAGTCCAATTAATCAAGCCTGCAAAGAGCATAAAATGGCGGTACAGCAGTTAATAAAACAGCGTTTATCAGCGTGCAATAACATGGATAGTTCGCAGCTAAACTCACAGAGCCACTATTTGATGACGCTTGTTGAGGGCATGATCTGCCAAGCAAAACTAGTAGGAATTAAACTGTTTCCTCACTTAAAACAATAAATAAACAATAAAAAAGCGGCACTATGGCCGCTTTCAATTTAGATTGTCGCTTTGTTAGATTTCTTCAAAATATAACTTTTCGCGTTTTTTCTCACCCACTTCGTTCATGGTTGCAGCATCAAATAAACGACCATTGATCATGGTGTAATCGATTTTATCTGTATCACGAATGTTAGTTAGCGGATTACCGTCTATAACAATTAAATCGGCAAGTTTACCAGGCTCTAGAGAACCGATATTTTTATCAAGGCCAATGTATTTAGCAGGATCTAAGGTTGCTGCACGAATTGCTTCAAGTGGTGTCATACCACCTTGCGCAAACATCCAAATTTCCCAGTGCGCAGCCAAGCCTTCACGTTGACCGTGAGCACCAAGGTTTACTAAAACCCCTAAGTCTTGCAGCTCTTTGGCAACACGGGCATTGTTAAAGTGGTTATAGTGATGATCGGGCGCCTTAACACGACGCATTGAGCGAGGTAAAAGCTGATTCTTTGGTACAAACTTACTTAAGCGTGGATGATTCCACACATCCGTCTTGTCGTACCAATAATTTTCACCCCAAATACCACCGTAAGCTACACCCAGTGTCGGCGTGTACCCTACATCGCTTTGAGACCAAAGCTGGCGAATATCATCGTAAATATTGGCAACAGGAATTGAGTGTTCAATACCCGTATGACCATCAACTACCATAGTTAAGTTGTGCTGCAGTAATGAACCGCCTTCTGGCACAACCATCATTTCAAGTTCACGACCTGCTTCAATAACTTGCTGGCGCTGTTCACGACGAGGTTGGTTATATGATTTAACACTAAACGCACCTACTTTCTTTAAACGCTCAAGATGGAATTTAGCATCTTCTAACGAGTCAATATGAGATGTATAGCCTGGCATATTCGCACCATATAAAATGGTACCCGTTGAGAAAATACGAGGGCCGACAATCATGCCTGCTTTTTGCATTTCACTTGCAGCAAAAATCTCAGTGGTGTCGTTTGATGGATCGTGAATCGTTGTCACGCCTAACGCTAAACCCGCTAAGTTCTTCCAGTTTTGCTGTGGAATGATCTCATCGCTGCCCTGCGAGCCGTGTGCATGCGCATCAACAATACCCGGCATAATCGTCTTACCGGTTACATCAATTACTTCTGCGCCTTTAGGAATAGCAACACTGTCTTTACTGCCAACCGCTTTAATATGCTTACCATCAGTAACAATAACGCCGTTTTCAATAACCTGCTCACCATTCATAGTGATAATGCGCGCACCAGTTAACGCAAAGGTTGATTTAGGCTCGGCCATGGTTTTTGTAAAACCGATGTTGTCGCCGCTTTTAACTTTAAAGTCAGTCTCTGCATTTTGGTTAATATCAAATAAACCCGCTAGGCTTGCATGATATAACTCTGGGCCTAAGCTCCAATAAAGTTTATCGCTTGTGCCACTCCAGCTAATGTTTTCACCCGCGCGAACAGAAAGCTGCTCAATTGGGAATTGGCTATCTTTCGGGCCAATATTAATGGTTTTTCCGCGCTCAACAAATGGCGTAACAAATACTTTAAAACGCTCTGCAAACGCTAAGTATTGGCCATCTGGTGAAACTCTAAACTCTGTAGCATGTTCTGATTCGTAAAGTTTACGAATTTGCTTTGATTCAAGCTCAACAACACTTAATGTTGGTTTCGGCCAAGGGCTCATCACATAAATACGGTCATTAGCTGCACCAAATTGCGGCTGATACCCTGATTTAGTGATTAGCGTCGCTTTACCGCCTTTAGCACTTACTGAGTAAATACCTGGCTCTAATGACCATGTTGGGTTAAGGATGCTGCCGCCAGACGCTTTACGGTAAACAACCGTTTTACCATCAGGGCTGAAAGTTGGCTCTACATATTTACCCGGCTCTTTAGTAATGGTATCGCCACGGCCACTGCGTGCAGATACAACACGTACTGAGCCCTGTTCGTTATCATCCCATGTGGTGTAAACAATCTTCTTACCATCACGAGAGAACTGTGGGAATAATTCAAAGTGGTCGTCTTGCTTGGTCAGGCGCTTCACTTTGCCAGACTCTAAATCACGTTTATAAATATGACCTAGCGCTTCAAATATAGCCGTTTCACCATCCGGTGAAATTTGTACATTGCGCAGCATTTTCACATCAAAATTATCGCTATCGATGTTTTGTGTAAAACGCACAGCTTTTTGAATTTGCTTATTGGTCTCAACTTTAAATGGAATGGTCGAGACAGACTTATCATCGACATCTAGCTTATGAATGGTACCACCCGCCCAAAAAACCAGTTGTTCGTTATCTGGCGTCCAAGCAATTGTTGGATATACGCCATGAATAGCCCATGTCTCTTGCATATCACGCTCAAGCTCGCCATACAGCTTGGTATGCTCACCGGTGTGAAGATCATATAAGTACAAGCTTGTTTGGAAATCATCGCGCTTGATATACGCAAGCTTTTTACCATCTGGTGAAGGTGTAGGTCGAATAGCCCCACCCATGCCATCAATAATTGTTTCAATCTCGCCGGTTTCACGGTCATAGCGTTTAATCTTATAAATACCCGCTACAGAATCTTTAGAGTAATGGAATGTTTTACCCGGCGTTGCATCATGAGAGAAATAAACATAACGACCATCTGGTGAGAACATTGGCTCGCCTAAGTCTTTTTGGTCGTTTTCGCGTGCAGTTAGCTGTACACCTTTACCACCCGCTTTGTGGTAAAGCCATACTTCACCAGCCCCTAAAGATCGGCTTGCAGTAAAGTGCTTACGCGCAACTAAGTAGTCACCATCTGGGCTCCAGGCTGGGCTATTTAACAAACGAAATGTTTCGTTCGTTACGGCTTTTTGGTTTTCACCATTTAAATCCATAACCCAAATGTTATCGCCACCTCCTTGGTCTGAAGTAAACGCAATGTGCTTACCATCAGGGCTAAAGCGTGGCTGCATTTGCCATGCAATATCACTGGTTAATTGCGTTGCAGTTCCACCTGACATTGGCATGGTATAAATATCGCCGAGTAGGTCAAACACCACTGTTTTACCATCAGGGCTAATATCTACGTTCATCCACGTGCCCTGCTCAACACTAATTTTAGCGTCTAGGAATTGGCCTTTTGGTGCGTCCACCTGCCATTTGTCGTCATTTGATTGCTCAGCTGCCGCCACTTGCCCAGTTAGAGCAAGTGAAATAGATACAGCGAGCGCTGTATGAAGCATTTTCTTCATTGAAATCTCACTTTTTATTGTTTTGCTTATATGCACACTTTTAAGATTGCACCAAATAGCATAGCAAGATTCCAGTGATTCGTGTTAAACAGACGTAAATAGTCGACTAATGCCACGCAATCGGATCAAACTGATAAAAGCCAACCAGTAAATGATAAATTTCTGGGTCAAATTGCCTGAGTTCAGCAGGTTTTTCTAAGAAAGTTTCGGTGATAACAGCAAAAAACTCTGCCTCATTGGTCGCGCCATAGCTATGAATAACATGAGGCATGCCATAAGCTAAATGGGTTTTAAGTTGATTAAACGCGCGGCTAAATACTTTTGCCCACTTTTGGTAATCCTCGTTACTCGAAAGCAATGGCGTGCCCGTGGTTTTACCTGTTTCTTGGTCGAGCTGATGGGCAAATTCATGAAATACCAAGTTATGGCCATCACTTGGTAAGCGGTTTCCCTCAAGGACATCATGCCAGCTCAATACCAGCGTTCCGCCCGGCCATGATTCACCTTGACGCACGGTATTGTGATAACTGACAAGCCCTGCATTATCACGGGAAGTTTGCGGGGCATAATACGCACTTGGGTATAAAAGGATCTCTTTTACATTACGATACAGAGGCCACGGTTTATTAAGCACTAAAATACAGGCATCGGCTGCTACAATCAGCTTCATTGCATCATTAAGCTTAAGACCATCACAACCAATAAAGCGTTTTTCATTTAAAAACCAAACGATGTGACGCTCCAGCTTTTCACGATCGGCATCCGTCATCTTTCGGTATATAGGCATATATTTTAACAGCAGATTTTTTTGCTGAACATTGAGGGAATTATTGAGGTATTTTTTTTGCCAAAAGTGATTACGGATATCGTCCCAGCGCCAGTAACACACAACAAAAATTATTAAAAAAAGTATCAAAACCAGGTTAAGCATTACTATCGCCTAAAAAACAATCTTGATACTTTAATGTGTGCAAACAAAAAAAGATCAATTGTTTACACTCATTTTTATTTTAAAAGCTGATTAATCGAGCGTGATACAGCCTTGATTATAAATAATAATTTGGTTTCGACCGTTATTCTTTGCATTGTATAAAGCGTTGTCGGCATGTGCTAACAAGCGGTCGTAGTCAGTAACCTGCGCGTTGTCTGCCACACCAAAACTTACCGTTACAGAAAGGCTATCTGCTAATTCTGAGAAATCGTAACCCGCTATCTCTAAACGGATAATTTCACACAATCTTGCGGCTTCTTCAGCATTTTTGTATGGGAACAACAGGGTAAATTCTTCACCGCCCCAACGCGCCGCATAACCTTCATCAGGGAAATTCATACGCAGTAAGCGTGCAATTTCACAAATCACTTTATCACCAATTAAGTGCGAGAAATTGTCATTAATGAGTTTGAAGTGATCAATATCCATAATGGCAATACTAAGCGTTTTATTGTCACGCTGAAACTGATTAAAGTTTTCAGACAGCCACATATCGAAAGCGCGTCTATTCGGTAATTGCGTTAATTGGTCATGATTCGCTAAATGAGCAAAAGCATCAGCTTGCGTTTGTAAATCATGCATTTGCTGTTCAACTTTTTCCGTTAACTCAATTTCGATGCGCTTATAGTGATATAAGCGGTATTTATAAATAGCATAAGCAGCAAAAAGCACAGCAACTAAGACAAATAACTTAAAGCTGGTTTTTTGCCAAAAATAAGGGGCAATTTTAAAACGCAGAACTTGCTCATTATTTTGCCAGTCACTATTTGGGTAACCTGCACGCACTTTAAAGGTATATTTACCTGGTGGTAAATTGGTGTACTCGGTAATGGCCAAGCGCCCCCTGTCTACCCATTGTTGATTGTAACCACTTAGTTGAGTTTGGTAATTTAACCGCCCAGGCATGATAAAACTTAGCCCAGCGTAGTTAAACGAAACCCGAGAAACCCCAGCAGGTAAACTCAAAACCTCATTACCAACAGGTAAAGTCATGGGTTTTCCATCGACTTCAAAGCTTTCAATAACCGTCGATAATCGTCGTTTACTGGCTTCTTTTAAGCGCTCTGGTGTGGCAATAGCGACGCCTTTGGCTGTAGCAACCCATACTTGACCATCTGAATGAAGCACAGCAGCAGGGTTTGAACCGCCATTTGCTTGCGCGCTTAACATGCCATCGCCTTCATCATAAAGCTGCATCGAAACGCTCATTGGTTGAACTTTTTCAGGGTTATCTAAAAGTGCAACTAGCTGAGCTTTGTTCACTTGAATAACACCACGGTTACTGGTCAACCATAGTGAGTCACCTTGCTCAATCACTTGGAACAGCTTATCGACCGGTAAACCTTGATCTCGACCAAACAAGCTCATTTTATCTGTACTGAGATTGTAACGAACTAAGCCTCTATCCGTCGCAAGCCACATTTTATCGCCATCTAAGTAAAAGCCGAATGCATACTCAGTACTGAACTGCTTTGGAAACTCGAGAGTTTTAAACTGCTTTGTCGCTGGGTCATAAATTGATACACCGACCCCCGTACCGACCCATAACCTGCCGTGGTCATCCTCGACAAGGGCCATAATAAAATCACCAATTAAGCCATCTTCTGTGGTAAATAATTCAGTTTGCCCAGCAGGGTCTATTTTGGTTAAACCACCGGCAGTGCCAATCCATAGGTTATCAACTTTATCGAACAACACAGCGCGAACTTCGTTACTGATCAGGCCATTACTGCGGTTTTTTACTGGGTAAATTTGCCCATTAGCCACTTTCATTAAACCGGCGGTATAAGTACCTAACCAAACGCCGCCCTGCTTATCTTCGGTTAAGCTTAAAACGGATAGTGGATCTTTTTCATAGGCTTGAGTAAGGGTTGTGAGCTTGCCATTTTTAATACGATTTAAGCCATTGCTACTGCCCACCCATAAGCTACCATCAGAATGCGATAACACGGTACGCACATAGTCTGATGCAAGCCCACGACTTTCACTCCAATTTGTAAATGGTGCTTCGCGCAAGCGGAATAACCCAGCATTAGTGCCAACCCAAATGCTTTTTTCGCGGTCTTGCAGTAAAGATAAAATACGGTTGTTGGGTAAGCCATCATCGGCAGCTAAGTTTTCAAGGCCTAAACTGCTGAGTCTGAACACCCCTTTATTGATGGTGCCAAACCACAAATCGCCCTGCGCATCTTCGAGTAAACTAGCAATTGATTCGTTGTTAAGGACGGGATTAATAGCAACAAACTTATTATTTTTCTTTTGCCATGCGCCTTTTTCGGTGCCGACAATCAATGTGCCTGACTCCGTTAGTAATAAGGTAAACACAGAGGCATTTGGAAGCCCAGAGTCCTCACTGACCTTACTAACTTGCTTATTCTTTATTTGATAAAGACCATCACTGGTCGCAGCCCAAATCACGCCTGTTTTGTCTTGTAAAAGACGATAGGCGCTAAGCTTATCAAGCAGTTTTTGCTCAGAGGCAGTTTCAGAAGCGCGGTAAACAATGCCTTGCCCTTCAAGTGCCAGCCATAGCTCACCTTGTTCAGTAACAAGCGCATGATTGACCATGGCTGATGAACTTGGTAATGCTCGCCACCCTCCTTGTGAGCGAAGCGCAATACCGCCACGGGCACCCACGATATATAAATCACCATTATCCATCGGAATCAGGCTGCGTAAGCCAGAATCAGGTAAACCAGGAATTTCTGTTCGAGTAAAAAGTTTAAACTCACGACCATTAAAACGGGCAAGCCCTTCCCAAGTCGCTATCCAAATGTAACCATCTTTGGTTTGCGTAACGCCATTAATGCTATTGTGAGGAAGGCCGGCGCGAGTGCTCCAAGTCTCTGTAAAATAATCACTTAAAGAGAGGCGTGCAGAATCAGCAAAAACGCTGAAACTCAATAAAAGAAAAATACAACTAACTACCCGCACCATAAAACTAAAACCCTGATATTTATTATCGTTCTATTCAGTGATGTAGCTCTGTGAAGCCAAAGTCATCCCTAACTTCAGATAATACTACATTAGTTGCAATTTTTACTCACTTTAATGACATTTAGCAACAATCAATTACAAAAATTCGTAATTTTTTCTTGCAGTATTTTCACAAATCGCGCCACATGCAAGCCATCCATCAAAGCATGATGCACATCGATTGAAAGCGGCATCTTGCCAGTTTGTGAGTCATATTGACCAAACACAAACTTAGGAATACCAAGGCCATGCCCCTCACTTACAGCATGCGAGAAGCCGGTAAAGTTTAACCATGGAAGTACTGAGATATGAATAAGATCAGGCTGCCCTTCTGTTGCAGCAAATGCATCAGAGAAAAACGGTTTTGCTTTACTTGTTTTACCCACAGCAATAGCGTGTTTTGAAAAACCTTCCATCGACGCTTGTTTTTCAAAATAACTAAAGCGAAATGTTTCATCTTCTGCAAGCTCTACCACACTTCCTCTAACCGATGACAGTTGTACCGGTAACGAATCAATAATACGTTGACGTATTGGTGCATAGTCATGACATGCTTCAAGTGTTAGGTATACATAGCTGTGAAAGAACGAATACGGTTCTGCTTTGCACTTGTTGTAAAGAGCCGCCATGTCGAGTGAAACACATACATTAAAATATGGCAGAGAAAATTCTTTGAAAAAAGCGAAATGCTGTTTGCGAGGCCAAGTAGCTAGATCAATAGGTGTGATTTCACAAGATGGAGTTTTCATTAGGTGCCCTCGAGGTTTAAAAACCGAGTTTACCTAGCCTGCGTGACTTCGTCACCTTGATGCGATAAATAACAGAGACAAAAAAGGTGCGACTTGCGCACCTTTTACCTGTAAATTTATCGATTTACTAAATTATAAGCCGTTTTCGATAATTTCTAATGCTAGTTCATCGGCAATTAAATGCGTCGACTTCTGCTCTTTTTCAGAGCGAGCAAAGATTTCTGTTAGCGTATCAAAAATGCCTTCAACGTGTTTCGTTGATGCTTCTGCACTATAACCTTCTGGTGCCGTTTCGTAATAAACGTTGATGATACCACCTGCGTTAATTACGTAATCTGGTGCGTATAAGATACCTTTTTCGCGGATGATCTCACCGTGACGAGACTCTGCTAATTGGTTATTCGCACAACCTGCAATAATTGTTGCTTTTAAACGCGGGATAGTCGTGTCATTTACCGTTGCGCCAAGTGCACATGGTGCATACACATCAACATCTAAGTCGTAGATTTCATCAATACCCACAGCCGTTGCATTGAAGTCATTTACAACACGCTCAACAGCTTGCTCATTGATATCTGTTACAAATAATGTTGCGCCCGCTTCATGTAGGTGTTTACAAAGGCCATAAGCTACTGCACCTAAACCTTGCACGGCTACTTTGATACCAGCAAGGTCTTGATGACCTCGTTGATGTTGTAAAGCTGCTTTAATACCTAAGAATGTACCATACGCTGTGAACGGTGAAGGGTTACCACTTTTACCTTCAAGGCCTAATACATAGTTAGTTTCTTTATTCATGATAGCCACATCATCACAAGTGATGTTTACATCTTCAGCTGAATAGTAGCTACCGCTTAAACGCTCTAACTGACGACCAAATGCACGGAAAAGTTGCTCTGATTTAATTTCTTTAGCATTACCGATGATCACTGACTTACCGCCACCAAATGGTAAACGTGCCACAGCATTTTTGTAGGTCATACCTTTTGATAAACGAAGTGCATCAGTAACAGCATCTTCATCAGTTGTGTAGTCCCACATTCTGCAACCACCAACCGCTGGACCTAACTTGGTATTGTGAACCGCGATAATAGCTTTTAGGCCTGATTCTTTATCTGAACAAAACACCACTTGCTCGTGGTTATCAAAGTCGACTTTATTAAATACAGCCACAGTTAAATACTCCGAAATTTTCTTACCCTAAGGGGTGTGAGCGCTGAAAGTGCCGAGACTTTATCACTTCGTTTGCTCCCTTGCCACTAAATGAGATGATAAAACTAAGCAAAGTTCTCAGGCCGAAATAACAACTCAAAAACTAACACTTTATGGAAAAAATATACCAATCAATGTACGCATTAAGCATTGTTAATTCAAAACAAAATATTAACATTACAAACTTTATTACGTGAACGTAAAGGTAAAGTATAGCGTAAAGAAAAAGTGACAAGAAAAATGTGCCGATCAAGCCAAGTAAAATCGGCTTTTAAAGAGATGTTAGAGAAATAGCTGAGACTGGTCAGAGCTGAAAAAAAACGGCGCAGGTGCGCCGTTTTTTTAAGAGAGTTGCAAGATGGTTACTTTAATTTGCCATCAAGCTCTTCGATTTTTGCTTTCCAAATAGCAGGGCCTTGCGTATGCGCATTGGCGCCTTCACTATCAACAGCAACCGTTACTGGCATATCTTCTACTTCAAACTCGTAGATTGCTTCCATACCTAAATCTTCGAACGCAACAACACGTGCTTTCTTGATTGCTTTAGATACAAGGTAAGCTGCACCACCTACTGCCATTAAGTAGATAGATTTATTGTTTTTGATTGATTCAACTGTTGCAGGACCACGCTCTGCTTTACCAATCATACCGATGATGCCCGTTTTTTCTAACATCATATCAGTGAATTTATCCATACGAGTCGCAGTTGTAGGGCCAGCAGGACCTACCGCTTCATCACCCACTGCATCTACAGGGCCAACGTAGTAGATAAACTTGTTATCAAAATCAACGCCTTCAGGTAACCCTTCACCTGATTGGATCATATCTTGTAGGCGTTTATGTGCTGCATCACGACCCGTTAAGATAGTACCAGACAGAAGAACCGTTTCACCCATCTTCCATTCTTGCGTGTCTTCTTTAGTCAGTGTGTTTAAATCAACACGGCGTGTACCTTCACCTACTTCAAACGTAACTTCTGGCCAATCTTCAAGTTTAGGCGCTTTAAGATCAGCTGGGCCTGAACCATCTAATGTGAAATGAACGTGACGAGTTGCCGCACAGTTCGGGATCATAACCACTGGTTTTGATGCTGCGTGAGTCGGTGCCGTTTTAACTTTCACATCAACTACGGTTGTTAAACCACCAAGGCCTTGTGCACCAATACCTAATTTATTAGCACGTTCGAAGATATCGATACGCATTTTTTCTTCAGTTGTTTCTGCGCCGCGCTCAATCAGCTCGTGAATATCAACCGGATCCATTAATGATTCTTTAGCAAGTACCGCAGCTTTTTCTGCAGTACCACCAATACCTATACCTAGCATGCCAGGTGGACACCAGCCCGCACCCATTGTTGGTAATGTTTTTTCAACCCATGCAGCCACATCATCAGATGGGTTAAGCATAACCATTTTCGTTTTATTTTCTGAGCCGCCGCCCTTCGCTGCCACCATTACTTCTACTTCAGCGCCTGGCACTAAGTCGATATGAACAACTGATGGAGTATTGTCTTTGGTGTTTTTACGCGTACCAGCTGGATCTGCAACAATTGATGCACGTAACGGGTTATCTGGGTTTAAGTATGCGCGACGTGTACCTTCATCAACCATTTGCTGAACAGTCATGTCTGTTTTATCCCACTTAACATCCATACCTACTTTTACGAAACAAGTAATGATACCTGTATCTTGGCACAGTGGACGTTTACCTTCAGCAGACATACGAGAGTTAATTAAAATTTGCGCAATGGCATCTTTTGCCGCTTTGCTTTGCTCTTTGTTGTAAGCTTTTTCTAAGGCTTGTACGAAATCGAGAGGGTGATAAAAAGAAATGTATTGCAATGCATCTTCAATGCTATCAATGAAGTCTTGCTGACGAATTGTACTCATTACGGGTTCCTTAAGTTTTTATCGCGTAGCGCTGTACGTGATCCTGAGTAAACCGGTGACGAAGATTTACTCTACGGGTTAGTCATGGCATCACTATAAAGGAAATCATAACGCTGCCAATCAAATTTAACTTATGATACCCTCCTCGCCCGTTTCGGGCTAGTTATTCAGGGCAATGTAGATGATAAACGATGAAAATTTGTGCATTAAATTAGATTTAAGTGGTGATTGCATCGCGCTATTTAGTCATTTTGCTCATTTGCCCCATGCTGTGTTGCTCGATTCAGCCAATAGCGAGCATGTGAATAGCCGCTTCGATATCATTGCTATTGCACCATTAATGCAATTAGAAGTGCGTGAAAATACATGCTTTGTCGACGGCAAAGCACAATCAAGTGATTGTTTTAGCTTGATGAAAGAAGGTCTTCAAGAGTTTAATCACACAGCTAACCCTAATAACCTACCCTTTACAGGTGGATGGCTTGGCTATTTTGGTTATGACTTAGGTCGTGTGATTGAAAGCATGCCAAGTACTGCCGAAAACGACATTAACATGCCGCAAATGGCTGTAGGCCTTTATCCAGATGCTCTTATTTATGATAAGCAACAGCAAAGCTGGTTTTACGTCTGTCAGCCAAATCATAATCGCTTAGCGCTATATCAGCAGCACCTAAACGAAACACCAGCAAGTGCAGAGTTCGCGCTACAAAGCGACTGGCAATCAAACATGGGTCAAGCCAGCTACAGCGAAAAGTTCGAGAAAATTCAAGCTTATTTAAAAAGTGGTGACTGCTACCAGATCAACCTTGCACAGCGTTTTAAAGCTGAATTTTCAGGTTCAACATGGCAAGCATATAAACAACTTCGAGAAGCCAATAAAGCACCGTTTTCAAGCTATATAAATCACCCTGATGGCGCTATTTTATCTATCTCCCCTGAGCGTTTTATTGCTATTAATCAGGGTCAAATAGAAACCAAGCCAATAAAAGGAACACTCCCTCGTTTGGCTGACGCTAAACAAGACCAAGCGCAAGCAACTCGATTACAACTATCAGAAAAAGACCGCGCAGAAAATGTCATGATTGTTGATCTGCTGCGCAACGATTTAGGAAAAGTGGCTCGCCCAGGTAGTGTCACAGTACCCTCGTTATTTGCCATTGAAAGCTTTCCGGCTGTGCATCATTTAGTAAGTACTGTGCGCGCAGAATTAGCAGATGGCAAAGATGCCGTTGACCAAATTCATGCCGCTTTCCCGGGTGGTTCAATTACTGGAGCGCCGAAAATTCGCGCTATGGAAATCATAGAAGAGCTCGAGCCGCATCGCCGTAGTGTGTACTGCGGCTCAATTGGCTATTTAAGTGCCTGTGGTAACATGGATACTAGTATCACAATTCGTACTTTAGTGTGCCACAAAGGTGCAATCTATTGCTGGGCTGGCGGTGGCATTGTGGCTGATTCAAAGGTCGACTTGGAGTACCAAGAAACTTACGATAAAGTAAATAAGATACTGCCTTTATTAAAGTAAAAGTTGAAATAACTACCTTGAATAGCCAACAAATAATTGCCCGTTTTAGTTTAAGTCAAACTACAGAGCGCCAAGCTACTATTCGCTTTAATGCCGAAAAGCGAGCTAGTGCCGTAATGTTACCTCTGCTTGATGTTAACGACGAAGCACATTTATTGCTTTGCAAACGACCTAGTTATTTACTTCATCACCCAGGGGAGATTTGCTTACCAGGTGGAAAGTATGAAGAGCAAGATGACACGTTACTGCACACAGCCCTTCGAGAGCTCAATGAAGAGCTTAATATTGGCAAACATCAAGTGACTGTCCACGGTAAATTACATCAGTACGCGACCCTAACCGGTTTCACTATTGAGCCTTTTGTGTGTGTACTTAGCGAAGGCACAACATGGCAAGCAGATCCCAACGAAGTTGCTGCCAGTTTTTTACTGCCCTTATCTTATTTAAGTAATCAACAAAATTGGCAACCCCTCCCCTTTGAGCGAAATGGTAAAACCATTACTTTGCAAGGCTTGATGACCCCGCACGGTCTGCTTTGGGGAGCAACAGCCAGCATTATTAATAACTTTATCAAACAGCTCGCCCTACCAGTTTAATTATCCTGCTTTTAGGGTTACACAGACACGTTTAAACGTTATCATGTGGCACCGTTCAAAGGCAGGTAGTATGCCGTTAATAGAAAAATGAGTAGCAAATTATGATCAGTGCATTCGATATGTTTAGTATTGGTATTGGCCCATCTTCATCTCACACTGTTGGCCCAATGCGCGCTTCGCGTTTATTTGTAAACGAACTAGAAGAAAAAAACTTACTTGCAAACGTTACCGATATTAAAGTTGAGCTGTTTGGCTCACTCGGTCAAACAGGTATTGGCCATGGCTCTGGTAAAGCTGTGATCTTAGGCCTTGCCGGTTATGATCCAGAAACCATTGATGCTGATTTAGTCGACGATATCCTCGCAAAAATCGAAAAAGAACAGGTTATTTATTTAAACCAAAGCCATAAAGCCAATTTCCCTAAGCAAGGTGCGATTGTATTCCATCGTCGTAAAACATTACCAAAACATTCAAATGCAATGGAAATCATTGCCAGCCAAAATGGCGAAAAGTTATTCAGTAAAGTGTATTACTCAATCGGTGGCGGCTTTATCGTCAGTGATGATGAGTTCGAGAACGAAAAACAAAAAGCACTCGAAATCCGCGAAGAAAACCCAGCGCCTTATCCGTTTAACACGGCAAAAGAGTTGTTAGAGCTATGCCGTGAATCAGGGTTCAGTGTATCAACGCTTATGATGCACAACGAAAAAACCCTGCGCAGCGAAAAAGACATCAAAGATGAGCTGTTTAATATTTGGCAAGTTATGAAAGCCTGTATTGAGCGCGGTATGCGTACAGAAGGTATCTTACCAGGTGGTTTAAAAGTAAAACGTCGCGCCCCTAGTTTACACCTTAAATTAAATATTGAGGTAAACAACGATCCATTACGTGCTATGGATTGGGTTGATTTATTTGCCCTTGCAGTAAACGAAGAAAACGCTGCTGGCGGCCGTGTTGTTACCGCACCAACCAATGGTGCTGCAGGTATTTTACCAGCGGTATTAATGTATTATCACACGTTCATTAAGGAAGTAGACCGTGATATCGCGACTCGTTACTTATTAACGGCGGCAGCAATTGGTATTTTATATAAAAAGAATGCGTCAATTTCGGGTGCTGAAGTAGGTTGCCAAGGTGAAGTGGGCGTTGCTTGTTCAATGGCAGCGGGTGCACTAACTGAAATCATGGGTGGTAATGTTGTACAGGTTGAAAACGCCGCTGAAATTGGCATGGAGCACAACCTAGGCTTAACCTGTGACCCTGTTGGCGGCCTTGTACAAGTACCGTGTATTGAACGTAATGCGATGGGCTCAATTAAAGCAATTAATGCGTCACGCCTTGCAATGCGTGGTTCTGGCGAGCAAAAAGTGACCCTTGATAAGGTAATTAAAACCATGCTCGACACAGGTAATGATATGAAAACGAAATATAAAGAAACCGCTCGCGGTGGCTTAGCAGTTAATATCATCGAGTGTTAATTTACAGCACGTTTTCAGCATAATAAAAAAGCCGCTTTAAAGCGGCTTTTTCATCTTTATTTTACTGGTAACTCAATGTTTTCGAAGAGCTTATCAACATCTTCTTGGTTACGTAATAAGCTTGCTCGTTCAACCAGTTCTTTCGTTAAATGCGGTGCAAAACGCTCAATAAAATCATACATGTAGCTGCGTAAAAAGCTGCCTTTTCTAAAACCAATTTTAGTGGTGCTCGCTTCAAATAAGTGGCTTGCATCAATACACACTAAATCAGTATCTGTTATTTGATCAATCGCCATAGACGCTACAACACCTACACCCAGACCTAAACGAACATAAGTTTTGATTACATCAGCATCTGTTGCAGTAAAGACAATATGCGGCTCAAGTCCATGTGCATTGAAAGCTTTATCTAATTCAGAACGACCAGTAAAACCAAACACATAAGTAATAAGTGGGTATTTAGCCACATCGGCAACAGTTAAATTATCAGCCTTTTGCGCAAGCGGGTGTGTTTTTGCCACAACAATACTGCGATTCCAGTGATAGCACGGCAACATAACTAAATCAGAATATAAATGCAGCGCCTCAGTCGCAATGGCAAAATCAGCATCACCGCGTGCTGCCGCATCAGAAATTTGCTGTGGCGTACCCTGATGCATGTGCAAAGACACTGCCGGGTACTTTTTCATAAAGCCTTGAATAACATTCGGTAATGCGTAACGCGCCTGAGTATGAGTGGTCGCAATATTAAGTTTACCTTGATCAGGCAAGGTATGCTCATTGGCAACCGCTTTAATACCTTCAACTTTCGACAGTATTTCTCGTGAAATATTAATTATTTCGTTACCGGCACTGGTTACATGGGTAAGGTGTTTGCCACTGCGGCCAAAGATCTGTACACCCAATTCGTCTTCAAGCATACGAACTTGTTTCGAGATCCCCGGTTGCGAGGTAAATAAACTTTCTGCTGTCGCAGAGACATTTAGTTTATGATTTTGGACTTCGACTATATATCTGAGTTGTTGTAGTTTCATGGCTGCATTGTAAACGTTGTTATTGTTTATTTATAAAGGCTGCAAAGCGCAATGCCAAGCGATATTTCATCGCGCTATACATTTATATCGATTGTTTCTAAGGCTAACACATTAAATTACTGCTCGGTAGCCGTGTTTACTCGCAAAATATTCAATAAAGGTGCTAGTTTAGCGCTATACTCATTATAAAGTAGTAATCGTAATAAGTTTATTCGAGATTACTACCGTAAAACTGTTCAGATCTAATCTTTTTAAGGTAAGATAAAAAAATTAGATAGTTAAAACTGAGATTTAGTAATGATTGTTTCTATCATCATCATGCTCATTGTTGCATTAATCGTGATCGCATTATGGGTCAGCGCTGTGCAACAACACAAAGAAAAACAAGAAGCAGAACGCCGTAAAGAGCTTACAAAACAGAAAAAAATCATTGAAGAAGCAGAAGATGTACTGCTTAACAGTGCCAATATCCCCATGTCTGAAAATATTCTGCGTATTATTCAGCGCCGTATTTATGATGCACTTGTTTCAATGGTCGAGCTTTCTCCAAGCTCAAAAGAATTAAAAAACAGACTCAAAGAATCTAAAGAACGCCTAGCCTCTCCTATCGAAGCAAGTAATAGCGATGCATTAGCACTGCCAGATAACGACAAACAATTAATAGCTCTAATTCAAGGTATAAAAAAATTACGAACTGTACTACGCTCAGAGCATGGTAAAGGCAAGGTAGATAGCCAAGTATTTGTTGCTGAAGATAAACGCCTTGAAAAATTACAACTTCGAATCAACGTAGAAAGCCAAATTAAGCGCGGGATCTCAGCTCGTTCAGCAAATATGGTGGGCTCTGCCAGACAGTATTTTGAAAAAGCACTGGCAACACTCAGTTCTGTTAGCTACAGCGATGATTATGTAAACTCCAAAAAGCAAGAAGTTGAAGGTTATTTAGAAACGATTAGCTCTGAGTTGAAAGCATCAAATGCAACGTCATTAAAGAAAAAAGCAGAACAAGAGCAGGACGATTTAGACGTATTATTCGCACCAAAGAAAAAGTGGTAAACCACTTTTTCTTTGCTTTGTGCAAATTAAGATAAAAATGCAAACTTAACAATAAATAGCGCTGTTAATACCCACACACTAATACTGATTTCATCTTTCTTACCACATACCAACTTCACTGCAGTATACGAAATAAAACCAAGAGCGATACCGTGAGCAATCGAGAAAGTTAACGGCGTCATTAATAAAACTACGCTCACCGGAATGGCATCTGTCATATCATCCCAATTTACTAACTTTAAGTTTTGCATCATTAACACTGCAACATACAAAATCGCACCTGCGGTTGCATAAGCTGGGATCATGCCAGCAAGTGGCGCAAAGAACATCATTAACAAGAAACAAATGCCCACAACCACAGCGGTAAGACCTGTACGGCCGCCCACAGAAACACCTGCTACTGATTCAATGTAAGACGTTGTTGTTGACGTACCAAGCATTGAGCCTGCAATAGTTGCTGTGCTGTCGGCACTTAGTGCACGACCTAAACGAGGCATTTTACCTTGTTCATCAGCAATACCTGCTTTTTGCGTTACAGCAACTAAAGTGCCTGAAGTATCGAACAAATCAACAAATAAGAACGCAAAAACCACTGTGAGCATTGAGATTTCGAATGCTGCTGCAAAATCCAATTGCATAAAGGTTGGCGCAATTGAAGGCGGCATTGAAATAATCCCTTGATACTCCACAAGGTCTAAACCAAGCGCAATTGCGGTTACTAATAAAATACTGATAAGTACGCCGCTTTTCATATCGCGGTATAACAGTGCAGCAATAACAAAGAAGCTAAAAATCGCAAGTAGTGGGCCTGGGGCTGTGATATCGCCTAACTGCACTAAGGTTGCAGGGCTTGCTACGATAATACCGGCGTTTTTCAGTGCAATAAGGGCTAAGAAAGCACCGATACCTGTAGCAATGGCACGCTTTAATACCAGAGGAATAGCATCAATGATCCACTCTCTAACCTTAAATAGGCTTAAGAATAAGAAGATACAGCCAGACATAAAAACTGCACCTAATGCAGCTTGCCAAGTGTAGCCCATGCCCAAAACAACACCATAAGTGAAGAAGGCGTTTAAGCCCATACCCGGAGCCAGTGCTAATGGGTAGTTTGCCCATAAACCCATAATAAAACAGCCGATTGCAGCAGCAATACAGGTTGCTACAAATGCTGCACCTTGATCCATTCCCGCTTCTGCGAGCATTGCAGGGTTAACAAATACAATGTAAACCATGGTAATGAATGTTGTGATGCCAGCAATAGTCTCGCGGCGCACAGAGGTGTTGTTTTCAGTGATTTTGAAAAGTCTTTCGAACATGTTGAACTTTAAGTTGAGATTAATTGGCTAATTTTATCATATTTTATCTCAATAAGAGGACATTTTACCTTGCAATGTTCTAAACTAATAAGGTCTTTTATTTCAAAAAAATAACTAAACTATGTCTGATAATTCGCCAGTAGGCTTAGATTTAGAGCAACAGCTTGATAATGTACTTGCCTTTATTACCCAACCCGATAAAGGGTCGGCGCCAAATAAAAGTACTCAATCTGTTGAAAACGTACTAAACAAAGCTTTGTATTATTTAAAAAATGAACAGCCTCCCCTTGCTGCCAAATGGATGCGATTAGCAGCTATGGCGGGCAACCATAGGGCGCAATTTTATATGGGGCTGTTTTTCATCAAAGGGCAAGGTGTACCGCACAGTGTTTTTCATGGCGCGGTGTGGCTAAGTCTGGCAAGTAGCCAAGGTTATGAACCTGCAACGGCTGCACTTGATGATCTTAGAAAACACATTAGTACGCGCAGATTACATGATGCGCAAAGCTATGCAGCTACCCTGTATGAACAAATCCACCAGCAACAGTTTGCTCATTTAATTCCTCACGATCCTGACGCCAGCTAACACGCGTCAGGCTATACAAACGCCTGCCTTGCTCGCCAGGTTCTACGAAAGAAATGCCCTTATAGTCTGCTGAGATAATAAATTTAAAATCATGCCTGCTAATCATTTCACGACGTTTAGCATCTATTTTCTCGCGGCTTTGTTCTACGAGTAGCGTTCGCCAATCATGAAAAATGCCATCAGGTTCATTACCTTTCACTACACCATATGATTTGTACTCATAGAACTTTGTATTGAATAGCTTTTCTTGATGCCCTAAATAAAACATGGCACAGCCTAGTGCACTTAACAGTATGGCAATATAGACGAGTGAACGCTGTTTAATGAATTGCTTATTACTTTGCTGCTTATACCAAGCTTCAATGTCAGGCACATTAATCAACCGAGCTTTATCTACAGAATGTTTTAATGGCTCCATAAATTCGCAAATTGTTAGGTTGAGTGCCGTTATACCAATCCGCTTAATTAAGTAGTCTATTTTGAGGCAATAAAACCTCGTTGATTACAAGGCAAAAATTTCGTTATTTAGTTGTTCTAAATGAGAAATTTTTAACGCAGTTAGCGACAGGTTTTATCCCTCAAAATGATTAAGTATTATTGCGGGTTGGTATTAGTATTGAACGAAATGTGTCATTCGAAGGCACTGATTTATCGTTCTCAAGTTTTGAAAGGTAACTTTGCTCTATCCCCACTTGCTCTGCAAATTCTGGTTGGCTTAGTTTTAGCTCACTGCGATAGTGTTTTAGCTGTGTTCCGAATGTACTCATAACGCATTTCCTTTTTGTTGTGGAGCCGCCATTCTTTGCTATTCATGCAGATATAAAAAGCTGAATAAATAGGAATAATGAAGAATATTAGCAAGATAGGATGAAATATACGAGATACGAGATACGAGATACGAGATACGAGATACGAGATACGAGATACGAGATACGAGATACGAGATACGAGATACGAGATACGAGATACGAGATACGAGATACGAGATACGAGATACGAGATACGAGATACGAGATACGAGATACGAGATACGAGATACGAGATACGAGATACGAGATACGAGATACGAGATACGTTGTCAGTATAAGTAAATAGTAAGGTGTAATGTAAAGACTTATTTAATCATTTGTTTGAGGAAAACAAATGGCGGAGTGGACGGGACTCGAACCCGCGACCCCCGGCGTGACAGGCCGGTATTCTAACCAACTGAACTACCACTCCGCAGTGGTATGTGCATGGGGTAATGCACTTAATTTGTTTATGATATCAAATGGCGGAGTGGACGGGACTCGAACCCGCGACCCCCGGCGTGACAGGCCGGTATTCTAACCAACTGAACTACCACTCCGCAGAGATATCATTGTTATTACTTAATTTGTTGGCGGAGTGGACGGGACTCGAACCCGCGACCCCCGGCGTGACAGGCCGGTATTCTAACCAACTGAACTACCACTCCGCGATACAAATTTTGTAATAAAATAGCGTTTAAATAGTGGCGGAGTGGACGGGACTCGAACCCGCGACCCCCGGCGTGACAGGCCGGTATTCTAACCAACTGAACTACCACTCCGCAGTATCTAATGCTATTTATTTTTCCTATTGGCGGAGTGGACGGGACTCGAACCCGCGACCCCCGGCGTGACAGGCCGGTATTCTAACCAACTGAACTACCACTCCGCAAAGGAAAATGTTTTACAACCATAAGTTGTGTAAGTAATTGGCGGAGTGGACGGGACTCGAACCCGCGACCCCCGGCGTGACAGGCCGGTATTCTAACCAACTGAACTACCACTCCAGCGCATACTTACAAATTGTCGAAAATTGGCGGAGTGGACGGGACTCGAACCCGCGACCCCCGGCGTGACAGGCCGGTATTCTAACCAACTGAACTACCACTCCACATTTTCGTTGCTGACTGAGTCTCCCCTGACAGCGGCGTGAATAATACGAATCACCCTCTGGTTCGTCAAGGGGTTTTTTGTATTTTTACAGGTTTTTTAGTCATCTGACATCGAAAGGTTTAAAATTTCACCTGATTTGTCATTTTTTGAGCCATTTTTGCCAACTTCATTTTCATTCGTTGCTTGCTCATCATTTTCGGTTTGATTTTTTTTCTTTAAAAACGGTAAAGAAATTTTAAATTTCAGCGGTTTCTTCTGAACAAAAATTCTAATTGCCAGCCAACCTAATAAAAGTACGGTTAAATTTCCAACAACAATTAAGGTCACCATCAGCATGGTTGACGCTTTTTGTTCTTCTTCAAGAATTCGTTGTTGCTCTGCTTGCGCTTCTAAATCAATTTCTGGGCGAACAATTTCTGGTACAGCTTCAATTGGTCGCTCAATTTCAAATTTATAAGTCGGTAACGTCGCCATAAACTCACGGTCATTTATGTTGCTACCAAATACAGAAAGCTCAACACTGTATCGTCCCCAATCATAATTTTTAATTGCAAGCTCTCGTGTTTGCGATTTATCTGCATCTAAAGAGAACATTTGCTCTTCATTATTGGGGTAATATATTTTTCCTTGAATAAGTACAGTTTCTGGTTTAACGATTTCAGGATTTAGCGAGATCGTTAAAATGTGGTCATCTTCATCTTGCTCAGCAAGTGCTACTTCATAATCAAAAGGCGGCTCATGCACGACTATCGGTTTTTGCACCACGGTACGCTTTAATATAGGCGTTTCTATATATAGCTCTGGTTGCCACTCTCCTGCCGGAAAGACCAGTTTAAACTCACCGGTAAATACACCATCAAGCGGACGCTCATCAAAGCCGCGGCCATCATCTCTAAAGTCAGTAACACTTTGCGTGCCCGCACCAAAGTTTGCGTAATCACTATTATTAGTGCTGACAAAATCAACGTGCAAACTGATCACATCGCGAAACTGACCAACTTCTATTGGTTCACCATCATTTAATACGCGGCCAGTCAGTTTTACTGTTTCGCCACGAAACAGCATAGGCGGGAGTGGATCAACATTAAGCTCTATTTCACCCAGCACCATAATACGGCTATCTGGCAAGATACTGCCGACCACTTGCCAAGGGCCAGGCATGGGGTTGCTAATGGTGATCAGGTCGTAGCTCAGTTCATCATGCCAGTCGAGGTCATCATTGTTTACTGAGTCAGTAGCGTAATACTTAGTGCCGTCAGGGCGTACTAAAACAACGGCAGGAGCACCGCGCTTACGAAAGAAGAGTAAGGTTACTTTATCGACTTTATGGTCAATACGAAAACGGTTCTCTAGCAGGGGAATTTCATTTTGCACCCCATCACGTTCTAATGGGGTTATTTTATCTTGCTCGTTGGCAAATCCCGCTAAGGGAATTAAACACACTAATCCTGCTAGTAGTTGTTTTCTCATTTTATTACCTTATTCTGCACGCCATAGGCATTGGCCACCCTTTGCAACCAAGTCTAAACGCTCTTTGTGAGCGGCGTGCTCTTGTTCTGTTGCTCTTAATACCACAAGCGGTGCTCTATCAGCACTTAGTCGGCGAATACCACCAGCTTGTTGGGTTGAGCCTTCATCTTTATTTTGATTAAGATTCAGCTTTACTTGCCCACCCGTCATCGACAGGTAAACATCGGCTAAGATCTCAGAATCCAGTAAAGCGCCGTGTAACGTACGCTTTGAGTTATCAATATCGTAACGACGGCAAAGTGCATCAAGGTTATTCTTTTGACCTGGGTGCAAGTCACGCGCCATTTTTAAAGTATCAAGTACACTACATACATCGGCAGTATTCGGAAAACCTTGATTTAACAATGCAAACTCATTATCCATGTGGCCAATATCGAACGCTGCGTTATGAATAACAAGCTCAGCGCCACGAATATACTCTAAAAACTCATGGGCAATTTGGTGGTACAGGGGTTTATCACGCAAAAATTCATTGGTGATACCGTGAACGTCTATTGCTTCTTCTTCTATTTCACGTTGTGGATTGATATACACATGAAAGTTGTTGCCAGTAAGACGGCGATTTACAAGTTCAACACAACCGATTTCAATAATGCGGTGGCCTTGCTTTGGGTCAATACCCGTGGTTTCTGTATCTAAAACTATTTGTCTATGTGCCATATCGTCTTAAGCCTGACTCTGGTATCTTTCTATATTCACTTTATTGTACACAATATCAAGGTAAAACAGTGCAGAAAACCGTAGAGATTTACACCGATGGATCATGTTTAGGAAATCCAGGGCCTGGAGGGTATGGCATCGTGATGCGATACAACGGCCACGAAAAGCAGTTAAGTCAAGGCTACACCCTAACAACAAATAATCGGATGGAAATGCTCGCAGCTATCGTTGCACTAGAAACCCTCACCCGCTCTTGTCACGTCATTCTGACGACCGATAGCCAATATGTGAAACAAGGTATTGAGTCATGGGTTGAAAATTGGAAAAAGCGCGGCTGGAAAACCGCAGCTAAAAAACCAGTTAAGAACGTCGATTTATGGAAACGACTCGATGCTGCCTGCCAACAACACGAGGTAGAATGGCGCTGGGTAAAAGGCCATAGCGGCAATAAATACAATGAGATTGTTGACGATCTTGCCCGCGAAGCAGCTGGCAGCGATCAATTACTTGAAGACACAGGTTACGACGGTAATTAAAAGCCCCTTAAATAAACTTGGCGCAGGTCGTTTTATATTTTTGTTATATGTTATAAGATTTGGCTATAACGAAATATAAAGGATTCATTATGGCTCTGCGCATTCACTCTTTTTTCCATCAACAAAGCGCCACTCTCTGTTACTTAGTCAGTTGCAAAAGCACTAAACAGAGCTTGCTGATTGATGCGCCAGCTGATTTTGATATGCCAAGTGGTGAGTTAAGTTTTACCACCGCCAATGAGATCATCAGCTATATAAAGACTGAGCAGCTGACACTACAATGGCTCCTTGAAACTCATGCCCATGCTGACCATATCACCGCAGCAAGTTACATAAAGCAGCAATTACAAGACACACACCCTTGTAAACTCGGCACGGGTGAAGGGATCACACAAGTGCAACAGCACTTTAGCCAACTTTATAATCTTGATATGCCATGTAATGGTGAACCTTTTGATGCTTTATTTGCTGATAAAGCACAATTTCAATTAGGTGATAACACAGTAGATGTAATTGCCACACCGGGCCATACCCCTGACAGCGTGTGTTTTCACATTGATGGCAATGTATTTGTTGGTGACACTTTCTTTATGCCAGACAGTGGCACGGCCCGCTGTGATTTCCCCGGTGGCAGTGCCGGTGAGTTATATGATTCACTACAGCGAATTTTAGCGTTTCCTGACGATACGCTACTTTGGATGTGTCATGACTATCAACCAGATGGCCGCCCTCTTGCGAACAAAACCACAGTGAAAGAGCAGCGTGAGCAAAACATTCATTTAAAAGGGGATAAACAAAGCTTTATTGAGACTCGGGAAGGCCGTGATGCAATTTTGGCTGTACCAAAGCTGTTGCACCCTTCTATTCAATTAAATATTCGTGCAGGTCAGTATCCAAGTAAAACAGACACGCAACAACACTATTTAGCTATCCCGCTCACAGTGCTGCTTTGATGTTTGCCTGAGCCCTGCTCCTTTTACCGGCGAAAATTGCGGCCTTGCATGCCATTTAGGTTTAATTGGTGTAAGCGGGGCCACACGTTTTCGAGCCACCAGCATATACACACTACCCATTGGCTTTAAATATTGTTGACCAAAACTGCGCCACGCAGCAAAACGTGACAAACGGTTGCCTCTTGCAAGCGATGAATGGATAAATCGCTCGTCCGAAATAATCTCAAAGCCTAATAGATTCAACCAGTCTTTTACTCGTGATGGCGTAAAAAAGCGCCCTGTCCACGGTAGCTTTTGGCGACTAAAAGGTAAAAGCTGCGCCAAGCCACACAGACTAAACGGGTTAAAGCCTGTGATCACCAGATAGCCACCAGGGATTAAAGTACGATGTGCTTCGCGTAAGATATGGTGTGGATCAGAATGATATTCTAAGCAATGCGATAATATGCAAGCATCAACACTGTGCTCATAAAAAGGCAGCTCGTCTACATCCGCAATAACACCGGTAAATAACCCCTGCTCTGCGACACAAACTTGATGCTTAATAGGGCTTTCACTGGTTGCCAGCTCTCCACTTAAATTACCAAGTTTGAGCATGTGATAACCAAACATGCGTGGCAGCCATGGCGTTAGCTTACGTTCAATTTCAGCACGTAAATAGTCACCATGAGGGAACTGCTGCCAAGTGTATGGCTTAGGACCTTCTTGAAAACTAAGGGCTGGTTTCATTTTCTGAGCTCGTTATACTGTGTGTTAACTGTCACTTTATAGAGCAATTAAACATGGTGCAAGTTAAAGCAATTAAAGCCTTTTCTGATAATTACATTTGGTGCATCAGCAATGAAGCTGAACAAACAGCGTGGGTCGTCGACCCAGGTCAAGCAGAGCCTGTTTTAAACTATCTGAGCGAGCATAACTTAACACTTAGCGGTATTTTGATTACTCACCACCATTATGATCATACCGATGGTGTGGCTGCACTGGTTAAGGAGTTTCGTGATATTCCGGTTTATGGGCCAAGACACAGCCCTTTTAAAGGCATCACTCATGGCGTATCAGAAGCGGATAAAGTCACTGTTTATGATTACACCTTTACCGTGCTTGCAACACCTGGTCATACCCTAGACCATGTTTGTTACATTAATGACGAATTAAGTTTTACTGGCGACACCTTATTCAGTGCTGGCTGCGGACGATTATTTGAAGGCATCGCAGAACAAATGTGGCACTCGTTATGTAAGCTAAGAGCCCTGCCAGATGAGTGTAAAATCTACTGCACCCATGAATACACGCAAGCCAACTTAGCCTTCGCAAAAGCCGTTGAACCAAACAATGAGTACTTACTCAGCTACAGTGATAAAGTAGATACGCTGCGAGAAAGCGGCAAAATAAGCTTGCCAACTCAGTTAGGCATTGAAAAACAAATAAATCCATTTTTACGTAGCAATATAGCAACAATCACCGATGAGCTTCCTGATGAGCTAAAAATTAATTTGGATCTCAATGAACCTTGGCAACGCTTTGCAGGTCTCAGAGCCTGGAAAGATAACTTTTAAAAAAACTTAAACGCCGGTAGTTACAATTTTGTATATTTAGATCAGCATCTTGCAATAATAAGCTGACATAAACTGGTCATAAAGTGGCAATATGTTCTCAGAGCAGGTAATATTCGCCGAGTTTTTTTACCTGATGTATGGGTATATATGTATAAGTCTCCTTTAGTTTTATCACTTGCGCTGATTTTAAGTGGCTGTCAATTAACAGCTTCTGATTCAGCAAGTACAGATGTTGCCAACAATAATGTTGAACAACAATTAGACGGCGCAAGTCCGAGCGACATCAATGATGCATTGATGATCAACGCTCAATATCAACAATTAACCGATATTGATGAGCCGCCTCCTGTATTTGATGATGTATGGGAACGTATTCGTTATCAGCTTTCGATTGATGTGCCACAAAACCGCCCAGTTGTTGCTGAGCGTAACTATTATGCACGTCATCAGGCCTATTTAGATCGTATCTCTAAGCGCGCTGAGCCATACCTATACTTTATTGTAGAAGAAGTCGAAAAGCGTCAAATGCCAATCGAAATCGCGCTTTTACCTATTGTAGAAAGTGCGTTTGACCCATTTGGTTATTCACATCGCAGTGCTTCTGGTATCTGGCAATTTATGCCACAAACAGGCGAACGTTTCGATTTAAAACAAAACTGGTGGTATGACGGCCGTCGTGACATTGTGCAATCGACCCGTGCAGCGCTAGATTACTTATCATATTTACACAAAACCTTAGAAGGCGATTGGCTAAATGCCATTGCAGCCTATAACTCAGGTGAAGGCCGTTTACTGCGTGCCATTAAGAAGAACCGTAAAAAGCATTTACCAACGGATTTTTGGTCACTTGATTTACCAAGAGAGACCACTGCCTACGTACCTAAGCTGTTAGCGCTGTCTGATCTAGTAAAACGCAGTGACGAATTTGGTGTTAAGTGGCAACCAATTATTAATGCTCAAGTCGTTGAAGCAGTTAATGTAGGTAGCCAAATTGACTTAGCACTTGCCGCTGACATGGCAGGTATTAGCTTAACAGAGCTTTACCGTTTGAACCCTGGTTTTAATCGCTGGGCGACGGATCCAAATGGCCCACACTTTTTATTATTACCGTCTGATAAAGTTGAAGCGTTTACTGACAAGCTAGCTAAAACAGAGCAAAAAGACCGCCTACGCTGGCAGCAATATGTTGTTGCACGCGGTGACAGTTTATCGGTGATTGCGAAGAAGTTTTCGACAAGCACAAACGCGATTAAAACCCTGAATAAGCTTTCATCGAATACTATTCGTGTTGGTCAGCAATTACTTGTGCCACTGAGCGATGGTGAGATTAATAGCCAGCATTTACCAAAATCAGTTCGTATGGCGGCTAATAAAGCAACACGTAAAAAGCTAAGCCATAAAGTGTCCAGTGGCGATACACTGTGGGATATCAGCCGTGAGTACGATGTGACCATAGCTGAACTTGCAACATGGAATAAACTGAAAAAAGACGCTGTACTGCGTGTTGGTCAAAAGCTAACTGTATATAAAGAAGAAAAGTCGCAACTGGCTGCTACTCAAATCAAAGAGCGCACCATTACTTATAAAGTCCGTCGTGGTGATTCATTAGCACGCATTGCTGCTAAGTTTAATGTGTCTGTAGAAGATATTATTAAATGGAATTCATTAGCTGGGCAAAAATACATTCAACCGGGGCAAAAACTGAAGTTAAAGGTTGATGTAAGAAGTGCTTAATTGCTTCATCTAATATCAAAAAAAGAGCGCCTAATGGCGCTCTTTGTCTCTCTCATTTAGTATTTATGCTTCAAAGCCCATAAGTGTAATAACTCATTGGCAATGGTCGCTGCAGCAATCGCTGTTAGTTCGCTTTGGTCATAGGATGGTGATACTTCAACTACATCCATACCGACCATATTAATGCCTTTCAATGCACGAAGTACTTTAAGTACTTTATCGCTGGTTAAGCCACCACACACTGGGGTGCCTGTCCCTGGAGCAAAAGCTGGATCAAGGCAGTCAATATCAAAGGTTAGATACACTGGTAAGTCACCGACACGTGCTTTAATTTGCTCTGCGATATCTTGCGCTGGCAAATCATTGGCTGCCATTGCATCAATCACCGCAAACTCATGTTTGCTTTGATCAAAATCAGTACGAATACCAATTTGAATACTGTGATCAACATCAATAAGCCCTTCCATCGGCGCATGATAAAACATGGTGCCGTGATCATAGCGAGAGCCATTGCTGTAAGTATCTGTGTGGGCATCAAAATGAACTAATGCCATTTTACCGTGTTGCTTAGCATGGGCACGCAGTAGCGGCAAAGTCACAAAGTGGTCGCCACCTAAACCTAATAATGTTTTACCCTGGCGAAGAATTTGCTCAGCCGCTAATTCTAACTGCGCGGTAAAATATTCTGGGTCGCCTACTGGGTAAGTAAAATCACCCGCATCAGCTAATTTTAAACGCTCAAACAACGGAAACGTCCACGGGTACTTGGTTTCTTCCCATGCGAGGTGCACTGAGGCACGACGAATTGCGTCAGGGCCTAAACGTGCACCAGGGCGACCTGAGGTCGCCAAATCAAATGGTAGACCTAACACCACTACATCGGCATCGATTGCGGTGATGTTCTGCACCATCGGCTGACGTAAAAACGTCATGCCGTTTGAATACAGTGAATGATCTGTGTGGTCAAACAATGTCGACATTGCTTATAACTCTTCTAAATAAGTGTAACCATTTAAGCCAGTTTGCAGCTCATCTAATACGCTTTGCTGCTCAGTTTCTGGCAATTTAGCTGCCACCAGCTGGGCGTAAGATTGCTGGAAGCTTTCTACATCTAAATGTACGTAACGCATCATGTCTGCAACGGTATCACCTTCGTTAACTTCAGTGATTTGCGCCTGACCTTGCTCATCCATTTTTATAATTGCACTGTGTGTGTCGCCAAATAAGTTGTGCATATCACCTAAAATCTCCTGATAAGCACCCACTAAGAAAAAGCCCATTAAATAAGGTTTTTCTTCGCTAAATGCTGGCACAGGTAATGTGCTTTCAATACCTTGACCGTCTACATAGTGCTCCATAGCACCGTCTGAATCACAGGTAATATCAAGTAACACGGCGCGTTTTTGTGGTGCTTCTGTTAAACCACTTAATGGTAGAACAGGAAACACTTGGTCAATACCCCATGCATCCGGTAATGACTGGAATAATGAAAAGTTCACAAAAAACTTATCTGCTAAACGCGCATTTAATTCATCAATAATCGGGCGATGAAAACGGTTTTTGTTATCCATGTGTTTGTTAAGTTCATAACAGACACGTAAGTTAACTTGCTCCGCCCATGCTCGCTCTGTTAAATCTAATAAACCAAGTGCAAATTGATTATGTGCTTCGGCTAAATCGCCTTGGCTATCATGATAAATTTCAATTAATGCACGGTCGTCATTGTCATCACTTAACTGTTGCCATGATGTCCACATGTTTTTTAATAATAGTGGTGCATCAGCGGCTGGCGCTTGAATGTCTTCTGGTACATAGCTTTCGGTGCCAATAACATTCGAGATCAATACAGCATGGTGCGCTGTTAACGCACGACCTGATTCAGAAATAATGCGCGGCATTGGCTGCTCATATAACTTACAGGTATCACCAATGGTGTATACAATGTTATTAGCGTATTCACTTAGGCTGTAGTTCATTGAGTTATGAGACTGGCTGCGTGTACCGTCGTAATCTACCGCTAAACCGCCACCCACATCTAAGCAATCAATTTGTGCACCTAACTTGCGTAACTCACAGTAAAAACGCGCAGCTTCACTCACCCCTAAGCGAACATCGCGGATGTTTGCCATTTGCGAGCCTAAGTGAAAGTGTACAAGTTGGATCAGATCAAGTTGATCAGACGCTTTAAGACGATTAACCACACTGAGTACTTGCGATGCCGACAAACCAAATTTTGATTTTTCGCCACCACTTGCTTGCCACTTGCCCTTACCTTGCGACGCTAAACGTACGCGAATACCAATACGCGGCTTTACGTTTAATTCTTTTGCTTGGCTAAGCACCATGTCTAACTCAGACAGTTTTTCAAGAACAATGTAAACCTTGTGACCTAGCTTTTCGCCAATCAGTGCTAAACGAATGTATTCTTGGTCTTTGTAGCCATTACACACAATGACAGCACTGGTTTTTTCAGCCATTGCTAATACAGTTAATAGCTCAGGTTTACTGCCCGCTTCTAGGCCCAATTGTTTCTTTTCAATATCAGCTTGGCTTGCAACAATTTCTTCAACAACTTCACGCTGTTGGTTTACTTTAATTGGGTAAACAAGCAAATAGTCTTTCGGGTAACCATAATTTTCAATCGCCGTGTTAAATGCCTGACATAAGCTATGTACACGATGATGTAAAATTTGTGGAAAACGAACCAACGCAGGCAAGCTTAAGCCTTTATCTTGTAACTGCTGTGCGATATCGATTAGTGCAATGGTTTGCTCTGGGGCATGGGCCTTTGGCGCAACATACACATCACCTTGATCATTAATACCAAAGAAACCTTGGCTCCAATGACGAACATTGTAACTCGTGCGAGCTTGTTCTAGTGATGTTGTTTCTTTCATCTATCTTTCTCTTTTATTTTAGTAGTGCCGAAATCGGCAAGGGTTGTTGCCGCGCATTAAAAGAAAAATAGTGATTCAAGTCCAACAAGAATTTTTACTCGTAACGAGTGATTTTTGATGTGAAAAACAAATTTATAGACACCCATTGTAATTAGGATTTAAAAAACTCTTTTAAATGGACAGGCACTCAATATGGCAAATGAGAATTTATAAAGGACTGAGAATTTATAAAGGACAGTCACTGTACAGATATATGTTAGTGAACTCTATTTTCATTTCAGTGGACAGGCACTACTTTTGTGATTTCATCAGCTTTAGAAGAGCTTGACCCTAAGCACCTCCATGCTTCATATTGCTCATTGTCATGCCACGTTATACCAATGTACTCTTGCCAGTTATCGAAATCTTTTGTGCGATACTTTTCAACCCCACAACCACCAGCGCCAAAAGAGGTGCGACATATTTTTACAGTAAGATAAATACCATCAAAATTCAGTTGTGATTGCTTATTATTGCAAACACTTAAAGGACGAGTGGGAAATGTAAGAATTACTTTTGTTTTTATGCTGCCATTATGATTGAAGACACCAGTGAGGGAGTGACATGAGTTTAAATAGAACTGAGTGGCATCAATAGTAAGGTCTGGTTGCTTATTTTGAGTAAAATTAGATAGCTGCGGTTTATCACCGCAAGAAGCTATCAACAAAACCATAGTAAAGCACATGATTTGTAAGGAATATTTATAAATTAAGATGTCCTCAGTAAAACATGGCTTAACACTTCAATTACTGGTTAAGCCCTAACTCCATAAATAAGCTTTGTGGATTTTCGCTGTAATTCCCAAACGGGCCACAACGATTGAAACCTAAGTTTTCGTATAGACTGATTGATTCTGTTTGCTTAGGCCCTGTTTCTAACCGAATTAGCGGAATTAGTTGCTCACCTGCTTGATGCAATAAGATTTGCATAATTCGACGTGATAAACCCTTACCACGGTAGCTGGGTTTTACATATAGCCGGCGGATTTCACCGTATGGAGGGTTGCCTTCTTGCATCACGATTGCGCCACATGCAACGATACCATCTTCATTTTTTAAGCCTATAGCATAAACATTAGGCTCAGCTAACTCTTCAACACTTAAAGATTGGGCGGTAGCGACAGGGTATAATGAGTTTATGAGTCGGTCTATATCAGAAAACACGTTTACTACTTCAGGATCATGTGGATTTAAATCGACTAACTGCATAAAACTCCCATTTTTATATGTCGGTTTTGTTAATGATGTTAACAATGATATCGGATATTAGTCTGATCCTCTACTGTTGTTTTCAATATTCATTTTTATAGGTACTGTTCAGACCGCCATAGTATCGCTTAGTTCAACGCTATGTAACTGAAAAAACGCCCAGTTGATAAAAATTAAAGTCCAACCTACACCACCCTATTGAGGATTAATGCTTTCTACTGACAACTTTTACAAAGACAGTCACTTTTTAATTTTAAAGGTAACTAAAAGGACAGGCACTTAAAAATAAAAGCCTTAGAGTTGAAATGAAGTTCATCTTAGTTTCAGTTGCAATGACTTTGCAGAACCGCTTATTTATAAAGCACTCATTTATTCTTAAGTTTTAGGACATATTTCAATATGTATGAGACATTCAGACATACCAAAGCGGTGAACCTAAATCCACCTTAAAAAATCACATAGAAATTAGCTAGCAAACAATAATCGACTATTAGTACAGTTACTTCGTCGCCTGCGCGCAGTTTTACTGCAGTAACTTTCAATAGCACCAACTCGGCCTGCGGCTCCATGAAATAAGTTTTCAAATTGAGTTGTTAGTGTTAACCATTTTTCCGTTTCGAAATTCAGCCTTTCAAGAATAGGAGGTAAATTATGCTCTATATATCCGGGCTTATCCGCGCTGATACAGCGACCAGTTTGCTCCACTAATAATAGGTATGACTTTAACTCAAAAGGTATTCCCTTTGATTTATACTTACTCATACCACCAATAAAACGAGCTAGTAACTTAGGTTGCTTTGACTCCTTCGCGCTCTGGCATCGCTTTTTAAAACTGGTATAGTCCGATTGCTCAGGCGTGCTCGCAGCTTTAGCACGAACAGGGTTTAAATCAACATAGGCCATACACGCCAAAAGTGCTGATTCATCAAGCAATGCTTGGCTCTTAAATCGCCCTTCCCAAAAGTGACCTGTACACTCGTCTTCTTTATTCGCGCGCCTGGCTATATATTCATTAAGCATTCGCATGAACCAACTAATGCTCGAAAGGCGCGCCCTATATTCTGCAACCTCTTTATTTAAGAAGGCTTGCTGACCATCACTTAGCGGCTCACCACAGAGAAACTTTTGACCTAAAGCCGTTGCTTTACTGAGCTTAAACCAGCGTAAAAGAATGGCTTTATCCGATAACCTATTTGCTTTTTTATCATCAACATAAAGCACAAGATGTGTATGATTGCTCATCACCGCATAAGCACATACATCAACGCAAAATATTTTTGCAAGAAAAAACAGACGCTCTTCAACCCACCCTCGACGGTGTTCATATGATTTACCTGTGAGTGCGTCTTCTCCACAAAGGTAGGCACGCCTAACACAACGGGATACGCAGTGATAATACTTGGTGTTCGACAAACAGATTTGCCGCTTCCTTGCTAAAGCCATCGTCCACTCCTTGAACTGATAATTTGAAATACATTAGCTGTATTTAAAGTGTAGACAAAAACTTTTGTGCTGCAAGAGCTCTTAAATGTAGTGACTGTCCATTTAAATTTCTTCCTCTTGATTACAGCTGAAGGTTGAGCTAAAAGTGACTGTCCATGTAAAGAATTAAACACTTTGTTACGGAAAAAAGCTGTTCAAATATCGTTAAAACCATATACTGCAAACAACAAGAAAAAAGATGAGGTTTTCTCGTGCAGTTCACTCAAGGTATGGAATACTTCTTTTCTGGCTTTAAGTTAATTAGCCAAAAAGGGTTGAAACGTTTTGTACTTATTCCTTTATTAATCAATATCCTGCTTTTTGGTAGTTCGCTGTTCTTTTTATATGGCTGGCTTACTGATGGCTTCGCTTACATGAACTCGTTATTACCCGAATGGCTTAGCTGGCTCGAATGGCTAATGTGGCCGATTGCCGTGCTGGTGATTTTATTTAGTTACAGCATGCTCTTCACAGTTATCACTAATTTTATAGCTGCCCCATTCAACGGCCTACTCAGTGAAAAAGTCGAGCTTTACTTAACTGGGCAAAAAATTAATGACGATAGTCTTTTCGATACAATGAAAGATGTGCCACGTATGCTCGGCCGAGAGTGGACAAAACTGTGCTATTACCTGCCGCGTGCCATAGGCTTTTTTATCTTATTGTGGATTTTACCTGTGATCGGGCAAGTTTTATGGGTGCTATTCACCTGTTGGATGTATGCTATCCAATACGAAGACTATGCGTTTGATAACCATAAAATTAGTTTTAATGCCATGAAAAATGACTTAAAGCAAAAGCAAACATTATCATATGGCTTTGGTTTAGCAGTGATGCTATTAACAGCAATCCCCATTGTAAACCTTATTGTTATGCCGGTTGCTGTATGTGGTGGAACCCGGTTATGGGTTGAAAATTACCGCAGTAAATACCGCTCATAACTTTAACCACCTTAAGCTGATTTCAAATAAAAAAGGCCAATCGAATTGCGATTGGCCTTTTTTAATTTCAAATTAATATTAACTGTAAAGGCTCTGTGGCACCTTAGTTACATTTAAATGTACGGTGACTTCTTCACGGTCATGATATAAATGTTTGGCTTGTAATTCGTAACTTACACCATACTTTTCAAGCTCTTCTTTAATCATTTTTAAACACTCGTAAACGCTATCAAAACGTTTTTTCATCGGTAATTTAAGATTAAAAATAAGCTCTTTTGCGTAAGCGTTCACCGCCCAATCTATCATTAGATTGGTCACTTTAGCCGGCTTTTCTACCATGTCACACACTAACCATTGAATATTGCGCTTTTCAGGGCGGTATTTAAAACCATCGACTCTAAAGTGTTTTACCTGGCCAGTTTCCATCAAGTCATCATTCATAGGGCCATTATCGATTGCGCTTACAAACATTCCACGGCGCACCAATTGATAAGTCCAACCACCTGGGCAAGCACCTAAATCAACCCCTCGCATGCCAGGTTGCATACGCTCTTCAGCTTCATGAGGTGGAATAAATACGTTAAAAGCTTCATCGAGTTTTAACGTTGAGCGGCTTGGCGCATCATTAGGCATACGTAAACGCGGAATGCCCATAAAGAATGGCGAATTATTAAATGTATATGAGTAGCCAACATAAGCACTGTCGTTTGCTAAAAATAACACATGCATAACGGGCTTTTTCTCAGCAATTTCACGTGTTACCTTCGAGCGTTTTTCAAGTGACTTTTTCAGTGGCGTCGAAATCTTTTTGCAGAACTTACTCAGCTCTTTACCTTCGTTGGTGTCTGGCGTTTCTGCGCGTAGGTCACCACATTCAGGAAACTCAGCGGCAGCATCAACAATGGCACTTACGCGGTCTTCAAGTGGCATGTTATCGACTAAGGTGCCAGTAAACCATTGGCGAGCAAAAACCATATTTTTGAAATCGACTTTTTTGATGATTTCTTCACCGTGGCTTGCATCAAAACATTCGTAAACAACAATACCCGTATTTGGTTTTGTTTTTACGTAACCAGCAAAGCCTTGTTCAGCAGCTTGAAAAGTAATTTCAGCAGCGGCATCATTTTCAAAACCACTGCGACAATAAATAACTACACTCGACATAGATAACCCTTAAAACTTATATCGTGCTGCTTGAACTAACAAAATAGCCCAACCAATAATAAAACAAACACCGCCAATTGGGGTGATAGGCCCAAGCCATTTCATGCCCGTTAGTGCGAGTAAATACAAACTACCGCTAAATAACACGGTACCTGCGATAAAAAATCCACCAGCCCAGCTTAAGTTCATGCCCCACTTAATTAAGATAGCAATTGCTATCAATGCAAGGCCATGCACCATTTGGTATTCAGCAGCGGTTTTAAAAATTCCAATCGCATACTCAGAAACGCGGCTTTTTAAACCATGAGCAGCAAATGCGCCAAGCATTACTGAAAGCATGCAAAATAAGCTACCAATCATTAAATATAGTTTGATCATTTCGCATCTCCAGCCGCTAAATTCAAAATAAACTGTGCTGCATAATCTGCAGCTTGCTGTAAGTTTTCTTGTTCTGTAATGCCACTTTTTTTGCGAGGTTTTAATGAGTGGTCACCATCTTTGAGAAATTTAATCTCTGGCGGATTAACCATTTCAAGCTCAGCGAGTTCTTGCTGATTCCCAAACGTATCGCGTTCACCTTGCAGCACTAAAAATGGGCATGGCATATCAACAAAATGGTCTATGCGAAGTTTTTCGGGTTTACCCGGTGGGTGAAACGGATAGCCAAAAGCAACCACGCCAGCAATTTGAGCTTGGTCCTGCTCAGTACAAAGCATAGAAGCCATACGCCCACCCATAGATTTACCCCCAATAAATAGTGGCAACTCAGGCTGGCGCTCGGCTAAAACTTCACTAAAGTAGGCAAGTAGCTTAGGAGCGCGCTCGGGTGGCCTACGCTTGCCTGTTTCTTTAGCAATTTGCATATACTGAAAATCAAACAGCGCTACATCAATATCATGCTGACTAATCAAGTTAGCCATTGTTTGCATAAACTCAGAATCACTGCCTGCCCCTGCACCATGGGCAAATATAAACTGTGCACGCGCCTTGCCCGTTGCACTTTTAAACCACTGTAACATGTTAATACTCTTGTTCTTGTTCAACTAAGCTCAGCATCCAGTCTTTGAAAGACACTATTTTGCCAAGCTCTGTTTGCGATTCGCGGATCACTAAATAGTACGCATTTTTACTTTCTAATGAGTGATTAAATGGAATGACGAGTCGTCCCGCATCAATATCGGGTTTTGCTAAAACGCTATTACCAATTGCAACCCCCTGCCCATGTACCGCGGCTTGCAATACCATCGATGAGTGACTAAAAATCGGCCCTTGGTTAACTTGTACATTACGTACACCTGCCGTTTTCATCCAGGTTTTCCAGTTTTTACGTGTCGTATCATGCAATAAGGTATGATTTGCTAAATCACTGGGTTGATTAAGCGGCTTAGGGCCCGTTAACAACAATGGGCTACATAACGGCACTAGGTATTCAGTGTGCAGCTTATAAGTCTGCACGCCACTCCAGTGCCCACGGCCATAGTAGATAGCAATGTCTACATCGTCAGAAAGTGAATTTTCATCCTGATCTTGTGCTTTAATTCGCACGTCTATTTCTGGATGCAATTCATTAAATAAACTAAGTCTGGGTACTAACCATTGAATCGCAAAACTTGGCGTTAAACTTACCGTGAGTGACCCTTTCGCACCTCGGGCTAGTAGTTTTTCTGTGGCATCAATCAGCTGGGTAAAAATTTCTTTTATATCTAAAAAGTAGCCTTGGCCTTCTTCGGTTAACAGCAAAGAACGATTCTTACGTAAAAACAGCTTTAGACCTAAATGCTCTTCAAGGGTTTTAATTTGGTGGCTCACCGCGGCCTGCGTTACATATAGCTCTTCTGCTGCTTTGGTAAAGCTCAAATGGCGGGCAGCGGCTTCGAATGCTTTTAGTGCATTTAAAGGAGGTAAACGACGAGACATAAACACCAAACTTAGAATTAGTTTTTCTTATGCGTCGATTATAGCGATACAAATAAAAAAAGGCGACCATGGTCGCCTATTTCATACTTATATACTTATAAATCGCTTGCGCTGGTATCGAGTGGTGCAAAGCTTTTAACTAAGTCATCAACCGCTTTCATTTGCGATAAGTAACCTTCTAGCTTGCTTAGTGCTAGTGCACACGGGCCATCACATTTTGCTTCATTCGGATTAGGGTGCGCTTCAATAAATAAACCCGCAATACCTAATGCCATACCACTGCGAGCAAGTTCTGCAGCTTGAGCACGGCGGCCATCCGCAGAGTCAGCTCGGCCACCTGGGCGCTGTAATGCGTGTGTTGCATCAAATATAACCGGCGCCATAGGTTTCATGTCATCCATACCTAGCATATCAACCACAAGGTTGTTATAACCAAAGCTGGTGCCACGCTCACACAGTGCAACATTGTTGTTGCCCGCTTCATTAAACTTTTTAATGATATGACGCATTTCGTGTGGTGCTAAAAACTGTGGCTTTTTCACATTGATGATGGCATCAGTTTTTGCCATAGCAACAACTAGGTCAGTTTGACGAGCAAGGAATGCAGGTAACTGAATTACATCAACCACTTCAGCCACAGGCGCAGCTTGATGCGGCTCATGTACGTCGGTGATCAGTGGCACATTAAAAGTAGATTTAATTTCTTCAAATATTTTTAAACCTTCTTCCATGCCCGGGCCACGGTATGAGTTAATTGAAGAGCGATTCGCTTTATCAAAAGAGGCTTTAAAAACGTATGGAATGTTTAGCTTTGATGTTACTTCTACATAATGCTCAGCAATACGCATCGCTAAATCACGTGATTCAAGTACGTTCATACCGCCAAACAATACAAATGGTTTGTCGTTGGCTAATTCAATCTCGTTAATTTTAATTAACTGGTTGTTCATTTCTATTCCTTAAGGTGCAACAGCTTGTAGCATTAATCCACAAATATAAGCCATGTAAGTACCTACACCATAGCCTAAAACAGCAAGTAAAACACCCACTGGCGCAAGTGACGGGTGGAATGCTGATGCGACAACAGGTGCTGATGCCGCGCCGCCTACATTGGCTTGAGAGCCTACTGCCATATAAAACAGTGGTGCTTTAATTAGTTTCGCGACGATTAACATTAAGCTTGCATGGGTAATCATCCAAATCGCACCAAGTACAAAGTACATTGGCGAGTCAAAAATCGCAGTTATATTCATGTGTAAACCAATTGAAGCAACTAAAATATATAAAAAGCTTGATGCTACTTTTGACGCACCAAAAGCTTCAATATGGCGAACTTTAGTAAACGATAAACTAATACCAATTGTGGTAGAGATAACGATTAACCAGAAGAATTTACTGTTTAAACTATATTCTTGTGCCCATGGGAAATTAGCCCCAAAAAACGGACCTAAAAAGTCGGCACAAAAATGCGCAAGGCCTGTAATACCAAAGGCAATAGCGATAATCGTCATGTAATCATTTAAGGTAGGCATGCGCGCATGCTCAGCATGATACTTTTCTACGCGCTCTTTTAAATCTTCAATTGCACGCGTATCTGCACCTGTTTTAGCATCAATCGCCTTATGGTTTGCTGCCATTAATAAAAGTACAGCCATCCATAAGTTAGCTACTATCACATCAACGGTCACCATTGCAGAGAAGATATCACCACCTACATCAAACATTTCTTTCATTGAAGCTTGGTTTGCGCCGCCACCAATCCAGCTGCCGGCAATGGTCGTCATACCACGCCAAACAGCATCAGGGCCATGACCACCCACCGCTTCTGGGTAAACGGCACTCATCACTAAGATAGCCAGTGGGCCACCGATAACAATACCCATGGTGCCTGTTAAAAACATGATCAACGCTTTTGGCCCAAGGTTTAAGATCGCTTTTAAATCAATACTGATAGTAAGCAAGATTAAACAGGCTGGAAGTAAGTAACGAGATGCTACGTAGTAAACGTTTGATGAATGACCATCAACAATCCCAAATGTATTGAGTAATGATGGTAAAAAGTAGCAAAGCAATAATGCCGGTACATATTTATAAAATTTTTGGCAGGCAGCATTATTACTGTGCGAGGTTTTAAAAATAAACCCCAAAATAACGGCAAGCAAACCAAGTACGACTGCGTCATTGGTAATTAGCGCACTGTGGGCGTCAGTCATAAATGTTCCTTTAAATTAGTGGTGTGTATTATTGTTGTCTTCTATTTCAGCAATTTGATGCTGAATAACTTCGATAGCAGGATCATCTGGGCACTCATTAATAAAGTACTGCAAATCATCACGCGCCATTTTTGGGCAATCTAGCTGATTAAGTAAATAGCCGCGGTCACGACGCTCATACGGGTCATCACCAATTAATTCCATCAGCATTTCAACACAATGCAAAGCATGGCCAAATTTACTTTCGCTGATAAACGACCATTTTTGTTGGGCTAGATACAGCTTATAAAGCTCTTCTTCAAAAATCAGTTCAAGCGGTTCTTGCTCATCACCATTTTCTTCACAGGCATTCTCTGGTGTTATGTACCAACTCTGCTGACCTGTGCTTGGCTCAATTAAATAGCCTTCTTCATCACTCATCCCAACGTGAATGTGCACGTCTCCCTGGCTAAGCGTGACTGTGGCATCAAGTTCAGCATGCTGTAATAAATGACAAAGTAAAATTGCCAGCGTTGTTTGTGTACCACTGCGCATAGTAATGGTATAGCTAAAGCTATTTAACGTATACTCTGGCACTTTTAAGCTTGATGAGCTAAACAGCCATTGCTGATAAAAGGTATCAAGTAACTTATCGAGACGCTCATGTGGCTCTTTTAATTCGGCGCAAAGAGCTGTTACCGTATTTTCAAGCTCATTAAGGGTGTCATAACAGGCTGTTAAATCAGCTTGTTGATCCCACTTTAATTCGGCGTCGATACAACGATAAAGCACTTTAGAAGAAAATGCGTCAAAGGCCTCATCTTGATAGGATTCATTTTGATCTTCAAACCAAGGGGTGGTCATTTATACTGCTACATCTCTTTCAAAAACGAACAGCTAGTTTACCTACTTTTGCCCTAAGTTACCAATACTGAGCGATGAGATATAAAAAAGCGGTACGACAGTCAATGCCATCAAATACCGCCTAGAGATTTGTTATAAAAGAAGTGCTGTTTTTGCAGACGCTAAATAACCAATTGCTAATAAAATAAGCGTGGTTATGGCAAGTAATACAACCTTCGCGCCTTGTGCGCTTTGTTTAGCTGCAACAATACCTAGCACAATATAAGCAACCACTAAGATTATCTTTTCTAATAACCAAGATTGTTCAAGTGGGTTAAAACCTGCCATTACAATCAATGCCACGGCAGAAACAAGCAATAAAGTGTCGATACTGTGGCTGCCAATAAACACTACTTTATTTTTTGCCAGAGCGCCCGTCTTTAAGCGTGAAAAAGAACGAACGTAAAATAAGATAATACTCAACACGGCAAATAACATGTGAGTATGTTTTACTGCTAAATAATCCATATGCCCCTAATTTTATTTTAATTAATCTGGATAACGTACAAGTACGTCTTCTATTTCTTTAACGCGCTGATTAAACACTTCGATTAGCTTAGGGTCAAATTGTTTACCCTGTTGCGCATTAATTTCTTTAACTACATCGTCAAGTGACCACGGCTCTTTATAACAACGCTTATGGCGCAGTGCATCAAACACATCAGCTAAGGCTACAATGCGACCTGCAATTGGAATGTCATCACCTTTTAAACCATTCGGATAGCCTGAGCCATCCCAGCGCTCATGGTGCGCTAACGCAATAATCGCCCCAGTATTAACAATGTCACGATTTGAGTCTTTTAAAATTAAATGACCTTTTTCAGCATGTTGCTGCATAATGGCCCACTCTTCGTCGGTAAGTGGCCCAGGCTTATTTAAGATGGCATCAGGAATACCCACTTTACCCACATCATGCAGTGGCGCAGCTAAGCGAATAAGTTCTGCTTCGCGTTTTGATAGACCATAGGCCATGGCAAGTTCATAACAAATGTGCGACACACGTTTTACATGGTTACCTGTTTCTGTTGAACGTTGCTCTAATGCTTCACTGAGCCTAAATACTAACTCTTGTTGTGTTGCTTCGATTTCAGATTGTAACTGTACATTTTCATACGCCAGCTGTACATTTTGCGAGAAAATTTCAATCAAATGGCGCTGAGTGTCGGTTAAATGTTTCGGGATACCAGAAATAAATAACATCGAGTTGTGATTATATTCACTACTGCAATAGGCAAATAAATAGTTCTCACGATAAACAATGGTTTTTTCACTCAGTGCTTGCTGACAGGCTTGTAATTGCTCCTCATCAAGCACTTCTTCAATCGCCTTGCCTTCACTGCGTTCAAACTCACCTCGCCCTGAAAACACCACTAGCTTCTTTTGGTTATCTTGCGGGTTACTAGCAACTAAACTTGTTGCATACATGGCCTGATCAACGGTACCTAGCAATGAGGTAAGTTGTTGCATTACCCCTTCAATAAAGCTCTCAAGTGAATGAGTCGAGAAAATATCGCGCGATGCTTTAATAATTTTTTCAAGGCCTTGGCGAGATTGCTCAATCGATAAAATGTCACGGTAAGAACGTAAACTCGACATCACCACAGTGAACAGTTTTTGTGCTGTTAGTTCAGTTTTTGATTTGTAATCATTGATATCGTAATTAACGATAACTTGACGCTCGGGTGCTTGCCCAGGCTGGCCTGTACGAAGAATGATCCGAATGTGATTATTTTTTGCGGTTTCACGAATAAACTTAGCAACTTTGAGGCCTGCATCGTCAGTTTCCATAACCACATCGAGTAGTACGATAGCCGCATCTGGGTGCTCTTGAATAACTTGCTTGGCTTCTTCACCCGAATAGGCGCTAATGAACTCTAAACGTTTATCTTGAAATTCAAAGTCACTTAACGCAAGCTTTGTTACGGCATGTACTTCTGGCTCGTCATCAACGACGATGACTTTCCAACTACCCTGAACCACCTCACTTACTTCATCAAGTGCTTCATCCGAAAACAAAAAATCATCCATTCTATGGGATCCTCAAAGGCTATGTACGCACAGTGCGCTTTATTGTTATTTAGGCCATTGTGCTAATGTTACACGGTCATTACCGCCAAGATCTTTAATTGTAAGTATATGGCTATACGACATTTGTGCAAAAAATTCTTGTACCTTCACACTTTGTTTGTAGCCATGTTCTATTAAAAGATAGCCATTTGTTGCTAAATAGTCACGTGCGATAGTAATAATTTGTTTAATATCAGCCATACCGTCGTCATCTGCAACTAATGCAGAGAGCGGTTCAAAGCGAACATCACCTTGGCTTAAGTGCTCATCATCATGTTCAATATACGGTGGGTTGCTAACAATTAGGTCAAACTTTTGTGTACTTACTGCACTAAACCAATTGCTTAACGCAAAAGTGGCGTTGTTAATATTGAGTCGTTGTTTGTTCTCTTCGGCAAGCTCAACTGCATCAGCCACTCTATCAACCCCTGTCACCTGCCAATTAGGCATTTCACTGGCTAATGCCAAGGCAATTGCCCCTGTGCCAGTGCCTAAGTCAAGCACGTTTGCAGCAGAAGGTAGCTCAAGGCCTAAAGCATATTCAACTAACGTTTCGGTATCAGGTCTTGGGATCAGAGTTGTTGGATTAACCTTTAAAGGAAGACTCCAAAATTCACGGAAACCAACAATGTGAGCAACTGGTTCACCATTTAAACGACGCTGACATGCTTGTTCAAAATCACGTTGTTGCTGTTCGGTAAGTTGTTTTTCGGGCCAGGTAAATAAGTAGCTACGAGGTTTATCAAGAATGGATAATAACAGGACTTGTGCGTCTAACTTAGCACTGTCGCTGCTAGGCGTTAATAACGCCGTTGCAGCAACAATTGCTTGTTCAATGCTTTGTGGCACGATTATTCATCGCCCATCGCAGCAAGTAAGTCAGCTTGGTGTTCTTGCATTAGAGGTTCGATAACAGTTCCTAAATCACCGGCCACTACTTCATTCAAACGATAAAGTGTTAAATTAATACGGTGATCGGTAATACGACCTTGCGGGTAGTTATAAGTACGAATACGCTCAGAGCGGTCACCACTACCTACTAAGTTACGACGTTCTGACGCTTCAGCCGCTTGACGCTTTTCATCTTCAGCTTGTTGTAAACGTGCACCTAGTACAGACATCGCTTTGGCACGGTTTTTATGCTGCGAACGCTCATCCTGACACTCTACAACCACACCCGTTGGAATGTGCGTAATACGGATTGCTGAGTCAGTTTTATTTACGTGCTGACCACCGGCACCCGATGCACGGAAAGTATCTACTTTAATATCTGCAGAATTAATCTCAATTGCTTCCGCTTCAGGAATTTCTGCCATAACGGCTACAGTACAAGCTGAGGTATGAACACGGCCTTGCGACTCAGTCTCTGGTACACGTTGTACACGGTGCGCACCTGATTCAAACTTAAGCTGACCATACACGCCTTCGCCAGAGATATGCGCAATGACTTCTTTATAACCGCCGTGCTCACCTTCGTTAGTACTTACTACCTCTACTTTCCACTTTTTAGTTTCAGCGTAGCGGCTGTACATACGGAATAAGTCACCTGCGAAGATAGCAGCTTCATCACCACCAGTACCGGCACGAACCTCTAAATAGACGTTATTATTGTCTTTAGGGTCTTTTGGTAGCATTAGAATTTGGATTTCATCTTCTAATGCAATAATTTGTGCTTTTGCTTCTTTGTATTCTTCTTGCGCCATTTCACGCATATCAGGATCAGAGTCTTTTAACATTTCTTCTGCTGTAGCAACATCATCTTGTGCTTGTTGGTAAGCTAAAAATGCTTTTACGATTTCTTCTAATTCTGAGTATTCTTTAGATAAGGCACGAAAGCGATTTTGGTCGCTGATCACAGAGGGGTCGCTTAGTAGCGCTTGCACTTCCTCATAACGCTCAACTAAGGTTTCTAATTTTCTATAAACAGACTCTTTCATTTAACGACTATTCCTGATCAATACCTAACATTTTCTTTAATTGGCTTAACTCCGCTGCTTCACCTTTTTTAGCAGCATCTTGAATGGCACGGGTAGGTGCGTGCATCAAGCGGTTGGTCAGTTTGTTTGCCAACTCGAGTATTACTTTTTCTGCCTCTTTACCTGCTTGTAGCTGGCCAAGGGCTTTTTCGACAAGTTCTGACTTTATATCTTGTACATCGTTGCGATAATGGCGAATAAGATCCACCGAATCGAGTGAACGCAACCACATAGCAAATTCATCGGTACGTGAGCGAATAATAGCTTGCGCTTGCTCCGCAGCCTGCTCACGGGCGGCGATATTCTCGCTTACTATGGCTTGTAAGTCATCAACAGAATACAAATAGGCAGCATCTAATTCGCCTACTTGGCTTTCGATATCACGCGGTACCGCAATATCGATAAATAACATTGGTTTGTGGCGGCGCTTTTTCAGCGCCTGCTCTACCACCCCTTTACCAATAATGGGCAAGGTACTGGCGGTTGAACTAATAACAATATCGGCGTCGTGTAAACGCTCGGGTAACTGGGCAAGTGCAATCACATCCGCGTTAACCTCACTCGCTAACGTTTTAGCGCGTTCAATGGTACGGTTTGCCACCGTTATTTTTTGCGGATCGTTTTGGTATAAGTGCTTAGCAACTAATTCAATCGTCTCACCTGCACCAATTAGCAGTACATTAGTTTTATCTAGTTTGCCGTAAATATGTTTCGCAAGATTAACCGCGGCATAAGCAACAGATACTGCGCTGGCACCAATGTCAGTTTCGGTACGAACTTGTTTTGCCACTGAAAATGTTTTTTGAAACAAGCGGTCAAAGGTTACACCAATGGCATCGTGAGTTTTTGCATTATGGTAGGCTTGTTTTATTTGCCCTAAAATTTGCGGCTCACCGAGTACTAACGAATCTAGACCACAAGACACCCGCATTAAATGATTAATTGCTTCGTGATTTTCATGATAATAGATATTGTTGCTCAGTTCTTGTTCATCCAAACCATGGAAACTGGCTAACCAGTGCAACAAGGTTTGGGAATTACGCTCGGCAAGGCTACAATAGATTTCAGTTCGGTTGCAGGTCGAAACAATAACCGCTTCATTAAAATGCGCATGACCACTTAATTGCTGTAACGCCTCAGACATTTGCTCAGGCGAAAACGCGACTTTTTCGCGTAATTCTACGGATGCGGTTTTGTGATTTATACCAAGTGCTACGATGGTCATATGTACCAAATATTGCTAAGCCCAGCTGTAAAGGCGTTAATTTTACCAAAAATCAGCGGAATATGGAAAGTAAGGAACGACATTTGATTAAACAATATTTGATTTTATTCATGTTTTTTTTATTTATCGGCGGTTGTGCGCAAAAAATTTCAACGGTTGATTACATTTATCCTGACTGGAAAAGCCAATTAGAACAACAAGCTCAGTGGCAAGTACAAGGCAAAATGGCATTTATTAGTACTGAGCAACGCCAATCTGCCAATTTAAATTGGCAACATGATGAGCAATACAGTGAAATGGTGCTAACCAGCTTTATTGGTACCCGTATTCTGTCTTTAAAGCAAAATGCACAAGGCGCTGAGCTTGAGTACAACGATGATGTGTATACCGACCGTGATGCCTCAATGTTGTTATATCGTTTAACCGGTTTTTCAATCCCATTGGATAATGCCGCAAAGTGGCTAAAAGGCACTGTCGAGAACGATCAAGCCAGCTACGATGAGCAAGGCCGCTTAAAAAGTCTTATCTGGCAAGCACACAATGGTCAACAGTGGCAAATAACCTATTCAGATTACATCAAACATGATGGTTATTGGCTTCCTGTTAAGCTCAGCCTCAAAAACCAAAAAATCCGTATTAAAATTCAACTTAATGATTGGCAGTTAAATTAATCATGACACACGCTTCAACCGCTCCGCTAACGTTAATAGCACCAGCAAAACTAAATTTATTTCTTCATATTAATGGCCGCCGTGAAGATGGCTATCATGAACTTGAAACACTGTTCACTTTTTTAGAGTATGGTGACGAGCTTACATTTACTGTCACTAACGACTCTGAAATTAAAGTAACAGGTGATACAAACGGCATTGAGCTTGAAGATAACCTTATATATAAAGCCGCTCGTTTATTACAACAGTACGGTGATTGTAAACACGGCGTGCGTATCGAATTATTAAAGCGCTTGCCGATGGGCGGTGGTGTTGGCGGTGGCTCATCCGATGCAGCAACAACCCTCCTTGCCCTAAATAAGCTATGGGACTGTGATTTAACGCTTACAGAATTAGCAGAGCTTGGGGTGAAATTAGGCGCTGATGTGCCGGTATTTATTAATGGTCACACTGCCATTGCCCATGGTATTGGCGAGCAACTAGAAAATGTTGAGTTACCGCAAAGTTGGTTCTGTGTGGTGCATCCAGGGCAGCATGTAAGCACCGCGAAAATTTTTACCCATCCTGATTTAAAGCGCGACACACCTAAGCTAAAAGCAGACTGGCAAACAGAAAATTTAGGCAATGATTGTGAGGCTTTAGTTAAAAAGCTCTGCCCCGAGGTTGAAAAAGCCCTGCAGTGGTTGCTAAAATACGCCCCGTCAAAGATGACTGGTACAGGCGCTTGCTGCTTTGCTGAGTTTTCAACCGAGGCACAAGCACAACAAGTTTTAGCTCAATTACCAGAAAAATGGACAGGTTTTGTTGCAAGTAGTGCTACACTTTCTCCTGCTCATACAGCATTAAATGCTCACTTTGAAATGAAGTAACGTACAAGTAAATGTTAACCTGCTTTGGTGCCCACCATAGCCTGTTAGTCCCAAAATTCAGTGCCTGAGGAACCCTACCGTGCCTGACATGAAGCTCTTCGCTGGTAACGCAACACCTGAGCTAGCTCAAAAAGTTGCAAAACGTTTGTATATTGAATTAGGCGATGCTGTTGTTGGCCGTTTTAGTGACGGTGAGATCAGTGTTCAAATTAATGAAAATGTTCGTGGCTCTGACGTTTTCATTGTCCAATCAACCTGTAACCCTACTAACGATAACTTAATGGAGCTTATCGTTATGGTTGATGCCCTACGTCGTGCGTCTGCTGGACGTATTACTGCCGTTATCCCTTACTTTGGTTATTCACGTCAAGACCGCCGCGTGCGTTCTGCTCGTGTACCAATTACAGCTAAAGTAGTTGCAGATTTCCTTTCAAGTGTTGGTGTTGACCGCGTTCTAACGGTTGATTTACACGCTGAACAAATCCAAGGTTTCTTCGACGTACCAGTTGATAACGTATTTGGTAGCCCAGTTCTACTTGAAGATATGAAAGAACGCGACTTCGATGACGTTGTTGTTGTTTCTCCTGATATCGGTGGTGTTGTTCGTGCTCGTGCAATCGCTAAGCTATTAAACGACACAGACCTTGCTATTATCGACAAGCGTCGTCCACAAGCAAACGTTTCACAAGTAATGCACATTATTGGTGACGTTGAAGGTCGTGACTGTATCATCGTTGATGACATGATTGATACTGGTGGCACTTTATGTAAAGCAGCAGCAGCGCTTAAAGAACACGGTGCAAAACGCGTATTTGCTTACGCCACTCACCCAGTACTTTCAGGTAATGCAGCTGAGAACATTCGTAACTCAGTCATTGATGAAGTTATTGTAACTGACTCAATCACACTATCTGATGAGCTGAAAGCAATTGATAAAATCAAAGTGCTTACACTTGCAGATATGCTTGCTGAAACAATCCGTCGTATCAGCAACGAAGAATCTATTTCAGCGATGTTTGAACACTAATCAACATCACTGCAATACTAAAAAAAGCACCGCTTAGGTGCTTTTTTTGTAGTCGTTATTTATTTTCCCCGAAAGGGGTGGTATGATAGCGCGCCTTTTGGCTGGGGACCTTGGTCGCAAAGGCCCTAAGACTATTAATTATTGGAGACATTATGTCAACTTACACATACAATGCAGAATTACGTACAGAAACAGGTACTGGTGCGAGCCGCCGCCTACGCCGTGAAGATAAAGTTCCTGCAATCCTTTACGGTGCTGACAAAGAAGCTGCATCAATCGTTCTTGCACACAAAGATATGATCAAAGCGCAAGAAGACGAAGGTTTCTACACGCACATCCTTACTTTAAACATCGGTGGCGAGTCAGTTGAAGCTATCCTTAAAGATATTCAACGTCACCCGTACAAGCCTAAGATCACTCACTTAGACTTCCAACGTGTAGATGCTACTCACAAACTTCACACTAAAGTGCCTGTACACTTCATCGGTGAAGAGAAAGTAACTAAAGCTGGTAACACTGTTGTTCACCAATTAACTGAAATCGAAATCACGTGTCTTCCTAAAGCACTTCCTGAGTTCGTTGAAGTTAACGTTTCAGATTTAGTAGCTGGTGATTCAATCCACCTTTCTGACCTTAAACTTCCTTCAGGTGTTGCATCTGTTGAGCTAACTAAAGGCGCTGATCACGATCAGTCAGTTGTTACTGTTAAAGCTAACAAAGCAGCTCCAGCTGAAGAAGAAGCTTCAGAAGACGCTGCAGAATAATTTTTAAGGTGTAAACACCTTGAATTCTATTCAAATGCTTGTGGGCCTGGCTAATCCAGGCCCCGAATACGCAAACACACGCCATAATGCAGGTGCTTGGTTCATCGAAGAACTGGCTGCACGTTATAACTGCACACTCAAACATGATCCTAAATATCACGGCCTCACTGGCAAAGTGATTATTCAAGGCCAAGAATTTAAATTACTGATCCCTACAACTTATATGAATTTAAGTGGTAAGGCGGTGAGTAGTCTCGCTAATTTCTTTAAAATCCCTGTTGAGAACATTCTCGTTGCTCATGACGAAATGGACTTAGATCCTGGGATTGCAAAACTTAAAAAAGGTGGCGGCCACGGCGGTCATAATGGTTTAAAAGATATTATTGCGAAAATGGCAAACCAAAAAGATTTCATGCGCCTTCGCATAGGCATTGGTCATCCAGGTCACCGAGAAATGGTAACAGGCTGGGTGCTAGGTAAAGCCGCGAAAGACGATCAAGAAAAAATGGACGCCGCCGTTGACGAAGCAGTTCGTTGTATGGAAATACTTGCAAAAGATGGTGTGTTAAAAGCACAAAACAGACTACATTCATTTAAACCTTAATCCGTTTTAATGAAATTACACAAGGTATCTTACTATGGGTTTTAAATGTGGCATCGTTGGTTTGCCAAACGTTGGTAAATCAACTCTATTTAATGCACTAACTAAAGCGGGTATTGAAGCCGCTAACTTCCCTTTCTGTACCATTGAGCCTAACACGGGTGTGGTACCGGTTCCTGATGCGCGCTTAAATGATCTAGCCGCTATCGTAAATCCTCAGCGTATTTTACCAACGACGATGGAATTCGTTGATATTGCCGGTCTAGTAAAAGGCGCATCGAAAGGTGAAGGTTTAGGTAACCAATTCCTAGCAAACATTCGTGAAACAGATGCGATTGGTCACGTTGTTCGTTGTTTTGAAGACGAAAACATTGTTCACGTTGCTGGCACAATTGACCCTGCTGATGATATCGATGTAATTAACACCGAATTAGTACTTGCTGATATGGACAGTGCAGATAAAGCGATTGTTCGTAATGCTAAGAAAGCAAAAGGCGGCGACAAAGACGCTAAAGAGCAAAATGCTGTTTTAGAAAAAGTAAAAGTACACTTAGATGAAGGTTTAACGTTACGTTCTTTAGAACTAACAAAAGAAGAAAAAGCAGCGATTAAGCCGCTTAACTTCTTAACAATCAAACCGACCATGTACATTGCGAACGTGGCAGAAGATGGTTTTGAAAATAATCCTTACCTAGACAAAGTACGTGAAATTGCCGCTGCAGAAGACGCCGTTGTTATTCCAGTATGTGCAGCGATTGAATCTGAGTTATCTGAACTTGAAGAAGAAGATAAGTTAGAATTTATGGCTGACCTAGGTTTAGAAGAGCCAGGTCTTAACTTAGTGATCCGTGGTGGTTACGAGTTACTTAAATTACAAACCTACTTCACTGCTGGCGTTAAAGAAGTACGTGCTTGGACAATCCCAGTAGGTGCCACTGCGCCACAAGCTGCGGGTAAAATCCACACTGACTTTGAGCGCGGCTTTATCCGTGCTCAAACTATCGCATTTGACGACTACATTGAGTTTAAAGGCGAAAGTGGTGCTAAAGATGCGGGTAAGATGCGCCAAGAAGGTAAAGAATACATCGTTAAAGACGGCGATGTGATGAACTTCTTATTTAACGTATAAGCATATTCGCTCATTAGATTTTAAAAGGCTCGTTATTACGAGCCTTTTTTATTGCCTAAATATTCCTAAAACATCAAAGCATGATGAGTGATACTTTTGCTGCCTTGCCTTTGCTTGCTCTCTTTAGTGATGTATTGTCTATTTATGCTGAGCGGTGAGTCGTATATCAACACGTCGAAAGCAAAATGAGTAATAACGACAATTAAATAAGGGGAATTTCAAAGCTCGCAGCCAATTTTGCAACCTATTGAGTGCTCGATCAGCAAATTGTGCATTTTAAAATTAAAAATAAGCCCCCTTAGTGACAAAATGGCCTGTATAAATTCATTCGCTTTCGCTTTTTTGTGTTTAAATCAGCTAAAAGATCACACTAACTAATTTTGACACTTGATTTTTGTATGAAAATCAAGCAACTTTAAATGTACGTTTTAAAACTCTTACAATGTGTTTGGGAATTAAACTCATAAATTGCAGTCAAAAAAACAGCAATTTAAATGAAATTTCGCCACTTAGCTTAATTTTAATGCAAACAAACACTGATAAGCATTTTTTTGCAAAAAAGGTGTTGACGGATTTAGGTCATATCAGCATAATACGCCCCGCACTCAGCGATGAAGTGCTAACAAAAAAGATGGCTAAGTAGCTCAGTTGGTTAGAGCACATCACTCATAATGATGGGGTCACAGGTTCAAATCCCGTCTTAGCCACCATTCTTTTGTTGCTCAATGAAGAGTTTAAAATAACTACCAGTACTTTAAGTACGAATGATGCGGGAGTGGCGGAATTGGTAGACGCGCTGGATTTAGGTTCCAGTAACTTCGGTTGTGAGAGTTCAAGTCTCTCCTTCCGCACCATGTTCTTGATAAGAACTCAAACTATCAAGCTTTTGTTGGGATATCGCCAAGCGGTAAGGCAGCAGGTTTTGATCCTGCCATTCCCAGGTTCAAATCCTGGTATCCCAGCCACGATGGCTAAGTAGCTCAGTTGGTTAGAGCACATCACTCATAATGATGGGGTCACAGGTTCAAATCCCGTCTTAGCCACCATTCTTTCTTTAGAATGGCTCTGCAGGAGTTAAAGCTGCACTCAATGAAGAGTTTAAAATAACTACCAGTACTTTTTTGGTACGAATGATGCGGGAGTGGCGGAATTGGTAGACGCGCTGGATTTAGGTTCCAGTAACTTCGGTTGTGAGAGTTCAAGTCTCTCCTTCCGCACCATGTTCTTGATAGGAACCAAAACTATCAAATTATTCTTTGTTGGGATATCGCCAAGCGGTAAGGCAGCAGGTTTTGATCCTGCCATTCCCAGGTTCAAATCCTGGTATCCCAGCCACTTTCTTAAAGTGATAAAGAATGCTCAATGAAGAGTCTAAAATAACTACCAGTACATTAGTACGAACGATGCGGGAGTGGCGGAATTGGTAGACGCGCTGGATTTAGGTTCCAGTAACTTCGGTTGTGAGAGTTCAAGTCTCTCCTTCCGCACCATGTTCTTGATAAGAACCAAAACTATCAAATTATTCTTTGTTGGGATATCGCCAAGCGGTAAGGCAGCAGGTTTTGATCCTGCCATTCCCAGGTTCAAATCCTGGTATCCCAGCCACTTTCTTAAAGTGATAAAGAATACTCAATGAAGAGTCTAAAATAACTACCAGTACTTTTAGTACAAATGATGCGGGAGTGGCGGAATTGGTAGACGCGCTGGATTTAGGTTCCAGTAACTTCGGTTGTGAGAGTTCAAGTCTCTCCTTCCGCACCATGTTCTTAAGTAGAACTAAAACTCTTCAAGTTTAGCGTTGGGATATCGCCAAGCGGTAAGGCAGCAGGTTTTGATCCTGCCATTCCCAGGTTCAAATCCTGGTATCCCAGCCAACTACTTACTTCCCTTTCAAGTTTCAAGTTTCAAGTTTCAAGTTTCAAGTTTCAAGTTTCAAGTTTCAAGTTTCAAGTTTCAAGTTTCAAGTTTCAAGTTTCAAGTTTCAAGTTTCAAGTTTCAAGTTTCAAGTTTCAAGTTTCAAGTTTCAAGTTTCAAGTTTCAAGTTTCAAGTTTCTCCAAAGTATATTCGGTAATTTTTAGCACAAAAAAACGGGCTAATTTTCATTACCCCGCTTCTTTGTCTTTTGTACGATTAACTTGATGTCCCGCTGATCGCATACTTTAAAACCCAGTTTTTTGCAGGGCCTGTGTTATTAGCAAGCTTTAAAAACTTACTGCGCACCCAGCTCAGTGGTTTAATCTCGTTTGAAAAACCAAAATAACACGCATCCATCATGCTCATCATCAGTAAATTAGCGTGGCGGCGTTTTTTCTCGTAGCGCTTTAATAACGCTTGCTGACCAACATCAGGTTGATCTGCCAAAATATCTGCCAGTGCTACAACATCTTGAAAGCCTAAGTTCACACCTTGCCCAGCAAGCGGGTTAATTGTGTGCGCCGAATCACCCACTAAAACTAAACGTCCGTGCGAATAATCATTGGCATGTTGGCGTGCAAGTGGAAAAACAGCATGCTCAAGTAACTCAAAATCGCCCGGTAATTCAGGGAAATGTTCAATGAGCTTTGCTTTAAGTTGCTCATTCGACAATGTTTGCCACTGCTTTAAAACCGCAGCATCGTGATAACAAATTAAATTAGCATAAGGCGCCTGCATCGGTAGAAACGCTACGGGCCCGGTTGGCGTAAATTGTTGCCACGTTTTTACCTGCTGCGGGGCATCTAATTTGATTAACACGCCCATGCAATGCTGGCCATATTGCCAACCCGTTACACCTAAACCAGCTTTAGTTCGCAATTGTGACTGTCCACCATCTGCAGCAACAACTAAATCAGCGGTATATTGAGTATCGCCATAATGTAAGGTGATTGAATCAGCCGTTTGAGTAATATCCGTAATGGCTGATAACTGCTCTATCACTTCGATGTTGTACTTGGCGAATTGCTGCCAAAGACTTGCTTGAATTAAATTATTTTCGATTAAATGACCTAAATGCGTTTCGCCTATCTCATGGCTATCAAACAATAAATTCTCGCCTTGTTGCTGGTAGGCCTCTAGTTGTTGATAAGGTGCAATACGATTGCGTCTTAGTAACGGCATTGCACCAAGCTCATCAAGTAAATTCTCTGAAAAACGATTAATAGCCGAAATGCGAATATCTACCTTATCTGAGCTTAAAATGTGATCAGCATCGATAAGGTGCTTTTCAATAACGGTGACATCCCTACCCTGCTTAGCCAGTTTTACAGCAGTAGCAGCACCTACCATGCCGCCACCGACAACAATTACCTTATTTTTATTCATTTAATATTCGCTCATTTGGCTATTTAAATACGGGATAAATTGTAACGTAATTCAATATTGTGTGTCAGTGCATTTACCGCTTATGAATTTCAAAACAGTGACTTGTTTGATTTCACACCACAAAGATAAAAACTATACTTGGATCTGTGCGGGTATCCAGCTAAAATACGCGTCCTTTAAGTCGGCATACTTGCCACTTAATCCTGTTTCTAACACATTTTTGTGTCACTACCGAATTGAAAACGAGGCTATATTTCAATGAGTAAAAAGCTGCATATTAAAACCTGGGGTTGTCAGATGAACGAGTACGACTCTCAGAAAATGGCTGATCTACTAGATGCGACTAACGGCTATCAGTTAACTGAAGAAGCTGAAGACGCTGACGTGATCTTACTCAATACCTGTTCAATCCGTGAAAAGGCACAAGAGAAAGTATTCCATCAGCTTGGCCGTTGGAAACTATTAAAAGACGACAAACCTGACTTAATCATTGGTGTTGGTGGCTGTGTTGCATCGCAAGAAGGTGACTCAATTCGTCAACGTGCACCGTTTGTTGATGTAATCTTTGGCCCGCAAACATTACACCGCTTACCTGAAATGATTAAGCAAGTGCAAAGTGGCGACAGCAGCTCGGTAGTTGACGTTTCATTCCCTGAGATTGAAAAGTTCGACCGTTTACCTGAGCCAAAAGCGGAAGGCCCAACTGCGTTTGTATCAATTATGGAAGGTTGTTCTAAATACTGTACATTCTGCGTAGTACCTTACACGCGTGGTGAAGAAGTAAGCCGCCCACTTGATGACGTATTACTTGAAGTTGCCCAACTTGCAGAGCAAGGTGTTCGCGAAGTAAACCTACTTGGTCAAAACGTAAATGCGTATCGTGGTGAAACTCACGACGGTGAAATTTGTTACTTCTCTGACCTACTACGTTATGTCGCTGCGATTGACGGTATTGACCGTATTCGTTACACCACATCACACCCTGTAGAATTTACGCCAGATATCATTGATGCGTACGCAGACGTACCTGAGCTTGTTGACCACCTACACTTACCAGTGCAAAGTGGTTCAGACCGTGTTCTTAACCTTATGAAACGTGGTCACACTGCACTCGAGTACAAATCTACGATTCGTAAGTTACGTAAAATTCGCCCTAACCTAAGCATGTCTTCAGACTTCATCATTGGTTTCCCAGGCGAAAGCAAAGCGGACTTTGAAGCAACTATGAACCTTATCAATGATATTGGTTTTGATATGAGCTTTAGCTTCATCTACAGTGCGCGCCCTGGTACGCCTGCTGCTGATTTACCAGATGACGTAACAGAGCAAGAGAAAAAAGAACGTTTATACATTCTGCAAAACCGTATCACGCAAATGGCGCAGCAAATCAGCCGCCAAATGTTTGATACCGAACAGCGTATCCTAGTTGAAGGTCCTTCTAAGAAGAACCCAATGGAATTACGTGGCCGTACTGAGAACAACCGAGTGGTTAACTTTGAAGGCCCTCACTCAGTGATCGGTCAATTCGTTGATGTACGTATTACAGAAGCATTGCCAAACTCTTTACGTGGTGAATTAATTCGTACAGAATCAGAAATGAACTTACGCCGTGATGTGGCACCTTCAGCGATTTTAAATAAAGCTGCTGAAGCTGAGGCTGCTACGGCCCCTAACGAAATTGGCGTTGCTACTTTCGTACCTTAGGGTGACATTTGGTGCAGGCACAGCCTGCACCCATCAATAGGAAGCAATTTTGAGTAATCAGTTAAAAACATTAGAGATTTATTTAGAACCCGCCGACAACAAACGCCTTTCATCTTTATGTGGTCCGTTTGACGAAAACATTAAGCAAATTGAACGCCGCCTTGGTGTTGAGATTGCACACCGTGATAATTTCTTCAGAGTAACCGGTAAACTGCACCTTGCAGCTGCGGCTGTTGAGATACTAAAAAACCTCTATATTGAAACTCAACCTATTCGCGGCCTGATTGGCGAAATTGAACCTGAAGCCGTACATTTGGCAATTAGCGAATCAAATGCGCTTGAGCAAGATGAAAACCCAGGTGTATATGGCAAAGACATGGTGATTAAAACTCGCCGTGGCGTTATTAAACCGCGCAATGATAATCAAGGCGTGTATGTTGCAAATATTTTGCACCACGATATTACCTTTGGTATTGGCCCGGCCGGTACAGGTAAAACTTATTTAGCGGTTGCTGCAGCTGTTGATGCCTTAGAGCGTCAAGAAATTCGCCGTATTTTATTAACCCGTCCTGCGGTTGAAGCAGGTGAAAAGCTAGGCTTTTTACCAGGTGACTTAAGCCAAAAAATCGACCCGTATTTACGACCTTTATACGATGCGTTATTTGAAATGCTGGGTTTTGAACGAGTTGAAAAACTGATTGAGAAAAACGTGATTGAAGTTGCGCCCCTTGCCTACATGCGTGGCCGTACGCTTAATGACGCATTTATTATTCTTGATGAAAGCCAAAACACCACAGCAGAACAAATGAAAATGTTCTTAACCCGTATTGGTTTTAATTCAAAAGCGGTGATCACGGGTGATATTACACAAGTCGATTTACCGCGCGGTGCCCGCTCAGGCCTACGTCATGCCATCGAAGTATTAAACGGTGTAGATGAAATTAGCTTTAACTTCTTCCAATCACACGATGTGGTTCGCCACCCGGTTGTTGCTCGTATCGTTGAAGCTTATGAGCGTAACGATGAAGCAGAACGTTTAAAACGTGCTGAAAAGCAACGTGCGAAAGAAGCGCAAGCAAACCAACAAGAAGCAAACTCGTGACCGAATTAGATTTACAAATAGCCTGTGAGTTTGACGACTTACCAAGCTTTGAACAATTCCAGCTATGGGCTGACAAAGCCCTTAGCAACTACCGTGAAGATGCAGAGCTGACCATAGTGATCAGCGATGAAACACAAAGCCAGCAGCTCAACAATGATTACCGTGGCAAAGATAAACCGACTAATGTCTTATCTTTTCCGTTTGAAGCACCACCGGGCATTGAGTTACCTTTAGTAGGTGATTTAATCATTTGTCCGGCTATTGTTTTAGCCGAATCAATTGAGCAAGAAAAAACCTTTCACGACCATTTTGCCCATATGGTTATCCATGGATGCTTGCATTTACTTGGATTTGACCATATAAAGGACGAAGATGCACTTGAAATGGAAAGCATAGAAAAGCAATTACTTGCCGATCTGAACATCGCTGACCCATATCGAGACGATATTTAAATTAACGGAGCAATTAGACGCAATGAGCGACGACAACTCGCAAACTAGCCAGGGTTCTTCTGGCAAAACGTGGCTGGGCCGCATAGCCCAAATGTTGCAAGGGGAACCCCAGAATAGAGAAGAGCTGGTAGAAGTAATTGCCGATGCGCAAGAACGCGACCTTATCGACCCTGAAACCAAAGATATGATTGAAGGGGTGCTAGGTGTATCAGAGCTGAAAGTGCGGGACATCATGATCCCACGCTCGCAAATGGTAACCTTAGAGGTTGATACACCATTAGAAGAGCTATTACCTATGATGGTTGATTCAACACATTCACGTTTTCCTGTGGTATGTGAAGACAAAGACCATGTTGAAGGTATTTTATTAGCAAAAGATTTATTACCACTGATCATCAATAAAGATGAGCAACTGCCTTCTTTACGTGAATATTTGCGTCCTGCAGTTGTAGTGCCTGAAAGTAAACGTGTAGACACGCTGCTTAATGAGTTCCGTCAACAACGTTACCACATGGCGATTGTTATTGATGAGTATGGTGGTGTGTCTGGTCTTGTCACTATCGAAGATATCCTTGAAATCATCGTTGGTGAAATCGAAGACGAGCACGATGAAAGTGAAGACCTACAAGATATTCGCCAAGTTGCAAAACACGTTTACGCTGTGCAAGCGTTGACCGAAGTTGATGACTTTAACGAGTATTTTAAAACTGGTTACAGCACCTCAGATGCTGACACCATAGGTGGTATTGTTTTACATGCATTTGGCCACATGCCAAGCCGTGGTGAAACAATCGAGGTAGAAGGCTTACAATTTAAAGTCACTAACGCAGATAACCGCCGTATCTTACAATTGCAAGTCACCATTCCAAAGGCTGATGATAACGACAGTGAAGAAACTGCTAACTAACCTAAGTCACCTTGCAAAAGATAAAAAAGCCTGGCTCGCACTTGTTGCGGGCCTCTTTTTAACCTTAAGTTACGCCCCCTATAACCTATGGTTTATAACTTTTCTTTCCCTTGGTGCTCTACTCTACTGCATTAACCCTCTCGCAAACGGTAAATTAGCCGCTAAACAAAGTGCTAAATATGGCTTTATATTTGGTTTAGGTTGGTTTGGTGCAGGTATAAGCTGGGTACATGTTTCAATAGCGACCTTTGGTGGCATGCCATTAATCGCATCACTTTCGTTAATGGTGCTGCTTTGTGCTTATTTAGCCCTTTATCCTGCATTAGCTACTTGGCTGGCAACTCGCCTTGCTAAAGGCCCATATAGCTTTATATGTTGGTTACTCGCCGCTATAGCAACCACAGAGTACTTACGTGGCACATTGCTAACGGGCTTTCCGTGGCTGAGTTTTGGTTATACGCAAACAGACAGCCCACTTAATTTTTTAGCCCCAGTGATTGGTGAGTTTGGGATTACGCTTGTATGTATGTTAATTGCGTTTGCTTTATATCACCTAGCTAGCAAAGATGGCAAACCACTTATCGCCTCTGTAGCTCTATTAGCTGGCTTATATACGATTGCAAGCAGCAGCCAGCTACACTACCAAGACAAAACCATTAAAACAGTACTGGTGCAGGGCAATATTAAACAGCATCTTCGCTTTGAGCCGTCTGAGTTTTGGACGACTATGAGCAAATACCAAGATATGACTCGCCTACATTGGAATGCTGATTTAATTGTTTGGCCAGAAGCTGCTGTGCCTGAACTTGAAGCTTTATCAACCGAATATTTAACAGGCCTTGATAGTGCCGCAACCTTTAATGACACCGCGCTTATTACCGGTATCGTTGATTACCAATACGACACGCGTAACATTTTTAATACCTTAATAGTGCTTGGTAAAAAAGAACCCGATGACAGTGAAGGCCACTATCAATATTTAGGTAAAAACCGCTATCAAAAGCATCAGTTATTACCTATTGGTGAGTTTGTGCCGTTTCAGGACTTCTTGCGTCCAATTGCGCCACTGTTTGATTTACCTATGTCATCTTTCACTCGTGGCGATGAAGTGCAAAACAATTTACGCGCAAATGGCTTAAATATTTTACCGGCTATTTGCTATGAAATTGCTTTTTCTGAGTTGGTTCGTGGTAATTATCGCAGTGACTCCGACATTTTATTCACGGTGAGTAACGATGCATGGTTTGGTGACTCTCACGGCCCGCATCAACATATGCAAATAGCACGCATGCGCGCCCTAGAGTTACAGCGCCCACTAATTCGTGTGACGAATAATGGTATTAGCGCCGTTTACGACCCTATCGCTAAATCACAATTAGCTATGCCACAATTTAAAGCTGATGTACTTGAGGCCAATATCACTTTAATCAAAGGCGATAGTATTTATAGTCAATACGGCAATTGGCCAGTGTGGGCGGTAGTGATGTTACTCAGTGCTGTTGGTTTGCTTGTTAGGGTTAAGAAATAACAATTAAAAAAGGCTTCATGATGAAGCCTTTTTAACATTTTAAGATTCTATCTTAATCAACTCTACATCAAATATAAGTAGCGAGCCTGCTGGAATGCTGCCTACGCGTTTACGGCCATATGCAAGCTGTGGCGGGATATAAAAGGTAAACTTATCCCCTTCGTTCATTAGCTGTAAGCCCTCAGTCCAACCTGCAATGACTTGATTTAAACCAAAACTGATTGGTGAGTTTCTTACCACTGAGCTGTCAAAAACACTGCCATCCATGAGCGTGCCATGATAGTGAACCTTTACTTTACTGGTTGCACTTGGCTTTGTGTCATTCCCTGAACTTTGCTCAATTTTGTATTGCAGCCCAGATGCGGTTTCATGAACATCGTCAGCTTTACTGTTATTTGCTAAAAAGTCCGCGGCGAGCTTTTCATTTTCAAGGGCTTGTAGCTTCGCCTTTTTACTGTTTTTAAAGATTAAAAAACAAAAAATACCAATGATCAGTAAAAGTATTAAATTAATCATTCTGCGTCCTTCTCATCATCATTGTCACCATTTACGATATCTGCAATATTGGCAAGCCTTGCTAAGGCTAGCGCGTTTATAGAGCCTTCAGGGTAGCCTTCTGCGGTCATTTCACCTGCGTCTTTATCCATTAATAAGCTCAGTGCTTGATCAACCGTTTCAACGGCATAAATATTAAAGCGCCCTTTTTCAACGGCATCGAGTACTTCGTCATCAAGCACTAAATTAACTTGGTTTGATTTAGGAATAATCACCCCTTGCTCACCGGTTAAGCCACGCATTTTACAAAGTTTGAAGAAGCCTTCTATTTTCTCGTTTACGCCACCAATTGATTGCACATCTCCATGCTGGTTAATTGACCCCGTCAGTGCGATAGATTGGCTAATAGGTAAGTTCGTAATGGCTGATATAAGTGCGCACAGCTCTGCTAATGAGGCGCTATCACCGTCGATGTAGCCATAGCTTTGCTCTATTGCGATATTGGCACTGAGCGTTAGGCTAAATTGCTGAGCATACTTATTACCTAAGTAACCAGTTAATAGCATCACCCCTTTTGAGTGAATGGCTTTACCCAGCTCGGCTTCACGTTCAACGTCAATTACGCCATCTGCACCTGCGTACACAGTGGCTGTTATGCGTGCCGGTGTACCAAATGAGGTATCGCCAATGTGCAGCACAGTTAAGCCATTTACTTTGCCCACTGCGTGACCTTCGGTTGCAATTAAAATTTGCCCCTCTTTGATATCACTCAGCATGGTTTCTGAAATTTGCCCTGTACGGTATTGCTTACCAACAATGGCTTCATCTATGTGATGAGCATCAATCACGGTTTGGCCATCTTGTTTGGCATAAAAACTAGCTTCTGCCACTAACTCTAATACATCAGCAAAACGAGCTGAGAGTTTGTTATGGTGCTCAGCTTGGCGATAACTAAACTTTAATAACCTCGCCATGGCCGCTTCATTTACGGTGCAATTGAGTGTTTGCTGACAATATTCAGTCACCTTGGTAATGAACTGATATTGCAGTTTATCGCTACTTGGCAAGTAATAATCAAAGTCAGCAAGGACACGGAATAACTCTGCAAACTCTTCGTCATACTCACCAATGGTGTAATAAAGGTCGCGAGAGCCTAGCAGCACTATTTTTACATCAAGAGGGATCAGTTGCGGGCGTAACGTAAAGCTACTTCCCACAGAGCTGTCTTGATAGGGTAAGTCGTTTTTGATTTGATGCGTTTTTAAAGACAGCTTAAGGCCATCCCACACTTGTGGGTTCGCCATGACTTTCTCAGCATCCATAATCAAATAGCCACCATTAGCACGATGCAGTGCACCTGGCTGAATTGAGCGGTAACTAGTGATAAGCGAGCCTTGCGAAGTCGCATATTCAATTTTGCCGAAAATGTTGCCAAAAGTCGGGTTTGGCTCATACACCACAGGGGCTGCATCGCCCTCTTTGTATTCGACTAGAATATTGGGCGCAAAGAAGTCTGTGAGCATCCCTTTACGGTCAAAGTCTTCTTTGTTTTCGTCGTTTTCATCATCGTCGAGCCATTCAAGTACCGCATCAATGATTTCTTCACGGATGTCTTTTAAATAACGTAATACACCAATGTGCGTAGCGTATTTATGTTCAAGGGCTTTTATTAGTGGCTTAGTAGCAAGCTCAGCAGTTGATTTTTTAAGGTTACGTAGTTTTTCAGATGACTCTCGTTTCCAGCGAGGAAGCTCAATTAATGCTTCGATTAACGCATCTTCAAGCTTTTCGATAACCTCATAAAATTCGATACGCAGTGGCTCATCAAGGGCTGCAAATTCACTGTCGCTCAGTTGTTTACCATTCACTAAAGGCGCAAATCCAACAACACCATTTTCTTCAATCAATGCCACGCTTTGCTCAAGAGCGGCAATTTCAACAGCAGTAATTGCCGCATCGTAAGTATCGGTAAACTCACGGTCGATTGATTTTTTCTTGCGTTGATAACCTGGGTTATCAAAAGCCGCGGGGAATGTATCGAGTACTTCGTCGATAAATGAATCTATATCGTCAGCTAATTGCTTTGATTGACCTGCTTGCATAAATAACGCGATTGGCTCGCGGTGGTCATCATAGTTGTTAACATACAACCACTCATTAGGCGTTGGGCGGTCTTTTGAATGGGCTGTGAGTTTGTCTTTTACTAAGGTGTAACGACCATGAGCCGCTTCACCCATCACATAAACATTGTAACCCGGTAATTCCATTCCGAGTGAAAAGTCGAGGGCACTTTGTGCACGTTGTTGACCAATAAATGGCAACGCTTCTGGATATGGGTTTTGCATACAAGTAGCAACATGACTTGCTGCAATCTTAGGCGCTAACGCAGAAACAGGTAGAGGGATTAGTTTTTTTGTCATTCTAACTTCTTATTTCCCAGTCTTGACTGGGCATTATAGGTAACGCCCAGCACAAGCCTGCGTCACTGATTAAGGTTGTAATGCCTTACGGCGAAAATAAATACCGCCACATTCAGTACAAGGAGTAATTTGCGTAGCATGGTAAACATCGTAACTATGCTGACAATTTTTACATACTAATGTGCCCATGGCTATCCATTCTCCCTCTTGATAAACACCATTGTGTTGAAAATCTTGGTTTAAGGCTTGCCATTCGAGCTGGGTTTTATCTTCAATGTGCGATAACTCATACCAGAGCGATTCTTTAAGCTCTAGCCATGCGAGTGAATCATAGTGACTGTCGTTTTCTTTAATGTGGTCGATATCGCGTTGTAGATAGTCACGATACTGATTGAGCTTTTCTTGTCCTAAGTCTTTAAGTGCTTGCTCTGATTCAACAAATTTTTCCATTGCATCTTTTAGCTCATGATCTTTTACGTCTTTGAGCCATGCACTTAAATCGCTAAGCCAAGATTTATAATCTGCCATCGTTTACTCCTTCAAAAATGATGAAAAATCAATCGTTATTCTAGTTGAGTATAGGTTAACCTGCCCTGAAAATATATTTCCTTGGAAAATTAACAAAAGCGCCTATTTGCCGCTGTGATTAGCATGTATTTTGGGTTATCCTTATCGACAATTTTTTATTAATTTGCAAGAAGTCTGGAATCGTAGATGCAAGAGCAATATAACCCGCAAGACATTGAGTCAAAAGTACAAGCCTACTGGGAAGAAAACCAAGTATTTAAAGTCACTGAAGATGAGAGCAAAGAAAAGTATTACTGCCTATCTATGTTCCCATACCCAAGCGGCCGACTCCACATGGGTCACGTTCGTAACTACACCATTGGTGACGTAGTATCACGCTTCCAACGCTTGCAAGGCAAAAACGTAATGCAACCTATGGGTTGGGATGCGTTTGGTCTACCTGCTGAAAATGCGGCAATCAAAAACAACACAGCACCTGCTAAGTGGACTTACGAAAACATCGATTACATGCGTGACCAGTTAAAGCAATTAGGCTTTGGTTATGATTGGGATCGTGAAATCGCAACATGTCACCCAGAATACTACAAGTGGGAACAGTGGTTCTTCACTAAGCTTTACGAAAAAGGCTTAGTATACAAAAAGATGTCAACAGTAAACTGGGATCCAGTTGACCAAACAGTGCTTGCTAACGAACAAGTTATTGATGGTCGTGGTTGGCGTTCAGGTGCCATTGTTGAGCAAAAAGAAATTCCACAATGGTTCATCAAAATCACTGATTACGCACAAGAGCTACTAGACGATTTAGATAAGCTTGATCACTGGCCTGAGCAAGTTAAAACCATGCAGCGCAACTGGATTGGTCGCTCTGAAGGTTTAGAAATCGAATTTAAGCGTGCTGATAACGAAGATACATTCAGTGTTTATACTACGCGCCCAGATACCTTCATGGGTGTGACATACGTAGCAGTTGCTGCCGGTCACCCAATTGCACAAGAAGCCGCTAAAAACAGCGACGCTGTAGCTATGTTTGTTGATGAGTGTAAAAACACAAAAATCGCTGAAGCAGACATGGCAACCATGGACAAAAAAGGCATTGCAACTGGCTTTTATGCGATTCACCCATTAACAGGTAAGCAAGTACCAATTTGGGTCGCTAACTTTGTATTAATGGATTACGGCTCAGGCGCTGTAATGGCTGTTCCTGCGCACGACCAACGTGACTACGAGTTCGCATCAGCTTATGGCCTTGAAATTGCCCAAGTTATCGCACCAGCTGCAGGTTCTGAAGAAAACGTTGATTTAGACAATCAAGCATACACAGAAAAAGGCGTGTTAGTTAACTCGGGTGAGTTCGATGGTCTTGAGTTTGAAGCAGCATTTAATGCCGTAGCAGATAAACTAGAAGCGCTGGGTGTAGGTGAGCGTAAAGTTAACTTCCGTCTACGTGACTGGGGTGTTAGCCGTCAGCGTTACTGGGGTTCTCCAATCCCAATGTTAAGCGACGAAAATGGTGATGAGCTTGCAGCAACAGATGACATGCTACCCGTTCGCTTACCAGAAGACGTAGTAATGAATGGTGTGACTTCACCAATCAAAGCTGATCCTGAGTGGGCTAAAACAACTGTAAATGGCGCGCCTGCATTCCACGAAACAGATACCTTCGATACCTTCATGGAGTCGTCTTGGTACTACGCTCGTTACTGTAGCCCACGTTTTGACGAAGGCATGATCGAGCCAGGTGCTGCAAATTACTGGTTACCAGTAAACCAATACATTGGTGGTATTGAGCATGCGATCTTGCACTTACTTTACTCGCGTTTCTTCCACAAACTATTACGTGACTTTGGTTTAGTAAACTCAGATGAGCCATTTGAGCGCTTACTATGTCAAGGCATGGTATTAGCAGATACTTTCTATCGTAAAGATGAGAAAGGCGGTGATATCTGGATTTCACCAACTGATGTACAAACTGAAACAGACGACAAAGGTCGTGTTGTTAAAGCGTGGCACAAAGAAGATGGCGAGCCGGTATTCTCTGCTGGCATGAGCAAAATGTCGAAATCGAAAAACAATGGTATCGACCCGCAACAAGTTATTGCCGAGTACGGTGCAGATACAGTTCGTTTATTCATGATGTTTACAGCACCACCAGAGCAAACTCTTGAATGGTCTGATTCAGGTGTTGAAGGTGCAATGCGTTTCTTAAAACGTATTTGGAAGTACGCTGTTGATGTAGAAACAGTAGGCTACCAAGCGCTTGATAAATCAGCGCTAAACAATGACCAAAAAGTACTTCGCCGTGAACTTCATAAAGCAATTGCAAAAGTGACTGATGACGTTGAACGTCGTCAAACATTCAACACTGCAATCGCTGCAATCATGGAAATCTCGAACAAGTTACTTAAGGCACCACTTGCTGATAAACAAGATGTGGCAATTGCAAACGAAGCACTTGAAGCATTACTTATCATGCTTGCGCCTATCACACCGCACATGTGTCACCAGTTATGGCAAGACCTTGGCAAAGAAGGCGATATCTTAGATGCAGCATGGCCAAAAGTTGATGAGTCAGCACTTGTTGAAGATGAGAAGCTAATCATTGTACAAGTTAACGGTAAGCTACGTGCTAAGTTAACAGTGCCTGCAGATGCAACCAAAGAGCAAGTTGAAGCATTAGCATTTGCTGAAGAAAACGTGACTAAGTTCACTGAAGGCGCGACTATCCGTAAAGTAATTTACGTACCTGGCAAACTACTTAACGTGGTTGCTAACTAAGATGGCAGCGCTTCAAGCACTGAAAAACGGACTAGCCCTTGCGCTAGTCTGTTTACTGCTGACAAGTTGTGGCTTTCACTTAAAGAAAGCCTCTAACTTGCCTGACGACTTGAAAGTAATCACCCTTGTTGGGGATGATGAAAAGTCAGCCTTATTCGAATTAGTCGAAAAAGAACTTATTGCAAGTAAAGTTGAGCTTAACCTAGTTGGTAAACACCCAGAGTTGAAAATCCACAGAGATCGCTTAGAGCGTCAAATTCTGTCATTATTTGATAATGGTCAGGTTGCTGAATATGAGCTTGCTTATAGCGTAAGCTATACCCTTAAACGCCCTGGTCAAAAAGCGATTAATCAAAGCTTTGAATTATATCGTAACTACCAAGACGACCCAGACAATGCCCTTGCCAAAGCAAAAGAGCTTGATTTGCTATTAGGCGAAATTCGTAAGCAAGCGAGTCGTCGTATTGTTCGTGAGTTATCACAACTGTAATGCGTTGTTATGCAAACCAGCTTCCTAGCCAGTTAAAAAAAGGCCTAGCGCCTTTTTACATGGTGTTTGGTGAAGAGCCTTATCAAATTGCTCAGTGCGTTATGCAAATTCGCCAAGCAGCTAAACAGCAAGGCTTTGACGAGGTAATAAAATTTACCTTAATGCCGGGTTTTGATTGGCAAGAAATTGTTGCTCAATACCAAAGTATGTCACTGTTCAGCGCTCGTACCTTAATTGAGTTTGATTTAAACGAGCAAAAACCAGGTACGCAAGGCAGCCAAATCTTTAAGCAGCTTGTTGAGCTTGCTAATCCCGATACAATTTTGGTTTTAAAAGGCGCCAAAGCCAGTCAAGATATTCAACGCAGTGCTTGGTTTAAAGCCCTCGATAAGCAAGGCTTATTTGTTCCTTGTTACCCATTAACAGGTAATCACCTGAGCCGCTGGTTAGATGAGCAATGCTACCGTTTAAACTTAAACCTTCATAACAATGCGAAACAAAGCTTAATTGATGCCACTGAAGGTAATTTACTTGCCTGTCATCAAGAGTTAGAAAAGCTATCTTTGCTTTATGGTAGTGAGCTAATTGACCAACAAGCTGTGATGCAAGGGCTACTAAATCAGTCAAAATTTGATATTTTTGATTTGAGTGATGCTTTATTAAATGGCCACGCCGAACAAGCAGTTAAAGTAATGGCTAAACTGGCTACCGATAACACTGAAGCCATGAGTATTTTTTGGGCCATCAATAAAGAAGCCGCTAACTTACTGGCAATGCAACACGGGCGCTTAAGTGGTGCCAATATGGCTGATTTATACAAAAAGTATAATATTTGGAAAAACCAACAAGCTGTTGTACAACAGGCCTTAAACCGCTTAAACATTCAAGTACTCGAACAAATTACCAAACAATTAGCTCAGTTTGATGCCGCATATAAACAAGGCAACCTTGTAGCCCCCTACCAAGCGTTAATGCAAATATGCTTAGTGTTTTGCCAACCTGTGGCGATACCTTTACCTTGCCACCCGGTCTTTGACTAAGAGTAACAATTCATGATTGCTATTTTTGGTGGCACTTTTGATCCAATTCACTTAGGTCATATCAATATGGCCCAGCAGTGTGTTCAGCAGTGCCAACTCGATACCCTTTACTTCATGCCTTGCGCTATTCCTGCCCATAAAGCCAAGCCAGGAATAAGTGATGAGCATCGCATAAACATGCTAAAACTTGCGATTGACGACAATCCGCACTTTGCCATCGATTACCGTGAGCTAAACCGAGAAGGTGCGTCTTATTCTTTGCTGAGTTTAGAAGAGCTTCGTGCAGAAAACCCAGCAGCGCCGATTATGTTTTTAATCGGCATGGATTCATTCAATAGCCTAGATAAATGGTTTAAATGGCAAGAGATTGTCAAACTTTGTCATATTGTGGTGTACCAGCGTCCGGGGCAACACTGCCAAGTTACTGGAGAACTGGCCACTTATAAGGCACATGCCTTAACAGAGCAACTTAGCCAGCTACAACAATCCCCTGCTGGTAAGTTATTCTTTTTAAATGGCTTACAAGTTAATGCAGCCTCAAGCGAAATCAGAAAAAAGCTGCATTTAAATGATGACATCGCGGAACTTTTACCTACCAATGTAAGTCAATACATTGCGCAGCATCATCTTTACCAAACAGATGAATAAATACTGCCTGCGTGATAAAATAACAAATTAAGATTATTTATTTTTGAGAAAACACTTTGGATTCTAAACAACTACTCGCATTTGCCCTTGATAAAGTCGACGATATGAAAGCCCGTGATGTGGTACAGCTTGATGTTCGTGGTAAGTCTGACATTACTGATTACATGTTAGTGTGCTCAGGTAACTCTAAACGCCATGTGCAATCTATTGCTGATCATGTTGCTAAAGAAGCACGCCATGCTGGTGAAGAGCCTCTCGGATACGAAGGCCAAAACGAAGGCGAATGGGTGCTTGTAGACCTAGGTGATGTGGTTGTGCATGTAATGCAAGACCAAACTCGCGACTTCTATGATCTAGAGAAACTTTGGGGCTAACCCTTAGCAAGGACATAGGTAACCATTTTGAAAATACAATTGATTGCTGTTGGCACCAAAATGCCAGCATGGGTTGAAACTGGATTCACAGAATATCAACGTCGCTTCCCACGTGATATGCCCCTTGAGCTAATTGAAATCCCAGCAGGTAAACGTGGTAAAAATGCGGATATCAAACGTATTTTACAACTTGAAGGCGAAAAGACCCTAGCTGCAATCCCTAAAGGCAACCGTATTGTGACGCTAGAGGTCACCGGTAAACCAATGGATACCCATCAGCTGGCAAAAAGTATGGAAAAGTGGCAGCTTGATGGTCGCGATGTCAGCTTATTGATCGGTGGACCAGAAGGCTTAGCACCTGAGTGTATTGCAGCGTCTGAGCAAAAGTGGTCATTATCAAACCTGACACTACCGCACCCTCTAGTGCGCATTATTGTTGCAGAAAGCCTATACCGAGGCTGGAGCTTGAATAACAACCACCCTTATCATCGCGAGTAGTAAAGCCAATGCGAAAACACAGACCCACGATTCGAGACCACTCGGCTGAAGCAAACTTATTTGCTCGCCGAGCATTTGTGGGTTTTGTGTTTGTTACACTGTTAATTGGTGTGTTGTTATCTAACCTATACAACATCCAAGTTATCGAACATCAAGATTATCAAACACGTTCGAACGATAACCGGATCAAAGTTATTCCAATTGCCCCTAACCGTGGGCTTATTTACGACAGAAATGGCGTATTACTGGCTGAAAACAAGCCAGTTTATAATTTAGAAGTGATCCCCGAGGAAGTCGATAACCTTGAAGAGGCGCTGAGCGAAGTTGAAAAAGTTATTGAAATAACTGAGCAACAAAAAGCTGACTTTCTGGATGACATCAAGCACAATCGCCGCTTTAAAAGCCAAGTATTAAAAGCCCGTTTAGACGAAACCGAAGTTGCAAAGTTCTCGGTTAATCAGCATAAGTTTCCTGGCTTTAGTATCGAAGCGCGTTTAGCTCGCTATTACCCTTATGGTGATACCCTTACCCATGCATTAGGTTATGTTGCCAAACTCAACAAAAAAGAACTCACCAAACTAGAAGCAGAAGACCAAGCTACTAACTACCGTGCAACGCACGACATTGGTAAGCTGGGTATCGAAAAGTATTACGAAGAACTCCTTCATGGTGTGGTTGGTTCGCAGCGCGTTGAAGTGAATAACCGTGGCCGAGTTATCCGTACTTTAAGCCTCACGCCACCTGAACCAGGTCACGACTTAGTACTTACTTTGGATATTGGCCTGCAACAAATTGCTCAACATGCCTTAAAAGATATGCGTGGTGCCATTGTGGTACTTGATGCTAAAGATGGCGGCGTTTTAGCGCTCTACTCTAACCCTAGTTATGACCCGAATTTATTTGTCCATGGTATCAGCAGCACAGATTACAAAAAGTTGTTAAACCCAGACCGACCGCTAATTAACCGTACCACGCAAGGGCGTTATGCACCTGCATCTACAGTAAAACCTCATATGTCGATCCTTGCCCTTGAAGAAGGACTGGTAACCGAGCAAACACAAATTTGGGACCCGGGCTTTTTCCAAATTCCTAACGTGGAGCACAAATGGCGTGACTGGAAACGCTGGGGCCACGGTCATGTTGATGTTTATCGTGCTATTGAAGAGTCATGCGATACCTATTTTTACGATGTTGCTTACCGTTTAGGGATCACCAAAATCAGTGACTTTATGACGCAGTTTGGCTTTGGCGAGCTCTCTGGAATCGATATACATGAAGAAACCTCTGCGATAATGCCATCAAAAGAATGGAAAGAAGCCCGCTTTAGAGAGTCATGGTGGCGCGGCGACACTATTTCTGTAGGTATCGGGCAAGGTTATTGGACCGCAACACCAATGCAAATAGCTAATGCTACCAATATATTAGTGAACCGCGGACTCGATCATCCTCCGCACCTTGTACAAGTCGCTAAAAAAGAAAACGAAGTAACGCAAATTAATAATGATGAAAAGCCACCTGTAGTATTAAAAAACCCTCATCATTGGCAAATTGCACTAGATGCGATGCACAACACCGTACATAAAGTCACAGGTACTGCACATAAAGCATTTAAAGGGGCAAATTACGACCCAGCAGGTAAAACGGGTACTGCTCAGGTTGTGAGTATTGCTCAAGGTGAGCGTTACGACGCAAAATCACTTAAAGAGCGCCAACGTGATAACGCTATCTATGTTGGTTTTGCACCCTATAACGATCCACAAATTGTGGTCTCTGTGGTGGTTGAAAACACCGGTGGTGGTAGTACCGTTGGTGCGCCTATTGCGCGTCAATTAATGGATTACTACTTCTCAGCGAACCCGATTCAAATAGCCCAAAGTGACGCGCCATGATCCCATTAAATAAAAAACGCTCAATTTGGCAGCGCCTACACCTCGATTTACCACTTCTTATTGCCCTAATGACGATGATGGTAGCCAGCCTTGCTATTGTTTACAGCGCTAGCGGCCAAGACTCTGCAATGATAATACGCCACGCAACACGTATGTTTGGCGCTATCCTAGGCATGTTTATACTCGCGCAGTTTTCGCCTAACACATTAAAAAGTATGGTCATTCCGCTCTACTGCATAGGGCTTTTGATGCTGGTTGGGGTGTTGTTATTTGGGGTTAGTTCAAAAGGTGCACAGCGCTGGCTTGACTTAGGTGTGACCCGTTTCCAGCCGTCAGAGTTAATGAAAATTGCTGTGCCTATGATGGTTGCATGGTATATCGGCCGTAACCATTTACCGCCAAGAATCATCCATTTAATTATTGGCTTTGCGATTGTAATGGTGCCGACCATTTTGATTAAAGAACAACCCGACTTAGGTACCTCTATTTTAATTGCCAGTTCAGGGATATTTGTATTGTTTTTATCTGGACTAAGTTGGCGCCTTATTGGCTTTTTATCCGCTTCTGTGGGTTTGGCAGCATGGCCGTTTTGGCATTACGTGATGCTTGATTATCAAAAACAACGGGTACTGACCTTTTTAGATCCTGAAAGCGATCCGCTTGGCTCGGGTTACCACATTATTCAATCTAAAATTGCGATAGGTTCTGGTGGCATTGAAGGTAAAGGCTGGCTGCAAGGTACACAATCACAATTAGAATTTTTACCTGAGCGTCATACCGATTTTATCTTTTCTGTACTGAGCGAAGAGTTTGGCCTGTTTGGGGTTTGTTTATTACTTTGTATGTACTTGTTCATTATTGGTCGCGGCTTATACATTGCAGTAAACGCACAAGATGCGTTTGGTAAGTTGCTTGCCGGTGCATTAACACTGACCTTCTTTGTTTATGTATTTGTAAATATTGGCATGGTTTCGGGCTTACTGCCTGTAGTTGGTGTTCCGTTACCTCTAATAAGTTATGGTGGCACCTCAATGGTGACCTTGATGGCCGGATTTGGCATTATCATGTCTATCGCCACCGATAAAAGGATGCTTTTAAAATAATGACACAGCGAGTCAATTACTTACTTATAGCGTTATTTTCTGTGCTGCTAGCAGCGTGTAGCTCTTCATCTCAGCAAGGCCGTTATGCTATGGAGCATGATGCAGCCCCGCTTCGCAAACCAACCGAACTTGAAATGCAAGATGCCATAGTCACCCCGGTTGTAAAAAGCGCAAGCGCTAGTCGCCCTTACGAAGTCCGTGGTAAGCGCTATACACCGATGCTAGATGAAACAGGCTATGCAGAAGAAGGCATTGCTTCGTGGTATGGTCGAAAATTTCACAATTATCACACCTCGAACGGCGAAGTGTACGATATGTTTGCGATGACAGCAGCTCATAAAACACTGCCGCTACCGAGCTTTGCCAGAGTAACAAATTTAGATAACGGAAAATCAGTAATTGTTCGTGTAAACGACCGAGGCCCATTCCATGATGACCGGATTATCGATTTATCTTATTCTGCAGCCTATAAATTAGGTTATTACCGTCAAGGTACAGCCCGTGTTAAGGTTGAGGCTGTTACCCTTGCCAATTCTGCCCCTCGTTTAAGCTACATTCAGGTTGCAGCGGGAAGTACTCTTGCTAATGTTGAGGCGCTCGCGTTTCAACTTCGCCAGCAATATCATGTGCCAACAAACATTGTTGAAAAAGATGGAATCTATCGATTACGTCTTGGTCCAATAAAAGATGCCGCAGAAGCACAAGCAGTTTTAGAAAAGCTAAAACAAAACCAATTTCAGAACGCGTTCTTGCTTTACAGTGAGTAAGACCTTTAGAATAGGTCAACGCAACATGTTTAACTTTAACCATTAATGAGTACGATGAAATCTATAAAATATAAAATCTTAAGTGGCGTTTGTGGCCTTGTTTGCACTGCTAGCGTATTTTCTGCAACAGCCCAAATTATCCCTGCCCCACCTCAAGTTAATGCGAAAGGTTATTTCTTGGTTGATTTCACCACAGGTAAAGTGATTGCCGAAGGCGAAGCAGATACAAAATTAGCACCGGCTAGTTTAACCAAAATGATGACCAGTTATGTAATTGGTACTGAAATCAAAGCAGGTAATATTGCACCAACTGATATGGTTACTGTCAGTGAAAAGGCTTGGGCAAAGAATTTCCCTGAATCATCAAAAATGTTTATCGAAGTCGGTAAGCAGATCAGTGTTGATGACTTAAACCACGGTATCATTATTCAATCAGGTAACGATGCCTGCGTAGCAATGGCTGAACACATTGCTGGTAGTGAAAGCGCATTTGCTGATTTAATGAATGCCCACGCAGAAAAGCTTGGCATGACTAACAGCCACTTCGTAAATAGCCATGGTTTAGATACTAACGAACACTTCACGACACCACGTGATATGGCAACCTTAGGTGCTGCACTTATTCGCGATGTACCAGATGAGTACGAAGTATACGCGAAAAAATCATTCACTTTTAACGGCATCAAGCAATACAACCGTAACTCATTGTTATGGGATGAAAGCATGAACGTTGACGGTATTAAAACTGGTCACACATCAGAAGCGGGTTATAGCTTAGTAACTTCTGCAACTAAAGATGACATGCGTTTAATCGCGGTAGTAATGGGTACAGAAAGCGAACGTGCGCGTAAAGTTGAAAGTAAAAAACTATTAAACTACGGTTTCCGCTTTTTCGAAACAATCACCCCATATAAAGCAGGCGACAGCTTTGCTGAGCAACGTATTTGGATGGGTAACAAAGAAAACGTATCGTTAGGTATCTTAGAAGATACACCTATTACGATTCCACGTGGTCAGCGTAAAAACTTAAAGGCGAACTTTGAGCTTGATAAAACATTAGAAGCGCCGCTTGCTAAAGGTACTAAAGTAGGCACGCTATTCTTACAACTTGAAGGTGAAGAAATTGCGCAATATCCACTAGTTACACTAGAAGAAGTGGAAGAAGGCAGCTTCTTTAGCAAGATCTACGATTACCTACGTTTACAAATTCAGTAATCTGGTCATAAAGTTTATAAACGCCTTGCACCGCAAGGCGTTTTTTTTTGTCTGAAAAATGATAGAATGCGCCCCATATCAGTCGCGCTGGGTCGAGTGCGTCGTAATCTAAGTTTGCTTAACGCCAAGAAATGGCAGAGAACACCTCTATTAAGCACACTCACTGTTTGAGGAGTCACCGTCGTGGTTCAACCTGTAAAAAATACTAAGTTTGACGAGTATTTAGATTTTCCTTGCCCATTCACATTTAAAATCATGGGCTTAGCTAACGTAAATCTAACAGATCAGATCCTAGAAAAGCTGCAACCAATTGCACCTGGCGATTATGCGCCAAAGGTAAAACCAAGCAGCAAAGGTAATTACGAATCTGTAACGCTTGTAGCAACCGTTACAAGTAAAGAGCACATTGAAGAAATTTATAACGTGATCAGCAACATCGATGACGTACGTCACATGCTATAGGCCGATTACGGAGTAAGTCGTGAGCGAAAGAGAATTAATCGTTCGTCAACTAGGTCGTCAGCGTTACATGCCAATTTGGCAAAAAATGCAATCTTTTACCGACACCCGTGATGAGCACACAGCAGATGAAATTTGGCTTGTAGAGCACGAGCCAGTATTTACGCAAGGCCAAGCAGGCAAAGCTGAGCACTTATTAAATACCGGTGATATCGAAGTGATCCAAGTGGATCGTGGTGGTCAAGTTACCTATCACGGACCAGGCCAACAAATGATGTATGTGCTATTCAACTTACGTCGTTTAAACATTGGTGTAAGGGAGCTAGTAACCTGGCTTGAAGAGTGCATTATTGATACGTTAAAAGACTACGACATTGATGCCTACGCGAAAGCGGATGCACCCGGTGTTTACGTTAACGACAGCAAAGTTGCCTCATTAGGCCTTCGCGTTCGCCGCGGTTGCTCTTTCCACGGTTTAGCACTAAACGTAAGTATGGATCTAAGTCCATTTTTACGTATTAATCCATGCGGCTATGCTGGCATGAACATGGTGCAAACAACCGATCTTAACGGTCCGCAAAACCTCGAGCAAGCAGGTGCAGGGCTTGTAAAACACATGATTAAAAAGCTTAATGCTACTGTGGTTAAGCACACTGAAGGGTTTGAAAACGAATGAATAAACCAGTCAAAATGGAACCAGGCGTAAAACTGCGTGATGCAGAAAAAATGGCACTGATCCCAGTTAAAGTTTTACCGACTGAAAAAAACGAAATGTTGCGTAAGCCAGAGTGGCTAAAAATTCGCTTACCAAAATCAACTGAACGTATTGATGGTATTAAACAAGCGATGCGTAAACATGGTTTACACTCAGTGTGTGAAGAGGCTTCGTGCCCTAACCTATCTGAATGTTTCAACCATGGTACTGCAACTTTCATGATCTTAGGTGCTATTTGTACTCGTCGTTGTCCGTTCTGTGATGTTGCCCATGGCCGTCCATTAAAGCCTGACGCAGCTGAGCCAGAAAAGCTAGCGCTGACTATTAAAGACATGAAGCTAAGCTATGTTGTAATCACGTCAGTAGACCGTGATGATTTACGTGATGGTGGTGCACAGCACTTTGCTGACTGTATTCGTGAAATTCGTAAGCATAACCCAGAAATCACGATTGAAATTCTAGTACCTGATTTCCGTGGTCGTATGGACAGAGCCCTTGATATCTTAATCGAGACGCCGCCAGATGTATTTAACCACAACCTAGAAACAGCACCGCGTTTATACAAATTAGCGCGTCCAGGTGCTGACTATAAATGGTCACTTGAGCTGTTACGCCGCTTTAAAGAAGCACATCCAGATGTGAAAACTAAGTCTGGTTTGATGGTAGGTTTAGGTGAAGAAATTAGCGAAATCGAAGAAGTGTTACGTGACTTACGCGAGCATAACGTTGATATGCTAACAGTAGGTCAATACCTACAACCTTCTAAGCACCACTTACCGGTTAAACGCTATGTGCCGCCAGCAGAGTTTGATGCTTTAAAAGATTATGCAGACGAAATTGGCTTTACACATGCGGCCTGTGGTCCATTTGTTCGCTCAAGCTACCATGCTGACCAACAAGCAGCTGGTAAAGAAGTGAAGTAATACTTTTACAATTATTTAAAAGCCCGCATTAAGCGGGCTTTTTTATGTGCCAAAATATCAGCGCCCATAACGCGCTAAGAACATTTTTACAGTTTCGTTTATTACTTTGTTATCGGAGTCGCCTTCTTGGCGCTCAAAGCCATACAGCAACGGATAAAAGATCAGCGACTTTAACTGATACACAAATTGCTTTGCTGCAAACTCAACATCATCAATCGTTAAAACCTGTGCTTGCACACCCGCTTCTAAAAACGCCACCAGATCTTGCATACAGCCCATGTTATTACTGGCTAATGATTTTGCTAAATCAGGCTGCTGTAACATCTGCATAAAAGCGACTTTCGCTACTTTTAAAAACTCTTCAGAGGTCAAAAGCGCCACTTCTTGTTCAGCAATGCGTGTTAACTGCTGTGCAATTGGCACAGCGGCATCAAATACAACCGCTTGCTCTTGGCGAACTTTTTCAAACATAAACACTAGAATGGCTTGAAACAACACATCTTTATTTTCAAAGTGATTATATACGGTACGCTTTGAGGCACCCGCTAAGCTTGCAACCTGATCCATACTGGTATGCTCAACACCCTGCTGGAAAAACAATGTCTCAGCTGCATTCAAAATATCTAATCGTTTTCTCTGTGATAATTTCATGGACCCCTCCGATAAGGGTTACTAGTGTAACGCAAAAATAAAAAATGCACTAGATAGTTTACTTTTATAGCAAACCATGAAAAACTACACCGTGTAGTTTACTTATGGTGACGATATGAAATTTCTAAAATGGCTCGCAATCGCCACTCTGTGCATCGTGATAGGAGTGTTTATTATGAATAATCAATTAGCCGCTGAAGGCGTGAGTGATAACAGCCACTCTGCGCAATTATCTGACGGCAAGTTCCACAATAGCGCTGAGGTAGAAAGACCCAGCTTTAAGAAAACGCTAGGTATCTTCAAACGCTTTATTACAGAAAAGAAAATTGATGCAGAGCCAAAAGGTGAACTGCCTATGCATTCTGTTTCTCATGCACAGCTTGAGCGTTTATCTAATGACACAGTGCATTTTGTGAAATTAGGCCACTCCTCTATTTTAGCGAAAGTGTATGGCGAATACTGGTTATTTGATCCGGTATTTTCAGAACGCGCTTCGCCTTTTTCATTCATGGGGCCAAAGCGCTTTCAGCCAACACCTATCAGCATTCAAGAGTTACCAAACATTGCCAAAGTGTTTATTTCGCACAACCATTATGACCACTTAGATAAAGCAGCAATTAAACAGCTTGTTGATAAAACAGCTTCTTTTTATGTGCCATTAGGAGTCGAAAACGACCTGAACAAATGGGGCGTTGATGAACAAAAAGTCCATACTTTTGATTGGTGGCAAGAGCAAAATATGGCAAATAGCCAAATTGTATTTACACCAACCCAGCACTTCTCTGGCCGAAGTTTAACAGATGGCAATAAAACCCTTTGGGGCTCTTGGGCTATTAAAGTAAATGACAAGCGTTTTTATTTTAGCGGTGACTCTGGCTATTTTGCTGGCTTTAAAGAGATTGGTAATCGCTATGGGCCGTTTGATATCACCTTTATTGAAACCGGCGCTTACGACAAAGATTGGGCTGACATTCACATGACACCAGAACAATCAGTACAAGCTCATCTCGACTTACAAGGTGATGTGATGGTGCCAGTGCATAATGGGACATTCGATCTCGCCTTTCATGCTTGGTATGACCCACTTAGACGTGTTGCTAAAAAAGCAGGACAAGAGCAAGTATCACTGAGTACTCCGCTAGTTGGAGAAGTATTTAAAATTCAAGATAACGCGATTGATAAAGCGTGGTGGTAATATTGACAGGATGAAAGGTGCATTATTATCCTTTCATCTTGAATAATTAGTTATTTGTAGACTCTTTCTGGACAGCCCCCCTTCGCGTCCCATATAGTGAAACTCTGTATAATCAACCAGAAAAACTATGACAACTCACCTTAAGTATGCAAGCTTGGCACTTGCAGTTGGTTTATTTGGCTGCTCTGAGCAACCAACAACAAGCACTGATGAACCAAGCGCTGAAAGCAATGAAACCGTAAACATTGCCAATGTACGCTCACATATTAAAACCCTCGCCTCGGATGAATTCTTAGGCCGCGGCCCTTTAACTGAAGGCGAAACGCTCACTATTAACTATTTAGCCGATGAATATAAAAAACTCGGCCTAAGCGGTAGTTTTAATGGCGAGTTTTTACAGCCAGTTACCATGGCAAAACTCACTCCAGATCAAAACATGACCTTACAAGTGGGTGATTTAAACTTTAATGCTGGCAGTGATTTTACCGCCCGTACCCAGCAAATTAACCCTGAGATCAACATTGATGGCTCTGATGTTGTGTTTGTTGGCTATGGTATTAATGCACCTGAATATAATTGGGATGACTTTGCAGATATTGATGTAAAAGACAAAACAATTATCGTGCTTGTTAATGATCCTGGTTTTGCCACGCAAGACGACGCGCTTTTCACCGGTAATGCTATGACCTACTACGGTCGTTGGACTTACAAATATGAAGAAGGTGCTCGCCAAGGTGCAAAAGCGGTATTTATCGTTCACGAAACGGCACCTGCAGCTTACCCTTGGGGCGTTGTTGAAAGCTCGAACACGGGTAGCAAATATACCTTAATCGACCAAAATAAAAATGCTTCTGACATCCCTGTAATGGGTTGGATTGATGAGAAAGCGGCAAATGAAATCTTTGCTCAAGCAGGCCTTGATTATCAAACTGAAAAAGCCAACGCACTAAAAGCTGACTTTAAACCTGTCGACTTAAAAGCGAAAGCAGCGCTGACACTGAAAAGTGATATCTCTCAAGCGCAATCGCATAATGTTGTTGCAACGCTTAAAGGTAGCGAAACTCCTGATGAGTACATTGTAATTGGTGCGCACTGGGACCACTTTGGTACCAAGCAAACTGATGACGGTGTGAAAATCTACAATGGTGCTGTTGATAACGCATCAGGTAGCGCAGCAACGGTTGAAATAGCCCGTATTCTTACTGAAATGCATAAGAAAAAACCATTTAAACGCTCTATTATCTTTGCCAACTTTACGGCCGAAGAAACAGGGCTTATTGGCTCAGAACAATTCGCTACTGGCGAGATTGTACCAACCAAGCAAATGGTCGCGCTGCTTAATATTGATGGTATGAACGTGCTAGACGGCGTTGACTACATATTACAATACGGTAAAGGCATGTCTGAAATGGAAGACTACCTTGCAGATGCAGCGAAAGCACAAGGTCGTCATGTAAAAATGGACCCGCGTCCTCAAAATGGTTTATTCTTCCGCTCTGATCACTTTTCTCTAGCTAAGCAAGGCGTGCCTAGCTTATTGTTTATGAGTTTAGGTGATACAGATCCAGATTATATCGCGCACAAATATCATAAAGAAGCTGACGACTATTCAGCAGATTGGTCTATGGGCGGTGTTAATCAAGATATTGAACTGATCGTTGATATTGCTGCCAAACTTGCTGATAACGGCGATTGGCCTAAGTGGAAAGCCGAGTCTGATTTCAAAACTCGTCGTTTACAAGACAAGCAATAACCTTCGCTTAGATACAAAAAACCGAGCTAGTTGAAGTTAGCTCGGTTTTTTTGGGATAGTATTACTCGCTAATTTTAGCTTTAAGTGATTGTGCTTCTTCTTGCACTTCATCAGGACCATTGGCGATAACATCTTCAATGGCTTGCAGCGCTGCATCAAAGTCGTCTATTTCGATATATGCCCGAGCTAAATCCAGTTTTGCTGAATAACCACCACTTTCGGCATCAACATCAGTTGGGTTATCACCTGCTAGTAAGTCATTAAAATCACTTAACCCTACATCCATATCAACCTCATCATAAGGTTCATGGTCGAGTGCTTCATCGTCACTTTGTTCAAGTAATGAATCAATATCTACAAACTCATCCGTTGTAGTAGTTTGCTCCTCGGCATCTAATGCCTGTACTTCAGGTTCAACTGGCTGTTCGCTTTCACCCTGTAAGTCTTCATTTAATAGCGCATTAAAATCAACGTCGAACTCACTGGCATCAGCAATATCAGCTTCATCTGGCTCTGCTAATTCATTTAACAGCGCATCAAAGTCTGTTTGAGTAAGGTCAGCCATAAAATCATCATCGATTTCATCGTCTGACAGCTCACTTAAATCAGCCTCGTCAGCTAAATTAGACTCGATATCAGCTAATGTTTGTTCAGCTTCTACGGCATCATCAAGTTCAATATCGTCCAATTCGAATTCAGGGAACTCTTCTAATTCGTCTTGGCTATCAGCCACCTCATCGTCAATTGGCGCTTCGCTCGTTAACTCTGCTGTGCCTTCACTCTGTGATTGATCCGATAAGTCGTCCTCAGGATCAAGAATATCATCTTCTGTAAATTCATTATCAAGCAAGATCTCATCATCAAAATCATCGTCTAGCTGATCAAGCTCATTACCCGTTGCTAATGAATTAGCAAGGTCTTGCTCTGCCTGACTTAACTGTAATGGTGCATCTTCATCTAACTCACCAGAAGTGTCTTCATCAGATTCATCCAATTCAAAACCGGCTTCATCTAGCTCAAGCTCAGGATACTCTTCCAACTCTTGGCTAGGAGTCACGGTATCTTGCTGTAATGGCTCTTCGTCGGCGGTTAAATCAAATTCATCAGTTAGGTCTTCATCTGCTAGCGGATCATCGCCTAAATCAATTTCAACTTCTTCTATGTCTTGATCTGGTTCATCTATTGACCAATCTGGTGCTTCGACATAATCATCTTCTTCACCAATTTCATTTAATAACTCATCGACACTTTTCAGTGACGGATCATCAAATTCGTCAAGGCTATCATCTTCATCTAATAGCTCATCGCTATCTTCATTAAACTCTTGATTAAGCGCCTCATCGATATCAACTTCGTCACTATCATCTGCATCATCAACCAACTCTGATGCAATCGACTCAACATTCATGTCATCAACCGCTTGATCAGCATCAGCTAAATCTTCTAGCGACTCTTGTAGATTCTCATCATGCTCTGCACTGTCACTCTGTTCATGGCTTAAATCTGAGATCTGCGCTTTAGTGTCTTGCTTCAGCTCATTTGCTTGCTGAATAAGCTCTTCAAGTTCATCATCAACGCCAGAGTCCTGCTCATCACTATCATCTTCATCAAGTAATGAGTCGATATCTGCTACATCGAGTTCATCTTCTTGCTCAGCATTGTCATCAAAATCTGAGCTACTTTCATCTGTCAACTCAGGTTCTTCTGACTCGGCATCGACCTCATCAAGTAGTGAGTCGATATCATCAGTATCAAACTCATCGCTTAAATCATCCGTAATAGGCTCTTCGCTAAGCTCTTCAACTGGTTCTTGTTCTGGCTCTTCCTGCGCTTCATCCAATAATGAGTCGATGTCATCGACATCTAAATCATCATCAAGCTCATCTTCGTCAATTAAGTCGTCTACACTAGGTTCTTCAATTGACTCTTCAACCAGCTCTTCAGGTTCAGGCTCTTCTTGAGCTTCATCCAATAGTGAGTCGATGTCATCGACATCTAAATCATCATCAAGCTCATCTTCATCAATTAAATCGTCTGTGCTTGGTTCTTCTACAAACTCTTCAGGCTGCTCTTCAACAAGCTCTGCTTCTGGCTCTGTCTGAGCTTCATCTAATAATGAGTCAATGTCATCAACATCCTGCGAATCATCAAGCTCGTCTTCATCAATTAAATCGTCTGCGCTTGGTTCTTCAACAAGATCTTCAGGCTGCTCCTCAACAAGATCGGCTTCAAGTTCTTGTGCTTCTTCAGACTCTGGCTCTGCTTTTGCCTCATCTACTAATGAATCAATATCATCAACATCAAGGGCATCATCAAGCTCATCTTCATCAATTAAATCGTCTGCACTAGGTTCTTCTATGAGCTCTTCAGGCTGCTCCTCAATAAGCTCCGCTTCAGGCTCTTGCTCTGTTTGAGCTTCATCTAATAGTGAATCAATGTCATCAACATCTAAGTCATCCTCAAGCTCGCCTTCGTCGATTAAGTCGTCTGCGCTTTGTTCTTCAACAAGTTCTTCAGGCTGCTCCTCAGCAAGCTCAACTTCAGGTTCTTGCTCTGCTTGTGCCTCATCTAGTAATGAATCAATGTCATCAACATCGAGAGCATCATCAAGCTCATCTTCATCGATTAAATCGTCTGCGCTTGGTTCTTCGGCTGGCGCTTCTTCTTGAACTTCATCTAATAATGAGTCAATGTCATCAACATCTAGCGCACTATCAAGATCATCGTTTTCTAATGCATCGTTAGCTTCAGCGGCTGGCGCTTCTTCTTGAACTTCATCTAATAATGAATCAATGTCATCAACATCTAGCGCACTATCAAGATCATCGTTTTCTAATGCATCGTTAGCTTCAGCGGCTGACTCTTCTGTTTGCGCTTCATCAATTAAACTGTCGATATCGAAATCATCTTCATCGATGAGCTCATCCGCACTTGGCTCTTCGGCTGGCGCTTCTTCTTGAACTTCATCTAATAGCGAGTCAATGTCATCAACATCCAGCGCATCATCAAGATCATCATTTTCTAATGCATCATTAGCTTCAGCGGCTGGCTCTTCTGTTTGTGTTTCATCAATTAAGCTGTCGATATCAAAATCATCTTCATCGATGAGTTCAGCTTCAACGTTAGTTGATGAGGCATCATTATTTTCATCGAGTAAGTCATCAATATCGTCGAGGTTTACGTCTTGATTAGAATCTGTATTGTTTTGCTCATCAATTAAGCTATCAATGTCAAAATCATCTTCTGCGTCATCTTCTGCGAGCTCTTCACTAAGCGCTGCCATTTCATCATTAGCGTTATCTAACGAGTCATCTTCATCTGTATCAAATAGGTCGTCAATGTCATCAGCACTTAAAATATCACCCGATGAATCTGCTTGAGGCTGCTCACTATCTAGGTCAATTTCATCACCTAAACTGTCGTCATCGGTTTGATCGAAATCTTGCTGTAAAAATGCATCTAAATCATCATCGTCAGCACTACTTGAAGACTCATCATTAAACTCGATGTCATCACTTAATAAACCTTCTAGCTCATCTTGATTTAAAACACTGTCATCTTCATCAAAACTATCATCGATGCTGTCGTCAAAAATGATGTCATCATCTGGCAGCATGTCTTGGTCTAAGTCGTCATCTAAACGCACACTCAAGTCATCATTGTCTTCAACCGGATCAGGAACAAGCGGATCAGTTTCTACAATCGGCTCTAAATCATCATCAGGGTTATAACTTGGGCTTTGTGGTAAAAATTCATCGTCATCGCTGGCATCAGTATCATCACTGGCGCTGTTGCGTTTTTTCAAAAACATCACAACGGCTGCAATGATCAGTAAAGCAGGAATAAACATTAATGCACCGAGAACAAATGGGTTGCTCAGTAAATCTGAAAAACTAAACCCACTGTCCTCTTCAATCTTTTTTGCTTTTTGCTGCTCTATGATTTCATTTTGTTTAGTGATCAGCTCTTTCAGCTGCTTTTGAATTTCACTGTCTTGACCAAGTTGATCACGAACGGTTTCAAGCTCTTTAGAAATACCGGTAAGTTGTTTTTTGAGCTTATTGTTCTCAGCTAAGATTTCTTCAACATTATCAACCGACGATTTAAACTGCTTTTGAAGCTCAACAAGCTGCGTACCCTGCTCAGTTTTAATAGTGTTGATTTCTTGCTTAAGTTCTTGTTTTGCTTCGTCAACATCAACTTTACGGGCTTGAGTTACTTTCTTTTGAGATTCATTAATTTCAGCTGTAGTCAGCGTGCCGTTTTTCTTTTTTTCCCACAGCTCATCATCTTGTTCAGAACGCGCTTTTGCTAACGTCGGGTTGACCGCACGCATTTCTGCAATTGTTGGAATTTTTAGGTATGCGCCATCACGCATATGGTTAAGATTTTGGTCTAAAAATGACGATGGGTTTTTGTCATACAGAGCTTGCATGACCTGATAAATACTTACAGAGTTGTCAGGGCGAATTTTAGCGGCAATGCGCCATAATGTATCGGTCGGTTTAATTGGACCAATAGAGCGCCCCTGCGCACCGTAATCGACACCTTTAGGGCCTTTGAGTGTGGTGCCTTCATCAGAGTATGTCGGTGTTACCACCAATGCAGACGCTAATATGAAGAGTGTTGCTAAACCGCGCATGCTGATCCTTTATGTTTTAAATGTTAACGCAGCAACCTTGGTTGCTTAAACATCAAGTAATTCTTGCAGAATTGATTCTTAATTATGTTTTCTTGCAAGCTCTATTCCAGCTGCAAACTATAACTTAGTTGCCTTGCAATATCTATTGCAACACCTTGATAGTAAATAGCTTAAATATTAGCGGCTGAGAGGCTTTTTTATTGTTATCGTTAAGTTTATACGCTTTTACAGCGTATGCGGCAATAATTTGGCAATGAATTCACAAAAAAAGCGGCAAATTGCCGCTTTTCTCACATTTAGCTCAGTCTAAATCATCAGATTTATAAATAATTTGCGATTAGCTCTTCAGCAATCTGCACACTATTTGTTGCTGCGCCTTTGCGCGTATTATCGCTTACAACCCACATGTTTAAACCATGAGGATGCGAAATATCAGCACGTAAACGACCCACGTATACAGTATCGTTACCACTTGCGTCTGACACTGCTGTTGGGTAGTCGGCTAAATCTTCAATAAATTCAACGCCTGGTGCATCGTTTAATAGCTGCTTAACATGTTCGATATCTACTGGCATACGTGTTTCAATATTAATCGCTTCACTGTGACCAAAGAACACGGGAACACGAACACAGGTAGGGTTAACCACGACACTGTTATCACCTAAGATTTTTTGTGTTTCGTTGACCATTTTCATTTCTTCGCGGGTATAACCGTTCTCTTCAAAGCTGTCGATTTGTGGGATCACGTTAAAAGCAATTTGTTTAGGGAAAACGGCATTATCCATCGGACGCGCATTCATTAAGTTTGCTGTTTGCTTGGCTAGTTCATCAACGGCCTCTTTACCCGCCCCCGATACAGCTTGATAAGTTGATACATTAATGCGGTCAATGCCATAAGCATCATAAATTGGCTTTAGTGCCACCAGCATTTGAATCGTTGAGCAGTTAGGGTTTGCAATGATGTTGCGGTTTCTAAAATCCGCTAAGCTTGATGCATTCACTTCAGGAATAATTAATGGCACATCGTAGTCATTACGAAAGTGTGAGGTATTGTCAATTACCACACAGCCTGCTTCTGCCGCAATCGGTGCGTATTTTTCAGAGACACTGCCGCCTGCTGAAAATAAGCCAATGTGAGCTTGGCTAAAATCAAACTCTTCAACATCGATTACTTCAATGCTGTCACCGCGAAATTGAATTTCTTCGCCAGCACTACGGCTGCTTGCGAGTAAAAATAATTGGTCTACCGGAAACTTACGATCTTCTAAAGTTTCGATAATCTGACGACCCACTAAACCTGTGGCACCTAATACGGCTACATTAAATTTTTGCGACATGTGTTTTCCTCTTTTGAATAAAGCAAATGGCTTTATTCGTTAATTCTAAATCCCAGTGCAGCTAATGCGCCTTCACATGCACTGTTGGCAGCCACCGACAAAGTACTAAACTCTCGTCTTGGCGGGTAATTCTTACGTAAACTATCAAAGCCTTCGCTTGCTAATTTACTGCGTAAAATGCCATCGTCACGACGCACATCATAAATTAAGTGCACCAAGCGACCAATATCGTCTTGGTTAAAGGTTTCACCTAGCGTGACAGAATGGCTAATTGGCTCTGGCAAAAAATCGTCCAGAGACTTAAGCGCTGCGATGCCTTCAAGCTCACACACTTGCTGATACAGCATTTGTGTACCGCGGGCTTTGCCTTCAAGTGTATGCCCAGCAATATGCACGCTGGCATAACGTACATAATCAAGCAGAGATGTCAGTATATTGGGTTCGTTTTCCCAAACATCAAGCACACAATCTAATTTTGCGCCTTGCTCAAACAATGCTAGTAATGCTTCGTTATCAATCACATCACCTCGGCTTGCATTGATAATCGTCATACCCGGCTTAAGTGCTTTTAAGCGCGTTTCGTCTAGCATGTGCAGGGTTTTATGCGGACCTTGTTTAACCAATGGCACGTGAAAAGTCACAATATCAGCTTGAGCTAGTAATGTATCTAACTCAATATGCTCTGCAAGTTCACCGGCTTCATGCTTTGGAGGGTCACATAACAATACATTCATACCAAGCAGGCTAAGCTTATCACGTAAACAGCTACCTATACTGCCAACACCCACTATGCCGATGGTTTTACCTTGTAATGAACTGGCATTTTCTTGGCTCAAGGCATACAAGCAGCTAATAACATACTCAGCAACCGCCACAGCATTACAACCTGGTGCGCTGCTAAATGCGATATTTCGCTCAGCAAGTAACTCGGTATCAATGTGATCAACACCTATGGTTGCTGTGCCCACAAATTTTAATTTATCTGCTTGAGTGAGTAAGGCTTTATCTACATTGGTAACAGAGCGGGTTAACAAGATATCGACCCCGACTAGCTGCTCGGGTTGAAGATTACGGCCATCAAATCGCTCAACATCACCAAAATCGGCAAAGTACTGCTCAACCAATGGCATATTTTGATCTGCAAGAATTTTCATTTGTGTGTCCGAGAGGCAGAAAGTGGCGCTATTGTAGCGAATTTATCAGTATTCGGATAGGTAACAACTAAGACTTTATAACAAATGAAAAAGCCGAGCTATTGCTCGGCTTTAAGCAAATACTGGAGAGGTTTAACCTTTATATTTGCTCATTACTAATGTGGCGTTAGTGCCACCGAAACCGAAGCTGTTAGACATAACTGTATTTAGTTCAACGTCTTTACGCTCAGTTACAATATTTAGACCTTCAGCTTGCTCATCTAGTTCATCAATGTTGATAGATGGAGCAACAAAGTTATTCTCAAGCATTAATAGCGAGAAGATTGCTTCATGAACGCCTGCTGCACCTAGAGCGTGACCTGTCATCGCTTTGGTTGCACTGATCATTGGCGAGTTACCACCAAATACTTCTTGAATAGCGCCAAGCTCTTTCACATCACCAACAGGTGTTGAAGTACCGTGAGTATTTAAGTAATCAATACCGCCTTCAAGATCTTGCATTGCTTGCTTCATACAACGTACAGCGCCTTCACCTGATGGAGCTACCATGTCGTAGCCGTCAGACGTTGCACCGTAACCAGTGATTTCTGCATAAATGTGCGCGCCACGAGCAAGTGCATGCTCAAGCTCTTCAACAACAACGATACCGCCACCACCAGAGATAACGAAACCGTCACGGTTTGCATCGTATGTACGTGATGCTTTCTCTGGTGTTTCATTGTACTTAGTAGACAATGCACCCATTGCATCGAATTCCATTGCTAGCGTCCAGTGAAGCTCTTCACCACCACCTGCAAAGATTACGTCTTGCTTGCCTAGTTGAATTTGCTCAACCGCGTGACCGATACAGTGTGCAGATGTCGCACATGCAGAACTCAGTGAGTAGTTAACACCTTTAATTTTAAATGGTGTTGCAAGACACGCCGAAGTCGTACTCGCCATAGTACGTGGTACCATGTAAGGACCAACACGTTTTACGCCTTTTTCACGTAAAATGTCAGCCGCTTCAACTTGCCATTTAGATGAACCACCACCTGAACCCACTAATAAACCAGTGCGCTCGTTTGAAACTTGATCTTCACTAAGGCCAGCATCTGCAATCGCTTGCGACATTGAGATATAAGCGTATGCAGCAGCATCGCCCATAAAGCGCATTGCTTTACGATCAACAAACTCTTTAACATCAATATCGATTTTGCCAGATACGTTACTACGTAGGTTGTAGTCAGCAAACTCTTGGTTGAACGCGATACCACTACGGCCTTGTTTTAATGATTCTAATACTTCTTCTTTGTTGTTACCGATGCTTGAAACAACACCGATGCCCGTAATAACGGCTCTTCTCATGGGTAATTACCTTAGCTCTATACTAAATTGTGTTCTATTTTACGCTGAAATTACTTTCGAAGTGGTCAGCTTTCTAGCGTACACATGTACTCTGAATGTCTAGCTTATAAATAACGCCAGACTATTTCAAAGAAAACACGTAAAATAATGAAAAAAGTTTGTAGTTAATTAGTTAAACCATGATCAAAAACGCACATATTCATTTTAATCACCTTGGTACCCCTGTCGCCGATCAGTTTGACGATGTTTATTTCTCTAATGACGATGGCTTAGCCGAATCACATTATGTGTTTTATCAACAAAACCATATCCCGCAACGATTACAAAATCATGACCGTAACCACTTTGCGATTGCTGAAACCGGCTTTGGTACAGGGCTTAACTTTTTAAATACCTGGCAGCACTTTGCTGCTCACCTTGATAGGCAGCATGCAGAGCAAGAAGTTCAAAATCAACCCGACCATAGTGGTAAAAAAAGTGTTACCCGCCTGCACTTTATCTCTTTTGAAAAATTTCCTATTAAGCGTGATGACCTTGCTCAAGCACTCAAAGCCTGGCCTAGTTTAAGCAAGTATAGTGAGCAACTAATTGCTCAATACCCAATTAATTTGGCCGGCTGTCATCGCCTTGAATTTGCAGGCGGCAAACTAATACTCGACCTTTATTTTGGTGACGTGCAAGACAGCATTGATGCCATGAGCTATCCAAGTGAAGGAGTTATTGATGCGTGGTATTTAGACGGCTTTGCACCAAGTAAAAACCCAGATATGTGGCAACAGAGTTTGTTCAACAAGATGCGTGCTATCTCAAGAGCAAATGCCACACTCGCCACTTTCACTGCCGCAGGCTTTGTCAGAAGAGGACTCATCGAAGCAGGCTTTAGCATGAGTAAAGCAAAAGGGTATGGTAAAAAGCGCGAAATGCTGATTGGCGAGCTCACTGAGCCTAATGAGCAACAGTCAGGGCCTGCGTATTTTGCTCATCAGCAAAGTAAACTGAGTAATGTGGCTGTTATTGGCGGTGGTATTGCCAGTAGCAGTGTACTGTATTCACTAGCAAAAAGAGGCCTAAAAGCCACGCTTTTTTGCCAAGACGAAGCGCTTGCCATGGGCGCTTCTCACAATGTACAAGGGGCTGTGTATCCGCATTTACAAGCGAAAAATTCACCACACAGTGAAATGTTCGCCCATAGCTTTTTATATGCGATGCGTCTTTACCAACAATTACTTGATGATGGTTTTAACTACCCTCACCAGTGGTGTGGTGTATTACAACATGCGGTTAAACAAGGCCTAGCTGATAAACATCAAAACCTTGCAGATAAAGAACTTTGGCCAGCAGAATTAATGCGTAATGTAAGCGCCGAAGAAGGTGATGAAATTGCCGGTGTAGAAACGGGTTACTCAGGTGTATTCTTTGCAAAAGGTGGCTGGGTAAATCCACCAGCACTGGTTACAGCATTATTTAATGCGGCAAATTCGTTAACTGCGACTACCAATAATAAAATGGACAGTCACTTTAATTGCCATATTGAAAAGCTCGAAAAAACCGCTGACGGCTGGTTACTACACAGCAAAGAGCAAACATTCGGACCATTTAGCGATGTGATTAATTGTGCAGGTGAACACAGTGACCAGTTTAGCCAAACTCAAGCTTTACCTGTTGTTGGTGTGCGCGGCCAAGTCTCGCATGTGCAAGCAAGCGAGCAGTCAAAACGCCTTAAGACCGTGCTTTGCCACAAAGGCTATTTTACTCCTGAATATCAGGGCCATCATTGCATGGGCGCAACCTTTGAAAAAAATTCAAAAAGCCGTGAAGTTAAAGAGCAAGACAACCACACTAATCGAGAACAACTATTAAACTTTTACCCCAACTGCGAGTTTGCTAATAGCTTAGGTGAAATATCGGGAGCGAAAGCAGCTGTAAGGTGCACCTTCATTGACCATTTACCTATGGCAGGCGAATGGGCTGAACAAAGTGATTATGTAAGTGCGTTTGCTAATTTAAGAGTAGGTAAACGTTATCAGTACCAAACGTTAACGAAACCTCACCAAGGCTTGCATGTACTCACTGGCTTTGGCGCAAGAGGCCTGTGCAGTGCCCCCTTGTGTGCTGAGCATTTAATTGCTTGTTTAAACAATGAACCAAGACCATTTAGCGAACGCGTGAGTCAGGCAATTCACCCTGCTCGCTTTATTGTTCGCGACCTAATTCGTAATAAAATTTAAAGGGGCTAAAAAGCCCCTTTTGATTGTTAATTACTTAATCGCTCAACTAGCTCTACGCGTCGGTTTAGCTGACGACCCAAATCATTTTTATTATTAGCAGCTGGCGCATAAGGGCCTACACCATAACCAATTAAACGCGATTCTTTAATGCCATATTGACTCACTAGCGCTTTAACAACCGCTTTTGCTCGCTTAGATGACAACCCTAAATTATATTCTGGGCTCCCTTTATCATCAGTATGACCAACAACGTACAAGTTTAAGCTGTTATTTTTATTTAAAACATCCGCAATCACTTTTAATGACTCCGCTGACTCTGGCTTAATGTCTGATTTATCATGGTCAAAGTAAATGCCATAAATGGCTGCTTTACCTTTTTGCTCGAGCTGCTTTAACACCTGGTCCGGATTGGTTTTAACTAAATCTCCTTGTAAAGGCTCTGTTCTAATTATAACAAGCTGCACTCGCGTAGTGCCTTGGTAATTACCCACAAAAAATGCGACAAAGGTTGTTTGACTTTCTATGGTGCTTTTCATTAACTGATAACGCGGCTGACGATAATAGTTATAAACTTGTTTTACCGACAAGTGATCACCAAGTGCTTGTATTGCCTTACGGTCGTCACCACATGCTTGACGTTCGCAACTAAATACCGTTTCAAAGCCTTCTTTTGTTAAGGCAGACAAATAGTTATGAAAAACCTTAAGGGTTGATACTTTTCTAATCTCATAAGTAATACGAGTGATATCGCCTGTCACATCTTCAGCAGGTAGCGCTTTGTTTTTACGGTTGAATATTCCGGTTGGTAGTGAAAATTCTTCGTAATCAATTTGCTCATAGGCTTCAATAAAACTACCTGGATAACGGCTAAGTAATGGGTGATCGCTTGAGCCTCTAATATCGTCTTTAGGTGCTTTGGAAACTGGATTTGATTGCTGTTTTGCAAAAGCAGCTGTATTGGCTTTTATTAGACCTGTTTCAAGCTCTTTAATCGCAATTGAGCTACTCATAACACGCGTTTTACTGTTGTACTGGCCAACAAATAACGACACGGCAAACTCAGGCTTTTCACCTTTAGTGGCAAGAAGATAATATGGCTTACGATGATAATTATAGAGCTGAAAGTAACCGACTTCCTCTGCAAAATCACTACTGTCACCGCAAGCATCTAGCTGGCAAGAGTAAACAATATTAAAACCATCGGTGAGTAAAGCGTGTTTATAGTTTTCAAATACTTTGAGAGTGGCAATATTGCTTATTTCGTACAAAGTGTGGTTTACATCGCCTATAAAGTCTGTGTAACTAAATCGCTCTGCTGACTTTTTACTGCCATCAAACTGGCTCATTAATTGTGTCTGCTCGCCACTAAGCTTAACCGACTTTTCAACCTCACTATTTGGATAAGGTGATAGCCATTGATTGGCAGATACCGCATTGCAAAATGCTAATGTTAACACCACCAAAAGATTGGAATATATTTTCACTTTAAGTCCTTTTAATTAAATTTGTACCTAATTCAATACTATGCCAAATAATACTTTTTTATTCAAAGCTTGCTTGTACCCCTTTAAAAATAATTCCTCACCCCAAGGTCTTTACTTACACAGCAATTAGAAGGAGTTTGATATGAAGACCTTAATCATTGGCGCAACGGGCCAAATAGGTAAAATGACCACCGAAAAAATGCTAGCAAGTGGCCATGACGTAGTGGCTCTAGTTCGAGATAAAAGAAAGCTAAGTGCGCTTGAAAGTAGTCATTTAACGATTGTAGAACAAGACCTCGAAAACGATTTTAGTCGTGCCTTCGAAGGGGTTGAACAAGTGATTTTTAGCGCGGGTTCTGGCGGCGCTACGGGTGCTGATAAAACCTTACTGATAGATTTATGGGCAGCTGTTAAAGCGATTAATTATGCGGTAGATGCCAAGGTTAAGCACTTTATTATGGTGAGCTCAATCGGTGCTGATGCCCCAGACAACATTGAAAGCAGTATCAAACCGTATTTAGTTGCAAAGCACATGGCTGACCAACATTTAATCAATAGCGAATTAAATTACAGCATTGTCCGACCTGGCACGCTATTAAATGATGCAGCAACGGGGCTATTAACCACCACGCGCCCTGCAACCCGCCAAGATGCGGTGATCAATCGTGAAGATGTAGCAGATACTCTGCTATACCTTACTGAACATACACCGAAAAAACCGCAAGTGTTTGAATTGTTTAATGGTGATAAGTCAATCGACAGCCTTCTGAGCGATTGAATACATATGAATACGTATGCATAAGAAATAAGATTGAGAAACCGCGTAAAGCACTTTAGTTTATTGTTTACATAATAATAACAAAGGTGCTTTATGCGTCATCTTGCTTTTCTTTTTTGCTTTACTTTTACGTCGGCTTGTTTTGCCGCACCGGTAAAAGTACAAAGCTACAGTGGCGATACCTCCCTTCCCCACAAATTACTGATCAGCGCCATTGAACGTGCTGGCTTAGAGTATGTTCACCCTTACGAAACCAATAAAGATATCTCTAATGCACGCATCTTAAACGATGTAAAAAACAACCAGCTTGATGTGATGTGGAGCATGACATCAACTCAGTTAGAGCAAGATTATCAAGCCGTTTATATCCCTTTGTTTCGTGGCTTACTTGGCATGCGAGTCGCGATTGTGAAAGCACAAAATCGCGAACTGTTTAGCTCGGTAACTAGCTTACAAGATTTAAAACGTTACACCGCTGGGCAAGGTAAAACCTGGCCAGATACGAAAATATTAAAAGCAAATCAACTGCCCGTTGTTACCACATTAAAATACCCGAACTTATTTCCAATGCTTGAAGGTGAGCGCTTTGATTACTTCCCACGTGGGGTGAATGAACCTTGGGATGAAATTGCCAATCACTCAGAGCTTAACCTCACTGTTGAGCCGCATTTGGTCATTAAGTACACCGCACCACTTTACTTTTTCGTCAACAAAAACAACCACACGCTACATAAAAAGCTAAATGATGCCCTAAACGAGATGATTGCTGATGGCACATTTAACGCCATGTTTTTGGCAGATAGCCAAGTACAAACGGTTTTATCAAAAGCCAACTTAAGCTCGCGTCGCGTAATTGAGCTAGATAACCCAACGTTATCGTCGAACACACCTAATAAAAATAGCCCTTTGTGGTTTAACCCATTTCAATGAGCGCACAATGAAATCATTAAAATATAAAATGACCTTGGCACTGTCTTTGTGCCTTTTACTGAGCGTGATCTTCGTGGTCAGCGCAAACTATCTGCTCGCAAAGTCGAGTCAAACACAACAATGGCAAGACGACATCACAGCTCTTAATGAGCAAATGCAGGTTATTTTAGCCGAGCCTGTATTCTCTTATGATGAGCCGTTAATCAATCAGATTATTAAAGCCTTTTCGCAAAACAAACATGTACATAGCATTTCAGTGACAGATCATCGCAATAAGCCACTGGCCGCTATTACAAAACAAAGCAATAGCGCATCGGTTAGCAAAACTATTGATTTGCACTATTTAGATAATTTAATTGGTCACATAAAAATTGGTTACTCACAAAAAGCACTGCATAGCACCATTGCTGAGTCGACACGCACCATGTTTATTACCTTGCTGGTCTCTTTTATCGCCTTGGGTGCGGTGATTATTTATATCGTGCGACTGTTAGTGATAAAACCAATCGATAGCGTAAATAACCTTGTTGATGAAATTGTCAAAGGTGAAGGCGACCTTACAAAACGTATTAGCTATCAATCTAATGATGAAATTGGCTATTTGGTTGATGGTTTCAATCGATTTATAGCGCAAGTGCAAGAAATAATTACAGAGCTAGGCAGCACAGCCAGTGAGCTTGAAATGATAGCCAGCACAGTAAACGAAGCCTCAGTGCGCTCTAAAAACGAAGCCGAGCTTGAATATAACCGTACAGATTCAGCAACCAATGCGCTTAGTCAGTTAAGTGAAGCAACCAAAGAGATTGCTCAAGGAGCTAATCAAACTGCGCAGCAAACCACCGACGTTCATCGCTTATGCCAACAAGGCGAACAAAATATGAATGCCAATGGCAACATGGTTGACGAATTAGCTGTACAACTCGACCATACATCAAACGTAGTTAAACAATTAAATGCCAGCAGTAACGAAATCAGCCAAGTGCTCGATGTTATAAAAAGTATTGCCGAGCAAACCAATTTACTGGCTCTAAATGCTGCTATTGAAGCGGCTCGTGCTGGTGAATCTGGTCGTGGCTTTGCTGTGGTAGCCGATGAAGTAAGAGCGCTTGCTAGTAAAACCTATGATTCAACGTCTGAGATTGAGTCGATTATTGTATCTTTACACAATAATACCTCTGATTGTGTAACCGCAACGGAGCAAAGTAAGTCACTAAGCGATAAAGTGAGCCAAGCGAATCAAAAAAGCCAAGCGGTGTTTAAAGATATTGCTAAACAAATCAATACCATTAATCAAATGAACGAGAGCGTGGCGGCAAGTTCTGAAGAGCAAACCAGTGTTACTGCTGATATCTTAAATACCATGCAGCTTATTAACCAAGGCGCTAAGAGCCTATCGCAAGAAGCTCAGCACCTCGATGACACCATAGGCCAACTCAATGAATTAGAACGCGGCATCGTTGCCAAACTGGGTTTGTTTAAATACTAAATGCCATGATCCCCTGCCACGCAAGTTGCAGGGAAAGCACCGTTAACACTAGACGAAAAATCTTTTTAAATTTATCTGACGAAATGCGATGCAATAACTTAAGGCCAAGCCAAGTGCCTAAGGCGCCGCTCAATATCATGAGCATAACCAATGGCAACCACTGCCAAAATGCAAAGCCCACAGCCCCATATAAAATCGCTTTTAAGGTATGTTGCACTGTCATGCAGCTTGAAAAAGTGGCGGTAAATTTAAGCTTATTATAATTATTTACATATAAGCAGCTGCCAACCAAAGGCCCGCTTGCCCCTACAAACATCGAGATAAACGTGGTCCAAAGCCCAGCGAGAACGCGCCATAACTTTGAGGTTTCTCTAAGCTTTGGCGTCACACCCCAAAGTAAATAAAGTACAAAGGCAGCGACCACTATTTTCATTAATTCAAGGGGAATTGATGTGACAATCGTTGAGGCAACCAGCGCTCCTATGACTCCCCCTAAAGAGAAGTACACAAACATAGCGCCATCAATATGTTTAAACGTAAATAAAAAGCGGTTTGCATTAGAGCCTAACTGCACTAACCCATGGACAGGGATAACCACACTCATAGGAAGCATGGATGCCATGATCACTAGCAGCATTAAGCCGCCGCCCGCACCAAAAGCTGCTGAAATCATTGAAGTAAAGCCCGCAACCACAATGAGCATGATTGTGCTGATCGGACTTAATAAATCTCCACCCAAAAACTGCCAACTGATCAAATCCATTGTTACGCTTTAAATAGTGTGTTTGAGCTAACGCTATCATGACTCACCACTATTAGCGACTATTTGAAAAACCCTTTCGACTAAAAGACCATATCAACCAAAAGAGAAGTGAGCCTAAATTCACAACTGGTCAGACTTGTGGTTTATTTTGTTAAACCTATGGGTTATAACTATGCCCACAACACAATAAATTTGAAGGCACAGCATGACACTGATGAATGTAAGTACACAAGGATCTGTTGCTATCTTAACTATGACAACAGCTGAAAATCGCCATAACCCTGCTTTTGCAGAGGCTTTTTTAAATTGCCTTGACGAAATCGAACGTAACCCTGAACACAAAGCACTGGTGATCACTTCAAGCAGCGAAAAATCATGGAGCTTGGGCATAGATACCGATTGGCTTATGCCCGCATTAAAAGCACAAAAATTTGCAGAAGTAAGTGGCTTTATGCACTCGATGGATGCGGTATTTAAACGCCTATTACTCTTCCCAATGCCAGTCATTGCAGCAATTAATGGCCACGCTTTTGGTAATGGCGCAATTTTATCGTGCGCTTGCGATTTTAGGTTTATGCAAAGCGACCGTGGTTTCTTCTGCTTCCCAGAAGTTGATTTATCAATCCCATTTTTACCGGGCATGCTCGCTTTCATTAAAAAAGCCATTCCAGACTATCGTTTTAACGAGATGATGCTAACAGGCCGTCGCGTTACAGCAGGCGAACTTGCCACAGATCATGTAATTGAACAATCTTGCCCAAACAGCGAAGCTTTATTTAATACCGCCCTCGAATTTGCCAGCCAGTTCGATAAAAAACGCGCGATTTTCGCAGAGCACAAAAAGCGCCTACACAAACACATCATCGACACCATTGATATAGAAAACAAACCGATTATTGATGCCGTTCAGTTGGTTGTTTGAACTAGAGAAATTAGAAATCCACCTCCCCTTCAAAGTTTGGAGGGGTTTAACCAATGCCCTCACCTCTTATCAACCTTATAATGAAACAAAAATAAAAGTCCATTTTTCAGCGAATTAGATACCTAAAAAACATAATAAGAAATTTCTGAGTTACATTAAGGGTCGTTAATTCTAAACTTCCAATTGAATATACAACCCATAGCTATTCATGAAGTATCGAAGCTGTTAGCTAGTTTCATTTACTCAAGGAGGAGTTATGGCACTTCATATTTTTAACTTTGATGGCACAGGTAACGAGCCAGAAGACGCCCTACAAATCGTCAAAAAAGGCAAAAAAGAAGACGATAATATTACCAACATTTTGAAGTTTCATTTTATGGCAGGTGGTAATCTTCATGATGATGAGAATAAAGGCCTATCAACACACAGTAATGTCGATAACTGCTTTTATTACCAAGGTGTTGGAACATATGGCAACTGGTGGTCTCGATTAATTAATCAGGGGATATCTCCTGAAAAAAAGACGTCGGAACAATTTTGATAAAAGCGATTAAGGACTTTAATCGAGTTTATCAAAAAGGCGATCAAGTTATTGTTACTGGTTTTTCAAGAGGAGCAGCCTTAGCCCGCCGTTTTTGCTCAAAAATTATTGAAGAATCACCCTTATTAAATAAACAAACAACACCTTTTATTTATTTAGCAGCATTTGATACCGTGGCTAGTATTGGTTTGCCTAACTTAAGTAAAGCAGAACGCCCTGACTATGATGTTGTTTTCGAAGATGGGCATACGATTTCAAAAATAATTAAACAAGCTACTCACCTCATCAGCTTAGATGATAAACGTAAAGCATTTCAACCAACACTAATGAACTATGAAGAAAGCAGAATCACTGAGTTATGGTTTGCAGGTGCACATAGTGATGTCGGTGGAGGTTATTATCGTGATGGCCTATCAGATTTAACGCTTTCTTATCTTATCAATTGGATTGCATACCAAGTTAAAATGTTTGACTTGCTAGATCCTGAATTAAAAATGCCTTCAGAGAAAGCGCTTCAAAAGGCGTTACCATTAAGGTTAAAAAACATGATTGGACTTGATGATCTCCAAAGAGAAGCTACTGCTCTCGGTAAAAATCATCAACAAGATCGCTGGCCAATTGTTGACTGGCTCACTCTTGAGGATCGCGTCTGTTGTGTAATAGATAAAGATAAGCTATCGAGTAAGCATAAACCAGTTATTCATAACTCAATTACCGAACGAATTGCATTCGACAAGGATTACCGCCCTAAGTCTTTAGCAAATGTCTCGCACAATGTATTTTTTGCCTTTAAAAATGGGCCAATAAACGGCTTCGGAGTTAAAGCTTACTGCAATAACCCAAGACCTGTATGGTTTGCATTGGAGGTTGGTGAATCAATTGAGATAGAAGTTGATTCTGCAAAACTATTTAACCACTCAGGTATTTTAGTAGAAACAGGTGAAGTCTATTTAATTACCACTCAAGCAGACGATGTATGGAGCGATGGCAGTATTAAATGCAATGCAGATGGTTGGAATACCGACACTGTCCAGCTTGGTTTAGTGGAACTAACAATCAAGCTTTCTCGCAGGTTAAAGCGAGTTAAATCAGCTGACTGGTTTACTTTATGCTGTTCTGTTGGACGAGATGATAATCAAGCAAAAGCAATAGGCTGCAATGGCGAGTTTAAAGCCAGTAAAGATGGTGAGCTTACTTTTTTTGCTAACGACATTAAGTCAAGAATGGCCAATAACGTTGGTTTTATAACTATTAACGTTAAAAGAATCCAGTGAGAGTTTTGACTATGCAAAGCTACATTAGAAAAATATTACAGCCAGAAAATTTGCCTAACTGGGTTAGTTTAATCGCCATAGTGGCTGTCTTATGGACGCTAAATAGCGAGCTTTCAAGGCAATCACTTGAAGAAACTAAATTAGTAATATTAAAACAGTTGAGCAACACTGCGACCCCAATGAAGCTTGAGCAAGTCATAACTGATGGATACTTGGCGGCAATCTCTGAATTAGTGGCGGATGGTTTAGTCCTCCAAACTTCACAAGGTTACGAAATTAGAAGATACGACCCTAGAATAAAAGATGATATTTCGATTGCTATCAGTTTAGTTTTTGGGGTTGATAATTACAGAGATACTGGCAAAGGGCTGATCCCCCTCGATTGCACACTTTTCAAGAATAGGCATGAAGATGTAATAAAAATCACCAAGTTACTGGAAAGACTTCGCGGTAATAGTGTTGACGAAAATTTTGAAGAATACATTTCTAGTCACAAAGATGTACTTTTCAAACAACTGTATCTAATGACTTACCATCGCAATACTGACTTACAAGCAATGCTAAATTGCTTTGACTTTTAGCATTACTGGGAACATGAATGAATAGAAGGAACACATTATGCCAACTATAGAAGATTTAACCGAAGCGCAATTTGTGAATCTCTTAGAAGAATATTACGCTCCACCAAAAGCACGAAACAAACTTACAGAAGCTGAAGTCAAAGACTTAGCAAGCAAATTGAATGATAAAGTAAATATTCCATTAATTAGCGAAACAAGGGAAGAAAAAATACTGATTAAAGTCATTTTAAGGGTTGATACATTTTTATATGACAACCTGCCAAATGAAATTTACGATTTAGTCAGAAGCTCAGAAAATGGCATTGAAGATGAAGAAGCCACACGACTGATTAATAGGTTATCTATTTTAGCAAACGAAAAAATAAATATTCCTTACATTCCCGAAGCTGCTGAATATGTAGCAATAAAGTTTGTAATTAGAGTCGTAATAAATGCTGCTAGAAAAAATTGGAATTTTGACAGAGCAAAAGCGGCTTCTAATAAAGATTTAATAATTGCATAAGGCAAAGTAAAATTGATGCATTGAAAATTGCGCAATAAAAAAGGCCGCTCTGAGAGCAGCCTTTTTCATATTTGGTGGAGCTGGGGGGATTTGAACCCCCGTCCGAAAAGCCTCGACCTTTGGTACTACATGCTTAGTATCGTCTTTTAGTTAACCTTATACAGCTCGGACGAACACGATCTGCAAAGGCGAGGCCGCTTAGTTTTAGCCCTTCAACCCCGGCCAGGGTTTCCGTAGCGAGTCCGTGTAGGGTGACACTTCAGAACCGGGTCCACAGACATACACCGGAGAAGTGCTAGCGGGCTATTATGCCGCTAGAGCGTAGTTATCGTCGTTTGCGATTACTTTAAATTGCGGCTTTTTTACGAGGCCAACCGCACCTCGACATGCACCTCGGGCGTCTTGAATTCCGTCGAATCCTAATCAGCCCCGATTTTGCCATAAGACATAAATCTTAGAATACTTTTCTATCGCCAGCAAAGCTAGTGATGTTGCGGATTGTAGCGGTATTGTATTGGTTTGACAACCTTTTTATCTTTGATTCGAATTTCTTTAGTGGGTTTAGAAGATTCTCACTAAAAACGATCTAGTCTACTTATGAAATTTCATCACATAAAAAAACAAATAACGAACCTGTACCTAAAAACAATTGTAAATATTTGAAATACAACAGTTTATTTGAAATTTAACTTGTATATAATCCAATTTCCAAATAAGGAAGAACTTAAAAAACAATTAAAAAATAAAAATGGAGATACCTAAACAATGAAAAAGCTAGCTATTGCAACTTTTGTGTCTGCAACATTAACAGCATGTGGCGGAGGGGGAAGCTCAGAGCCTGAAAATAAAAAACCCATTGTTAATAAAGCACCGACAGTCACACTTCAAAGTGAAGGAAGCTACTTAGAACAATCTATCGTATCAATAACAGCGGATGCTACAGACTCTGATGGTTCAATTACTAGCTATGCTTGGTCACAAACAGCTGGAGATGATTTAGCTTTAAGTGCCAAAAGTAGTGAGACCCTATCATTCACAGCACCTACCGTTACATCTAGCACAACTATGAGTTTTGAAGTGACTGTTACAGACAATGATGGGGCTACTGCAAAATCATCTGTAACCTTAACGATTGAACCTGTAAACGAATCTCCTTCTATTTCACTTAATTCTATTGCAGCTGTGAATGAGCAAACAGAAGTTAAATTGTCAGCTAATGCCAATGATGTTGATGGGGAAGTTACCTCAATGTTTTGGGAGCAATTATCAGGTTTGAATGTAGAGATAGATGACAATACGGCTTCAGAAATAACAATCATCACTCCAACAGTAACAGAGAAAGAAACCTTGACCTTTGCAGTCAGCGCAACTGACAACGAAGGAGCAATAACAACAGAAACCGTCTCTTTAGATGTTTTACCAGTTAATATTTCTCCAACATCTGCTGCTGGAGATGACGTCACTGTCAATCCCAATGTTCAAACAACACTATCTGGTTCAGATAGCTTCGACGAAGATGGAAGTATAGTAAGCTACTCTTGGAATCTCTTAACTGAATCTGATTTAACTCTAGAGAATTCAAATTCAGAGCTCTTATCTTTTACACCAAGCAGTGAACTAGAAGGTGAAACACTTGAGTTTGAGCTTACTGTTTCTGATGACGAAGGTGCATCTCACTCTGATACTGTAAATGTATACATTAATAAACACCCAATTGCTGTTGCTGCTGAATATCAAATCGTTGAAACAGGAGTTGAAGTATCACTCGATGCGACAGCAAGTATGGATGATGGACAAATTGTTGAATACAATTGGACGCAATCCGTAGGTTCAACTGTTGTGCTATCAAGTGCCAGCAATATAGCTCCAACCTTTACAGCTAACTTTAATGACGATGAAAAAATTACATTTGAACTAACTGTAACTGATGACATGGGTCTTACGAGTTCGGACTCAGTTGATATTGATGTTGTTAAAATTAATCATTTCGTAAATGACACAGGTGTAAAAGTTAGCGCGACGCAAACGGCTAATGATTCAGAGTGTGTGGTAACAGAAAATAAAGTACATGACTGTGAACAAGGCCGCGATGCAGATACTGAGTTATTAAAAATTGGGGCTGGTGATGCTGGATTTGATTATACTAAATTAGACTCAGATGGTAATGAGCTTAGCGCGAATCAAAGTAGCTGGACTTGTGTTAGAGATAACCATACAGGATTAGTGTGGGAAGTTAAAACTACAGATGGCGGCACTCAGCATAATATGGATACATATAGATGGGGCGGTAAAGGGGCTAAAGGATTTAACGACGATAGCAAGGAAGGAACATATTATGGAGACTGGGACGCTCTTGTCGATTTCGCGAATAACAATTCTTTATGTGGGAAAACAAATTGGAGCATACCATCTAATGAAGAGCTAAACCAACTTGTGCATAAAGGTAAAAGAAATACATATATCGATACAACATACTTTCCAAATACCGTTAATTGGCATTATTGGAGTGCTACCCCATCTGCTAGTGACAACACTGAGGCATGGTTAGTTGACTTTGGTTCTTCATATAAAGCAAATGATGCTAAGTTAGTGCGTACGACTTCAGGCCGTGTAAGACTCGTATCAGGCTCAAAAGTAAATAAAAACTCTTACACTAGTTCTACACACACAGATTCTAGGTATATCATTAGCCAAGATGGAAGTGTCACCGATTTAGATACAGGTCTTATGTGGACTCGTTGCGCCGTTGGTCAAAATTGGGATTTGGAGTCATTGTCATGTGAAGGCGAGATGACTGCTATTTACTGGCATGATTCATTAAATTCTGGAGTTGATTACACATATGCTGGCCATAGCAATTGGCGACTTCCGAATGTAAATGAATTAAAAACAATATTTGATCACTCTAAAACGAGACCATCAGTCAATACAACTGCATTCCCTGCTATTCCATATGACAGTAGCAATAACTTAAGTTTTTGGACTTCGACTCCTGATCTTACCTCTACGGCAATAAAGTCTCTGTCTATAAACTCTGATGGTGATATCAAATCAGACTTCAGATCATCTACAAAAAACTATGTGTTATTAGTCAGAAACCTTCATAACTAGCCATACCAAATAAAGGGGTCAGAATGGCCCCTTATATTTTCAACGCCCCGTAAATGATCAATTTAAGTAAATTAATTCACCTATCTAGCCTATTCATACTCAAGGTATTAATCGGGAAATTTTTGCTAAGTGCCTTTGAATGCTGAATTTTCAAGCAAGAAAAATCAGTTTTTATACATATTTTTACATTTAATGCATACATTATCTTAACATAGTACAAAAGTTGTGCTGAAATAGGAGACGTTGTTACCCTTCTTCAAAAATAACCTGTAGCAACACATAACTATAATAACAGGCAGTTTTTTACAGGGCTTTTCAGATGTCGATGTTTTCATTCGATGAACAAAGCGGCTATGTCTCTTTGTGTGAGCATCCTCGGGATGCGGGTTTTCCTACTACGAGTTCTCAATTAATTGAATTACTTGAGCAGTCTCCTTATGCCAGCTACGAATATATTGATGCCAATATAGGTAAGTTGTTCATCCCTAGCAGCCAATATCAAAACCAATCTTTAGTGGTTGCTAAAGCCGTTGATGCTCACCTTGAAGTTAAAGTTGACGCTAAAAACATGGTAGTTGAAGCAAACCTAACAACTGCCCGTGGCGGTAAAATTGTGAGCATGGATATAGCACAAGAGGTGCTTACAGAGGCAGGTGTTATTAAGGGCATTAGTATGCGGGCGCTTGATACCTTTTTAGGCCAGCAATTTAAACAACCACCCGGTGCACATTACAGCGCAATTGTTGCCCATGGCAGAATGCCCAAAGAAGGCACTGATGCTAAATTCGTGCGCTTATGCTCCACCGCACAAGACCGCGTTCTTAGCCCGCAAGCGACCTCCGGCGGTAAAGTCGACATGCGTAATTTAGGTGCCATTATTACCGTTAAACCCGGCACGCCATTAATGCAGCGAGTTCCTGCAACACCCGGTGAAGATGGCTTTACTGTGTTTGGTGATGTGATGCCTGCAAAACCTGGTAAAGATTTACCCCTTGAGCCATTTGAAGGAACGCGTATTGATCCTAATAATAGCGATATGTTGATTGCCGATGCTAAGGGCGTGCCCGTTGCCCTACCCCGCGGTATGCGCGTGGACGACGTATTGTGCTTTCATCATGTTGATGTAAGTACGGGCCATGTCGAATTTGATGGCAGTGTCATTATCAGCGGTGATGTAAAAGATGGTATGCGCGTCAAAGCCACGGGTGATATCACTGTATTAGGCTTTGTTGAATCAGCCACAATTGAAAGTAAAAGTGAAGTCACCGTGATGCTCGGGGCTGTTGGCAGAAAGCGTGAAAACGTCGAGAACTTTACCTGCAACATCACGGCTTCGCGTACTATCTCTGTTGGTTATGCTCAGTACTGCCATATAAAAACAGAGCAAGATTTATTCATTGAACGCCAAGCTTTACATTGTGATTTAAGTGCTCGCCGCCTTATTCGAGTCGGCAAAGCCAATAACCCGCGAGGCAAAATTATTGGTGGCAATATTTTAGATGCGATGCGAATTGAAACCGGTGAGCTTGGTGCGCCGTCAGGCACTAAAACACGCGTTTTTATAGCTCAGTACTGGCATGATTTACGCCAAAAGCAGCAGCAAATTAATGACTTTGAAAAGTTATTAGCTACAAAAGCCGCAGCTCTACAGCAAGCACGAAAAAAGGCCAGTAAAATACCCGATCCAGCCCAGCGTGCGCATTACATTAATAAGATCACCGCCAGCGAGCAGCAGATTAAAATTAAAACGGCCAATACCAAGAAAAAGAAACACTTAGTGAAAATTAAGATTGCGCGCTTATTAGCAACAAGCCGCTTAAAAGTGAATGAATTAATGCATCCTGGTGTGGAGCTGAAGATAGCGCAAGAGAGTAAACAGTTTTCACGTATTTACCCTCCTAACATGGTGCGTTTTTTTGAGGGCAAAATCACTCAGTCGTTTTAGCGGCTGAGTCTGGCTCTTCTTCTATCGCTTCAGTTTCAGGCAATGGCCAACCACCGAGTTGCTGCCAGCGATTAACGATTAAACAAAACAGTTCTGCTGTGCGCTCGGTATCATACAGTGCTGAGTGAGCTTGTTTATTATCAAACTCAATACCTGCCGCCCTACACGCTTTAGCTAATACTGTTTGACCTAGTGCAAGACCCGCCAATGATGTGGTATCAAAGCTAACAAATGGATGAAATGGCGTGCGCTTAATTTTACAACGCTCAATTGCGGCATTTAAAAAGCCGTGATCAAACGCTGCATTGTGTGCTACTACCACTGAACGCTGACAACCCGCTGCTTTTTGTGCCTTACGCACAACTTTACAGATTTCTTTAATCGCTTCTTCTTCAGGCACTGCACCACGCAGCGCAGAAAAAGGATCAATACCATTAAACTCAATGGCCGCTTGTTCAATATTAGCGCCTTCAAATGGCTCAACATGAAAATGCACAGTATGATCAATACTTAACACACCGTCGTCATCCATTTTCAGTACAGATGCAGCAATTTCTAATAACGCATCGGTGTCTTTGTTAAAACCTGCAGTTTCAACATCAATCACAACGGGAAAAAAGCCACGAAAGCGTTTTGCGAAAAGAGTTTGTTCAGTATTTTCCATAGTCTTCTTGGTTTGCCAGTGTAAGCTGGCTATTATGTCAAAAACCAAGGCTACTCTGCTAGAGTAAATAGTGTGAAATCGTAGATTCTTACTGAATTTTTAGGCACATTACTTGCTTTAAATTAATCAGCTGGCCCTGTGTTTATTGCGCTGATGCAATTAAACACAAAAATTGCCAATTATTTGGCATTGATGATTTGTTGGAGAATTACCGTGATGAAGCTTTCATTACTTCCTTTGAGCCTAGGTCTATTAACCTCAGTTGCAAGCATAAATGCGCATGCAGCCATGCGTGAGTATACCGCTAATGCTGATATGTCGAACTGGCAAATGGTTAAAACATCTCGCTTAGAATGCCAATTAAATCATGAAGTTCCTTACTATGGTGAAGCAATTTTCAGCACCACTGCTAGTAAAAATAAAAACGTAAACTTTAACCTTGATATGGTCGTACGCCCAGACAATTACAGTATTGCAGGCCTAAAAGCCGTACCACCTAGTTGGCGTGCTGGTATGCCTGCTCGCGACTTAGCGAATATGAAGCTATTACGTAAGTTTGACGGCGAGCTTGGCAACAAAACCGCTTGGGAAATGCTGACCGAACTTGAAAAAGGTTACCAACCGACATTTTATTACCAAGACTGGCAAAATAGTGCCGATAAAATTGCCGTTGGTTTATCGAGTGTAAACTTTAAGCAAGCATATTGGGCGTTTTTACAGTGCCGAGATGCAATGCTGCCATACAGCTTTGAAGATATTTCGTTCACAGTGATGAACTATGAGCCTAATACCAGCAAACTTACTAAATCATCACAAAAACGCTTAGATAAAATTGGCGAGTACTTAAAGTACGACACCAACATCGAGTCTATTTCAATATCATCTTACACCGACAGCTACGGTGGTCGCTGGAACAACCTCGAATTATCAAAAAAACGCGCTAAAGCAATTAAGGATTACATTGTTAGCTTAGGGATTGATGAAAGCAAAGTAGATACCGATGGTTACGGTGAAAAGCGCCACGTTGCCAGCAATGACAACATTTTAGACCGAAACAAAAACCGTCGTTTAGTCATTCAAATTGCAAAAATGTAGCCGCCGAAGCGGCTACTAGCCTTAACTCATTTCTACCGACTTCACGCCTTTAAAGCGCTTTAGCCACTTATCGCCAAACTGAAAAAATGCGAGGCTTATCATAATAATGATCGCGCCAACAATCAGTGCTTGGTCAATGGGCTCATCATTAAGCAAACCACCTAAAGCAATTGCAAAACTGGGTGTGATCAGGGTTGTTAATGCGACCGTGCTCGCGTTCAACTTTTGCAATACATGAAAATACGCTAGCGCACCAATTAATGAACCAAACACGCCTAAGTAAACAATTGAGTACAGTGATTTTGCACTCCACATCTGGCTATTAAGTTGGCCATCTACCAGCAACCAAGTAATAAAAAACAGTGGGGTTACAAAAACCAACGCGCCAAATGTGGTGGCCATTGGATGAATAGCAATTCTTACCCGTTTGATCATCACACCGCTCAAACTAAAAAAGCACACAGCCATAAATACATACAACAGACCACTAAGCTGCTCTACTCCCCCTTGAATATGCCGTTGGCTTACTAAAAATAAACCAATTAAAGCACAGCCAAGTGCGCCAAGCTTAATGGCGCTAAACTTAGGTTCGTTCAAGATCTTTTGCGCAAGTAAGCCCGATAAAATAGGCGCAAGTCCAAACATCAATGATATTAAGCCAGAAGGTACGGTTTTAGCGGCCATATAGCTTAATAACATGCCGCCAAAAATACCTATGCTCGAATAACCATAGAGGAATAAAGCTCGGCGATGCCAAGGCACTCGGATATTGGCAACAGCAACGACAAACGAAGCCAACACCAGCCCCACCAGCATGCGTAAAAACACAGCCAGGGTTGGTGCTACCGTTTCACTACTCCAGACAATACCCAGTGGTGTTGTTGACCAAATCACCACCATTAAAAAATATGAGGCTTTAACAGGCACAAGCTTATTCCTTTAAAAAGGCGAAAAAAGCGGAAGAGAATTTAAAAGGGAAATAACCAACCGCTTAGAACGCGGTTAGTAAAACTTACTTAATTAACCGCAGCACATAACAGACCACACGACTGACGAAGTCAGGCGCATACAATTGTTTGTTGGTCGTTGGTTTAGCTGCATCATGGTATTTAATTAAATAAGTTGAAGAAGCTTAAGAATCCGCCTAAATGGTGATTTTGTCAACACGTATACTCATGCTATTTGGCAAAAAGTTTTTTGCTGATTTCAACAGCCTGTTTGCACATGTAAATCATAGGTTACATTTAATTTCTTTGATTTATAACAAAACTATTTAAGTTTTGTTAAACAAGTTATATCTTGCTTGCCTCTCACGAAGTTTAAGGGGCAAAAAGTGCTTAAAAATAAAACAATAGGTAGCATGTTAATTGTTGCTGGCACCACCATAGGTGCAGGGATGCTGGCATTGCCTATCGCCTCCGCAGGGCTTGGTTTCACAACAGCGTTATCACTAATCTTTTTAACTTGGGTCTTAATGACCTACACAGCATTACTGATGCTAGAGCTGCATCAATATGCCGACAGAGATGCAACCCTCAATACGTTAGCTAAATCATGGTTGGGTAAACGTGGGCAATGGGTCGCTAACTTTTCAGTGATGTTTTTGTTTTACGCATTATGCGCTGCGTATATCGCAGGTGGCGGTGCGCAATTACAAGAAAAGCTCAACAATGGTTTATCGCTTTCTTTAGCACCGCAAGTTGGCTCAGTTATTCTGGCTATTGTGATTGGCACTGTGGTGACACTTGGTACCAGCAAAGTCGATAAGCTCAACCGCGTACTGTTCACAATCAAAGTGTGCGTACTAGCCAGCTTATTTTATATGCTGACGCCTTATGTACACGGCCAACACTTACTTGAAATGCCGATTGAACAAGGTCTGATTTTATCTGCAATCCCGGTGGTGTTTACCTCATTTGGTTTTCATGGCTCTATTCCGTCGATTGTGAAATACGTGGGTTTAGATATCAAAACACTTCGCAAAGTAATGGTGGCAGGTGCGGCACTGCCTTTAGTAATTTACATTTTTTGGCAGTTACTTAGCCAAGGCATGATGAGTCAAAGCGACTTACTTCAAAGCCAAGGATTACCAGGTTTTGTAAGCAGTGTTGCTAGCATTGCTCACAGCCCACATGTTGCCACCGCTGTGAACATTTTTGCTGATTTAGCGTTAGCCACGTCTTTCTTAGGCGTGAGTTTAGGTTTATTCGACTTTTTTGCCGATGCATTCAAAAAAGGTGATGGCAGTAAAGATCGAATCAAAACAGCCTTGATCACCTTTATTCCACCACTAGGCTTTGCGCTATTCTATCCACAAGGGTTTATTATGGCACTTGGCTACGCCGCCATTGCGCTGGTTATTTTAGCGGTGTTTTTACCGGTTGCTATGGTCTATAAGCAACGAAGCAGCAAACCTGATGCGGGTTACCAAGTTAAAGGCGGTAATATTGGTTTAGCACTCGCCGCCCTGTTTGGTGTGCTTATTATTAGTGCTCAAGGTTTACAAATGGCAGGGCTTATTCCAGCGATTGGTTAAACACCTCATCAAATAAAAAGCACCCGAGGGTGCTTTTTTTGTACCTGTGTTTAAGGTGTAATACCAATTCGCTTAATTAAGTAGTCTATTTTGAGGCAAGAAAACCTTGTTGATAACAAGGCAAAAATTTCGTTATTTAGTTGTTCTAAATGAGAAATTTTTAACGCAGGTAGCGACAGGTTTAATCCCTCAAAATGATTAAGTATTATTGCGGATTGGTATAATTAAAACACCATTGCTATACCACGGCCAGATGCTTCAGATGCCGCATCTAATTTACCGTCTTTATTGATGATCACATGCATATCACCAAAATGGCGTTCATCAAGTGTATAACCCATTTTCTCAAGCGCTTTAACAACCTTTGGTTCAAGACCAATGTGGTATCTAATCACATTTTTAGGCCATAACTGGTGATGAAAACGTGGGCTGTCTACCACTTGCTCTGCAGTCATATCAAATTCAACCGCATTTAAAATAGACTCATACACAGAGCTAATAATCGTAGTGCCACCCGGTGAGCCTGTTACCATTTTAACTTTGTTATCCTGAAGTAGAATGGTCGGCGTCATTGAGCTCAACATGCGTTTATGAGGTTGAATTTCGTTAGCTTTACCACCAATTGCACCAAATACATTCATCACACCTGGCTTGGCACTAAAGTCGTCCATTTCGTCATTTAAAATAAATCCTGCGCCCGATACAACCACACCACTACCAAAGCTTAAGTTGATGGTCGTGGTATTCGCAACGGCATTGCCCCACTTATCTAGAATAGAAAAATGCGTTGTTTGCTCACTTTCGTGTAAACCCGGTTTAATGTTCTCAGTTGTTGAAATAGCATCTGGACGAATTGTACTTGCACGATTGCTAAGGTAATCATCTGCAAGCAAGGCTATTTTTGGCACTTCATAAAAATCTGGGTCGCCTAAATATTCTGCTCTGTCGGCAAATACGCGTTTACCTACTTCAGCCAAAATATGAACGTAGGTGGTTGAGTTGTGCTCAAGCGTTCCTTTTGGCTTTGCTAAGTCGTACATTTTTAGCCACTGTAAAATAGCAATACCACCTGAACTTGGCGGTGGCGATGTGAGCACTTCGTAACCACGCCAGTTACCCTTAATTGGTGTACGCGACTTAGCTTGATACGCTTTTAAGTCTTGCTCAGTAATAATGCCGCCGTGTTGCTTCATAAATGACGCTATGATTTTCGCTGTCTCACCTTCGTAGAAACCTGCTTTACCTTGATCACGAATACGTTTCAGTGTGGCGGCAAGTTCCGGCTGCTTAAATACCTTATTTGCTTTGGCATCGGCAAAGTAATCAGCAAAGTTAATGTTTACCGACTTTTTGGCCATTCGTGCAATGTAACGCTCAACACTTGCAGCTAGCTTAGGATGCACAATAAAGCCCTGCTCTGCTAACTTAACTGCAGGCTCTACCAGAGTCTTCCACTCTAAGCTTCCGTGCTTTTGATGGGCAAGCCACATGCCAGCAACACTGCCCGGAACACCACTTGCGTGAATACCGTATACTGACATGTTATCAATAACATCGCCTTTATCATCAAGGTACATATCGCGATGAGCTGCAGCAGGGGCTGTTTCGCGGTAATCAATAAAATCACCTTTGCCATCTTTTTGGATCAGCATAAAGCCGCCACCACCAATGTTACCGGCTTCAGGTAAAGTAACCGCTAATACAAACTGTGCCGCAATTGCCGCATCAACGGCGTTGCCGCCTTGCTCTAAAATAGCCCGTGCCGTATCACTGCTGTAACTATCTGGCATCGCGACAGCCGCTTGCTTTGCAAAGCTTGACGGATGAAAGAATATCGCGGTAATGATCAACAGATGTGCCGCGTATTTGACTAAATTTGCCATGGTACTTCCTTATGCTTGATGTTATTTTGACCATTTAGACATGTGTAACCCTTAAGGTCAATTAGTTACGATTAACTTAGCTAAGCTGCTCTTTAGAACATGAATAAAGTACTGCAGGTAATTCACCTTGCTCATCTTTATGGGTATAGTTTTTTACAAACTTAAGCCCCAGTTTTTCCATCACCTTTATTGAGCCTAGATTTTCTTTAAGTGCTGTGGCACTTAGCGACTTTACTTCCTCTGGCTCGCTAACTACTTTGGCAATGGCAAGTGCGGCTTCTGACGCATAGCCCTTACCCCAGCTCATTTGTTTAAAGCGCCAACCAATTTCTAAATCACTAAAATCAGGCTGTTCAAAAAAGCCCATGGGTCTGACTAATACCCAACCGATAAATTCATTGCTCTCGATGATGTTTACTTGCCAAAGCCCCCAGCCTTTTTGCTCATTTCTATAGGCATTCAAGCGAGGAATGAATACCTCTTTAATGCTCTGCATACTGGACACTTTGCCACGAGTGAGATGTTTCATAACTTCAGGGTCGTTATCGAGCTCATAAAGTAGCTTGGCATCATTTTCGTCCATTAACCGAAAACTTAATCGTGCTGTTCTAGCTATATTCATTTTTTATTGCTTATACTGCTTAAGAGTTGATTAACCATTAGAGAAAAATATGAACAAATTAGCAAGTTTAGTTTTATTAGGCTGTATTGCCTTAACAGGATGTGACGATGCCGAGCAAGCCAAGAAAGATGCTAGCGAAGCAAAAGAAGAAGTAAAGCAAGCGCTAAATGACGCTTGGGGCGACGTAAAAGACGCCACCAATGAGTTTAATGACGACTCACTGCAAGAGTTACTCGAAGAAAGTAAGAAAATGGGCTTCAGCATGTATGACGACGGTAAAGAAATTGCCTTAGATGCATGGATTGAGAGTAAAGAAGCGGCTGGTGAGCTGTCTGAAAAAACCAAGCAAAAAGCAAAAGAACTGGCTGAAGAATTAAGAGAAGCGCGCGAAAAACGCGAGCAAGAGAAAAATAATTAAAAAGAAAGGGCAAGTATTTACTTGCCCTTTTTTGTTAGTGATTAAAGCTCAAATTCTTTTTTGAATTTTAATCCAAATTCACTACGGTCATTGCTGCGCATTACGCCAACAAAACCAGATTGTTGTAAACGGCCAACATCGTATACTTCGTTTAACACGTTCTCACCGTAAAGAGTCACTTCAAAGTCACCGTTCGGGTTTAAGTAAGAAATGTTGAAACCCACTAATTCACGAGAATCAATGTGTTCACTTTGGTTGTAAACTGACTGACCTTGCATATCGCTGCGGTATGAGTAATTAGCGTTTACTGCCACTGTGCCACCGTTACTTAAATCAATGAAATAAGAAGGTGCGACCATCACAGTCCAACGTGGTGTAAGTGCTGGTGAATCACCTTTACCAATACCTAAAACGCCGTCATCTACTTCTGTGATTTCTGAATCTAGGTAACCAATTGCGCTACGTAGCGTAAAGTCATCTGTAAACGCAATTGTTGTCTCAAGCTCGATACCTTGTGCTTTAGACTCACCGGCATTTTCTACGATAGTAACGAAACCGCCACCCGCAGTTGGATCTGAGAATGGTAATGCTAGGTCTGTGTAGTCAGTAACAAACACCGCAAGCATCATAGATACGTCTTCATGTACTTGACCTTTAAGGCCTAGCTCGTAGTTAATTGCTTTTGTTTCATCGAAAGAAACAAATTGATCAGGACCACCAAATGGACGCGGTGGGAAACCACCTGTTTGATAACCTTTTTGGATTTGGCCATACACGTTCATGTTATTGCTAAGCTGGTAAGACGCATTTAAATCCCATGTTACTGCATCAAAATCAGCACTTACGTATTTGCGTGTTGCAAACGTTGGGAATAAGGCATCGGCTTCTTTTTTATCTTTCGAATAACGTAGACCACCGCCCACAGTTAAATCGTCGCTTAGGTCATAGCTTGCATTGATATAAGCTGCGTATGAGTTAGTCTCTTGGTTGATATCAAAGTAACCATAATCACCAAAAGACGCTGTAGTACCATCATTCAAAAGGCCATCAGGTGTGTTGAATGGGCTAAATACAAACGGACCAGAACTTGTGAAGCCATCTTCATTAAAGAAGTACAAGCCAGATACAAAGTCCATGTTATCGAAGCTACCATTTAACTGGATTTCGAATGAATATTGATCTGCGCCGCCTTCTTCAGGGAATTCAGATAGGTTAAGGGCAACAGCGTCATCATCAAGACCACCTTCGTATTCTGAGCTACGGTAGCTTGTGATGAACTTAGCTGTGTACGTATTATTGATATCCCAATCAGCTGTTAATGAAGTACCCCAGCCTGAATAAGCCGTCGACTCAATACCCGCTACTGTTGATGCTAAATCATCAGGATCGCTTGGTAACATGTCTTCTGTAAGTAATGGGAAATCACCATTGAATGGATCATTCGGATCAAGTGGCGCCGTTAGCTCAATTGTGTATGGTGACTGGCCTGATTCGTTATCAACACCATCAATTGAGAAAACAAAAGATAAATCGCTGTTTGCTTGCCATTTAAGCGCCATACGACCACTTAATTCTTGCTCTTCACCAATTTCTTTTTCTGGGTTAGCAAGGTTAATCGCTTCACCTACACCATCGCGTTGCTTATAAGACACGCTTGCAGACATGCTTACAGTGTCGGTAAGGCTGTTGTTAAAGTAAACGTCACCGGCTAAACGACCACGGCTACCTACTTTTGCATTTGTAGTCACAATGCCTTCATCACCAGGTTGCTTAGTAATAATATTTACTGCACCACCTAATGTGTTACGACCATACAAAGTACCTTGTGGGCCACGTAATACCTCTACACGCTCAACATTTGGTAATGATAAGTTAGAGCCCATTTGGCGACCAAGGTAAACACCATCTAAGTAAACACCTACACCCGGATCAGTTGTGATCACGTGGTCTTGTAAACCAATACCACGAATAAACACAGATGCATGTGCCGCATTACCTACACCGTAACGAGTGATGTTTAGGTTAGGTACGTATTTACCGATGTCTTCTAGGTTGCTCATGTTCGCTTTATCAATCAGGTTTTCACCGATTGATGTCACTGCTGTTGGCGACTCAAAAATGCTTTCTGTACGCTTACGCGCTGTTACTTCGATTTTTTCGAAAGCATCTTGTTTAGCAGTGGTTTTTTCTTGCTCAGCAAAGGCTGAAGTAGATAATGCAGCAACGATGGCTACAGTTAACTGTGAGAGGTGACGTAATTTCAATTAAAACTCCAAAGGATACCGTGTGTGTATATTTTTACCCGTAAATTTCAGGCATAAAAAAAGACGCTTAGGTATAAGCATCTTTCCTCTGGAGGGGTATTATATGTCAGTTTTGTGAAAATATGTATAATTATTTTAATTTTTATCAAAAACTGTATAAATAAACCACATCACCTCCGTTTTTTCGAATTATAAGTTACTAAATTCTTTGTAAATTAGTAAATAAAAATAAATGTTTAGCACTATGTTATCGCTATAAACTTACTTGGTAACACAATTAAAATGAACGAAAAGTGAACATGTTTTTTATTGCTTTTCAATCAAGTAGAAACAAATTTCAGAAATTTCTCAGCTTCCAAAGAGTACCTAGCTCAGGTAATGTTAAATAAAGTGCAGCCAAGTTAGCAAAAGCTAACTAAACAAAAATGTGTGCAAAATTTTCCTCTGTTGGAATTTCACTTTTTAAACGTAATAATCAGTAACACAATTTACTTGTTATCATTTACCGATAGTTTTTGGCGTGAATATGGATTTTCTTTTTAATAAAAACGCAGCTGATTTTGTGTCACCTGCTTCGACTCTTCCTTACTGTATTGCGAACGATGATAAAACTCTGCTGCTTAATTACGACTCTTTAGACACTTTGACCAACCGTGAATTAATAAGCGAATTTATGAAGGCTCATGGCTATCATCATCTGGTGATTTTTAATATGCCTGATAGAGCGGACGTGCTGCCATTAAAAGACTGGCCAAAGTTAAAAGGGTTATTTTTTAAAAACACCAAAACAGATATTTTTGAACAAGGACTGCAAGAAATTAAAAAGGGAGCACTGTGGTTTCCAAGAATAGTGAGCGATAAATGGATGAGAGAAATGCTCGAAACTGAGCAAAAAAATCACATTCAATCAAATAACTTAACGTTTAAAGAATCTAAAGTGCTGCAATTGCTTTCTTCTGGCGCGAGCTGCCCTCAAATCGCCGATACTTTGTTTATTAGCGAAGCGACCGTGCGAGTTCACTTGCACAAGATTTACCAAAAAATTAATGTTAAAAACAAACAAAAAGCCTTGCAGTGGTGCGAAAGAAATATAGACAAACTCAATAAGCTTGCGGGCTAAATTGCAAGTGAATTGTACCTAGGTAATACCTCATAACTCTGTTTCCACCCTAGAGCCTATAACTTGATCTATACAGCTTTGCTCAAAGCTTTAGGTATTTTTGCAAAATAATTATTTAACTCTTTATCATTTGAGAAATTAGTTTTTGATTGAATAACAAACAAATAATGGTCTATGCTTTTACTTGACCCCATTTTGCAAGGAGCAAACTTTGAAAGTACTCACCCCCTTACGCGCTGCAATTTTAATGGCAGTCACAGCAGTCTCATTGACTGGTTGCCAGCTTACCTCAAGTGAACTACCTGCAATCAGTGATTCAGGAACAAAAAACTCAGGCCACGTTGTGTGGCATGATTTGATCACACCCAATTTGACACAATCTCAAGCATTTTATGGCAGTGTATTTGGTTGGCAATTCGAAGCCGTTAACGACAGCTATACGTTAGCATCATTAAACGGTAAGTTAATTGCAGGCATGGCTGAACTTGATAATAATCAAAATGCCAGCCACTGGCTCAGCCTTATCAGTAGTAAAGACATCGCTGCCGTCAGCGAAAAAACGATCGCTGCCGGTGGTAAAGTATTAGTAAGCAATACCGAAATCAAAGGTCGTGGCACTATTGCTGTATTAGAAGACCCCCAAGGGGCTGTTTTTTCACTGATCAATACCGTTAATGGCGACCCTGAAACTCATCAAACTGATAATGGCTGGATTTGGCAAGAAGTATGGAGTGATAACCCGGAGCAAAGTAAAGCCTTTTACCAATCGCTTGGGGATTATTCAGCACAAAGTAAACCGCTTAACAATGGAAATTACAGTTACTTAGCCTTAAATGGCACACCTGCGATTGGCTTTGTAAAAAAACCAGATGCCGAGATAGGTAACACATGGGTGAATTACATTAAAGTAGCCGATGTTGACGCGACCCTATTAAAAGTAACCGCGGCAGGCGGCATAGTCCTAATGGCACCAAATGACAAAGTACGAAGTGGCAGCGTCGCAATTATTCGTGATCCAGCGGGTGCTGGTATTATAATTCAGGAGCAAATGTAATGAATAAAAAAATGATTCGCTTAGCTGCTCTTGCAGCTGCAATGTTAGCTTTAAATGCCTGCACCCCCTATGCAAGCTTAGATATTAATGCGCCGTTTAAAGTAGGCCCTGTGTACGTTAACCCAAGTATTGGCATTGGCGGTACACTTTAATCAATTTCAGGGCGCTGAGCTGTAAACAAAGCGCCCTATTCATTAGTGTTTTACTTTTAACCGCTGAACTCGTGTAAGCACATCTTCAGCCTTGGCGCCTAGGTAAACGTAAATTGCCAGTGCAATCAACAGACCTACTACAGCAAACATCATCAATACAGCAGGTATAACATACTCAGTTTGCCCGAGTGCAGCTTTAAACATGGTTAGCAAGGCTTCTATCGATACTGCAATCAAAATTGTTGAGATAAAACGTGTGATCGTACGTCTTGTTGAGCTGTGGCGAAAAATATCCTTATGCATGAGGATTTCTTCTTCTAGAATTGTTTTACCTAAATCAAAAATAGCCAACGCTAAAGTAACAAAGATAATAATGGTAAATGGTTTTAGTGGGTCTGACTGAGTGTCTTCGCTTATGACTAAGTCCACCATTCCAGCAAACACTTTATATAGCAGGTAGAACACCAAACAGAACAAGCAAGCGACAATCAAGCCATAACCGACCTTAAAGTAAGGTGTCATTCTGGCTCGCTTAGTGTCTCCCATAATAAACTCAATAAGCTCTGTTAAACACACATCGATAACCAAAAAGTGCTGTTCATCGTTGCCTGAAGGGATTGTTTTGATCACTGAAATACAAAGATGTTTAGTCGCAGTCGAAATATACGGCGAAGTAAAGTGCGGTACGGGCGCAGCAGAGGCGACTAAAAAATAAGGTCGAGCGCTCAAATCTTGCCCAGCCCCAACATGACCCAGTTTCTTTTTGTATTGACGCTTAAAACAAACATTATCACCTTGCTGAATGCCTTGCTCATTCAAACAATATTGTAATTCTAGGAATGGGTATTGGTTGACGAGCTGTTGATATGCTTGCTTATTAGTCAACGATGCTTGAACACTGGCAAGTATAGAAAGAAGAAGTTCATGAATAAGCTGTTGCTGCTCTTCATAGCGTTCTATAGCACTTAAATAACTCATTCTAGCCATCTTGCTTCCTCAAAGTAGTGATACCAATTCTAGTTAAGCAAGGAAGGCTCCAATTTTTATTTCACCTAATAATCAATTAGTTAATTTCGTGCAGAGGAATAACATTAGAATAAAAGCACTATAAAGGTGCGCATTTTGTTTTATGAAGCACTAAAACGAAAAAAGCCGTAACTCAGTGAGTTACAGCTTTTTAATTTTGGTGCGGATGGGGGGACTTGAACCCCCACGGCCGAAGCCACCACCCCCTCAAGATGGCGTGTCTACCAATTCCACCACATCCGCATACAATTCTGTATGTTGTTAAGCTTAACGTTTACTTGAGGAGTGAAAACTGCTTAACGAGAATTAGCAAAGCTAATTAGTTAGGTACGTCAGACGTTTTATCTTCTGTCGCAGGCACATCAGATTGTGCTGGCGTTACAGTTTCAACAGCTGGCGCTTTTTCTATGACTTCCCACTTATCTGTCTCTTTAATTTGACCTGCAGTAAGGTTGCCTAGAACAATACTTAGTACGAAGAAAATCGTCGCTAAGATTGTTGTTGTTTTAGTCATGAAGTTACCAGCACCTGATGAGCCAAACACGGTACCAGAAGCGCCGGCACCAAATGATGAACCCATATCTGCGCCTTTACCTTGTTGGATTAAAACCATACCAACTAATGCTAAAGCAACAATTAAATAAACTACTAATAAAATTTCGTACATCTTATACGGTCCCTTTTGCACTTTCACAGATAGCAGTAAATGAATCTGCTTTAAGACTGGCGCCACCAATAAGGCCGCCGTCTATATCTGGTTGTGCAAATAATAATTCGCTATTTTTTTCATTCACGCTACCACCATATAAGATGGTTAACTGCTGTGCTACGTCGCTATCCGAAGAAGCAACCTTCTCACGGATAAACTTGTGCACGGCTTGCGCTTGCTCAGGAGAGGCAGTCTTACCTGTGCCAATGGCCCAAACGGGCTCGTATGCTACCACAGAATTCTTCAGTGCTGCTACACCTAATTTGCTAATTACAGCATCAATTTGAGCTGCAACCACTAATTCAGTTTCGTTTGCTTCACGTTGCTGCTCACTTTCACCCACACATAGGATAGGAGTTAAGCCAACTTGCTGCGCTCGCGCAAACTTATCTGCAACAACATCATCTGATTCACCGTAAATGCTACGACGTTCAGAATGGCCAACTAGCGTGTAAGTTGCGCCTAAGTCTTTTACTAACTGAGCATCTACTTCACCCGTAAATGCGCCAGGTTGGTTTTCAGAGACTGTTTGCGAACCAAACGTTACGTTTTGTTGCTGCAAAGAACTCAACAATGGGAATGGTGGAAACACCACTATATCCAGTTCATCCGATTGAACATTTTTGATAGCAGTTGATAACTGTTCAACAAGCTCTAGAGAGCCGTTCATTTTCCAATTACCTGCGACCATCGGCTTACGTGTTGCCATTATTCCACTCCACATTAGAAAGCGGGCAAGATACTAACTCGACTTGCCCAAAGTTACAAGAGGTTATTGTTATGCCTGGGTTTGTTTGCTCACAGTTTCGACAACCTCGGCTATTTTACGTGCGCTATCAAGGACAACTTTTTCCTGCTCAGCTTCAACCATTACTCGAACAACAGGCTCTGTACCTGATTTTCGAAGTAATACTCGGCCTGTATCACCTAACTGTTCTTCAACGTGCGCTACCATATCAACTACAGCTTGATCTTGTGTTGGATCGGTACCTTGTGGATAACGAACATTGATCATTTTCATTGGGTATTTTGTAAAACCAGCCCCTAAGTCTTGCAATGTTTTATTCTGCGCAACCATTGCTGCTAACACTTGCAAGCTTGAGATAATGCCATCACCCGTGCTGATTAAATCAAGGTTTAACACGTGACCTGAGCTTTCACCGCCGATTTTCCAGCCATTTTCTTGCAGTAGTTCCATTACGTAACGGTCGCCTACTTTACTGCGAGCGAAACCAATACCGCGCGCTTTTAAGGCATTTTCAAGGCCCATGTTTGACATCACAGTGCCAACGACACCACCACCTAAAATATCGTCATTTGCAGCTTGGCAAGCAATGATATAAACAATGTCATCACCATCAAATACACGCCCATTGTGGTCTACCATCATTACTCGGTCACCATCACCATCGTAAGCAATACCAACATCAGCATTATGCTCTAAAACCTTACGTTTAAGCGTTTCAACATGAGTAGCACCACACTCAAGGTTGATATTTACCCCGTTTGGCTCGCAGGCGTGACAGATTACTTCAGCGCCTAACTCACGCATTACTGATGGTGCAATGTGGTATGTAGCACCATTTGCGCAATCGAGTACTATTTTTAAACCTTCTAGCGATAATCCTTGTGGGAATTGGCTTTTACAAAACTCAATGTAGCGACCATCAGCTGTTTCTAAACGACGCGCTTTACCAAGCTTGTCAGAGGCAACGCAGGTCATTGGCTCATCCATCATAGCTTCTATTTCAAGCTCTACTTCATCAGGTAGTTTTAAGCCTCTGCTTGAAAAGAATTTAATACCGTTATCATGGTAAGGGTTATGAGATGCACTAATCACAATACCCGCTTCAGCACGGAACGTTTGCGTTAAATAAGCAACCGCTGGCGTTGGCATTGGCCCTAACAAAACAACATCAATACCAGCAGCAATCAAACCTGCCTCAAGTGATGTTTCGAGCATATAGCCAGAAATACGGGTGTCTTTACCAATAATGACCTTTTTAGTGCCTATTTTCGATAATACACGGCCTGCAGCCCAACCTAGCTTTAGCGCAAATTCTGGAGTGATTGGGTACTCACCAACCATGCCTCTTACACCGTCCGTGCCAAAATATTTTCTTGTTTTACTCATTTGTAATTCCTTTAGTACATGCTTGCCAAACGTTAAGCACATCAACTGTTTCTTGTACGTCATGAACGCGAATGATTTTAGCACCATTTTGTGCTGCAATCAGCGCGCCGGCAAGGCTTCCCGCTAAGCGTTCATGTGTGTCTCTATTTAATAAATTACCGATCATTGATTTACGAGATAACCCCGCAAGAACCGGTAATTTGAATTGGTTAAATACATCAAACTTATTTAAGATTTCGTAATTATGAGCCAGTGTTTTACCAAAGCCAAAACCTGGGTCTAAAATAATACGCTCAGGCTGAATGCCCGCTTGCTCACACGTTGCTAAACGCTCTGCAAAGAATTCATTAATATCATTAAACAAGTCATTATAATGTGGGTTACTTTGCATAGTGCGAGGCTGACCTTGCATATGCATTAAGCAAATTGCCACCTCTGGGTATTGTGCCAATACCTCTACCGCCCCAAACTCCTGTAATGCTCTGACATCATTGATTATGTCAGCCCCTGCAATTATTGCTTGGCGCATTACTTCACTTTTGCTGGTATCAATCGAAATAATACAATCACTGCTTGCTCTGAGCGCTTTAACTAAAGGAATAACGCGTTCAAGCTCATCTTCAAGAGAAACATCAGGTGCCCCTGGACGAGTTGACTCGCCACCTATATCAATTATTTTTGCACCTTGATTTAATAATGTTTGAGCTTGTTTGACAGCGCTGTCTAGTTGGCAGTAACTTCCACCATCAGAAAATGAATCAGGAGTGACATTTAGAATCCCCATCACCACTGGGGAATCGAGGTGTAAAATACGACCTCGGGGTAACTTAAGAGCGGTCATTTTTACCTTCAAACTTCCATGCATTTGCTCAACAACGTTAGTGAGCCTATTTTATGCTTAAAAAAAAGCCCCGGCATCCGGGGCTTTTGCTTTTTATATTTTAACGACTATTCAGGTTTGTCATCAAGGCTTGTTTCATCCTTTTTTACTGAATCATCCGCTTTTGTCTCATTAACAATAGGCTCAGCTTTCGCACTAGGCTTTTTATCATCTGAGCGACGGTCATGAACATCACGTGGCTCACGAACAGGCTGACGTGCCATTAAGTCATCAATTTGACCCGCATCAATCGTTTCGTATTTCATTAGTGCATCTTTCATCGCATGTAATATATCAATATTATCTTTAAGGATTTGCTCTGCACGTTGATAGTTACGATCTGAGAATAAACGAACTTCTGTGTCGATCACTTTTGCTGTTTCATCAGACATGCTCATAGAACGGCTACCGCCGCCACCCATGTACATTTCGTTTTGATCTTCAGCGTAAAGTAATGGACCTAGTTTTTCACTTAGACCCCATTGGGTAACCATTTTACGAGCAATATCTGTTGCACGCTCAATATCGTTACTTGCACCGGTTGTCACTTTATCTTCACCGTAGATCAGCGCTTCAGCAATACGACCACCGTAAAGACTAGAGATCATTGACTCTAAAAGCTCTTTTGAGTGGCTCACACGGTCTTGCTCAGGCAAGTACATAGTAACACCAAGTGCTCGTCCACGAGGAATGATAGACACTTTATAAACTGGATCATGTTCAGGTACCATACGACCAACAATCGCGTGACCCGCTTCATGGTAAGCAGTCATTTCTTTTTCCTGCTCACTCATCACCATGGTCTTGCGCTCTGCACCCATCATGATTTTATCTTTTGCAGCGTCAAACTCTGCCATGCTTACAACGCGTTTGTTACCACGAGCTGCATATAACGCGGCTTCGTTAACTAAGTTTGCAAGGTCAGCACCAGAGAAACCTGGCGTACCACGCGCAATAACTGCGGCTTCTACGTTGTCGCCTAGTGGTACTTTACGCATGTGAACTTTAAGAATTTGTTCACGACCACGAATATCAGGAAGACCAACAACAACTTGGCGGTCAAAACGACCAGGACGTAATAACGCAGGGTCTAATACATCTGGGCGGTTCGTTGCAGCGATAACGATAATACCTTCGTTACCTTCGAAGCCGTCCATTTCAACAAGCATTTGGTTAAGTGTTTGCTCACGTTCATCGTGACCACCACCCATGCCAGCGCCACGTTTACGGCCTACTGCATCGATTTCATCAATAAAGATGATACAAGGTGCTGCTTTTTTAGCTTGCTCGAACATGTCACGTACACGTGATGCACCAACACCTACAAACATTTCTACGAAATCAGAACCTGAAATTGTGAAAAACGGCACTTTAGCTTCACCAGCTACTGCTTTAGCAAGTAACGTTTTACCCGTACCAGGAGGACCAACCATCAACACGCCTTTCGGGATGCTACCACCTAGCTTTTGGAATTTTGATGGGTCACGTAAGAAATCAACCAGCTCAGTTACATCTTCTTTCGCTTCGTCACAACCAGCAACATCAGCAAAAGTAGTTTTAACTTGGTCTTCACTCATCAGGCGCGCTTTACTCTTACCGAAAGACATTGCGCCTTTACCGCCTCCACCTTGCATTTGACGCATGAAGAAAATCCACACACCAATAAGCAGTAACATCGGGAACCAAGAGATTAAAATGCTAGCGAGGAATGACTGCTCTTCTGGCTTAACGCCTTTTACATTAACGTTGCTTTTTAAAAGATCATTCAAGATGTCTTTATCATACATTGGCATGATTGTTTGAAAGCGCTCACCATTTGATTTAGTACCAGTAATCGTACCTGTGGTGCTTTCAATTGAGACTTCTTGGATAGCGCCACTACGAGCGTCGCTAACAAATTGAGTGTAACTTGTTTGGCGATCTGCCTGATCACCACCATTAAAGCTCTGAAACACTGACATTAGCACTACTGCAATGACCAGCCAGAGTATTAGATTTTTCGCCATATCGCTCAAGGAGTTAACCTCTTGTATCCAATTAATTTAAATTCAACTTAACGCAGCACAACTGTACTACAGTTTGTAGCCTGTCGCCACTATATAAACTTCCCGAGAACGGGCGCGTGATGCATCGGGCTTTCTAATTTTAACCGCTTTAAAGCTATTACGTACTTCCTGCAAGTATTGATCAAATCCTTCGCCTTGGAAGACTTTGACACAAAATGCGCCATTTTTCTTTAAAACTTGGTGGCACATATCTAATGCCAACTCAACTAAGTACATACTACCAGCTTGGTCAACAGATGTATTGCCACTCATATTTGGCGCCATATCAGAAAAAACTACATCAACATTTTTTCCATCAATACGCGTTAAAAGCGCATCAAGCACCGCTTCTTCACGAAAATCGCCTTGTAAGAAGTCAACACCTGCTAAGGAATCCATAGGTAAGATATCACACGCAATTACTTGACCTTTATCACCTACTTTTTCTGCTAAATATTGCGACCAACTACCTGGCGCAGCACCTAAATCAACCACCGTCATCGATGGTTTGATTAATTTATCTTTGTTTTGAATTTCGTCTAATTTGAATACCGCACGAGAGCGCCAACCTTTCTTTTGCGCTTCGTGAACATAAGGATCGTCGAAATGTTCTTTCAGCCAACGCTTAGAACTGGCTGAATGTTTTTTATTTGCCATAAAATTAATACGTAACTAATTAGTAATATTCTCTAGATGGCGTTAGAATACCCTTAATTCAAGCCATATTCAGCAAAATTTGTAACATGATGAAATTATCGAACAAACAAAAGCAGTTTTTAAAAGGCCAAGCGCACAGTTTAAAACCTGTTGTATTACTTGGTGCAAACGGATTAACCGAAGGCGTTTTAGTTGAAATCCAAAGCGCTCTAGAAATTCATGAGCTAATCAAAGTTAAAGTTCCTACAGATGAACGTGAAACTAAAGCATTGATTTTTGATGCAATTGTTCGCGAGACAGGCGCAACAAAACTACAAACAATTGGCCATACAATTGTATTGTATCGCCAAAGCGAAGAGAAAAAGATTCAATTACCACGCGGTTAATACTGCCTTGTGAAATTTCGAATCAGAAAAAGCCAGCATATTTGCTGGCTTTTTTGTAGGCAAAAATAATTTTGCATTAATTTGTAACTAAACTTTATTTGCTAGACTATTTTTGCTCTCGTGTGTACTTAAGAACCCGATTAATAAATTCAGTGGTTAGCTCATTAATTAACCCTGTTTCAGCATTTAGAACTAAGCTAAACCCTATATTTAGATGCGGGAATACTACAATATCGCTGCGATAACCTTGTACCCAACCACTGTGGTAATAAAGTACTTCATCATCATAGTTATAAACACGCCAGCCCAATCCATAGTATGCGTCTTTAACATGACTTCGCCAAACTCGGCGACGAGTTTCTTTTTTTGTATGTGTATAAGGACGGGTTTGCTTAATCAGTGCGTCTAGTGGAAGTACGTCAGGGTATTGTCCTAATTGGGCATTTAACCAAATAGCCATATCATTTGCGCTGGCATTCACACCTGCAGCGGCGGGGACTTTATAGTAGTTCTTCTTTAATCGTGATGTATACCATCGCTTTCTGCCGCGTACATGAGGGTGAGCATAATTATTATCTTTAACCATTCCCTCAAAACCAACACTGGCATCCACCATTTTTAATGGCGCAAAGATATATTCAGAAATCCAATGAGAGTAATCCATCTGTGTCGATTGATAAATCACAGAGTCAATCAAACTAAACATCACATTTTGATAACCGTAGCACTCACTTGGTTTACAAATAGGCTCAACAGTCAATAGTCGCTCGACAATGTCTGGGTAACTCATACGCGACTCAATCAAGTTATCGTATGCATTAGGTACCAAACCACTAGAATGACTAAGAATATGATAAATTTTTAAGTCATCTTTGTAAGCTGTATTAGAAAAAGCAGGAATAAACTTACTTATAGGGTCGTCAATATTAAACTCTCCTTGCGCTGCAAGCTTTGCGGTTAATGAGCCCGCAAAGGTTTTAGAGACTGACGCCAATCGAAAGCGGGTATGTTTATCGACTCTGCGACCTTTTTCTATTTTTGTTCGGCCAATACCGTTAATAAAATCTTCATGACCAATATTTACAATCGCCAGTGAGCCACCTGGGATCCCTTTGCTTCTTAACTTACGAGTAAGGTGTTTATTATAATCAGCAACGAAAGTTTGCCATTGCTTATCACTCGAAGCAGCTTCACCACTTACTAAAAGCAGTAACAAAGAAAAAAGAAAAAGAATTAAAGATAAGCTGTACTTCATTATTTATTTTTTTAAGTCTGTTTAGGAAGTTTCTTATAACATAATATCATGAACTTTTGCCTCGACTAACGTACAATACGCTTAATCTTAATTTTTTATGGGTAGACTATTTTTCATGCGCTTACTTGTAGTTTTGTTTTTTACTTTAATTTCAGCTGGTTGCGCCCTTAAACCAGAACCAGCTCCATTACTTTCGATGCCAAAGAAACCAAGCTTACAAAGCCAACGTTTTCAACTTGAATATCAAACAGAGCATGCAGCTCCTAAAGTGAAGTCAGTACAGTTGCCTGCACATACAGTGAGTAAAAACCAAACTGTGGTGATAATTGCCGACAAAACTAGCGTGACAGATACCCTATATGGTCAGCTTACAGAAGCGCTCACAGCTAAGCAGTTAAAAGTAGTTAAAGAAGGTGCTCAAGCAGACTATACCCTATCTATTCACCAACTTGACCTTGAGCTTATAGAAGACACAGAATATCAATTGGTAACACCACAAAAGCCTCTGCCTTTATTCGATGAAGTTGCAAAACAGTTTCCAGTTCAGCAATGTGCAACTATTTTAGGTCAAGTAAGCATGCGCTTAACTCACAAGAAAACAGGTGATGTTGTGTGGTTTGCAAAGTCATCAATTGACAGCGCAAGCTTTCACCGTGAGCCACTGATTTATAGTTTTGAACAACAGCAGCTAATAAATAATGAACTTGAAGTAGCGAGTTTTGTACATGAACAAAACTCAGAACAAGCGCGTATGGCGCGCATTAATCAAGAAGTGACGATTCCTGCTTATCAAACTATCACGCAAATGACCGCGTTTAAAAAAGAGCAAGGCCCGTGTAACCGTACAGAAATTAGTGCGCTTACGCCTATGATGCAGTACTACCTGAGCAGTATTTTAATTGATAAAATTAAGGTTCAGTAACAGACTTTTGCTGTTTGTCTGCCCATAGGCAAACAGCTTCCCTTCTTGAATTTGCAACACTTTCTTACACATCTAATTCCTACTAGTACATTTTTTTACAGATTACAGGAACTCCTTAACAATATACTATAAGCTATTACCCTTTCTCACAGACAAGGAAGCAACGTTGCGAGCTTACAGTGCCCTATTATTGATATGTTTAATCTTGCTTAGTAACACAAGCCAAGCAAGTAACCGCTATTATGCAGACAATACTCTAGAACCAAGCCAAGGCTTTGCATGGGACTGGGGCATCGGGTTAGGTTACTACATTGAAGATTCTTACCTTGTAGGCATGGATTCATACAATGATGGCATAGAGCCAGATGTACACCTCGCTGTTTCATACGACAGCTTTTACCTCGATTACGATCAAAGCCAACTTAGCGGCGGTTTAACCCTAGGTTACAGTGTTATCGATAAGTTTGAATGGGGCTTAGATATTGTCGGCACCAACGTTCAATCTGGTTTTGATGAAACAGGACTGAACATTTATGGTAACGATGTTATCGAAGAGCTTGAAGGGATCAGAACACGCGACTACGATTTTGATGTCGGCCTTCGCCTATCGCGCCGATTTGAAAATTCGCAAATATCATTTGAGTACTTACATGATATTTCAGGAGCACACAATGGCTGGGTGATGAATTCGTTTTTTAGCCAGATCATCCCTTGGCGAAATTGGGAGTTCCGCTCTGGCGTTGGCTTAAGTGCCTACTCAGAAGACTTTACAAATTACTACTTTGGCATTTCAGAAGCTGAAGCGCTAGAAACTCGCCCTATATATAACCCAGATACCTCTTACAGCCTTATTTTTGAATTTCATGCAGAATACCCAATTAACAGACATTGGGTGTTTTTAACTGGTTGGTTATCGACTTGGTTTTCAAACGATATTCACCAAAGCCCTATAATTTCTCAAGAGTATCAGCATAAAGCCAAGGTAGGCGTGCGTTATGTTTTCTAAGTATTATTTGTGCTTTACCTTATTACTGTCAGGGCCATTACTCGCTGAACAGCAGCCTGCAAATGAGAAAAATTTAAAAAATGAATTAGTTGCACTGCCCGACACTTGCGTAGCGCTACGTGAAGGCAGAAATTGCTATACAGAAGTTGATATAACATGGCATCAGCAGCAAGTTGGTAACTACTGCTTACGTAATACGCAAAGCAAGCACATTATTCAGTGCTGGTTGATGCAACAAAAAGGCTTATTTAGATACCAATTTGATTCAGCGCAAACCATAGGTTTTGAACTTATAAGCAGTGATAACGGTAAGGTTGTCGCAAGCACTGAAATACAATTACAGTGGGTCTATCAAAATCGTCAGAAGAAACGTCGTTGGCGACTGTTCTAAGCAGGAGTAAATAATGGAACATTACGGAACTATCTTATTAGTAGAAGATGATATTTCTCTCGCCAATTGGGTTGCGGAGTATTTAATTGAACAAGGCTACCAAACAACCATATGCCAACGTGGCGACCAAGTGGTTGAACAGGTGCGTAAAACAAACCCAGACTTAGTTTTGTTAGATATTATGCTGCCTGGTCAAGACGGTATAAGTGTATGCCGTGATTTAAGACAGTTTTATCAGGCCCCGATTATTATGCTAACAGCGCGTGATGATGAAATGGATGAAGTGATTGGCCTTGAAGTAGGTGCCAGTGATTACATGATGAAACCCGTTCGCCCTCGCGCTTTATTAGCTCGAATTAAAGCGGCACTTCGCTCTAAATCAGATACACAAGAATCTACAGCAAACTCAGAACTTATCAATGTGGGTAAATTATCAATCAATACTGAGTCACGTACTGTATATTTAGCAAACGAAGAAGTACATATTTCAAGCGCTGAGTACCTTTTACTAAACTATCTAGCCAGTAATGCAGGCCAAGTAGTATCCCGTGACGCAGTATTTAAGGCGACTAAGGGCCGCGAGTATGACGGCTTGGACAGGAGCGTGGATGTGCTGATTTCATCATTACGTAAAAAATTTAATGATGACCCACAGCACCCTGAAAAAATTAAGACCATATGGGGCAAAGGCTATTTACTTGTAGCCACTGCTTGGCAATAACGACTCGCGCCTGTGAAAAAGTTCTATATCTCACTACTCGGCAGTGCCCTGCTATCAATCATTGTTTTGGGTTGGCTAATTGATGCTTTTAGCCAACAAACCCAAGCACCTCAGGATGTGTTTTCTAGCGAAACGCAAATGATTAAAGGCTTTGCAAAACAACTCGCTAAGCATGATGCTAAAGATCGTGAGCGGGCTATTACAGGAATTAACAGTGACTTTGCTGTGCAACTTGAGTATCGCCCTACGCAGTCACTTGCGCTACCTCATTCATTGTTAGCACAAATAACCCAACCTAGTGGTCTCATACTCGAAGATCAACAAGGCTATTACTTACTTTATAGTGAAGCCGCTTTAGGTACGCATCATCTAAAAATGCGTTTAGATAAAGACTTAACACACGAGCAAGGCAACGATGTATTACTCACCTTGTTATTCTACGCTGGGTTATGCGTATTTATGGGCTTTATTATTGCGCCACTTGCCAAGCGTTTAACGGTATTAAACGAAGCCGCACAACGCTTTGCTAAAGGTGATTTAAAAAGCCGTATTCACTTATCTCACTTTACCTATATCAAAGATGTTGAGCTGACATTTAACCGTATGGCGAGTCAAATTGAAAAACTCCTTGATGAAAATAAGTTAATGGCATCAAGTTTATCTCACGATATTCGCACACCTATCGCCTGCTTACGATTTGGTCTAGAGGCAGCGCAAGATTGTAGCAATGACGAAAAACGCCTTGAGTATCTTGCTCGAATGGAAAACGACTTAGATCAAATGGAGTCAATGCTAAAAAGTTACTTGGCATTTGCAACCCTTGAGCAAAAAGCGAATCAGTTGACCTTTAATCATTCTGATCTAGAAACCTATATTCTTACCTTAATTCATCAAATTGAGCCTAAGCTTGAACAACAAAGTTTGCGCATTAATCACTTCGTTGAAGGCGGTGATATTTGTGCTGATTTACACTGGTTAGCTCGGGCCATTGTTAATTTATTAAGTAATGCCTGCGACTTTGCCGAATCTGAAATTTTACTCAGTGCAACCAGTACCAGTGGATCCGTTACCATAAAGATTGAAGATGACGGCCCTGGTGTCAGCGAACAAAACTGGCAAAAAGTATTTAGTCCATTTTTCCAAGAACAAACACATCGAAATCGGGATGGAGAAAGCTACGGGCTTGGCCTTGCAATCGTCGCGAAAGTTGTTGATTGGCATCATGGCACGGTCGAAGTATCAAAAAGTAAGCAGCTAGGTGGCGCGTGTTTTAGCATAACCATCCAAAATAAAAGCCACTAAAGCGGTTTCATTTGTGTTAATTGTTTCGTATTGTAATGCGCAATTGCACGAATTCTACGCTGACAACTCGCACATAACGAAGAACAACGAAAATGCGGATGATTAACCCTTTTTATTTAGTGTTAATTCGAGTAGATTGTCAGCGCCGTCACAAATAGAGAAGTAACAATAATATGAGCGCATCACGTGGGGAGTTCAGCTCCCGCTTTGGATTTATTATGGCTGCAGCAGGCTCTGCTGTTGGCTTAGGAAACATTTGGGGTTTCCCAACACAAACTGCAAGTAATGGCGGTGCCGCGTTTTTAGTGGCTTATTTAGTGTTAGCATTTTGTCTTGCTTATCCTGCTTTAATGGCTGAGTTAGTAATTGGTCGTCATGGTCAAGCTAATGCCGTCACTTCACTTCGAAAAGTAACGAATCAAGCATGGCAAAAGAAGTTCGCCTTCATGGTAGGTTTTGGCGGTATTATTTGTGCGGGTCTAATCCTAAGCTTCTATGCGATTGTGGCTGGCTGGATGCTGAGTGCGACCCTCGAACCCGTTGCGCAATTAGCCGGGCAAGAGCAAGCTGGTACTTGGCTTAGTGAGCAGTCACTATCAAGAAACCTTATATTCACTGGCGTATTTATTATTTTAACCGTTTCGATTATCTCTAAAGGCGTAGAAAACGGCATCGAAAAATGGTCTAAGCGCTTAATGCCTGCCCTGTTAGGTATTTTGTTTATGCTAATCATCTATGTAATGACTCAAGATGGCGCAATGGAAGGTCTAAAAGCGTATTTAGTGCCAGACTTTTCATCGATTTTAAACCCTGAGTTATTAGTTAATGCATTAGGGCAAGCATTTTTCTCATTGTCGCTCGGTACTAGCGTAATGATCATCTACGGCTCATACATTAGCAAAAAAGAAAACTTAGTATCGCTAGGTGCTTATGTGACTTTGATTGATGTATTCATTGCGTTTGTAGCCGGTTTACTGATTATTCCAGCTATGTATGTTGCTCAAGCTCAAGGCGTACAAATTTTCTCTGCCGAGGGCGCACTACTTTCAGAAGACACCTTAGTATTCCAAGTGCTGCCGGCACTATTCACCAGCATGGGTGATGTGGGTATTTTTGTAGGCTTTGCATTTTTTGCGTTAATGAGTATTGCGGCATTAACGTCATCAATATCTATGCTAGAAGCACCTGTTTCGTATGCTGTTGAACGCTTTGCATTAAAGCGTGTGCAAGCAACATGGATAATTGGCGGTATCATTGCACTCATTAGTTTTACAATTGTCTTTAACTTAGGCACGTTATTTGGCTTTGTGATCACTTTAACCACTAAGATTGGTCAACCTATTCTAGGCTTAATGTGTTGTATTTTTGTTGGTTGGATTTGGCATCGCGCGTCATTGCTAAAAGAAATTCAACAAGGGTGCCCTGAAGCTGCCAATAGTTTCTTCTGGAAAGTATGGCCATGGTATATCAAGTTTATTTGCCCACTAGCCATTTCACTCGTATTTGCTAACTCTCTGTTAAGCTAATAAATATTTATGTTTGAAGTGGCCGTTTGGGCTACTTCAAACACATATCCTGATGTGGAATGCCATCTTCTAAGTAATCATCACCCACATTTTCAAAACCAAATTGCTGATAAAACCCTGTTAAATAACACTGAGCACCAATCATAATCGCTTTGTTAGGCCAATGCCCTTTACATGTGTCTATCGCGGTTTGCACTAGCTTGGTTGCGAGTCCTTCACCACGAAATTGCGCTGCTACCAGCACTCGACCAAATGCGCTAAATTGCTCATTCTTTTCATAGCATCGTGCATAGGCTGCCACTTGCTGATCTTTAAACAAGAACACGTGCTGGGTCAGTTCATTGTTATCTACTTCATCAATTTCTGGGTAAGGGCACGTTTGCTCTACCACAAATACATCAACACGCGCCCGTAAGATGGCAAATAACTCATCTTTACTGAGTTCGCTATAACTTTTAACAGAAAACATAACTCTCCTTTTTGAAGACAAAAAACCCAGCCGTAGCTGGGTTTTAACTAACTTAATAGCAGTTAGCCTAAGCAAATAATCGTTCTAGCTGATCACACAGCTGCGATAGATTGACATGATCATGCTCAATTGTTAAATCGACATAACCATCCCCTCTAAAGGCACGGTCAAGCTCAATGAGTACATGAGTTTTGTGCGCTTCAGGAACAAACGACAACTCTATCTCTTGTAGACCAAATAGGCTTCGGCTATTTGGTCGATACTCTAGCTCTTGATAACAACCCGAATGTGATTGGAATGTAGGTGCTCTTAAGAAGCCTTTTTCAACATCCGCTTTTACAAGACTAAAGCCAAGTCTATCCATCGCTTCCATTAACGTGCTTACGGCATCGTTAGGATAAATGTGAAGTGCATCACGATCTGTTGGATCAAGCGCTAAATCGATATCTAGACCTGTTTCAAGCCATACATGTGATTGGTTATAACCAGCGTTAATTTCGGTCATCGGTGTTTCTGAATGCAGGCGTGCTTCAAATGGAATATGTTTTTCCGCGCCCGCTGCAATCGTGCCGATATCTGTAATTCGCCACTTTTCAATCACATGGTTTGTAAAGTACTCACCATCTTCACCTTCGACTTTAACACGCGTCATCAGTGCTAAGTCTAAACCCGATATGTCTTGATCAACATCGCCGCCTTTAATAACTATCACGGCATTAAATTTTTGACCCGGTTGTAAGTGCTCTGTCTCAAGTACAGTGTCAACTTTTGCTGCACCAATACCTACTGATGCAAGGATTTTCTTAAACATCTTTTCTCCTTAAGCCAGCTGCTAACCTATGGCTTAAATTCCTTTGTTAATGCATCTTAACCACAATTAAAAGCTAATGTCAGCGAAAAAATGATGCTTTTGGCGGATTAATCAATAAATCATGTATAAGTGCTTATTTTTTGAACTCTTACTGTCTGATATTGTTTTCCAATAACAAATATTTCGCTACACTCCTAACAAATGAAGTCAAAAGAAAAACTATGGAACTAATCTACTTTGCTACCGCGTTCGTTTGTGGCTTTGCTGTTTATCAGTTAAGGCTCCCCCCTCTTATCGGCTTTTTGTTAGCGGGTTTTGCACTTAACCTATATGGATATAAGACAACCGAGCTGCTGAATACGTTGGCAAGCCTGGGTGTTACTTTGTTATTGTTTAGCATTGGTCTTAAGCTCAAAGTCTCAAACTTAATGAAACCACAAGTTTGGGCACCCGCTTCAATGCATATCGTTTTGAGCAGTACGCTATTTAGTGGTTTTATGTTGTTGCTTGGTGCCCTTGCACTGCCATTATTTAACGAACTCACTTGGCAAAGTGCATTGTTAGTCGGTTTTGCTTTTAGCTTCTCTAGCACTGTTTTTGCCGTAAAAGTACTTGAAGAACGCGGTGAAATGGCAAGCCTCCATGGTAAAATCGCCATTGGTATTTTGGTTATGCAAGATATCTTTGCCGTTATCTTCTTAGCCATCAGCACAGGTAAAGCACCGAACATTTGGGCTTTGGCATTATTAGTGGGTTTACCTATTTTACGCCCAGTGATGTTTTGGGTATTAAATCGCTCAAAACACGGTGAGTTATTACCCCTGTTCGGCTTTTTCTTTGCGCTCGTTATTGGCTATCAAGCCTTCGAATTTTCAGGTCTTAAAGGTGATTTAGGTGCGTTGATTATCGGTATGATGTTCGCGTCGCACAAAAAAGCCGGTGAATTATCAAAATCACTTCTTAATTTAAAAGACGTGTTACTGGTTGGCTTTTTCTTAAATATTGGTTTGAATGCTGAGCTGACCAGCCATGCCGTGATTGTTGCACTCATCATTATTTTAGTCTTGCCATTAAAAGTTGCACTTTATTATGTGCTAACAAACATATTCAAATTACGTGCTCGCACTTCATTATTAAGCGCATTTAGCTTAGCTAATTACAGTGAATTTGGCTTGATTGTCTGCGCTGTTGCAGCCACCAGCAATATGATCACATCTGAATGGCTAGCCGTGATGGCTATCGCTGTGTCAATCACCTTTATTTTAGCTTCGCCATTGAACAAACGCTCAAATGAAGTGTATGTGAAAATAGAACATTGGCTGCTTAAATTTGAAAGCGATAGCCGTCTTGCCGAAGAGTTACCCGTAAATTTAAATGACACTAAAATCGTTATATTTGGTATGGGCCGAATTGGTACAGGTGCCTATGAAACAATCAGTCAAACTCACCCTGACCTTGTTGCTGGAATTGATATTAAGCCAGATGTTGTTGACAAACATATTACCCGAGGCCGCCGTGTGTTACTTGCTGATGCCACTGACCCTGATTTTTGGCAGCGGGTAAACCACTCACATGTGGGTATGGTGATGCTTGCAATGCCAAAACATATGCAAAATATTTTTGCCTTAGAACAACTTCGTGCCTCTGGTTATGAGGGTCAAGTTACGGCAATTGCAAACTATCCAGATCAGCAAAAAGAACTAGAAGATATGGGGGTCGACTCTACTTATAACTTCTATTTAGAAGCGGGTAGCGGCTTCGCAGAGCATGTAAAACAGAAACTTTTCTCTTAATGTAAAAAATAATTCTTGGTACCTTTACATGGTACTGAGAATTATTTTCACTGTATTCAGTTAGTTGGCTAACTAGTTTTCACGGCAAATCAAATCAGTTCCTCTATTGGGTCAAACTTATTTACAAAGCTTTACATCCAGATTAGCAATCCGGATAAAAAAAAGAGTAGAGTTAATTCCAAGGTGCTTAGCTAAGTATCTATTTTTAACACAAAAAAGTTTAACAGTGTTGTGTAGTACCGCTGTTTTTAATTCAGCACTGTTAGATGGATTGAGGTTGTTTAAATGAAAAATAAGTTTACCAACGAATTTTTAGCAAACACGGATGATGCACGTGCCGGGAAACTTTCAGATATTCAGCAGCAACTTGATGAGTTACAAAATAATGGCATGACTGCAATGGATATCAGAACAGTGCTATTCAACAAGATGCTCGATGTATATCAAGTACCAAGCGATCATTTTCTTCGTGATGGTGAAACACCAGAACGAATCGACGACCCAGCTATTGTCGTTAAGCTAAACAAACTTGGCTTCACTAAAAAGCGTCGTCACCAACTACACTAATACGCCGTAATTAATTAGTGGTTGTTATTCTGAGGGCCTACATCCCTCACTAAATAGGCTGTTTCTTGCCCGTCACAGCCTATTTTCTCCCCCCTTTTTACCGTATCATCTAGCTTTAAAATTTTTTGAGATAAAGATGGAACCAGCTCAACTTAAACGCGCCATAAATACTAAAATGCCATTTGGAAAGTATGCTGGTCGCCCTTTATTATTGCTGCCAGAGCCTTATTTAGTCTGGTTTAAACAGCAAGGATTTCCTGATTCCCAGCTAGGTGCACAGCTAGCGATGATGTATGAAGTGAAGCTCAACGGCCTTGAGAAAATGCTAATGCCATTATTAGATGAAAAATATTAAACTTTTTTCGAACTTTTATATTTAAGTGCGGTCTATTACTTTGCTACTTGTTTATTTTTGGTTTTAATCTTTAAAAAGCGCCCTAGGCGCTTTTTTTATGCCTGCAATTTAAAGCGAGTTACTTTTAAACAAATGAATAGTAAATTTTGCCCCGCCCAATTGAGAGTCACTTACCTCAGACTGCCCTTGATGCCAACTGACAATTTTAGCAACTATTGCCAGACCTAACCCAAAGCCACCAGTTTTCTTGTCACGGCTTTTATCTAGACGAGTAAATGGCTTAAATATACTTTGCCACTCAGATTTAGCGATCCCTGGGCCGTCGTCTTCAACACTTATTTGTATCGAATCACCCAACTCTTCAATACTTAGATGAATTTTATGGTTGGCGTATTTTTGTGCATTGCCTAAAAGGTTTTGAATACAACGCGCCATAAAATGCTCGTCACACTCGTAATAAAGCTGCTTAGGTGCAGTCACTGCGACCTCAATGTCAGTAGCAAACTCAAGTTTATTCACCACACTGTTAATAAGCGCTGTCAGGTCACACGAATGGGGCTTTAAGCTTGGTTGGTGTGAGTCAAGTCGTGCGTATTCGAGCATTTCAGACACCAGTGCTTCAAGCTCTGCAATATCAGCCTGCATGTTATCAATGTATGTGTACGACTTTTCATTCTCGATTTGCTCTTCGAGCATGGCAACAGCAAACTTTAAACGCGCAAGGGGCGTTCTAAACTCATGAGAAACGGAGGACGTCAGTTCTTGCTGCGCAGCCAGTAGATACTGAATACGCTCTTGCATCGCGTTTAGGGTATCAGTAATCGGCAGAAAAAATGATTTTGAGGCATCGTGAAGTTCAAAGTCTTGCGATCCTCCTACAGCTTCACAGGCGAGCGTCAATTTATTAAAGTCACGCCACAGTAGCAGGCTCCACAGTCCAATTGGCAAGCCAATCACAGTTAATAATAAAAAGTATGGCCAAACGGAGCTAAAGTTTGGATTTTCAATAGAAAGTGGGCCTACTTGCAAAAGCTGAGTGTCATTAAGAGCTATGTACCAAACCACTTTTTGTTCTTGGTTGAACAAATACAGGTAATGGTCAGTTTGTAGCTGTGTTTTTAGGTCTTCAGGAAGTGCTAGATCGCTGAGGTTTATGATCTCACTTTCGAATTCTTGTTGAAGTGTCGCTAAGCCATTTTCAGTTTGGCTTAATAACCACAGAGATTTACCAAATTCTTGGTCAAGGGCTATTTGTTGTTGGGTTTCTTCGTAGGGCCATAACTGCTCTATGACCCCACTAACAAGAAACAGAGAAACTATTATATAAAGATATAAGCTAGCAAATAGTTTCCCCATTAATAATTACATATCCCATGCGTCAGATACGAAAAGGTAACCTTGTCCCCAAACTGTTTTAATTCGGTATGGTTTATCACTGTTATCACCTAATTTCTTACGGATACGCGATACACGTACGTCAACGGTTCGGTCTAAACCATCATATTGACGACCAATCATATGTTGATGAACATGCTCACGACTTAACACTTCACCAGCATTTGACGCAAGCAACCAAAGCAGCTCAAATTCATGAGAAGTCAGTGTAATTTCACTGCCTTTAAGTGTAACAATGCGGCTAGTTTTATCAATGGTTAAATCGCCAAAGCTAAGCTCTTCTGGCGCTTTGTTTGTAGCTTGACCGCGACGTAACAATGCATTGATACGTGCTAACAATACACGAGGTTCTGCAGGCTTAATTACATAATCATCTGCGCCAAGTTCAAGGCCAATCACTTGGTCAAAGTCCTCACCTTTAGCTGTCAGCATTAAGATAGGTAAGCTAAATTTATCACGTACTTGACGGCAAACGCTAAAGCCATCTTTACCCGGTAACATGACATCTAAAATCATTAAATCAACTGGGTTGTTTTCAAGGTATTCAAATACTTCGTCGCCGCGTTCAAGGACCGCAACATCCAACCCATTATGTTGAAGGTAATCACGTGTTAACTGCTGTAAGCCGAGATCATCTTCAACAAGTAAAATCTTTGCCATTGGTTGCTCCTGAATTAAAAAAAGCTCCACGGTGAGCGTAACCTACGCCTCGTTGTTTTTGCTTCGGTGCTTTGCACTTCGACTTTTGCGGTCGCAATTTTGCTCCCCGTGTGCGGATTGACTAAGGAGTATATTGTTTCAACCTGAACCCGCGCTTTATGGCTATATAGCCCTTTCTTGCTGTCGTTCCAGCATTGAATTTGTTGGTTATTTTGAAACAAACACAGATCTTGAGGTTGTTTAGTTTGCCAGCTGATTTTTAACTCAAGATCACAAAATTCGTGCTGTTGTAATACAACACACACTTTTGGCGTGATATCAAACTGAGTCGCTTGCGCATGGCTTGGGGTAGCCCAAAAAAAAGCAGCAAACACACACAGACTAAAAACAAAATACTTCATATTAAAAAATATGATTGAATCCTATAAATGCAGTCATCGAGTACGTGTGTTCAAAAAGCGGACTGTCATCCACGGCTGAGTAGTCATAATATGCTAAATGAAAACGAAGAGAGTTAGCCTCACTCAGGGGCCAACGGGCGTCGATTTTAGCATAAGGTTGCCAACTACTGCCAACATCTATTTCCCCATATGAGGACTCTTTAGCCGATAAACCATAAAAATAATCATTTAGTCTGGCTGATTTGTACCAAACCCCTAAGCTAGGTGCGACAGATAGGTTTCCTATGCGGTGATGTGATTGCCATTGTAAAGCACTACGAAGGCCTTTATAAACGCCCGAAATATCGGCTAGTGCCTGTAAAGAAATCACATGATTATTATGAATATAGTGATAGCTTAAGCCAGCATCTAATGCCCATCGTCTCTTTTTAATATCATTCGTCGATACCGACTTTTCTGCCAGTTCATTACTGGTGGTCGATTCAACAATAAAGCTATTCGATGTTTGCAGTGCAAAAACATTGCTTGGGTGAAAATCAATAAAAAAACGAGTCTCAGGGTTGAACTCGGTAACAAAATTAACTACATGAGTATCGCTTTCTTGGAATGAATAACCTAAACGGCCATTATCAAAGAACCATTTTTCACCATAAAAAGCAATTTCAGGCAGCACAATTAATGGTAAGTTATCGCCACCATGAAGCGGGTTCGTGATCACCCCTGCTCCCGTATTAATACTTAGGTGCCACTGCTGGGTATCGATCTGTTGATTTGCCACACGGCTTTCACGTTCAGTGCGCGTTGAGTCATCGGCGCTTGCTTGACTTACTAGCATGCCTATCAAGACACAAACCGCTGCGCACATCCTGATCGTTTGAGATTTCATTGTTATTTTACGACCAAAGGGGTTTTGCAATAAGAGCATAATATCAAGATGTGAACAAACTGTCGTTGCAAGGTTACAACTATTCACAAATTTGATACATATATCGATTAAGTTTGTTACTCTTCGACGATTTCGATACGATTTCGACCATGCTCTTTGGCTAAATAGAGCGCTTTATCGGCTTTTGCTATGAGTTGTTCTGGATTACTAGTTTTAGCTTTTATAGCAATACCAAAACTAGCTGTTACTTGGCTTAACACCTTATTAGATTTAGGGTCTTTGATTTGTAATTTGGTTACAGCTTGACGTAGTTGCTGAGTGAAGTTAGTCATGTCACTAATACTGGCAAACTGTGCGGTGAAGCAAAACTCTTCACCACCATAACGATAGGCCTGACCAACACTAGATACATGTTTAAGTAGTTTTGCAGAAACTGCACGCAAAACTTGATCCCCTTTTTGATGACCAAAGGTGTCGTTAAATTGTTTAAAGTGATCGATATCGACCATAGTAAGGACAGCGACTTCTGCTAGGTCATTGGTTTGACAAAACCGCGTGATATCTTCATCAAATTTACCGCGATTATAAAGCCCTGTAAGTGGGTCTTTTTCGGCTTTACTTCTAGACCTAACAAGCTCTTGTTTTAATTCTGTAATTTCAGAGTAAGCCAGCGCAAGCTGATTTTGAAAATCTTGTGCACGACTTTGCAAAGCCGCCGACTCGTCACTTAAGCGCTCTACACAGTCAAGTACATCATCAAAGCCGCTTTCCTGACTTATATCTGCACTAGTTAGTGTGTCACGGCACTCTTGTAAGGCCTGATTAAATTCAGCTGAGTAATTAATGGCTTCATTGATATCTTGATGCACTTTACCAACAACATCATTAAACCCGCCAGATAGCTGATAAAATAATGCCAAGTCGTCCCGAGATAAATACTTGTTGAAAAGATGCTTTGCCTGCTCATGGCTACAGGTATTGTGTTTTTTAATAATACTATCAAGCTCTTCGTTTAAGTCTTGATTCTTTTCGCTAACATAACAATACCAAAGCGCATAATTAAGCGGAGTGATTGGCATTTTGTACTTTACCATTAGAGGAATTGCGAGCTTTAAACAATGGCTCGAGTAGCTTAAAGAATGTTCGGCTTGCGCTGAGAGTATCATGAGTCTAGGCCATGAAAATTTTATTATTTAAATTAAGTTAACAACACAAAAAGAAAAATCAATGAAAAAGGATTTTAGCGGTGTAAAACCAGCAAAAAACACGAAAACTTTTAACAAAAACCAATACTAAATAACTAACAAAATAAACCATTTGTATCAACATAATATAGTTAGCAGTAAAGTCGTAGCCTCTATATTTTAAGCTAAATTGCTTGCTGAGTAAGCGATTGAGCAATACTCCAAATGGCGTTGAGTGCCGGATCATGCCGCTCTTTATTTAAAACAGCTAGACCAATTTCAAATCCTGCAATAGTCTGCTCTGCATCACTCACTATTTGTACTTTATCTTTGAGCGGGCTGTTATCCAGTACAATTTTTGGCACCATGGCAATACCTAAACCTAAACTCACCATAGAAACCATGGCTTCATGGCCTGCAACCTGCGCATATATTCGGCCATGGATATTCTTTTTACGCCACCACTGTTCAAGGCGCTGCCTTGATAACCCCTGCTCAGCAACGATAAATTCTAAATCTGACCAATCAATTTGTTCATTGGCATAAAGCTTTTCGCTGATCGGGCATGCTATTTTTGGTGCTATCAGAACTAATGGTGAGTAACCTACACTGGTAAAGGCAATTTGCCCCGGCAACTTCATAGGTTTTGCAGCAATTGCCATATCTTCATGGCCATCTAAAACACGATTTATTGCAAGAGCAGGATCACCGGTATTGAGGGTAATTTCAATATATGGATGTTGCATTCGCAGTTGCTCGAGTATTTGGTGTAAAAAGCTATACGAAGCTGTTACTGAGCAATAAATACTGACATTGCCATAAACATGCTGTTGCGGCTCTTGCACATTAGCCTTAAAACGATGCCAGTTAGCAAGCGTCGCATTAGCGTACTCAATAAATGACTCACCTTCGCGGGTTAATTTTACGGTGCGATTATCCCGATTAAACAGCACTACCCCAACTTCTTCTTCTAGTTGCTTGATGTTACGGCTCAAAGTTGGCGCACTGATATGGCAGAGCTCACTGGCTCTGGCAAAGTGCAGGGTCTTAGCTAACGCCAAAAAGTAATTAAGATGTTTGTGATCCATATCGCTACCATTTCATTTTATGAAATACTTTAATTCAAATATATCATTTTACGCAAGGTAAAAAATTGCATAGTGTTAACACATACAAAGAACACTACGTCGGTTCTTTGATTTTCTAACAAAATTGTATTTATAGGACACTAACAATGGCGAATTATTTTAATACTCTTCCTTTAAGAGAGCAGTTAGCGCAATTAGCGCAGTGTGAATTTATGGATCCAGCAGAGTTTGCTGATGGTGTAGACGCTTTAAAAGGAAAAAAACTCGTTATTGTCGGTTGTGGCGCACAAGGCCTTAACCAAGGTTTAAATTTACGTGATTCAGGTTTAGATGTTTCTTACACACTTCGTGAATCAGCGATTGCTGAGCGTCGTCAATCTTTCTTAAACGCATCTGAAAATGGTTTTACTGTAGGCACATATGAAGAGCTTATCCCAACAGCAGATGTTGTATTAAACCTAACGCCTGATAAACAACATACGGCTGTTGTAACTGCCATCATGCCGTTAATGAAACAAGGTGCAACACTTGCTTATTCACACGGCTTCAACATTGTTGAAGAAGGCATGCAAATCCGTGAAGACTTAACAGTTATCATGGTTGCACCTAAGTGCCCTGGTTCAGAAGTACGTGAAGAGTACAAACGTGGTTTTGGTGTACCAACATTAATTGCGGTTCACCCAGAGAACGACCCTCAAGGTCATGGTTTAGCGCAAGCAAAAGCGTATGCAGCAGGGACCGGTGGTCATCGTGCAGGTGTATTAAAATCATCATTTATTGCAGAAGTTAAATCTGACTTAATGGGTGAGCAAACGATTCTGTGCGGCATGTTACAAACAGGTTCACTACTTTGCTTCGATAAAATGGTCGAAAAAGGCATTGACGCAAGTTACGCATCAAAACTAATCCAGTACGGTTGGGAAGTAATTACTGAAGCGCTTAAGTATGGTGGTGTGACTAATATGCTTGACCGCTTATCAAACCCAGCAAAAGTGAAAGCGTTCGAATTAAGTGAAGAGCTTAAAACTATTATGCGCCCGCTTTATAACAAGCACATGGACGATATCATCAGCGGCGAATTCTCACGCGGTATGATGGCTGACTGGGCTGAAGATGACGCAAAATTACTAGCATGGCGCGCAGAAACTGCCGAAACTGCATTCGAAAAGCAACAAAATACCGACCAAGAGATCAGCGAGCAAGCATTCTTCGACCAAGGTATTTTAATGGTTGCAATGGTTAAAGCAGGTGTTGAGCTTGCCTTCGAAACCATGACTGCGGCAGGTATCATCGCTGAATCTGCTTACTATGAATCACTACACGAAACGCCGCTTATCGCAAACACCATTGCTCGTAAGAAGCTTTTCGAAATGAACCGAACTATTTCAGATACTGCAGAGTATGGCTGTTACTTATACAACCACGCGTGTTTACCGCTGCTACAAGACTTTATGAAAGGCATCGATACAGATGTGATTGGTAAAGGTCTTGATAGTGCAAGCAACCAGGTTGATAACCAAACCTTGATTGCCGTGAATAAAGCACTACGCGAGCACCCGGTTGAAATCATTGGTAGCAAGCTACGTGGTTACATGTCAGCAATGAAGAAAATTGTTTAACCCTGGAAAGTAAGTTTCGCTTGTTAGAAACCAAGCCCAATTGCTTATATGCTTTGGGCTTTTTTTTTGTCCCTACATTGATTCGTCATCTGTAAAGTGTATGCTAAAATTACTGACTTAAATGTTGTAAACTAAGACACTTTCATGGCGTTAAATCAACTCACCATTACTAAAAAAATCACACTGCTTGGCAGTTCAATTGCTCTCATTGTTGCTGCGTTAATAGGCGCAACAGCGATATACAGTGCAAAACAAATCATCGAAAAACGAATGATAGAATCTGAACTACCTAGCAAACTACAAGCAATTGATAATTATATTACTCACGATATAAATCAAATGATCAGTGCAGCTGAGCAACTCTCTAGTAACGAATTTGTATTAGAGTGGGCGCGTTCAGGCAATACTGATGATAAAACACTGCTAAAAGAACTTAACCGCCTTGTTAAGCAATACGATTTAGCAACCGCTTCGTGGGCTAATCGTGAAACTGCACAATATTGGAACCAAGACGGCTTTTTGCGCGTTTTAACGCAAGAGCAAGATGGTTGGTTTTTTGCGTTTACAAACACCGCACAGCCTTTTTCTATCAGTATCTATCAAGAGTCGCCGACTGATGTGAAAATGTTTGTAAACCACCAGCAAACCAACGGCATTGGTTTAGCAGGCCTTGCTAAAAGCATTGACGATATGCAGGCAATGCTGAAACGCTTCCAAATCGAAGAAACCGGTTTTGTATTTGTTGCAGATAAAAACGGCCTCATTCAACTGCATAAAGATGAGAATAAAGTCGCTAAAGCTAAATTGGATGACGTTTATAAAACGGGCATCACGCGTACTCTGCTAACGCAAAGCGACTTCAATTTACAAGAAATTGATCTTAACGGTGAAGCAACCTTAGTGGCAGCAAGCCCTATTAAAAACACCGATTTATTTGTTATTGCCCAAGTGCCTAAGCACGAAGTATTTTCGAGTATTCAGGTTTTACAATGGCAAATCATCAGCTTTGCAATTGTCATTGCGCTAATCGCAAGTTTTGCTGGTTTAGTGCTTGCACGTACGCTTTCATCGCCGCTGTCGAAAATGGCTGAGTTATTCACCCGTTTAGGCTCTGGTGATGCTAATTTAGCATATAGACTTCCTGACTCTGAGCAACCTGAACTTGCTAACCTATCTGCAGGCTTTAACCAGTTTATCTCTAAGATTGAAACTGCAATTAGCCAAGTTGCTCAAGAAAGTAGTGAAATCAGACAAAGCGCTGATCATGTGTTTCAGCAAGCACAAAAGAACTCAGTAGCGCTTGATAATCAAAAAGAGCAAACTATCTCTGTTGCTGCGGCAATTAATGAAATGGGTGCGACTGTGCAAGAAATTGCCTCAAGCGCAGCTAACACCGCTAAGCTCACTGAGAATAGTAAGCAGAACACTGAACAAAGCCATACTCAGGTAACGCAAAGTAAAGAAGCGATAATAGAGCTGGCATGTGATATCGATAATATCACCGAGCAAGTAAACGAGTTGGCAAATAAAACACAAGCTATCGCAAGTATTGTTGACTCTATTAGAGGGATTTCGGAGCAAACCAATTTGTTAGCACTCAACGCAGCGATTGAGTCTGCACGTGCCGGTGAGCACGGCCGAGGCTTTGCAGTTGTAGCGGATGAAGTAAGAGCGCTTGCAAATCGCACTTCACAATCAACAACTGAAATTCAAACGATGATCAGTGAGCTAACGAACACGTCTGATTTAGTGGTTAATCACATCAACCACTCAAAATCTCAAGCTCAATTAAGCGTTGATGCAATGCAGAGCTCTGTTGAATTACTAAATGCCATTAACGATGCTGCCAATGAAATAAACGATATGGCAACCTTAATAGCAACTGCGACCGAAGAGCAAAGTAATGTAGTGGCAGATGTGGGTCGTAATATTGAGCAAATAAGTGATATTAGTGACAACGTCATGCGTGAACAAATTGATAGTGAACAAGCAATCAAAGACTTAGCAAACAGTGCACAAACTCTTGATGACCTTGTTGCGACGTTTGATAAACGCTGACACGTTTTGTAACAGTTAACCCTGACCCTTTTTCATTCACGGCCTATACTTAAATGGTATTAGGCCAAGAATTAAGAGGGTCAGATGAAATTACCTAGCATTGTTTTAGCCTCAAGCTTTTGCTTATTAACAGCGTGTAGTAGTACAGAAAAGAACACCGCTCCCCCACCACTTGCTTTGACGCAAAGTAATACGTTTACTCAAGCCCCAGTTGAAACTCAACAAGAGATTTTTGCATTAAGCGAACATGTAAAAGAGCAACTTGATAGTGCTTTCCCAAAAGACAGCCGTTCATTGCAAAGCACTAAACGTTTACTGAAGTTCCTGTTACAAAATGGTGATTCGTCTTTATCTTATCAATCTGGTGCGACCTTGACGGCTAGTCAGGCATATTCAAATTTAAACGCCAACTGTTTATCGTTATCGATTTTAGCCTATAGCCTTGCTGACTACCTTGGCCTTGAAGGACAATTTCAAAAAGTGCATATTCCAGAATATTGGGCACTTGATAATGGCTTTAATTTACTCACTGGCCATATCAACTTAAAAGTAAGTGAGGCTCAAAAGCTCGTGGTAAATAGAAAAGTCATTTACCCAGAAGAACGCTCTTTAGTGATAGACTTTGACCCTAACAGCCGCCAAGAAGTATTTAAAACCAGCAACATTAATAAAGCCCGCATCACAGCAATGTTTTATAACAATAAAGGCGCTGCTGCGATGCTAAAACATGATTATGATACTGCTTTTAGCTATTACAAAGCGGCAGTTGATATTGATAGCAACTACTCAGGTGCATGGGGCAACCTTGGGGTGTTATTCAGATTAACGAGTGACTATCAACGTGCTGAAACAGCTTACCAATACGCGATTAGTTTAGATCCAGACAACAATACCGCATTAGGCAATTTAGCAAGACTCTATAACCTGACCGATCGTAAAGAGCAAGGTCAAGCTATATTAGCCAAGCTTGATAATAAACGCCAAGCAAACCCGTATTACCATATTTCTTTAGGTAATGATGCCTATACAACCGCCCGTTACCAAGATGCCATAAAGCACTACAAAAAAGCCCGTGACTTAAATCCAACCCTGCATGATACTGATTTTGGTTTAGCGAGAACCTACTACCAATTAGGTGACTTAAAGCTGGCTAAAAAGTATTTAACTATGGCTAACAATAAAGCAGACTTTGATCATGATAAACAGCGTTACGAGAGTAAATTACAAGCGCTTCGCTCGCATACTGCAAAGCTTATTGATTACCGCTAGTGCTGTACTGATAAGCACTGGGCAAGCATTTGCCAATACAGACTTAGAACACGACATCATAACGCTAACATCGGCTCAATTTGCTGGGCGAAAAACGAATACCGAGGGCGCGAAATTAGCCGCCGACTTCATAGTAGGGCGCTTTGTAGCACTTGGCTATTCGGTTAATGAACAAGGTTTTACTTATCAATCAGGATTCTTTGGCAAGGCTACTGGACGGAACATTATTGCGTCCCAAAATAGCCGCTGTGAAAACTGTAAAAAAGTTATTTTTACTGCCCACTATGATCACCTAGGGCAAAAAGGCAGTCGGCTTTATCCTGGTGCTAATGACAATGCCAGCGGCGTTGCTGCTTTACTTTATTTAGCTAAGCACTTTGCACAAAGCCCCCAGCCCTATCAATTAGTTTTTGTTGCAACAGATGCAGAAGAAAATGGCCTACATGGTAGCGAGTACTTGGTATCGACACTTAATAAAGACGAAATCAAACTTAATATTAATTTAGATATGCTCGTTGTGAACCCACGAAAACCGCGTATCTATGCGTTTTTAGATAAGCAATCATTAGCGCAATATCAAGCTGAGATTAAAGTCCTATCAGATGAGCAGCTCACCTTTATGGCAACTAGCTCGTCAGCGAGGCTGAATCGATTATTTGATCTCAACGTTGATTGGCGCAGAGCAAGTGACCATTATTCATTCGCTAAAGCCGGGATCCCTTATATTTATTTTGGCATCGGACACGATAAACATCATCATCAAAGCACTGACACAGCGGCGCACATTGACTTTACATTGTTCGAATATGCCATGGCGAAGATAGCCCTATTTATTGAAAAGCTTCCAAGTTAGCTATTTGGGTAGTTCAGAGGTTAAAACAAACTGCCTTTTTTGTGCTTTGCTGAGCTTTTTTACGCTTATTTCAAGTTTAGTTGCTTCACTACGATTACCTACCTGCTGTTGATAGATAAGTGTTAAAGGCCCCTTGCCTTTAAGGTTTTTAGCCCCTTTTCCCGCTTGATGCTGCATAAAACGCTTTTCAACATTGGTGCTGATCCCAGTGTACCAGTGACCTAAACGTGTTTGCACTATATACAAATGCCACAGAGCCTCTGAATTTTCGTTGTTTTTTATAGGCTGCTGTAAACTTTCTGGGTTTGCTGTGGTCAAATCTGTGCCTCGTGATTGTTAATCGCATTTCAGTAAAAACAATTACTGAAAAGGGTTTTACCTTCTGTGACTAATCGGTATCATGCAGTGTATAAAAAATAAGGATTCAAACAAATAATGCAGTCGTTTAAAACTTTTTCTTTTTGGTTAGTACTTACCCTTACTTTAAGTGCTACAGCAGGGTGTTCAAGCTGGGTTTACCGAATCAACATTCCTCAAGGTAACTTCTTAGAGCAGTCAGATGTAGATAAGCTTCGTGTAAATATGACTCGCGAGCAAGTACTATATGTACTAGGCAAGCCAGTAGCTGAAGACTCATTTGATAAAAATACCTGGCACTACCTGTACGTATTCAATATTGGTCGCAGTAACGAGCAACGTAAGTCACTCACTATTAACTTTGAAAACGATAAGCTAGTTTCGTTATCGGGTGACTATGAACAACCAAGCGAATTTAATACGCCGCTTGAACAAGAGTAATAGCAGCGCAAATTATTAAGGGTAGCCTAAGCTACCCTTTTTTATGCCTTATTAAGCGGACGCCCACCTGTAATTTTATTAGCACGGCCCTCTTCTTTGGCTTTTTCAGCCCGGCGTCTGCGTGCATCCTTTGGATCAGCAATAAGCGGTCGATAGATTTCTATGCGATCGCCATCTTTTACTTCTTGATGCAGTTTACAAGTACGATTCCAAATCCCAAGCGTTAGGTTATTTGCGTCTATTTCAGGGCACTTATCAATAATACCTGACTTAATCACCGCTTGCTCAGCTGTAGTGCCTACTGGCACTTCTACCAGCAAACTGGTTGCCGTTGTTGGTAAGGCAAAAACCACTTCAACAGTGATCATGGGCGAACTCCATATACAGTTTTAGCACGTTGTGTAAATGCATAAACCATGTTCTTAGCGACTTCGTTAAATACTTTTCCGAAAGCCATCTCAATAAGTTTACTAGCAAATTCAAACTCAAGGTGAAGCTGAACTTTACATGCTTTATCGTCCAGCGGTAAAAAGTGCCATTTGCCTTGCAACTTTTTAAATGGACCATCGACTAAGCGTAGCGCAACAGTTTGCTCATCAATAAAGGTATTTTCGGTAGTGAACCACTTTTTTAAACCCGCTTTTGAGATCTCTAAACTGGCCGTCATGCCACTGGCTTGTTGTGTAACGATTTTAGCATCTGAACAATGTGGTAAAAACTCTGGATAAGCATCAACATCATTCACTAAATCAAACATTTCTTTGCTGCTGTACATTACCAGCGCACTTTTTTCTATTTGCGGCATATTCACTCCCAACTTTGTCGGCGAATTTTAGCAAGCTTTGGCTGTTTCCCCAAATTTTAGTAACACGAAAATATTTGCAAAGCCTTAAAAAAGCGATGTAAAAACGCTGTTTTTACGTATAATATGAGCCACTATGGCTAAGAAAAAATCATCTAAATCGACAACTAATACCATCGCGCTTAACAAAAAAGCGCGTCATGAGTATTTTTTACACGATAAGTTCGAAGCAGGTGTTGAACTACAGGGCTGGGAAGTAAAAAGTATCCGAGCTGGTAAAGTAAACATCTCTGAGACTTATATTCATATTAAAAACGGCGAAGCATTTTTACTTGGCAGTCAAATTCAGCCACTCAATAGTGCTTCTACTCACGTAATTTGCGATCCTCTTCGTTATCGTAAGTTACTTTTAAATAAGCGTGAAATCGATCGTCTTATCGGTGCTACAGAACGCGATGGTTTTTCATTAATCGCGACTGCTATGTACTGGAAAAAATGCTGGGTGAAGTTGGAGTTCCACCTTGCTAAAGGTAAAAAGATGCACGACAAACGTGAAGACGGAAAAAATAAAGATTGGGCGCGTGAAAAAGAACGCCTGATGAAACATAAAGCTTAATTTATGAAATGAGCCTAACCTTTTTGGTAGGCTCGTACCCCTTACCAGCCCTAACTTTCCCCACTTAAGAACTTTAACCCCTTAATAAACCCATACTTTTTTGCTATTTCATTCTCAACCATTTACATGGTATCAATCTTTGTCGTGATTAATTCACAACACTTTCACAATTATACAAGGATTGAAATATATGAAGAACACCCACCGCTTTATACAACGACCTCTCTATGCATTTACAGTTGCCGCATTAGCTGGCACAAGTTTTATGTCTGCTGCTGCAGAGTCAGACGGAGCTGAAAAGGTCGAGCGTATTGAAGTTACAGGTTCTCGCATTAAGCGCTCAGATATTGAAGGGCCATCACCGGTTCAATCAATCAGTCGTGCAGACATCGATAACATGGGCTACGACAACCTACAACAACTATTAGAACGTATGCCAGTTGCAGGTAATGGTACTTTCTCTACTCGCGGTAATAACCAAGACTCTACAGCTAATGGTGCTGCAGCAGTCAGCCTTCGAGGCTTAGGCTCAGACGCAACATTGGTACTTATTAATGGCCGTCGTGTATCTATTAGCGCCTTTGCTGAAAGCATTACTAATTCGTTTGTTGATATCAACTCAATTCCTGTCTCTGCGATTGAGCGTATCGATATTTTAAAGGATGGCGCATCAGCTATTTATGGCTCTGATGCGGTTGCAGGTGTAGTTAATATTATCTTAAAGAAAGATATTAACGGCCTAGAAGTAAACCTTGGATATGGTGGCACTGACGATCCTAACTACGAAGAAAAAACAGCAAGCCTAGTTTGGGGTACCAGTACAGAAAAAAGCAGCGCATCAATTATTATTGATTACTTTAACAACACCGCACTCTCTTCTGATGAAATGGGCCGTTTAGGCACAGCAAACCAAGAACCATACGGTGGTATGGATTTCCGTTCATCGCGCGGTTTCCCTGGCTACTTTTATGTAGATGGCGAAAAAACCATTGATCCGGCCTGTCCGGCGGAAAATGCAACTGCAAGTGGCAGCTGCTTATTTGACTACGGCCCGTATGGTTACGTAACCCCTGCATCTGAGCGTGTCGGTGCTATCTCACAATTTGAATATAACTTTGACAATGGTATTTCAGCCTTCTTAGAGATTGCAGTACAACACAATACGTCGCAAGCTGCAGGCGCCCCTACTCCTCTTGATGAAGATGCAGGCCTTACAGTGCCAGCAAATCACCCTAACAACCCGTTTGGCCAAGATATCGAGATTGGTCGCTACAGAACCGTAGATGCCGGCCCGCGTCAATGGGATATTGAATCAGATACGCTGCGTTTTGTTGCGGGCCTAAAAGGTGAGATCAGTGACTGGAGCTGGGAAGCCGCAGTTCAAAAAGGTCGCAGTAAATCAATGCAAACCGGTGACAGAAGCCAAGGTTGGGTGCGCACTGATTTCTTACAACAAGAAATTGACGCGGGTAACTATAACCCATTTGGTGGCACCTATAATGACCAAGCAGTTATTGACCGTATCACGACAAGCTTAGTGCGCCGTGGTGAGTCTCATATGACTTCATTTGATGCAAATATCAGTGGTGAAGCATTCAGCTTTGGCGATGATGTGGTGATGATGGCTGCAGGTATTGAATACCGTGAAGAAGATGTGAGCGATATTCCAGACGACCAATTCCAACGTGGTTTAATCTTTGGTACTGAATCTGTATCAGCCGCTGCTGAACGCGACCAATATGCAGCTTATATTGAGTTTTCAATTCCGCTCGCTGATAACTTAGAGCTGCAATTAGCAGGTCGTTATGATGACTACAGCGATTTTGGCTCAACAACAAACCCTAAAGTAGCTGTTCGCTGGGCACCTACAGATTCAATCACTGTTCGTGGCTCATGGGCTCAAGGTTTCCGCGCGCCTTCACTAGCACAAATTGGTTTAGGTCCGTCGGAAGAAAGTCAGTTCTTTGTAGATACTTATCGTTGTCAGGCAACGGGACAGGATTGTAATGCTCTTGATTACAACATTCAATTTGCGGGTAACCCTAACCTTGAAGCTGAAGAATCAGAGTCATGGAATGTCGGCTTCATCTGGGCACCTACCGCTGAATTTGGTTTTGGAGTCGATGTATGGAGCATTACACAAGATAATAAGATTGACGAGCAAGAGTTCGGCCCTATCTATGATAACAACTGTAATGACCAAAACAGCACTGTGTGTGTGCGTTTAGCACCACAAAATGGTCAGAGTTTAGGTGTAATCCAAAAAGTTTACAGCACCTTTGAAAACGTCTCATCACAAGAAGTATCGGGTGTCGATGTATCGGCTAACTACACGCATGCGATGAACGATTACGGCTTCTTAAAGTTCAATTTAGAATGGGCTTACCAAAACGAATTTAAGAAAGATGGCCGCGATTACACTGGCGAGTACCGTTACCCTGAAAACCGTTGGATTTTCTCAACAAACTGGGAGATGGGTGACTTCAACACTAATGTGAATGTTAGTTACACTGGCGAGTTTGAAGATACGCCAGATATCGACTTTGATGGTAATTTAGACTTTGATAGCAACACATCACGAATGGTTGATTCACAAACGCTGGTTGATTTACAAACTGCGTATAACTTCTCAGATAAAATCAAACTTTCTGTAGGTGTGAATAACGTGTTTGATGAAGATCCTCCGTTTGCAATCGGTGATGGTGATGGCGACTTATACGGCTATGTATCAAGCGTACATAACCCACGTGGTCGTTATTTCTATACTAAGCTAACAATGCGCTTTAACTAATCTCGTTGAGCTTAAAAACAAAAACCCGCCAATTGGCGGGTTTTTTAATTCTTTAACTAAGGCCTAGATTATAGGTCGCCTTCGTTTTCAGAAAGGAACTTAGCAACACCAGCAGGGCTTGCGTCCATACCTTTTTTGCCTTCAGTCCAACCAGCTGGACATACTTCACCGTGCTCGCTGTGGAACGCTAGCGCGTCAACCATGCGGATCATTTCGTCGATGTTACGGCCTAGTGGAAGGTCGTTAACTACTTGGTGACGTACGTTACCTTCTTCGTCGATTAGGAAAGAACCACGGAAAGCAACACCTGCTTCTGGATGCTCAACGTCGTATGCTTGACAGATTTCGTGTTTAACGTCTGCAACTAGTGCATATTTAACTTGACCAATACCACCGTCAGCAACGGCAGTGTTACGCCATGCATTGTGTGAGAATTGTGAATCGATAGATACACCGATTACTTCAACGCCACGCTTTTGGAATTCTTCAAAACGCTTGTCGAAAGCGATTAGCTCTGAAGGACAAACGAAAGTGAAGTCTAACGGGTAAAAGAAGATAACTGCTTTTTTACCTTTGATAGTTTCTTTTAGGTTGAAGTTTTCAACGATTTCACCGTTACCAAGAACAGCTGCTGCAGTAAAGTCTGGTGCCTGACGGCCAACTAATACACCCATTTTTATCTCCAAATATTTGAGTTTATTTCCAATTGCCTATGCAATACTCACTTAGATATGGTTACTAAAAATCAAAAACCAAGAGTAAGTATTGATAATTTGCAAGATAGTGTAATGAGGTTACAGACAAATGAACAATCGAAAAAAACGATATGCTTAATCGGAAAAATTGATTCGCAATAAACGGGGATTGAGATAACTCTATATTAATGTGCAAATTGACCCACTAAACACAAAAAACCCAGCTTTTAGCTGGGTTCTTAAATGAAATATCAATAAGGACACTTAGTCCATGATATCTTCTGGCATGTCACCACGGATTTGCTGCCAGATTTCACCTGTTTGATGACCATATCTACGCATCATAGAAATCGCACCGTCATGTTCACGACGCTCAGCAAGTACTGTTAGATCTTTATAAAACTGACGCGCTAATTCACGAGTACGAGAATCAGAGAAGTAGTGGCAGCCAATTTTTGAGTAAAAGCCTTTAAAGCCGTTTAAGATAAGCACGTAAATGCGGTTATTACCCGCTACCGCTAATTCATGGTGTACTTTATAATCGTAATCAGCAAATGCTTGAGCACTGTCTTCAAGTTCTTCACTTTGCGATAAAATTTCAATTACACGCTCTGGGGCAAGCTTAATAGCCGCACGGGTATAGATTGCGCTGATATTAGTACGAGCAGAAAGTAATTGGTCTGTAAGCTCTGGCATTTTGTCTTCATCAAGACGTGCTAGCGTCTCTAGAATGTTAAGACCCGAGGTTTCCCAGAAGTTATTTACACGGGTAGGTTTACCGTGTTGAATCGTTAGCCAGCCATCACGGGCTAGACGCTGAAGTACTTCACGTAAAGTTGTACGTGTTACACCAATCAGCTCTGACAATTCACGTTCAGCAGGAAGAATTGAGCCAGGCGGAAAGTCACCATTCCAAATAGATTCAACAATGTATTCTTCAGCAAAACCTGCTGGGCTTTTCGCTTTAAAAATTCTCATCCAATTTCCACTTGAGTTAGCAACTACTTTTACCGCATTTGGTGTTCAACTCACTGATTGTACCAGATGATCAGCAACTAACAAGTAAACTAACTCCGCAGTGCATAAAAATCTACAAGATCTAGTTAAATAAATGACCTTTTGGATTAAAAGTACGCCAAATAACAATACTTTCGATATACTGAATTTCTAATTATTAACAATAACAACCAGCACTATTAAAAGGTACGGCCATGCAGCAGCGCGTTTTACCAGCAATATTTAAAAATTTTTTGGGGACTTCGCCACAGTGGTATAAATACACCATTATTGCGTTTTTACTAATCAACCCGGTGTTATTTCAACTTAACCCTTATCTGGCAGGATGGGTATTAGTGCTAGAGTTTATTTTTACACTCGCCATGGCACTTAAATGTTACCCGCTACAACCGGGAGGCTTATTAGCAATTGAGGCCTTATTTATCGGCATGACAACCGCCGGCCAAGTTGAACATGAAATAGTTCAGAATATCGATGTGATCCTGTTACTTATCTTTATGGTTGCCGGCATCTATTTTATGAAAGACTTGCTTTTGTATATCTTCACAAAGCTGGTTGTTTCGGTGCGAAGTAAAACCGTATTGTCGCTGTCGTTCACGATTGCTGCGGCTTTTTTATCTGCTTTCTTAGATGCGTTAACGGTGATGGCCGTTGTTATTGCTGTCGCGATGGGCTTTTACAGTATTTACCACAAGGTGGCATCAGGAAAAGACTCTAGCAGCGAGCATGATATTAATGACGATAACCAAGTTCGCCCTGTAAACCGTCAAGAGCTTGAAGAGTTTCGTGCTTTTCTTCGTAACTTGTTAATGCATGCATCAATTGGTACTGCCTTAGGCGGTGTATGTACTATGGTAGGCGAGCCACAGAACTTGATCATTGCTGAGCGTGCAGGCTGGTTATTTGGCGAATTTTTCTTCCGAATGTTGCCTATTACTTTACCCGTTATGATTGCAGGTATTGCCACTACCTTCTTACTCGAAAAAACCAAAGCCTTTGGTTACGGCGCAAAACTCCCAGCCCCCATCCACACAATTTTATCGGATCATGCTAAAAAGCTAGAGAAAAAACGCACCACACGCGACAAAGTGAACTTAACTATTCAAGCTTTCATTGCTGTTTGGTTGATCATAGGCTTAGCCCTTCACTTAGCCACAGTTGGTTTAATTGGTTTGTCTGTAATTATTTTTGCCACAGCCAGTGCCGGTATTATTGAAGAGCACCAATTAGGTAAAGCATTTGAAGAAGCCCTACCATTCACAGCATTACTTTGCGTATTCTTCTCAATTGTTGCAGTTATTATCGACCAGCATTTATTTACACCTGTGATCGCATGGGTACTTACCTTTGAAGGTCAACTGCAACTGGTGATGTTCTTTATTGCCAACGGTATTCTTTCGATGGTCAGCGATAACGTTTTCGTGGGTACTGTGTATATCAATGAAGTGGCTGCTGCATTACAGGCAGGTCAAATTACCCGTGACCAGTTTGATTTATTAGCTGTGGCAATTAACACAGGTACTAATTTACCAAGTGTTGCGACTCCTAATGGACAAGCTGCCTTCTTATTCTTGCTTACATCAACATTAGCCCCTGTGTTACGACTATCTTATGGACGCATGGTATACATGGCGCTACCTTATACCATAGTGCTGACGATTGTTGGCTTGAGCATGACCTTATTCAGCCTTTCAGATATGACTGACTTACTGTATCAATGGGGCTTAATCAATCACCACAGCGGTGCGTTACCTGGCTCATTAGGTGGTCATTAGAACGATTATTTAAAGCAATACATTTGAAACTAAAAAGCCCGCTTGATGCGGGCTTTTTGATAGAGCTCTTTTTTCTAGATAAGAGCCGTTTAATCAAGTACTTTCGCGTCGTTTGCTTTATTGAGTAAGCTGCGACTTTGCGTTAAGAAATGCGCTGTCGCATCAGAGAAGTACTCTTTCGCATCAGCAAATGCGGCAATCAATGATGCTTTATCCCCAGCTTTTAGCTTTTCGAGCGTGTCTGCAAAAGTATCTTGGTAGTTGGCAAGCAGTGCTTCTACATCGTCGAATTGCGCTAACATGATGTCAGAGTAAAGCTCTGGCGATTGGGCAAATAAGCGCCCTACCATCATTAACTCTAATTGATAAATGGGTGATGAGCAGCTGCGAAGCTCTGCGAGTGTATGGCTTTGCTTGGCAAGAAACTGGCCATATACAAAGGTGGTTAAGTGGCGCATAACCTGAATGATCTGCATTGCTTCATCGTGCTTTTTAGCATCCATTTCAACTACTTGGCAGCCCCAAACTTGTAGTTGTGCCATTAACCCTTTAGCGACTTCATGATCTCGACCTTCACACACCACAACCGTTTGTTTTACCCAGTGCGAAATATCTGGACCAAACATGGGGTGTAAGCCAACTACCGGGCCGCTATGAGCCGCCATAAGTGCTTTTAAAGGTTTTTGCTTAACAGAGGTAATATCAACCAGCAAACAGTCATCATCAAGTGTCGGTAGCGCTGCGACGACTTGTTCAAGGGCATTAATTGGCACACTGACCAGAACCAATTTTGCCCCTTTTAATATCGCTTCACTTTGTGCTTGCTGTGCTTTATCTAAAATACGAACTTCATAACCTGAACGAGTAAACTGTTGTGCAAAGAGCTGGCCCATTGCACCTTCACCACCCACAATAACAATGGGTGATAACTGAGGCGCAACGCAAGCAAGGCTACCTTGCTGATTCTGATAGGCTTCACGCATCATACGTCGCAAGATGTCCTCAACTAATTCAGGGTTAACCCCTTGTGCGATTGCTTCTTGACGACGTGCCGCGAGTAAGTCAGCCTCGCGATCTGGGGCATGTAATGGTGCACCGATTTGTTGCTTAATTGCGCCTATTTTTTCTGTAATCCCATTACGCTTTGCCAGTAATGCTACCAATTGCGCATCACATTCATCTATTCCTGCTCTTAAATCAGCTAGATCATTCACTGTTACCACGTTACTACACCTCAAACCCTAAAAACGTAAATATTTATATACAAAAAAGTAAAGCTTTTAATACAAATTATAGTAACAGGATAACAGCCAAAGCACAAAGCCCTAACATGCATGTAGCATAGCTTATAAAGGGATAACAGATAATTTAGAAGGGAGTATTTCGGTATTTCTCAGGGAAGGAAAATTTTTTTGTGGTATAAAAACCAAAACGGGTTGCAACCTAAGGCTGCAACCCGTTTTATTTTGCGTTGTAAAACAGCGCGTATTAGTTAAGTTTTTCTCTAATACGTGCAGATTTACCAGAACGCTCACGTAGATAGTAAAGTTTCGCACGGCGAACTGCACCGCGACGTTTAACTGAGATACTATCGATAAGAGGGCTGTGCGTTTGGAATACACGCTCAACACCTTCACCGCTCGAGATTTTACGAACTGTGAATGCTGAGTGAAGACCACGATTACGCTTAGCGATTACAACACCTTCAAAGGCCTGTAGACGCTCTTTGTTACCTTCTTTTACACGTACCTGTACAACTACTGTATCACCAGCGCCGAATGCTGGTACGTCTGTTTTAAGCTGCTCTTCTTCAAGCGCTTTAATAATATTTTGGTTTACTTTTGCCATTATATTTCTCACTTTCCTAGGTGTAACTGTCTTCTAGCCACAAGCTTGTTGGTACTCTTGCTGAAATTCAGCAAGGAGTGCCGCTTGCTCCTCAGTCAGAGCTAGGTTATGCAACAAGTCAGGACGACGAAGCCAAGTTCTACCAAGTGATTGCTTTGTGCGCCACTTAGCGATTTCTTGGTGGTTTCCGCTGAGTAATACAGCAGGCACCTGTTTATCATCCAATGTCTCTGGCCGTGTATAGTGAGGACAATCAAGCAAGCCATTCGAAAATGAATCCTGCTCAGCTGACTGATTATGACCTAACACCCCTGGTACTAATCGTGCTACTGCATCAATTAGCGTCATCGCGGGTAGCTCACCACCACTTAAAATAAAATCACCAATTGACCATTCTTCGTCAACGTATGATTCTATGATTCGCTCATCTATACCTTCATAGCGACCTGCAATTAAAATCAGCTTTTCTGATTGTACAAGCTCGCTTGCACCTTGCTGATCTAATTTGCGCCCTTGCGGGGACATATAAATTACTTTTGCACCATCACCTGCCGCTTTTTTAGCGTCAAGGATAGCTTGTTGCAATGGTTCAACCATCATTAACATGCCAGGACCGCCCCCGTAAGGACGATCATCCACAGTTCTATGCTTATCAGTGGCATAGTCACGTGGGTTCCAACAGTTAAAGTCGATTAGACCATTTTTAACTGCGCGACCTGTTACCCCTTGGGTGGTAATCGCATCAAACATGTCCGGGAAAAGGCTTATCACCCCTACCCATAGCGAACTCGTTTGTGACATTAAAACCCTGGGTCCCAGTCTACGGTAATTTCTCTTGCATCATGTTTAACTTCTTTAATAACAGAATCTGTTAAGAAAGGGATTAAACGCTCTGCTTGGCCAAATGCATCTTTTTTGTTTGCTTTCACAACCAAAACGTCATTTGACCCTGTCTCCATTAGGTCATCAACAGTGCCTAAGTTATAACCTTTATCAGTTATAACAGACATGCCGATCAGATCTCGCCAATAGAATTCACCTTGCGGTAATTCTGGTAGCTGCGCTGCATCTACTGAGATTTCTGCATGGGTTAAAGCCATTGCTTCGTCTCGGTCGTTTACTTGCGCAACTTTAGCGATAAAGCCTTTGTTGTGGCGACGCCAGTCGACCACTTCTAAGGTCTGCCATTTACCTTGTTGCCCTATCAACCATGGGCTGAAATCGAAGATCCCTTCGGGATCATCAGTAAATGAATGCACCTTAAGCCAGCCCTTTATACCATACGGGGCACCGAGCTTTCCTACTGTAATATACGAGGTGTTCTCTTGACTCATGGTTACTCTTACGCCTATTAAGCCGCTTTACGAGCGTCTTTAACTAACTTAGCTACGCGATCTGAAAGAGATGCGCCTTGACCTACCCAGTGATCAACACGAGATAAATCTAAACGTACTTTTTCTTCCTGACCAGAAGCGATTGGGTTAAAGAAACCTACTTTCTCGATGAAGCGACCGTCACGCGAGAAACGGCTATCCGCAACCACAATTTGATAGAAAGGGCGTTTTTTAGCGCCACCACGTTGCAAACGAATAGTTACCATACCGTCCTCTACATTAGATTGACTGTTTTCATTAATAAGATTTACTCCCCAGTACGGGAAGCTGGGGAATTGTACGAGTTTTTTGCAACATTGCAAGTAAGAACTGCTGCAAAATGTAAGTTTAGTTGATTAAACACTGATCTGGGCTTTAAATCTTACATGCAGCTAACAACTACGCATAAATTATCTACAAAAAAAGGAGCTATATGCTCCTTTTTATACACTTAATAAACAGCACTATTAAAATTTAGGGCCGCCACCCATCATACCTGGTGGTAACATGCCTTTCATGCCGCGCATCATTTTCTTCATGCCACCTTTGCCTTTCATCTTCTTCATCATCTTCTGCATTTGCGTAAATTGCTTAAGCAGTTTATTGATTTCTTGCACCTGAGTGCCAGAACCTGCAGCAATACGTTTTTTACGCGAGCCTTTGATGATTTCAGGACGAGCACGCTCTTTTGGCGTCATAGAGTTGATGATAGCTTCCATTTGTACGAAAGTTTTATCACCCATCTGGCCTTTTACAGCGTCTGGTAGGTTTTGCATGCCTGGCAGCTTATCAAGCATCGACATCATACCGCCCATATTCTTCATCTGACGAAGTTGCTCAGCAAAGTCATCTAATGTGAAGCCATCGCCTTTAAATACCTTCTCGGCAACTTTAGCGGCTTTCTCTTTATCTACTTTCATTTCGACTTCTTCGATTAATGAAAGTACATCACCCATACCTAGGATACGAGAAGCAATACGGTCAGGGTGGAATGGTTCAAGAGCATCAGTGCGCTCACCCACACCCATAAACTTAATTGGCTTACCGGTAATATGACGAATCGATAATGCAGCACCACCACGGGCATCACCATCGGTCTTAGTTAAGATCACACCACTTAAAGGAAGCGCTTCATCAAATGCTTTTGCAGTGTTTGCCGCATCTTGACCTGTCATCGCATCAACAACGAATAAGGTTTCGATTGGGTTAATCGCACTGTGAAGTGCTTTGATCTCGTCCATCATGTCGTTATCGACGTGTAAACGACCTGCGGTATCAACTAATACCACATCAATAAATTTCTTCTTCGCGTGCGAAATCGCGTTGTTCGCAATATCAACCGGCTTTTGTGAAATGTCACTTGGGAAGAACTCCACATCCACTTCATCAGCGAGTGTTTCAAGCTGTTTGATTGCTGCCGGACGATAAACGTCGGCACTCACAACTAATACAGACTTCTTTTTACGCTCTTTTAAGAATTTAGCTAGTTTACCAACACTGGTCGTTTTACCAGCACCTTGTAAACCCGCCATCATCACGACCGCTGGCGGCTGTGCATTAAGGCTTAGCTCTTCGTTAGCTTCACCCATGGCTTTTTCAAGTTCTTCGCGAACAATCTTAATAAAGACTTGGCCTGGGCTTAAGCTTTTTGTTACTTCAACACCTACGGCGCGTTCTTTAACTTGCTTAACGAATTCACGAACAACAGGTAAGGCAACGTCCGCTTCCAAAAATGCCATGCGGACTTCGCGTAATGTATCTTTTATATTGTCTTCAGTTAGGCGTCCGCGGCCACTGATATTTTTTAAGGTTTTACCTAAGCGTTCTTGGAGATTCTCAAACATGTAAAGGTTCCGATAAAACGTGTTGCACCTGCAATGTACATAAATCAAACAAGTTTGGCGACAATACAGGCAATATTAAAATTTAATTCCTAGTAGTATACCGTAAATGGTGGTCGACAATACAGTGTTCAAGTATGCAGTTTGAGTTTCTTTTTACAAACTCTATGCTTTTGCCTTGCTATAAAATACAATGGCATCAAAGAGACAAGGATTTATCGATATAAATTAAGTGGCCAAAACACGATGATTATTAGTTTAACTATTATTGCTAGTTTGTTTTATGTGTTAGCAACGTCACATGTGCTATCACGCCTTTTTCACAAACAAGGTCCAAGCCAAAAACTCACAGTCATTCTTAGCACTGTGGCTATCCTTGCTCATATGCTGTTACTGGTTAATTCAGTTTTTCGTGCTGACGGTCAAGATTTAAGTATCGTCAACGTTGCATTATTAACCTGTTGGGTCATTGTGGTGTCGGTGACAGCTGTGTCTCTCAAATTCCCCGCAACTTTATTGTTACCAGTTGTTTACGGTTTTGCAGCCTTACTGACCCTTGCCAGCTTATTTATACCGCATCATGTGATTTTACAGTCAATTGATGTTGAGCTTGGTTTAGTTACTCACATATCGTTATCACTGCTAGCCTATTGTGTTTTGATAATCTCAACACTCTATGCAGTACAGTTCTACTTTATTGATAAACGCCTAAAACGCAAAGACTTGGCAATTGTTCACAGCCACCTCCCGCCTTTAATGGTGGTTGAGCGTCAGCTATATCAATTACTCACGCTGGGTACTATCTTACTGACTTTTGCTCTCCTTTCTGGGTTCATCTTCTTAGAGGGAATGTTTGCCAGTGAGTTTATCCACAAAACGGTCTTATCATTAATTGCTTGGCTAATTTTCACCGTAGTCACTGTAGGTCATTTACGTCAAGGCTGGCGTGGTAAGCCTGTGGTGTTTTCGATCATGATAGCCGCTTTTATCTTGTCACTTGCTTATTTTGGCAGCCGTTTCATCCAAGAAGTGGTTCTAAATAAGTTTTAACTTGACTCAGCAAGCTGACTCTAGCTTAATATGCACTGATTTATAAAAAAAGGATCCATCCTTGGACGACATATCGACTAGTACCCTGTTTATTATATTGGGATTATTGATACTTATTTCTGCTTATTTTTCTGGTTCTGAAACTGGAATTATGTCAATCAACCGTATTCGCCTGCGTCATCTTGCTAAAGAAGATCATCGTGCAGCGAAGCGCGTCAGCAAACTATTAAGTCGCCCTGACAGACTCATTGGTCTGATCTTAATTGGTAATAACCTTGTCAATATCGCTGCAGCACAGGTTGCAACGATCATTGGTATTCGCTTGTATGGTGATCTCGGTATCGCTATTGCAACCGGTGCGCTAACACTGGTTGTTTTAATCTTTGCCGAAGTAACACCAAAAACACTTGCTGCGCTTTACCCTGAGAAGGTCGCCTTCCCAAGCTCAATTGTGCTTAAAGGCCTTTTGAAAATACTTTTCCCGTTTGTACTTGTCGTAAACTGGATGACCAACGGCATGTTGCGCTTGTTTGGTATTACCACTGCACAAATTGAAGAGCACAGCTTAAGTAAAGAAGAATTAAAAACTGTGGTAAACGAATCAGGTGCGCTGTTACCTGCTCGCCACCAAAGCATGCTGACTTCAATTTTAGATTTAGAACAAGTCACTGTTGAAGATATCATGATCCCACGTAACGAAATTGTTGCTATTGATATCAATGACGATTGGAAGCTTATCAGCCGCCAGCTTACCCATGCACAGCATACTCGCGTACTGTTGTATCGTGACCAAATTGATGATGCTGTTGGCTTTATTCACTCACGTGATGCACTTCGCTTATTAACTAAAGAGCAGTTTGATAAACCATCACTATTGCGTGCGGTACGTGAAATATACTTTATTCCTGAAGGCACATCGCTAAACACACAGCTACTTAAGTTCCAGCAATCAAAAGAGCGTATTGGCTTAGTCGTTGATGAGTATGGTGATATTCAAGGTCTAGTAACGCTTGAAGATATTCTTGAAGAAGTAGTGGGTGATTTCACTACAACGCAAACGCGTACACCGAGTGAAGAAGTAACAGAGCAAGATGATGGCTCAGTACTTGTTGATGGCGGTGCCAATATCCGCGATTTAAATAAAGAAATGGGTTGGGAGCTCCCGATTGATGGACCGAAAACGCTAAGTGGTTTAATTGTTGAATACTTAGAGGATATCCCAGACTCAAACCTTAGTTTGCGTATTGCCGGCTACCCTATTGAAGTTATCGAGATAAAAGAAAATATGGTTAAGTTAGTTAAAGTTATTCCAAGTAAACGTACAGAATAACTTTCGACTTGACCCAAACAAAAGGAGTAGCTTACTACTCCTTTTTTGTTACTTATAGCTGAATTACCTCTGAATATTCACATTTTATTAGCTATCCCACACAACAAACACGAATTCCTCTACTATTATTTTCTTTTGCATATATTGATATAAAAGGGAAAGTAATGGACGAAATATCAATCGAGAAAATCTATAACCAAGCTATCGAATTGCTGATGCTTTACGGGCCAAAGTTTATTCTAGCAATACTGGTTTTAATTATAGGTTGGTGGTTAATTGGTAGAATTGCCAATATGGCCGAAAAATCAATGAATAAAGTCAACTTCGAAGTTGGTCTTACGCACTTTTTAGTTTCCTTTATCTCGGTCATTTTAAAAGTACTGTTGCTGATATCTGTTGCTTCTATGATTGGCATAGAAACCACGTCGTTTATCGCAATGCTAGGTGCTGCAGGCCTTGCGGTGGGCATGGCACTACAAGGTAGCCTTGCTAACTTTGCAGGTGGCGTGCTTATTCTATTCTTTAAGCCTTTTAAAGTTGGCGATGTAATCGAAGCGCAAGGCTACATGGGTAAAGTTGTTGAGATCCAAATTTTTGTCACTGTTTTACTCACTTACGATAATGAAAAAATCATTATCCCAAATGGCACGCTCTCAAATGGCTGCGTTAAGAATAAGTTTGCTGAGCCAACGCGCCGTGTTGATATTGAATTTGGTATTAGTTATGGCGATGATGTTCATAAAGCCCGTGAGGTACTTTTGAGTGTACTTAATGACTATGAGTTAGTGCTAAAAGATCAAGAAGCTAAAAAGCCAGTTGTGCATGTTAGTCAGCATGGTGACAGCCACATTGGCATGCTTGTTTGGGCATGGGTTGACTCTGATAATTACTGGCCAGTGTATTTTGGATTATATGAAAAGGTTAAAATTGCCTTTGACGCTGCTGATATCACAATTCCATTCCCGCAAAGGGATGTTCATATTCACCAGTTTCCCGGTAAATAACACTTAAAGGCGAGTTTAACTCGCCTTTTTTGATTGTGTTTGTTGAATCAGATTTAACAGCTCTGCAGTGGCAGTTGCATCGGCTAACGCTCTATGGTGATTCGTTAAATTCAATTCAAAATGTGCGGCTAAGTTACCGAGCGAATAAGACTTAAGCTTTGGAAATGCCTTACGTGATTCAACTACGGTACATAGCTTTGGCATTTTAAAGCCTTGCCCAAGTGCAGCGTATTCTTTGCGAATAAAGCCGTAATCAAAATTCACATTATGGGCAACAAATACGCTGCCTTTTAATAGTGAGCGCAGTGTATCAGCAACCTCTTCAAAGCGTGGCGCATCACGAACCATAGCGGCGTTTATCCCCGTTAACTTGGTGATAAAAGCAGGAATACTGCGCTCAGGATTGATTAAACTCGCCCATTGATTGATTACTTCACCCGCTTGTAACTGCACAACGGCTATTTCGGTAATTTTATTATTACCTTGTACGCCGCCGGTGGTTTCTATATCCACCACACTGTAAATTCGATTTGGATCATTAAACCAATTTACCGCAACGATATTTACTGCAAAGCCATGTTGTTTTAACACCTCAATACTGACAAGTTGGTTGCGTCTTAATTTGTCGCCAGGAGCTTTCACTTCCTCAAAGGTAAGCTTATCCCCCTTTAGCACCATCAAGTCTGGGTAGCCATCTTTGAGCTGCTTAAAGGTTTTTGTCATTTGCAATAAATGCGCTTTTAAATTTGTAAGCGGGCTGTATTTTATTAATACCTCTAGCGGCTCTAACATATCGCTGTGCCACACAAACACAGCGTTAGGCGCTTCATAAAACTGCCCTACGTTTTTGCAAACATATTTATATAAGGCTTCATTACTAGTGAATTTTGCAAGCTTTTGCTCAATTTGTGTTTGTTGCACTGTGTGAAAACAATCAGCCAGCAATACCTTTGGATAAAGATCAAATTCATTACACGGCGGGTGCGGGGTCTCTATAAAGAGTTCTTGCCAAAACGTTAAGGTAAAGAAGCTCAACCAAAGATTATTCTCGGTAAAAAATACCGTATTGCCAAGCTGTTGATAGTACTCACACACTCCTTGCTCGACATCGCCACGATAAATGTCATCAACCTCTAATTGATGCTCTGTATCAATGAGCATTTGTGTTAAACGTGAGCGTTGTTGCTTGTTATATTTACGCTGTAAAAAGTCCTCTGCAAAATACAAAATGCCATCATCAAGTGGGTCTTGAATAACTTGCTCAAGCTTTTGTTCAACCCAGCTTTTATCACCTTGTTTGTAACGCTGGCGAATTGCCAGCTCTTGCGCTTCACTGCTGCCTTCACAGTGCTCAAGTAACTCAAATGCAAATGCTAGGTCATGCTCTTTAAGCTGCTTATATAAGCGGATCAGTAACTTGTTTTTGATACTCTGGGCTAACTCATCTTCAGAGCTAATAGCTAAAAGCGCTTGGGCTAAGTTCTGATACTGTGATTCTGACTCGCTTTCTTTGAACTGCATTCGCAGCTTATTTAATTGATAATGCGTTTGTGCTTCGGCTAGTGTTTGAAAACGCGATATGCTCTCACTAACATCACCACGTACTTTTGCAATTCCCAAATCACGCATCACAAAACGATTTTGATGATTGATATCACCGCCACTTAGTCGGCCGCTATGTAAAAACTCAAAGTATTCATAATACTGGCTACGGCTATTGACCACGAACTGACTAAACAACGCCTCTAATTCACTGTGGTTGCGATCAATATGCTCTTTACACAGTTGGGTTAAACTCTGTTTACTGGCTGACTTTTTGTAATCAGGTTGAATGGCCATTAACTCATCATTTGCTAATAAGGTTAACAGGGTTGGTTTGGTTAAATGCTCAAGCAATAGATCTAATTCGTCGCTGCTAGGATGTGCCACCAGCCCTTGCTGTTTTAGCTTAAAAATAGCACCGTGCAGATTGGGGATCTCTTCATAATTTAATGATGACAGCGCGACGATTTTTGGCTTACGAGAATAAACTCGCAGTAAAGTACATAAGCTTTGCTCATCAAGCTGAAGGAGTTTTTCAAGAAATTGCTGCTGCTCTGCTAAAAGCAGATGCCTGCACTGAGATTGAATAAATTCAGCAAGCTCAAAGAAATGACTTAAATAATATTTTGCTGGTAGTTGTGTTTTCATAGCCAAACCCGACACTGTATATAAATACAGTATCAGGTATTAGCTAATTGATTTCAATGTTTGCGGTTATTTAACTTTTAAAATACCCACAATTGCGCAAATTGCGCCCCCGACCATACCGAGCCAAGCTTCAATTGGTGTGTCACCACTAAACGTGCGGCTAATTTGCGCACTTGCAGAGTCATAAACGTTATATCCCCATACAGCTAGCGCCACACCAATAACGATTAAAGCAATACCTATAATTTTTCCCATCGTGTTGTTCCTTATTGTTATTAATTTCTTTTTGATAACCTCAGTGTTGCACACATATTAAACGCCTGCAAAGCCTTAAGAAATAATCAAACTAAAGGTTATGTTTTGCCCACTTAACGACACCTGAAGTTCAGCATCAATTGCTTTACTTAACGCTTTGGCAATAGATAAGCCTAACCCAAAGTTATCATTAGAGGTTCTGGCACTGTCTTTTTGCCAGAGTGGATCAAATAACTGGCTCAAATCGTCTTCTGTTAAAGGTACTTTTAATTCATTTGTAACAGAGAATTGCAGCTTATCCTCTTTCGTCAGTAGCGTGCTTATAGTTACATCACTCTTGTCGGGGCTATATTGCTTTGCGTTATTTACAAGGTTGGTGATGATTGATTCAAGGGCAAATAAATTACTGACAATGGCAGGAATATCATCTTGAAACTCAAACTTAATTCGCTCTAAATCATGTTTTTCTAAGGTACGTAAAATAACCTGATTTAAATCGCATGCATCTTGCTTTGGGAGTGCTTCATCACTGTACTTATGCAGTAATAATAAGTTCGACACAATGCTCTTTAAACGCTGGCTGATTTTTAGCACTTCGGGTTTAAAGTCTGCCTCAAACTCTTTTTCATTTGGAAACCGAATGGCCACTTCAGCCATGTTGATTAGCTCAGCAATCGGCGTTTTTAATTCATGGGCAATATCTGAGGTTAAGCGTTTTTCGCGAAAATAAAGCTGGCGGTTTTCCTGGATAAAGGCATTTAAGCTATCAACAATGGTTTGCAGCTCTTTAACAGGCTCTTTTATTGTTATCACGGCATTTTTATCGGCGATACTGAGCCGGCTAATATCCCGGTTTAGTTTATTCAGCGGCGCTAAAGAGCTGTCGACCGATTTACGCACAAATAGACGAATAAATACGATTACTGACACAGTAGAAACAACAAAAATAACGTCGATGAGCCATAAAACAAAGTCAACTTCTTCTGATGAAGCCGCATAAGCTAAGGTTATGGGTTGTTGCAAAGAGGTGTTAACGCCCTCAATAAAGTCTTCATCATCGTCTAGGTCTAAAGGCGGTATAAAGCGAGTATAAATAACCCGGCCATTGCGACCATCAGGTAACTCAGTATTGATGATTTTTGTCTCGCCAAGCTTTATTTTCTCTAGAGGTAGATTCTTTTGTGAGAAAAGATGCAAGCTTTCTGAACGCGCAAAAACCCCAGACTGCGACCAAATTTGAAAATACTCAGTTTCTGTACTGCCTGAAAACTCAGGCATGAATTGCCCTGAAAAATCAAAATCAATTTCTTCTTCGTCAATATCAATCAATGACATAAGCATGCCGGCTTTTGATTTCAAACCACGATTAAATTCGTTATCAATCCAACTATCAACGGCGATATCGGTAGCAACTAAAATACTCAGCACTAGCCCAGTTATAGTAATCGATAATGTGGTTACTAACTTACTGCGAATTGATTTCATTATTTTCCTTGAATGATATAACCAAAACCACGCTTAGTTTGAATAGGTAACTCGCCACCTGCTGCCCTCACCTTTTTACGCGCCGATGATAAATGTGCTTCAATGGAGTTTTTCGAAACTAAGTCATATTGCCCAGCAATATAGGTACTTAACTTTTCAGCTGTGATCACTTTGTTTTGATTACTAAACAAGCACTCAACTATTTTATATTCGTTAGGGGTTAAATCGATAACGGTGTCGTTAACTTGCAAAAGTTTTAATTGTAAATTTAAAGCCAAGTTATCAATGCGGATCACATCACTGATTGTTTTCAGGCCGCCGCGACGCATTAAATTTAATAACCGTGCATGCAGCTCATCAAACGAAAATGGTTTGGTCAGGTAATCATCCGCCCCGGTGAGTAGCCCTTTCACTCTGTCTTCTGGTTCTTGCTTGGCAGATAAAATAAGCACACGAACGTCGAGCTGCTTTGCTCTTATGGTTTGTAATAACGTAATGCCATCAATACTGGGCAACATAATGTCGAGTATGATTAATTCGTACTCACCTGTCATTGCCATACTCAAACCTTCAGCGCCATCGCCGGTTTCATCAATAGTAAAACCTAGGTTCTCAAGACCAATTCGTAGACTACGTCTTAATGACACCGAATCTTCTATAATCAACAATTTCATATGTTACTCATTTAGATAAAAACCGCTTTAGCGTCATCAGCTTACGCTTTGAATCTTAAGATTCACTTAAGATTTACTGAAGTTTTTCTAGTTTAGAAAATATTAAGATTACCATAAGGATTTCTTAAGTTTCGACTCCTAGTATTGCCGTAGTTTCGATTAAGTAAGTACGACTATGACAACAAAACTTTCTGTTTTAAAACCTTTGTTCCGTTTTTCATTAATTTTAATGTCAGTATTTATACTGTCGAGAATTGCCTTGCTAGTATGGCAACACCAAAGGTTAGCTGATGGCGATAGCCTAGCCGTTTTATTGGGCGGCTTAAGAGTTGACTTAAGCAGCTTAGGCTACTTGTCAGCCTTGGCTGTTTTAATGTTACTCGCTCATGTGCTTTTGCGCAGAAAAACTGCTTTTTTTCAGCATGTTTTTACTCTTTATAGCTGCATAGTTGTGACTTTAATCGTGGTTGTTGAGGCTTCGACTCCCGCGTTTATTACCCAGTACGATGTACGACCAAATCGTTTATTTGTCGAATACCTAGACTACCCTCAAGAAGTCTTTTCTATGCTATTACATGGCCACCTATTTGCCATGATAAGCACCCTAATTATTGCAACGCTTAGTTGTGTGTTTGCGTATCGTTTTATAAGTGCAGCATTTAGCAAGCAGCAAAATGCTAAAACGGTTAGCCAAGTGGTGATACTCGTTACGACTTTATTAGTTTGCTTAATTAGCGCAAGAGGCACTGTCAGCCATCGCCCGTTAAACCCTGCATTAGTATACTTTTCAAGTGACTCACTGATTAACTCCTTAGCCCTTAATTCAACTTACAGTGTTGCATTTGCTATTAAGAATATGAGCAATGAAAAAAATGCCAGTAGTTTATACGGTACCATGCCACGTGATGAGATTTTACAAACTGTAAAGCAAGCAGCCTATAAACAGCAGTTTATCACTGAGAGTATTCCTACTCTTGCCAACAACACACCATTTAACACAGGCAAACAAAAGAATTTAGTGATCATTTTAGAAGAAAGCTTAGGCGCACGCTTTGTTGGTGAACTAGGTGGCATTGGTGTGACTCCTGAACTAGATAAGCTTTATCAACAAGGCTGGGGGTTTGATAACTTATATGCCACTGGCACACGCTCAGTGCGCGGTATCGAAGCGGTAACAACTGGGTTTACCCCATCACCTTCGCGCTCGGTGGTCAAACTTTCTAAATCTCAGCGTAACTTTTTCTCACTTGCTGACGTATTAACCCGCACAGGCTATACCACCCAGTTTATTTATGGCGGTGAAAGTCATTTCGATAATATGAAAAGCTTTTTCTTAGGGAATGGCTTTAGCGATATTGTAGATATTAATGACATGCAAAACCCTGAGTTTATTTCGTCATGGGGAGCAAGCGACGAAGACTTGTTCAATCAAGCTGATATAGAGCTAAGTGAGCTAAATAAATCAGGCAAACCATTTTTCAGCCTTGTGTTTACCTCAAGTAACCACGACCCATTCGATATTCCAGAAGGTAAAGTAACACTGCCTGAAGGCCACGACCCAGAAAACTACAAACGTGATCTAGCAATCAAATATGCTGATTATGCTCTTGGTAAATTCATCGCAAAGGCAAAAACGCAAGATTACTGGCAAGACACCGTCTTTTTAGTGGTTGCAGATCATGATGTGCGCGTGTTTGGTTCTGAGCCTGTGCCGCTTAAATCTTTCCACATCCCTGCTGTGATCCTAAATAGTGATATGGATGCAAAGCGCGATACACGCTTAGTCAGCCAAATTGATTTACCTGTTACTTTGTTGTCGTTATTAGGTGTTGAGCAAGCAACCCCCATGCTTGGTTATGATTTAACCCAACAATACCCTGTTGAACGCGCCATGATGCAGTACTACGACAACTTTGCTTACGTAGAAAATGGTGAAGCCGTGATCCTGATGCCAAACCAAAAAGTGAGCTATTGGCGCTATGACCCTACAAGTAAAACGCAAGTTGCCATCGATAACACAGATAGCAGCGTTGAACTTGCCAAAAAAGCCTTAGCACACGTCTTATTTAGCAATTTAGCTTATACCGAACAGTTGTATCGCTTACCAAATAAATCGTAGCGATGAGGAATGATTATGAGCATGCAAATTAAACAACTCCTTACTAAAAAATGGCACGTTAGCTACAGCCAATTTGTCTGGCTGGTGTCGTTGTACTTGGTTATTGCATTTAATGGCCTGTTTTTATTTAACATGCTTGAAGCAGCCAGCAAACCTGAACATGTCAATTGGTTATTTATAGCAAGCGTACCGTTTTTCTTATTAGCACTGACGGCAATGGTGTTAAGTTGGTTATCGCTAATCACCTTTGTTAAACCCGTGCTTTTAACAAGCGTCGTGGTTTCATCGTTGTTGTTTTATGCAACCTTAAATTACGGTGTTATCTTTGATAAAAGCATGCTGCAAAATATCTTAGAGACAAATTCAGGTGAGGCATTTTCATACCTTAATTTACAAGTTATCGCTTTTATTACTGTGCTAGGCGTACTGCCTGCTTACTTGTTTTCTCGCTTTAAAATTGTCGGAAATTTTCGTGTTCGTCTTAAAAGCTTTGCGCTTCTTAACGTTACAGCGTTTATTGCTGTAGCTGTTATTGCCGTTCCTTTTTATAAAGATTACGCCTCTGTAGGGCGTAATAATCGCCAATTAACCAGCTACATTACCCCTTTTGCATTTTATACTGCGGGCTATAAGTACCTGCGCGATAATTATTTTTATCCACCTTTACCATTTAAAGTCTTAGATAAAACACCGCACCTATTAGCTAAGCAACAAAGTTCACTAACGATTATGGTGGTAGGTGAAACAGCCCGTGCAGCAAATTTCTCACTGCAAGGTTACGACAAGCCGACTAATCAATATACCCCTAAACTTGGCGTTAAATATTTCAGTGAAGTTAGTTCATGTGGCACCGCAACGGCTATTTCTGTACCTTGCATGTTCTCGCGCTTAGACCGCAACCACTATGATTCGCGCATCGCGCAAAGCCAAGAAAATGCCCTAGATATCATTCAACGAAGTGGTGTAGAAGTAACGTGGATTGATAACAATAGCAGCTGTAAAGGGGTTTGTGTGCGGGTAAACTCACAAACAGTAGAACCAACAAAGAGCAACCCACTTTGTGACGGACGCTATTGTTTTGATGAAGTACTGGTTGAAGAGTTAGCAGCAAAGCTTGCCAAAAGTGATGCGAAACACCAACTAGTGGTGTTACATATGATTGGTTCACACGGGCCAACCTACTATCGCCGCTATCCAGAAAAAGACAGTAAATTTTTGCCTGATTGCCCACGTAGCGATATCCAAAACTGTAGCAGTGAGCAACTTACCAATACCTATGATAATACCATTGCTTATACCGACCTAGTGCTCAGTAAACTTATTAATTTACTACAAAACAGTCAGGCGGATGACAAAGCCCTACTGTATGTTTCTGATCACGGTGAATCACTAGGTGAAAAAGGTTTGTACTTACATGGCTTCCCGTATGCGTTAGCGCCTAAGGAGCAAACCCAAGTACCTATGCTGTTTTGGAGTAATAAACTCGCCGATACCCGCTTTAATCAATGTATCGAACAGCAGCGTAACCATGCTTTTTCGCACGATAACATTTTTGACACCCTACTAGGCTTAACCCATGTACAAAGCACTGAATATCACCCAGAGCAAGATATCTTTAATGCTTGCTCAACACAAAGCTAACGAAATAGAGATTTCATACTATGCAATTTGATAGCACTAACAAGCCCATTGGCATTAAACGTATTCGCCTTGCATTCAAAAACTCCCAACGAGCATTCACGTGGTTAGCAAAGCATGAGTCTGCTTTTAAACAAGAGCTGATTCTGTTGGTGCTTGCCATAGCAGTGGTTTTTGTATGGCAGATTAGCCTGTATGAGAAAATTATGCTGCTTGTATCAGTGCTATTTGTGATGTTTGCTGAAGTCGTCAATACGGCAATTGAAGCCGCCATAGACCGAATAGGCCTTGAAATTCATCCATTATCAGGCCTAGCTAAAGACTTAGGATCCGCAGCCGTACTGATTGCTCTAACGATTTGTGCATTGGTATGGGGCGGCGTGTTTGTTAATAACCTAAGCTAACTCGCTTTTTTATCATCAGGTGTGTCATTACAAAGTGCACAGTGGCGCCCTTTTGACGAATGATATAAACGGGTTGCGATAAAAATGGCCGTTGCAATAAATGACCAAAGTAGCGCAAAGCCTAATGCGCTCATTGTCTCGTGACCTTTTAGAATTTCAACCATAAATAACAAAATTGCCACCAGCGTAAAAACTTTAGTGGTTCTTAGTATCCAAAATTTTGTACCCACAACTTACTCCTTTATACGAGGCTCCTTAGAAAGGATAAGTGTAGTTCAAAACAATAAAAACGCCTTAAAAATTTAAAGCAGGCTCAGACAATATTTGTACATTATTTTTGAATACCTCTAAAAACCCCGGCGGTGAGTGTTCAGTACCAAGCACTGTTACATGACAAACGTAACGATAACCGTTGTTAGTAAAGGTATAAAAATGATTGCCCCCACTGCCATCAAAGCTTAATGTGCCCCCTGTGATCACAAGGCTTGGCTCATCTTGCATAGATTGATCAATCCCCCATGCTGCATAACGGTACTGATTATCAGCCAGTTCATCGATACGAATTAAATGCTGTTTTGTTTGCCACGTTAATATCGGCTTTATAAATTCACGGAGGCTTTTATGTAATGCTTGTTTTTGCTCATCAATCAATGCTTCACGTCGTGCTTTTTCTGCCTCTGATTCATAAGGCACAGCCCAAATAGAGCCATCAAAGTCTAACCACAATTTGCCTGAATCAAACATGATGCCGCGCCACCCCATCATTTCCCAATCATGGCGAATATTTGAGTTCACGATTTTTTCGACAAACTCTTTATCAAAAACTTGCTCAAAGTTTTCTATAAGCATTTGCTCATTTTCAATTGCTTGCAACGGCTCTTTACGCTGCAGTGGATAATGCACTCGCTTAGCAATGGCAGCTTTATCACCTGCCTTAAATGCCGCAACCACAGGTTTGACAATATTTATGTGCTTTGTTGCGGCAAGACCACTGAATGCCATCAACAAAAGGAATAGATAAACGCTGTACTTAAAAAATCTCATTAATTACTCGACCACCAAATCAAACACAACATTAACACTTGCTCTGAAGGTAATCGATTCTTGTAAATACTTACCTTCTGGGACTGTATTAATACGTGAGCCCGTGACCATGATTCGTTCAATATTTGTATTGCTACCATAACCAAAGTGACTACCGACCTCTTGTGATTGAATACTATACACCCGACCAAGTTTCGCTTCGAATGCGCTTGCAAGGCTACTTCCCTGCTGTTTGGCATTCGCAACTGCTTTATCAAGAGCGGCTTGCTCGTAATCTGAGGCTTTGGTTGATAAAAGTTGAATTTGCTCGATTTGATTGACGCCCACTTTAAGCGCAAAATTTAAAAATCCGTCCAGAAGGGAGAGTTTTTTAAGGCTGACTTTGACCTTGCGCGTGGCTCGAAAGCCATCTTTAACTTGGTTATCATTTTCGTCATAACGCATGTTCGGCTCTACGAAAATTCGCCCCGCAGAGATACTTTTTTCGTCTATTGAGAAATTATTTAAGCCCGCAAGGAGTCTATTGACTTGCGCATCGACTTGCTGCTTAGCCTGCACGCTTTCAGCTTTTACAGCTTCAAACTCTAACGTGATATCAGCCCTATCGGGGGCTGTACGCACAACTGCCTCACCTTTAACAACAATATGACGATTATCCGGCAGACTTGTTGCAGCCATCGTAGAACTGGCACATAAAACCAGTGGCAACAGAGATTTAAGCATCATAACCTCTCCTTAGAAAAAAGTTATGATGCCTTGCCTAAACTAAAATGTACACTCAGCTCAGCTATTATTATGTATGTATTTCAGGTATCTTTTTACTCTAAATAGATCGTTAATTTGTTGCTTTATGAACGCCCAGATTGGCCAAACGTTAGGTTTTACCTGTTTGTTCTTACTTAATCGCGTTAATTGATACTTTACCATTGCCATATTCGCAACCGAGGCAAGTGGTTTATTTTTCCAAGTAATTGCTGCAAGTTCAGGTGTAACATGTAAGCCATTTCGCCACTTATTAACTAATGCTGGCTCAATTGCAAGAGCCGTCGCAATACCGACCATGTCGACGCCTTCTGCCATTACCTGATCTGCCACTGATTTACGTTTAATGCCGCCCGTAATCATAATCGGCATTTTCGCGATTTGCCGAATTTCTTTAGCAAACTCTAAAAAGTAAGCTTCACGAGCCAATGTTCTGCCATCCCGTGCACTGCCTTGCATTGCTGGTGCTTCATAACTACCGCCAGAAAGCTCTACTAAATCGACATTTAACTCACCTAGCATAACAACCACTTGCTTAGCATCCTCAAGACTAAAGCCGCCGCGTTGAAAATCAGCTGAATTTAGTTTTACCGCAACCGCAAAATGCTCGCTTGTTGCGGCTTTAATTTGCTTAACAATTTCAATTAACAATCGAGCACGATTTGCAAGGCTACCACCCCATTGGTCACTTCGCTTGTTAGTTAAAGGAGATAAAAACTGGCTTAATAAATAACCATGTGCCGCGTGCACTTCAACACCAGAGAAACCAGCCATTTCGGCTAATGTCGCTGTATTTACAAACCGTGTGATGATGTCTTGAATTTTGGCTTCATCCATCGCTCTAGGGGCCGTGAAGTAACTCGACATTTTACCCATGTCCATTTCCACTGCTGAAGGCGCCCATGTTTGCTGCTGCAAACTTGCTGGCATTTGTCGGCCAGGATGATTAATTTGCAGCCAGAACTGCCCACCATTTGCCTGCCCTATTTTTGCCCACTGCTGAAATACAGCTAGGTGTTTATCATTTTCTAATACCACTCCACCAGGGCCTGTCATCGCTTTACTATCAACCATAACATTGCCCGAGATAATAAGCCCTACACCACCGTCAGCCCAGGCTTTATACAAGTTAAAAAGCTGAGTTGACGGGAGTAAGTTTGCATCAGCTAGGTTTTCTTCCATCGCTGCTTTTGCAACACGATTTGGAATAACAGAACCATTCGGTAATTTAAGCTCAGAAAATAAGGTCATAACAGTCTCCATAGTTGGGAATGTCAAAACTATAAGATTAAAGTAAACTTTAAGGTCAATAGCTATTTGTCATTTTTTAACCCCATTTGTGTCAGAACACGCTTAGCATTATCTGCACAATCCATATCATCTGGTTTTGCATCTATTTCTGTGAGGATCTCTGTTAAGCGCTGTTTATTTTCGGCTAACTTGGCTTGTAATTGCTCGATATCCATCACTTTTTGTTTTAATGCATCAATAAGTTGAGCATGCTGCCAACCAGATAAATCCGCCGGTAATAGCGCTTTTAATTCATCTAGGCTAAAACCGGCTTGTTGCCCACTAACTATCAAGTTTAAAGCGACTTCAGCTTCCTTAGGGTACGAGCGATAGCCATTTGCTTTACGCTCAACCATTTTAAGTAAGCCAATGTCCTCATAAAAACGAATTTTAGATGCGCTGAGACCCGTTCGTTTTGCAAGCTCACCTATTTTCATTGTGTAACTCCTGTCTAGGGTTTAGCTTTAAAGTATGTTGGTGCATATAACGCACTTTGAAAATCAGGTACGTACTCATATTTGATCATACTGCCTAAATCAAGTGAGCGAATAAACTGTGATAATTCTCCCTGAAGCAGCTCAAGGCTTACATCTTCATCAGATGTGCTTGATGCATAGTGTAAATATCGATTATCCGCATAGCCCGTTGTTAACTGCCCTTGTTGATTGTGATTCATAAAACTATTTCGAACAAATTTCTCATCGGTTGATTCATCGCTTAGCTTTTTACCTGTGATGATCACATCAGGCTCATTTGTGGCATTATCAAATAATGAAAACGTCAGTGTTTTAGGAGTATTTTTATAGCTAATTTTAGTGGTCCATTTAGGTAGATTATAGCCCACTACACCTCGCACTCTCGCAAGCTCCGTATCAACGGGTAGCTTTAAAACAACCCCCCAAAAGTCATCATTCCATTGGTTATTAAGTAACGAAATAACGCCTAAATTCCACGAATCTGGCTTGGTGGTGATCACTGAAATGGCTAGCTCGTTGTATGTATCGTTATCGCAGTAATGGTAAGCATACGCTGTTATGGCAACTAACCCGCGCCCTGGCCATAAACTTATTGGCTCAACATGCTCTAAAACACTGGCTGGGATCAATGAGGTTAACACATCGAGATCAGCGCTAAATACAGCGGTAATTTTACTGTTTTTATAGTAAAAATTTGGTGAGTAAGACTCAAAGCCCATGTCTACTTTTTGCTTTTTTATGGTTTTAAACCATGACAAATCAAGAGTGGGAGCCTGCTCCGCTATCACTGATAATGGTGGATTAGAGCGATATTGATCATACAAACCACCTTCAACAACAGGCACTTTTTCGCCTGCCAGCTCAATTGTTTTAGTAGCGCTTTCTACGTAACTTGTTGTTAGTAATGCAAGCAATAAGATTAGGTTTTTGATAGTTGTCATTTTGCACCTCGTTAGTCATTAAGATACAAAAACTCTAACTTTAAAGCTCACTTTAAGGTCAAGATAAAAAAGCGAGTGATGATAACTCACCACTCGCAAACTCATCGAAGTTAAGATGATAGGAAATAAAAACTAATCGGCTTTAACTTGCCATCGCATTGTCGACGTAATCTTCGACCATATCTGCAAAATCTTGATCAACAATACCTAGCTCAGCAAAGCACAGCTCTTTAATTTTGAACCACTCGCTTGAATACTGTTGGTGACGGGCATAGTCCACAGCACTCTCTGCACATTTTAAGATGGCGTATGCCATACGCTGCTGCTCATCATTATGTTGCTCTAAAAAGTGCGTGTTATGATGATTTAAAATAACATGACAAAGTGGCTTTGGAAGGTGCCAAGATACCGAGATAAAATAGCCAATCACCGCATGGTCGCACTGATAACGAGCCTGCTCTAGGTCGGTAATCGCATACTCTTTAGCTAAATTTGCTTGCTTAAGAACCTCAACATAATCTTTAAATTTTAATGCCATAGCCGCAATACCGACATTATGAAAAAGCCCTAATGAATAAAGCTCGTCCACTGGCATTAATGACTTATAACTGTTACCAAGCTGCACACAGGCATTCGCAACTTCAACCGACTCGTCCCAAAAGCGCTCTAAGCTAATACAGGCATTGCCTTTAAAATTTTGCTTAAGCAAGGCCAAGGTTACTAGCCGATTAAGCTGATCTAACCCTAAAAACATCGCCGCTTGGCGTATATCACTAATGGTGCGTTGTAAGCCGAACACCGGGCTATTTATTGTTTTTAATAATAAGGCCGAAAGGCTAATGTCTCGAGAGATCAAATTGGCTATTTTATCTAAGCTTGCATCCGACTTTTGCATTTCATCGGCAATTTGGCTCAATAGTTCAGGTTTTGGTGGAATATGAAAACCGCGTTCAAGCGAAACTAGGCGTTGTTCATCTAAGTTGATCATTTGCCCAAGAGCCTCCGTTAATAAGCAACGAGCAATTTAATGGTTTAGATGTGTAAAATACTCTAAGAAGTTTGCCTTAGTATTGTTTGAGATCAATATGTTGCGAAGAAAGGAAAATAATTAATGAGAGGCTAACACGGCACATTATGACAACTTGCTTTAATATGCCGTCTTTTTGAAGATTTGTTTAGTGAGCAAGTACGCTTAGCCACTCATCTGGGTTTGCTAAAATGAACTCAAATACATCGTTGTTATTTAGAGTAATGCGAATTCCATCTGCTGTAATTGGTAGAATACCCGCGCCTTTACCCGAACACTTATCAACGTTATTGATGTGCGATCGTGAAAGTGTGTATGGACCTAAGCCTAACTCTTTATTAAACGGTTCAAAAACAATGTCTTGCTCTGTAACTAAAAGCTTACCATCCGCTTTTGCGACACCCGATTGAATAGTCGCTGTTGATTCTTTGACTGTGTGTGCGTGCATATCCTTTACTCCACTTAACAAGTTAGTGTTAACTTACACTCAATGAAACCTTAAAATTTCGTACCAACTTAAGATACACCACGTACGAAAAAAGTACAGTGAAATTGATTTCAAAATTGTTTATAAAAACTTAATTGTTCGCTTAAGATCATTTTTACCTTAGTTGTTAAGGTTTTTTATTAGCCTCACAAAAAGTCATTCTGAATTGACCCCTTTCTTATGTGAACAAAAAAAACACTGCTATGCTTAAATTAACAACAGGTAGGTGCCGTAAACTGATGACAAAAGCGTTGCAGCAAACTAAAAACAAGTTGAAAGTAAATGCAATTATCGTGATTGCATTAGTAACGTCGCTCACTGTTACCTCGTTATTCTTTTACAAAAATGTCGACTCACAATGGCATGACTACTCAAAAACCGCCGCTAACGTTTATGTTCTACACGACAAGCTAATTCAAAAACTCGGGTATGGTGGCTTTATTCACCATTTTAAAAACCTAGTGCTCAGAAAAAATACAGAACTGTATCTTCCGCCCATTAAAAGTGAACTCATCGAAATAAAAGAGATCTTTGCCAAGCTTGGCGCAATAAAAGAATACGATCAGACTGCACTTACTGACGTTAAAAAAACGGTTATTGAATATGAAGATAAACTCGATATTGTTTTAAAGATGATTGCTAATGGCGCAACTAGCGAGCAGATAGATACCACTGTAAAAGTAGACGACACAGCTGCATTGAAGGCACTTGCCGCTTTTGAGCAACATGTAAACTTAATCCTTAAAGATAAAGGCATCGCTATTAATGAAAACTTTCAAATTGCTTATATCGTGCATGTGCTAACAATAATATTGCTCACCAGCATATTGCTTATTTACTTTAGAAAGCTTTCAAACTCATATAAACAACAGATTGAGCTCACTGAGCGTGCTGTAGAAGGCGCGAGAATAAAATCAGAATTTTTAGCCAATATGAGTCATGAAATACGCACCCCACTTAATGGCATTATGGGGCTTTTACAAATTTTGCAGCCAAACATTCAAAAACCGAAAAATATAGAAGTTGTTTCTAAGGCGCTATTTTCTTGTCGATCACTCCTTACTATCATCAACGATATTTTAGACTTTTCGAAAATGGAGGCGAACGAGCTTTCAATTGAACAGGTGGACTTTTCAATGTCGAAGGTTGTTGAGTCAATCAATTCTGATTTTCTGCCGCTTTGTAACGAAAAATCAATTGAACTAAACATAGATATAGACGATGACGTTGAAGATTTATGGATAGGAGACCCAGTTCGGGTTCGACAAATTATTTTAAACCTGGTTTCTAACGCCGTTAAATTTACCGAGCAAGGTGGCGTGCAAGTAAAAATTAATAAATCTTCGCAAAGCCAAAAACAAGGTGTTGAGATAGAAGTGATTGATACCGGCATTGGTATGAATAAAGAAGGTTTAATGCATCTGTTTAACCGTTTTCAACAAGCCGATAACAGTATAACGCGGCGTTTTGGCGGGACAGGATTAGGCATGTCGATTACCGCTAACCTCATTAACCGTATGAACGGGCGTATTGATGTAGACAGCGCACTCGGTAAAGGCACCCATTTCACCGTTTATTTACCGCTCAAAGTATCTGAAAAGCAGCACTTACATGATAGCTTTACTGATGTGACTGCACCTGACTTATCGGCTAAAACCTTGTTAATTGCTGAAGATAACCCGCTCAATACTATGATCATCAAATCGATGCTTGCAGAAACCAACGCAGACCTTCACTTTGCAAAAGATGGCGCTGAAGCAGTCGAGCTATTTAAACAACTCAACCCCATTTTAGTTTTAATGGATATACAAATGCCAGTTATGGGAGGGATAGAAGCGTGCTCACATATTCGTAGTATTGATAAAGAGGTGCCTGTTATTGCCTTGACTGCCAACGTGATGAAAGAAAATATCATCGAATACATGAACTGTGGTTTTAATGGCCACGTAGGCAAACCGATTGAAAAGCATTTACTATTTAAAGCACTTCATGATGTGATTGCGGTTAGCCGTGACGAGCTCATAGATTAGGCCTGCCCAAGCGAAAATCTTAATTTCGTTTTATTTCAATAGCTTGCAATTTTATTTTAACGTTTCTCCTGCTAATTCAATACTGTATAATTTTTATCCTATATTGATTGACTTGGCTAAAAAGATCCCTCATAGTCGAAAAAATCATCAGTACACATTGCACCAAATTATAAAAACCAAGTAGCAACTAAAATGCTATCAACAAAAATGTGGAGGAGATGCGTTATGAACCGTAAGTCAAAATTAATCTACCGTATTATGTTGGCCTCTAAGCTTCATAGCCGTAATAAAGAGATATCACTCGATAAACTAAAACAAGGCTGCTGCCTAAGTGACTCTGAATTACTAACCATTATAAAAGAGCTAGAAATTAAAAAACTGATCAGCTGGGATGCCAGTAAATCGGCTTTTATGATTTCAGCCTAGCTCGGCATATTTAAACGACAGCTTAGCTTTTTCTTGCTGTCGTTTTTACATATTTCCCCACCCTATTTAATCATTTAAGTATTTAGCCCCCATCCAAATATAATTAAGCGTAATATTGCTACTTAATCGATTATGTAACCACACTGTGAATACGTATGCATTTAATTGTAAATATTAGCTCAGGGTATATATTTAGTCGAAGTGTTGTTTTTTCATACAACACGTTTATTCGACAACAAGGCCTGATATGAATTCAATGCTAACCAAAAGTGTGCTTATTTTATTGCTAAGCCTCATTACTGCATGTACACACACTAAAACTTCAAACAGTGCCTATGAGCCCATGCCTTACGTAAAACTAACTCACCCGGAATGGTCAAAAAATGCGGTACTGTATCAATTAAACACTCGCCAATTTACTCCACAAGGCACCTTTAATGCAGCACAACAGCAATTGCCACGCTTGAAAGAGTTAGGCGTTGATATTATTTGGCTTATGCCAATAAACCCGATTGGTGAAGAAAACCGCAAAGGCAGTTTAGGTAGCCCTTATTCTGTAAAAGATTACCGTAAAGTAAACCCAGAGTTTGGCACATTAGAAGACCTTAAAACATTTGTGAACAAAGCCCATGATATGGGGATGTATGTCATTTTAGATTGGGTAGCAAACCACAGTGCTTGGGATAACAGGCTTCGATATGAGCACCCCGATTGGTACGACCGAGACTACAAAGGCCAATTTAGGCCGACGCCGTGGTGGGATTGGTCTGACATTATTGACTTTGATTATTCAAAGCCTGCTCTACGTGAATATATGACAGAATCAATGAAATACTGGGTAAAAGAAGTCGGTATTGATGGCTATCGCTGTGATGTGGCAGGCTTTGTGCCCGTAGATTTTTGGAATAACGTCCGCCGTGAGCTTGATGACATAAAGCCTGTTTTAATGCTTGCTGAGTGGGAGTCTCGCGATTTACATGCCGAAGCATTTGATATGACTTACGCATGGTCATGGTCTGAGCACATGCATAAAATCGTAAATGGACATGCTGATGTCAGCGCCCTCTTCGTTTATTATTCATGGAACGAAAGTGCATTTCCAGAAGAAGCTTATCGCCTTGTGGGTGTTGCCAACCATGATAGCAACGCATGGGAAGGCACCATGTTCGAAAACTATGGCGATGCACTCGAAGCCGTTATTGCATTATCTGTCGTTGGCGAAGGCTTCCCGATGATTTACAACGGCCAAGAAGCGGGTAACGATAAACGCCTCGCTTTTTTTGAACGTGACCCTATCAAATGGCAAAAGCACCCTATTGGTGATTTATACCAATCACTATTTGCACTCAAACATAGTAATGAAGCACTGTGGAATGGCCAATTTGGCGGCCGCATGGTGCATGTACCAAACACCGCACCAAAACAGGTGCTTAGCTTTGTTCGTGCAAAAGGCAACGATAAAGTATTTGCCGTATTCAACCTATCAAAAGCGCCACAAACAGTTAGCTTTAAAGAGCCATTGTTTTTAGGTAAATACACGGATGCTTTTTCAAAACAGGCAATGGAATTTACTCAAACAACAGAACTCACAATTCCAGCATGGGGATTTAGAGTCTTTGTAGAATAACTCGTCCTCCTTAGCTTACTCCCCCCAATAACCAAATTTGATCCCATAACTAAAGCTATGGGATCAAATAATCAGTTAATTTCTTTACTAACAAGACACCCATATCACTAACCAGACACCCATATTAATTTCTATCACTCCACAGAGTTAACCTATAAACAAAATAACCACTAACTAGACACCCAGCTTAATATTTCTCACTTCTCAAAATTATGACTAAACTTAAATTGTTCAACTCATGGAGGAGAAGAGCATGGCAACCCCACGTAGAAACTTAATTAGTATTTCAAACACGCCTTATTATCACTGCATTTCACGTTGCGTTCGTCGCGCTTATTTGTGTGGACAAGACCCTCTAACGGGTCGTTCATATGAATACAGGCGGGATTGGGTTGAAAAGAAACTACTTCAACTTGGCAGGATATTTTGTATTGATATTTGCGCCTACGCGGTTATGAGCAACCACACTCATCTAGTCCTGCACATCGATATAGCAAAAGCAAAGCGTCTGAATAATAAAGCGATTCTTATTAGATGGCACAAGTTATTTAAGAGTACATTCCTTTGCCAACGGTTCTTAAATGGCGAATTGCTAACACAAGCTGAACTCGCTGCGGTTAATACCAGAGTAAATTTATATCGAGAACGGCTCAGTAGCATCAGTTGGTTCATGCGTGTTCTTAATGAGGGTATTGCACGAAAAGCGAATCAAGAGGATGAATGTAAAGGTCGGTTTTGGGAAGGTCGTTTTAAGTCACAAGCCTTGCTGGATGAAGCTGCACTTGCTGCATGCCTTGCTTATGTTGATTTAAACCCAGTAAGAGCAAAAGCGGCTGATTTACCAGAAGAGTCTGACTACACCAGTATTAAATCTAGAATTAATGCAGCTCAAAATAATAAGCAACCAAAATCACTTATGCGCTTTGCAGGTAAACCACGTAAACATATGCCTAGAGGGCTACCATTTGAGCTCAAAACATATCTACAACTTGTAGATTGGACGGGCCGCTCAATACGAGATGATAAGCCTGGGAAAATACCAGAAGAGGCATTACCAATACTTGAAAGATTAAACATTTGTACTGATAACTGGCTTACACTCACCACTTCCTTTACCCGCTCATTTAAAAATACGGCTGGTAAAGAACAGGCTATAACTGAGTATGCAAATCACATGAAACGAAAGCGAAGGAGCTCTATTAGCACTAGTCGTGCACTATTTGCCTAAACCAAAACTCAAAATGTTTAAAGTGGTCTTACCCTTGGGCAGAGCTTGCCCGAAATCTGGCACTAATCAGACAATAACTACAGAATCATGTAAAAAGAACATTCGATGTATAAATTAACTTGGTAAATTAATTTAGAACGACTGGGCAAGTCACATTTAAAGTTAGCTATTAAAAAATCTACTAGAGTGGGTGTCTTTTTAATTCTAAAGTGGGTGTCTTTTTAATTTTCATTACCTGTACCTCACCAGCAGTGTCTCCTTCAATTCAATCATATACATAAAGACGAAGTTTACATTTTAATGTGGGTGTCTAGATAACTATCTAAAGTGGATGTCTCGATAACTTAAAAATAAACACACTTAAAGTTAAATTTAATTAATGCAGGAATAAAAGAAGAGTACTAAAGAATGTTTTTAAAAGGAATTTAAATGATGAAAGTCACCCAAATAGAATTTTGGGTGGCAGTCTTACCAGCCGCATCTCGGCACACACGTCACACGCTGTGGCTGCTCCCTTCCGGGCCTGACCAGGTTCACCTGCTAGTGTTGCGAGAGGACCAATAAGACTACCATTGAGGGCCTTGTTTGGCGCGGGAGGGATTATCTCTACTTTTAGCCTGTTATTCAAGGGGTATTCGAAAAAGAAAGTGCGATTGCATACTTGGTATACAATCGCACTGTCATTAAGGGGGTTATCGCTTACTGTTCAAGTTCAGCTTTAATGTTGCGCAGTGCTGCTTTCACTTTTTCCATATTTTCTGGGCCCATACGCAGTAATTGTTTTTGCGCATCAGGTAGATTTTCCCACTCAGAGTAAGCATATTGATAAGTAACTGAGTTACGAACAAGTGGCATATCACCTTTAGGCTCTGGCGTATCAAGCAGTACATCAATCGCCTCTTCTAGCGTGCCTGTGAATGCATCACCTTCGTAGCCAATTTCTGCATAAGCTTCATTGATAAGTGGTTTGTATTCATCGTACATACGAATAACTTGAGCAGCGCTTAGGCTGGTAAATAGTTTCACATATGGCGTGTAGCGCTCATAGCTATTTGGGTCGATTGTTAAAATGTCGCCCTCAATAACTTTAAACGACTCTTTAGGACGCTCAACAGGTGCATGGCTTAATGCCACTTTACCTTTGGCGATGTTATCAACATACACAACACCACGGCGAATAAGATCGTCGGTCACCATTAAGCTCATCACTTGGTCACTTAGTAACTCATCCATACGAGCAACAACCACTTCATCGCTTTCATTTAACGTTGGTAATGGTTCAACTTCTGGAACTGGCTCTGGAGTGCGCTCTGGAGCAGTATCGACTACAACGGGTTCTGGCTCAGGCTCTGTCACTTCAGGTTCTGGTTCAGGCTCTTGATACTCAACAACTGGCGCTTCTTCTGCAACAATATCTTCAACAACTTGCACGGGTTTATCTTCAGGCTTTAATAAAATAAACGCTGCCACACCAGCAACAAGGATAAGCACAACCACCGCAAAAATCAGGTTGTTATTTGATGAACCCTTTTGTACTTCAGGCTCTGACGAATGCTCTGACATAGACACTCCCTTAAAAATAAAACAGATAAAAATACGAAAAAACCATTTAGCCTTGAGCTAATCTTTGCTTCTTCTAGCTTAAAGACTTACAGTTGATAAATAAAGTAAAGACGCACAACTATTTAAATGCAACCATGAGCAGTAAGTTAAAAAAAACACAGCACTCTAAAATCGCTTTATTACTAACAGGTGGTGGCGCGCGAGCGGCTTATCAAGTTGGTGTGCTTAAAGCGATAACGCAAAGCATGCCTCGTACAGCACCGCTGCCCTTTACTATTATTAATGGGACATCAGCAGGCGCAATTAATTCCGCTGCATTAGCATGTTATGCATCGTGTGCGCATTTAGCATGCAAAAAACTTGAATGGGTGTGGAAGAATTTTTCGACCTCTCAGGTTTATAAAAGCGACTTTTTAAGTGTGTTTTTACATATTACTCGCAACATGCTCACGAGTTTTCAATCTGAACATATAAATCACCCACCAGCGAGTTTGCTAAACAATAAGCCTCTGCGAAAACTACTGCACGAAATACTCGATTTATCGCGTATCGAACGAAATCTGCATAAAAACTACCTAGATGCAGTATCGATTACTGCTTCGAGCTATACCACCGGTGACTCTGTGGCATTTTTTCAGTCACTTACACAAAAGCCCTGGCGCAGAGCAAAGCGTGAAGGTCAAGCAACCCGCATTAATGTTGAGCACTTAATGGCATCGAGCGCTATTCCTATGGTGTTCCCGAGCGTGAATGTTTATAACCACTATTTTGGCGACGGCTCTATTCACCAACTTTCGCCACTGAGTCCGTCGGTTCACTTAGGTGCTGAAAAAATCTTTATTATTGGTGTTGATGAACCAAAAGAATTGCATCCACCAGGTTACCAGCCTCATTACCCGGGTCTTTCGAATATTGCAGGTCACTTGCTCGATAGCGTCTTTACCGACACGCTACAGTCTGATTTAGAGCGCTTACAGCGCATTAACCGAACTTTGAGCCTTTTGCCTGCCCGCGACAAACACCAAGAGCTTAAACAAATCGAAACTTGCGTGATCAACCCATCGCAAAACTTTAATGCAATCGCAGCTCAGTTTTATGATGACATGCCTATGGCAATCAAAGTGTTACTTCGCATGATAGGCGTGAAAAAACGTTCGCAATCGAGTTTAACGAGCTACTTACTGTTTGAAAAACGTTATACCCAAAAGCTCATTGAAATTGGCTACCAAGATGGCCTTAAAAAGCTACCTGAAATTCGTAAATTCTTAGAGCTGGAGTAGTTAATAGCTACTCCATACCGTCGAGTAAAAACCGCTCTACCCGCTCTACTCGGCGAGGCTTGCCTTGCAGCACTAAAATATCACCTGCCAATAAAATAGTTTGTGATGATGGCGCGTCAATTTCTCGGTCTTGTCGGCGCAGCGCTCTAACCGACACACGGCGCTGCTCAAGCTTAAGCTCACTAATTTTCTGATTTACCGCATAAGCATGCTCAGGCAGAGCTATAACATGTAAATACTCAAGCCTATCTGAACTTGCCTCTTCGCCATCAAGTTTATCGCCAGTGAAAAAGCCATTTAAGAACTTGTAACGGTTACGCCGCTCTTTACTAACACGGCGAATGATCCGTGTCATCGGTACGCCAGACATATACAGCACATGCGAAACCAGCATCAAACTTGCTTCAAGGGTTTCTGGTACAACCTCAGTAACACCTAGCTCTTTAAGTGTTTCCATTTCGGTGTCATCGCGCATCCGTACCAGTATCTTCACGTCAGGGGCTATTTGCTTGATGGCATCAACAACAATTTGCGTTTGCTCAAAATCGGTAAAGGTAATAATGACTAGCCTTGCCCGCTCTACGCCCGCTGATTTTAAAATATCTTTTTGATTCACATGGCCAAATATAACCGGCTCGCCAGCCGCTTTTGCTTCTTGCAATAAGATGGGGTTGCTCTCAACTGCGACGTATTCAATTGCTTCTGGCTTTAAAAAGCGTGCTACGGTTTGCCCAACACGAGAAAAGCCACAGATCACAATATGATTTTGATACAAGGGGCTACTTGTCGCGGGCTGTTGCCAGTACTGCCCAGCATGGCTTAAAAGGCCAAGTTTTTTAAGAATAAGCGGTGTTTTTTCAATAAGGTAAGGCGTTAGTGCCATTGAAAGCACGCCAACTGCAATTAAAAATGAAGCTTGCTCTGAACTTATTAACAAATGCTGCGAAGCAAGTGCAATTAACACAAAACCAAATTCTCCCATTTGCCAAAGCATAATACCCGCAGATACCGCATCTTGCTTACGCTCACCCATCACTTGCGCAGAAATCGCGAGCACCGCAATTTTAAATAGCAATAAGCCAATTAATACCGCAATGATCCAGTACCAGCTATTAAGTACATAGAGCACATCTAACTGCATACCGACGGTAACAAAGAATAGCCCCATCAATATATCGCGAAACGGCCGAATATCGGCTTCTAGTTGGTGGCGATAATGGCTTTCTCCTAACATCATGCCGGCTAAAAAGGCGCCTAACGCCATCGATAAACCAAATAGGTAAGTCAGGCCTGCGGCAAACAAGGCAACCAATAAAGTCGTTAGCATAAATAGCTCATCGGTTCTTACCAGCGCTATTTCGCTAAACACTTTAGGCAAAATCCATTTACCTATGCCGAACAATAAAATACATACTAAAGCGCCTTTAGTAAGTGCAAAAGCCAATGCACCGGCAATTTCTTCAGAGCCACTTTGGGCTAGTAAAGGATAAACAATGAGTAGAGGGACAACAGCAATATCTTGAAATAGCAACACCCCTATTGCCAACTGGCCGCGACGCTGGTTTAAATCTCCAGATTCTTTAAGTAACTTAACCACCACCGCCGTTGAAGACAGCGCCATTAAACTGGCAATGGTAAAGCTATTTAAAAGGCTGTGCTCTAACAGCAGTAAAATCAGCATAAATACAATGCTGGTCACCACAACCTGTAAGGAGCCAAGGCCAAACACAATATTTCGCATTGCCATTAAACGCGGCAATGAAAACTCAAGCCCTAAGCTAAACAGTAAAAATACAATGCCGAGTTCGGCAACAAAGTGCATTTCGTGGCTTTGCGCCATCCAGCCAATACCATGGCTCCCCGCCAACACGCCTGTGGCAAGATAAGCCAGAATAGGTGGTAAACCAATTCGTTTGAAGAACCAAACAAATAATACGGCAGCAACGAGCAAGCCAAACACTTGAATCAGCACATTTTGCAAGCAATAAACTCCCTTCTACTTGATGATAAAGCTGTACCCTCCCTTAAATATAGCAACCATCTGTTTTTCAGCCAGTTTAAAAATGTGGCACAAATCTCGCTAAGTATGAGTATCTAAACACTCCGGGGGGAGAATTATCATGGAAAATGTCCATATTTTGACGCAGCGGGTGTCTGCGCGAGGCGAGTTTCTGCCGTTTTCGGCAGAGCATTACCGAATAAATGAAACAAATAGTCCACACGATTTGGTCGCAAGGTTACAAACTACGTTATCAATCGAAGAAATTTTGACAATTTTTGCGGAACACGCAAAACAACTGATCAATTTATCTGGATTGCAGTTTCAATCTGCACTCGGCGTGTCACAAAGTGCTGGCAGCGATACCAGTCAAACACCGTACTCTTTTGATTTAGATATCGAAAGTGAACGCTTAGGGCAGCTAATTTACTTTAGTCAATTCCCTATGGGTAAAGCGATTGAAGCAAAACTAAAGCTACTTCATACAGCCCTAATTTACCCATTACGTAACGCGCTTATGTATACCCGCGTATTACGTTTAGCGACTAAAGATGCACTAACAGGCTTAAATAACCGTAGTCAATTTAATGACAGCTTGGCACAAAAGCTAGAACGTTGCCGCCGTCAACATCGTCCATTTAGTTTAATGCTGCTTGATTTAGATAACTTTAAACAAGTAAACGATAACTTTGGTCATAAAATTGGCGATGACGTGCTGCAAGAATTTGCTAATGTATTACGTACTAGTGTGCGCGGCACCGACTCAATTTTCCGCTTTGGTGGAGATGAGTTTGCATTATTAATTGACGACCCTGAATTCACCACCAATAAAGTGATCGCTGATCGCATTATGAGTTTGGTTGCTAACTCAGGGGTGATGGCTCAATATGGTGTAACATCAAGCATTGGTTATACGCTCGCCAATAACCAAGACTGCGAAAACGAAGTGTTTGCCCGTGCTGACAAAGGCCTTTATAAGGCAAAAGCAGCAGGAAGAAACTGCGCAAGAGCTTACTAATTTGAGTAAAAGCCTAGCATCCCCCGCTAGGCTTTTTTGTTTATAAATTTATAACCAAGTAATACTAACCAAAAACCAGCGAAGAAGCCGCTTAATAAGTAAAGCAAGGCAGCCATGGTGGTAAGGGGCGATACCATCACTAAAGCCAGCGGCGTAAGTACGCCAAGAATAAATAAAATACCGCCTTTGCCTGACCAGTAACCTAGCAGCAATATTGAGCAAATTAAGCCGCCAGCTAACGCATAAAAAAGTGTATTTATTGTCAGCTCTGCATAAGCAAAACCGGCAACTACAGCCACTAGCATCGATAACGCAAAGCCTAGTGGTGCCTTATTAACTAGTGATAAACCAACATGTGGTTGTTCACTCATAGAGTGTCTCCCAAAGAATTCCATCTTCAACACTGTGCTGCTCACTAACAAAGTAGCCAACAACTTGCACAAGTTGATCGTTATAAAAAATTAGTGGTGTCTGCGCACGTAACCAAGGGGCTACTTTGGCATCTTTAAACCAATGTTTTAAAGTGTTTGAGCCGGGTTTATGCAAAGGCTTTATACGCGCTTGTGGCTTATTAAATTCAACCCTTACCCGCTCATCCGGCCGTGGTTTTCTAATGCCTTGGCCCGCTTTCACGATTAGTTTTCGGCCATCTTTCAGTTCAAAACTCTGTAAAGCAATATCCATCGCCTCAGGTATTGCCTGCTCCTTCACAAAGTACCAATGCTGCTGATGCCGACGAACATCTCCGCTTTGCAAACAAATTTTTAGCTGAGCATCGGCTTTTGCCATTAAACCTTGCTCAATAATTTGCTGTAGCTGATTTTCTGAAGGTAGTTGATGGGTAAACTGATTCAGCCACGCACGCACAAGGTTTGCTTGTCTAGGCTGGCTAAAGGGTGCAATTGCCTGGCAACTTAAGCCACCCTGCGAATTTTGGCAGTGTGCAAGGTCACTTTGCGTATATTCATCGAGTAACAATTGCTGCTTTTGTAACAGCCGAATACTACGCGCTGCGCTTTTTTCAAATCCTTGAAAACGCTCCGTTAAAATAGGCAGAACCTGATGACGTAAAAAATTGCGGTCAAAGCGCTCATCAATATTTGAATCATCGGTGATATGGGTAATAGCAAATTCACCGGCAAATTGTTCAATTTGCTCACGAGTGATATTAATCAGCGGTCTAAAACATACTCGCCCAGATGCTAACAATCGCGTTTGTGGCATCGATGCTAAGCCTTGCAAGCCTGAGCCGCGCTTTAGACGAAGCAAGAAGGTCTCAAGTTGATCATTTAAGTGCTGACCAAGCAGTATTACACTATCTGATAAACAGTTCTCGTCGAGTGCTTGGTATCGTGCCTCTCGCGCTTGTGCCTCAAGTGATGTACGCGAGCGCTGATGAATTTCAACGTGTACCGCTTTAAATGCAACATCGAGCTCTTCACATAGCGATTGACAAAACTCCTGCCACTCATCGGCATACTTGCTCAAACCATGATTAACATACACAGCTTCAAATTTAAGCTTTGAGTGCTGCTGTTGAGCTAATTTCATTAAATGTAACAATACAACCGAATCAACACCGCCAGATAAGGCAACACTAAAGCAACTTTGCTGAGCGTTCAGCAAAGGCTGTAATTGTGCTAAAAAATGGTGATATAAATCTGATGTTTGCATTAATAACCAATGAGTATACAAGCGTCTTTGTTATCGGCATTATAAAACAAAAAAAGCCGCAAAAGCGGCTTTTTTTCAATTTTAAGCTGTGTTTAGCAATAGCCAAAGGACATTAAACGTTTGTAACGCTGATCAAGCATTTCATCTAGTGAAAGGCCTTGTAAATCAGCTAGGTCACGCTTAAGTTGGTTTTTAAGGTTACGTGCCATCGCATCGTAATTACGATGTGCGCCACCTAGCGGCTCATCAATTACGTTGTTAATTAAATCAAGCTCTTTAACACGTGCAGCTGTTACACCCATGGCTTCTGCAGCTAATGGTGCCTTGTCTGCGCTTTTCCATAAGATTGATGCACAACCTTCTGGCGAAATTACAGAGTAAGTGCTGTATTGCAACATGTTAACGCGGTCGCCCACACCAATTGCTAATGCACCACCAGAACCACCTTCACCGATAACAGTACAGATAGTTGGTACTTTTAACGCAGCCATAACTTTAAGGTTACGCGCAATAGCTTCACTTTGACCACGCTCTTCAGCGCCAACACCTGGGTATGCACCTGGGGTGTCGATAAATGTCATGATTGGCATTTTGAAACGCTCAGCCATTTCCATTAAGCGTAATGCTTTACGGTAACCTTCTGGCTTTGGCATACCAAAGTTGCGTTTAATTTTTTCAGCCGTGTCACGCCCTTTTTGCTGGCCAATAACCATCACTGGTTGACCTTCAAAACGTGCAACACCACCTAAAATAGCTGGGTCGTTAGCAAAAGTACGGTCGCCTGCTAGTTCGTCAAATTCCGTGAAAATGCGCTCGATGTAATCACGAGTATAAGGACGCAACGGATGACGGGCTAACTGAGAAACCTGCCAAGCACCTAACTCAGAGAAAATTTTCTCTTTCATTTCAGCACTTTTCTCTTTTAATCGACTGACTTCCTCTTCTAATCCAAGGTCTAATTCGCCAGCGCGGCTTACATTTTGTAATTCTTCAATTTTTGCTTCTAATTCTGCGATTGGAAGCTCAAAATCAAGATAATTGAGGCTCATGCTCTAAACTACCTAATTAATTAAATTCTAGTTCTACATCTTGCGCCGCCATCAGCGATAACTTATGAAGCAAGTCATCACTCGGCGTAACACACCATTCGGTTCCTAAGGTAATCTCAGCCAACGCATCCGGACGTTGATAGAATACTTTAATAGGACAAGTACCAAACTTATAAGGTTCAAGTACTTTTTGTAAATTATCGAAGAAGTTCGCCTCGATCTGCACCATATTCAAGGTCATTTTAATCGCTTTTATACGTTTTTCTCGCGCCTCAGCGATGGTGCATATGTCTCTAGCGGTCATTGTAATGCCACCAGAGAAGTTATCAAAGCTGACCTGTCCAGATATTACCAAGATATTGTTTACTTGCAGCAAATCTTGGTACATTTCAAACTGTTCTGGGAATAAGCGTACATCAATACGGGCACTCTTGTCATCTAAAGTTACAAGGCCCCATCGATTTCCCTTTTTGTTTATCAAGGTACGGGCAGAAATCACTAAGCCTGCAGCCGTTGACTGCACATCGCGGTTGGTGGGCTGTAAATCAACCAGTCTTCCTGACGTATAATGCTTTAACTCTTTACGATATTGATTAATTGGGTGGCCAGTTAAGTAAAGACCTAAGGTTTCTTTCTCACCATCTAGCCATTCATTGTCGGTTAAATCTGTGGCTTTAATAAATGCTTGCTCAACTTCATCTGGCTCTGTGGCAAGTAAACCAAATAAATCTGCCTGCCCTAGTGACTCAGCCTTATGATGCTGATCAGCCGCTCGCATGGCATCTTTTAAACTCGCTAATAAGGTTGCACGGCCAGGCTGTGTTTTATCTGGGCCAAGTTGGTCGAGCGCTCCGGCATAAATTAGCTTTTCAACAACACGCTTGTTTAAACGCTTTAAGTCAACACGGGCACAAAAATCAAATAAGTCCTTAAACGGGCCACCTTCGCTACGGGCTTCTAAAATAGCTTCAACAGGCGCTTCACCAACCCCTTTAATGGCACCGATACCGTAAACAATTTCACCTTGTAGATTAACCGTAAACTTGTACTCACCGGCATTTACATCCGGCGGTAACAAGGTCAGTTTCATGTTTTCACATTCATCTACCAAGGTAACAATTTTATCGGTGTTATCCATATCTGCCGACATTACCGCAGCCATAAACTCTGCTGGATAGTGGGTTTTCATCCACAGCGTTTGGTACGATACTAAGGCATAAGCAGCTGAGTGAGATTTATTAAAACCATAACCTGCGAACTTCTCTACCAAGTCGAAGATTTTCATTGCAAGTTCGCCGTCAACGCCATTATTTATAGCGCCTTCTTCGAAGGTTGAACGTTGCTTTGCCATCTCCTCTGGCTTTTTCTTACCCATCGCACGACGCAGCATGTCAGCGCCACCTAGCGTATAGCCTGCCAGTACCTGCGCAATCTGCATTACCTGCTCTTGATATAGAATGATACCGTAGGTCGGTTCTAGAATTGGTATCAAGCTATCGTGTTGCCATTGCACATCTGGATAAGATAACTCTTCGCGGCCATGCTTACGGTCGATAAAGTTATCTACCATGCCTGATTGTAATGGACCAGGGCGAAATAGTGCTACCAGTGCGATCATATCTTCGAAGCAGTCTGGCTTTAGACGACGAATAAGGTCTTTCATACCACGAGATTCTAACTGGAATACCGCGGTTGTTTCGGCGCGTAGCAGTAGCTCAATACTTGGCTTATCATTAAGTGGGATGGCATTGATATCAACCGGCTCTTTACCCTCTCGGGCTAAGCGCTCGTTAGTCATATCAATTGCCCACTGCAAGATGGTAAGTGTTCTTAGACCTAAGAAGTCAAACTTAACTAAACCCGCTGTCTCAACGTCGTTTTTATCAAATTGCGTTACCGGGAATTTACCCTCATCATCACAATAAAGAGCAGCAAAGTCAGTGATAGTGGTTGGTGATATTACAACACCACCGGCGTGTTTACCGGCGTTACGTGTACACCCTTCAAGGATGCGACACATATCAATAAGCTCTTTGACCTCTTCATCACCGTCGTAGGCTTCTTGTAAACGAGGCTCAACATCAAACGCTTTAGCCAAGGTCATGCCCGGATCGCCCGGTACTAGTTTAGAAATACGATCAACAAAGCCGTAAGGGTGGCCAAGTACACGGCCTACGTCACGGATAACCGCTTTTGCAGCCATGGTACCAAAGGTAATGATCTGAGATACCGCGTCACGACCATAAAGCGCCGCTACGTGATCAATTACCTCATCACGCCTATCCATACAGAAATCGACGTCGAAATCGGGCATTGAGATACGTTCTGGGTTCAAGAAACGTTCGAATAGTAAGTCAAATTCGAGCGGATCAAGGTCGGTGATCTTCAGTGCATAAGCTACCAATGAACCAGCACCAGAACCACGCCCTGGACCTACCGGAATATTGTTATCCTTACTCCACTGAATGAACTCCATTACGATCAAGAAGTAACCTGGGAAGCCCATTTGGTTGATTACGTCGAGCTCTATTTTCAGACGCTCATCATACTCAACACGTTTCTCTTTACGCTCTTGCTCATCTGGGAATAAAAACTGTAAACGCTCTTCAAGGCCATCTTCAGAGACTTTAACCAAGAAGTCTTCAATTTTCAGTGAACCGGTTGGGTAATCTGGTAAGAAGTAAGTTCCTAATTGTACGGTCACATTACAACGCTTAGCAATTTCAACGGTGTTTTCTAACGCTTCAGGAATATCGCTAAATAGCTCAGCCATTTGCTCTGCTGTTTTAAGATATTGCTGCTCAGAAAAACGTTTTGGTCTACGTTTATCTTCTAAGGTGTAACCGTCATGGATTGCCACGCGGATTTCATGGGCTTCAAAGTTTTCTGGTTTTAAAAACACCACTTCGTTAGTTGCCACTACAGGTAACTGCTCTTTTGTAGCAAGCTCAACAGCTAGGTGTAAATAGTCTTCTTCTAAAGCACGTTCTGTACGAATAAGCTCAATGTAATAATGATCGCTAAAATGTTGCTTATAAAAGCTAACGACCGATTCAATAAGCCCTGGGTTACCTTTTAATAGGGCTTTACCTAAGTCGCCATCTTTAGCGCCAGATAATAAAATAAGGCCGTTTTTGTGCTCCACCAGCCATTCACGGTCAACCACTGGGCGGTGAAATAAATGTCCTCGCTGGTATGCTTTAGAGATCAATAAAGTAAGGTTTTTATAGCCTTCGTTATCTTTCGCTAAGATGGTAATTCGGCTAGGTTCATCTTCAAATTCAGGGCTTCTTAACCAAAAGTCTGCGCCAACAATAGGCTTAATACCAGCGCCATGGGCAGCGCCATAAAAACGCACCAAACCACATAAGTTCATCTGATCGGTGATAGCCAACGCAGGCATTTGCAGCTCTTCTGCTTTAGCGACAATTGGCTTAGTTTTAGCTAGCCCATCCACCATTGAGAAATCTGAGTGAACACGTAAGTGAACAAATTGTGGCGCAGGCATTACAGTTGCTCTCCTTTTAACGCCAAAATGCGCTGAACAGGTTTAAAGCTTTTACGATGCTCTGCAATAGCACCGTATTGTTCAAGTGCTGCAAAGTGTGCCTTAGTTGGATAACCTTTATGGCCTGCAAAACCATAATCAGGGTAACGCTTATCAAGCTCAATCATTTCATCATCACGAGCAACTTTCGCTAAAATAGATGCCGCCGAAATCTCTTCGACTAGGCTATCGCCTTTTACTACCGCCTGTGCTGGCACAGTTAATTGGCTAGGCACTCGGTTACCATCAATAAAAACAAACTCTGGCTTTACACTTAGGCCTTCAACCGCGCGACTCATCGCGAGCATGGTGGCATGCAAAATATTTAACTCATCAATCTCGCTTGGACTACAACGACCAATAGCATAGCACAAGGCTTTTTCTTTTATTTCTGCCGCTAATAATTGACGTTTTTTGTCTGATAACTTTTTAGAATCGGCTAACCCTGTAATAGGCTTATTTGGGTCAAGTATTACCGCTGCGGTAACAACATCACCCACTAATGGACCACGGCCAACTTCATCTACACCAGCAATATAATTAACATTCGGTCGTTCAATTTGCATTTAGTAACTCCGCGACTGCTGCTGCAGCTTGTTCATTGGCATTTAATCTAATGTCTTTATGTATGGCTAAAAAGCGCGCTTTTAGTTCGCTGTTATCGGTATTAAGCATAGGTGTTAGCGCTGCTGATAGGTTTTCAACATTACATTCGGTTTGTAAGTATTCTGGAACGAGTTCTTCATCGGCTAATAAATTAGGCAACGAAAAATACTTAATGTTAAAAGTGAATAAGGTTTTGAAAATCCAGTAACTCAATGGCTTAATTTTGTAGCCCACAACCATCGGCTTTTTGTACAGCATACCTTCAAGTGTTGCGGTTCCTGAGGCAAGTAAAATGGCATCAGCGGCTTGCATTGCAAGGTTTGACTGACCATCCAATAATTGCAATTTTAGATCTGGGGCTGTTTTTTCTAAAATTTCACAAAACTGTGCTTTTCGTTTTTCATTGACTAACGGTACCACAATTTTAAGGTCAGGGTTTTGCGTTTGTAGTTTAGCCGCTGTTTCAATGTAGGTTTCGCTTAAAAGCCCCACTTCAGAACCTCGGCTACCTGGTAACAACGCAAGTACTTTATCAGTTTGTGCTAAACCAAGCTGATTACGAGCCTCGGTCTGGTCGTGCTCAAGGGCAATATCATCAGCCAAAGTATGACCCACAAACGTACAAGGTACATCGTGCTTATCGTAAAAGGCTTTTTCGAACGGTAAAAGTGCCAGCACTAAATTAGTGGCGGCACTGATTTTATGAATACGCTTTTCGCGCCACGCCCACACTGATGGGCTAACATATTGTACTGTTTTAATACCCGCCTCTTTTAGCGGCTTTTCGACACGTAAGTTAAAGTCAGGGGCATCGATACCAATAAATACATCTGGTGGGTTGTCGATAAAATGCTGCACCAATTGTTTGCGTATTTTTAGTAGGCGCGGTAATCGGCCAAGTACTTCAACTAAGCCCATTACAGATAATTCGTCCATATCGAATAATGTTTTACAACCAGCCGCTTGCATACGCGGGCCTGCAATCCCCTCAAATATGGCATCCGGAAAACGGCGTTTAAGTGCTTTTACTAGCCCTTCACCTAAAATATCACCTGATAACTCACCTGCCACCAAGGCAATACGTAACGGCTTTGTTTGTTCTTTCATTCGTTGATAATTCGCAACTTTTGGCACTAATAAAAACGAGTTTACCGTGTTTTAGCAGTCGGATAAATGTCACAGAGTTAATAAATACTAGAAATCGAAATTAGCCTGCCTACTTGCTCATTGGTTGAGCATTTATTTGCGCGTGTAGCCTGCAGGTTTACTAGCTACTGTCTAAAAAGAGCTTAAAAAAGAATAAAATAAGCCATAGCAAAACGGCTTTTTATAACGATTAAATATTTGAAACTTTAGAGCTTTATCTCTAATCTGTAGAAAAGGTGAGCAGGATTAATTCATCTTTATTTCGTATTTTCCTATTGACTAAAATGAATACAGGTTTAATATTCATGAAGTTTCAATAATTACTGAAACTTCATAATCAATATTTGTCGTGTCTACCGCACCCGCTAACAAGGAGCTAAACAATGATAGATGAAACATTTGTGGATCTATCGCGATTGCAATTTGCAATCACTGCCCTATTTCACTTCCTATTTGTTCCCCTTACCTTAGGTATGACGTGGATTTTAGTGATCATGGAATCCGTTTACGTGATGACAGGTCGCGAAATTTATCGTGATATGACTAAGTTCTGGGGTAAGTTGTTTGGTATTAACTTTGCGATTGGTGTGGCGACAGGTCTAACCATGGAGTTTGAGTTTGGTACCAACTGGTCTTATTACTCTCACTATGTAGGCGATATATTTGGCGCACCACTAGCGATTGAAGGCTTAATGGCTTTCTTCTTAGAGTCAACCTTTGTCGGTATGTTCTTTTTAGGCTGGGAGCGTTTGAGTAAACGTCAGCATCTAGGTGCTACCTTCTTAATGGCACTAGGTACTAACTTATCTGCGTTATGGATTTTAGTAGCAAATGGTTGGATGCAAAACCCAGTAGGTGCTGAATTTAATTACCAAACCATGCGCATGGAAATGACCAGCTTTGCTGAATTGGTATTTAACCCCGTCGCACAAGTTAAGTTTATTCACACCGTTTCAGCAGGTTATGTTGCAGCATCTATGTTTGTACTTGGTATTAGTAGCTGGTACATCTTAAAAGGTCGCGACCTTGCTTTTGCCAAGCGCTCGTTCTCGGTTGCTTCAGGGTTTGGTTTAGCGTCTATTCTTTGTGTTATTTTACTTGGTGATGAATCTGGCTACGAAGTTGGCGAGGTGCAAAAAGTCAAACTCGCAACCATTGAAGCTGAGTGGCACACTGAAGAAGCCCCGGCCGCATTTACGCTAGTCGGTATTCCTGACTCTGAAGAGCAAGTCACCCACGCCGCTGTAAAAATCCCCTATGCACTGGGTATCATTGCAACACGCTCTATCGACGAGAAAGTAACGGGTATTAAAGACCTTGAAGAACAGCACGAAGTACGTATTCGTAACGGTATGATTGCATACGAATACTTAGAAAAGCTTCGCGGCGGTGAAGACACCCCAGAAAACATTGCAAAGTTCGATACCTTAAAAGACGATCTTGGCTATGGTTTACTACTAAAACGCTATACCCCTAACGTGGTAGATGCAACAGAAGAGCACATTCAAAAAGCAGTGAAAGACTCAATTCCTCAAGTAGGCCCTATGTTCTGGTCATTTAGAATTATGGTCGGTTGCGGTGTGATCATGCTAGGCGTATTCGTGCTTGCATTTTATTACAACGCACACCGCATTATTGAGCAAAAACGCTGGTTATTATGGGCTGCGGTATGGAGTATTCCACTGCCTTGGATTGCCATTGAATTTGGTTGGATTGTTGCGGAGTACGGCCGCCAACCGTGGGCTATTTCGGAAATTTTACCGACCTTCTTGGCAACCTCGTCACTCACGGTCAATGACTTATTGATTAGTATTACTGGTTTCTTAGTTTTCTACACAGGTCTTGCTGCTGTAGAAGGCTGGCTGATGTTGCGCTTTATCAAACAAGGCCCAAGCTCACTTCATACCGGTAAATATCACCATGAACTTGCTAAAGCGGATTCACTTGCAAGCCAAGGAGCTCAGTCATGATTTTTGATTACGAAACACTAAAACTAATCTGGTGGCTGTTAATTGGTGTCTTACTGATTGGCTTTGCAGTGACCGATGGCATGGACATGGGTGTGGCAATTTTACTTCGCCTAGTTGGTAAAACCGATGTTGAGCGCCGTACAGTTATTAACACCATTGGTGCTCACTGGGATGGTAACCAAGTTTGGTTCATCACCGCTGGGGGGGCACTGTTTGCAGCTTGGCCTATGGTATACGCGGCCGCTTTTTCCGGCTTTTACTTTGCTATGATGCTGGTGTTATTTGCGTTATTTTTCAGACCGCTTGGTTTTGATTATCGCTCAAAAATAGATTCACCGCGCTGGCGTAATAACTGGGATTGGGGCCTCTTTGCTGGCAGCTTTATTCCGGCTTTAGTATTTGGTGTGGCATTTGGTAACTTATTACTGGGCGTGCCTTATCATATCGACGACCTACTGCGCGTCAGTTATCAAGGTTCATTCTTTGCATTATTAAACCCATTTGCCATTGTAGTTGGCCTAGTGAGTGTACTAATGCTGGTTGGTCACGCAGGTATGTGGTTACAACTTCGTACTGATGCAGAGGTTGCTAAACGCTCAGCACAATATGGCCGATATGCACTGATGGCGTTTATTGTATTGTTTGCTTTAGCAGGTGTATGGGTATCGCAAATTGACGGATATAAAATCGTTAGCATGGGAGATACCCAAGGCTTTGCGAATCCACTGGCTAAAACAGTCACGCAGGCACCGGGTGCATGGCTTGATAACTATACAAAAATGCCATTAACCATGCTGTTCCCTGCCCTTGCATTCGTGATGGCGACACTGGCGATTGTGTTATCTAAATTACAAAAACCAGCAATGGCCCTGATCGCGTCAAGCTTAATGCTCGCAGGCGTGATCTTAACTGCGGGTATGTCAATGTTCCCGTTTGTGATGCCTTCGAGCAACAACCCTAATATTAGCTTAACTATGTGGGATGCGGTTTCGAGCCATATGACACTTAACGTGATGTTTATTGCAGCAGTTATTTTTGTACCACTTATTCTTATCTACACAACATGGTGTTATGTGAAGATGTGGCGCAAGGTAACGATTAGTGAAATTGAAAACAACACTCACGGTAGCTATTAAGGAGATTTAAATATGTGGTATTTTGCCTGGATTTTAGGTGTTCTATTAGCCTGTACACTTGGGGTGATCAACGTAATGTGGTACGAATTTCACCAACATAAAGATTCAATCGCTGATGATGAGCTAGAGCTGTACGCGAGACTCAAAAACACCGATGACAACTAAACCCCGACCAAATCGCGCGCAGCAGCAAACGCTGCGCGCTTTTTTAAAGCAGTATAGCCAGTCCGCTTCAGGGCTTCTTAAATTAAGCATTAGTCTGGGCACACTCAACGCCCTATTAATGATTGCCTCTTGTTATCTTCTTGCAAACGCGGCTCACCAAGTCATGTTTGAACAGGCAAACTTGCAAGCCGTAAGCCCATTATTATGGCCGTTGGCAGGGCTAATTTTAGTTCGTGCTTTGTTGGTTGCGCTAAGTGAACGCATAAGTAACCTCGCCGCGTTAAAAATAAAGAGCGTGATGCGAAATACACTGCTAGAAAAGCTCAGCAAACTTGGGCCAGCCTACAGTGAACAAAAAGGTCACGGCGCAACACTTAACACCTTACATAATGGGGTGGAAGCTCTACATCAATATTACGCCAACTACATTCCAAGTGTGGCTTACAGTGCGCTTATTCCATTAGCCATATTGGTCGTGATATTTCCAACCGATTACAAAGCAGGCCTCATATTCCTTTTAACAGCCCCGCTTATCCCCTTTTTTATGATTTTAGTGGGCCATAAAGCGGAGCAGTTAAACCAAGAACGTTGGCAACAACTTGCGGTACTTGGTAATTACTTTTTTGACCGACTACAAGGACTGACTCAACTCAAGCTCTTTAATGCAACTAAGCGTGAGCTAAATAGCATCAGTCAGATTTCTGATGATTACCGTGGTGCAACCATGGGAGTGTTGAAAGTCGCCTTTTTATCGTCTTTCGCCCTTGAGTTTTTAGCTACCATCAGTGTGGCACTTGTTGCCGTTATCATTGGCTTTAGATTGTTTTTTGGAACGCTCGATTTTGCCACTGGATTTGTGGTGTTACTACTAGCCCCTGAGTTTTACTTACCACTTCGACAAATGGGCACTCATTATCACGCAAAACTCGAAGGGATCAGCGCCGCTGCTGATATGGTCGACATAATCAATCGAAGCGACGCTGATGAACATGTAGGGTCATCTAAGCTTGAGTTACCGCTAAAAGACATACAGCTGAATACACTTACCTTTCACTACCCAGAAACAAACGAAGGGGTAACTGATATCAACTTAACCCTGCCAAGCACAGGCTTAATTGCCTTTGTGGGTGAAAGTGGCTCGGGTAAAAGTACCTTGTTTGATTGCCTATTAGGCTTTCATCATCAAGCCAACAATGCCATTAGCATTAACGGGCAACCACTGAGTGATACTGCATTAGCTGATTGGCAAGCACAGCTGGCGTGGATCCCGCAACAAGCCACGTTATTTTATCGGACCGTTGCAGAGAACCTGCGTTTAGCTAAACCCGATGCAAGCCAAACAGAGCTCGATGAAGCAGCAAGTAAAGCAGGAGCACTTGAGTTTATCACTGCCTTACCTGATGGCTTTGATACTATGCTCGGTGAACAAGGAGAAGGCCTCTCAGGGGGGCAAAAGCAGCGTATTGCCCTTGCCCGTGCATTTTTAAAGAATGCCCCAGTGCTAATGCTAGATGAGCCTACCGCTCACTTAGACAGCCAAACAGAGCATTTAATCAATCAAGCGATCCGCGATTATGCAAAAGACCATTTAGTACTGGTTATTGCTCACCGACTGAATACGGTAAAACACGCCGATAATATTTACGTTATGCAACAAGGCCACATTGTTGAATCTGGTCAGTACCAGCAACTCACTGAGCAAGCTGGCCTATTTGCTAAACTGGTGAGCCAAGGTGACGCCCATGCATAACTTTATACGTCTATTAAAACTGTGCAAACCTCATACTGGCATACTGCTTTTAGGGGCTTTTTTAGCAAGCTTAACGGTACTTGCTAATGTTGGCTTGCTTGCTATATCGGGGTGGTTTTTAGCAGCCATGGCAGCGGCGGGCATTGCGGGTGTGCAGATGAATTACTTTACCCCAGCTGGGGTGATCCGCTTTTTAGCTATCGTGCGCACAGCGTCTCGTTACGGTGAGCGAATGATAACTCATAATGCTACCTTTTTATTGCTGAGCGAAATTCGCGTAAATATGTTCAGGACTCTAAGCCAACTGAACAACGTTGACTTAGCAATGAGTCGCAGTAGCGATTTATTTAACCGCCTACAAAACGATGTCGATGCGCTGGATAAGTTCTATCTCAATGTACTGCTGCCCATTATTGTCGCTCTTTTCAGCATTCCTATTGTCATGGCCTTCATGGCCATGTATAACGCAGATGTTGCATTAGTCTGCTTTATTTCACTGATGATTATTGGCGTGTTGCTTCCCGCATTGTTAAGCCATAAGCTTCACCAACAAGCGGATACCGAAACCCAACTTTCTGCCGAGTTAAGAGCTGAACTTGCCGATACACTATCAGGTGCCAGAGAGCTTGCTGTCTATCAAGCACAGGCGGCGCAATTAGCGCATTGTGACTCACTCAGTAAACAATACAACAACCAGCTCTATAATCGCCACAAAGCCGTGGCAAACAGTAGTGGTTTAAGCACTTTGGTGATCCAACTCACCATGCTGGCCAGTGTATTTATGATAATTCCACTGGTTGCAATGGGGACTATGAAAAACGTTGAACTGGCGATGCTCGCGTTATTTGTATTAGCAAGCTTTGAAACCGTGCTCACCCTGCCTACGGCATTTATTGAATTGCCGCTTACTTTAAGTGCCGCAAAGCGACTGTTTGATCTTGAAGATAAACACAGCAGCTTAGCCGAAAAGCCAAACAACTTAGATGATCAGTTAGCAAACCAATTAGGGGATCAATCAGGGCTTGGCCTTGAGCTAAGCGAGGTCAATTACCAATACTTGGGGGCAAAAAGTAAAGCCCTTAGCAATATCAATTTTGCGATCACGCCCGGCAGTAAAGTTGCCCTAGTCGGTGCCAGTGGCAGTGGCAAAACCACTCTAGTTAACTTACTCACGGGCCTCTGGCCGCTGCAATCAGGCTCATTAAAGCTCACCACCAAACAAGATACCTTTGAACTTGAAAGCTTGAGCACTGCAACACGCTTTAAGCAGCTAACGATAGTTGCCCAGCAGCATCATATTTTTGATGGTACGCTTCGTGAGAATCTACGCTATGCAGCTTTTGATGCGACAGATGAGATGCTAATTGAAGCCTGTGAACAAGCTGAACTTGGCTCTTGGCTTAAGAACTTAAAAGCCGGCCTTAATACCCGCTTAGGAACCGCAGGCAGAAAGCTTTCTCATGGCCAATCACGTCGTATAGCGATTGCTCAAGCCATATTGAGGCAAGGTAATTTGATCATTCTTGATGAGCCAACAGAGAGCCTAGATAATCACACTAAGCAAAACTTGCTGACTACGCTTGAGAGAATATGGTCAGATAAAACCATGCTGACCATTACCCACGACCCAGCAATGCTAAGTCGTGTTGATAAGGTTATTTGGTTAGAACAAGGACAAGTAAGAGCCCTTGCAAGTCATGCTGAATTAATGGCTAATGAAACCGACTACGTAGAGCTTATTACCCGTTTTTAATCGAGTTGCTCAACGGTAACGTCAATCACACCTTGCTTTACCGAGGCAATTTGTGAAAACGCCTTTTTTGATAAATCGATAATACGACCGCGGATAAATGGGCCGCGGTCATTAATGGTAACAATCACACTTTTATTGTTACTAATGTTGGTGATCTTTACTCTGCTGCCAAAGCGAAGCGTTTGATGAGCCGCGCTCAATGCCTGTTGATTAAACACCTCACCACTTGCTGTAGTTCGGCCATGATATTTATCAGCGTAATAACTGGCTTTGCCTTTTTCTATCGCTTCTTTTGATACCGAAGGCGCACTACTACAACCACTTATAATTAAGCTTAATAATGCAAAAACAATGAGCTTCTTCATATTACTAGATCCTTTTTGCCATGAAGATAGCAAGCGCTTACTTAGCAAAACCTGAACTGTAAAACAAAAAAGCCACCTTACGGTGGCTTTTAGCAATTAGCTTATGATTAGCGAATAATTCCGCGCTCAGAGCTTTTCACGAAGTCTATCATCAGCTGAACAGCTGGGTACTTCGCAGCATCTTCACTTAGCTCAGCGATTGCTTCTTCAACACCTAAGCTCTTACGGTAAAGCGTTTTATATGCACGGCGTGTTGCCATGATTTCATCGCTTTCAAAGCCACGGCGTTTCATGCCTTCAGTATTGATTGCTACAGGGCCAGCCGGTGTACCAATGGTAGTTACAAATGGCGGTACATCTTTATTAACACCTGAGTACATACCAACAAAGGCATGTGAACCAATTTTACAGAACTGGTGAACACCTGAATTACCTGCAAGTATTACCCAATCACCTACGTGTACGTGGCCAGCAACCGAGGCATTGTTAGCAAAAATAACGTTATCGCCCACAACTGCATCATGTGCAACGTGTGTGTAAGCCATAAATAAGTTGTTGCTACCAATTTTTGTTACACCTTGGTCTTGAATCGTACCACGGTGAATTGTCGCACACTCACGGATCACGTTGTTGTCACCAATGATCAAAGTCGTTGGCTCATTCGCGTACTTTTTGTCTTGGCAAGCTTCACCGACCGAAGCAAATTGGAAAATATGGTTACCAGAACCAATCGTCGATGGGCCTTTTACAACCACATGAGATTCGATGATACAGTTATCACCAATAGTTACATCGTTACCGATATAACTGTAAGGGCCAACTGATACGTTATTTCCAAGTTTTGCACCTGGTTCGATTATCGCCGTAGGATGGATCACTATTAAAACTCTCTTCTCGCACACATGATTTCGGCAGTACACACTACTTTGCCGTCAACTTTTGCTTCTGCTGCAAATTTCCATATATTGCGGCGCTCTTTTACAAACTCTACATGCAAATGCATAGTATCGCCAGGTAATACCGGCTGTTTGAATCGCGCATTGTCGATCGCTGCGAATAAATATAGTTCGTTCTCGCTACGATTTTCAACTGTCTTAAAACCAAGTAAGCCAGTTGCTTGAGCCATTGCTTCTAAAATCAACACACCTGGAAAGATAGGTTGATTAGGAAAATGACCCGTAAAAATAGGTTCGTTCACTGTTACATTTTTAATAGCATGTAACGACTCGCCTGGCGTGTAATCAAGTACACGGTCAACAAGTAGCATCGGGTAACGATGCGGAAGTAAACTCAAGATATCCTGGATATCAAGACTATTTAATTCATTTGCCAAAATAGCATCCTTATTTGTCTTCAATATTGAGTGACTTAGTCAGTGACTCAAGTGCTTTAATGCGGTCTTTCATATCGCCAAGGTTACGGATATGGGCAATACTACGTCGCCATTCTTTGTTGGTTAGATGTGGCAAGCCTGAAGAATAAATTCCAGGTTCTGTGATTGCCTTAGTCACCATACTCATGCCGGTGATTATAGCACCATCGCATACGCTAATGTGACCATTAATTGCAACCATACCGCCAATCTGACAATTCCTACCAATCACTGTGCTGCCTGCAAATACAGAACAGCCAGCAACCGCTGTACCCGAACCGATCTCGACATTATGCGCTATTTGACATTGATTATCGATTATTACATTACTATGGATGATAGTATCGTCTAGTGCACCACGGTCAATCGTAGTAGACGCACCTACCTCAACCTTATCACCGATGATTACTCGGCCAAGTTGCGGTATTTTCACCCATTCGCCACGCTCGTTAGCGTAACCAAAACCATCACTGCCCACTACCGTATTCGCTTGGAATAAACAGTCGCTGCCAATCTCTACTTCATGGTAAACGCTTACATTTGCCCAAAGCTTAGTGCCTTGGCCAATTTTTGCGTGCTCACCAATAAAACAACCTGGGCCAATCTGCACATCGTTTGCAATAACAGCACCCGCTTCAATTACCACATTGGCAGCGATCGCGACATTATCGCCAATAGAGGCTGAATCGTGAATGACTGCACTTGGGTGAATACCCGTCACTGCTGAGCGTGGCGTGGTATCCATCAATTGGGCGAGCTTTGCGTAACAAACATAAGGATTAGCAACAATGAGTTTATTACCCGAAAAATACTCAGCGTCTGCTGGTGATAAAATCACTGCACTTGCTTGGGTGTCATCTAATTGCGAGCGATATTTCTTGTTCGCTAAAAATGCAATATGCCCATGTTGGGCATTTGCAAGTGTAGATATTTTTTTAATCTCTGTGGCGCTGTCACCTTGAAGGTCAGCGCCCAGAAGATCCGCTATCTGCGAAAGCGTGTAGTTTTGCATATATGATTTCTATTGCTTACTTACTTTTTCAACAACTTTGCTTGATAAGTCATCGACAGTTTTAGGGTTAACATAAATCGTTGTTTCTTTAACTTTAACTTCATCGAATTTGCCAGCTTTCGCTACTTCTTCGATTGCATCTAAGATTAGCTTCTGAACTTTAGCTAGTTCTTGGTTTTGACGCATTTTGATTTCTTGCTCTAAAGGACGACCTTTTTCAGCAAGTTGCTGCTGCATACCTTGAATCTTAGTACGTAATTCTTCTTTTTGCTTGTCGCTCATCGTTGTTGCTTCACGCTTGAACTTTTCAGCTTCAAAACGGATATCACCTTGAAGTTTTTCTAGTTCTTGACGACGCTCTGAGAATTCAGCTTCTAAAGTTTGCTCTACTTTCGCCATTTGTGGGATTTGCTTGTAGATTTCTTGCATATCAACGATACCTACTTTGTGCGCAAATGCGTTAGTAGATAGACCCATAGACAAAGTAGCAAGTAGTGCAAAAGCTGTTGATTTAATTGATTTATTCACGAAAAAACTCCTTTAGAATGTATTACTAATGTTAAAGCTGATGGTCTTCGTATCGTCATCTTCTTCTTTTTGCAATGGATACGCAAAACTGATCAGCATTGGACCCATCGGAGAGATCCATTGTAGAGAAAGACCGGTTGAAACCCTAAAGCGCATTGGATCTGAGTAGTCATCCAATTTTGCACGCTCGTCTGTTGAAAGGTTTTGATAACGGTCAATATTAAACTCTGTATCCCATACGTTTGCTGCATCTACGAAGAAGCTGGTACGTACAGAGCTAGTGTTTTCTTCATCTAAGAAAGGTGTTGGAACAATAAGCTCCATCCCTGCTACCGCTTTGGCGTTACCACCAATTCGGCCTGCTGTGTAAAGCTGGTCAAACTCTGATGCACCACCAATGCTACCTGTTGTTGTACCATCAGGTAATGGTGTACCAGGAATGCTTTGCGGAACACGTGATACTGCACGTGGTAAGATCGTATTACGGTCAAAGCCACGTAGTTCCATTTCAGTAATTCTGAAGAACTCTTGGAACGGCAGTGTTTGGTCATAACCATTGGTTGTACCGTAACCATTACCATAACCAAGTGCCGCACGCGTTGAGAACACCCAACGGTGGTCATTACTGATTGGCCAGTAGAAACGCGAGTCATAATTTAGCTTAAAGTACTGTAAATCAGAGTTTGGCGTTGTCGCTGTTAAGTTAAGAGATTGGCGCGAACCTGCTGTTGGGAATAAACCACGGTTAACAGTAACACGTGACCAACCTGCACTTAACTCGTACTTAGTAAAGTCAAAGCCTGCGTCTGGATTTTCAGGGTCTAAGAAGGTTTCACGAATAACACGTGTTTGCTCGTATTCTGCAATGTCAGACAGTTCTTCTTGCACCCAACGCACACCAAAGTTAATACGGTTTACTGCATCGATTGGGAAACCAATGTTAGTACCAATACCATAACTCTTCGATTTATAGTCGATTAGGCTGAATTTACTTGCATCATAGTTACTGTAGAAAATGCTACTACCTTGCGATACACCATCTGGCGTAAAATAAGGGTCAGTATAAGACACACTAACTCGCTCAGAACCACGTGAGGTATTGATGTTGAAACCAATTTGGTTACCGGTACCTAAGAAGTTTGATTCACTCACACCAATGTTAAATTGCAGACCCAAGTATGAACCATAGGCAAGACCTGCGTTAAAGCTACCTGCAGATTGTTCTTTAACGGTAAAATCGACATCAACTTGGTCATCTACACCTGGTACTGGCACAACATTAAAATCAACGCTTTCCATGTATGGTAAACGCTGGATTTGCAGTTTAGAGCGCTCAAGGCTTTGGTTTGATAACCATGCACCTTCAAGCTGTGTCATTTCACGACGAACCACTTCATCAGAGGTATTTTGGTTACCGCCCACAATGATACGACGAACATAAACACGTTTGCCCGGATTAACAGAAAGCGTTAATTGAACTTCTTTGTTTTCGTCATCAATTTCTGGGATGGTACGTACTTCAGCGTTAGCATACCCAAAACGCGCTAAGTAGCTTTTGATAAACTCTTCAGAAGACGTCACTACAGAGCCGTTATAAAGCTCGCCAGTTTTTAGCGGGATAACACTCTTAATGAGTTCTTCACGGCCTAACAAGTCACCAATAAAGTCAAAGCCTTTCACTTTGTACTTAACACCTTCGGTGATATTCGCTGTTACATAAACAGAATCACGCTCAGGGCTTACTGACACTTGTGTTGAATCGATATTAAAACGCAGATAACCACGGTCTAGGTAGTAACTGCGAATTTTCTCTAAATCGCCTTCGATGGTTTGCTTTTGGTAACGGTCGCTTGACATGAACTGCCACCAAGGCAAATCTTGCTGAGATTCGGCTAATTTTAGTAAATCTTCATCAGAAAATAATTCGTTACCGACTAGGTTAATTTGACGAATTGACGCTGCATCACCTTCATCAAATTCAAACATTAGTTTTACACGGTTACGCGGTAACTTAGTAATACTTACCTCCACTTTAGCATTGTACTTACCAATACTGTGGAAGAATTCAACTAAGCCTTTTTCAATGTTATCAAGGACTGTTTTATCAAGCGGCTCACCAGTACGGATATCTTGCTGGTCTAGCGACTCATTAAGTTGCTCATCTTTGATGTCTTTATTGCCATCAAATTCGATCATGCTGATCGTTGGGCGCTCAGTCACTCGGAAGATAACACTGTTGCCATCACGTAATGCTTTAATATTGTCAAAGTGACCTGAACGATAGAGAGCCTTTATGGTTCTAGAAATTGTGTACTCATCAATATTATCGCCCACGTTGATCGGAATATGCGTTAACGCTGCACCCAGTGCAACACGCTGCAAACCTTCAACTTTTAAATCATCTACAATAAAGGAGTTTTGGCCTAGGGCTGCAAAGCTAGCACCTAATAAACTTGAAACTGCCAAATGTTTTTTTATAGCCATTTTGTTATCTTTATCCTTTACAACTGTATTACCGCTCAACACCTTATAAATTAAACTTTTGCGGTGTTTTACAATCGTGTTCAAATTGGAATTTTTCGCTTATTTGTTATAAACGCGATACATCATTGAACAATGCGAAACATGTTAAAAACAGAAGCAATAAGGCCCCCACTTTAAAACCAAATTCTTGCGTCTTTTCAGAGACCGGCTTTTTGCGAAAAAGTTCAATTATGTAATACATTAAGTGCCCACCATCTAGCACTGGCAGCGGCAATAAGTTAAATACGCCAAGGTTTACACTAATTAATGCTAAAAAGCTTAAAAATGCAACCAAGCCATAGCTTACGCTAGTTCCCGCGCCAACTGCAATGCCCACCGGGCCACTTAAATTTTTAACCGACACCTGACCGGTAATTAAATTACCAATCATATCAAAACTAAGGGTAATTAAACGCCATGTTTCTTGTATGCCCAGCACAATACTATCGACAGGGCCATAATGTCTAGTTTCAATATAGTTTTCTGGCCATGGCTCAACCACCGGAGACACACCTAAAAAGCCCTGAGCAACGCCCGCATCATTGGTTCTGCTTTGTGGCGTCACTGACAGCTCTTTTATATTATCTTGCCTTTGTACACTAAATTGTAAGGATTTGTTAGGTGATTGCTGAATTAGTGAAACTAACTGAGTCCAACTGCTGATATTTTCACCATTTACAGCAAGAATTTTGTCATTAACCTGCAAGCCTGCAGCTTCTGCCGCCGAGTCTTTGCTGATCATGGCCACTTCTAAAAGTGCTTTAGGGCGAAACGGTACAATGCCAATTGAGGTTAATGGCGGAACATCTTGTTGATCTAATTTCCAGCCATCTAAGTTAAGAGTGCGCACATGCTTTTGATAATTCTGATCACGAAGCGTTACCACAACACTTTGCTCACCTAAACGGCTCATTAGCGAAAACGTTGCATCTTGCCAAGTATTGATATCGTCTTCACCAATTTTAATAATTTGCTGTTTTGGCTCAATATTAGCAGCTGCGGCACGACTGCCTTGAGACACCTCACCCACCACAGGTTTTAATGACTGAACACCGACCATATACATCACAGCAAGCGCAAAAATAGCGAATAAAAAGTTTGCCATCGGGCCTGCAGCCACAATCGCAATACGTGCTTTTACTGATTTAGCATTAAATGATAAATGACGCTGCTCTGGCGGCACTTCGTCAACACGCTCATCAAGCATTTTGACATAACCACCTAGTGGGATTGCTGCAATCACATACTCGGTTTGCTGTTTGTCGTACCACTTGATCAACGGCTTACCAAAGCCAATTGAAAAACGCAGCACTTTCACGCCTGCTTTTCGCGCAACCCAGAAATGACCATATTCATGCACAGTCACTAAAATACCCAGAGCAAGAATAAATGAGCCAAGATTCCAGAAAAAATCAAACATGCTAGTTGATGCCTCTTTTTACAAACTCAGTCGCTTTTACACGTGCAGCTTGGTCGCAAGCTAAAATCTCGTCGAGGGTCTGCACGTTGATGTTTTGCGTTGCATTGAGCGTTTCAGCGTTAATTCGATAAATATCTGTAAAGCCGATTTGACCATTCAGAAATGCTGCAACAGCAATTTCATTCGCCGCATTTACCGTGGTAGTTGCACCTTGCCCCATTTCACACGCATCAATGGCAAGCTTTAAATTAGGGTAACGAGCATAATCTGGCTTAGTGAAGGTAAAGTCTGCCATTTGTGAAAAATCGAGCGGTTTGACACCCGCATCGACACGCTCAGGAAAAGCTAAAGCATGAGCAATTGGTGTGCGCATATCTGGATTGCCCATTTGCGCAAGCACTGAGCCATCTTGATATTGCACCATAGAGTGAATAATACTTTGTGGGTGGATCACCACTTCAATATCACTGGCACAGCAGTTAAACAGCCACTTGGCTTCTATAAACTCTAGGCCTTTATTCATCATAGTGGCTGAATCAACAGAAATCTTTTGTCCCATTGACCAGTTTGGATGTGCCACTGCTTCTGCAACTGTCACTGATGATAATGTCGCTAAATCACGCTTTAAGAAAGGACCGCCAGAACCAGTAAGCAAGATTTTGCTCACGCCATTGTCGGCAAGTAGGCCTGATGCATTTTGTAGCGATGCTGGCATACATTGGAAAATCGCATTATGTTCGCTATCGATAGGCAGTAAAGTGGCGCCATGTTGTTTTACTTTATCAATAAACAACTGACCCGACATAACCAAGGATTCTTTATTCGCTAGCAACACTTTTTTGCCAGCTTCAACTGCACTTAAAGTCGGCAGTAGACCCGCTGCACCTACTATCGCCGACATCACTGCATCAACATCTGTGTGTGCAGCAAGCTCACACATCGCATCAACACCTGCTAGAACCTGTGTGTTACATGAGCTATTAACGAGTAAATTCGAAAGCGCGGTAGCGGCTTGTTGATCAGCCATTACAGCAAACTTAGGCTGATGTGCGATACACAGTTCAGCCATTTGCTCGGCATTTTTACCCGCCGCTAAAGCAAAAACCGCAAAGCGCTCCGGGTTTCTAGAAACAACATCTAAGGTGCTTAAACCGATTGAACCAGTTGCGCCCAGTACGACAAGTTGCTCTACTTTGCTCATAAACTCAGTGTCCATGCGTAGCAAAGTACAAAGATTGGCGCAGCTGCAGTTAAGCTATCGATACGGTCTAAAATACCGCCATGACCTGGTAAACATGAACCGCTGTCTTTCAAGCCAACTTCACGTTTAAACATACTTTCGAGTAAATCGCCTACCGCTGAGAATAACGCGATAAATGCAGTCATCACGGCATAGATTGGCCAAACACTCATATCAACATTAGTGAAATGGCAAAATGCTAAAACAAAAACAACCGAAGCCACTACACCACCTAATAAACCTTCAATCGTTTTATTAGGACTTACCTTTGGCATTAGTTTACGTTTACCTAAGTTCTTACCAGTAAAGTAAGCACCAATATCTGCGCTCCACACAATACCAAGTACAACTAAAATTAACATTGAACCAAAGTGAGTAGATTCGCCATACCCTGCGCTACGTAGTGTATTTAGTGCAAGCCAAAGTGGCACTAACGTTAAAAAGCCAGCAATGGCACGCATTACAATGCCTTCATTCCAAGCCTTTGCCATAGCTGGGTAGCGCCAAACTAAGTAAGTTGCCACAATCCACCATGCAAATGACAAGGTAAATAGGTAGTTTGCATCACCCACTAATTGGCCATTTTGCCAAAGTGATTCAATGGGCCAATGCCAGTTTAGTAATGCTAAAAATGCAGCCGTTGCGGCTACAAATCCAAAGCGTTTAACTTTATCGCATAGGCCCATAAATGCAGACCATTCCCACGCACCGAGCAAAACAATACCAGCGGCGATATAACTAAATAGTGTTAATGGGGTATAAAAAACCAAAATAAGTGCAAGTGGTGCCAACACGAGCGAGGTTAAAATTCGTTGTTTTAGCAATGTGTGTACCTTCAACTAGTAATTAGGTCTCGGCGAGTAATTGTTTTATTTGTTCGCCTGTACAACCAAATCGTCGCTCTCTGGCAACGTAACATGCGATAGCGTCAGCAAATGCAGCTTCATTGAAGTCTGGCCAAAGCGTATCGGTAAAATAAAGCTCAGCATAAGCCGCTTGCCATAAAAGGAAGTTACTGATGCGTAAATCGCCACCGGTGCGGATCATTAAATCAAGCTCACCTTGGTCGGCCATACTCATTTGTTCAGCCATTAGCTCTTCAGTAATATCTTCTGCGGCCATGTCACCGGCTGCGACTTTTTTCGCAAGCGTTGTTGCGGCGTTAGTAATATCCCAACGACCACCATAATTAGCTGCCACGTTTAACTGTAGACCCGTATTATTACGAGTTAATTCATGGGCTGCATCAACTTTCTCACGCAGACCTTCTGAAAAGCGTGATAAATCACCAATTATGTTTAGCTTTACATTATTTTTATGAAGTTTTTTAACTTCTTTGCCCAGCACGAATAAAAACAGCTCCATAAGCGTATTTACTTCGTCTTCTGGACGTCGCCAATTTTCGCTACTAAATGCGAATAGTGTTAACGACTGTATACCTAAGCGAGTACAAAATTGCACTGATTGACGAACCGCATCAACGCCTTTTTTGTGCCCATAAACACGTGGGCGATTTTTCGCTTGTGCCCAACGTCCGTTGCCATCCATGATTATAGCGACATGCTTAGGCAAACTTTGCTGGGAAATTTTATCAGCGTTAAGAACCATAAATATCGAGTATTCCATAAAAAAACGCCGTCTAGTATACCCTAGACGGCGTTTCAAAACTAATAAATTTAGTTGCGCCTGTTTACTTGCAGAAACAATGTCTGAAAGATAAACAGCGGTTATTAGATTTCCATTAGCTCAGCTTCTTTAGCAGCTAGTTGTGCGTCCATCTCTTTGATGAACTTATCAGTAAGCTTTTGGATCTCGTCTTCTGCTTGACGTGCTTCATCTTCAGAAATGTCTTTTTCTTTCAATAAGCTCTTAATGTCGCCATTTGCGTCACGACGGATGTTACGTACAGCAACACGGCCGCTTTCAACTTCGCCACGTACGATTTTGATAAGGTCTTTACGACGCTCTTCTGTAAGTGGAGGAAGTGGAACACGAATAACAGTACCTGCAGACATTGGGTTTAAACCTAAATCTGAAGCCATGATCGCTTTTTCTACTGCTTGCGCTAGTGACTTATCGAACACGCTAATTGCAAGTGTACGAGAGTCTTCAATTGTTACGTTAGCAACTTGGTTTAATGGCGTGTCAGCACCGTAGTAAGACACTTGAATACCGTCAAGTAATGCTGGGTGCGCACGGCCTGTGCGAATTTTAGATAATTGACTGCCTAGTGCCGCAACACTTTTTTGCATACGTTCTGACGCATCTTTTTTGATATCGTTAATCACGGTTCAATCCTAATCTATTTGCTAGTTTCATCTGAGGCTTGTGAAGAGATAAGCGTTCCTTCATCTTCGCCCATAATAACACGCTTAAGCGCGCCTGATTTATTCATGTTAAATACGCTTAATGGCATGTTATGGTCACGCGCCAGCGTAAATGCAGCTAAATCCATAACCTTAAGCTCTTTATCAATGATTTCATTGTAGCTTAAGTGGCGATATAGTGTAGCGTCTGGGTTTTTCACTGGATCATCAGAGTAAACACCATCCACTTTAGTCGCTTTGATTACAGTATCTGCTTCAATTTCAATACCGCGTAAACACGCTGCTGAGTCAGTCGTGAAGAATGGGTTACCTGTACCCGCTGAGAAAATTACAACGCGGCCAGATTTTAATAGGCTGATAGCTTCTGCCCAGTTGTAAGCATCACACACACCGTTCAGTGGGATAGCAGACATTAAACGACAATTTACAAATGCACGGTGCAGTGCATCACGCATTGCTAAACCATTCATTACAGTCGCAAGCATACCCATGTGGTCGCCAACTACGCGGTTCATACCCGCTTCTGCTAATGAACCACCACGCAAGAAGTTACCGCCACCGATAACTAAACCTACTTCTACGTCGAGCTCTACAAGTTCTTTAATTTCTTGAGCCATACGGTCAAGTACTTTTGGGTCGATGCCGAAGCCTTCGTCTCCCATTAATGCTTCACCGCTAAGTTTAAGAAGAACACGTCTAAAAATAGGTTTACGATTGATAGTCATAATATTTGGGCCAGCCTTAGTAATGAGATAAAAAATAACCGCGCTATGGTTACACATAAAACGCGGTTATTTTAAAGAATTTTCATCAGTGACGCAAAAGCTAATAGCAGATTAATTTCATCTTATTGCCCTACGTCACTAAGTTAGAAAATTACTCGCCTTTTGCAGCAGCGATTTGAGCAGCTACTTCAGCAGCGAAGTCTTCTTCTTTACGCTCGATACCTTCACCAACTTCTAAACGGATGAAGTTAGAAACAGTTGCGCCTTTCTCTTTAAGAATTTCGCCAACTGATTTTTTAGGTTCCATGATGAAAGCTTGACCAGTAAGAGAGATCTCACCAGTGAATTTCTTCATACGACCGATAACCATTTTCTCAGCGATTTCAGCAGGCTTGCCTTCGTTCATCGCGATATCGATTTGAACTGCTTTTTCTTTTTCAACAACGTCAGCTGGTACGTCTTCTGGGTTTACGAACTCAGGCTTAGACGCAGCTACGTGCATAGCAACTTGCTTAAGTGTTTCTTCGTCAGCTTCACCAACTACAACAACACCGATACGGTCGCCGTGGCGGTAAGAAGAAAGCTTGTCACCGTCGATGTACTCAACGCGACGAACGTTGATGTTTTCACCGATTTTAGCAACTAGAGCAACACGAGTTTCTTCGAATTGTGCTTTAAGTGCTTCGATGTCTGCTTTAGATTCTGCAGCAGCGTCAAGAACTTGGTTAGCGAAACCAAGGAAGTTAGCGTCTTTAGCAACGAAGTCAGTTTGACAGTTAACTTCAAGAAGTGCAGCGAAACCGTTACCTTCTTTGATTAAGATTGTACCTTCAGCAGCGATGTTACCTGCTTTTTTAGCAGCCTTTGCAGCACCGCTCTTACGCATGTTCTCGATCGCTAACTCGATGTCACCGTTAGTTTCAGTTAACGCTTTTTTACAATCCATCATGCCAGCGCCAGTACGCTCGCGTAATTCTTTAACTAGGGCAGCAGTTACAGCCATTAGAATATCCTCAATTGAATTCTGTTATAGGGAAGCGGTATAGGCCGCTTAACAAGAATAACAAGTCTTCACCTTGATTAGATGAAGACTTGATGACAGCTAATTACTCAGCTTCTACGAAGTCGTCTTTCTCAGCTTGAGCAACGATGTTGTTCTCACGACCTTCAGTGATCGCAGCTGATACAGCGCCAGTGTAAAGTTGGATAGCACGGATCGCATCGTCGTTACCAGGTACGATGTAATCAACACCGTCTGGGTTAGAGTTAGTATCAACGATAGCAACAACTGGAATACCTAGGTTGTTAGCTTCACGGATAGCGATGTGCTCGTGGTCTGCATCGATAACGAAAAGCGCGTCAGGAAGACCGCCCATGTCTTTGATACCACCAAGGCTCTTTTCAAGCTTTTCCATTTCACGAGTAAGCATTAACGCTTCTTTCTTAGTTAATTTCTCGAAAGTACCGTCTTGGCTTTGCGCTTCAAGGTCTTTAAGACGCTTGATTGATTGACGAACTGTTTTCCAGTTAGTCAACATACCACCTAACCAACGGTGGTTTACGTAGAACTGCTCGCTTTGAAGAGCTGCTTCTTTAACTGCTTCGCTTGCTGCGCGCTTAGTACCAACGAAAAGTACTTTACCTTTGTTAGAAGCAGCGTTCGATAAGAACTTAAGTGCTTCGTTGAACATTGGTACAGTTTGCTCTAGGTTGATGATATGAACACGGTTACGTGCGCCGAAGATGAAAGGCTTCATCTTAGGATTCCAGTAACGTGCCTGGTGACCAAAGTGAACACCAGCTTGAAGCATATCGCGCATTGAAACGTTTGCCATTTGTATAATCCTCTATAATTTAGGGTTAGGCCTCCACATATCCCATAGCACCAACACCGCAGTTAATTTGTAACTTAAGTGCACCCAAGTGTATGTGACGATACGTGTGTGTGTTAAAATAAAATTGTGTTTGTCTTAAATACAAAAAATCAGTTAAGAATTTATTTGTAAAAAGACGGCGCGCTTTATACCATATTAAAATTGAAAACTCAACGTCTAGTGCAAAATTTGTGCACTAAAAACTGACCTGAAAAACAACTTTGGAGCCTCAATGAGTGCTGTGATCAAGACCCCTGAAGAAATCGAAAAAATGCGTGTTGCCGGGCGCTTAGCCGCCGAGGTACTAGAAATGATAGAACCGCATGTGGTGCCAGGTGTAACCACAGATGAACTAAATACAATTTGTCATGATTATATTGTTAATGTTCAAGATGCTATTCCAGCACCGCTTAATTATCACGGTTTCCCAAAATCAATTTGCACCTCAGTGAACCATGTAATTTGTCACGGTATTCCAAATGACAAACCGCTAAAAGAAGGCGATAGCGTAAATATCGACGTGACTGTGATCAAAGATGGCTATCACGGTGATACATCGAAGATGTTCCACGTTGGTACACCTAACATTCAAGGCAAGCGTCTTGCTGATATCACGCAAGAAAGCCTTTACCTTGCAATTAAAATGGTAAAACCAGGCGTACGCTTAGGTGATATTGGTGCTGCAATTCAAAAATACGCAGAAAGCTTTAGCTATTCTATCGTTCGTGAATATTGTGGTCACGGCATTGGTGCTGAGTTCCACGAAGAACCTCAAGTAATGCACTATGGTAAAGCAGGTACTGGCGAAGTATTAAAAGCAGGTATGTGCTTAACAATTGAGCCTATGGTTAATGCTGGTAAACGCCAATGTAAGCTACTTAAAGACGACTGGACAGTTGTAACAAAAGACCGTTCATTGTCTGCACAGTGGGAACATACACTGTTAGTGACTGAAAATGGTGTTGAAATTTTAACGCTCCGATCAGATGATACTATTGACAGGATCATCGAACACTAGGAGCCAGCCCCAGTGGCATTACCCAATAAAGTAAAAAAGTTGCTCAGCCAAGCTGAGCAACTTAGCGATTATCGCGATTGTTCTAGTTATTTTTATAAATGGCTACAGAACGAATTCTCAAAACAACCCGTTAGCAACTTAATTAATGCCCGCGCTGAGTTTATCGACCGCTTATTAATTAAACTGTTTCACGATTACGACCTTGCTCACGAAAGTGATCTTGCCCTGATTGCTGTGGGTGGTTATGGTCGTGGCGAACTACACCCCTATTCCGATATCGACTTTATGTTGCTGGTAAGCGAGCAGCCAAGTGAAGCCGTGTGCGAAAAAATTGGCCAGTTCGTTACCATGCTTTGGGATCTAAATTTAGAAATTGGTCACAGCGTTCGCACTATAGAACAAGCATTAGAACAAAAACGCGAAGATGTGACATTTGCCACCAGCTTACTCGAAAGTCGATTAATTTTCGGTAACCATATCGAATTCGAAAAATTAAAAAACCATTTAATCGATACGCCTATTTGGCGCTCAGACGAATTCTTTTTGGCAAAAGTACAAGAGCAAAGTTTACGCCATAAAAAATGCCATGGTACGGCTTATAACCTTGAACCCAATATCAAAGAAAACCCTGGTGGCCTGCGCGATTTACAGACCATTATTTGGGTTGCTAAAAAGCACTTTAGAGCCGAAACATTACAAGAACTCATAAATCACGGCTATCTTACTCACGAAGAATACCAAGAGCTGTCTGAGTGTTTAGAAAACCTTTGGAACATTCGTTTTGCGCTGCACATCGCTGCGGGTCGCTCTGAAAACCGCTTATTGTTCGATCACCAGCCTAACGCCGCTGAAATTCTTGGGTTTGGTAGTGATGGTAAAGCCTCGGTCGAGCGCATGATGAAACGCTTATTCAGGATCATGAGCCGCGTACGTGAGCTTAACCAAATGCTGCTTTCATACTTTGAGCAAAGCATTTTACCGGGTGCTGGTGAGTTACCTGTGATTGAACTTGACCGTAACTTTGAGCGCATTGGCCATCAAATTCGTGTTAAGAATCCGTCGGTGTTCTTCCGCCGTGATCAGCTATTTGTGTTGTTCGAGCATATAGCTGATAACCCAGAAATCACTCATATTTACCCAAGTACCATACGTACAATGCGCCAAGTTCGCCGTCGTTTATTGGGTGATTTACAAGACTACGCCGCCTGTCGCGAAGCATTTTTGCGTTTAATCAAACATCCTAACGGTATGGGGCGCGCATTTACGCTAATGCACAAACACGGCATTATCGCTGCCTACTTACCACAGTGGCGAAATATCTTTGGGCAAATGCAGTTTGATTTATTCCATGCCTACACCGTGGATGAACATACCCATAAACTCATCAACAATATTTATAAGTACTTTGATAAATCAAAAGTCAGCGAATTTCCGCTATGTAGTGAAATTGTCACTCGTATGGACAAGCCTGAGTTACTTTATTTAGCAGGTATTTTCCACGATATTGCTAAAGGCCGTGGTGGCGATCACTCTGAGCTTGGCTCGGTTGATGCAATCGCGTTTGCTAAGCTACACCGCTTCCCTGCCTCAGATGGCAAGCTTATTTCGTGGTTAGTGGCTAATCACTTACTTATGTCGGTTACAGCGCAGCGTAAAGATATTAATGACCCAGATGTGATTAAAGACTTTGCAAGCAAAGTGAAAAATGAGCGCCAGCTTGATTACTTGTACTGCTTAACCTTGGCCGATATTCGCGCAACAAACGATAACCTGTGGAACGATTGGAAAAATACCCTACTACGTGAGCTGTATTTACACACCCAGCGCGCGCTTCGTTTAGGGCTTGAAAACCCAATGGACCAACGTGATCAAATACGTGATAAAAAACAGCAAGCCAAACAGCGCTTATTGAACCACGGTTGTAACGAAGATCAAATCGACTTAATTTGGAGTCGCTTTAAAGCCAATTATTTTACCGCTTTCAGCGAGCAACAGATTTCGTGGCACACAGAGCATCTACTAAGCTGTGACGATTTAAGCCAACCTAGCGTTGCCGTGTCTAACACCGCAATGCATGGTGGTACACAAGTATTTGCTTATAGTCCTTACTCGGGCAGTTTATTCTCGCGTTTAGTTAGTGTGATTGGTTCGAAAAAAGCACAGATTCAACATGCGCAGGTACTGACCACAAAAGATGGCTACGTGCTATTTAGCTTTGTTATTTTAGAGGTTAATGGTGACCCGATTGCGAGTAACCGTTCGCAAGGCATTAAACGTGCTTTAGATCTTGCAATTAGCGACCCGAAAAAGAAAATTCGCCTTAAAAAGAATCGCTCACAGCGCTTCAAAGACTTTAATATCAAGCCAAAAATTGTGCTTAGACCGCATGCCCGTAAAGACCGCAGTTTAATTGAAATTCAAGCGGTGGATATTCCGGGTCTATTAACAAAAATTGCGGAAGTGTTTCAAGCACACTTATTACATATTCATGCCGCACGGATCACCACAGTTGGTGAGCGTGCAGAAGATTTCTTCGTGGTATCAAATAACGAATACCAAGCATTAACAGACGAAGAACAGGCTAAAATTCATCAAGCATTGCGTAAAAAACTCAACGCAGAAACCGAATAAGAGGATCTTATGTCAGATTTAAAAACCATGATCGAAAACGCCTGGGACAACCGCGATAGCATCAGCCCAAGCACGGTATCAAGTGAAGTAAAACAAGCTATTATCGACGCGCTTGAATTACTTGATAGCGGCGCTGCACGTGTTGCTGAAAAAATCAGTGGTGAATGGGTTGTACATCAATGGTTAAAAAAAGCGGTGCTACTGTCTTTCCGTATTCGTGATAACCAACCAATGAGCGATGGTGTTAATCAGTTTTACGACAAAGTACCACTTAAATTTAGCGACTATACACCAGAGCAATTCCAACAAGGCGGCATGCGTGTTGTGCCTAATGCTGTGGCACGTAAAGGCAGCTTCGTAGGTAAAAACGTGGTGCTTATGCCATCTTATGTCAACATTGGCGCCTACGTTGATGAAGGTACCATGGTTGATACATGGGCAACGGTTGGCTCATGTGCACAAATTGGTAAAAATGTTCACTTGTCAGGCGGTGTAGGCATTGGTGGTGTGCTTGAGCCACTACAAGCTAACCCAACAATTATCGAAGACAATTGCTTCATTGGCGCACGTTCTGAGATTGTTGAAGGCGTTGTAGTTGAAGAAGGCGCCGTTATCTCGATGGGTGTTTACATCAGCCAAAGCACACGTATCTATGACCGTGAAACTGGCGAAATCCATTACGGCCGAGTACCAGCCGGTGCGGTTGTTGTTCCAGGTTCTTTACCGTCAAAAGATGGTTCGCACAGCCTATATGCTGCCATCATCGTGAAAAAAGTGGATCAGCAAACTCGCGAAAAAGTAGGTATTAATGCCCTACTTCGCTCGATTGATGAATAATAAAACTGAGCTGTAAGCCGTCAGCTTTAAGTTTGAGATAAGAAGCGCGATGCTAACTAGTTTCGCGCTTTTTTGTTTTCTGTAATGCAGTGATTTTTAGCTACTTTGTTGAGATATACCCGCAAATATGTTTTAGTATAAAAAACAAACAAAAAATAATAATGAAAATGTTTAAGTCTTTTCGGAGTTTTACCCACACGGAGTTATTTTATTACACAGGGTTATTCTATCTTGTGGCAATCTTGCTGTTTGTATCACGTAGCTATCTATACGAATTGCTTGTAACCGATACCAATTCACATCGCGCTGAGGTCAAAAAACTTGAAGTTGCTTTAACATCGCACGTTCGTAAAGAATATGTTTTTGAAGCATTGCAAGCGACCTTAGATAGCCTTGCAACCCCAGATCGAGTTGCAGTTAAAATCCAGTGTTATACAGCTTTGTGTGATGTTAGTTTTACGAACCCGTTTATCATCATTAACGACCACAACCACTACAGTGCAGAAGTAAAGCGTGTGTTTGAGCAAAATGTTGCTGCCATTCGCCGAAAAGATATTCATTAAGCTGATCTGCTTCTCATTTAGCGCTTTTTTGTACTTAGATCTTTAGGCTTAAAACTTAAAGCTCCTCGGCTAAATTGTTACACCTTATTTCAAATACACACTTTATCGCTTAATTACGGCTATTCAGCGTTACTTCTGAAACACATTTCATTTACCTCACTGGCACTTTTTTTACATCGCACTACAATGCACACAAACTGATTTTGGAACACACACAATGAATCTGACACGTAGTTCGCTGAAAAACCCTGCGAGTGTTATTGTCATCTTGGTGTTGATTATGTTGTTTGGCATGTTGAGCATTTTTAAGCTGCCAATTCAGCTCACACCAGATATTGAGCAACCACAGATCACTATTTTCTCTGGCTGGCGCCAAGCTGCACCTGAAGAAATTGAATCGGTGATCATTGAGCCGCTCGAGAACGCAGTAAAAAACACCCCGGGTGCGCTAGAGGTTAATACTTACATTAACCGTGGCAATGGCTCTATCACGTTGACTTTTGCTGTTGGGCAAAACATGCAGCAGGCCATGCTTGATGTGTTAACTAGCCTTAACCAAGCGCCGCCTCTGCCGTTAGATGCATTTGATCCTGTGGTATTTGCTGGCGGTAATAATGGAGAAGCCGCAGCAACGTTACTGGTCACCCCGAAAGATTTTAATAGCGACAGCCTTGATTTAGACATGGCGCAGTTCCAAAAACAAATCGATGAATTTGTTGAGCCCCGTTTGGCACGTATCCCTGGTGTTGCCCGTGTTGATTTAGCCAGTGAACGACCAAAAGAATTACGTATCACCTTTGACCCTCACAAAGCCGCCGCTCTTGGCGTCAGCCTTGACCAAATCAGTAACGTGTTAGCCAGCTCTCGCGATACCTCTGGTGGCCTTGCCAATGTTGGCCGCCGTCAATATACCGTACGCTTTACTGGGCAATATGATTTATCGAGCATGGCACAAATGCGCGTTGGTTATTCAGGCGACAGACCCATTTACCTTGGTGATATCGCAAGTGTAGAGCGCACTTTTTCTGACCGTTTAGGGATGAGTGGTCGAAATGGTAAACCCGCGTATTACATTCGTATTTCGCGCGCTAACGAAGCCAACACCGTTGCCCTACTCGACGACATTAACCTTGCTATTAAAGAACTAAACGAAGGGCCGCTGGCTGAAAATGGCTTATCGATTGAATTAAGTTTTGATGCCTCTGTGCATATTCGTAATGCCTTGTCGTTGGTTAAAAGTAACTTAGGCCTAGGTGTTCTGCTGTCGTGTTTAATCTTGTGGCTGTTCTTTAGAGGCTTAAAGGCCACGTTTGTGATTGCAGCGACGATTCCTGTCTCTTTGTTAGTTGCGTTTTTAACGTTGAATATTTTTGACCGCAGCTTAAATGTTATTTCACTGGCAGGCCTTGCCTTTGCTGTTGGCTTAGTACTTGATGCCGCCATCATAGTGCAAGAAAACATCGCAAGGCTCAGAAGCGAAGGCTTTGATACTAAAAAAGCCGCGCTAAAAGGCGCAGCTCAAGTAACTGGCGCTTTATTTGCTTCAACCACCACCAGCGTTGCTATCTTCTTGCCAATTTTATTTATGGCAGGTATTGAGGGGCAGTTATTCTCTGACTTGGCGCTCACCTTATCTATTGCTGTTATTGCCTCTATGATTTGCGCAATTACACTAATCCCGTTGGCTAACCACTTTTGGCCAGACAAAGAGCTAAAAGCGGATCCTTATCGTGAATATTGGCATAAGCTAACTAACTTCATCATGGCGCTTACCAATACCCGCGTTAAACAAATAGTATGGATAGTGTCGTTATTGGGTGGCTCAGTCATCGCGACCATGACCATGCTCCCGAAAACTGATTTTATGCCGCGCGCACCAACCGATGGCTTTTTCTTTAACTTAAATACCCCGCCTGGCGGCAATGTGCAGTTTATGGAAGAAGAGCTGCTGATGCGTATTAAAAAGCGCTTAATGCCTTATTACACAGGTGAAAAAGAGCCAGGGATAAAAGACTTTAACTTTTATGCTTTTGGTTCGAATGCTGGCGGTTTTATTTATTCTGCCGATCCACAACGTGTTGAAGAATTAATGAAGGTAGCACGAGAAGAAATCTTCATCGATTTACCCGACACCCAAGTATTCTTCTTTCGAGGGTCGATGATCCAAGTTGCTAATGGCGGTGATGGTCGCAATATCAATATCGATTTAACGGGTCCGAATATGGACGAGCTAATAGCCGGTGCTAATGTGGCGCTGCAAGCTGTCACCGAAGCAATGCCGAATGCCACCGCAAGGCCACAACCACGACTCGATATGGCAGAGCCAGAGCTTAGGCTCACACCCAATGACCGCCGTATAACCCAAGCAGGGCTAACTCGTCGTGATGTATCTCAAGCAGTGCAAGCCTATACAGGTGGGTTATTTGTTAATGAATACTTTGATGGCAACGAACGCATGAACGTGATTTTGCGCGGCATACCGTGGCAAACTCCAGAGGAGCTTAAAGCACTGCCCATTGTGACCCCACAATCAGGTATTCAAACTTTAGGCGAACTTGCCAATATTGAACGCACCGTAGGGCCAACCCAACTTAGACGTGTTAATGGCCGCCGTACCGTGAGTATTGTTGTCACGCCACCAGCAGACATGAGCTTGCAACAAGCGCAAACCATTCTCTCAGAGCAAGTTATGCCAAAAGTTCGTGCAAGTTTGCCCGACAGCTCTGGCGCAATTTTGGCGGGTAATGCACAAAAGATGAATTCGGCCATGCAAGAAATGACAATCAACTTTATCTTGGCTCTGTTTATTTTATTCTTGCTAATGACCGCATTGTTTAAGTCAGCCAAAGACAGCGCGTTAGTTTTACTCGTCATGCCATTGGCAATTGCAGGCGGTGTACTGGCCCTATTCGTACTTAACTTATTTACCTTCCAATCGCTCGACTTACTAACCATGATTGGCTTTATTATCTTGCTGGGTCTGGTGGTAAATAATGCCATTTTATTGGTTGACCAAACCCGCGTTGCGATGGCCGCAGGACTCAGTCGAGAAGACGCAGTTCGTCAAGCTGTACTGCTGCGCGCAAGACCCGTTTACTTAAGTACTTTAACCAGCTTATTTGGCATGCTGCCACTGATGCTAATGCCGGGGGTAGGATCAGAAATTTACCGTGGCCTTGCCACTGTGATCGTCGGCGGCATGGCCATTAGCGCCCTATTCACCCTGATATTAATGCCAAGTTTATTGCAACTTGGCAGACAACTGCCGCCCGTTAATAACAAACAGCAACCAGAAAAAACGCCTTTAAGCTTGGTATCGAATCAATGAGTATTAAAACAATGAACACACCTTTTCGTAAATTAACCGCTCGCTTTTGTGCGCTATTCAGTCTTATCGCATTTAACGCCTTCGCAGTCGTACCGGTTACAGTAGAAACCGTCACACAAGCCCCGCTGACAAGCGAAATTGAAGTCAGCGGCACTTTGTATGGTAAAGATGATGTAACCCTAACAGCAGGCGTTAGCGGGCGTTTATTATATGTTGTTGAGCCAGGTACTCTGGTTAAAAGTGGCGACACCTTAGTTCGTATGGACACCTTACCGCTTGAACTTGAAAAAGCACGCCAGCAAGAAATGCTCAATCGCGCCAAAATAAACTTACGTTTATATCAACAAGAGCTCGCTCGTTTACAAAAACTCGCCAAAGCCAGCAGTGCTGCAGCAAGCCAAGTCGATGATATGCAAAATAAGCATGACCTTGCGTTATCTGATATCGCACTGGCTAAGGTTGAATTAAAAGTAATAGACGATCAGCTTTCGCGTGCAACCGTTCGCGCCCCATTTGATGGCGTGATCAGCGAGCGTTTTAAACGCGCTGGTCGTGAAATAAATCGCGCAGATGAACTGGTCACCCTGCTCGATATTAATAACTTAGAAGTGCGTTTGTACGTGCCTGTTAAATACTTAAAGTTTTTACACAAAGGCATAGAGTTACCAATTCAAGCCGGCGACTTATCAGCCCCAGATATGACAACAGCCACCGTAACAGCGGTGATCCCATCAACCGATCCGCGTTCACAAACCGTAGAAGTACGTGCCTTACTAGCAAATGATGCCGAGCAAACATGGGCAATTGGCCAACTGGTAGATGTAGCCGTGCCACTAAAAAGCAAAGGGGATGTACTACTGGTGAATCGCGATGCACTGATCTTACGCAAAAAAGGCACCCATATCGTCAAAATCGACAACGACAACAAAGCCCTGCAAATTCCCGTAAAAGTCGGTAATGGTAAAGACAAGCTTGTTGAAGTCACCCCGACTTCTAACATCGCTTTAAATGCGGGCGATAAAGTCGCAGTACGCGGCGCTGAGCAACTACAAACCGGGCAAGAAGTTGAAGTTCAGGTAAAGCAATAACTGCAAGGCTTGAGATGACTGCCAGCTATTTAATATTTTAAGAGCTGGCAGTTCTGATAAAGGATAGTAATGATTATTAAGACTTACGCTTGTTTTTTGACTTTCTAGGAAGCAAAAAGCAAGACCTACCCCCTTTACTTACTAGTTTTTAAAGCCCCGCGAGTGCGAGACTAAAGAATAGAAGCTCGTTTAGAAGTCATAGCTTCTTTTCCGTGTAATCAATGATAAATAGAATAAGTGCTAAAACAATTGAAGCTGGTAATATTGCATATATAAAGCCATCAAGCATTCGTTGAAAACTTAATTCATAAATTTCTCCATTCAGAGCTACTTTTAAAAACGTAAGCCCTGTTAAAATTCCAATACAAACAATAGTCAATCTAAAAAATATTCTAAAACTAGTTCTAACACTCATTTTTAAGACTCGAATATGAATCACTAATTATCTTTTCACTACCTTGCGTTGCAGCCCTATCTAACTCGGAAACCACAGCTTTAGTAAACTAACCTCTTTACCAGTAAATTAGGCAAGCAAATTCAACACCTGTGCCTACAACAAAGCCTATTGCTAAATGAACAAGCTCACCAGTAGGATCTGTCATATTTATAGAATCATTCCCCAAATAAGGAGTGCTATGAGAGACTGGTCTTGTTTTTTAAATTTGTATGCAAGCAAGAGGCAAGACCTAAGCTTTCAAAATTAAACAATTCATTATTTTTACCAGCTACAGGGTACAAAAAAGTTAAACCTTACAATTTGTATCACCAAACTTAATTAAGTTGTTTAGTTGATTTTTTGATGGTTGGTATGGTGAGCACAATACTTTAATGAATTGTGATTTATCTTCCTCATCCATATCAATCCAACATCTAGTTTCTCGTATCCAATTCTTTATACACTCATAGCCATGCCAATCTTCATTTAGTTTAATTAATGACGACCAACCAATCGCTTCATCGTGCTCGCCGTTTTCCAACAGAGTATGAACAATATCCGCAAGAATCCTTGATGATAAATCTGCAATAATCCCACTATATGGAATGGCGGAATCAAAGTGCGACTCTTTGAACTTTGCCTCAACTATGGCTCTGTGAAGGGCCATCAACTCTGATGCTTTTGTAATATTCATATTTCCCAACCTAGAGTTTTATGAGGGTCAAGTCTTGTTTTTTGCCTTATGAAAGAAAAAACAAGATCAGGGCCCTTCGACTTCCTTACTATCCAGAGTACCTAATTTAATTCCGGTGACAGTACCAAGAATCGCAAAGGCTATACTCAAAGGCACTTCTACAAACCATAAAGGTGGGATAAATAACATTTGTAATAGTATCGATACCATTACTGTTCCCACTATAAAGCTCAGTAAATATACACTTAGGGCATAATTCCAAACTTTTACAACATTGCGCTTAGCCATAACGGTATAAATAGCCGCGTTCAATAAATAAGATGGTAATAACTGGTATGTAAAGTATTTGCCGAATGGGAGTGAAGCTAAGTTATCACTACCAATTATTAGAGTGATAAAGGTACTTAATACGGTATTCAAAACCAGCATGACTAAAGTGTATTTTACTATCCTTAAACTTTTCAATTTGTCTCCATGTGTTATGCCACAATCATGATTTAAAAATGGCTGATAATGGCTTCTGCAGAGCATGTATTCAGAAAACCACTTATAATTGCAGCCTCCTTTCACAAAGCCAACACCTCTCACTGCAAACAGCCAAACCCTTTTAATGAAATTTCTTGAGTATTCGCGCCGCTTTGGTTTTTATGTTGAATGATCAAACGTGAATCTTGGCTAGTAAACGTAAAGGTTCCGAGCCAAGGTAGCTGGGCAATTGGTTGCAGGTGGTAAAAACCATTGGCATCAAAGCATATAAATGAAAACTCATGATGTACCGGAGCAAATACGCCATAATCAGCGGTAAATACAGCAATGTTGTCTTGCAGCATAAAGTGTTTCGCTTGCGTGCCCGCTACTAAATACCAAAAGCATATTGCTGTCATTATCACCACCTGTAAGCCGCCGAGTAAAAAGACTGAAAATTTAATAATACGGGTCGACTTACTGGCTTCCATATAAAGGCGCTTTGCTTTAAGTAATAACCAAAGCCCAATGGCAACCATAGTGAGCTTTACAATCATCAGTGCTACGCCTATTTGATACATCAGCTTAGGGCTGTGCCATTGAATGCCAAATGTTTGCGGGATAAACAAGCTATCAATTAAGGGCAGTAAAATGAGTAGGAATGGCAGAATAAGCGCTTTGTTTTTCATTATTTACTTTTCTAGTGTTCTCGCATAGATAAGAGCCTAATGTTAATTCTTGGACTCTAAAAAAGCAAAAAGGCGCAACCTAAGGTTACGCCTTTTATCGTTCTGGGCAGAACTTAAAATTTACAATGCAGCAAATACATCGTCTGTTGTGACTTTAGCAACTTCATAAATATTTATTTATGTAATGGTTACTAGTTTTGCTTCATTGCTTGTCTAGCAGCTTTATACAAACGCCCAATAGTTACACTGAATACCCAACGAATGAAGCTCTCTGTTAATTTTATTGGGATACTTACGCCTTTACCTGCAAAAGCCAGCATACATGCTAACAAACCTCTAAGGGGTTCTGTTTGCTCTGTTTTTATCTTAGCTATATCAGCCAGAGTACGAGCCATAACATCATAAACAGTGGCAACAGGCACTAATGTAGCTTGTAAACTAGCGACGATACCTGACGCTCCGCCATCAACCAATATTGTCATTAATGCAGCCGCTATTTTATCAGCCCAATGTGTTGAGTATGTAGTCTGAAGGCGATGGTTATAATTGAGTATTACACGCTGGCTTATAGAGGTTGATGATTGCACATCTAAACTCTCCCAACGATTATGATCTGCTGTATTTATATATCCAGGCCCATTCGGCATTCCATGGGCTGCGAAACTAATTCCTTGAGCTCGTGACAATATATATTCTCGTCCATTTAACGGAGCATGGTAAAAAGGCCAGACAGGTACTTTTGGAACAGGATCATTACCATGAACACAACGGTAAGTCTTTTCAATTCTTGAGTGATTACTTATTACAAAGTCTTTTTTGCCGACTCGCGGAGCTCCAAAGGTATAAACGTAAACTGTTTTATCAAATTCTGTACTTATCCAGTCAGCAGCTAATGTCGCTAAGGCTCCGCCCAAGCTATGTCCTACACAATGAACAACCCCACCTTTTTTGTCTCTTACGCCAGGTTGGTTAAAATAATCAAAAAGACTAGGTCTTATAGAAGCAAAACTGCGCTGAAAACCAGTGTGAACAGCATTCCCATTATCACTATTCGTGCTATGGGCTGTTGCATCGGTAACCCAGTCAGCTAAGGCATCAGTTCCTCTAAAAGCAACTACATAATCATTTTTATGTATCATACTACTAGCCTTTCCTTGACCAATAAGAGCAAAGCCTGTTTCTTTACGCCAGAAAAAGCCCCCAGAAGTCCCCTTATGTACTCCGTTTGATAGGTCAAAGCTGAAGTGTTTATCGATATCTTGATTAACTGCTAATCGAGACCCTTTTGATAAGCCATTTTTAATAGAGTATGAGGCTAGTGCTAAGCTAGATGCCATCCTGGGTGAAATTGCGTGCATAATGTTTCCTTACATTAAAAAAAATATTAAAAATTAATCAATATCTGCATAAGTAGATATCTCTTGATTATTATAAAAAGATGTTATGAGGCTATCTTGGAAATAGCATATAGATAGAACGACTTGAGAACGCATACCACCATAACTTCTTGTATCAACTTCATGGTGTATTTCTTTATTTTGTAGATCTGCATTCAATCTCAATAACAAATCACTTATCGGCTTAACTGGCTCCCACACCTTACTCGTATACCATAGTTGATATAACTTATCGTCGCGCTCAACATAAATCGCTTGTAATACTGGCATGTTCTGTCCAAAGATACTGCCTGGTTTACGAGATTTGATTACCATTTTTGTAAACGAAAACTCACCATTTTCATTAGTAAATGTATGCTCTAGTTGCTCTTTACCATCTTTGTACCCATCATATGCTAGGCTTCTTGCTACTTGCACACCTGATAATGGCTTACCCCCATCAGTTATTCGACCTGATACCTCCGGCGACATTTCTACAGTATGCAATTTAAATCGACCAAACATAGCTTGTACCTCAAGTGGCTTTAATAAAAGTAATAGATAAAGGCAAATATAAGCTGATAAAAAGATATGGCGTAAAAAATAAAAGCTCTGGGTTTGAGTGCTTTTTAAAACCTTAGAGGAATAAACGATAAACCACCTTCCCTAGTATTTACCTATATGGGGTTCATGCTAGCCTTTTTATGAAATCCCTTCAAGTAGGGTGCTGAAAACAGCTCTAAAAAAGCAAAAAGGCGCAACCTGAGGTTACGCCTTTTATCGTTCTGGGCAGAACTTAAAATTTACAATGCAGCAAATACATCGTCTGTTTTAGCAGCACAGATAAAATCATTTTTGTGTAACCCTTTGATAGAGTGGCTCCACCAAGTAACGGTTACTTTGCCCCACTCTGTTAACAGACCTGGGTGGTGACCTTCTTCTTCAGCCATAGCGCCCACTTTATTAGTGAACTCAAGTGCTTGCTTGAAGTTTTTAAACTTGTAAACACGCTCTAATTGCATAATGCCGTCGCGCACTTCAGGAACCCAGTCTGGGATCACTTTGATCAATTCTGCTAATTCAGCATCAGATACTTTAGGCGCATCCGCACGACACGCTTCACACTTTTGTGTGCTTAATGAAGACATTATAAATCCTTAACTTGCTAATTTTTCTTTAGGAGGAAACTTTGGCTCATGTAGCCCTAATTCTTTTGCTTTACTCACCAGCGACATGATATCCATTTGTGAAATATCAAATAAGTCATTGATTGAGTTAATGGTGTAGTACACAGGCTGCATAATATCAATACGATAAGGTGTACGTAATACATCAAGCACGTTCATCGCATTGATTTCTGGCTTATCTGAATACACATACTGCGTTTCGCCTGGGCTTGATAAAATACCACCACCATAAATACGCAGACCTTGTTCGGTTTGCATTAAACCAAACTCAACGGTAAACCAGTAAAGGCGTGCTAAATAAACACGATCTTTCTTTTCAGCGGCATAACCTAACTGACCATATTTGTGTGTAAATTCAGCAAATGCTGGGTTGGTAAGCATGGCACAATGACCAAAAATCTCGTGGAAGATATCTGGCTCTTGTAAGTAGTCAAACTCTTCACGGCTGCGAATAAAAGTCGCTACTGGGAACTGCTTGTTTGCTAGTAATCGAAAGAACTCATCAAAATCGATCAGTGCCGGAACAGGCGCAACTTGCCAGCCCGTTGTTTCGAGTAACACTTCGTTGAGTTCACTAAGTTGTGGAATACGATCTGTTGGTAAATTAATTTTCTTAAGACCTGCTAAATATTCATCACAGGCTTTACCTTCTATGCAAGCGAGTTGGCGAGCAACTAGCTCAGACCATATTTTATTTTCTTCTTCGCTCCAATGGATAACCCCATTTTCATCAGGTTGCTTGGAGGTGTAATTACTTGCTTTAGCCATAATAACCTTCTTCGTTAAATCTTGATCAGCATTGATCAGAATCTCATTAACTTGTTAAGCCGATACTATGTAAAAGTAAGCGAAATTTTAATAGTTAAGGCTGTTTCTAAGGTTTGCAGAAACAGCCCTAACGTAAAGTTTAAATTACACCAAAAGATCTAAAAGTTTACACACCACATTTTTAAAGGGATAAAAGCAAGCACAACCGTAAATTTAAAATTACAACCTAACCAATGAATGTAAATGCAGTTTTAAGATCGTTAATAATGTCGTTAACATCCTCAAGACCAACTGATAATCGAATTAAGCCATCACTGATACCAGCAGCTGCTCTTTCTTCAGGTGTATAAGGCGAATGTGTCATCGATGCAGGATGTTGAATGAGGGTTTCAGCATCCCCTAAACTCACAGCAAGAGTGCAAAGCTGAGTGTTATTTATAAATGTTTCACCATCTTCAAGGCTGCCTTTTATTTCAAAGGCAATAACACCACCAGCGGCTTTCATCTGTGAGCCAATAAATTGATGACCCGGATGTGATTTAAGTCCTGGATAATAAACTTGGCTAACTAACGGGTGTTGCTCTAAATATTCAGCAACTACTTGGGCACTTGCACAGTGGCGCTCCATGCGTACAGCAAGAGTTTTTAAACCACGATTAATTAACCATGCATCATGAGGACTAATCGTTGCACCAATATCTTTTAGCACCGTCATTTTTATCAGGTTGATATGCTCCTCTGTGCCGCATACAAGCCCTGCCACCACATCACCATGGCCATTTAGGTATTTAGTTGCGCTGTGTACCACAATATCAATACCAAACGAGGTAGGTTGCTGTAGCAGAGGGGTTAAGAAGGTATTGTCGATAACGCTTATCAGTTGATGCTGCTTGGCAACATCGGCGATTAAACTTAGATCAAGCACCGCCATGGTCGGATTAATTGGCGTTTCTGCAAAAATCATTTTTGAATTGGCTTTAACCGCGCCGCGAAGTTCAGCCTCATTGGTCATGTCAACAAAAGTAACTTCGATACCAAAGCGCGGCAACATGTGAGCAAAAAATGCAAAGGTACAACCGTATAACGCGCTTGATGCGACTAGGTGGTCACCTTGTTGTAAAAAGCTAAGCACAGACGCAGACACCGCCCCCATACCCGTTGCTGTGGCAGCTGCTGCTTCACAGTTTTCTAACTGAGCCACTTTTTGTTCTAGCTCTTGGGTTGTCGGATTACCTAAACGGGTATAAATAAAGCCCTGCTCTTCACCAGCAAATCGGGCTGCACCTTGGGCTGCATTAGCAAAAGAGAAGGTAGAGGTTTGGTAAAGTGGCGCACTCAGTGCGCCATGTGGATCATTTGGTTTTTCTGGACCATGAATACATTGTGTATGTAAGTGATGCTTAGTCATTGTGTGTTCTCGTTTTTATTATCAGTACTTCATACTCATAAATAAAACGTAGATACCCACAATGCACAAGCATGCCGGATGCTCAGATGGCTAAATATCACTCAGCCGTTTTTATTAACTGTACACAAAAGTTGTCATTTTGTATTTTCGGTCTCTTTGTCGCTCGTGCGTGAGGCAATTTTACGGGCAATACTATTGGCGGTTTCTTTTAGCAAGCTGCGCTTATGCTCTAAGCGAGGTAATGGGCGACTAAGCTCCATCGCTTTATACCCTATACGCGCGGTAAAAATACCTGCACTTAGCCCTTGCGCTGCTCGGCCCGACAATTTCCCCAGTAATTCAGCGCTTAGTGCCGTTGCCGCTAAATCTGAAACTAACTCTGCACTACCAACAAACAATACTTGTTTCACTAATAAGCGGTACAATTTAATACGGCTTGCATAACCAAAACCAATACCGTAAATACGGCCAATTTGCTCAATGAGCTTAGTGCCACGCCATAGCACCGCCATCATATCGACTAAAGCCAACGGGCTTAGCGCAACCAATAAGCCAGACTCAGTGGCAAAACGGTTAATCAGTTTTTTCGCTTGCTGATCTTGGCTTACCAATAAGCTATCGGCATATAAGGTCATGATTTCTTTATCGGTATGGTGACTTGCAATTTGCAGCTTAAACTCTTCAAACCCAGTAAGCGTTTGATGTTTATTAAGCTTTTCAAGCCACGGCAGTGCTTCACCTACTTGCTCGCTATTAAGTAAGCGGTCGGCCTCGGTACGATGCAATTGATTACGCTTTAAACTTCTTAGCATGCGGTACTCGCGCCAAATAACACGGGCAATCAGTAGCACACCACTAAGAACAGCCGTTAAATACACCGAACCTAAAATAATTGATTGCTGAAACGTCACAAACAATGACAGCGCAAACTCAAGTAACACTAAAATTAAAAAGCTAACAACAAACACCCCTTTTAGGGTTTGCCATTTCGACTTTTTATACACAGGCTCAAGCTCAATGCTATCTTGCTGATCTTCTTCAGTGTCGATAAATTCGGCGTTTTCTATCACTTTAGCAACTGTTAACTCCTCTGCAGGAGCTTCGTTGCTTGCAGAGCTTGAAATACGGCGACCTGACTGAAAGTTCATCTCCTTTGGTTGCTCACTCATGTTAGTTTATCTCCTATCAGGTACTGCATGACATGATCTAAACGAATATGCTTTAACCGTTTATCAGGGCATGGCAGTGGCGAAAACGATAAGAACTCAAAGCCCTGTTTTGGCCACTCTTGTTTGTTGAGAAGGCGTGACGGTGGTTGCGGTGGTAAATACGTTAGCCATTCTTGTTCGCCTAAAGGCTTGCCATAAATACAAGCTAGCTGCTGGCCTTTTTCAGCCACTTGGCGCGGCTCTGTAGCGCAGATAGATGACATTGCCATAGTTTCGATTTGCACGCCTTCGAACTTTAAGTGATTCGTTTGGTCATGCACGATTGAATCAAGCAATAGCGCTAAATCTTTATGATATTGCGCACTAATATGATCTGACTTATTGGCCGCAAACAGTAGCTTGTCGATGTTTGGTTTAAACAAACGTTTAAAGAAGCTTGCTTCACCATAATTAAAGTGCGCCAGCAATTGGTTAATAACACGGCTTTGCTCATGCAAGGTTTCGCTGCCTTCATTCAAGGCGCTGAGCACATCCACCAGCACAATTTGTCGGTCAAAATGACGAAAATGCTGCTCGTAAAAAGGTTTTACAACCTCTTTTACATAGGCTTTATAGCGCTTTTTTAGATGCGCTAGATTCGACCCTTCGGTTATGTCGTCAGGCACATTCGCAACCGGAAAAAACTGTAGTAGCGGCGCTCCTTTAAGCTCGCCTGGCATCAGCATGCGACCAGGTTGCAGCATGGCAAGTTTGGTGTCTTTTTTAAGGCCCACTAATAACTGCTGATAAAGCGCAGCGACATCAGCAAGTTTGCTCTCATCAACACTGGCTGATAAATCAAGTTCAGCAAGGACTGTTAAAAATGGCTTCGCTTTTTCGTTGCGTGCTGTTTGCTGCAAGAGTGAGTATTGTGACTCACACCAATCAGCAAATGATTGCTCTAGCATTGGCAAATCAAGTAGCCATTCACCTGGGTAGTCAATAATGTCTAAATAGAGCGTTGATTGCGGTGCAAAGTGACCACGTAGCCCCGAGTTACTTTGGTACTTAATTGCCAAACGTAGCGTATTTATACGCTCGGTAGAGGCAGGCCATGCAGGCTCACCTTCAACAGGTAATAACGCTGATAATGCATTTGTGTATTCAAATGTCGGTATTGTCAGTGCTTGCTGCGGCACTATTTTTGTGGCGATATGACGCTTTTCGCGCATCACATCAAAAAAAGGTAAGTTTTTATCGTCAGCTTGGCTGGTTAAATGTTTAACCAAGGCGGTAATAAAAGCGGTTTTACCGCTGCCACTTAAGCCTGTGACGGCTAATTTCACGTGTTGATCTAAACTACGGTGAAGGGCTTTTTCCGCTTTATTTTTTAACGAATTAAAGGTGTTCTTTGCAAATGATTGGCTCATAAAGTGTCTAGCACCTTATTTGCGCTGGGTATCACGATGCAAACAAGGTGCGTATATATCCTTTAAAGTTTGTTGATTTCACGGCTAACCGTAAATTCTGTTGATGTGACATAGCGTTCCATCTCTTGTAAACGACCATCAACTCGAGCAAGACGATCTTTTAAATCTTGCAATGCACGGCGAGGTGGTTCCCCTTTTTGCCATACTTTAAATTTTACTTCAAGCGGGTCTTGGTGAATGCTGTCTGTGCTTTTCTCTGTTTTTTCTGCTGGTTTTTTATCTAATATAAACCAAGCAGCAATGTAAGCAACTACAATAAATGGACCACCTGATAATAGCACTGCTGTCACGACTAAAATACGTACCAGCCAAAGCTCCATGTTAAAGTAATCGCTGATACCTGCGCACACACCTGCTATTTTGCCACGCTCTGCGTCTCTAAATAATTCGCGTTTGGTACTCATACTTTACGTCTCCACTGCGGAGCCTCTTGGTCAAGTAAGGCTTCTAATGTTTCAACACGCTCTGCCATTTTATCTGCTTTTTGTGCAAGCTCTAATAATTGGCGGTGCTCGTGTTCACTTAAACCTTGGCTCACTTGTTTTTTACTACGGTAATGTAAAATTAGCCAAAGTGGGGCAACAACCACCATAAAAACAATAATCGGTGCCATCAAAACTTCTGCGTCGAACATGGTACTCTCCTGTCAATCCGTTATGTGTTTAAGCATTGGGGGACATGCCCCCATTTATTATTTTTTATCTGCTAGTTTTTTCTTAAGCTCAGCTAGCTCATCATCAATCTTTTCGTCTTGCTGAAGACCAGCAATTTCGTCAGCTAATGATTTTTTACCAAGATCATAAGACTCTATTTGTGATTCTAGACCATCGATCTTAGTTTCGTAACGTTCGAAGCGGTTTAAAGCGTCTTCAACTTTCGAGCTGTCGAGTGCTTTTTTAACTTCAAGACGTGACTCAGCAGAGCGTTGACGTAAGATGATTGCTTTTTGACGCGCTTTTGCATCAGCTAGCTTCTCTTGTAACGTGCTGACTTCTTGCTGTAGTTTCTCGATGTGAGACTCTACATGCTCAAGCTCAGTTTCAACCGCTGCGACTGCATCTGCTGACTTTTGCTTTTCAATCAGTGCTGCACGTGCTAAATCATCACGGTCTTTATTTAGTGCTAATTCAGCTTTTTCTTGCCAGTCTGCAACTTGAACTTTTAAAGTTTCAACGCGACGTACTAGCTCTTTTTTCTCAGCAAGTGTTTTTGCTGATGTAGAGCGAACTTCTACTAATGTATCTTCCATCTCTTGGATGATCAGGCGAACCATTTTTTCTGGGTCTTCTGCTTTATCTAAGATGGCATTGATATTAGAATTAACGATGTCTGCAAAACGTGAAAAAATTCCCATAACATTTACCTCTTTGGTGTTTTAACTTAATCAGTTGGTATATCTAGTATCAATATGCTTGCCAACTTTTATAAACTTAGAATAACTTAATATATTCAAACAGTTAAACTAAATTTATAAATTTCTTTAGTTCTCATAGATAATGAAATACACTAGATCTTAGTAAAAATGACTAAGAGTTAGGGAATATGAGCCAATTTCGCCAACAGGATAATTTACTCGGCCAATCTGACAGTTTTTTAAGTGTGCTTGATCAAGTTTCGCAACTAGCCAGTTTAGAAAAGCCAGTCCTTATTATTGGTGAGCGCGGTACGGGTAAAGAACTTATTGCTGCGCGTTTGCACTTCTTATCTAAGCGTTGGGACCAAAACTATATAAAGCTCAACTGTGCAGCGCTTAACGAAAACCTGCTCGAAAGTGAATTATTTGGTCATGAAAGTGGCGCATTCACCGGTGCTAGTAAACGCCACGAAGGCCGCTTTGAACGTGCTAATGGCGGTACGCTATTCCTTGATGAATTAGCCAATACCTCGGCGATGGTACAAGAAAAACTACTACGCGTTATTGAATATGGCGAATTTGAACGCGTTGGTGGTAAGCAAACCGTTAAAGTCGATACCCGATTAGTCTGTGCGACCAATGAAGACTTACCAACCCTAGCTGAGCAAGGCGAATTTAGAAGCGACTTACTCGACCGCCTCGCTTTTGATGTTATTACCCTGCCCCCGCTGCGTGAACGTCAAGAAGATATCATGTTATTGGCAGAACAATTTGCAATTAACATGGCCCGCGACCTTGAGTGGGAGCTATTTAGTGGCTTTACGCGTAGCGCCATCGAAACGCTACAATCTTATGAGTGGCCGGGTAATATTCGTGAATTAAAGAATGTGGTTGAACGTAGCTTATATCGCCATGGTAATGAACATATTCCCGTTCACCAGATTATTTTAGACCCATTTGCGAGTAAATTTAGACCTAAACAGCGCGTTAAAGCTGCAGTTAGCAGTGCCCCTGTTGCAAACGTCGAAGCTGCGCCTATCGCCACGACACAAAATCAAGACGTTGTGACACTCAATAAGCCCGACATTCAATTTCCTTGTAATTTAAAGCAGCTGTCTAACGACTTTGAAATTGATGTCATTAAAAAAGCGCTTGAACATAGCCAATTTAACCAAAAGAAAACTGCAGAACACTTAGAATTAACGTATCATCAATTACGTGGCTATTTGAAAAAATACAATTTATTAGATCAGCAGCAATAGTTAGAGGCTAATCAGGTGTTTAAACCGTTACTTGCTTTGTCTTTGGTGTGCTTAGTAGGCTGCCTAGATAACGAAGAAAAAACCACAGAACAAAAAAACCAGGGCTTAGTCTATTGCGCTGAAGCAAACCCTGTGTCGTTTAATCCGCAAGTGACAACGACAGGTTCAACTATCGATATTATCGCCAATCAGCTTTATGACCGCCTGTTAAGTATTGATCCGGTGTCTGCCGAGTTTAAAGCAGAGCTGGCAACTGATTGGAAAATTAGCCCAGACGGCAAAGCAATTACCTTTACCCTGCGTAAAGGGGTTAAGTTTCACACCACAAAATACTTTACCCCAAGCCGTGATTTTAACGCTGATGATGTAATTTTTACCTTTAGCCGCTTATTCGACGTTTATAACCCCTATCACTTTGTTGGCGATGCCAGCTACCCTTATTTTCAAAGTGTGGGTATTGATCAGCTTATTCGTCGCATTGTGCGTGTTTCTGATTACCAAGTACGGTTTGAGCTTTATAATGCTGAAAGCAGCTTTTTAGCAAACCTTGCAACCGACTTTGCCGTGGTGTTATCCGAAGAATACGCCATGCAGCTTAAAGCGCGAAATCAAGAAAACTTATTTGACCAATACCCTGTGGGTACTGGCCCTTATGTATATAAAGAATATCGCCGCGACCGTTTAATTCGCTATTACCGCAACCCAGACTACTGGAAGCACCCGGTAGTACTTGAGCAACTGGTGTATGACATTACGCCAAACGGCACCACACGCGTTGCGAAAATGCTCACTAAAGAGTGTGATGTTACTGCGCACCCAAGCAGCGCGCAGTTGAGTATTTTATCGCAACGTGAAGATATTAAAGTTCAAAAAGAGCAAAACTTAAATATTGGTTATTGGGCCTTTAACACAGAGCGCCCGCCTTTTGATGACGTTCGTGTACGCCAAGCTCTCGCAAGCGCCATTGATGTCGATAAAATCATGCAAGCCGTATATTACGGTAACGGCATTAAAGCGCAGTCATTACTGCCTCCTGCTTCTTGGGCATTTGAAGCGCAAAAAGCCATGCCTGAATTTAACCCTGCACTTGCCAAAACATTACTCGCAGAAGCTGGCTACAAAAATGGCTTTGATATGAATATTTGGGCTATGCCAGTAAGCCGTATTTATAACCCCAATGCCCGTAAAATGGCTGAGCTGATGCAAAGTGATTTACGCAAAATTGGTGTGAACGTTAATATTGTCGAGTACGAGTGGAATACCTTTTTACAACGAATTGGTGAGCATAGACACGATAGCGTGTTACTTGGTTGGGCTGCAGATACGCCAGACCCTGATAACTTTATGAGCCCATTATTAAGCTGTACTGCGACTTTCAGTGGTAAAAACCCAGCAAATTGGTGTCACCCTGAGTTTGATTTATTACTTACTCAAGCCTTAGACACAACAGATCTTGAAAAGCGTAAACAATACTACAATCAGGCTCAGCGGATCATAGTGCAAGAGCTGCCTATTTTACCGATAGCCCATGGTATGCGCTTTCAAGCAGCAAGTAGTGATGTTAAAGGCATAAGCTTAAGCCCTTTTGGTGGCATTTCACTAGCTAACGCGAGGAAAGAATAATGATCCTAGATTATATTCTACGCCGCTTAGCACTGTTAATGTTTATGATGCTGACACTGAGTATCTTTACATTTTCATTGAGCTTTTTGTTCCCGGGTGATGCGCTAACTAACTTAAGCGGTATTACCAATAGTACCTTTTCACAAACCAGTGTTTTAGAAGAAAAGTTCCATTTTACTGAAAACTACGTCGTGCAGTATTTTGCTTTTTTAGAGCGTATTATTCAGGGTGATTGGGGAATTTCTTTTGCATCCGGCGAAAGCGTATTTCAGCATATTCAAGATTTATTTCCTGCAACACTCGAATTGAGTCTTTATGCGCTCATTGTATCCGTCATAGTTGGCGTACCAAGTGGTATTTTAGCCGCTGCCTACTACAAACGTTGGCCTGATAAACTGATAAATTCCGGCACACTTTTTGGCTACTCAATGCCCGTTTTTTGGTTAGCATTGTTACTAATCATGGTGTTTTCACTGCAACTAGGTTGGTTTCCGATGTCGGGCCGTATGGGTCTACTTTACGAAATAGAACCGGTTACAGGCTTTATTTTAATCGATATCATATTAGGTGACTTTCCGTATGATGGCATGGCATTTTTAGATGCAATACACCATCTAACCTTGCCTACCATTGTACTTGCCATGTATCCGACCACAGTATTGGTTCGCTTTACCCGTGATTCAATGCTGAAAGTACTCGATCAGAGTTACATTAAAACTGCACGCGCTAAAGGCTTAAACCGTGCACAGCTGATCCTTCACCACGCTCTGCGTAATGCGCTGCTACCGGTTATTAAACAAATAGGTTTACAGTTTAGTACCTTGATCACCCTTGCGATGATCACCGAAGTTATTTTCTCATGGCCGGGCATTGGTCGTTGGCTTATCGATAGTATTTATCAGCGCGACTACCCTGCGATTCAAGGTGGCTTACTCGCTGTTTCTATGTTCGTTATTTTAGCTACCATTATTGCTGAGCTCACTTATACATTATTCGACCCATTATCGCGGAACCAAGCTCATGGCAAAGTTTAATTTATTCTCTGAAGAGTCGAATAAATCGCCGTTAGCGCGATTTTGGAAGAAATTTAAAACCAATCACCCTGCCCTTGTGGGTTTATGGTTGTTTATTGCTTTGGTGTTACTGGCCGTGTCTGCACCACTCCTTGCACCTTATGGCGTAAACCAACAACACAGCGATGCACTACTGTTACCACCATCGTGGCATGATGCAGGTGACGTACGCTTTTTATTAGGTACCGACGATTTAGGCCGAGATGTGTTATCGCGCTTAATGAATGGTGCAACCTACACCTTTGGTTTGTCAGTAGTCGCGGCTTTGATCACCACTGTGATTGGGGTATTAGTGGGTACTTTTGCTGGGATCAGCCGGGGTATTCGCTCAAGCTTTTTGAATCACTTGCTTGATATTACGTTATCGATTCCTTCACTGTTGCTTGCAATTATTATTATCGCGATTCTTGGCCCCGGCTTAATGAATACAGTGTGGGCGATTATTTTAGCCTTACTGCCACAGTTTATTCACTCGGTACGTAACTTAATTGTTGAAGAGCTGAACAAAGACTACATTACAGCGTTTAAACTGGATGGCGCTTCAAATTGGCATATTCTTGCTCGTGGTATTTTTCCGAATATTTACGAGCATATTGTGGTTATTTTTACCATGGCGCTTTCTACGGCTATTTTGGATATCTCGGCACTTGGCTTTTTAAAATTGGGCGCACAGCCCCCAACCACAGAATGGGGTGCTATTTTGGCTGAAAACCTTGGTTTAATTTACCTTGCCCCTTGGACTGTTGGCTTACCGGGCGTATTATTGTTTTTAGCTGTACTGTCTACCAATTTAGTAGGTGACGGTTTACGCCAAGTGCTTAAAGAACGTAAGGCCGACTAATATGCAATTACTCGATATTCGCAATCTCACGATAGAGTTACGCACCTCAGATACCGTTATTCGTGCGGTTGATAAAGTCAGCATGACCTTAAAAGAGGGTGAAGTACATGCTTTAGTTGGCGAGTCTGGCTCAGGTAAAAGCTTAATTGCAAAAGCCATTGTTGGGGTTTTAAATAAACGCTGGCATATCACTGCAGACCGCATGCATTGGCGTGGTGTTGATTTAATGCGCCTATCTAACGAGCAACGCCGTAAATTGGTTGGTCAAGACATTGCCATGATCTACCAAGATCCAAGTCGCTGCCTAGATCCAACTGCCAAGATATTTGACCAAATTGCCGAGACCCTGCCTACGCAAGCAACCAGTGGCTTTTTCTTAAAGCGAAATAAACAGCGTAAAGACAGAGTTAAAGCGTTAATCCACAAGGTCGGTATTAAAGATCATAAAAAGGTACTCGACAGCTACCCTCATGAGCTCTCTGAAGGTATTTGTCAAAAAGTGATGATTGCCATGGCCATTGCGCGTACCCCTAAACTTTTGATTGCTGATGAGCCAACTACCGCCCTTGAGAGCACCACGCGTGCGCAAGTATTTAGACTTTTAAAAAGCTTGAACCAGCTAAAGAACATGTCGATTTTGATGATTTCTCACGAACTTGAAGAAATTGTTGAGTGGTCTCATGGCATGCATGTTCTATACTGCGGACAAATGGTTGAAGCTGGCCCAACTAATCGTATTTTTAGTCAGCCATATCATCCGTATACTCAAGCGCTATTAAAAAGTTTGCCTGACTACGAGCAAGGGCTTTCTCACAAAGAGCCGTTTTATGCTTTAAAAGGCACCATTCCGACCTTACAGCATTTGCCAATAGGCTGCCGCTTAGGTCCGCGTTGCCCACAAGCGCAAAAAGAATGTGTCGTTACCCCGAAATTGACCAAGCATCATAGTCATAGTTATGCCTGCCATTTCCCATTAATTAAGGCGATGAAATAATGCAACCACTGCTCAAAGTTCAAGCGTTATCAAAGAGTTTTAACCTGCGTGCAGGCTTGTTTTCACGCAAACGATTCTCTGTTTTAAGGGATATTTCGTTTTGCTTAGGACAAGGTGAAACCATTGCAATTATCGGGGAAACCGGCTCAGGCAAAAGTACCTTAGCTAAATTACTATCAGGAGCCGATAACGCTGATAAAGGGCAAATTTTACTCGACGGTAATATCATCGAAAATGATGGCTTGCGTGATAACGACTGTCGCCATATTCGTATGATCTTCCAAGACTCTGAGGCGTCGTTGAACCCCGGTTTAACCATTGGCGACATGCTCAACGACTGCTTACAGTACAACACTGATTTAAACATAGAAGAGCGTGAAGATAAAATAAAACAAACCCTCGCAAAAGTGGGTTTGCTGTTAGATCATCAGCACTATTACCCGCATATGTTCAGTAGTGGTCAATTACAACGTATCGCGCTTGCACGGGCTTTAATCTTAGACCCTAAGGTTGTAGTGCTCGATGAAGCGTTATCGTCTCTAGACCCGTCTGTACGCGCACAAACGGTAAATTTATTACTGCGTCTACAAAAAGATACTGGCCTTAGCTATGTGCTTATTACTCATCACCTAAGTTTGGTGCGTCATATTAGCGACCAACTTGTGGTACTTGATCACGGTGAGATTGTTGAATACGGCCAAACTGAAGCGATTTTCCAAAACCCGCAGTCTAGCGTAACGCAGAAGTTGTTGAATTGCTGATCTTTAGCTATCAGCTATCAGCTATCAGCTATCAGCTATCAGCTATCAGCTATCAGCTATCAGCCGTAAGTTTAAGATAAATCGGCGAAAAGACACACCTTACCTATCATCAATGTTAATTTGCTTGGCCAATTTAACTGCTTTACAAATAACCTCTGCGCACTCTTTTGGCTTTAACTGTGCGATAAAATGCCCGCCTGAAACACTCACTTCATTGTAATTAAAGCAGTTTTTAGCAAGATCATTAACCGCTTGTCTGGAAACGAGTCGATCTTTCGATGGGCGAATATAAGTCACAGGTATTGAGATAATGTTATGCGCCTTTTGAAGAGTCGCAATATTATGTAAACGATTTCTCAGCTTTATTTTATTCGCCATATTAATTGAGTTAAAAACAGCACTAATTAGCTGGCTTTCATAGTGGGAGTTAAAACCAAAGTAAGTTAAGCTTTTGCGAGTAAAGCGATTCTCTTTAAAAAGGACATTCGGTATTAAATGAGCCATGTATGCAATTGTTGATGGCCTTGATATAAAGCTCGCAAGAAATACAATTCCCGAAATCTGATTGGGCTTTAACAGCTGAGTTAAGGCATATGCGATAGGCCCTGAATATGACTCTGCAATAATAAATATGCAGTCATTTTTTAATTGCTCTGCAATCTCAGCCGCTTGCTGCTGATAACTCTGCCCTGAAACGCCTTCAAATGAGATGATGGTTACTTCAAATTTTCTGGAAAGCTCTTTAGCCAAATTTTCGAACAGTAATCCAGTACCATCAAGGCCGGGTAACATTACAAGCTTCATAAGGGCTACACTTCTTCTCTGTCACCATGGCTTGGTGGTGTAGATGTAACAATAAAATGAAGTGGTTCAGTACCTTGATTACTTAGCTGATGTACTCGGCCAGCACTTACATGCAAACCTTGTTGCGCAGTGAGTTTGTGTATTTGGCCATCAAGTTCAATGGTGGCACAGCCACTAAGTACAAAGAAAAATTGTTCGGCATGTTTATGATAGTGTTTTACTTCACCCTCACCTACTGGGACATGCTCTTGAATAACACTCAGCGCATTAGACTTTACCAAATGCCAACCGTCGCAATTGTTACCCCATGTGTAATGATCTGCGTTGTGTTTGTCTATGATATTCAAAACTTTTTATACATCCCTTGGCTTTGTGGTGCGACAAACTTGTAGCCAAGCTTTTCGTAAAAGCCAGGTTTGTCGGCGACCATAGTGACATAACTACCTTCAAAGGCGACAGATTCAATGTAGCGGTCTACGTGTTCCATAATGACACGCCCTAATCCTTGCCCTTGATATTCAGGTGATACAGCAATATCAACCACTTCAAAATTACAACCGCCATCATCAATAACGCGGCCCATGCCAATCAACTCATCGTTTTTACTAATACAAATAGCATAAAGAGAGTTTGGTAATCCCGCCTTTGCAGCCGCTAATGAACGTGCTGATAAGCCAGCTTTAAGGCGCATATCACAGTATTCTTCGGCGCTTGGTAGCTGCTCTATTAGACTGTACTCCATAAATGCTCCTAGTAATATGCATTACCTTTAACGGTAACAAAAAAGGCGCCAGTAGGCGCCTTTTATTTAACTCATTTTACTAATTATTCAGCAGCTTGAGTCGCTTGTGGTACTTGCACTTCAGCTTGTGCTTTTAGTGCTGCAATAAATACCATGTAGTTTTTATTCACTTGAGCCATAGTGATGTTTTGCTTTTGTTGCTCATTAATCTCAACTTCAGTCGCTGGATTAACTGCTTTTAGCGCAACAATTGCCGCATCGCCATTGTTTAGGTCAACAACTTCAACCTCTGGTGCACCTTGTGGGTGAGCCATTTTGAAAGCTTGTTGAACAATCGCTGGTGACACTGTGTAAGCTTGTCGAGCAAGTGCAGCTTCTTGGCGTACTGTTAAGCCTTCAGCTTGTGCAACTTCGTTTAGGCTCTTACCAGCTTCAATCTCAGCGTATAGAGTGCGTGCTTTTTCTTTAGCAAGCTCCGATGCTTTTTGTGAAACTAACGTCGCTTTAATTTGCTCAGAAACATCTGCTAGTGCTTTCGTAGTCGCAGCTTTGTGGTCGTTTACACGAACAACAACAGCATGCTCATCGCCTACTTCAATTACTTCTGAGTTCATGCGATCTTCTAACACTTCAGGTGAGAAAATAGCAGTAACAACTTGTGGGTTGTTTAGCGGCTCAGGTAATGCATTGCGAGTAACAAGTTCTGTTTTCTGTACTTCAACGCCTGCTGCTTCTGCTGCATCAATTAAAGTATCTGAAATTTCGAACGCAAGCTCACCCATTTGAGTTTGCTTTTCATAGAACGCATTAATTTTCTTAGTACGCTCAAGTTCAGCGCGAAGCTCATCTTTTACGTCAGCATATGGTTTAACTTGCTGTGTTTGAATATCAGTAAGTTTGATGATGTGATAACCAAATTCTGATTCTACAACGTCAGAAATGTCACCTTTGTTTTCAAGAGCATACGTTGCATCTTCAAACGCAGGGTCCATCATGTCACGTTCAATCCAGTCTAGGTCACCGCCCATTTCTGCACTCACTACGTCATCAGAAGATGACTCAGCTAGTTCAGCAAAGTCAGCACCGTTTTGTAACTGCGCTAGTAGCTCTTCAGCTTTCGCTTTTGCTGCATCATCGTCTTCGCTGTTATCAATTAAGATGTGCGATACACGACGTTTTTCAGGCTCAACATATTGTGCACTGTTTTGATTATAGTAAGCTTTGATATCTTCTTCTGAAACACTTGAATCAAGCGTTAAGCTAGCTGCATTTAAGTCAATGTAGCTTACTGACACTTGCTCTGGTGATAAGAATTGCGGTTGATTCAACTCATAGTAATCAGCAATTTCTTGCTCTGTTACTTCGATACCTGCTTGTAATGATTCTTTAGCAACAACTAAGTAATCAATACTGCGCGTTTGCTGTTGTAGAGCAACGCTGTTGTTTAATTCGTTTTCTAAGATGAAATCAGTACCAGCAACTGCGCCCACTAATTGGCTGCGAGTCATGTCTTCACGTAAATATTCGCGGAAAGCATCTGGTTGGAAATTCATTTGACGAATAACTTGTAAGTAGCGGTCGTTGCTAAACTGGCCGCCTACTTGGAAGTAAGGCATTTCTAAAATTGCTTTACGAACACTTTCGTCGCTTACACGAAGACCTAATTCTGCCGCTAGTTGAGTTTGCAATTCTTGTTGTACTAAACGGTCGATTACGCCTTGGCGAATTTGTGCCATGTAATTTGGATCAGCAGCGATTTGTGCAAAGTATTCACCAAATTGTTGTTCTAAACGGTTACGTTCGTTTTGGTATGCACGGCTGAATTCGGTTTGGCTAATTTTAACTCCATTTACTTCTGCAACGGGTTGCTCTGTGGTTTGTCCTAAATAACCACCGATCCCAGCTAAAGCAAAAGATAAAATCACCGCGCCTAAAATAATTTTGGCTGCAGGTCCCTGCGAACCTTCTCTGATTTTCTCAAGCATTTATCTATCTCTATTCTGATCAGGTACAAATTAACCCTGCTCATGTAAAAAAAGCGTATCTTACCAGATACGCTTTTTCACTTGAAGTAACTGGTGATAAGTTACCTAAATTCAATTTAAGTGTGACTAGGTATCTCTCACCAACTAATCTTTAATGATTAGTTTACTGCGTCTTTCAGCGCTTTACCTGCTTTGAAAGAAGGAATGTTTGCTGCAGCAATCTGGATAGTCTCACCAGTTTGCGGGTTGCGACCTGAACGCGCTGCACGCTCACGTACAGAGAAAGTACCAAAGCCAACTAGCGCTACTGAATCGCCATCTTTAAGAGCGCCTGAAACAGCCTCGATGAATGAATCTAGTGCACGACCTGCAGCCGCTTTAGAAATGTCAGCGTCAGCTGCGATTTGATCGATTAATTGAGATTTATTCACAATATCATCCTCTTTCATTGTTATTATCAAGAGCGATTGTTTTTATAAAAAATAACATCACTGTTTTGAAAATTTATGAGCAAATTAAGTTTATGCTCAGTTTATTATATTTTTCTCAACCCTAGGCCACATAAGGCCTAGGCTTGAAAACTAGTGCTTAACTTATCATACCCTTTGTATTTGAAAAGCCCCTAAATGCACTTTTTTGCGGTTTTTTACTGGTTTTTTTCAGTTTCGACAGAAAAACTCTCAACTGGGTGCTTCAAAGCCAGTTTTAAAACGTCATCAATCCATGTAACTGGGTGAATTTCAAGGCCCTCTAATACGTTGTCTGGGATCTCTTTTAAGTCACGTTCGTTAATTTTTGGAATAATAACGGTTTTAATTCCACCACGATGTGCTGCCAGTAGCTTCTCTTTTAAGCCACCAATTGGTAATACTTCACCACGTAATGTAATTTCACCTGTCATTGCTACATCTGAGCGCACTGGATTACCTGTTAAGCTCGATACCAAACCAGTTACCATAGCAATACCAGCACTTGGCCCATCTTTTGGTGTTGCACCTTCTGGCACGTGAACATGAATGTCACGTTTCTCATAGAAGTCGCTATTAATGCGAAGTTTTTCAGCACGATTACGAACAACCGTCATTGCAGCCTGAATTGACTCTTGCATTACATCACCAAGCGAACCTGTGTAAGTTAGCTTGCCTTTACCTGGTACAGCCGCTGATTCGATAGTCAGTAAATCACCACCTACTTCAGTCCACGCAAGACCCGTTACTTGGCCAATACGGTCACCGTCTTCTGCTTTACCATAATCAAAACGTTGTACGCCTAAGAACTCTTCAAGGTTGTTATCGTCGATAAGTACCTTTTTAGTGTCTTTATCAAGCAAGATGTTTTTAACTGCTTTACGGCATAGTTTTGACACTTCACGTTCTAAGTTACGAACGCCCGCTTCACGTGTGTAATAGCGGATAATGCCAATAATTGCGCTGTCAGCAATTTCAACTTCATGCTCTTTTAAGCCATTGCGCTTAACTTGTTTTGGAATCAAGTGTTGTTTAGCAATGTTTAGCTTCTCGTCTTCGGTGTAACCCGAAAGGCGAATAACTTCCATACGGTCTAATAATGGACCTGGAATATTAAAACTGTTTGATGTTGCCACGAACATCACGTCAGATAGGTCGTAATCAACTTCTAAGTAGTGATCAGCAAAATGGCTATTTTGCTCAGGATCAAGTACTTCAAGTAATGCTGATGCTGGGTCGCCACGCATATCTGATGACATCTTATCGATTTCATCTAATAAGAATAATGGGTTCCTTACACCTACTTTAGTCATATTCTGGATTAACTTACCAGGCATAGAACCAATATAGGTACGACGGTGACCGCGGATTTCCGCTTCATCACGAACGCCACCTAATGCCATACGCACATATTTACGACCTGTAGAGCGTGCGATTGACTGACCCAATGAAGTCTTACCTACACCAGGAGGACCCACTAAGCATAAAATTGGGCCTTTAAGCTTATTAGTGCGCTGCTGCACCGCTAGATACTCAATAATACGCTCTTTAACTTTATCTAAGCCGTAATGGTCACTATCTAAAATCTTTTGTGCGCCAGCTAAGTCTTTTTTCACCTTAGAGCGTTTTTTCCAAGGTACATTGATTAGCGTATCAATGTACGAGCGCACGACGGTTGCTTCAGCCGACATCGGCGACATCATTTTTAATTTAGATAACTCAGCGTTCGCTTTTTCTTGCGCTTCTTTAGGCATACCTGACTCTTCGATGCGTTTTTTAATTGCTTCGAATTCATCGGGTACATCATCAAGTTCGCCAAGCTCTTTTTGAATCGCTTTCATTTGCTCGTTGAGGTAATACTCGCGCTGCGATTTTTCCATCTGCTTTTTCACGCGAGTACGGATTTTTTTCTCAACTTGCAGTAAGTCAATCTCGTCTTCCATCAGTGCCATCAAGTATTCAAGACGCTCAGTCACATCGGCAATCTCAAGTACTTTTTGCTTTTCGGGTACCTTAAGCGGCATGTGTGCTGCCATGGTATCAGCAAGGCGTGCAGCTTCATCGATGCCAGACACAGAAGTAAGTACTTCAGGTGGGATCTTCTTATTAAGCTTTACATAGCCTTCAAATTGGCTAATTGCGCTGCGAATAAAGATATCTTGTTCTTGCTCGTCGATATGGCTTGATTCGATGAACTGTGCTTCAGCAACAAAGAAATCATCGTTATCTAAAAACGTTTCAACGCTCGCACGTTGTGTGCCTTCAACAAGCACTTTAACGGTGCCATCAGGTAACTTTAATAACTGAAGTACTGTGGCAATGGTGCCAACACGGTAGATATCATCTTGCTGCGGATCATCAACAGAGGCGTCTTTTTGCGCCACTAGGAAAATTTGTTTGTCCTTGTCCATCGCCGCTTCTAGGCATTTTATTGATTTTTCACGACCAACAAATAGCGGGATCACCATGTGTGGATAAACCACTACATCGCGCAGTGCCAACACGGGGATTTCGACTCGATCTGTTCTCTCAAGCGTCATTATATTCTCTTCGCACTTCATTTATTTTAAAGATTACTCAAGTATATGGGGATATGTAAGGGAAAGTTCAACATATTTATAAAAAAAGGAGCCTTTGGCTCCTTTTTCGTGTTCAACTGCTTAACTTTTAAACTATTACAGCTTTATTCTGATGCAGCTTTGTCTTGGTTACCGCTTTGGTAAATCAAAATTGGGTCTGATTCACCTTTAATAACGGTTTCATCAATAACCACTTTGCTAACATCATCCATCGAAGGTAATTCATACATAGTATCAAGTAATACGCCTTCAACGATTGAACGTAAGCCACGAGCACCTGTTTTACGCTCCATTGCTTTGTGAGCAATTGCGCTAAGTGCATCTTCACGGAATTCAAGCTCAACATCTTCCATCGCAAACAATGCAGAGAACTGTTTAGTTAATGCATTTTTTGGTTCACTCAGAATTTGAATAAGCGCCGCTTCATCTAGCTCTGTTAGTGTCGCAACAACCGGAAGACGACCAATGAACTCTGGGATTAAACCGTATTTCACTAAATCTTCTGGTTCTACATTTTTAAATGTTTCACTTAAGCTGCGGCTACCTGATGATTGCTTAACTTCAGCACCAAAACCAATACCGGTATTTTTATGGCTGCGTTGTTCAATCACTTTATCTAGGCCGGCAAACGCACCGCCACAGATAAATAGGATCTTAGATGTATCAACTTGCAAGAACTCTTGCTGTGGATGTTTACGACCGCCTTGTGGTGGCACAGATGCAACCGTACCTTCAATTAGCTTAAGTAAGGCTTGTTGTACACCTTCGCCCGATACGTCACGAGTGATCGATGGATTGTCAGACTTACGAGAAATCTTGTCGATTTCATCAATGTAAACAATACCACGTTGTGCTTTTTCTACGTCGTAATCACATTTTTGCAGTAGCTTTTGAATGATGTTTTCAACGTCTTCACCTACATAACCTGCTTCAGTTAGTGTCGTTGCATCCGCCATCGTGAATGGTACATCAAGTAAACGAGCCATGGTTTCAGCAAGTAATGTTTTACCACTACCTGTAGGACCAATTAATAGGATATTACTCTTACCAAGCTCAATATCTGCATTGATTGTTTGATTGCGTAAACGTTTATAGTGATTGTATACCGCAACCGACAGCACTTTTTTCGCGTGGTCTTGGCCAATCACGTAATCATCTAGATGATCACGAATTTCTTTCGGCACAGGCAGTTTATCAGACGCATTATGCTTCGGCGCAATGTCTTTGATCTCTTCCCTGATAATATCGTTACACAGCTCTACACATTCATCACAAATATATACTGAAGGACCAGCAATTAGTTTGCGAACTTCGTGCTGGCTTTTGCCGCAGAAAGAGCAGTATAACAATTTATTACTTTTGTCGCCGTCTGTAGGAGTGTCAGACATTCAGCTACCTCATTTATTACGTTGGCAGTAGCACTGGGCTACTGCTAATTCACTATGTTTAACTATATCAAAGAATATCAGTTTTCGCATAGTAAAGGGTGATAGCTAACAATACGTTATTATTAGCTATTCAGATTACTTCGATTCGCGGCTTGAAAATACTGAATCAACTAAGCCGTATTCAACTGCTTCACTCGCAGTCATAAAGTTATCACGGTCTGTATCACGAGAAACCACATCGAGTGGCTGGCCAGTATGCTCAGCCATTAAACGGTTTAGCTTATCTTTAATCGATAAGATTTCACGGGCGTGGATCTCAAAGTCAGACGCCTGACCTTGGAAGCCACCTAATGGTTGGTGGATCATTACACGTGAGTTAGGTAAACAAAAACGCTTACCTTTAGCGCCACCTGATAGCAAGAATGCACCCATGCTTGCCGCTTGGCCAACACAAATTGTGCTCACATCAGGCTTGATAAAATTCATTGTATCGTAAATTGCCATACCCGCAGTCACAGAACCGCCTGGCGAATTAATATAAAGATAAATATCTTTTTCTGGGTTTTCTGATTCTAAAAACAGCATTTGCGCAAGAATCAAATTAGCCATGTTATCTTCTACTTGGCCAGTTAAGAAAATAATGCGCTCTTTTAAAAGACGTGAGTAAATATCATATGAGCGCTCACCTTTAGCTGTTTGCTCAACAACCATAGGGACTAATGCGTTTAGAGGGTCTATCATACCGCTATTCATTCTTATTTAATTCCTTATCCGCTGCGACTCATCCTTACTATAAGGAAAGCACATTTATACTAATGTAAGTTAAGCTGTCTATTCAATCTTTATAACTATATAGGAACTTATCAGAACAAATTCAATCCTCGTCGAAAAAAGTTCTGCAATAACATCAGTATTGTTGGTTTTTTTGAAACTGATACCACAAACTAAAATGGCCCGAGTACGCTGTATAAATACAGGGTAACACGAGCCATTTAATCGCTAGCGAGAGCTTAAGTCAATGACTTATTAAGCACCTTGCTGTGGATTCATGATGTCGTCGAATGCTTTTTCAACGTCAGTCACGCTTGCTTTAGCTAGGATAGTTTCAACTGCTTGCTCTTCCATTGCTACGTTGCGCATTTGCTGCATAAGCTGATCGTTTGCTTTGTAGTACTCTACTACTTCAGTAGGATCTTCGTATGCAGAAGCTACAGTTGCGATTAACTCTTCAACTTTAGCGTCATCAACTTTAAGCTCGTTCGCTTTAATTACTTCACCTAGTAATAGGCCAGTCTTAACGCGAGTTACAGCTTGCTCATGGAATAATTCAGCTGGAAGCTCAGGCATGTTATTAGCGTCGCCACCGAAACGTTGTGCAGCTTGCTGACGTAGTGCATCAATTTCTTGATCTACTAGCGCTTTAGGCACTTCGATTTCGTTGTTAGCTAAAAGACCTTTGATAGCTTGATCTTTAACGTTAGCTTTAACCGCTTGGTCAAGCTCACGTGTCATGTTCTTTTTAACTTCTTCTTTAAGAGCGTCAACACCGCCTTCAGCTACACCGAATTTAGTTGCGAACTCGTCGTTAAGCTCTGGAAGCTCTTGAGTTTCAACTTTCTTAACAGTGATTGCGAAAGTAGCTGCTTTACCTTTAAGGTTTTCAGCGTGGTACTCTTCAGGGAAAGTTACTTCAGCAACAACTTCTTCGCCCGCTTTTTTGCCAACGATGTTGTCTTCGAAACCTGGGATCATACGACCTTGACCAAGTTCTAGTGGGAAGTCTTCAGCTTTACCGCCTTCGAACTCTTCGCCTTCGATAGAACCAACGAAGTCGATAGTTACACGGTCGTTCTCGCCTGCAGCTGCGTCAACTTCAGCCCAAGAAGCGTGTTGCTTACGTAAAGTTTCTAGCATGTTAGCTAGGTCTTCGTCAGTTACAGATACAGCTGGTTTTTCAACAGCGATTTTATCTAAACCTTGAATTTCAACTTCTGGGTAAACTTCGAAAGTTGCATCGAATTCTAAATCTTTACCAGCTTCTAACGCTTTAGGAGCGAAAGTAGGAGAACCAGCTGGGTTAATTTTTTCAGAAACGATTGCTTCGATGTAGTTGCGTTGCATTAATTCGCCAGCAACTTCTTGACGTACTGCAGCACCGTAACGCTTGTTGATGATAGACGCTGGTACTTTACCAGGACGGAAACCATCGATACGCTGGGTTTTAGACAGTTGTTGTAAGCGTTTTTTTACTTCAGTCTCAACGTTCTCTGCAGGAACGGTGATGGTCAGACGGCGCTCAAGGCCTTGAGTCGTCTCAACAGAAACTTGCATGATTTACCTCAATCTTCAATTTTGGCGACTGTTCGCCTTCCTTACAAACAAGGTGATCTCCATGAGTGATAGCAAGTTTTAACGCTGAATATTTCAACTTAAAACGGCGCATTGTAACCATGAGATACCATTGCTGCTTTGCCGCTATGGGCACTATGTTAAACAATAGACGCGGCATTATAACCTAATATTTATGATAGTCGAGTCTGGGGGGCAATTATTTGGCGTATATAGCAGCAATCAGCGTTTAAATGCGTAAAAAACGAACGCAATAAAATAACAAAAGAGAATTAAGCTGAATTAAAGGATGAATTCTGAATTTAAGAAGCTTTGAATGAGGAATTAAAGCTTAAAAGTGGTCGGCGATGCAGGATTTGAACCTGCGACTGAATTGGATATATCCAAACCAATCGTTCTTTGACCATAAATCTTTAAAAGTGGTCGGCGATGCAGGATTTGAACCTGCGACCCCTTGGACCCAAACCAAGTGCGCTACCAAACTGCGCTAATCGCCGATACTGAGAGAAGTTATGAAAATAAAGACCATTCAAGAAAATGGTCGGCGATGCAGGATTTGAACCTGCGACCCCTTGGACCCAAACCAAGTGCGCTACCAAACTGCGCTAATCGCCGATATCTTAGAGTAAATTGGGGTGACTGATGGGGCTCGAACCCACGACAACCGGAATCACAATCCGGGGCTCTACCAACTGAGCTACAATCACCACGGCATTTACATATTTTCAAATGGCGCACCCGGAAGGATTCGAACCTTCGACCAACGCCTTAGAAGGGCGTTGCTCTATCCAGCTGAGCTACGGGCGCATCGAAAACTTCATAAGTTTGCCTGTAAGCACCGCTTCTTAAAGAAGAAGTGGTCGGCGATGCAGGATTTGAACCTGCGACCCCTTGGACCCAAACCAAGTGCGCTACCAAACTGCGCTAATCGCCGATGCTTACCGTTGTTTGCGAGTGACCTCGTTAACAACGGGGTGCATAATAGTGATTTGACCGAGTCAGGTCAAACATTTTTTTAAGAAAATAATTCAATCGGTCACTTTTAGTTCATAATGGTTAAATATTGCAAATATAAGCTAAAATTTGAACTCTTTTTTATAAAGTAGCGCTTTATATAAGATTGCATCTTGGCGCTATGATGCTTTTCTGCGAAAATACGCAACATAAATATGATCAAACAAACATGATTTGTGTATCCACGCCCCCTTTATTGGATAATCATATTTAGATGTATCAGTATCAAGTTAACTAACCCCAATTAAAGGTCACCCATGACGGCAAACATCATCGATGGTAAGGCAATAGCTAAACAAGTACGCAGCAATGTAGCAGAGCGAGTTGCACAGCGTGTAGCGAATGGATTACGCGCTCCAGGACTAGCAGTTGTGTTAGTTGGTCAAGATCCAGCTAGCCAAGTGTATGTTGGTTCTAAACGTAAAGCATGTGAAGAAGTCGGCTTTGTATCTAAGTCTTACGATTTACCTGGCGACACAACTGAGCAAGATTTACTTGCATTAATAGATCAACTAAACGAAGACAAAGAAGTAGACGGTATTCTAGTACAGTTACCTTTACCTCAGGGTCTTGATGCTGAAAAAATTCTTGAACGCATCACACCACATAAAGATGTTGATGGTTTCCACCCTTATAACATTGGTCGTTTAGCTCAGCGTATGCCGGCACTTCGTCCTTGTACACCGAAGGGTATTATCACCCTACTCGACTCTACCGGTGTTCGCTACAAAGGTATGCACGCAGTTGTTGTTGGTGCGTCAAACATTGTTGGTCGTCCTATGTCACTTGAGCTTTTACTTGCAGGCTGTACAACAACGGTTTGTCATAAGTTTACTCAAGATTTAGAAACTCATGTTCGCCGCGCTGATTTATTAGTTGTTGCGGTTGGTAAACCTGAGTTCATTCCGGGTGATTGGGTTAAAGAAGGTGCTATCGTAATTGATGTAGGCATTAACCGCCTTGAATCTGGCAAGCTTGTTGGTGATGTTGAATACGATATCGCTGAACAAAAAGCACATTTCATTACACCAGTACCAGGTGGTGTTGGCCCAATGACTGTGGCAAGCTTAATCGAAAACACCCTTGAAGCGTGTGAAAAGTACCACAGCTAAGAAGAGCTAAATTATTGCAAAAGGCTGCCAATTGGCAGCCTTTTTTGGTTTTATACCAATCCGCTTAATTAAGTAGTCTATTTTGAGGCAATAAAACCTCGTTGATAACAAGGCAAAAACTTCGTTATTTAGTTGTTCTAAATGAGAAATTTTTAACGCAGATAGCGACAGGTTTAATCCCTCAAAATGATTAAGTATTATTGCGGGTTGGTATTAAGAGCGCTGTAGTTTGAACTGCCTAAGCTTTAGCATCTGGGGGAGCACAGAAAACACAATCATCAAAAACATTAATAGGTATTGCCAGTCTTGATATTGTTCGTTTATGAGTAAAACAGCGCATACGATTCCCGCGATTGGGTTGGCTATTGTGCCGAATGAAAACTCAGCCACAGTCATGCGTCCTAATAACCAAACATACAGAATATAGGCGATGGCGGTATTGGGCACAATTAACCAAAATAGCGCAGAATATTGCAGCGCTGAGATAGGCTCAAATATCACTTTGTATTGCTCTGGATGAAGTAAACTGCCATCAATAAACGCAGCCAATAACAAAATAGTGCCGCCAATGATTAACTGCCAGGTAAGTACAACCCACCAGTGTATATGCACCGACAAACTCTGTACTAAGGTGCTACCAATCACAATAGTCAGTAAGGCCCCAAATAAAGCGGCCACTCCCAATACATTTAATGCCACGTGTGCTGGATCGAACAACAGCCAAGCCAATACCACCAGCGCCATAGCGCAAAATGCTTGAATTTTTGCGGGTCGCTGTCCTTTAGTAAGCCAAGCATATAACAAAGCCACAACCGGCACTGACACCATCCCTACCCCAGCAATGGCAGCAGGAAGGTTTACTGCCATGATAAAAATAAAGGCAAAAAACAGCGCGATATTCACAGCACCTAGCGTTAACAAGCTTGGCAACTGCGAACGGGTTGGCAAACTAGGTTTAAGCAATAAAAGTAATAACCCTGCTGGCAGTGCACGCAATGCGCCTAATAAAAGTGGCGGCCAATCAGGTGTGGCATATTTGGTCACTGCATAGGTGGTGCCCCATAAAAAGGCGGGGATCATGGCAAGTAAAATATTCAATGTCTGTCCTTGTTAATACGAGAAGATGGCAAGGTAAAAGCTCAAGTACAGTTGAGGTCAATAGCTGTATCACGTTAAAAACAAAAAAGGTTGCCTCGTTGGCAACCTTTTTTAATGAGTCATGCTTCGATGAATAGTTAGGCTTTACGCCATGTTGTTTTACCAGCTGAATCTTCAAGTACCACACCAAGCGCATTCAATGCATCGCGAGCTTCATCAGCTGCCGCCCAATCTTTGCTTGCGCGCGCTTCGTTACGTTTAGCGATTAACGCTTCGATATGTGCTACTTCGTCATCAGCTTGGCCACCTTGTAAAAAGGCTTCTGGGTCTTGTTGTGCTACCCCTAATACCTCAGCAACACTGCGTAGTACATAAGCTAGCTTACCTGCTTGCTCTGCATCGCTGTCTTTAACACGGTTTAGCTCTTTTGCTAATTCAAATAATACAGGCAATGCTTCTGGTGTGTTGAAGTCATCATCCATCGCTTTTCTGAATTTAGACACATATTCATTGCTAGCTAAATCACATTCGATTGGCGTTACGCCGCGCAGTGCAGTGTAAATACGTTCAAGTGACGAACGTGCTTGCTCAAGGTTTTCTTGCGAATAGTTAAGCTGGCTACGGTAATGACCTGAAATTAAGAAGTAACGAACTGATTCAGCATCGTACTCTTTTAATACGTCACGTACGGTAAAGAAGTTGTTTAAAGACTTAGACATCTTCTCTTTATTAACCTGTACCATACCTGTGTGGATCCACGTATTTACGTACTTGCCGTTATTTGCACAGCATGACTGAGCAATTTCGTTTTCATGGTGCGGGAACTGTAAATCTGAACCACCACCGTGAATATCAAAATGTTCACCTAAGTGCTTAGAGCTCATTGCTGAACATTCAATGTGCCAACCAGGACGACCCTCACCCCATGGTGAAGACCATGACGGCTCTTCTGGCTTGGCTTTTTTCCAAAGCACGAAATCAAGTGGATCTTGCTTATCTTGTGCAACTTCAACACGTGAACCAGCCTGTAGCATAGTTAGGTCTTGTTGCGATAAAGCACCGTATTGGTCAAAGGTTGATACATCAAACAATACATCACCATCTGCAGCAACATACGCATGGCCTTTGGCAATTAAACGCTCAACCATCGCGATGATTTCATCCATATGGTTTGTTACTGTAGGCTCAACATCCGGACGCAGCATATTTAAGCTGTCGAAATCTTCATGCATAGCTTTAGTCATACGAGTCGTTAAATCATTAATCGACTCACCATTTTCGTTAGCGCGTTTAATGATTTTGTCGTCAACATCGGTGATGTTACGAACATATTTTAAATCGTAACCAATGTGACGAAGGTAACGCACAATTACGTCAAACCCTACAAATGTTCGTGCATGGCCGATATGGCAGTAATCATAAATGGTGATACCACACACATACATGTCGATTTTGCCATCAACAAGGGGTTTAAACTGCTCTTTTTGTCGCGTAAGTGTGTTGTAAATTTGTACCATTTATAAAATGTCCTTAACGGTTTTTCGAGATTCTCTATGTTAACACTTGCAAAGCCGCTGCTCTAGCGCTTTATCAATTGAATAAGCACTTTGTTAATGGTTTTAAACAAGCTCTTTGTTAATCAAAGGCAACTACTATAAAATAGCCCCATTATTAAACCTGATATAGGAAACCTCATGGTTGTACTACACACAAACTTTGGTGACATCACTATCAAGATGCACGAAAGCGATGCACCAAACACAGTTAAAAACTTCTTAGAATATGCTAACGCTGGCTTTTACAACGGCACTATCTTTCACCGTGTAATTGATGGTTTTATGGTACAAGGCGGTGGTTTTGAGCCGGGTATGGTTCAAAAAGAAGTAAACAACCCTATCGAAAATGAAGCAAACAATGGCCTTGCAAATAAAGTGGGCACCTTAGCAATGGCACGTACGCCGGATCCACATTCAGCGACTGCGCAGTTCTTCATTAACGTTAACGACAATGACTTCTTAAACTTCAGCAGTGAAACATCACAAGGCTGGGGCTACTGCGTGTTCGCAGAAGTTGTTGAAGGTATGGACGTGGTAAACAAAATCAAAGGTGTTGCTACTGGCAGCGCTGGCTTCCACCAAGACGTACCTCTTGAAGATGTCATCATCGAAAAAGTAACGGTTAGCTAATCTAATCGTTTAGTCTTTTTAAGCGGGCCTGTTGCCCGCTTTTTTGCGAGTAACCATGAAACAAAGTTATTTTATTGCCGACCTCCATTTAACAGAAAACCGCCCAGACATCACAGCGGCATTTTTTGATTTTCTTGATAATAAGATTATTAATGATGACGTTGATGCACTGTATATTTTGGGTGACTTTTTTGAAGTATGGGTCGGTGATGACTATCAAACTGACCTTTCAAAGAGTGTTGCCGCACGTTTAAGCCAAGTCAGTGGAAGTGGTACTGAGGTGTTTTTTATCCATGGTAATCGCGATTTCATTATGCGAGAAGACTATGCAAAAAGCGCGAGCATGACTTTATTACCCGAGCAAGTTGTTATTGATTTATACGGCACCCCTACAGTTATCTTGCATGGTGATGAAATGTGCACTCAAGATATTGAATATCAAAAGTTTCGTAGAAAAAGTCGTGGTTGGTGGTGGCCAAAATTAATGCTTGCTATGCCGCTTTGGTATCGTAAAAAAATTGCCCGTAACGCCCGCGAAAAATCAAAACAAAGCCAAGCTGGCAAAGCGTTAGAGATTTTAGATGTGACTGAAGATGCTGTATTAGACATGTTTGAGAAGCATCAGGTTGCTAATATGATCCACGGCCATACCCACCGCCCTAATGTGCATCACTATAATCACGCAGGTAAAACACTAACCCGCACTGTACTGGGTGACTGGTATGAGCAAGGTTCATACTTAAGAGTTACTCCAGAGCAGCAAAAACTAGTCCACACGCCCTTTAAATAGCCGATATTTTAACTATGCTTTAACCAGTATTGTCAAAAAGTGCATTATCTATGATAAGTCGGTTAAGCCTTTTATGTTGTTGTTTACTATTTAGTTTCTCAATCAATTGCCAAACTTGGCAATTGGTCACAGAGCCGTTTCCTCCTTATTTTATTGATAAGCCAAACAAGCAGGGCTGGCTCCACGAAGTAATCATCGCAGCATTAAAAACACAAAAACATCAAGCCACCATTGAATACACCCATTGGGCTCGCGCGCTAAAGCTTGCCAAGCGCCATAAACGTGTTGCAGTGCTAGGTGCTTTTTATACAAAACAAAGAGCAAGAAATTTTGTATATTCAGCCTCATTAGCAACCGCGCATACCGTGTTATTCAAGCGTGTTGATAGCAAGATAACTTACACAGGCTCTTTGTATTCATTAAAGCCATATACAATTAGCAAAGGTGAAGACTATGTGGTTAGTGAGCAATTTGAACACCACCCAAACCTTAGCATAGCAACAACAGGTAGCTTGGTTGAGAGCTTGTTGCTATTAAAGCATGGTCGTGTTGATTTAGTTGCAGGCACAAAAGAGGTTGCCTTGTATTGGCTCGACAATAGCGAGCGCTTACAGCAAGCAAAGCAAACAGAGTTAGAAATAGTTACCCCCTATCTTGCTACTCAACACTTACATGTGATTACCAATAAAAATCACCCTCAGGCTGAGCTTTTTCAGCAAAGTTTATCTTTAGGTCTAAAAGCAATTACAGCGTCAGGCAAGCTTTTAGAGATACTGAAGCATTATGAACTGAATGAAAAAGAAATTAGCCACATTACACAACTATACGAAAAATCCTATGCTAACTAATTTTGTTCTTTTTCAAGCGTGGCAAGGTAATCTTAAACTGCGTTGCTATACCTTCAGGTAAGTCTTCGTTTGCAACTAGCTGGATTTTTCCGTTAAGAACGCTCGTAACCCACTCATGAACAAGGTACAAACCTAACCCTGTATGACCATGGTTTCTAGATGTAGTAACAAAGGGGTCAAATAAGTTACTACGTAGCGAGGCATCAATACCACAACCATTATCAGAAACGCTAATACAAAGCTCACCTTGTTTATTTAAATGTATATGTAATTGAATTAGCTTGTTATCAAGCTCGTCAAAGGCGTGAGAAATTGCATTAACGATTAAGCTCTCGATAACCTGAGAGATAACCCCTGGGCGACTGATAATGTCTTTTTTGACATCGATTTTAGTTTCTATGGTTACTTTTGAGGCTTTAAAGCGGGATTTTAAACCAAGTAGTAGATCATCGATGACTTTTTCGATATTAAAGCTAACATACTGATCATTTGACCGATCATGGGCCATCTCCTTAAAGCTTTTCACATGTTCAATAGCCTTCTCTAAGTTTACTTGAGAGAGCCTTAAGTTATCAGCAACTTTTGCTACGCTTGATTCTAAAAATTGCTTAGTGAAGCCTTCATCTATTTTATCTTTGAGTTGTTGATTAATTAATTGCGCATTCGATAATGAAATAGCAGCACCACCCAGTGGCGTATTCATTTCGTGGGCCACCCCTGCCACCATTAAACCCAGTGATGACAACCTTTGTGCTTCAATAAGTTCACCTTGTAGTTGATGCTGCTGTTTTATGTAACGTTGTAATTTAGTATTGGCTGCTAACAGCTCTTGCTGCTCGTGTTCTAAGTGCGCTCTGGCTTTAATAATCTTACGTTGATCTCGATAACTACGTTTCAGATATAAACCAGAAATTGATATCAAGCTTACAGCACAAGCTAAAGCTATTATAAAAGATCGTAAGATAATCTCGTTTTGCACCGAATCATCCGCCTTTACCAGTACAATAATATCGTTTGTACCATTTGCGCTATTATTACCTAAGGTCATTTTTAAAAAGCTAGTTGCATGACTATGCGATGCAATAAGATCCTGAGATTTTGGCAATTGGGTGATTACTTGCCATAATTGGCTATCTTCGTTACCGAGTGTCAGCATCGGCTGCTCCAGCATAAACCCCCACTCTTTCTCTTTCTTTGGGTGTAACAACCAATAACCTTCGCCATTAATTAATTGTATTTGTGCTTGTAAGGTACTGAGTGACTTTATTTGCTGTAGGGTTTTCGACAGGTCAAAATTGACAACCACTAGCCCATCTAATAAGAAGCTATCGCTTGTGGTTCGATAAGATGCTCTTAATGTTGGTTCATGTGGTGTAACAACTGCGCCGAGCTCTACATTTAAATCTATTGGGGAGATATAAACTTCACCTTCGCTGTGATCCATCCCCTCGGTAAAATAATAACGGCTACTTTTATTTTGTAACTGCTGTGTTGGTACTAGCTCCGCTTGCCCTACTTTAAAGTTAACCCGATACCTTTCTTGGCCTTCACTATCTAGCCAACGTATTTGGGAAATGTTTTCTGCGGCTAAACCAAAGTTCACAAAATGGGTTTGTATTTGATGCTCAAGTAATGCGTTTTCACCACTTTGCTTTAATATGTCATCGGCCACCAGCAACTTAACTACTTTACGTACATCACCAAGCTCTCTACTTAAGGTATTGTGAGCGGCAAGTAAGGTGTTATCTTGCAAAAGCGTGACACTACTTTTTTGTATTTGATATTGAATCACATAAACCATCAAGCTAATTAATAAGCTCACAGCAACCATGACCATAAATTTAAAAAGTAGACTTTTTTTCATTGATTTATATTGGCTTGTTACTTCTACCATAATAGTTAATTATACCTGCCCTTTAGCCACTGTAATGCATCATCATAAAACATGGGTTTTGCGTAATAGTAGCCCTGCCCTATGTTACACCCAGCTTTAATAAGCCAGTTGTGTTCGGCTTCTGTTTCAATGCCCTCTGCCGTTACTTCAAAACTAAATTTTTCTGCTAAAAGCATAATCATTTCGATAATGTGTTGGTTAGATTTTGACTCTTGGACGTTAGTTACAAAGCAGCGATCTATTTTTATTATCTGCGCAGGAATTTCACTAATATGGGCAAGTGACGAATAGCCAGTACCAAAGTCATCAATACTAATTTTTATACCCAAGCCCGCAAAACGACATAAACATGTATTGATCTTTTCATAGTTAAAAATCGCTTGAGTCTCTGTTACTTCAAGCTCAAGTAACGAAGGTGAAATGCCATATTCCTCAATGCGTGCTGCAACCTCAACAAAGTAATCATCGGCTAACAAATCAAACGTCGATGCATTAAACGCGATTGGCAAACTAACGCCCTGCTCTGCAAATTGCTTAATCGTTTGCATTACTTTATCGAAAATAAGTTTATCTAACTCACTAATAAGCCCTGCAGTTTCGGCAAGTTCAATAAACTCATCGGGTCTGACAAATGTTCCATCGTCTCTTTGCCATCGCGCCAATGCTTCAAAACCAACCACTTCATTAGTGGTTAAATTAATCTTGGGCTGTAGGGCTACTTGGAGTTCTTTGTTGCGTATTGCTGTGCGCAACTCCTGCATTAGCTCATAGCGCCGTGTGATTGCTTTGGTATTATCTAATGTATAATAGAGTAGCTCAGCTCTTTGTGTGTTCTCTTCGTTGAGTGTCGACTCTGCAAGGTTAAAAATTTGCTCAGCGCTATGTTCTTCAAACGCGATTAGCTGCATGACTAAAATACGCACATCTAAAAACTGTTTTACTCCATCAATTTCAAAAGATTGACGTTTTAAAGAGTCAACAATACTTTCATCTTCAAATGCATGACTTGAAACTAAAACGCCTAAACAATCACTTTTAAAAACGGCGATACGAGGGTGATACGGCGCTAAGGCCTGCAAAATATTCTCGCGCATTTTGAGATGTGTTTTTTTACAAAATTCATGACCAAACCGAAAAGACTTTTCGTCAAACTGGAGTATTTCAAATACCACTAACTGAGTTTCAGCTTGCTCGTATTTGTTCATATTATCGATTTCGCGCTGTAACCAGTTTCTATTTGGTATATTTAGCGTTATGTCGGTATATGCAAGCTCAGTAAGGCGGTTCATCAGTGCAATATTCGAAAAGCCTGTACTGACATTTTCACTAAATACCTTTAATAAAAATACATTATGCTCGTCGATAGGCGTATCTGACTTAACAATTGTGATGTAATAGCTAATATCAACATCTGTGGTATCAAAATAAAAAACACTGTAATGCTCAGAAAACACATGCTCTTTTTTATCTCTGGCTAAAATATACGATTGCTGCGCTTCTTCACTGAGCACATCTGTGGTGAGCTCTTTACCATCAAGCCCCCTAAAGCAGCCAATACTCGTTATAACTTTTGGGTGTGTATCAAGGTGCTTTTCATTGCCAACACATAATACGCCGCCTCCCTTAGATAGATGCAAAATTTTACCTATTTCATCTAGCACTGCATGGGAAAACGCACGTATATCGTGTTTGCTATTAATGCTTCTTGCTGCATCGAGTACTAGCTGAAGCCCTTGTTTAGCACTTGAGATTTGCGAAATATATTGATACGTACGAAGGTGGCTACTGACAATAGATTTAAGCTTATCTACCGTCATGTCTGATTTATTCCAGTATTCGTCAATATCAAGCGATTGCATTACTTGCGGTTCAGGGGCAAAGCTTGGCTGCCCTGTTAATAGCACTATGCGTATATCGTTATTGCCTAAAACGTGACGAATGGTATTTACAATCCGTAGACCAGAATCATCCTCTTCCATTACCACATCAAGAAATACAATAGCGATGTCTTTGTGACGCGATAACACAGACGATGCTTCTGACACTGAATTTGCGGTTAAGAGCTCCAGTGACTCATTGTTATCAAGAGATATGGCATTAAAGCTGTTTAGTAATGCTTGTTGATAGTCTAAGTCGTCTTCAACCGTTAATATTTTCCATATTTTTTGGACATGCGATTGTTCAGAAGCATCCTCTTTAAACTCGAAAGGCACATTAGAATCAAGCATGATTTCTCCTTTTAACAACTTATGATTCTATTTTACGAATGTTAATAGCAATCTAGGTCAAAGGTAGTGCAAAATTTAAAAAGGTACAAATTATTCACTAAAGAGATAAATGAATAAGTATTAGAAAATTAATGAGAATTAGTTAAATTGAATAGGGGTAAAACCTAACTAATAAAAGACTAAGTTTGGCAAGATAAAAGAACTAGAGCACCAAACAGGCGCTCTGATTTAATATTTTATGCAGGCACACCGCTGTGAAATTTAAAGTCTTCATCTGGGGTTGAAATAAGCTCAGCTTCAAGTTGACCAAAAAATTCAACACGCTCAGTAATATCAAACTCACTGATTTCTTGCGCAAGGGTTAAATAATCTTGGTAATGACGCGCTTCAGAGCGCAGTAGTGATATATAAAAATCACCTAAGCGCTTATCAACATGCGGGGCTAATTTAGCAAAACGCTCACACGATCGGGCTTCGATGTAAGCACCGATAATTAACTTATCTACCAAGGCATCTGGCTCGTAAGTTTTTACGTGGCGCAGCATCCCTTTGGCATAACGGCATGGTGTAATGCTTTTATATTCAATACCGTACTCATCCATGATCTCAAGAACTTGATAAAAGTGATGTAGCTCTTCTTTGATAAGCATCACCATTTTATCAATGAGATCTTGCCCATAAGGTGAGTTAGATTTTGGGATCATTGATTTAGTCAGCTTGTTTTTATCTGCAAGCTCACGCCAATCCCCTTCACGCTTATAAATAAGCGTCTCAAATGGTTTTAACCACTCAAGCAAAGCATCGCTACTTTCTTTATCAACCGCATACTTACGAATTAAAAACATAGCAGATTGCGCCGCTTTTAATTCACAGATAAGGTGGTCGATTAAAACCACATCTAAGTTTTCTTTTTTGGTTGCCGTAGCAATCCATTCATCAGGCGTTCCGCACTTTAAAAAAGAATGAATGGGCGCTAATAAATCAGAATAAGGCACTGAATAACTTCTCATCAAAAATCTTAATTCGATTTTATCACATAAATTAGCCCGCATTCCATGACCCATATCAGTGCAAAGTAATTTTCTATATGCACTAAAGAGTTACATTTAATCGACTATTTCGATTATTTCAGCTTCTTGACAAGACTTAATTACTGAACCATAACTTAATCAAAGCTGTACAAAAATAAAACAGCTCGTATTCCTTTTTTACAGGGGCAATAATTATGATTCTAAACCACTTATGGGGCTTATACGCTCACCCACTCGAAGAATGGCAGACAATTGATAACCGTCACGAAAGCTTGCGCTATAGCTTATCGCACATTTTACTCATTGCCTGTATTCCTTCATTAATGGGCTACTATTCATCAGTTTATTTGGGCTGGAGTATTGGCGCAGGTGAGGCTGTATATTTAACCCATGATAGTGCATTACTTATCGCGGTTGCGATGTACTTTGCACTAATTGCGGGCGTGTTTGCACTGGCTTACTTGGCTCATTGGATGGCAGTGACCTTTGGTGCAAAACCCACCTTTACACAAACCCTAGAGCTTGCTGCATATACAGCAACGCCAGTATTTATGTCTTCATTTGCAGCATTCTTACCTGAGCTGTGGTTTGTGGTGTGTGTAGGCCTTGTAGCACTGGCCTACTCTGTTTACTTACTTTACACAGGGGTGCCAATTTTAATGCACATTCCTGAAGAGCGAGGTTTTATCTATGCCAGTTCAGTAGTCACTTGTGGGCTGATCTTACTGGTAATAATTTTAGCTGCGACAGCTATCTTATGGACTAACGGAATTGTCCACCCTATGTTTACCTAGTTTCATTATTATTCATTCTTTCGTAAAGCAAAAAAGCGGCCTAGCCGCTTTTTTTATTTTTGGTTATTACGCCTTGTTAAAGCTATCTCACCATCGATATGAATGTCGCGCTGCGGGAATGCAATGGTAATGTTATTTTCGGCAAATACTTTATAAATGCTAAAACGCAGTTCACTGCGCACTTGGCGAAGCGGGGCTTCTGATTCAGCACACACCCAGAAAATAGCGCTAAAAGTTAAAGAGCTATCAGCAAAGTCATCAAATAACACGGATGATGCAGGTGTTTTTAAAATGGCTGGGTGATCATCAAGAATTTGCTTCATCAGCTTTTCAACTAATATCACATCTGAACCATAAGCAACGCCAACATTCACAAATGAACGAGCATTACGGTCAATTAAGGTCCAGTTAGTTACTGTGTTTTCTAATAACTGGCTATTTGGTACCAACATATGCACACCATCGTTACGGCGGATACGCGTAGAACGAGTATTAATTGTCTCAACGACCCCTTTAGCTGTTCCCACTTCTAAAAAATCACCAATACGAATTGGTCGCTCCCACATTAATATCCAACCACTAATAAAGTTATTAATAATGTTTTGCGCACCAAAACCAACACCAATTGCAATGGCACCAGAAACAAATGCAAACGCCGTTAGAGGAATGTTGAGTACCTCTAGCGAGGTAAACACAAGTACTGCGATGGTCACTACAAGGTAAATACGGGTAAATAAATGAACCGCGTCAGGGCCTAAGTTTTTTGCCAGTAATGCTTTTTTAATTAACCGACCAATCCAGGTGACCACAAACCACATTAAAAACAGTACCAAAGGTACTTGAATTACTTTTAGTACAGTAATTTGCACATCGTTGTAGGTGAACAATACAAACGATAATGCAGATTGCAGATCAGCAAGGGTCATAAATTAACATTCCTAGTAAAAATCAGTTTGGTTCAGTTGTGACTAAGTTTAGCACGGCATAATAGGTGAAAACTTGGTAAATACTAAGTTCTTTATGCGCAATATGCGCTAATTATTAACTATTTTAGCCTACAGCTGCTATATACATAGAGAGAGCTTGAGGTTTCACAGGCTTTGAATAGCACGAGGAGAACACAATGTCACAAATGACACTCACACAAAAACTTGCCACTTTACAACCCTTGGTTGATCTAAACTTATTTGAATCAAGTTTAGAGTACCGTAACCGCATCTTAAACTTACTTGCTGAGCAAGAGCACTCACTGAATTTAATTAACAAAGAGTTTGGCAACGCTATGCCAGAAAGCTTTGGCTCAGAGAAAAAGTTTGTGTTGGGTTACAACTAATCTATGGTGACTTATTACCATCAAGATTTAAACTGGCAGCTAGTGCCACTTTTTACTTAAGTGAGCCATTAATACACAATTGATGGCTTTTTACACACATTTATCCTCTCAATCACATTATTTGCGTTCAAATTCCCTAATCAAACGACAAACTTGATTGTTTCTAGCCAAAAATTTGATAAGTTAGAAAAGATTTATCCACATTTTTGGAGCTCTCATGCGTAAGACCTTAGTAGCAACTACGATTGCTAGTGTGCTTTTATTATCTGCTTGTAGTTCACAACAAGCCGACACTCAAACTCAAGTTGAAACTGCCGCTGAAACACAAACAGCTAATGTTGAAAACGTTCTTTTCAAGCCAAGCCCTTTACAATATATGGCCCCTGAGTTTGATAAAATTTCGACCAAAGACTACGAGCCAGCGTTTGAAGCAGGCATCGCACAGCAAAAAGCAGAAATTGCAAAGATTGCAAACAACCCAGAACCAGCAACATTTGAAAATACCCTTGTTGCAATGGAGTACTCTGGTGAGCTATTAGACCGCACGTCTGCGGCATTTTTTAATTTATCGGGTTTAATTTCTGACAGTGAGTACCAACGTATCGCCGCGAAAATGGCGCCGATTATGTCAGCTCACACTGATGACATTTACTTAAACAAAGCTTTATTTGCTCGCGTACAAAGCATTTACGACAACAAAGCGTCTTTAAATGCTGAAGATCAACGCCTTGTTGATTACTACTACAAAAAGTTCGTTAACGCGGGTGCAAAACTAACTGAAGCTGAAAAAGCAAAAATGCGTGAAATCAACGCAGAGCTTGCCAAGCTTTCAACTGAGTTTTCACAAAATATCTTAAAATCATTTAAAGAAGATGTGATTTTAGTTAAAGATAAAAGCGAACTAGCGGGTTTATCTGAAGGTGAAATTGCAAGCCTTGCAGCTGCTGCCAAAAAAGCAGGCAAAGAAGGTTACATGATCACACTGGTGAACACGACTCGCCAACCTATCTTACAAAGCCTTGAAAACCGCAAGCTTCGTGAAAAGATTTGGACAACTTCTTCAACGCGTGCACAATCAACAAACAGCCCTATCATCATCAAAGAAACTAAGCTACGTGCAGAAAAAGCGGCATTACTTGGTTATAAAGATTGGGCTTCGTATGTAATGACTAATCGTATGGCGCAAACAACTGAAAATGTTTACGGCATCCTTGATGACTTAGCACCGAAAGCGGTTGCTAAAGCAGAAGCAGAAGCAGAGCAAATCCAACAAGTAATTAAAAAGTCAGGTGAAACGTTTGCGCTTCAACCTTGGGACTGGGCGTTTTACGCTGAAAAAGTTCGCCAAGAGAAATACGATTTAGACCCAGCTTTAGTTAAGCCTTACTTTGAAATGCAGTCAGTGATCCACGACGGTTTATTCTTTGCGATGAATAAACTTTACGGCATTACCTTTAAAGAGCGTAAAGACCTACCGGTTTATCACGCAGACGTCATGGTGTTTGAAGTATTTAACGAAGACGGTAGCGCTATCGGTCTATTCTACATGGACCCTTACGCACGTGAAGGTAAACGTGGTGGTGCATGGATGAGTGCTTATGTTAGCCAAAGCGGCCTTAAAGACACTATGCCTGTGATCTACAACGCGCAGAACATTCCTAAGCCAGCTGAAGGTCAACCTACACTCATGACTTTCTCTGAAGTTACAACGATGTTCCATGAGTTTGGTCACGCTGCACACGGTTTATTCTCTGATGTTAAATACCCAAGCTTAGCGGGTACAGCAACTGCTCGTGACTTTGTTGAGTTCCCTTCACAAGCACACGAAGACTGGAATATTGAACCAACAGTACTTGCAAACTATGCCAAGCACTACAAAACGGGTGAGCCAATTCCAAAAGCGCTTTTAAATAAAGTACTTGAGTCACAAAAGTTCAACCAAGGCTTCGATACAACTGAGTATTTAGCAGCGGCATTGCTTGATATGGAATGGCACTCATTTGGTGTTGATGCTGACATTACAGACGTTCAAAAGTTTGAACATGATGCATTAGACAAGCACGGTATTGCTTATTACCCAGTACCACCACGTTATAAGTCTTGCTACTTCAGCCACACCTTTGCCGGTGGTTACTCAGCAGGTTACTACGCATACCTTTGGACTGAAGTATTCGCAGCAGATGCGTTTGCACACATGACCGAAGAAGGTGGTTTAACACGTGAAAACGGTGATAATTTCCGTAAAGAGATTTTATCTAAAGGTAACAGCCGCGACTTAATGCAAAGCTACATTGAGTTCCGTGGTCAAAAACCAACAACAGACGCACTATTAAAGCGTCGTGGTTTAGTTGAATAATCTAAAATTATTCGCAAAATGATGAAAGCCCGCAATTAATGCGGGCTTTTTGTTATAGTGCAATTTTTAAAATGACAAATTAATCAAACATGACCTACTTATTTGCTGTAACCCTGCTTTGGGCCTTTTCGTTTAGTCTTATTGGTGTTTATTTAGCAGGCCAAGTGGATGCATGGTTTAGTGTTTTAATGCGCATTGGCTTAGCAACTTGCGTGTTTTTGCCCTTTTTACACTGGCGTAAAACCCCTAAAGCTTTAGCATTAAAGCTCATGGCAATAGGCGCAGTACAACTTGGTGTGATGTACAGCTTCTATTACCATTCGTTTTTGTACCTTAGCGTGCCCGAGGTACTGCTATTCACGGTAATGACGCCACTTTACATCACCCTGTTAAACGATTTGCTTGAAAAGCGCTTTAACCCCAAGTTTTTATTCGCCGCAATGCTGGCTATTTTGGGCGCCGTAGCTATTCGCTATGAAGGCGTCGATGAGAACTACCTTATTGGTATGTTAATGGTGCAGGCTGCCAATATTTGCTTTGCTACCGGGCAAGTAACTTACAAACGTTTAATGCAAGATGAGCAGCTACCCCACTCTCGGGTGTTTGCTTGGTTCTTTATCGGTGCCCTTATCGTCGCACTGCTTTGCTACGGTTTATTTGGTGATACCAGTAAGCTGCCCACCACAACGACGCAATGGGGCGTGTTAATTTACTTAGGCACGATTGCTTCAGGGCTTGGTTATTTCGCTTGGAATAAGGGCGCAACTATTGTCAATGTAGGTGCCTTGGCTGTAATGAATAACCTACTGATCCCAGCAGGGATCATCGTTAACATTGTGATTTGGAATCGTGATGCCGATATCATCAAGCTTGCCATCGGCGCAGCGATTATCTTATTAGCACTTATTATAAATCAGAAACTTAATAAAACTGCCACGGAGTCATGATAGGCTAAACTCTATTCGATTAGAGGGATGCTGTTATGCGCGCACTGGTTTTATGTTGTTTAGTTTTCGTTATTCAAGGCTGTAAGAATCTGCCTATGGATCAGGCAGTGCAAGTGGGTGCAAGGCCTTACTATTTAATCGACAAGATGACAGATGGGCCTTTAAAGCAGCAACTTACTGAATGCGGTAATGGCCCTTTCTATAAAACTGATTTTGTAATTGGTCATCGCGGTGCCCCTATGCAGTTTCCTGAGCACAGCAAAGAGTCATATTTAGCCGCAGCAAGAATGGGCGCTGGCGTGCTTGAATGTGACGTCGCTTTTACTAAAGACAAACAACTCGTGTGTCGCCATTCACAGTGTGATTTACACACCACTACCAACATTTTAGCGATTCCTGAGTTGGCTGCAAAATGCAGCCAACCTTTTACTCCGGCCAAAGACGGCCAACCAGCTCAGGCTAAATGCTGCACCAGCGATATCACCCAAGCCGAGTTTTTAACCTTAAAAGCTAAAATGGATGGCGCCAATGCAAATGCCAAAACGGTCGCAGAGTATATGCAAGGCACACCAAGCTGGCGCACTGATTTATACTCAAACAGTGGCACCGTAATGACCCACCAGCAAAGCATTGAATTATTCAAATCACTGGGTGTAAAAATGACACCCGAGCTAAAAAGCCCACAAGTCAGCATGCCATTTAACGGTTTTAGTCAGCACGATTATGCGCAAAAAATGCTTGATGAGTATCGTGCTTTAGGTGTGAATAGCCAAGATGTTTATCCGCAATCATTTAATCTTGAAGATGTGAAGTATTGGCTAAACAATCACCCTGAATTTGCAAGCAACAGTATTTATCTTGATGGCCAAGATGAGCAAGCAGACTTTAATGCCATGGATGAAACAACTTGGCAGCCATCAATGCAGGCTCTATATAACGATGGAGTACGCATTATCGCACCGCCAATGTGGATGCTTTTGAGCCTTGGTGAGTCAGGTGTAATCGTGCCTTCCCTTTATGCTATTAAAGCTAAACAAGCCGGACTGAACATCATTACTTGGAGTTTAGAGCGCTCAGGTCCATTAAATAATGGCGGTGGTTATTATTACCAGTCGATTGCCCCTGTGATTAAACAAGATGGGCAAATGATGAAAGTGGTAGACGTCCTTGCTAAGCAAGTGGGTGTGATGGCTATTTTCTCTGACTGGCCTGCTACTCTTACCTATTACGCAAGCTGTATGCAGTATCCTGCCTCAGAGAGTTAACTGAGTATCAATAAATTTCAAGGGCTTTTACTCGTCCAAAAGGTGGGGCTGAGGTATTATTAGCTAAACCGTTTTTTACAAGGATAAACATGATTATTCAGCACCATAGCCACGACATAGCGACCAACACAGGTGTAATGCGCACCAGTATTTATCGTCCTGTAGAAGAAGGTAAATACCCATGTGTTATTTTCTATTCTGAGATTTTCCAAGAAACAGCCCCTATTGCGCGCTCTGCGGCAATACTTGCTGGTCATGGTTTTGTCGTGTTAGTGCCAGAAGTTTTTCATGAGTTAAATCCTATTGGGACAGTACTTGCCTATGACGATGCAGGTAAAGACAAAGGCAATGCCGACAAATGGGCAAAACCGCTTGAGAGCCATGACTCAGATACTAACGCCTTAATTGCATTTGCACGTCAGCAAGATTACTGCACAGGAAATGTAGGTGCGATGGGCGTATGTATTGGTGGTCACCTTGCATACCGTGCTGCATTAAACCCAAGTATCAAAGCCGCTTTTTGTTTATACGCAACAGATATACACAGCGATACCTTACCGGCGCAAGCGGGTAATAACTCATTTGAGCGCATGGCAGATATTAAAGGTGAGATCCACTTTGTTTGGGGTAAACAAGACCCACATGTACCAAAAGAAGGCCGCCTTAAAATTTACCAACAAGCGGTGGCAACAAGAATTAATTACCAGTGGCAAGAAGTGAACGCCCAACATGCGTTTATGCGCGACGAAGGCGACCGATACGACCCAGCCCTTGCCATCAGCATGTATCAACAAGCAGTCGCTTTATTTAATCGCACGCTTGTTTAAATCGTCATAGTGGCTACTTGATTAGTAAAATAATCCTTCAAGTAATCAAGTAAAACCCGCAGCTTTTTACTTCCCGCCGCCCCTGGCGGGAATACGCCATAAAGTTCAATATCAGCAGTTTTGTAATCATCTAAGATTGTGCGTAACAATCCTGCTTTGATCCTGGGTAGCGCATCATAAACTGGGATTTTCGCTAAGCCATGCCCAGCTTCTACAAAGGCAGTTCGTGCAGCAGCGTTGTTGGTACTTATGCCACCACTAACAGCCACTTCAAAACGGCGTTTATCTTTTTCGAGCGTGACAACAGCACTACTTGGTTGATACACCACCCATGTATGCTCTGCTAAATCGGCAATGCTCTTTGGTATAGGGTATTTTGTAAAGTAATCGACTGAACCGCATAAGCAGGTCGCCATACTTGCAAGTTTAGTCGCTTGTAAGTTTGAGCTTTCAAGGGCCACGCCTCTAATCGCTAAGTCGTAGCCCTGTTTGATGATATCAACCACATCATCACTAAGCTGTAAATCAATATCAATTTTCGGATACAAACGCTTAAACTGAGCCAGTGCCGGTACCACAAGTTGCAAGCCTACATTAACCGGACAACTCAATTTAATAACCCCAACCGGTTCCCTCTTTAAGTTCTCAAGGTGTAAGTTAGCAGCCTCAGCGTGCTCAGTGATAGCCTGACAACGTTCGTAATAAGCCATACCCGCTTCGGTAAGGGTCATGGTACGCGTTGAGCGGTTAAGTAACGTGAGCTTTAATTGCTGTTCTAATTTCTTTAAGTGATAACTAACTACGGCCCTTGATAAACCAAGTTGTTGAGCCGCTTTAGTTAAGCTGCCTTGCTGCACAATGTGGGCAAACACCACCATGCTTTTTAATTGCTCAAACGATACTTTCATACAAACTCCTAATCTAACCTGAATAATTGTATCAATAATTAAACCAATGAAGTCAAATTTATCTGCGTTGTTTAACTCGGTTTTCACCCCTATAGTGTTATTAACGATGTTTAATACACAAAAAGGGATTCACTATGTCAGCTAAGAAAATTTTAATGGTACTCACTTCACACGATGAACTTGGCGATACCGGCCATAAAACGGGCTTTTGGGTCGAAGAATTTGCGGCGCCCTACTACGCCTTTATTGATGCCGGTGCTGAGGTAACTTTAGCTTCTGTTAAAGGTGGCCAACCTCCGGTTGATCCAAATAGTGCAGCCCCTGATGCAGCAACCGATGCCACAAAACGTTTTGAGCAAGACAGTGCAGCAAAAACTTTAATGGCTAATACTAAACCTCTGGCTGAAGTTAAAGCCGATGATTTTGATGCGGTATTTTACCCTGGCGGCCATGGTCCGTTATGGGACTTAGTTGATAACCAAGATTCAATTAGCTTGATAGAGCAATTTCTTAACTCAGAGAAGCCAGTGGGTGCAGTATGTCACGCCAGTGCCGTATTACTGAATGCGAAAAATGCAGCTGGTAAATCTGTGGTATTTGATAAAAAAGTAACCGGCTTTAGTAACTCAGAAGAGGATGCCGTACAACTTACCAATGTCGTGCCATTACTTGTTGAAGATGAGCTAATCAAACAAGGTGGTCAGTATCAAAAAACCGATGATTGGGGCGAGCTTGCGATTGAAGATGGCCTACTAATCACAGGGCAAAACCCTGCAAGTTCTGAGCTTGCTGCGAAAAAACTACTAACCAAATTAGGTTAAACTAGGTCAACATGCCCTAGACCTTTAGTAAACACCTTGCATATCAAGGTGTTTACCTTCACTTTTAATAAGTTATACTCATTCGGTCACATTGATTTAAGAGCTTCTCATCATGACTGAAAAAAAAGCTGTCAAAATTCCTCCTATCAGTAGTAAGCGATTCGCAATTTTAGGCATTATGCTGGTGTGCTTGGTACTGCAAATAATTAATACCCTACCCGGCATAAACTTAAACGGTTTAGGTATTTTGCCAAGACAGATATCTGGTTTATCGGGGGTGTTTTTTGCGCCATTTTTACATGGTGGCTGGGCACACCTTTTTAGTAACCTAGTGCCATTTGCTATTCTCGGCTGGCTAGTTTGCCAATTTAGCGTAAAACGCTTTTGGCTGGTGTTTGCAGGCACAGCGCTCATTGGTGGATTACTAGTATGGCTATTTGGCCGCAGCAATATTCATGTAGGGCTAAGTGGTGTTATCTACGGTTTATGGGGCTACCTAATTAGCTACGGCATTATGCACCGCTCATTCAAAGCCATTTTAATCAGTATTGCAGTTGTTGTGTTATACAGCGGCCTGATTTGGGGTGTCTTTCCGCAGCGCATTCATATTTCATTCGAAAGCCATTTATTCGGCGCAATTAGCGGCGCATTCATCGGCTATATTATGGCAAAGCGTGATAAACAAAAGAATCTGAAGCTTTAAACTTAAAGCTTCTAGCTTCTCAGCTTCATTGTCACCATCACAACGCCATGGTCGGTACTTTGATCATCATAGGCAAACTGTGGGTTGATTAAGTGCTGATCATAGGTGTGATAATCAACCACCTCAAAAAAGCTGCCCTGAAATCCGGCATCAAACTCACGGGATAACAAAATATAATCAAATACTGAGCTACTACTACCAAAATAGTGGGTGGCTTCTCTGTCGTTCTCGGTGACAACATGGCGCTGATAGAGTTGCCAACTATCTTGTAGTTTGAACTCTGAACGAGATGGGCTATTTTGCCTATGACCGCTAAAACGAAGGTGGTCAGCGATTAAATGGTTAAGCACACCATCGTGTAACTCATTATTAAAGTCCCCCATCACAATCACAGGGTTATTGGAATTTGCTCTGCGCTTAATGATTTCAACGAGTAACAGCGCTGCTTCACTGCCACGCTGCATGCTTGATGCCCAGCGCCCAAGGGCTTGTGATTTTAACTGCATAACTAAGTTTTGCTGTTCGCTGTGGCTTTCATCATCTTGGTGATGGAGCATGCTGCGCTTTGATTTAAAGTGCACTACATAGCAATCGACGTGTCCTAAGTGAGGTACTTCAAGTGTCGCGCGAATAATACTGCGGCTAAAGTTAAAATTAGCGCTCAAGCCCATCGCTAAAATATCATCTTGTTCTGCCTCAACCTGACTGACAGCAACAATTTTATAGCGTGAGGCAATGGCCACAACCGGATCGCGATAAATAAAGTCATCAATCACCGTTGGCTCATCAACTACCGCAAAATAGGGGTAACCCTGTGCGTTAACTTGCTGTTTTAGTTCATTGATGCTGAACACTTCTTGAAAGCCAATAATATCTGGCTGCTGATTTTTAAGGTAATCGGCCAACCAGCGCTGCTTTTTGGCCCACTGCTCAGCGCTATAAATGCGCTGAAAATCATAAAATGCGTCAGGTGGCGCTAAATAATTATATAAATTAAACGTCGCCACCTTTATTTGACTGTTTTCTATCACTTAATTCCTTATTCGTTTAACCACTCAGTGGCAATGTTCGGGTCTTCAAAGTATTTCACTTCGCCACTGATAAACCAGTTACCCACTTTGCTTGCCACTTGTTGCCAGTTTTTGTTACCAAGTACTGCTATCCGGCAAAACTCTTTGTTATGTTTAAGGCCTAACTTAAAGTCATCCCACGCCGCTTGTAACTCCCAGCCTTCTAACTCAGTAATATCAACATAGGCTCTTATTTTTGCACTCGGAACTGCTGCTACAGCATTATCTATAAGAGGAGTGAGAGTTTTGTAATCGTCGTGGGTGAGCTTTCCAACTACTTTAATTGTGAGATAAAAAGTCGTGCCAGTACGCTCAAGGCCAATGGCTAAACCATGCTTTTTCATGTCATCCTCCTTGTTATTCATAATTAATAACTGTACTTCCCTTGCTCTATCTGATCAACTAGGATGGTAGTCTCGTAATGACATTCATTAAAGCACAATTTAGGAGTTTCAATGAGTAATACCGACAGTTATACGCCACCTAAAGTGTGGCAATGGGATGCAGAAAACGGTGGTGAATGGGCGAAGACGAATCGTCCGGTCTCAGGTGCAACCCACGAGCAAGACTTGCCCGTTGGTAAACATGACCTACAACTCTACTCGCTTGCGACACCAAACGGCCAAAAAGTGACTATCATGCTCGAAGAGCTATTAGAGCTTGGTATTGATGAAGCCGACTACGATGCATTTTTAATTAAAATTGGCGATGGTGACCAATTCTCTTCAGGGTTTGTCAGTGTTAACCCAAATTCAAAAATCCCAGCCTTAATGGATCACAGTACCACGCCCGTTACTCGCGTGTTTGAGTCAGGTGCAATTTTACAATACCTGGCAGAAAAGTTTGATGCGCTGATCCCAAGCGATCACGCCAGTAAAACAGAATGTCGTAATTGGCTATTTTGGCAAATGGGCTCGGCCCCATACTTAGGTGGAGGCTTCGGTCACTTTTATAGTTATGCCCCTTTCAAAATGCAGTACCCAATTGATCGCTTCACCATGGAAGTAAAACGCCAGTTAGACGTATTAAACCGCCATTTAAGCGACCATGACTACATGGCTGGTAGCGAATATTCAATTGCCGATATCGCTATTTGGCCTTGGTATGGCAGCTTGGTACTTGGCAATTTATATGATGCAGCAGAGTTCTTAGATGTTGAGTCATATAGTCATGTGATGCGCTGGGCAAAACAAATTGAGCGCCGCCCTGCAGTAAAACGAGGTCGCAGAGTTAACAAAACATGGGGTGATGAAGCTGAGCAGTTAGCAGAGCGCCACTCTAAGGAAGATTTTTAAGGGCTTAAGTGCCCTTTTTCATAAAAATAAAAAGTATGCAAAAGCTCAGTAAAGAAGATATCTACCAACGCCTTAGTAACACCGAGGATGCTCGTGCCTGCAAAGCGATTGATGAAGCTGCTTGTAAAGTGGTGCCCGGCAATTTTCTTACCTTATTAGTAAGCCAACTATTTAGTAAGTTTGCAGATGCCCTGTTAAACCCTAAAGTGACCCTACCGTGGCTTTTACAGAGCATTAATGTACCAAGTAGTTTTATTGCTTGGCTTGTGCCTATTCGTGAGTCAGGCTCAATGCTGCCACAACTAGCCATCGCCAGTGCTATTCGTAGGCTGCCTGTCAGAAAGTGGGTTTGGGTGATTGGCGCCATAGTGCAAGCCTTGTGTATTGTTGGCATGCTTATTTGTGCTTTAACACTCCAAGGTGCAACGGCAGGTTTTGCTATCATCGCTATTTTGATTATCTTTAGCCTTGCTCGTGGCTTTAATTCCATTGCTGCAAAAGATGTATTAGGCAAGGTCATACCTAAACAACAACGAGGCAGCATTAGCGGTCTTGCTGCTAGTTTTGCCGGATTTGCAACGCTCACCTTTGGTCTTGGTTTATGGTATCTACAAAGCCTTGGCTATGAAAATGGGGTGTATGTTGCTTTAATGCTGGCTGCTTTAATGTGGCTGTTTGCAGCGCTCAGTTATAGCCGCATTCAAGAATACAAGGGCGCAACCGAGGGCGCTGAAAACGGCTTTTTGCATGCTTTATCAAAATTAAAACTGCTTTACCAAGATAAACAATTTGCTCACTTTATTATCACTCGTGCGTTGTTGCTATGTTCTGCTTTGAGCGCCCCGTTTTATATCGTTCTTGCTAGTGAACAGGCTTTCGACTTTTCACTACTTGCTACCTTTATGGCGCTTTCGGGGCTTGCCAGCTTAGTGTCTGCGCCTATCTGGGGTCGACTAAGTGACTTATCGAGCCGAAAGGTATTAGTGTTTGCTGCAATGCTCGTCACCCTCAACGGTTTCGCCGTTTATTTAGTTGCTTATTTGAGCCCACAAACGCTCAATGAATTTTGGCTATTACCGCTATGTTATTTTTTACTCACCGTAGCTCATCAAGGGGTTCGCCTTGGTCGTAAGACCTACCTTGTTGATATGGCTGAAGGAAACAAGCGCACAGACTATGTCTCTGTTAGTAATACGGTGATCGGAGTTATATTATTACTGCTAGGTAGCGTCGGCTTACTAAATACTTACTTAACGACTGCTGAGTTAATTTTTTTCTACAGTATCTTAGGCTTACTTGGTGCAATTAGTGCGTGGTTTTTACCCGATGCCTAGACCCCGCAGTAAAAAAAGCGCATAATCGCGCTGATTTTGTTCCCATAAAAAGGATTTACTATGAAAAAGGCAGCGCTTGCACTTCTTACGCTACTTACACTTTCTGCTTGTAGTACCAGTGTGCCTATTCGTAACTTTGACGCAAACCCTGTACCGCAAATGGCGTCTGGCCAACATGACCTTGAAAGTATCAAAACTAATATTTTAAAAGCATGTATGAAACTAGGCTGGACGTGTCGTTCAAATGCCGAAGGTCAAATCTTAGGAAAACTAGATATTCGTAAACACCAATTACGCGTTGATATTACGTTTAACGAGCAAGAATACTCTATTAATTACAAAGATTCGATAAACCTTGATTACAATGGCAAAAAAATTCACCGCCAATATATCAATTGGGTTACCAACTTAATGCGCAATATTGATGCTGAATTAGCCTATAAATAAAATTGACGCAGAATCAGGTATTAAAAAAGGCGACCTAGGTCGCCTTTAATAGGGCGTGTTGACCTTTTATGATTGATTTTGCAGCAGTGTGTTTGGTATTTAGGCAAGGCAGAGCCTATGTAGTGTGGTTGTTCCACATAAATAGGCGATAATGCAGCATTAATGCCAAACACGCGCTGCCCTTCGGGTTCTTTCTAGGGGCGATTAACTCTTTGTTGCTCGATTTTTACTTAGCCCACTAGGTTACAAATCTCGCGCCGCGATTAAATCGCACCTAGAGTGAACAAATTTCAATCCACAAAGGCCAACACGCCCTAGTTTTTCAAGTTCTTATCAAAGAACTCTAAAAACGCTTTCAACGTTTTAATTCTATATGGCTGGTGCGATAAGTAATGGTCGCCGTCTTTGAGCTCAATGTAAGTAACATCTTTGCCTTCGTCTTTAAGTTCATCATCCATTTCACGGCTGTGATAAACAGGCACCACGTTATCATCAGAGCCATGAACCAATAGCACCGGACGATTAATTTGCTTTGCAAAATTAACAGGCGACACTTTTTCTAGTTTGTCGCCATCAGTCCCAAACTGCTTACGCACAATTTCTTTATTAGTAAAATAACGCGCCTTACTAACAATGCGCTCAAGATCAGTAACGCCAGCAAAACTTGCTGCACATTTGAATGTTTCAGGGTGTTTAACCACTGCCATTAATGCGGCATAGCCACCATAACTTGCCCCGCCAATACAAATTTTATCTTTATTAGCGATACCTTCTTCAACAAGCCAATTCGCCGCATCTTGCAAATCATCTTGCATTTCTTTACCAAAGCCTTGAACTGCAGCCATCTCAAATTCATGCCCATAGCCACTTGAACCACGGAAGTTTGGTTGCAGTACTGCATAACCATTATAAGCAAGTAACGCAGTCCAATAGTCAAAGCCAGCGTAATCACGAGCCATTGGCCCGCCATGAGGGAACACTATAGTTGGTAACTTATCACCTTCTTTGTAACCCACAGGTAGAGTTAAATACCCTTCAATAGTTAAGCCATCACGGGCTTTATAACTAATTTTCTTTTTACCGCTGAAAACAGTTTCATCAACATCTGGAAATGCCGAGGCAAATGCAGTTAATTCGTTAGAATCCCGGTCACCCAACATATAGGTACCAGGGATTTGCTCACCTGAAACGTAAACCACATATTGACGCTGTTCTTTACTGGTATCAATAATATCAATATCAAATTTATCTTTAGGTAAAACAGCGCGCAAACCTGTATAGAGCTTATTTAAATCCTCATCCCAGTAACGGATCCCCTCATCTAATTGAGAGTGCGTAAACCCTGCTACTTCACCTGTAAGAGATGAATAGAATATATGACCATCGAAGTCATAGTTATCATCGCTGAACACTAACTCTTTTTTCATGGTCGTTAGGTCCATTTTATAAAGCGCATCATAGCCATCTTTAAGAGCTTTGAAGTAAAGAATATTAGGGTCTTTATCGAAGCCCAAAACAGTCACTACATCAGGGCTAAATGCTTTATATTTGAATAACGTTTTACGGTTATCTCGATCTTCGTCATAAAGAATATATTCAAATTCGTCTTCATCCATTTTTAGGGCAATACGCACATTACCTTGGCGATCTGCTGTCCAATCAATAACTTTACTACGTGAGCGCTGAATTTTTTTCTTACGAAGTGTACTTAAATCAAGTTCATACACGCCAGGGGCATTGGCAACATCAAAGTCACCTTGAACTAAGATTTTATCTTTTTTATCGGTTAAAAAGCTGATGACCTGATCACCAAATTGCGGTTGGCGTTCATCACGATTAAAGTTAGGCTTTATAGCTAGTTTTGCCTTACCATCACCATTTATGTTGTATGCATATAAACGCGTAGAGGTATATTTAGGGCCGCCAAATTGACGTTGAATGTAGCGCGCACCTAGAAGCAGTACTTCATCATTAGCCCACTCATACCAATCGAAGAAAATAGTGTGATTATCTGAGCGAATAATAGAATCGGCTTCTTTAGTTTTACGGTTATAAACCATTAAAACCAACTCACCATTCACATTTCGAATAAACGATATATATTCGCCACTAGGCGAAAATTTTACTTGGCTAAAAGCGCGTAAAGAGGCAAATGATTCAACAGGGAGTTGCGTGTTTTCAGCAGCACGGGGCATTAAGCTCAGCACTGCAAAAAGAGTAAGCAGTAAGTACTTCATAATAAAGTCCATTTCATTTTTATTGTTCCTACAATAATAACATTAAATTAAAAAGGAAGAACAGCAGGCAAATCTAGGTACCTATCATATTCGTTTAAAGCGAACATAACACTCGATTAATAGCATTATTAATTTATTTTTTGCTAATTATAATGGCTGCACAACTTCAGTTTTCTTAGGTGACATGATGAAAAAAGTACTTGTGTTAAATTCATCTTTAAATGGTGAACAAGGTAATTCAACCAAACTTAGCCAACAATTTGTTGAGCAGCTTGCTAACAACCAACAAATTTCAGTAACAACTCGCGATTTAAGCGACAATGCGATTGCTCACTTAACGCAGACAGAAATGGCTGCTTGGATGACTGATGCAAACGAACGCAGCGATGAGCAAAAAGCACTTGCTGCAATTTCTGACGATTTAATTGCTGAACTTAACGATAACGACCTGATTGTTATTGGTATGCCAATGTACAACTTTGGTATTCCATCAACATTTAAAGCTTGGATTGATCGTATTGCTCGTGCTGGTATTACATTTAAATACACAGAGCAAGGCGCTGTAGGTTTAATTAAAGACAAAAAAGTAGTGATACTTGCTGCGCGTGGTGGTGTATATCAAGGCACCGACACGGATACCCAAACTACATACTTAAAAGGTGTACTTGGTTTTGTGGGTATGACTGACGTTAACTTTATTTATGCAGAGGGCCTTGCGATGCCGGGCGCGGAGCAAAGCTTAGAAACAGCACAAAACGAAATCAATGCTTTTGCTGCAGCACTTTAATAAGTGACTAATAAGTTAAATATAAAAAAGCGGTCATCATGACCGCTTTGTGATTTACGCTGTGACCGATAACAGCGAATCACCTTCAGATAAACCAAACTTTTCTTGCACAGAGGCTAGAATCGCTTCTTTATCTTCTTCTCCCAGTTGATCAGAATATTGCGCTAACAACTCATCTAAATAACTGACAACTTCTTCGCTATCAACCTGCTCAAGTGAATTACCACTTGGCGGCGGTGGTGGCGGACCAGGCGGACGCTCACCTTCAGGACGACCTAATTCACCGACTTCAGCGGCATCAAAGCCAGCTTCAGCCATAATTGCTTCCATTTCTTGACCCGGTTGAATACCCGCATCCATAAATGTTTGCATAATAGATTGTGCATCTTCTGCAGTTAAGTTTTCAGGATCAAACTGAGCTAAGGTCTCATTCATTAACTCTGTTTGTTCACTGGTCAACGGCTCTGCTTGAGGTCGTTGCATGGGCTGAAAATTCGCACCCGATGAAACACTGTTGATCATCGTTGATTTTCCTTACGTTTTGGTGGTTTATGGTTGTTGAACTCGTCTTCAGTTACTTCACCATTTTGATCAGCATCCATGTCATTAAAAATGGTTTGCAGCATATCTTCAGGCATAGGCTGTTCACTAAACTCAGTAAAATCAATCGCCCCATTGCCATCAATATCAATCGATGCAAAGTCAGGTCGCTGGGGTGGACCGCCTTGATGGTCGCGAGCAAAGCAAGCGGGCGCTGTGGCTAACAACGAAATAGCTAAAACAGAAAGTGCAGATAATTGCTTCATAGCGAGCCTCTTATGTCATTCAATTGACCGTAAGCATAATCTGAATACCATCCAAAAGTGTGTGGGCAATATGCTACAAATGTGGAAACTTTGTGGATTGCTTTAGTAATTAATCTAAGTTGTGACTTGCTACGTATAATCATCAAAGCAATTTTCAACTCCACGTTTATGGCAGGCTCAAAAAAACAAAAAGTAAATCTTGTTTGGTTTAAACGTGACCTACGACTATCTGATCATCAGCCACTTGCCAGTGCAATTGCATCAGAGCTGCCTTGCTTACTTATTTACAACTTTGAGCCACTGGTACTCGAAGACCCCCATTACAGCTTTAGGCACTGGCGTTTTGTTGCTCAGTCACTTAAAGACATCAACCAACAGCTCGAAAAATATAACGCTGGAATCGCCATTTATAATTTAGAAATGATTACCTTGTTAGAAACCCTTAGTGAAGATTTTGATATTGCAGGGGTTTATAGTCATGAAGAAATAGGTCTTTACAATACCTTTGAGCGAGATAAACAGGTCAAACGCTGGCTAAACAACAAAGCAATTCCATGGCACGAAACGCCACTTGGAGGTGTAAAACGAGCGCGACCAAAACAGTTTGATTGGCAAACACATTGGCATGGTGTGATGAACCAACGTCTTGTAACGCCAAATTGGCAAGCCTTTAATGCAGTGCAGCCTCATAATTACCAAGCAGCAACCTGTGTTGATGATTTTCTTAAGCACGACCCGCAGTTTCAATATGGCGGCCCTCATGCAGCCAGAGCTTGCCTTCAGAGCTTTATAGAAGAACGTGCGAAAAACTACCAAAGCGGTATTTCAAGCCCATCAAAAAGCAGAGACTCATGCTCAAGGCTCTCTCCATATTTAGCGTGGGGAAATTTAAGCCTAAGGCAGGTTTATCAAACATTAAGATACTATCTACCAAAACAACCTAAAAGTTGGCGACGTTCATTGCATGCATTTGAGTCACGATTACATTGGCATTGCCATTTTATGCAAAAATTCGAAACTCAATGCAGCATGGAGTTTGCACCACAAAATGCGGGCTATAAGCACTACCCTTATCGTAATGATGAACATGTTGCTGAGCACCTAAAGCGCTTTGAGCAAGGTCAAACAGGTATTCCCATTATTGATGCGTGCATGCGCTGCCTAGCAGCAACGGGTTACATTAACTTTCGAATGCGCGCTATGTTAGTCAGTTTTATGACTCATCATATGAACATTCATTGGCAATCCGTCAGCTTTATTTTATCGCGTTATTTTTTAGATTTTGAGCCGGGTATTCACTACCCACAAATCCAAATGCAAGCATCTGTCACAGGAACCAACACGATTCGTTTGTATAACCCAATAAAGCAATCTGAAGATAAAGACTCAGATGGTATATTTATAAAAACATGGTGCCCTGAACTTAAAAGCCTACCCATCGAAGATCTCCACCAGCCATGGCAACAGCCGCCAATGGAGGCCTTGTTTAATAACTTTAAACTTAGCGAAGACTACCCTGAGCCCATGGTCGATATAGAACACGCAGCAAAGCAGGCACGTGAGCGATTATGGTCATTTCGAGAACGTGATGATGTAAAACGTGGCACAAAAGCCGTACTGAATAAGCATGTGATAAGCCTTAAAAGACAACGCCATGGCTCATAAAAAACTTAATTTACCCAGCAAAACCTGCCCCGTTTGCGACAGGCCATTTATGTGGCGTAAAAAATGGCAACGTGACTGGGAGCATGTAAAGTACTGCTCAGAGCGTTGCAAGCGCGAAGCGAAAAGAAATATTGGCGTTTAAGTTGCACTTATATCGTTAACTCACAGTTTTCGGCACAAAACCCTGAAAGCCTTTCACGGTTGTCGAAAAAATTTACAAAGGAGATGACGATGACGATTAAAAAATCTGCACATACGAGTTGGTCTGGTGATATTAAATCTGGCAAAGGCTATATTTCTAGTCAAAGTGGCGCGCTTGAGAAACAGCCATTTGGCTTTAACACTCGCTTTGAAGATAAGCCGGGCACTAACCCTGAAGAGCTGGTTGCAGCGGCACACAGTAGCTGTTTTAGCATGGCGCTATCGCTTGCACTAACTGAAGCAGGCTTTGTCGCTGACGACATAACGACCAAAGCAACAGTGAACCTTGATGAAGTTGATGACGGCTTCGAAGTGAGCCACATTGCACTTGATGTTAGTGCAAAAATAACTGAAATTTCGAGCGAAAAATTTGAGCAACTTTGTGAGCAAACTAAGCAAGGCTGCCCTATTTCTAAACTGATGAATGCCGAAATATCACTCACCACAACGCTCAATTAATCTCTGTAGGCCAAGCGCTGCTTGGCCTCTTCATATTCTAACAGACCCACAACACTTTATTACAATGTATATACCAGCTTGTTGTATTATCTTTATGAAACAAAACCAAATACAACAAGGATATGTATGTTTAAACAACTAGCCCCTATTGCTCTGGCAACACTTGCTTATTCAAGCTGCTCAATCGCAACAGAACAACTGGTGAGTAAACAATGGTTCAATAGTATCGACTATACGCACATAGAGAATCACAGATATAGTTTTAATGCTTACCAATTAGTGAGTCATTACTACTTTGAGGAGCAGCAAAGCTCTGGGGTACTTGATGATTATGGCTACCTAGATACAGATTCAAACATTCGAGTGAATTACTTTAATAGCGATTACACTGATTATCTCGGCATGTTTGGTGAAGGGTATTATAAAAACTGGTTTGTTACAGGTGAAATTTACGATGTTGATGATGCTGATGACTATACCCTAGGAATAGGCTACTTATTTGCCGATGCCATAAAAGTCTCTGTAAATAGGGATGTGCGTGAATATGGTGATGATTATTTCCGCTTAAAAGCCCAGTATAACCTCCAAATCAACGATAAGGATTACCTTGGTTTTAGCGCAGAAACAGATGATGAACTTGACGTTTGGAATGTCTCTGCTAGATACTTTAATCATTTAAGCGGCAGCCATTACATTACTGTTGATGTTGGCCACCAAGACAGTCTTAATAATTCAGCAAGTAATGCCATGATCAACTACTACTTCGGCGAACACTATGCCATAGGCGCAGGTTTGGATGATTCTGAACTCGTTTTACAAGGTAAGTACTTTATTAATGATAAATACTATTTAACCGCTAATTACACTGAAAGCGGCTCTGCTGAACTTTACAACCTTAAGTTTGTTGCCCAGTTTTAAACTGAAATGAGCCAACAGCTTTAAACAAAAAACGCCACTATAAAGTGGCGTTTTCAGTTTATAGAATTACATATTACCTAGCTTAATCATCATTGCAGTGTACATTTTTAAATTCAGTGCTAACTGCTCTTCAGTAATAAACTCATGCTCTGAGTGGCCTGTGTACTTTTTACCTGGCATTGATGGGCCGAATGACACCGCATTATCAAATAACTTAGCATTTGTGCCACCACCAATTGACACAAAGCCCGCGTCTTTATCGCCAGTAAAGTGCTTAAAGATATCGAGTAACGCCTCTGCATGAGGCGCACCATCTAACAGCATTGGCGTACCAATCACCACTTTAGTGTCTTTTAACGTAACACCATTAGTGGTTTGCCAAGCGCTAAGCGCTTCATTAATTTGCTGCTTAAGCACCGCTTCTTGTTTACCTACCGGACGACGCATATTAATCGACAATTTAATGTCGTTACCGTCACGGCTTAATAAGGTTGGCGAAACAGTCATCGGGCCCATAAAGTCATGCTTGTAACCAATTTCACCGAATTGTGCGCCGTATAAATCAAGACCAATTAGCTGATTGATAAACTCAATTGCTTGACCATCACTATTGTTCTCAAGATCAATACCTTTAAAGATTTCTGCAAGATGCGCGATGGCATTTTCACCCGCTTCTGGTTCAGATGAATGCGCTGAAATCCCCTTCACTTGGACTAACAAGCCATTGTCTTGCTCTGTCATCGCCACTTTGACGTTTTTAAGCTTAGCGACATTGTCGTGTAATTTAGCCACTGTCGCCGCATCAGCATTATGTACTAACACGCTGGCATCTTCAGGGATTTGGCTAACAAAGGCGCCGCCTTTTAAGTCACTAACATATAAGCCTGTTTGTGCTGAGGTCGCAGAGAAAGTCGGGGCAATTAAGCTCCAGCCTTTTTCTGCAACAACCACAGGGTATGAAGCATCAATAGTGACAGCGTATTTTGGTTGCTGATAGGTTTTCATGAACTCTTCGAGTGGTGCCCAGTCAGACTCTTCTGCAAGGTAAACCATTAATTCAATACGGTTATTTAATGTAATACCCTTGTCTTTAATCGCCTTCATTGCATGCAGTGCAGTCGCAATTGCGCCTTTATCATCTTCTGTACCACGTGCAATTAGCTTTCCTGGCTCAGAGGTTTTATCCATTTTAAATGGACTTTGCTGCCATTTACTGGCATCTGCAGGTTGCACATCACCATGGGTTACTATGGTTACTTTGTCAGCTTGGTTCCCCATGCCAATTAATACTGTGTAGCCTAAATCTTGATAATCAAAACCAAACTGAGCCGCTTTCATTTTTAAGAACGACTTAAAGCCAATGAAATCTGGGTTATCAGGAGTCGCTAGACCTTCTTTATTTACCGTTGGATACGAAACTAAATTCTCTAAGGTATGAATTTGCGCTTGTTGATATTGCTCTACCGCGTAGTTAGCCAGCTTTTCACTTTGCTCAGACACAGCTGCCTGACTAGAGAAAGCAGTTAATAAAAATGCAGCAAGTAATGAATGTTTCAAGATAAGCTCCAGAGTTTAAGAAGGTTTTTAGAGAGTCGCCTTGATTGTAACGCTTATAACGCCGACATAACATCTCTAATTTAAGCAAAATAGATCGCTTAAAAATACCAACAAGGTACAATAGCCACTCACCCTATTAATTCGTTTGTTAGACTCATGAACCGCAGAAAAAAGATCTTCACTAAACTTAAGCAAAAAGATAAGCGTGCCAATGCAAAATTGCATAAAAGCAATAAACCGGCCTACATCTCAAAGGCAGAACGCGAAAAACTAGCACAGCAAGAAGCTGAGCAGGAAAGTTAAAATACCTAGCGGTCAGCGGTAAGATTGCAGGCGCGATTTTATATCGCGCAACACGCAAAAGAAATTTCACGCCGCTGCCAGCTGTAGGCGTCAAGCTTGCTTGGCGCGTCTCAAACGCCACCACAAAACAAACACCCTCGCGCAAAATAAATTTCACGCCTACGTCAAAGACATTTATTTTCACAAAGAGGATAAGAGACGCTTCGCTTTAGAGAAAACATTTTGAAAAAGACAATTTGAACCACAGAGTACACCGAGGCGCTTCGCGCTGCACAGAGAAAATAATACTAACAAAGAGTTTATGGTCTCTTCCTCTGCGCTCTCTGTGTCCTCTGTGTCCTCTGTGTCCTCTGTGGTTAGAAAAAAGATCTTTAACTCACAATGAGGGTAAGAGGCGCTGCGCTTTAGAGAAAATAAAAAGTAATCTATTGTTTTTCATCACTTTCTTCTCATTCTATTCTCTTTATGTAAAAGACAGTTTGAACCACAGAGTACACCGAGGCGCTTCGCGCTGCACAGAGAAAATAATATTTACAAAGAGATTATGGTCTCTCCTTCTCTTCCTCTGTGCTCTCTGTGTCCTCTGTGGTTAGAAAAAAGATCTTTAACTCACAATGAGGGTAAGAGACGCTGCGGATTTAGAGAAAACAACAAGTAATCTATTGTTTTCCCTCATTGTCTTCTCATTCTTTCCTCTTTGTTAAAAGACAATTTGAACCACAGAGAACACCGAGGCGCTTCGCGCTGCACAGAGAAAATAATATTAACAAAGAGATTATGGTCTCTCCTTATCTTCCTCTGTGCTCTCTGTGTCCTCTGTGGTTAGAAAAAAGATCTTTAACTCACAAAGAGGATAAGAGACGCTGCGCTTTAGAGAATACAATAAGTAATCTATTGTTTTCCCTCATTGTCTTCTCATTCTTTTCTCTTTGTGCAATTTGTTTTAACGCGAAATAAATTTCACGCTTACGACAGAGACATTTATTTTCACAAAGAGAATAAGAGGCGCTGCGCTTAAGAGAATACAACAAGTAATCTATTGTTTTCCCTTATTGTCTTCTCATTATGTTCTCTTTGTGCAATTTGTTTTAACGCGTAATAAATTTCACGCAGTCATCAAAGACATGTATCTGCACAAAGAGGATAAGAGGCGCTTCGCTTTAGAGGAAAACAAAAAGTATTTACTTAACTATCCCAAACTGATTTTTTCTAGAAACTTCGAACGCTTTCTCTGACTTAAAAGCAGCTGCTACAATTCGTGAATGTTAAGCAAAATGCGCAATTTCAATCAGGTAACGGCTTAGAGGCCATGGCAAACTGGCCCCACTTCTGAAAAGCATTAACGAGTAACCATGAAAACGAAGCAACAACAACGCATTCAGTTAGTCTGTGACTACATTAGCCAGCATCTTGATGAACCTTTATCACTGGAGACACTCAGTGAGGTGGCATGTTGTTCGAAATATCATTTTCATCGTTTATTTGTCGCTGGAGTTGGCCTAAGCGTTACCAAATATGCGCAGCTTGCGCGCTTAAAGCGTGCCTCATTTCGACTTGCATTTGAACATCAACTTAAAATTATTGATGTTGCATTAGAAGCGCAATTTGATAGCCCAGAAGCATTTAGCCGTGCTTTTAAGCGCACCTTTACGCAGTCGCCTAGCGAATTCAGAAGCAAACCAAACTGGCCTAATTGGCACTCACAGTTTGAATTTTCATTACCTGACAAAAAGGTTTGCCCTATGAATGTAAACATTGTTGATTTTAAAGCACAGCCGGTGGCTTTATTAACCCACCAAGGCGCTGCTAATACCCTGATGAATACCGCTGCACAATTTATTGAGTGGCGCAAAGAATCAGGCTTCTCACCTGTTAAAACCAGTAACACATATGGGATCCCGTATAGCGATCCGGCCACCACTGAAGACCATGCATTTCGTTTTGACTTTGCAGGCAGTATCACCTCACCGATTACTGAAAACCCGCAAGGTGTGCGAAATGGTGAAATTCCAGCAGGACGCTGCGCCGTAGTTCGGCACAATGGCTCTCATGACACCATTAGCGATACAGTTTACTACTTATACCGTGAATGGCTGGTGCAAAGCGGCGAAGAAGTCAGAGACTTCCCTTGCTTCTTTCATTACCTCAACCTCATCCATGAAGTTGACGAATGTGATCTGCAAACGGATATATATTTGCCGATAAAATGATTGCGAGTTTCGAGGCAAAGATTGTAGGCGCGATTTTATATCGCGCAATACGCAAAATAAATTTCACGCCTACGTCAAAGACATTTTTTTCACAAAGAGGATAAGAGACGCTTCGCTTTAGAGAAAACATTTTGAAAAAGACAATTTGAACCACAGAGTACACCGAGGCGCTTCGCGCTGCACAGAGAAAATAATACTAACAAAGAGTTTATGGTCTCTTCCTCTGCGCTCTCTGTGTCCTCTGTGGTTAGAAAAAAGATCTTTAACTCACAAAGAGGATAAGAGGCGCTGCGCTTAAGAGAATACAACAAGTAATCTATTGTTTTCCCTCATTGTTTTCTCATTCTTTTCTCTTTGTTAAAAGACAATTTGAACCACAGAGAACACCGAGGCGCTTCGCGCTGCACAGAGAAAATAATATTAACAAAGAGATTATGGTCTCTCCTTATCTTCCTCTGTGCTCTCTGTGTCCTCTGTGGTTAGAAAAAAGATCTTTAACTCACAAAGAGGATAAGAGACGCTGCGCTTTAGAGGAAAGGACTAAACTAACTTCTAAGGTTACCTCATTGTCTTCTCATTCTTTTCTCTTTGTTAAAAGACAATTTGAACCACAGAGAACACCGAGGCGCTTCGCGCTGCACAGAGAAAATAATATTAACAAAGAGATTATGGTCTCTCCTTATCTTCCTCTGTGCTCTCTGTGTCCTCTGTGGTTAGAAAAAAGATCTTTAACTCACAAAGAGGATAAGAGACGCTGCGCTTTAGAGAATACAATAAGTAATCTATTGTTTTCCCTCATTGTCTTCTCATTCTGTTCTCTTTGTGCAATTTGTTTTACCGCGAAATAAATTTCACGCCTACGACAGCTCAATTCACATTTGTATCAGGCACGTGATCAGGCTCGCTAACTTTACTCTCGTAACTAGAAACTCTGGTTTTTAATCTGAAAGCTGACGGCTCGTCATTTTCTTTGTGAAGATATTTTCGGCACTAAAGTACCTCCTACGAGCTAGGCCTTTGATAAAGGCCTGTAAGCAACACCGTTCAGCTTCAAACTGACAGCTGAAAGCTGATAGCTTTCTCTAAAACCTATAACTCACACTGGCATTATACGAGCGGCCTTGTCCGGCAAGTTGCTCAAAACCATTGCTCATATCTTGCTTGTAATTAGCAATGCTTACACCGCCAAGTGGCTGTTGGTAGTATTCATCAAGTAAGTTGGTAATTGCTAACTTAAAGGTTAAATTTTGCCACGTTTTCTGACTTGAGATAGCCAATAGCTGATAGCTGTCGGTTTGGTTTTCTAAACGGCGCTCATCAACATGGGTTTTACTATCAACCCACTGCCAGCTCAGTGCGTTTTGCCAGCCTTTGTATTCGTGCTCTAGGCTCAGCTCAGTGTGCAGTGGCATAATTTGATATAAGTCTTCATTGCTATCATCACGCTCGCCATGAGTACTGGTTAGTGAGCCTTTTAACTGCCACTTTCCTGCTTGCTTTGTGTTGTAAAGCTCTACCAGGCCCGCCAGTTTTGCACCGTAAAGTGTCGCATCTAGGTTCGTAAAAGTAAGAATATTACGCTTGGTATGCGCCATGTCAGTGCGATTAAAGCTTTTAGTCACTTCAGCATCAATATAATCATTTACTTGCGTGTACCAAACATTTGCCGTTACTTGCCAGCTATCGTCTTTGGCAAGTTTGGTGTAGCTAGAGCTCAACGTATGAGCTGTTTCGGCTTCTAAATCTGGGTTACCAATATAACCATTACCATCGCCAAACCAACCAATCATGGTGGTTGCCATCGTACCTACACCCCAGCTATAACGCTCATATAAATTAGGAGCACGGTTTTTACGAGCTAAACCAAATTGTAGCTCATCGTTGTTCGATAATTGATAGCGAGCTAGTAAACTAATATCAACTAAGGTGTCGTCACGTTTACGGTCTAATTGGTTAAATTCCATCGCAGCTTGGGCGTCGGTTTTTGACATATCCATCATTGAGCCCATATTAGCCATACCGCTCATGCCACCTTCGTTATAAGCCTGCACTTCGCCAGTATCTGTGGTGACTTGCTCAACACGAACACCTGCCGACACCCACCATGCTTTGTTTACTTGGTTTTGGTACTCAGCAAATGCCGCAAGACGGTCACGTTTGCCATCGTTAATATTTACGTATTCATTTGGGCCCATCATCATTGACCCTGCAACCGCTGGCCACCAATCATCTATTCGATAACCGTAATATTCTTGCCCTAGCATTAATGATGACTGTTTTGATAAATCAGTGCGCCAATGAACTTGATAACTGTAATCTTGTGCATCGGTATTCATTGGCATCATGCCGGTTTTCTCATTACTGAAAAAACCCATTTCGTGTTTTACATCATGCGCATTCACTTGCACCTGCAAATCACCATTTTCAAGCTCACGTTGATACTGAGCAACAAAACCATAGCTGGTGTTATCGGTCATATCCATGTATTGATTTGCAAAGCCTTGGTAAGGAATCTTTTGATGTGTCAGCTTAACTACAAGTTGTTGTTTCTCATCACGAATAGCGCCCGTTAACGCATGATTTTGTACTCGATATAAGGTATCTAGTACACGCTCACCATGCCCATCATCATAGCTGTTCGCATCTTCAAAGCTGCCTTGGTAAGACAAGCTAAACTGTTTGCTCGCAAGGCTGGCACCTAGCGCGTATGCTTGACTATCGTTAACGCTTTTGTACTGAGCGGTAACATAGCCTGCGCGCCAGTTCACTGAGTCTGAATCACTAAATTCAGGGGCAATCGTATTAACTCTAATAACACCGGCAATATTATCACCGCCACTGCTTACCGGTGATACACCAGCAACGACACTGTAAGAGGCAATTTGGTTTGCCGACACATAAGAGAGTGGCGGGTTCATTTGGTTAGCACACGCTGCTGTGACATCAGCACCATCGACTAAAACTTTAACTCTATCGCCCATCATGCCGTTCATCACCGGCAAGTTAGACACCCCTCCGGCTGCTGAAAAATCAACACCTAAATCTTTTAGTAACGCGTCTGCAGAGCCAACTAATTGATGGTTATTTTGGGCATGACCTTGTACTTCTATCACTTCAATAGAATCATCAGCAAAGGCCGAAATACTTAAAACACAGCTGAGTGCTGCAGCAATTTTAGAAAATAAAAAACCAGGGCGAGAAGATTGCGTGTTCATAACTCTTTTAAATTCAAAGCAAATAATTAATGACGCCGATTATAAAACTCATTAATTAGTCTGAACACGTGACATATTGTCGCACCCTGTCACAGGTAAATAACTTAGCGCAACACCACTAAAGGAATACGGCTATCTTCAAGCATTTTTAAGGTCGTGCTGCCTAAAAAGAACTGCCGCCATTTAGAGTGACCAAATGCGCCCATCACCATTAAGTCAACGGCGTGGTCACTTTTATATCGCCACAGCGCTTGGTAAACATCGCCATCGAGCATGCGCGCTCTCACATTAAAGCCATTTTCTGCCAGCCTTGCTGAGGCAGTATCAAGTTTGTCTTGGCAGTGACCGTCTTGTTTATCAACCATCACCAAGTGGCAATCTAAGCCGGATAAAATCCCGCCATTGATAATTTGTGTAATCGCTTTGTCGGTACTTTCGCTGCCATCATAAGCCAGCATAAAATTTGTAGGCTCATGAAATTGCGGCGGCACAATCGCAACCGGGGTATGCACCTGACGGATCAGCGTTTCAATATGCGAGCCCAGTACTTTAAAATCATCGTAATGGCCTTTACCAGAGCGGCCAATAATCATCACACGGGCATTGTCTTCATGTTCAAGTAAGGCATCAACAAGACTCATTGAAAGTTGCTGTTGCTCAATCTCGGTTAGGCCTGCATGCTCGGCTTTTTTCATTGCTTCATCTAGCAATAATTGACCATGCTGCGACGCTACTTTGTTGCGTTCTTGTTCAAGTTTTGCCAATTGCTCTAACAATGAGGTTTGCGAGCCTAAACCAATAATTGCGGTTAAATCATCACTGCCCTGCGGCAAAGGTGGCTCTAATGCATGCAGAAAATTAATTGGATGGCTGGAGCGCTTAGATATCCAAATAGCCGCTTCTGTCACCGCATCGGTCATGCATGAACCGTCGATACAAGCAAATATCTTCTTCATTGCGCTCTCCTTTAAACCAATTTAGTTAACCAAGTATAGTTGGCTTTTTATCTGTATTTATTTTGAACAGCAAAGACTTAAGAAGTTCAGGTTATTTTCTTATAGCAAACAAATATAGAACGTTCCAAAAAGTACTGTATCAACCCCGTCAATTTGTATTACAATAGCGCTGGGCACACATCTCTAGTCCAGAACAAAGTATTTGTTACTGGCATTTTCAATTATCAAAAATCTATTTTGTTTTTAAATTTATTTTAAAGGAATTACATGACTAACGTAGCCAACTCCCAAGGCAACGCAAGCACGTTTACCATTCTGATAGTATTGGCTTTAGGCACATTCATTTTAGGCCTATCAGAGTTTTCTATGATGCCAATGTTGCCCCTGATCAGCGAAACATTTTCGTCTACGCCAGCGCAAAGTGGTTATGCCATCAGTGCTTACGCGATAGGCGTAGTCGTCGGTGCGCCGCTATTTATGATCACAACCGCCAACATGCGTAAGCGCAATGCACTGTTGATGTTTGTCAGCATGATGTTTTTATTCAATGGCTTAAGTGCTTTTGCAAACTCACTTGAGCAACTTATTTTATTTCGATTTTTAAGTGGTTTACCACACGGTGCCTACTTCGCCGCTGCTATTTTATTGGCTGCCGACATTGCCCCTGCCGATAAACGCGCAAGCTTTATGTCAAAAGTATTTATGGGTTTAACCATTGCTACTATCGTTGGTGTGCCCATGGTCACCCTAGTGGGGCAAAACTTTAGCTGGCGTTATTGTTTGGCAGGTACCGCTGTACTTGCGTTAGTTGCCTTGGTATTGATTGTGAAATACGTACCTAACGTAAAAAATACCGCGCCAACATCGATTCTCGATGAGTTAAGTGTATTAAAGAACAAGCTCGTATGGACCATTCTAGGTATCATCATTATTGGTTTTGGTGGTGTATTTTGTGTTTACACTTACATTGCCGACACTATTTTAGAAGTCACCCATACCCCTGCTTACACTATCTCTATTGCTATGATCATGTTCGGTATTGGCTGTACTTTAGGTAACTATGTATTAGGTAAAGCCGCCGACCACTCACCGCTGAAAACCACAGGCGCAGCGCTGATTGCTGCTGTGGTATTTGCAGCCAGTTATGTAAGCGCAAGCCATAATATTTGGCTGTTATACGCGGTGATTTTCTTTATTGGTTTTAGTGTTGGTTTAGGTACCGTGATCCAATCTTTATTAATGGATGTGTCACCACAAGGGCATGCCATGATTGGTGCGCTAGTACAGTGTGCGTTTAATACAGCCAATGCGATTGGCCCTTGGCTTGGCGGCATGGCTATTGCCGAAGGTGCACTCCCTAGTCAAACAGGCTATGTTTCGGCGGCACTATTCTTAGGTGGCTTTTTAATGTGGTCGTTAAGTGCAATGCAGATGAAAAAACTACGAGTCGAAAGTTAGCAAAAATGTAGCAGCGATTTTATATCGCGTAGCAAAAAGGCGTTTAACCAGAATGATTTAACATTCGGCGTTAAAACGCCTCCTACGCTATCAAACTTATTCATCCTGAAATATCTCTTCGATACTCAGGTTAAATAAACGCGCGGCTTTAAATGCTAATGGCAAACTTGGGTCAAATTTACCTTTTTCAATCGCATTAATGGTTTGCCTAGACACATCCAAAAGCTCTGCGAGTTTCGCTTGGGTATAGTTGTGCTCAGCACGGAGCACTTTCAAGCGGTTTTTCATTCTTCGCCCTCGTCGTTTAACTGCTTATTCATAATTAAAAGACTCACTAAATAGGTTAAGCTCATAAAGATTACGAGGTGCGATATATCTTCTTTAAAACTAATTAAACCGCTTGATTGCACCACCGAGTAAGCTAAACCAAATACCAAGCTTGCACCCAAGGTAATCGCCATTGCATTAAGGTGCATACGCTGCTGCAGCTCATCCATCCCTTGTAGTTGTCGTTTGTTCGATAAAATCATCATGATACCAACTACAACATTAATTAAGATTGCTACAACACTAAAAACAGCCTGCTCTTGCCATAAAAAATGCGGCCCAAATGAGGCAATTGCTAAAGTAATCACCCATGCTGATGTCCATTTAGCGAGGTTTAGCGTGTTCTGCTTATTACGTTGTTTAAAGGTTAATCCTGTTTGATTCATTATTCTCACCTTAAAAGTAAAGTAAACTTGACTAAAGATTAACCTAGCAACACAAAAAGTCAAATAAACTTTACAAAAAGTTTTATATACACGACATCAATATGATTTTTTAATGTCAGAAAAGGCAAGGCGCTTGCTGTTAATCTCATAATATTGTATTAATCAGAGTATCACGTAATACCAATTTGCTTAATTAAGTGAGCTATTTTGAGGCAATAAAACCTCGTTGAAAACAAGGCAAAAATTTCGTTGTTTAGTTGTTATAAATGAAAAATTTTTAACGCAGTTAGCGACAGGTTTAATCCCTCAAAATGATTAAGTATTATTGCAAGTTGGTATGATCTTATAAAAACGGGTCCAATCGGACTGCGTTTCTAACAATAACAATGAAGAAAACACTATGAATACGGCACTGTTTTTCGTTGGCGAATGGCAAGTTACTCCGGCCACTAATTCAATCAGGCGCGGTGAACAAACAAAGCATCTTGAACCCAAGGCGATGGATGTATTACTGCTGCTTTGCGAAAAACAAGGTGAGCTACTAACAAGTGAAGAAATTATCAGCCATTGCTGGCCAAATGTAGCGCTGGGTGACAACCCCCTACATAAAGTGATCACCCAATTACGTAAAGCCTTTGACGATAAAGCAAGCGATCCGCATTACATAGAAACCATTCGTAAACGTGGTTATCGGGTTATTGCCGAAATCAACTTTCCACTCAACGAAGAACAAAAAGCCAGCCAAACCAGTTGGCAAGGTGATTCGCCCTTTGTTGGCTTAAGTGCGTTTGCACCAGAGCAAGCCGATGTATTTTTTGGTCGTAACAAACAAATTGCCACTTTGCTACAGCGAGTGTCGGCTCAAATTGAGTTTGGTCGCGCCTTTTGCTTAATTTTAGGCGCCAGTGGTTCAGGTAAATCGTCGTTAGTTAACGCAGGTGTATTGCCCGCTTTAATGTCGAGTAATGGCTACGATGGCATTAGAGTACACAGTTACTGCCAACTCGACTTTGCCGATGTCAGCAAAGAGCGCTTACTGCTTGATTTAGCCTCAACCTTGCTCGATTTAGAAATAAACGACGCACCTGTACTTAGCGATATAAGCGCCGATGCGTTGGCTGAATTGTTATTAACAGATCCAGAACAGGTTATTTCCCGCTGTAAAGCAGCACTTGCAATGCTAAATGCAGAGCACACTACGCCCTATTTATTTTTATTTATCGACCGGCTCGAAGTACTATTGTCATCGCCGCTATTTAGCGATGACGAGCGCAACCAGCTGTTAGCTCTTATTGAGCGCTTAGCAACAAGTGGCTGCATGATCATTTTTAGTGCCTGTCGTAATGACTTTTACCCGCAAGTAGTGAGTCAACCAAGTTTAATGGCAGGTAAAGCCAATGGCGCACACTTTGATTTATTAGCGCCAACTCGCTCTGAGCTTAAGCAAATGATCCGTTTGCCAGCACTTGCAGCAGGCTTAAGTTGGCAACATCACCCAGAGCATCACACACCGCTTGATGAACAACTTTGTAACGATACTGCCAATAACCCTGATGCATTGCCAATGCTGCAATACACCTTGCAGCAGCTTTACTTGCAGCGAAGCCCAGACAACGAATTATTGTTTTCTGAATACCAAGCCCTTGGCACTATCGAAGGAGCCATCGGCCAAAAAGCCGAACAGGTATTTTGCCAATTACCCAAAGACCAACAAACTGAACTTGCTGCAGTTCTTTCTAAGCTGATCACCTTAAACCCAGATGGCGAAACGCTCACTAGTCGTGCAGCACATTGGAGCGAATTAACCAGCCCTGCTGCAACCAAGCTTGTTCAGGCTATGGTCGATAGCCGCTTGTTTGTGTCGCACCTTAAAAATGAGCAAGCCTGCTTTAGCCTTGCCCACGAACCGCTGCTGCGCCATTGGCAACGCGCCATAGATTGGGTGCAAGAACACCAACAAAGCTTAGCAATTCAAAGTCGTGTGCAACTAGCCACCGAGCGCTGGCTGCTTGAACATAAACACAGCGACTTTTTATTAGCCCAAGGCAAACCGCTGCAAGAAGCACAAAGCCTAGTTAAAAACCCTATGTTTAGCTTATCGAGCGACGAACAAGCGTTAATTAAAGCTTCTAACAATAAAGCCAAACGTAAAAAACGCATGTTACAAATAACGGCTGCAACACTTGTGTGCTTAACCTTTATTGCTACATTTATGAGCGTGCGTAGCTACCATGCAGAGCAAGTAGCAAAACAAAAACGCCAAGAGGCTGAAAGTTTATTGGGCTTTATGGTTGGTGAATTTGCCGATAAACTCAGAAGCGTTAAGCGCATGGATTTACTGGATGGTATTAGCAACAAAGCCCTTGAGTATTTTTCCAACCAAGACGAAGAAGCAGCCTCGTTGTTTGACTTTAGCGATAAACAAGCCGAGTTTAATAACCGTTTTCAATACGCTCAAACCTTAGAGGCCATGGGCGAAGTCGCCTACTCTCGCGGCAAAACCGACGAAGCCTTCACCGCCTTTGAAAATGCGCGAACGCGCCTAGAATCATTACTAAAAATTCAACCCAACAACCTTGATGTTTTAATGCTCGCAGGGGCTAATGCATTTTGGCTTGGCCAATTACATTATGACAACAGCGACTACTATGCGACCGAACCTTGGTTTAAACGGTATCAAGAATACAGCGAAAAAATGTATCAGCTTGCCCCTAATGACTTTAATTCGATTATGGAGCTATCTTACTCGCACAATTCACTGGGTTCATTGTATTTAAAGCAGTTTAATTACGCGCTCGCAAAACAAAGCTTTACTGAGTCTTTAAAACTTAAAAACCAAGCCCTTGTGCTTAAACCTAATAACAAAAATTTATTACGCGATAAGACAGATACCATCAGTTGGATTGCAACTACAGAAGAAAACTTAGGGCATTTCAATGAAGCTCTCAAGATTTTTGAACATGCAGAAAATGAAACAAATAAAATGTTAACTAAGTATCCGGCCGATGCAAGTGTATTAACATCCTTAGCATATAAACATATCCAGCAAAGCTACTTACTAAGTTACTTCCCTGATAAATCAAAATCTTACGAAAAAGCAAAGCAAGCAACAGAAACGATTAACAAAGCAAGATTACAAGATGTTCAAAATAAAACTATTGAAAGAACATACTATCAGTTTCTAGCTTATCAACTTTCTCTCTCTGATAACCCTAATATAGATAATAGAGTTAGTGAAATAATAGAGTTTTTAGATACTAACAAGTCATCGAACAGTCAAATTATCAGTATAAAAACCAGCTTAATAGAATATTTAATTAATAGAAAAAATATAAATAGGGCATTAGTGATTCTAAAAAGCTTGGATGAAAATAATATACTACCCAGCGCGCTTGATATAGAAAATGTACGACTTCATACAAGAATCTTGTTAATTAAAGCTCGTTTAGCTAAATCACAACAAGAAAAGAATGCTTTATGTGAAAATGCAGCAACCACTCTAAATAAAATAAGTAAAAAAACTAAAAGTATAAATTTTACTTTCCCATTAATTCAGGCATATACCTGTTTAAATAAATCACACGAAATAGAAGCAACCATTGTTCCGGTAAAAAAACTGGGAATAATTAATTTTCAACTATAAAAGCAAAGGAAAAAACATGAGTGAAGGTAAAGTTTACAATTTCACAGTAAATATTGAATTAGATAGCAACAAAAAAGCTGTATTTACATACTTCCAAGATGGTCAACAAGTATCTGGTGGTGGGGTTGTTACAGAAAGAGATAGTCTTGGTATTTACACCCTAAATGAAGAAACTCAAAAAAGAGGGTTCTTATTTTCTGCCGCTACTTTTAGTAATCATGAGGGTGACTGTGCTAAAGATTTCAGTTACGAGGTTACAAACGCTGGCACGGTAATCAATATTTCAGATACCGACGAAAACAATGGCACAGCATGTATGATTTTCACGGTTAGCTGCAATGGTGAAGAATATCAAAGCGAAGACCCGCAAGTCGAAAATAAAGACCGAGTGTAGTTAATAGAAATAACACCTACAAAAGGCTCCACCAAGGAGTCCTTTTTTTATTTGAAAACAACAACTTAAAACCAGAAGGTTACCAGAAGGTTAATTTGCACTTTTTTAAGTAACTTTATAGACACCAAAATCGTTTGCATCGGCAAAAAGGAAACGAACGTGTCTACTAATAAAAATGAACAACCAAGCACTAATAAATCAGAAGCGAAAAGCGCACTTGCGCAGTCTATCAATTCAGAGCAACTTGCGCTGATTGCCCAAATGTTTCAGAACATTCCTGAGGGAGTGTTTATCATTAATGGCCAAGGCACGTTTGAATTTGCAAACCCGATGGCGGCACAGCTTTTAGGTGACAATCAAGAAGCGTTAATCGGGCAAAACATTTTACATTACCTACACGACACCGACCGTGATAAATACATGTATACCCTACTAAGTTGGTTAGACCATAAAGACTCGCCGATAAGCCTTGGGCCAAACGAAGTTAAAATAAACCGCGCTGATAATAAAACCCTTGAGGCGGATTTATGTATATCGAGCCTACCAAAAAACATTGCCGTTGTAGAAAATTTATTTATTTGTGTATTACATGATTTATCATCACACAAAGAGCAATATAATCGTTTAATTAAACAGGCTACTACTGACCATTTAACCGGCCTTGCAAATAGATTAACCCTTGAAGAGTCATTAAAAGAAAACTGGCAAGAAAGCGTACAAACCAACCAAGCTATTAGCACTATATTAATCGACATTGATTACTTTAAATTATTCAATGACCGATTCGGTCATGTAAAAGGCGATAAATGCTTACAAAAAGTAGCAAGTATAATCGCAGAATCACTCCCTTCTCGCGATTGTTTAGCATCCCGTTATGGCGGTGAAGAGTTTGCCATTATATTACCCCGCTGCCAAAAAGACACGGCCGCCGCCATTGCTAAACACATTCAAATAAAAGTAAATAACATGCCATTTACTGATATAGGTTTACCAAGTGATTTTAGAATAAGTGTAAGCCAAGGAATTGCCTGTGAGTTTAATAATCAATATCGTACTTCAGAGGCATTAATTTGTGCAGCAGATACTGCTTTATACCGAGCAAAAACAGAGGGTAGAAATAAAATAAGCATTAGCGCTTAACTAAGTTAATATAATGTAAACACCGTGAGCTAAATAGCTTGTTAAGATAATCATATAGTATACTTTTATGTTATTTGTTTGTTCCTTTTTTATTGATAAACTGCGAAGCGAAATCAACGTCAGAAGGGATCCAACAATGACAATTTTTAAAAAAGTACCTTTGCAACTCGCTATTGCAAGTACGCTAGCTACATCAGTGACTGCAATCGCTGCTGAGCAAACAACTGACAACACCGTTCAAGATGTTGAAGTTATTTCTGTTACAGGTACTCGCCGTAGCCTTCGTAGCATTTCTGAAAGTACCGTGCCTGTCGATTTATTAACAAGCCGCGATCTATCAAGCACAGGCCAGCTTGATATGAGCCAAGTATTGGCATCACAATTACCAAGCTTTAACTACCCAAGTGCCACCATTGCTGATGGCACTGACCACGCGAAACCAGCTGTTTTACGTGGCCTTGCTCCGGATCACACATTAGTGCTGATCAATGGTAAACGCCGCCATGCCGGTGCATTATTAAACTTAAATGGTACGGTTGGCCGTGGTTCAACGGCAGTAGATCTAAATAATATTCCTACTTCTGCAATTAAACGTGTTGAAATTCTGCGTGATGGCGCTGCAGCTCAATATGGTTCTGACGCGATTGCCGGTGTGATCAATATTGTATTAAAAGATGCCGATGAAGGCGGTAGCGTGAGCTACACATACGGTGAATACGACACACAAATGGCAGGCTCTCCTCAGCTACTAAACACTACAACGGATAGCGAAGGCAACTTAAGCTTTGAAACTGGCAGCGACCGTGAAGTAAACGACGGCATTACGCGCACAGCAAGTGCTAATGCGGGCTTTGCACTAGGCGATAATGGCTTTATTAACGTGTCGATTGAGTCACGTAATAACGAGCCAACAAACCGCTCTGGCTTTGATGCACGTGAGCAATATAGCCGTGATGAGAATGGCGATTTAGATTCACGTGAATTTGACTTTGACCGCTATAACCACCGCTTTGGTAAAGCCGATATCGAAGACTTCGCGCTTTTTTATAACCTAGGTTATGAGTTTGATAACTCGCTGTCGCTTTACTCATTTGCAAGTTACTCAAACCGTAAAGGTAACTCAGGTGGTTTTTATCGTCGCGCCAAAGATTCTCGTAACTTAACTGAAGTGTATCCTGACGGTTTCTTACCGCAAATTGATACCGATGTAGATGATTACTCATTTGCAATTGGCTTAAATGGCGAAACCAATGATTGGGCTTGGGATGTAAGCAGCAATTATGGTCGCAACGATTTTGGTATTGGCGTAAGCAACAGCTTAAATACCTCGATGGGTGTTAGCAGCCCAACAGAATTTGATGATGGCTCGCTTGTTTATGAACAATACTTGGTGAACATGGATGCTAGCAACACACTAGACTTAGGTTTACCTGATGATGTGTTTGTTACGATTGGTGCTGAGTATCGTCACGAAAACTACCAAATCAAAGCAGGTGAAACAGCCTCTTACCTAACTGTATTAGATGACGATGGCAACCCAGTTGCTGCCGGTGGCGCGCAAGTGTTACCTGGTTTCTCACCAGAAAGTGCAACAGATAAAAGCCGTCATAACATTGCGGTATTTGCAGAGTTTGATACTTACCTAACGACAGATTGGAACCTTGTTTTAGCAGGTCGTTTTGAAGATTACAGTGATTTTGGTAGTACCTTTACCTCAAAACTTGCTTCGCGCTACAGCATTAACGAGTCGCTGTCATTACGTGGTGCAATTAGCACAGGTTTCAGAGCGCCTTCACTGGCCCAAACATCGTATAAATCAGTAAGCACTGTTTTTGAAAATGGTGTACCAAATGAAGTAGGTTTATTCCCTGTTGATGAACCTGCAGCGCAAGCACTGGGAGCTCGTGATTTAGACGCTGAAGAGTCAGTTAATATGACGGCGGGTTTCATCTTTACGCAAGGCGGCTTTAGCTTAACCCTTGATGCGTATCGCATTGAAATTGACGACCGTATCGTATTGTCTGAAAACTTAAGCGGCCCAGAAGTTGAAGCGATTTTAGCCGAAGCAGGCGAAGTAAATACGCAGCGCGTTCGTTACTTTACTAATGCCATTGATTCACGTACGCAAGGCGTTGATATTGTTGCGACCTACTCATTAGGTTTAGAAAGCTATGGTGATTTACGCTTAAGTGCAGCAGTTAACTTTAACGACACAGAAGTGACACATGTTAAAGAAAACCCAGCAGAGCTAGAAGCCCTTGGCGATAGCTACGAGTATTTTTCTCGTCGTGAAATCACACGCTTTGAAAAAGGCACACCAGCCGATAAATGGAACCTATCTGCAACATGGGATTATGAAAACTTCCAAACGACATTACGAGCAACTCGTTATGGTGAAGTAGTTGACACTGCAAGCAGTGAAGATGGTGATGAAGTACTTGACGCTAAATGGATTGCTGACTTAGAAGTGGCTTACCGCCCTGATGAGCAGTGGAAGTTCGCATTAGGCGCTAATAACCTGTTTGATCAGTATCCTCAAGATACTGTAAGTAATATTGGTTATAGCGATTTCAACCAAATTTTCCCTTATAGTGGCTTTGCGCCATACAGCTTAGATGGCCGTTTTATTTACGGTAACATCACTTATAGCTTCTAAAAAAATAGGGCGTGAAAGCAGTAATTGCTAACACGCCCTAACCTACAATGATGAGTGAATAAATTAACTAATTTGAATAGTGTGATACGCCAATAAAGTGCCATCACTATTTTGTGCTGTGTTTAAAATAAACTGCTCATAATCACTACCAAACACGTTGTCGTTGCTAGCAAGTGTTGTATCTTGTTCACCACGTGATTTGTAATCGCTATGAGTGGTACAAATTTCTTTTGCAAACGCATCAGTAAAACAGAACTGACTAATTACATAGTCGTTATTATTGTTTGCTACTTTAAAGTGAATATGAATAGTACGGCCAGAGTACCAACCTGGGAAATGCGTTTTAAAGTTCACACGACCACTGCTATCTGTGATCAATGAACCACGATACCAGGTACTTGCCTCAGCTTCGGCATCGCCATCAGTACAGAAATCACCCGCAAAACGTGAGCTATCAGAACTACTGCTAGTATCGCCCGAATAAATACCGCTGGTATCACAGTGCCAAACCGAGATTTCGTAATTTGCTAATGGGTTACAGTCGCTATCGATTAACTGTAAGCACAGCATCATAGGTAAACCCATTAGGCCATCAGAGATGTCTTCGTCTGAATCAGCTTGGAAGTAACACGGGCCTTCGGTTGTTGCCTCAGTAAGTGCTAACACACATGCTGTTGATGTTTCAAAAATACTGTCATCAGGAAAGTCATCGGTAATAAGTGCTGTTGTGCCCGATACATAATCACTGTCGTTCGTGGTTGTTGTATCGTCTGTATCAGTACTGGTGTCTGTATCTGTTGATGTATCGGTGTCTGATGTTATATCTGTTGACGATACTGTATCTGAGTTACAGCCTAAAAATGCCAACATAGGCACAGCAGCAACTGAAACACCTAATGTTTTAAGCATTTTTCTACGAGTATAAAGTTCAGGTTTTAAAGTCATCTTGTGCCCCTTCGCTAACATGAGTAATTAACGTCGAGTATAAAGAACAAATGTAGAGACTTTGTGTAGAAAAAGTGGTGCTTTTATAGAGTGACTAGGATGCACATGCCAAAAAATAGACATTTATAGTATATTCATTTCTGGCTATTACATTTTACTATTACATCTATGAAGTTAATTCACAAACTCTTAATTACCAATCTTATCATTACGCTACTACTGGTGCTGACCATGTTTGGTCTGAATGCAATTTCCAATAAGCGTATGCTCAATAATGTATTTGAAGATATAGATAACGAAGCATTTAACCGAATAGCCACTGAAATTAGCCTGCAGTATCAGCAAACGGGTTCGATTGGGATGTTTATCGATTCTAAAGCCCTGTGGTATGAGTTAATTAACCGTAATTTTCATTCAAGCCGTTTATTGTTTTCGCCCAATAGCCCAAAACCAGGAGAGTCCGGCCCTTTTCTATTAAATGGGCCTCCTGAAAAGCGCATGCAAAACAAGGCGATGCCACCTCCCGATGACTTTGGGGTGCCACCATCGTTCGACCAGCCACCTGAATTTGACCCATCAACTGAGTTTAACGAGCCTGCAAACTTTGCTGACATGCATGAGCCGCCACCTCACAATAAACCCATGGCTGATGACTTCATGCCCTTTGAAAAACGCCTAAGTTTGCTTGATGAAAAAGGCGAAATATTGATTGCAGGCAATACCGAAACTGAGGTCGTGAACGAGCAAGAAATCACCCACAATGGCGACGTTGTTGCGGTGCTTCAGCTGCATGCTAACCGCAATCATGTCAGCGCACTGACTCAGCATTACCTTAATACACAAATTAATATCAGTTTGTGGACAGCAGGGGTTGGTTTGTTAATTGCGTTATTGTTTAGTTACTTACTCGCACGTCATTTTACTAACCCTATTTCGCAGCTGAAAAAAGGCGCAAAAGCCCTTGCAGAGCGAGAGTTTGAGACCAAAATAACCGTCAATAGTAGTGATGAATTTGCGACCTTAGCGGATGATTTTAATCGTATTGCCACAGAGCTCAGACGCTTTGAATCGCAGCAAAGCCAATGGCTCATGGATATTTCTCATGAACTACGCACGCCTTTAACTATTTTAGAGGGTGAACTAGAGGCTATTAACGATGGCATTATCGAACCAAACCAAAAAGCAATAAGCTCACTGCAAGAAGAAGTGGCGCTGTTAAGCCGACTTGTGAACGACTTACATAAAGTCAGCTCACTCGACAGACACAGCTTTAACTATCACATGGAAACTATTGATTTTAATGCCTTGGTGGCCCTACAAGCGCATAAGTATGCGTTTAAATTTCAATCCAAAAACATCACGCTAAATGCCACCTTACCAGAGCAAACGGTGATGGTTTTGGCCGACCAAAATCGTATTACACAAGTTCTACAAAACATTTTAGAAAATAATTTACGCTATACCGATGAACAGCAAAAAGTCTGGTTAGATTTAACCGTGTCTAACCATCATGTGTTTTTGTCGGTAGAAGATTCAGGCCCCGGTGTTCCTGATGAGGCCCTTGAAAAACTATTTGATCGTTTATATCGCACCGATAGCTCTCGTAACAGAAAAACCGGCGGTTTTGGCTTAGGCTTGGCAATTTGCCAAACAATTGTTGAAGCCCATCTGGGAAAAATTAATGCAACTAAAAGCCGTTTAGGCGGTCTGTGTATAACGTTAAAACTCCCGCTTGCAGAGGCGCAATAATATGTCAGAAACCTTAGCTAAACAGCATATTCTCGTTATTGAAGATGAAGTTAAAATTGCCGAATTAATAGAAAAGTATTTATATCTTGAAGGGTTTAAAACAAGCCTAATTCACGATGGCAACTGCGCACTGGATGCTGTTAATGAGCTAAACCCTGATTTGATTATTCTCGATATCATGCTGCCAGGCACAAATGGCATCGAGTTGTGCAGCAAGATAAGACAATACAGTGATGTGCCTATTATTATGCTTACAGCAAGGGTCGAAGAAATTGATCACTTAATTGGTTTTGATGTGGGTGCCGATGACTATGTTACTAAACCATTCAAACCAAAAGAGTTAATGGCGCGTGTGAAAGCTATTTTAAAACGACGCCGAATGCCAAGTAGCAAACCTAGTACATTCAAAGCAGGCAATATTATTGTTGATCCGAGCGAATACAAAGTGTTGGTAAAAAATGAAGAACTGAAACTAACAATTAATGAATTTAGCTTGTTAAAAATATTAATTGCCTCACCTAATAAAGTTTTTTCACGCCAAGATTTACTAACCATGACTCAAGGTAAGTACTTTGAGAGCTACGAGCGCAGTATTGATTCGCACATTAAAAACTTGCGTAAAAAGCTGACTCAAGCCGACCCTGATAGCCATTACATTGAGTCAATTTATGGCGTGGGATATAAATTTAAAATTTAAACAACCTTTTTCACACTTGCGACGACTAACTAAATAACATAACCCATTAGGACATCATTATGAATTTAGTACGTATTAGCGTAAGTGCACTCTTAATCACGGCCACTACTGCTTGTATTGGCCTCTCTAATGCCAGCACAACAAACAACCAGGGTGATTATCGCGTTATCACTTTTAAAGACTGTAAAAAAGTAAGCGAAAGTCCCCTCAATAACGAGCAAATTGCAGCATACCTAGAGCTTGAGCGTGAACAAGTAAAACTTGAAGCACTTGAGCAACCAATTAATGACATAGAGCTACAAGTTACTGAGTACTCTGAGCAAATAGAAGCAATCACCGAAGAAGCAGTTGTTGAAGACGAGAACCACTTGCGAATTAATAAAAGTTTATTAAAAGAGCAAGATAAGCTGGCTAAAGAGCTTAATAAACTTATGGCTGCTCATGATGCTGATTTTAAAGCACTGGAACAGCAAGCAAAATTAATTGAACATGCCGCTAAGCAGTTTGATAAAACTATGAAGCCTTTGATGGAACAAGGTGAGTCAACCCATCTACAAATTTTAGCGCCGGGTGAAGACGAAAAACCAGGGTGTTTTTACACTATCTAAAGCACGTTACCTAGGTGTGCATAAAGTTTCGCATGTGATTGCCGAATGTCTTCTTTATGCACTTGCTTAAACCATTTTAATGCTTGATCTTGCTTTCCTGCTTGCCAATTGATTTCAGCAAGACGTAACTTATAAATAGCAATCACATGTCTATCTGAATCTGTATCCATGTACTTAAGAGACTGTACATAAACTTCATCGGCTTGCTCATAATTTGCCAGAAGTTGGTGGGTACGAGCTAAATTACCTAAAGCAACAGAGATTTTTCGGTTATGGTTGGTTTTTAAAATCCAATCAGCGGCGGTTTTTCGATTTGCAAGTGCACCGTCTATATCACCTAATGAGTGAAAAACATTCGCTTTATTCGAAGCCAATTCAAAGTGAAAAATGGGATCTTTGCTTTTGCCAAAGCGTCGCTCTGCCCTATCAAGAATTTGCAATGCCGTTTCTTTATTACCAAACACGTATTGCAAATTAGCCAATTCAACCATACGCATAGGGTTACCAAAAGAGTCGAAGATTGCTTGCAGTTTTTCAAATGCTTTTGTGGCATATTTACGACCAGTTTCAAAGTCACCTAAATAGTGCATTGATTTTGCGTAATAAAAATAAACTTGTACTTGAAAGACAACAGGTAATTCTTCACTGTTAATGAAAGGCTCAGTGCTATCTTTCAGGATTTGATATTCCAATTTGTCGTAGAAATAATCAAACTGATAAGATTTAATCTCATACCAACGCGCAGAGCCAAGCTCACTGCTTGCTAGCTGTTGATTAATGTAATCTAAGCAACTAATTTGTGATTGTTGCTCACAAAACATCTCATGATCACTAAAGTTTTCAGAGGCATTGGCATTAAGGCTCGATAATCCTAACAATAACAAGGCTAACTTTTTCTTCATGCTCTATTTTCTCAGCGATAACTCACTCAGAAAACTAACAAAATTTAACAGCTTATAACAGTAATTTTTAATTAAATTGATAAGTGTAACCCAGTACTAAGTTTTGATCTGAGCCATAATCACTGTCTTCTGTTGCAGCAAATAGCTTGAAACTTTGTTGTTTATCAAATTGATAACTTGCACCAATGGCTGCGAAATAACCTGAATAATCGTTAGACCCAACCGAATACGCTGCGGCAGTCATTAATGTCCATTTTTCGGATAATGGCTTTAAAGCAAACGCCCCTAAATAACCACCATCACTACTGTTTGGAATAAGCACCCAACCTTCAGGGCCAGGTATTTCTGTTGTTAAACACGCCCCTTGCCCTGCTAAACAAGCAATTTCACCATCAACATGGCTATAACCACCCATAGCGAAAATTTGCCAACCATAGGGCGCAATATCAAAGTAACTCAGTGGCATAAAGGTGCCAACACTATAGGTTGTTCGCTCAGCTCCTTGATCATAACTTTGCTTACCAAAGTTAAAATTAACAATGCCAATATCAAATAGCCACGAGCCACCAATACGCCATTCATCACCATTAGCACTCACACTAGCATTAAGCTTTTTAACTGCTCCCAAACTTAGCGAACCGGTGATCCTTAATTCATCTGAATAACTTGCACCAAACTGAGTGACGACCTTGGTGGGATCTTCACTCAGCTTAGTTTGTTCACCCGAAGCGCTTTGTGCTGCTGATGCACTAAACACTGACATTACCGATAAAGCAGCCAGTGCTGCTTTTTTACCTAATACCATATTAACGTCCTTTTAGTTTGACTGAGTCACAATTCATAATAACTGTGTATTAGGTAAATAAAAGTGTTTATTTTATGTTCGCTTACAATTTTAGCTACAACGCAGCGATACACTCCACTTCAACCTTTGCGCCAAGTGCCAAGCCACTGGCTGCAAAAGCACTTCTGGCGGGTAACTTAGTAAAAAATGGCGTGTAAGCTTTATTGGCTAAAGGCCAGTCTTTTATATCTGCCAGCATAAGGGTGCATTTAACAACATCGTTAAAATCTAAATTGTGATCTTGCAAAACAAAGCCGATGTTTTTCATTGCTTGCGTCATTTGGGTGCTGATGTCACCGCCAGCCAAAGCCATAGTAGTTGGCAAATTACCTAATTGCCCCGATAAAAATAATAACCCAGCCGCTTCACGCGCCATCACAAAGGGTAATTTTTCATTATCACCCAACTGGATAAATTGGCCATTTTTAATTACATGAACAATGTTTTGACTATTGGTGATCTCAATACTTGGATCACTGTTAAGTACCACAAGATTCGCCGTTTTACCTACCTTTATTGAACCTGTTTGCTTCTCAATGCCAATCACTTTTGCACCATTAATGGTTGCAGCCTGTAAAGCCTCTAAAGGTGTTAAGCCTGCCCGCTCAACTAATAATTGCATTTCATAGTGCACCATAGGTGTTACAGTATTAAACCTATCACTGGTCACATCGGTACCTGCTGCAATAGTTACACCGGCTTGATGAGCCAATTGCGTAAACAGCCCGCCCCACTCATTGAGCAATAACCCTTTTTCACCACGAGAGGCTTTGGTTTTATCAAAGACCGTTAAGGTTGAGTCTAGAATTGTGCCCTTATTTTTCATCTGTTTTATGAGTGTTTGATAAGCTTCTAATTGCTTTGCATCGCTTTTTTGCTGCTCTGTTAAGGCAACATTTTTACGGCGCATATCATAGAAATTTTCAATTACTTGCGCGGCAAAATCGGCAGCATGTGAAATTGTTTCAACCCCACCATTAACGGCTTCAAGCGGTGTTGCTGGGCCAATAAAAGCATGCGACCACACCTTGAGGTCATGTTTTTTAGCAGCTTGAGATAGCTTTGCTACCACTGTTCCTGGCACATTTGCATAAATTTTGATGCCGGTTGCCCCCAACCCTTTGCTACGTAGCATAATGGCATCAAAGTCACTGTGTTCATCAACGGCACGCATCCAGTCCACAGCACCGGGAATTTCGCCTTTTGCAGAGGCGACTGTGCGGGGGTCAGAAAAGAACGCTTTACCACCAATAATCACAGAATAATAAATATCCGGTGATTGAATAATATCGTTATCGGCTCGCCTTTTAAGTGAACTCAAAGCACGGGTATCGCCGCCCATATCGCGCACACTTGTCACACCCCCCTGTAAAAGCTGACGCAAGCGAGTGCGCGTGATTTCATCGTTATCTGAATCATCAGGCGAAGTAGCATGGTGCACATGAGTATCAATTAAACCGGGTATTACATACTTACCTGCTAAATCGATTTTAATGACATCATCGGCAAAGCGACGAGAGCTTGCAGGAACAATTTGTTTGATTTTGTCATCTTCTATGATGATGGTTTGTGCTTTATTAACCGACAAGGCTTCGACGTCGATTAGGTTCACATTTTGTAATGCAATGGTTTGAGCCATCACCGACGACGATAAGCCCAATGCAATGCTGGCAAGTAATGTGTTGATGCCCGATTTCATAATCACCTCTTATTCTTGTTTTAACTCCCAACTTACACCTGAATTACTTGGTTTTACATCTCACAAAAGTTTATAGTGTATGAACTTATAGTTTAAAAATAACAACAATGAACAAACTAGAAGCCGTTAGAGCCCTATGCTTAGTCGCTGAATATCAAAGCTTTACACAGGCTGCTAAGCAAATGCAGCTGTCTACCACCATGGTAAGCCGCTATGTTAAACAGTTAGAGCAAAACTTAGGCTGCTTGCTGCTAAAACGAAACACCCGTAAAGTTTGCTTAACTGATGCAGGACAAAACTATGTTCTGCAAATGAAGCCTTTACTGAATAAGTTTAATGAAGTTGATGAAGAGATAAGCGGGCTTAGTCAAGCGCCTAGCGGCAAGCTGGCTATTTCAGCCAGTATTGAATTTGGTTGCCAATATTTAACACCTTTGATCAGCCAATATCAGCATGCTTTTCCCGATGTTAAATTAGATATTGTATTGTCTAATACGCCCGTTGATTTATTTGATAGCCAAATTGATCTGGCATTTAGAGTTGCTCCTTCATTACCTGATGCCAGCCATATAGCGCAGACAGTTTGCCATTCATCATTATCTTTGTGGGCAAGTCCTGCCTACTTAAAAAAGCATGGCACGCCAATAGATATAGCAGCCTTATCGGAGCATAGGTTACTGTTTTTCAGTCATCATATTCGTCATGACCAATGGATATTTTTGCTAGATGGTCAGCATGTTTGCCGCAAGTTTAACTGGGCAATGACCTCTAATAATGGCCGATTTTTAAATGAAGCAGCGGCAGCGGGTGATGGGATAATTCAAGCCCCTCGTTATTCAGTCGCCCCGTATATAAAATCAGGTGAATTAGTCGAGGTGTTAGCAGAGCATACCCTAAAACCATTAACGATTGCTGCGGTTTATCCGCATAGGTATGCGCTGTCAAATAGGGTGAAATCATTCGTTGAGCTGGCTAAACACTACTTTAGCCAGCATCCGATCCCTTAAAGAAGGAGTAAACTACCTAAACCTAGGAAGGTGACAAAGCCAACGATGTCGGTGACAGTGGTCAGGATCACAGAGCCTGAAAGAGCTGGATCGATTTTAAGCTTATCTAAAATCGATGGGATCACTACCCCTGATAACGAAGCTGCAACCAAGTTAAGTAAAATAGCGATAGTAATTGTTAAACTTAACATGCCATCGTTGAACCAGAAATAAGTGAGCACACCAATCACAAAGGCCCAAACACAGCCATTTAACGCCCCTACTCTTAGCTCTTTTTTCAGCAGTGCTCTACGGTTGGAGTCGGTAACCTGACCAAGCGCTAAACCGCGCACAATAACCGTTAACGTTTGACTACCTGCAATACCACCCATTGAAGCGACAACCGGCATTAATACCGCCAGCGCAACCACTTGCTCAATAGTTGCACCAAACAAACCAATAAACCAAGAGGCCAAAAACGCCGTTGCCAGATTAATACCAAGCCAAATACCGCGGTTTTTTGCCGACTTAGTGACGCTTGAGAACAGATCTTCGTCTTCACGTAGACCACCGGCTTTTGCAGCGGCTTCGTCGGTCACTTCTTGGCGCAATTCATAAGCTGATGACACCGACAAACGGCCTAATAGTTTGTTGTCGGCATTAACAACTGGCATTGCCATTTGTTCACTGTGAATAACCACTTCAGCAGCCTCGTATAGGTCGTCATCAGCATGTAAAGCTGATACATCAAGGTTCGCGTAATCCAGCAGGCTGTCATTATCATTGGCTTTAAATAAAGCATTGATAGCCACTTCACCAATGAGAGTGCCCTTACGGCTGACTAAATAAATCACCTCGGTATATTGCGGTAAGCCTTTTTGAAAAATTTTACGCGCGCCTGCCACGGTGAGTTTTTCTGACACTTTTAGTGCATCAAAATCGAGCCAGTGACCTAACTGCTCTGGGTTATATTGCTGTGCAAGGTCGTACTGCTTTGTTTGAACTTCATCAAGTTGTCTGCGTGCATAATCAACAAAGCGCTCAGGAATAATTTCTTCAAGTTCAAGTAACTCTTCTACGCTCACTTCGTCAAGTAGCTTAAAGCCTTCGGCTTCTTCTAGGCTTTGCAATAACCAACGACAGCTATCGCCACCTAAGTTAATGAAGATTTCATGTTGCGTATCTTCATCAAGTAATTGCCATATTTCTAAACGCTGTTCTTTAGGTAATGCTTCAAACAATAACGATAAATGTTCAGTAGAAAGCTTCTCTTTAGCATCAGCAAGTAACTTATTTTTGCGTGTTGTGGTATCACACTGAAGCAAGTCATCAATTAACTGGGGAAGTTGGTCAACAGGATACTCAATCATTTGAGACCTCGGTTAATTACATCAATAACAATAGTCTAACGCAGCTCGGGAAAAATAACTGCTCTGAAAAGGTATATTTTTTGAAACCAAACAATTATCCCCAGCTGTAATACATCGTTTTTAAATTACTGTTTCAAGCTAGAGAATCACAATTGCACAAAAAAGCACACCCAAACGCAATTAAGATCTATTATCATTCGTATTATAATGATAATATCTCAACCCTCCTTAACTTCCCCAATAATAAATACAGGTATCAGCATGAAAAACAGAATAAAGTATTTACCACTTGTGATTGCATTTGCTCTCACTGGATGCGGTGGTTCAGATAGTAATGATGCACCTGAGTTCACCAGCAACTTAACATTCACATTAGATGAAGACACATCTATTACGGGCCAAGTTGTGGCAGCAGATGATGACGCTGTTAGCTATACCCTAGGCTCTGCAGCAAGTAACGGACTATTTGCTTTAAATGCTGATGGTACATTTACCTATACCCCAAAAGAAAATTTTGCAGGCCAAGACACAGTAACCGTTACCGCCACTGACGGCAGCTTAAGTAATGATGCAGTACTTACTTTTACAGTTAACAACGTTAACGATGCACCAACGCTTACGAGCCAGTCAATCACTGTAACCACCTCAACAACAACTGAAGGTTCATTAACTTTTAATGATGCCGACGGTGACACTGTAACTGTCTCTTTAGTAACGCCTCCAGCCAACGGTACCCTTACTCTAGATGAACAAACAGGGGCATTTACATTTACCGCAGAAACGCTGTCAGAAATTAACGATAGTTTTGTTATTGAATTTACCGATGGCAATATTAGCTCGCCTATCAGCGCAACCATTGAATTAAAACCGTCGTATGTTACGAACGAAGATAAGCTCAATTACTACTACAGCTCAGATAAGTCTCATTTAAAACAAGCTGAAGCGATTAGTGAAAATATCAATGATGATATTTACATGGACGAAGTAAACACACAATTAGCTATTGGTTACCTTATTGCAGGCTTTGCTGAAAAAGCAGACGAACACTTCAACAAAATTACAGCAATAGACACAAAAGCAAATGCCTATTTAGATGCAGCAAAATCTCTTGATTTAATAAATTTAAGTGAAAAAGCTTTAACATTTAGACAAGATGCTGCAACTCTTTACAATCAATACCTTGCTGAAAAAGGACTGGATAATATCAGCAACTCAGATCCGGGCTTTTATCTGACTCTAACGAATCAATACAACGCAGCTGGCCAAACTGAGGCCGCTCAAGCCATGTTAGACACACTAAAACTTTATGCAAATGAAGTTTATACAGAAGAATATAATAAGACTTATATTAGGTTCATATCTGCAATCAAAAAAACCGTTGAATCTTCTAAAGAGCAATATGCTGCAACCCACAAAGAAACATTAAGAAATGAAGGAGTAAAAGTCACTCAAGCCATGGCCGAATTAAGTGAAAAAATCGGTTACTTTATACAAAAGTCAGGTGACTACAAAGGCCAAGCAACTGAGCGTATGCGGGCACTTTACATTGCATGGTCTGCTCAATCTTTTATACAACTCAATGAAGTTGATTTGGCAAAATATTATACGAACTTAGCGCTTTCATATTATGGTGTTGTTGGTTTTGATAATACATATAGCTTTACTGCAAGCCCATATGCAGAAGCAACTTTAGCTTCATACACCTATCCATTAGAAGTTTTAACAGCAAATATTAAAGCTTTATATGATGTAGAGCTTTCAAATAATCCCGCTTTTGCTTTACTCACAGATCAAGATGACAAAGATGATGCTGTTGAATTTTCTTTTGCTTATGAAGTAGCTAACAAGCTACAAGCAGGTATCACCATAGATGATGCAGTACAAAACGCGAAAGAATACTTTATGAGTGGCGAATCACCTAATGCAACAAGCTTCTATCAAACACTTATAACTTCATCAGGCCAACCTGGTGCAGCTGATATTCTTCGAGTTCGAGGTGAAAATGAACTTGGCCTAATTCTGGCGGATTACGCCGCAGATATACTATTTTCTGAAGACTATGTTTTAAGCCAGACTAGAATTACTTACATTACTGACCGGTATGGTTGTGCTGGTCTAGTCGATCTTGCAATAGCATTAGGTAATGAGCAACAAGCTAAAAATTACGCACAGCGCTGTTCAGATATTATAGATACTTACTTTATTGAAAATAATACTAACTTCACTACCGACGCAGCTGCTTATGTATTGAATCACCAGCTAGCTACTTTCGGGCTCGTATCTCAACCTGAATCGATAGCTATCACCGCAGAAAAACTTAACACTCTAATTAATTTGTTTGATAAAAAACAAACACAAATAGAATGGCGATTAAGTTCACTCGGTTACCTTGTGCAAGCTGGGCTAATTGATATGGCATTAAATTGGTTAGATATCAGCTTGACCACACTTCAATCAGAACAATCAAACCTTGATATTAATGACTATAAATCTCTACTTACTAAAGCACTTTACGCGACACTTAGCACTGGTGAAATAAGTGGTGGACTATTCGAAAGCTACTCTCTCACCTCATCATTAGTTAGATTCCAAGTAAATAACGAGCAATATGCTTCAGCTTATGCTGAAACAATTGAAATGTTAGAACCATTTGTAGCAAATGCAAATACGTTTATACTCTTACAAGACGATAAAGTTATACAAAGCAACCTTGAAACATTGCTTACTTTTCAAGCCCTACTTGGCAATGATGCCGCGGTAAAAGAGTTAATTGAGCACTCGGTCAATGCAGAAGCTGATAAGCTATCACTTACAGCCCTTTATGCTAACTTACTAGCTCAAAGAGATGACTTCCCTACATCTTCGATTGCGAGTATCGATACTGATCACGATGGCAAACCCAACTTCTTCTTATCAGGCGCATCAGAGCAAGCAATTGCCGACTCAGGCTTAATTGCTGATAACGATGCCGACAATGATGGTATTGAAGACAGTATCGATTTAACTCCTTTAGGGGAGTAGTACGTTCATATCACGGCGAGGCAATTATGCCTCGCCCGTCAAGTTAAAACCTCAAGAAATTCATAAAAAATACAAACAAAAAGAATTTAATATTCCTTAAAAAGTTAAAAACCCAACAAATACAATTGAGATCTATTTCTATTCGCATTTTTAATTGATACAATCACCCGCTCTTACCTTTGTGCAAAATATGCAACAAATTAAGCTATTTAATAAAGGTAATTAACTATTGCCAGCTCTTAAGCGGCCTTCTCTTTAATCTAATTGGTACTATTTCAGGAGTTTTACCATGCAAATGCGCTACTTATCAGCGTGTTTGATGCTTTTACTTAATGCCCCTTTACACGCTAATGAAGTAAAGCAACAAACAACATATCCTCAATGTAACGATAAGAACAATAAGCAATGCAAAGAGATAGAGCGCATTACTGTTAAAGGGCAATACATCGGGATTGAAGTACCTGAGGTGATAGGTCGTGCCTATTTAGATAGAAACTTTATCGAAGCAACCCCCAAAGGTAATGGTGATATCAACGAATTGATTGCCTTACTACCGGGCGTGCAATTAAGTGAAGACTACTACTCAATTGATAACCTTGCTGAAATTAGCGCCCCTGAAATAAGTATCTCGGGTGCAAAGCCTTGGCAAACAGGCTTTATGATTGATGGCATGAATTATAACAATCGTCTTGATCCTGCCAGTGCGAGCCGTATTGGAGCCTCTGAAAATGAGGTGTCAGGCGGTGTGCAGAGCATGAATATTAACAGTCAAATTGTTGAGTCGATTACTGTTTACGATCATAACATTCCAGCAGACTTTGGTGACTTTTCTGGTGGCGTTGTTGATGCCGAAACTATTTCACCTTTTTCTACAGATACTCGTGTGAGCTTTGGTATTCGTGGTAACCGCAGCGACTGGGGGGAGTACCATATAATCGATAACGATGAGCCTGATGACACCGCAGAGGGCAAAGACGATCTTGAGCCACCAATCTATGAAAAAACTAATATCGATTTTTCAATACAAAAAAAGTTAAATGAACAGCATGCTTTACTAATGAGCGTAAGCTATTTAAAAAGTGATATTTCGGATATTTCACTCTCAGCGCAGAAGGTAGAAAGTAGAGAAAACATCAACGCCCTACTGAAATACAGCTATCGCGATGGCTGGGTTGATTCACTTGATTTAAGCGTTATGTATGCCCCTTATACTTCAGACTCGTACTTGAAAGACGTTCTCAATAGTGACTATCAAGTTGAAGGGGGAAGTTTTGGTTTTACTGCAAATTTAGCTGAAGAAACTCGCTTTGGTCACTTCAGCAGCAAATTTAATATGAGTCAAAGTGATAACAACCGTACAGGGCCTGCGCATTTTTATACTTGGCTTCAAGCAAAAGGTAAAGAGTGGGGTCAATTAGCAGACCAAAGCGCCGACTCAACTCCTGTTTCAGAGTACGGCGGCTATGGCAATCTTGATAATACGCAAACCAGCTTTAATTGGCGAAATACCTTAACACTTGAGCGTAAAAAGTGGGGCAATACTGAACACGCAATTCGCGTTGGCGCTGAACTTAACCACCAAAATTATGAGCGCACTCGCCAACAAAACTATTATAAATACGACTCGCCAATTCAATACTCATCAACCAGCGCACAACTAAACTGCAGTGGCTATACCCTTGATTGTGTTGAACAAAGTTTTTATGTTGATTTAGATACCCTTGCCGAGCAATTAGGTGGCAGTATCGACTTTAATAACCCAGAGCACTTACTTGCCTACTCGAATAACGTAGCGACAACAGCTCAGTATTTTAACTCACGTTTGGTCACACCCAGTGAACAAATAGACGTAAGCTTAAATAAAGCAGCACTATATGCAACCGATGTGATCACTTGGAAACAGTTTGATTTTCATTTAGGTGTTAGATACGACTATGATGATTTTTTCAAAAATCACAATATCGCGCCACGCTTATCAATGGGTTATGACGTATTTAACGATGGCAATACACTATTGACTGCGGGTTTAAACCGTTATTACGATGCAGGCCTACTCGGTTATAAAATTAAAGAGCAACAAAAGTTTGCGTATCGTGAGTATCGCCCTATTCAAAACGGTTATTTACAAGCTTGGCTTCCTTCTTCTTACACAGGTAACTTTCTTTATATTTTTGACGATGTGAAAAGCCCTTACGATGATGAAATTGCCTTAGGTCTTCGCCATGCTACCGAGAGTTTCGGTAACTTTGCAGTTAAATACGTACATCGCGACAAAAAAGACCAGTTATCTAGAAATAAAGAAACCAACCTAAAAAACGACGGTTATCAATATATTACTATTTATAATAATGGTACTGGCGAAAGCGAGCGTTATTCGCTGTCTTGGGATGCAAAATTTGGCGACCATTCAATATGGGCCAATGCATCTTATAGCCAAAATAGTGAAAGCAATAGTGACTACACTGCAACACCTGACAACACCCCTATCGAGTCACTGGTTTACTATGAGGGTGAGCTCATGAGCCTATCTGAATTAGATACCCTTAAAGCGAATTTTGGTCGCCCTGTAACTGCAAACTTTGGTTGGAATACAGATTGGACTGATACTTTTTCAACTGGTTTAACAGCAACTTACAGCGGCAGTTACACAACTGCAATTAAGTCTAGTAGCGATCAACGAATTGGTATTGGTAGTGAGTGTACTACGTGTGAAGCAGTTGAAATATTTGTGCCAAAGTACGAAGCACATACCTTTGACTCTCGCATTATGTTTGCCTTAAGTAGCCGTTGGAATTATCAAATAAGTCAATCTCAATCTGTTGAAGTTCGCCTTGATATCAGCAACTTATTCAACGCACGTAGTCATGCTATTACAGAAGGAAACTCAGGGATTGAACCCGGTAGAATGTTTTGGTTAGGGGTGTCGTATAACTATGAATAAATGGTTATTTCTCTTTACGTGCAGCATTTTTACAGCGAGCGCCTTTGCGCAAGAGCAGTCATTACGGGAGTTATACGCAAAGCCACAGCATGAGTGGCCAGCGATTATTAGCAGTAAAGATGTGCCAGCTGCACCGCTCAAACCTTTAAAAGCCAAGCCGATTAAGCAAAATGATGAGATCATCGCATTAGGTGAAAAACTATTTAACGATACCCGCTTGTCACGAGATAACACGGTAAGCTGCGCAAGTTGTCATGAGTCTCGTTTAGCGTTTTCAGACAGGCGAAAGTTAGCTGTCGGCATTGACGGTCAAGTCGGCACACGAAACACCCAAGCCATTATTGGTATTGATCATTGGCAAAGCTTCTTTTGGGATGGCAGAGCTAAAACTGCAGCTCAGCAAGCATTAATGCCAATTGAAAACCCAATAGAAATGGGCAGTTCGGTTGAGCTTGTGCTTAATAAAATAAACAGGGCTGAGGACTATAAAAAACCAATACTCAATGCCTTTGGCAAAGAAGCGCTTAATAAGGAGCTATTAGCTCTATCGCTTGTTGCTTTTGAGCGCACCTTTGATGTACCTGAGTCATTATTCACGCGCTTTATTGATAAAGCGCAAACGAGTCCTAGTGAAGCTGTCGCACTTTTAGACGATCAACAACTTGAAGGCTTACATTTATTTAGAACCAAGGCGAGGTGTATGACTTGTCATGAAGGTGCTTTACTCAGCGACAATGAATTCCATGTTACGGGGCTACATTTTTATGGTAGAAAACTTCAAGATTTAGGCCGTTTTGATGCCACCCAAGACTCCGCTGATATTGGCAAGTTTAGAACCCCTTCTCTTTTAGCGTTACAACAAAGTACGCCTTGGATGCACCATGGTGGCTTTCAAAGTTTGCTAGGGATAGTCAACTTCTATAACGCAGGTGGAGCAAGGCCAAAACCGAGAAAAAAATTTAAAGATGATCCAAACTACCCACAGACAACTGAGTTACTGCATAAGTTAGAGCTCAGTAAGAATGAAAAAAATGCACTCATCGCATTTTTAGAAACCCTTTAACTGCACGCTCGCTCTTAGCGATAAGAGCGGGCTTTCTTACCCCTTCAATTGACTTGGCGTAAGACCGGTCCAGCGTTTAAACGCTCGTCTGAAATTAGCAATATCATAAAATGATAAGCGCATGGCAACTTGCTCATTGCATTGTTCGCGCATGGCAAGCAGGTAAATCGCTTTGCGCTTACTTTGCTCATCATACAAGGTAGAAAAACGCACGCCATGAGCTTTTAGTTTGCGCTTGAAGGTTGCAGGGCTCATGGCAAATTGACTGGCTACTTGGTCTAAATTTAACGCCGGAGTTTGATAAATTAATCGGCTCACGGCTTCAACAAAGGTGCTATTTTCAGAATTTAATGCCGCTAGTTGCGAGTTAATTTGTGAAAACCTAAAACTACTAAACGCGGGGTTAGTGAGCCTAAGCGTGTGTTTATTCAATACCCAACGGGTTATAGTCTTTTCAAAAGCGACTTTAAGGCCCAAATGCTGCTCGTATTCTTGGCTATGTCTGGCGCGTTTATAGGCAAACTCAAACTGACAAGGGACTCGCTCACCCGCCACTTTTTTAAGAACTTGGTAAAACGCGGCGCTGTAAATTTCCATAACGTACTGGCTTATTTCATCATCCAAGCCTACTGCGTTTTGCAGCACAATGTAATACTGCTCGTTATGCACATAACTGTAACTAAATAACAAAGGTGCCAGTTGCATGCGCAAATTGTGTAACTGCTTTAAAGCTTGGCCAATGTGCGCTGCATGTAACACGCCTTGGGCGGCAACAGAGGTATCGTTTGCCAGTTGACTGCCTAATAAAAAACCGCTGTCGGCGGACTTCATCAACTGCTTAAACTGCGTCAATAAACGCACTTGCTGCGAAATACTAAACTGATGCTGCACACTCATTAAGTCTTGCTCAAACACCCCTGTGCCTCTGAGTAATTTATGCAGTGCAATGCCGCGACTTAAGGCCAGCTCCACCAGCGTGGTGATCAGTCCCTGTGCGGTGAGGTATTTGTCATCTTGATTAAGATACTGCTTCACAATGGCTGACTCTTTGTTGTTTTTGTTGTTGTAACTTAGCGTGTAAACGCGAGCTTAAACTTTGTGGTGTATCGCCTTGTATACTGCCTACTAAGGCCGCTGTTACATCTTGAAACTTTGCGTGTTTTGCACCTTCGACCTTAAATGCACAATGGCTCAGCGCCGAGGTAATTTGCGCCACCAGCTCTTTTGCTTGTACTGCGCTGGTATTTGGCATTAGCACCATAAAGCAGTCTCCTGCATAGCGACACACCACATCGCTAAGGCGGCAATTCATCAATAAAAGCTCGCTCACTTCACCTAGTAAGCGGTCGCCTTCGATAAAACCAAATTCAGCGTTAAAATCAGCAAAACCGCGAATATCAATGGCGGCTAGTTGCAGAGGCTGTGGCTCACTTAATTGCTCTTTTAGCACTGCTTGTAAGTAATCAGCCTTATACAGCCCTGTTATTGAGCACACTAACTCATGCTCACGATGCTGTGCTTCACGGCGCTTTAATTGCCTGTTAAGTACATATTGCTCTTGGTGCCATTGATACAGCCCAAGGCTTGTGAAAATCATACCAATCGGCGCAGGCAATGATTCAATCCAAGTAAGCCAAGTATTGGTTGGTTGATGTAACCACTCATCAAATAAATCAAGGGAAGCTGAAAACATAAAAAGCCCAAGCCCAAGCACTAAAAAGCTGGTGACTTTGCCGGGCGGCCTCGAAATAAGCAGCGCAGCTATCCAAGTAAGGGTCATAAGCACAATGCCACCCTCGCCTAAAATATCTAACCATGCGATATCAGCAAAAGGCTTTAATTCTCCTGCTTGCGCGCTTAGCAAAAACGCAATCACAAACAAAGCAATAACGGCATTGGTTAAAAATCGATGATGAGTAAAAGGGTTATATCGCATTCTCAGTACCTAACAATAGTTCACGCTGCCATGCTAACTCGTTAGCGTTTAAAGCAGCAGGGTCATATTAGCTCAATGATGTGACAGCAAAACGACAGTCAAACCTTGTTAAACCCTTTAAGTACTGTAATTGCCTTAAAAAGATGGGGTTATTGCAGCTCAAAAGTACTTTTAAAACCCTCTAATCACTTGTTTTTACTGGCTGTTAGCGATTTTCTGTCACATTTGCGTCATTTAAGCTGCGTACTTTGCTCATCAAACCAAGGACAACCAGGAGCAAACCTATGAAACAATTTAAAACGAAGGCGTTAGTAAGCGCCCTCGCCTTATGCCAATTTGCCGCTTACGCACAAGACGAACAAAACAGCGAAGAGAAAAAAGTAAAAGTCTCTGAAGAGCTTGTTGTATATGGCGAGATTGGTTATCGCAACCGCTCACAAGAGCTGGCACCGACGCTTGAATACTCACAAGAATACTTTCAACGTTTTGAACCGCTTACTGCCGGTGATGCATTAAAACGCGTACCAAGTGTGACGTTTTTATCGGATGTTTTAGAGTCTGATGGCGCGCGTATGCGTGGTTTAAGCCCAGCTTATACAAAGGTTCTTATTAACGGTGAAGAAGTACCTGGTGCAGGTGCTGACCGCTCATTCTTTGTTGACCGTATTCCTGCTGAGCTAATTGAGCGTGTAGAAATTATTCGTGCTTCAAGTGCAAACCGCTCTGCCGATGCTATTGCCGGTACGCTGAACATTGTATTGCGTGACGGTTACAGCCTAGATGGTGGTTACTTACGTGCAGGTGGCCTGCGTTATGATGATGGCGAATTAAAAGAAAGCTTTGCCGGTGTTTACGGCACTGAGTTTGCTGGTGGCCGTCTACTACTTGGTGCGAACTTACAAGGTCGTTATAACCCAAAACAAAAATCAAGCCTACGCTATGGCGACAGCCCAGAGAATAACACCAATTACAAAACCGAAGAATTCGATAACCGCGAAGATCAATCAGACACTCGTGACGGTGACGACACCTCGCTAAACGCCAGCTACGAAGTAGCCTTTGATGATGGCAGCAAGTTCGATATCAGCGCAATTTGGGTTGATACCGACCGTACTGAAGATGAGCGTTCATTCGAATATGACGACCCAACAGCAATCAATAACTCAATTGTTGAAGGCGGTAATCTTGAAACCGACAACGCCAATGTATCTTTCATCGACCAAACCAACTACAACATCAACTCGGGTTATGAATTACCCCTTTTTGGTGGCACCAGTAAATTTAAGCTTGGTTTTGCAAGCTTTGAGGAGTCTGTTTACGAGCAAGAAGTAGAAATCGATACTTCTGAGCTACCAATGGTGTTTGAGGAAGAAGAAGAAACCGTAGACCTTGATGACAAAGAATGGTCATTACAATGGCAACATAGCTTATTTGCAGGCGAGAGCAAAACGATTCAATTCGGTGCCTTTGTGCAAGGTAAAGAGCGCGATACAGCGGTATATCAAGCCGAAGATGAAAGCGAACAAAGCTTTACAAGCTGGGATCAGTTCAGCAAAACACCACTGTCACTGGCAGGCTTTAACAACGAGTTTGAAGCAGCCGCTGGTGGCGTCAATAAACTCGAAGAAGACCGCCTTGATGTATTTGCATTAGTTAAGCACGAAGACCAAGACTTCTCGTGGGAGTTAGGTGTACGCTACGAAACAACCGACTCAACCATTACTGACAAAGCAGAAGGCGTGAGCGCTAAAAACGATTACGACTTCTTCTTACCATCGGCACATTTACGCTACAACGTCTCAGAAAACGGCCGCGTCAGCGCATCTGTAGCACGTAGCTTGCGTCGCCCTGATTTTGACTACATCACCCCAGCTCTACTTGAAAAAGAGTTAGGCGATAATGACTTTTTAGGTAACCCAGACCTACAACCAGAATCATCGTGGGGTATGGACTTAGGCTATGAGTATCGCTTAGGTAAAAGCGGCGTTGTGGGTATCAATGTGTTCTACCGTGATGTTACTGACCTTATCGAAATAGCTAATACAGGCCAACAAGGCTCAGAAGGTGATGGTACTTTTATTTTGCAACCGCGCAACACCGGTGATGGCAATGTACAAGGTATCGAGCTTGATTTATCAACGCCGCTAAGCGCCATTAGCATGCCAAACACCGGGGTATTCTTTAACTACTCATGGCTTGATTCAGAAGTAGATGACACCTTTGGTAGCCGTAAATTCAACGACCAATCTGACTACGTGTTTAACGTGGGTTTTATTCAAGACCTACCTGATTTAGGCGCTTCGTTCGGTGCAACTTACCGAAAACAAGGTGATGCGTATGGCCGTATCGTGGGTGAAGAAGTGACCACACATTACGGTGCTGACCTTGAAGTATTCGTAGAAAAACGCTGGCAAGACGTCACGCTTCGTTTAGTAGGCTCAAACCTACTTGATGCAAGTAAAGACGAAACCTTTAACAAGTTCGACACGGTTGATGACCAAATCAACCGCGACTTTGACGAGTATGAACTGGAGTCTGAAGAAGCAGGCCCTGTTATTCAGTTAATGCTGCGCTACGCGTTTTAATACACATAAGAGTTATTAAGGCAGCCCATTGCTGCCTTGTTGTATATTTGGGGATCCCATGAATTTTAAAAAACCACTTAATCTTGTTGCCAGTGCAGTGATGCTAAGCACCCTAGCTGCGTGTAGCCAAACAACGGCAACCGAGACACCAAGTAAAAACCAATTAACAGCCTTTGGCACGACTGAAAATATGCAAGGCTCACAAGCAGCAGCCCTTGCTGATGACGCTTGGCTATTAAGCTCACAAAGCCAAGGCCTGCAACTTATTGATGCCACAGGTAAACAGCACGCATTACAAAAAGGTAACTTCGAAGCGTTATCTGTTAAGGCGATCAACAAAAACAGTTATCTTGTTTCTAGCATCGACAACGAAGCTGACCAAGCGGTGATTTTTAGTTTACAAAAAGCAGTTAAATGGCAGCTAACTGAAATTAGCCGTATCAGCCCACCAAAAGCAAAACCTGAGGCGGTGTGTTTATTTGCTAACCCAACCACTCAGGCAGTTTCGGCATTTGTAGCAGACGCTCGTGGTCTTATCCGCGAAACACTGGTGTTTGATATGGCAAACAAACGCGCATTAAACCTTGAATTACGCGAGTTTGCTGGCGTAAGTGAAACATCAGGCTGTGCGGTTGATGATAACAGTAAAACTCTTTATTTAAGTGAAGGCGAGCTAGGCATTTGGCAAATTAACGCAGATGCTGAATCGCGCGCAGATAAAAAGCCCGTTGCGTTGATGTCGCCATTTGGCAGCTTAGCGCCTGAAGTTGGCGGTTTAAGCACAACAGATGATGGTAGCTTATGGTTTACCACCTCTGAAGATAACCAATTACATCGCTACGACAAGAGTACTAAACGTTTTAGTAGCTGGCAGTTTGCTGGTGAACTGGCAATTGAATCTGCCGCAGTGCGTTTTAACAATAAGCAAGCTGATATCGTGTTGTACGATGATGAATCAGGTCATTATGTAAAAGGTCAAATCGATGGGCAGGCTAAACAACATAATAGCGCTAAAACAGCCGCTGTTACTTACATCAATGCACAAGCGCAAACCGATGCAGTACGTGCTTTTGGTGATGCCGCCGATGACCCTGCTATTTGGGTAAACCCTAAAAATGCAGCAAAAAGCCTGATCTTAGGTACCGATAAACGCCGCGGTTTAATGGTGTATGACCTTGCAGGCAAAGAGCTACAAGCACTAGAATCAGGCCGCTTAAATAATGTTGATGTGCGCCAACATGCAAGTATCAGCAACGCAACAAATACCTGGATTACAGGTAGTAACCGTACTCATAACAGCATCAGTGTTTACAGCGTCGATACTCACAATCAGGTGCAACATCTTGCTGAGCTGCCAACGACTCTAAAAGAAATTTACGGTATGTGTATGTATTCATCAAACACAGGCAACTATGTGTTTATGAATGACAAATCAGGCCTATTTCAGCAATACAAACTAACTGGTAATAATGAGAGCGTATCAGCACAACTAGTGCGCGAGTTTAGTGTTCCAAGCCAACCAGAAGGTTGCAGTGCAGATGATAAAACCGCACAGCTATTTTTAGGTGAAGAAGACGAAGGTATTTGGTTTATTGGCGCTGAGCCAACAGCAGGAAATAAACCTGTAATGCTGCAAACCGTGAACGATATGTTGGTTGATGATGTAGAAGGCATGGAAATCTACTACGCAAAAGATGCCCGCTATTTAGTGGTTTCTAGCCAAGGTGATTACAGCTATGTGCTTTATAAAATTATTGATGGCAATACCCCTAGCCTAGAGTTTGCGGGTAAATTTGCAATCAGCAATAACCTAGAGTTAGCAATAGATGGCGTATCAGAAACTGATGGCCTAACGGTAACACCGGCTGCGTTACCGGGCTACCCTGAAGGGGTGCTAATTGTGCAAGATGGTTACAACCGTATGCCACAGGCACCGCAAAACTTTAAGATTATTGACTGGCGCGAAGTAAAAAAAGCTATTCAATAAATTACTCCGTAAGGGTGCTCGGTTTATCTGGGCACCTTTTTTATCTGAACATGCTTAATCAGTAAAATAGATAACTAAAACACCCAACTATTGCACCGTAAATTAGCATAGGCAAAAAGGTTTTCTTAAGCACTGGCCCTTCTTGATTATTCACTCCAACAATACTGGCTACAGCAATAATATTGCTAATGCAGATCATATTACCCATCGCCGCACCCGTTGATTGAAGCGCAAGCACTAAGGTTTCTGATAAGCCCACTTGCTGTGCAATACCATATTGAATACCGCCAAAGGTAAGATTAGACACCGTTGCAGAGCCTGAAAAGAAAGTGCCGAGTGCCCCCAAGTACGAGGCAAATAACACCCAGTGCTCACCGCTTAAATCAGCAAAGGTACTCGCCATATAAAATATGGGTGCATTATGGCCGCCTTGCATTAAAACATTCACCATCACCAACGCGCCGATTAAAGCGATACATGGCATAGCAATACGGCCTATGGTGTCGGAGCACATTTGCTTTACTTGTGGCTTGCTCATTTTAAGTAACGGCACACAGATCAACACAACTAATACAAACGGGAGTAACGCTGGTACAAACAAGGTTTTATACGACCACCCCACTGAGGTGCCAAATATCTCATGTAAAGATAAGATCAGTGCTTTGCTTAATTCAAATTGTGCAAAGCCCAAATGAATACTCAGCCAGAGCGTTTCGTCGTTAAGCAATGCTTTAATGCCCAACTGATGAATACGGGTTATCACCAGCACAACAATCAAAAGTAATAACGGGAATAATGCTAAAAATAGCGCTTTGGGTGTGAGCTCAGCTTTGCCTTTCGTGCTTTGTGCATTTACAGCTGACTTATCTAACCCCACTCCCCTACTTGCTAAATAGATAGTCACTAATAGACCCACTGCACCACCTATCAACGATGGAAATTCATAGTTCCACTGGGCAAACAACCAATAAGGTAAGACACATGAAAACACACTTAAATAAATGAATACGCTATTTTGACGCACCTTTTTTAGTGGTAAAACAAGACACAGCGCAATCATAGGAATAACCAAAGCAGCAATAACATGACAAAGCGCCGTCCATCTTGAGATAGCCAGCACTTGCCCATCATCTAAGTTTAGCGCCGAAAAGCCAAACCATGTTGGTGTGCCTACTGCACCAAAGGATACGGGGATCGAGTTTAAAATAAGAGTGAAAATAATCACTTTAAAAGGCGAGAAACCAAGCCCGACCAAAATAGGCGCAGCGATGGCAGCTGGCGTGCCAAATCCCGATGCGCCTTCAAGCATAAATGCAAATGCCCAACCAATGATCATCAACTGTGCAACTTGATTACTGCTAATTGATTCTAGCCAATGTTTTATCGTGGTTTCGGCCCCAGATATTGCCAACATGCGGTTAAGTAAAATAGCCCCTGCAATAATCGAAATGGGCGTCATAACAGACAACACACCAGCAAACGAATTAGCAAGCAACAGCCTTAAATCAGCTTGGAAGTAAAACAGTTGCAGTAAAGCAGCGAGTAGCGCTGTTATGGGTAAGGCAATATAAGAAGCGATGGGGCTGCGTTTTACCATCATCCAGATCAGCACCAAAATAGGTAGTGCAGCCACTAGGGTATTCATGGGTCATCCTGTTGTTTTTATTAAGCGCTTTCCTTAATTCAAAGTATAGACAGGATAACCATAATCAGTATTTTTTATTTGTTAAATGAGTGTATTAAATAAGTGTACTGAGCCACCAAAGTAACAGTACTAACACAGAAATAGCGACTAAAGCTTTGGTTTTGTGCTTTTGAATAACTCGCTCTGCCTGATTACCCGCGTAATAAACAACTGCGGCAAGGGCAAAGTAGCGGATTGAACGAGCAATAACCGTTGCCAGTAAAAATAGAAAAATTGAATACTTAGTTGCCCCAGCGGCCAGCATGGCAATTTGAAATGGAATGGGCACAATACCGAGCGTTAATACAAACCAAAAGCCTTGTGCCTGCATTTTTTGCTTAACTTGCTCGAACTGCTCAGGATTTGAGAAGGTATTGATAACCCAATCGCCTACAACATCAAATAGATAATAGCCGAGGGCATAACCAAAAATAGCACCAATAATACAACCAATAGTCGCCATTAATGCGATTAACCAAATCTTTTCGCGGCGGGCCTGCATTAACGGAACAAGCACAGCTTCAAGAGGAATAGGCACTATGGTTGACTCTAAAAATGATGCCACCGTGATTGATTTTAGCATATGTTTAGAGTCGATAAACTGCCGTGTTTTTTGCTTTAACTTTTTAGCAATTGCCATTATTCATCCCTTGGAGTTTTGTTGCGCTTTAGGTTACAACAAAAACCCTTAACCGTCCCTTACGGTTTATGAATATAACGGCTACGGCCTTGATTTTTTGCCAAATAAAGCGCTTGGTCGGCACGTTTCATGGTGTTGCTAAATGTCTCTGTGGCACGTTTTATAGCCGAACCCACACTCACGCTGAGCGTTTTACTAGGCGTCACCATCACATTATTGGCAAGGCTGAGCAATTGCTCACAGGTAGCACGTAATTCATCTGCGTCGTCGGTGGCTACATAAAGTGCAAACTCCTCACCACCGATTCGCGCAAATAGAATGTCTTCATCTAATGCTTGATGACACTGATATACAAAATCTATCAATACCTGATCGCCAACATCATGGCCATATTCATCATTAATCGCTTTAAAATGATCAATATCAGCTATCACCAAGCTGTGTGGCTTATCTTGGTTTTGCTGCACATAATGATAAAAATAACGACGGTTATACGCCTTTGTTAATACATCGGTTTTTAGCTCTTCTTCAAGCTGCTCGCGGGTTTTCGCTAAATCAGTAAGCGCAAGATAAAGCCCAAACCCAGTCACTAGCATTCCTAAGGTGCGGGTAATATCTTCAATATAAATGCCAACCCAGATTGGTTGAAATACCAGCTCATCTAAAAAATCAAATGTAAGCCCAACGCTCCAAAGGAAGATACCCACACTTAAAAATAAGTAACTGCGCTTGGCAACCACCGAGGTTTGCACAAACGCGAAAATACAAATCAAAATGAGCAAATTGATGGCGTCACTTAGCACGCCATTTAAATAGATATCGTTTTCTAGTCGATTAAAGTAATACAGATAAGTGATAACTATCAGCAACAAAAAGGCGACAAAAGAACTAATAAAAAACTGCTTTACTAAAAGTGGTACTGAGTTTAACTCAGCCTTTATTTCTGGGGGGGATGCTTGCTTATTCATACCTAATCACGACAACGTACTGCAATGACATCAACATTAGCAAAGCAAATTTAAAAGTGCATGATAAAGCCGCTTTAAAGGGCAAAAACCAGCGTTTTTACTGGAGTAAAAAGTCTAAAAATAAGCCGTTTTAGTCAGTAAAAAAGTCTAAGTTCATGCTATTTGCCACTAACGGTCGCAATTCTGCTGTTATTTTTTTATTATCGCTGACAATTTAAATGACATAGCAAGAATCAATGAGCGACGCACGATTTATTCCATTTCGAAAACATGACATCATCAACCTTTGCCAAGCCTATTTAGGTAAATCGCAATCAGGTTCGTTTATGGAGTTTGCTACACTTTTGCAAAGCGTGACTCATTATCAATATCACGAGCTGCTGGAGTCATTAAAAAACAACTATGCGCCATTTGACCCAAATAGCGACACTCGCACTCTAACACCGATTACTAACGAGCAACGTGCTAGCTACCAGTCAGCCTTTGCAAAAGACTTTGCCACGGTACTCAATGCTGCCAATTTCGAAACCATTACAAATCAAGACTTACAAGATGCGCTGAATGAAGAGTCTTTATTCAAAGTGCGTTTAGCCGTTGAGTTTGATGACTTTGCAGAAGTAGTTTTTTACCGTCGCGGCGAATCGCAAAAAACAGAGACGCTGCGCAGTTTTTGGGGCCTTAAGAAAAAGCAGATTCAATTTACTAACTATGACCGCGTTGCCATATTCATCCGCTTTAAAGACGAGCAGTACTTTTTAGAAAAAGGCAAAATGCCAGTGGGCTTTGAGCCAAATTCAACCATTGTCAAATTATTCCAGAATGTGCCAAAAGCCGATTTAGAAATGCTGTTTCCGAATAGCGAAGTAAAAATGCGCCCAATAGATAAACTGATTATTGGTTCATCAGCACTGATTGGCGGTGCTGTGGTATTGATAACAAAATTAGGCGCGTCAATTTTACTACTGATTGCTCTGATTGCCTTTTGGGGTGGTTGGCGCAGTGAAGAAGTACATATGAGTCAGCAGCACTTTATTACCTTTGCAATTGGCATGGGAGTGTTTGGCAGCTTTATTTTTAAAGAATGGAGCAAGTTTAAAAACCGTAAAATTCGCTTTATGAAAGCACTGGCCGACAACTTGTATTTTAAAAACCTCGATAACAATGCAGGTGTTTTTCATACTCTCGTTGATGCAGCTGAAGAAGAAGATGTTAAAGAGGCGCTGCTTGCCTACACCTTTTTACTAAAAAGCGAATCAGCGATGACTGCAGAGCAATTAGATAATCAAATTGAGCAATGGTTTAAGGAGCAACATAATTGCCAACTCGACTTCGAAATTGATGACGCTTTAGACAAGCTAGTAAGGCTTGAGCTGGTTAATCAGCAAAGTGATCTTTATTCAGCGGTTGATTTAGATAAGGCCAAACAGCGCTTAGATGCGCGTTGGGATGACTATTTTAAGTTTGCCTAAGCCTTTAAAATCAGCTACTAGCAAGTACAAATAAATTTAGAGTCAATTCAACTGGGGTAAATGCAACTTTATCTCAATGTGCTTGCGCAGCGAATGGTCTGCTTTTAGGATAAAATTTTACGGCTAAAAAAAGACCATTCCATGCAATTAAAAAAAACAATCCTTATTGGAGCAGGTTTGCTGTGCGCAGCAACAACAGCTCAAGTATATGCTAATGACAAATTTGTCTCTGAAGATATTTTTCAACTTGAATACGCAGGCGACCCACAAATAAGCCCAGACGGTAAAAAAATCGTTTATGTGCGCAGCGGCTACGACATCATGAAAGATGGTAACAAGCGTAGCTTTTGGCTGTACGATATAAAGTCTGGTCAACACACGCCGCTGTTTTCTGATGAGCATAACTATAGCCAACCTAATTGGTCTCCTGATAGCAAGAAAATTGCCTTTACCAGCAACTCAAGTGGCTCAAATCAACTTCACGTTTATTGGTTAGCACAAGACAAACAAGCATTATTAACGCAACTACCAAAATCAGTACGTAACTTAACTTGGTCGAATGACTCTGAACAAATTGCTTTCACCATGAGCATTCCTGAAGGTAAATCTGCGTTCGCTAAATCAGTAAAACTGCCTAAAAAACCAAAAGGCGCTGAGTGGTCAAAACCAGTGAAAGTGTTTGAAAAAGCACGCTATCAAGCTGATGGCGCAGGCTTTTTAGAGCCTTCATACCGTCACGTTTTTGTTATTCCTGTTTCGGGTGGCACACCACGCCAATTAACATCGGGTGATTATCAGCACTATGGCCCACTTGCTTGGGATCCAAGTAACACAAAACTGGCTTTTTCTGCTGATCGCAATGATGAGTGGGAGTACCGCACAACTGAGTCAGACTTATATGAAATCAATGTAAAATCAGGCGAGCTTACGCAACTAACTGATTTACCAGGCCGTGAAACTAAGCCGCGTTACGCACAAGACGGTGATGAACTTGCCTTTGTTGCGCGTGACAATGCCCCTGTGCCTTACATTAACTCGACACTATCTATGCTCGATTTAGATGATAAATCAATCAAGCATATTACTGAAAAATTAGACCGCTCAGTAGCTGATTATAAGTGGTCAGGCGATGGTGACTTTGTTATTCAGTACGATGATTTTGGTAAGCGTAAGCTCGCTAAAGTAAACAGCCGCGGTAAAGTTACTGATTTAACTGATACGGTATCGGGCACTTCGATTGGTCGTCCGTATATCAGTGGTAGTTTCAGCATGGCCAATAATGGCGCTATTGCGTACACCACAGGCAGCGAATACCGCCCAGCTGATTTAGGCTACATCTACAGAGGTAAAAGTAAAACGCTAACTTCATTAAACGAAGATGTATTAGGCCATAAAAAGCTTGGTAAAGTGCATGAGCTGAATGTTAAATCGCAGTTCGACGGCCAAGCCATTCAAGGTTGGTACATTACGCCACCTGATTTTGATGAAAACAAACAATACCCATTAATGGTTGAAATTCACGGCGGCCCACATCTTGCCTATGGCCCAAGCTTTACTGCTGAATTACAACGTTATGCCGCTGAAGGTTACGTGGTTGTGTATGTGAATTACCGAGGTTCAACAAGTTACGGTAAAGACTTTGCACTACTGCTAGATGGTAAATACAGCTCTGAAGAAGACTTTGCCGATCACAACTCGGCAGTTGATGCCATGATTGCTAAAGGCTTTATCGACAAAGATAACCTATTTATTGCTGGTGGTTCAGCTGGTGGTATTGCAACGGCTTATGCGGTTGGTTTAACAAACCGCTTCAACGCTGCTGCAATTACCAAGCCGGTGATCAACTGGTTAAGTAAAACTCTTTCAGCTGACAGCTATATTGGTCAAATTCGTAACCAGTTCCCTGGTATGCCTTGGGATAATGTAGAGCACTACTGGAAACGTTCGCCGCTTTCATTAGTGGGTAACGTAACCACGCCATCATTGATCATGACAGGTGAAGAAGACCGCCGCACGCCTATTTCAGAATCAGAGCAGTTCTATCAAGCATTAAAACTGCAAAAGGTCGATACCGTGCTTATTCGTGTACCGGGCTCACCACATGGTATTGCAGGTCGTCCATCACGTATGATTTCTAAAATTGAATACACCCTTGCGTGGTTCAAACAATATCAGAAGTAATGAATTAAGCAGGAGTGAGGTGCTCACTCCTGCTTAAAAATAATGATGACTAAGCGCAAGTTGAGCTGAACCTATCGACTGCGCTTTTTCCCCGCACACGCCTAAACCCACTTCACAGCTACGTAGTCCACGACTATCTAAACGTGAAAATGCTGTAATTGATAACTGCTTGAGCTGTTCAAGCGCTTTACTCGGTAACGGCGAATCAATAATCACAGCTTGCATATCTAATAAACTTAAACTGTTATGCATGGCAATACTGATAGCCTCAGCGGCTTTTTCAAGCCAAGGCTGAACGAGTCGTTTATGATCTGAAAACTGACTGTCGGTAAGCTCATACACTGAAATGCCAAGTTGCTGCTTATCAAACTCGCTTTGCAATGATAGTAATGAACATTGACTAAGTAACTGCTCCCGATCAGCGTTTAGCATTGAGCCTATAGCACCGGCATTACCACTTTTACCTTCGAGAAGCTGGTGGTTAATCACCACAGCCCCGCCTAAAAAAGCCCCCAAATAAACATAGAGAAAATCGCTGTAGTTATTAGGGTTACCAAGGCTTAGTTCTGCACAGCAGGCAGCGTTATTATCGTTACTAATATAAACCGGTAAATTAAACTGACTTTCTAAGTAACCTTTTAAGTCGAAGTTTTGCCATTGGCTAAGGGTATTTGTTGCAGAGTCTGAAGCAGCTTGCCATTGCCAAATATCAAACGGCATAGCGACCCCAAGCCCACACACATGTGAGCGCAGTTCAGGTTCTAATTGACTGATTAATTGTGGAATATGTGTTTCTAAGAATGATTTGAGCTCATCGACAGATGCTTCATTCACCTCAACAGATACCGATGCTCTTTGCGTGCTTTGTAAATCAACGAGTATCAGGTCGAAGCGTCGTCGCCCGATTTTCAAACCAAAGCTAAACGCGCCATCGGGATTGAGCCTGAATGGCACGCTTGGTTGCCCTACTCGTCCTTTTACAGGTGCATCACGAAGCAATAGCTTATCTTCTTCGAGCTTGTTGATATTGACTGTTGCCGCCTGAGCAGACAAAGCTAACGCTTTCGCTATTTGTGCTTTAGGCATGCTTTGCTGTTGCCTAATTAAACTTAAGATTGCGCGCTCGTTATTGCTTCTTGGTGCTCGCGATAAACTGCTCTTCATAACATCCTTCTTGATACAAGCTTGATAAGCGGCCTATTAGACCTGTTTGGAGTACTATCTACCAGTCAAAATAATAAATCAACTAGGTTGATTTATTATTTGTAGTCGTGAATACTGTCGGCCACAACAATATGAACACATTAATCTGGTGAACTATGCAAACACAGTCTGCTATTGTATCGCGCCAAATGCTTTGGCCTTTTATTCTGCTTACAATTTGCTTTGCTGCTTGGGGTACTGCGGCGAATATGACAGACCCATTAGTGAAAGTTTTTAGCAAAACATTTTCGATGAGTGCGTTGCAATCAGCACTGGTGCAGTTTAGTTATTACGGTGCTTATTTTTGCTTAGCTTTACCGGCAGCCATGATCAATAGACGGTATAATTATAAAACGGGGCTGTTAGTGGGTTTAGCCATGGCTGCCTGTGGTGCCTTATTGTTTTACCCTGCTAGCCAAACTATGCTCTATAGCCACTTTTTATTGGCCTTGTTTATTCTTGCTGGTGGCTTGTCTATTTTAGAAACCTCGGCAAATCCCTATGTCATGCAGTTAGGATGCGAGCAAACAGCAACCCGTAGACTTAACCTCGCGCAAGCTTTCAACCCCGTTGGTACTAATATTGGTGTGTTTTTAGCGGCGACGTTGATCTTACCGAACTTAAATCAAGCTGATAGCGCAAGCCGTGCCCTGATGAGTGAAGCGCAATTAAAAACCGTTGTGAGTGCAGAGCTCGATGCTGTAATGGTGCCGTATGTGGGTATGGCGTGTTGTTTAATCTTACTATGGCTATGTATCTTTTTTAGCCGCTCTCCTGCTACTGTAACAAAAGCGGCAGCGCAGCCGCGTAAACTTAAAAAAACCTTTCAACATTTGTATCGAAATAAGCACTACCGATTTGGTGTGTTGGCACAGTTTTTTAATGTTGGCGCACAAACCTGTGTATGGACCTACACCATTGGCTACACAATGGAAGCTCTTAACACTACAGAAGTCACTGGCGGCCAAGTCTTACAATATTCTATGTTGGTGTTTTTAGTGTCTCGCTTCATTATGACTTGGCTAATGCGCTTTATTAGCGGCGCTAAATTACTGCGTTTTATGGCTTTAGTTGCAGCCGTGCTTTGCTTTATTGTTACCACCCAAGTTAATTTAGTGGGCGTAGTCGCACTTGTTGCTATTTCAAGCTGTCTATCTTTGATGTTTCCAACCATTTACGGCACAGCACTTGAAGGCCTCGGCGAAGATGCAAAAGTGGGTGCGGCAGGTTTAGTAATGGCAATTTTAGGGGGCGCATTTTTACCTCTGATCCAAGCCGCAACTATAGATGCCTTTAACACTGCGGTTTCGTTTGTTGTACCACTTGTTTGCTTTTTAATTGTTGCTTTGTACGGCCACCATACCAAAGTAGCAGCAATACCCGCCAAAGCGCAGTTGCAGGACTAAACTCATCAATGAGATAATGCACCTCGTTTACCTACTTAAGCGAGGTGTATCGTCAATTAATGGCACATATTACATTTTTCATGGTCAAGTTTTTGGCCTTTTCTGTTGGCTGTTTTTCCTGCTTTTTACTTCATGACCAAGCCAATGTTGCCCTTGTGTTATCTGCTGCATTTACCGGATTAGTTGGCACATTTATTCCTTTTCCTGCTCGTTTTGGTAACCACCCTTATGCAGCCATTTACGCTGGCAGCTTTGCTGGCATGTGCTCATCAAGTTTGATCAACAGCTACTGGGAGCTGAGTTTTATCTCTTTAATTGGTGCCAGCCTTTACGTATTAACTATGAATCTATTTGCAGGTTTTGGTGGTCGTCTTGGTAGCGTTGCTTTTGCCAGTGTGGCGCTTTATATGCTTGCAAAAGGGGTCTTTTAATGGATTTTTTTATTGCGATTGCAGCGTTATTAGGTGCTTACTCAACCTACTTTTTAGCACATCATAATCGCTTTGATGGCATTCGCGCCTCAGCCGCCACCAGCATTATTGCATTTGCGATTTTAAGCCTACTCCCTGTTGATGTAGAACTTTACAGCGTGGCGTTTTTTGGGGGGACTTTCATTGGCATGAGCGCACCAAAACGCTTTGGCATTTTTACATTAGCCATTGCTTCAATATTGTTTGCTTTGTTGTTTGAATACCTTGTGCCGCGCTTGCATGGCTATGGTGGAGCATTGGGCTTGAGTGCTTTTCTATCTGTCTGTGTTTGCCATATCGGTATCTTGCTAGGGGCACCCCGCAGTAAAAAAAGCAACTAAATCTGACTTGGCAATTAAAAGCCTATACCTTTACATTAAGATTCTTTAGTATGTTAATTACTTGTTTAAGGATAAAGGATCTTTATGCTGTTTCGCTCATTACTGATTGCTACCCTGCTTTGTTTCATCAGTTGTGCAACGGCTGCGAAAACACTGACCTTTATCGCTGAAGATCTACCTCCTTACCATTTTAAAAATCAGCAAGGCGAAGCCGATGGTGCACTTGTTGAAGTAGTAAAAGCCGCCTTAGCACACACAAACATCCCTAGCGAATTCGCAATTATGCCTATGGCGCGGGCTTTTCATGAGCTCGAAAACAATCCAAACATGTTAATGATTTCGCTACTAAAAAACCCAGCTCGCGAAAACCGCTTTCAGTGGTTAGCACAAACCTATTTTTCGGACGCTTACCTCGTCGACCTTGCGAGCAAAAGCCACAAAATATTTAGTTTAAAGCAAGCTCAGCAGTACCGTGTCGCGACTATTCGAGGCTATTCAAGTGAGCATTACTTGAAGCATGCCGGATTTAATGAAGATAAAAATTTGGTGCTAGTCAGTCATTACCATCAACTTTGGCAATTGCTTGAAAAAGAGCGTATAGACTTTGTACTGACCAACACCCTGACTTTGCAAAACGAACTGGCATTATCAGGGGTTGATCCAAGTGACATTCATAAAAGCCTACACTTAGATGACTTTCCGTCAGGTCTCTATTTAGCTGCAAATCTTAATCTAGATAAACAACTCGCTGTGCAATTAAGTAACGCGATTGAAGCTTTGAAGCAAAGTGGTCAATACCAAGCAATTTTACAAAAATGGCAGTTGCCTTTACCCAAATAAAAAATGAAAAATACTCCATTATTTTACAAAAGCTTAGCCTTAGCTTGTGCCCTTAGCTGCCTAACGCTAAGCGCCTATGCTATTACCCCTGAGCAGGCGTTAGAAAAGCTAAACGAAGCCCAGTCACTACGTAACAGTAACCCAAAACAAGCCACTGAAATATTTGAGCAGTTAACTACCGATACGACCCTTGTTAATGAGCCTAACATCATGCAAGAAGCGCTTGAATCGCTGGCATTTATAAATGTGAGCAGTGGTGATTATGACCAAGCACTAAGCTATGCAGAGCAGCTGCTGGAGTACGGACAAAAGCAAAATAATCAGGCTATCACAGTACGAGCGATGCTAATTCAGGGCTACGCACAAGGCAGAAAAAGTAACTTTCTAACAGCAGAGCAGCACTACCGAGATGCATTAGCTATTGCCAAGCAGATAAAAGATTCAGTGCTGATTGCCCAGTCTTATGAGCGATTAGCAGCCATTTTACGCTGGCAAGATAAATACATAGCCGCCCTTAATGAGGCACAAAAGTCTGTTAATATCTTACATGAATTTGATGATGACAAATCGTATGCATCGGCATTACTAAATCTAGGAATAATCGAAGCCATTATTGGCGATCACAATGCGGCGCTCGCAAGTTTAACTCAATCATTTTCTTTGCATCAGAAGCTTGATGACAAAAAAGGCATTGCCGATTCGCTTTATGAAATTGGCGAAGTTTACCGCCGTATGGGCGACAGTGCCCAATCGTTAAAGCATTTTAAAATGTCTCACGTGTTAGATTTAGAAATTGGCTCTAAAGTCGACATCGGTAACAGTGCCATGAAAGTTGGCTATGCTGCGCTAAAACAAGGTGAACTTGCTACAGCCACAGATTACGCTGAGAAGTCGATTAGCTATTATCAGCAATCATCTTCAAACACAGGGCTATGTCGCTCGTACGATTTAATGGCGTTAATTGCTTTAAAACAAAATAACATCAGTGAAGCGCAAGCCTATATCAACCGCGCTTTGGCAATCGCTACTGACTATAATTTTCGCTCACACTTGGTGTCTTTAGGGATCACTCAAACACGCATCTATCAAACCCTTGATGATCACGCTGAAGCAATTAAAACCGCAGAGCAGGCTTTAAAACAGGCTGACGAGCTGCAAGATATTGAAGATCAAATTAGCTTAAATAAGTTACTCACTGACTCTTACCTTGCTTTACAACTGTATAAACAAGCATTTGAATCGCAAAACCGCTATCAAACCCTTGAGGATAATACAGGTAAAAATCAGCATGACTTAACTGTGGCCGCGATGCAAAGCCAAGTGGCTTTTATGCGAAATCAACAAGAAATCAACCAATTGAGTGCTGATAAGCAAATTCAAGCAGCCCAACTAAGCGAAAGTGAATGGCAATTTAAAGCGTCGTTATTGGGCCTAAGCTGCGTGATTTTACTGATATCTGGCTTTGGTTACCGCTCATTTAAAAAGCGTAAGCTTGCCAGTGAACGAGCACAGCTACTCCAAGAAGTCGTTGATAAAAAGAACCGCTTACTAGCCGATGTGTCTCATGAAATTCGCACGCCACTCACAGCACTGCAATTGCAAGTTGAAGCATTGCAATACAATATCGCCAAAGACGTTGGTGCCTCTTACGATGCCATTAATCGAAAGCTTACCGATATCAATGTACTGATCCGTGATATTCATCAACTAGCACAAGCAGACTCAGATAGCCTATATCTGAACTTAAAACCCTATTTACTTGCTGATGTATTATCCGTTTGGCAACAAGACTTTGCTGCTTTTGTACAAAGCAAAGGCTTTGAATTTACCAGTAACATTCACCTTACAGCAGATATCAAAGTGACGTGGGATATCGATAAAATTAAGCAAGTACTGACTAACCTTTTATCAAACAGTGCCTTTTATACTGATAAACCCGGCAAAATTAAATTTATTGCGACGGCTTCAGAGCAGAACATTACTTTTAGTATTGAAGATACCCCACCCGGCGTTACCGATAATCAGTTAGTTGAAATATTCGAACGTTTATACCGCGTTGATAAGTCGCGCAGCCGTCAAACAGGTGGCTCAGGCCTTGGGCTTGCAATTTGTAAAAGCCTAATTGAAACACACAAAGGCACTATCAAGGCTGAGCACAGTGAGCTAGGTGGCGTTAAGATCCTCATTTGCTTACCGCTTATTAGTGAACAACAGGTTTAATTAGCATCACGATTCCCTAAAATCGCCCCTAAACAGGGCGATTTCACGACATTTAGCTCAATTAATGCCGACCAAGGTCGCATATTATTTAATCAAAAAAACACCTACATTTTAGATATCCAAGCTACCCTAAGATGCGAGAATTCAGCAAGAGATAAAACGCATTTAGACAAGGCATTGATTGCAAATAATGGTTGTTCCCTTATTAAAATCAATAACGCTGGATAAATGCGTTTTAGCCTTGCCCTTTGGGCGCTTCACAGGAAACCCACTACTGTGTTGTGACAATTTGAAAGGTAACCACATTCCTACATTGCCACGCCTTGTATTGACTTCCCTGTGATAGCGCTGAAACATGCATCTTAGGGTAGCTTGGATATTACTCTCACTAAAAAGTATAGGAGCCTCACAATGGCGGGCGAATATCAACAACAATACCAACAGTTCCAGCGCGATCCGGGTCAGTTCTGGCTTGAGCAAAGTAAACGAATTCCTTGGTTTAAAGAGCCAAGTGCTCCTTACCAATATGACGATAATGATTTTTACCATTGGTTTGCCGATGGTCAGTTAAACACTTGTTACCTAGCCCTCGACCAACACGTCGAAGCAGGCTATGGCGGCCAAACTGCACTGATTTACGACTCCCCTGTTACCAATACCAAACAACAATACACTTATGGCGAGTTACAAACTCAAGTTGCTAAATTTGCAGGGCTCATGCAATCCCTTGGCGTTAGCAAAGGTGACCGTGTAGTCATTTATATGCCAATGATCCCACAAGCAGTTATTGGTATGCTGGCGTGTGCGCGCCTTGGTGCCATTCACTCCGTTGTATTTGGTGGTTTTGCACCGCACGAACTCGCGGTGCGTATTGATGATGCAAAGCCAAAGCTTGTGCTTACTGCGTCTTGCGGGGTCGAAATTAATCATGTGATTGAATATAAGCCACTGCTTGATGAAGCACTCGAAAATGCCGAGCATGCTGTTGAACACTGTATTGTATTTCAGCGGGAACAAGCCATTGCCGAGATGCAAGATGGCAGAGACATCGATTGGCAATCAGCCTCTGATACAGCAAGTGCAGTCGATGCAGTGCCTGTTGCAGGTGACGACCCGCTTTATATTCTTTACACATCAGGCACCACAGGCACACCTAAAGGGGTGGTTCGAGAAAACGGTGGTCACGCAGTTGCAATGCATTACAGCATGGAAACCGTGTATGGCATGAAGCCCGGCGAGGTATTTTGGGCAGCTTCCGATATTGGCTGGGTGGTTGGTCACTCATACATTGTATATGCACCGCTCATTTATCGCTGTGCCACCGTACTTTATGAAGGAAAACCCATTAGAACCCCAGATGCCAGTGCGTTTTGGCGTGTTGTCGAAGATTATAAAGTCACCGCCTTATTCAGTGCTCCAACTGCATTTCGCGCAATTAAAAAAGAAGACCCTACCGCCAAGGGCTTTAAAAAATACGATACCTCAAGTTTAAAACGTTTATTCTTGGCCGGCGAGCGCCTTGATCCACCCACCTATGAGTGGCTAAAAGACAACACCGGCTTGCCTGTACTCGACCACTGGTGGCAAACAGAAACAGGTTGGGCAATTGCGTGTAATCCAATTGGTATTGAACAACTTGCTACTAAGCCGGGTAGTTCGACGGTGCCAACACCGGGCTTTGATGTACAAATTCTTGATATGAATGGGGAGCAGTGCGCCGCAAACGAAAGCGGCGCAGTGGTTATTAAACTACCTTTACCTCCTGGCTGCTTACCAACAATTTGGCAAAACAATGAACGCTTTCAAGCGGGCTATTTAAGTGAGTACCCTGGTTATTACCTCTCTGGTGATGGCGGCTATATTGATGACGATGGGTATCTATTTATTATGGGTCGTACCGATGATGTAATTAACGTTGCAGGTCATCGCTTATCAACCGGTGAAATGGAAGAGATTGTAGCAGCCCACCCTGCTGTTGCTGAATGCGCAGTATTTGGTGTTAACGATGCACTTAAAGGGCAATTACCCATGGCGATGATAGTGCTCAAAGACGATTATCTTGGTGATAGCAAAGAAGTTGAGCAACAGTTAGTTCACTCGGTAAGAAATCAAATTGGCGCCATTGCCTGCCTGAAAAACATTTTGCATGTTGAGCGCCTCCCAAAAACCCGCTCAGGGAAAATACTCAGAAAGAACTTACGCCAATTGGTCGATGGTGAAGAACTACAAATTCCATCTACCATTGATGATGCGAGTATATTTGATGAAATCAACCAACAACTTAACAATCGCTGATCTGCGTTTGTAATTTTGTAATGTTACCAAAGGCCTTGTTTAAGGCCTTTATTCGTTTTGGCCTATGGCTTGCAACTTTACATGTAAGTTAGCAAACGAAAAGGTGGTTAACATGGCTGTTATCGCAGGTTATATCCAATTCAATGAATTAGGCAAAACAGAATTTCATTATATTAATCAAATAGCTGATGTATTTAATCGCTATAAAAAAGCAGATGTTCAGCGCTTTGATTGTGATAATGGAGCTATTTTTCACTATGACTTTGATGCTTACCAACAAGCGAGTTGGTTGCAAACTGAGTCGCAAATTGCAACGCTGATTGGTCATCCTTTACTGAGCAGCTCGCGTAGTGATGATTTAAAAACCATGGCCAATACAGCTTCGCTCAACACCTGCTTACGGCAATGTGAAGGGGTATTTAGCTTTTGCCAGTTTAATAGCCAATTAGGCAGCTTAGTACTTGCCACCGACCCACTTGGTTTAAAGCCGTTTTATACCTTAAAAACAGCGCAAGGCTTACTGTTTTCAACCAACTTGGGGTTATTCAAACAGTTGAGTATTGAGCTTGAAAGCGATGCCGAAGCACTTACAGAGCTTGCTGTGCTTGGTTATCCGCTGTTAGATCACACGCCTTACAAAAACATTAAATGCTCATACCCTGGCGAAATATTACGTTTTGATGCCAGCCACGGCGTGGTAAAGCAACGTTACTTTGATTGGGTCGCCCTTGCCAAACAAAACCTAGAGGTTACAGATGCAATTGAAGGCGTGACTCAGGCTTTTCGCAGTGTTGTAACAAAAGCGATGCACACCGATAAAAAAGTGCTGAGCACCTTGTCTGGCGGCCTTGATTCACGGTTAATTAACTGCGAGCTATTACGCCAAGGTGTTGAACTTAAATCGTTTAATTTTTCGCAATCAGATAGCCAAGATCTCTACTGCGCAAAACAATATGCTTCACAAAATGCCCTTAAACTTGAAATTGTGCAAGTACGCGACACGCAAAAGCTCTCTGTTGAGCAGCGCCTTGGCAAATACTGGCGCAAAGCACATCACAATGAATATAAAACCGTTTCAAGACCACAAATTAGTTGGTCTGGTAATGGTGGCAGTGTTGGCTTAGGTGCCGTGTTTTATGGCGACGCTATTTATGATGCAGCAAAAGAAAACAACCTTGATAAGCTCATTCAAGCTTATTTAGATCAGCAGTACGCTTATTTGCCAAAGTCAGTGGTTCATAATGCGTCACTACTACAGCAAAAATTAATTGATAACCTAAAACTTAGTTTTAAACCCTTGGCTGAATTACCACTCGAAAAAGCATTCCAATTGTTTTTACTACTCAATGATCAACACCATCATTTGAGCATTCCAAACGAGCAAGTATGCGAGTTTAAAATGGAGTTCTTCCATCCGTTTTATTCGTGGAAAGTGCTGCAATATCCTTTAGCTGTCCCCGTTGAATATGTTCGTAAACACCGCTTTTATCAACGCTGGCTTAAAACCAGTTACCCACGTGCAATGCTTGCACCGTGGCAAGCCTATCCGGGTCATATGCCTTGCCATATTAAGGTAAATTACCAATCACAGTGGCAGTTTAACAATAGCAATCTGATGCCTTTTGGCGAGCTCTTTAAGCTCTGGTACAAGATCATGCGCTTTGACCGTCATCAGTTAATCAAACGCAGTCATTTTACCGCGTTATGCTTATTACAGTTAGCTCACCTAAAAAATGCGCAGCCAAATATTCGCATTGCTCAGCGATTCTGTCAGTGGTAATTGATAGTCACAATGCCTTCACCTGAGGGCATTGTTATGAAATACAAAAACAGCTTTCTAAAACATAATATTACAGGCTAGAATCAAGTTAGTTATTAATAATTTAAGCTGAGACTTTAATGAGAAAATGGATACTTCCTCTACTGCCATTAATCGTATTAGCAGGCTGTACCTCAGTCAGTAAAGATGAATGTTTACAAGCCAATTGGCATGGTATTGGTTATAAACATGGCGCTGATGGCACTGAGTATCGTGATGGCATAGATGCCTTATCACAATGTAGCGAGTATGGCGTAAGTGCCAATATTGCGGAATATAAAGTGGGATACGATCAAGGTCTGGCAGTTTATTGTGAGCCCGAAAATGGCTTTACGCTTGGTATGCAAGGGGCATCTTACAATGGCGTCTGTAATAGCACAGCGTTTCGTAAAGCATGGCAAGAAGGAAACGACAGGTATCAAGTACAGCAAAGGCTGATATACATTGATGACCGAATTGACGACATTGACCGCCGCCTAAAAGATATTCGTGCTGAGCTTAACAGCAATCAACTTGATAATGGCCAACAAAAAGAGCTTTATCGAGAACGAAGAGATTTAGAAAACGAGCGCAAAGACTTACGCAAAGAGCGTGCTTTACTTCCGCTTTTAAATAAATTGCCGAGTGTCGAAATATCAACCGAGTGGTGATGCTTTATGTTTAAGCTTCATCTTATACATTTGCTCGTCAGCAGTGGCGAGTAACTCTTTGGCGTTTTTACCATCTTCTGGGTAAAGCGCGATACCAAAACTAGCACTCACAGGCACTTTTGTTGCGTAGCGCTTTGCTACGCCCTCAACCGCTTTTTGGCAGCGCCCTGCAATGTCTTGGCAAACAGAGAGTTTTGCTAACGTTGGCAACACAATCACAAACTCATCGCCGCCAATACGCGCTAATATGTCTTTATCACGCAGCTGAAGTGAGAGCTGCTCACTGATTTCAAGAAGTAGATTATCGCCCTGTTCATGGCCAAAGGTATCGTTCACCAATTTAAAGTTATCAAGGTCAACATAAATCAACGAAAACTCGTTACCTTCATTCGCCGCATGATGAGAAAATGAGTGTAACTGAATATCTAAACCACGTCGATTTAACAGCTTAGTCAGTGGGTCTTGATTGACTAATTCATCAAGCAGTTGGCGCTTTTCTACTGCCTGCGAAATATCATCAAATGCACCAATATAATGACTAACTTTACCATGTTCGTCATACATAGCATCTATAGTTAACAACTCAGGAAATACTTCACCGGTTTTGCGCTTGTTCCATATTTCACCTTGCCAACGGCCAGTATTTAATAAACGCTCCCACATCTTTTCAAAAAACTCTTTGGGTTGCTGCTCAGCTGAGAGTATAGATGGGTTTTTACCAAGCACTTGTGATTTACTAAAACCTGTTATTTGCTCAAAAGCAGGGTTAACATCCACAATTTTAGGCTCAGGGGTGGTGATTAATATACCACGACTTGTTGTTGTAAATACCGCTGTAAGCAGCTGTATTTTTTCGTTACTTTTAACTTCTTCGGTGACATCTTCTGAATAACCATTCCACTCAACACTGCCATTAGCACGGGCTTTGGGTGAGGATTTTCCTTCAACCCAAATCACCCCTTTAGTTGGGTGATTGACTCTATAAACCTCATGCCAATCGGATAATTCGACTCGCGATTTTTCAATACTTTTTATAACACGCTTTAAGTCATCTGGATGGATAATATGCATGATTAAATCAGCAGACTTTTTTATATCATCTGCCGTGCAGCCATAGATATCAAAAACTTTAGAGCTTGCAAAAGGGAAGTAAGCTTGGTCATTTTTATCAACTATATATTGATAAACAAACCCCGGTAAGTTATCAGTAAACTTTTGTAATTTAGCATGTAAAAACTCAATTTCTCGCTCTTTTAACCACTGCTCAGTGATATCGATATGAACGCCTAGCATCCATTCAGGATTGCCATTTTCATCCCAACTTTGCACTTGGCCTTTATCGAGCACTTTAACCCAGTGCCCTTGTTTGTGCTTCATTCGCGCTTCGCAAATATAGCGTTCAGAATCACCTTTAAAATGGGCATTTAATAGCTGTTCAGATTTTGGCAAGTCATCAGGGTGAGCAAAGCTGAGCCAAGTTTCGATTGAAACTGGCAGTAATTCTTGCAGTGAATAACCGATAATATCGGCCCACTTATCATTGAAAATGGTTTCGCCTGTTTGTACATTCCAAAGCCAAATACCCGCATCCCCACTGTCGAGAATTAGCTGAGCAATGTCTAAACCAAGCTGCGATTTAATCGCATCATACCCTTCACTAAATGCCATAATTAGCCTTGTTAACTAGCCCACCAACAATAAAAGCAAGCCTTAATCATTATTTTAGTTAACAAAATAAAAAAACACTAAAAATCTGTGAAGAATATTGATCTAACGCAGGCTATTACATTTTTGGCCAATCTACCTCATCAACACTGTCGATTGTACTTACGATGCTTTGATCTCCTTGCCATTTTCGAATGTAACGCGCTAGGGGATCATAAAGCGCTGTTTGCTTATTAATATGAAAATGTCGACCGCCTCTAGGGTCAACGCCGACACCCGCAATATATTGCCAATTACCCCAGTTCGCAGCCACGTCGTAATCGATGAGTTGCTGTTCGAAATACGCTGCGCCATAGCGCCAATCCAGTTCAAGCTCATTAACTAAACAGCTTGCCGCAATTTGCCGAGAGCGGTTAGAGATATAGCCTGTCGCATTAAGCTCATGCATTATTGCATTTACCAAAGCAAACGGCGTGCGACCTTGGCACCACGCATTAAAGCGCTGGCTGTTAAAAGTCGTCAGTGGCGCACTATGCTTTTGCCCTTTAAACTGGAAGAGTGTTGCGCCAGCATGCATCGCATGCCACTTAAAATATTCGCGCCACAGTAATTCAAACTTTATCCAATAGCTCGACTCATTCGCACCGTTTTGTAACTCATACACTTCAACTTCTCGGTACAGCTGTTTTGCGCTAATTGTGCCACCAGCGAGCCATACACTGAACTTAGTACTGTTACTAAAGCCGTCTAACTCATTGCGTGTTTCTTTATAACTGCTTGGTGCTTTAGATGAAAAGTACGCATTACAATGCTTTTGGGCTGCAACTAAGCCACCTTTAAAACTTCCTGAGTGAACAGTAACATCATCTATAGTTTGCTCAGGGCATAGCTGAACTGGGTGAGGTAAGTAACTAGCAGCTTGTTGTGGCGCTGCTATAAAGGTTGGCTCAGCTTCTACCTTTTTGCGAAAGGCAGTAAAGTTTTTAGGTAAGTCATCAAGCTGAAAAGGTAAGTCCGCTGCTTTAAACAAGGTGTCTTGCTGATAGGTTTTCACCGTCACTTCTGGGCATAAAACTTTGATTTTATCGAGCTGTTTTTGCTCATAAACACCAACTTGCTCGGTACAAACCAAAGTTTCAATATCGAACTTTTTCAAACGCTGACTGATTACTTGCTCAGGCTCACCAGTAATCACATGGAGTGTTTGCCCAAGTTGCTCAACGGCTTGTGCAAATGCTGCCAGGCTTTCACGTAAAAAATGGTATTTATGCGTCCCATACGGTTTTGATTGATAGTTAGTTTGCCTAAACCAGCGCGGCTCAATCACAAACACCAAATCAAGCTCGCCATCAAAATCAGCTAACTCAGATAGAATTTCATTGTCGACTAGGCGTAAATCATTTTGCAGCCAATATAAAACACGCTTTTTCATTATTTACTCTATTAGAAACCTTAAGAAATCATACGTAAGCCAGCTATTTCTCGATTAACTTCGCCACAGTTAGTTAGCATAACGTCTATTAATCATGAACTTACAATCTTCAATGAAGTTTAAGTTTTAGTTAAGTTTTTCTTAAGTTAGCGATTTTATGCTGATAACTGTAAAGAATTTAAAGGTTGATAAAGCCAAACACGCTGCGTCTCCTTGGTATTTAGTAGGCATAATAATGATGAATAAAATAACACCTGTTTTATTAATAACATGCACTGCTACAGGGACTGTTTATGCAAATGAGCCTTTAAGCTTAGATGTGGTTTGTGAAGTAAAAAGCAAACCTACTGCAGAATTAAGCGAAGACAAAGACATCACTGTTGATAAACTCAATATTGATACTCATACGATTTTCGATCCTAATGACCCTGAAACAACCGCCCTACATCGCTTTATCAACTGGCTGCACATTGATACCAAAAACAAAGTTGTTAGTGAGCAAATTACCTTTAAAGAGGGTGACCAAGTCAGTGAGCGTCAGCTACAAGAAGCGGAACGTATTCTGCGCAGCAAAAAATACTTAAGAGATACCAAAGTTAGCTATACAAAAGATTGCCTTGAAGATGAACCCCGCGTGGTGCAAATCGATACCTGGGATACCTGGAGTTTATTGCCAACCATTAATTTTGGCCGTAGTAGCGGCAATAATAAATACAGCTTAGGTTTTAAAGAAGAAAACTTTTTAGGCTACGGTATTCGTGCATCATTAAAGTATAAATCAGATCATGAACGCTCAGGCTACCACTCAGTGCTGCAAATGCCAGTGCCTTGGCAGCCTCATGCAACCCTCACTTTACAAGCTGATGATTACGATGACGGGCAAGTCTTTTTAGTGGATTATCATCAGCCTTTTTATCAACGCAGCAGTGACGCACTAATGCGCTACTTTGCTAAATCACAAAAGCAAAAAAGTTATATCTATCAAAATGGCATGACTCGTTCAGAGTTCTTTACCGATGAATTAATCGCCCAGTTTGCTTACGGCGGAATTTTATCGCAAGACAGTCAGCAAACCTTTCACTGGCTTGCTGGGATTGATTACGAAGATGTCAGTTACCGCCCTTTTGAAACAGAGCCTTTGCTTGCAGGCCTTAACGATTACACCATTGCAGCGCCTTGGGTCGGATTACATTGGCTAGAGGACAATTACGCCGTATTACACGATATTGACCTAATAAACCACAACGAAGACGTTAACCTAGGTTGGGAGCTAAATTCAAAGTTTGCCATCGATACCGTAAATTTTGGCCAAGGCTTTTTATTTGATACAAACCTTACCAAAGCGTGGTTTAACAATAACGCCTTGTATCGATTTGCCGCTGGCATCAAAGGTAATGTCGGAACTGAGCTTGATGACCGTTTAGCGCTTTATTCAAAAGCACAAATGAACTATCGCTGGTCAGACTCATTTGCTTTTTATGCGCATCTAAATGGTCATTGGCAAAACCATGAATTTGCTGACAAACCACTGGCTGTTGGTGGTGAAGAAGGCATGCGGGGCTTCCCAGAAAGTTACCAGCATGGTACCTCAAGCGTACAAGCAACGGCTGAACTAAGAATGTACCCTAATATCAATCTGTATCAGTTTGTAGATGTAGGCTTTGTTGGCTTTGTTGATGTAGGCCAAGCATTTGGCAGCACTGAAACTGCAAATATTTCAGATTCAATGCTAACCAGTGCAGGCGTTGGTATTCGCCTATATTCATCGCGCTCAAGTAACGACAATGTGATCCATATCGACTTTAGTACGCCTCTGGGCAGTTACCAAGACGTTGATTCGTGGCAAATAGGAATGTCGGTTGAAACAACTTTTTAAGCATCCTGCTCTTTACTCATGAGCTCTCCCATGCGCTCGATTAATTCTTGTTCGGTTAGGTCTTCTTTATGCGTCGCGATGTTCCATATATGGCCAAATGGGTCAGCTAACGTGCCCGACCTATCACCATAAAATTGGTCGTGCACAGGGCGTAGCTCTTTCGCGCCAAGCGACAACGCTTTGGCAAAAACAGCATCGACATCTTCAACATACAGCATCATATTGACAGGTGTACCGCCAAGCTGCTGTGGAGATTTGTATTCCATTTCAGGGTAGGTGTCAGAAAGCATGATGTAGGAGTCGCCTATTTTTATCTCGCCGTGCGCCACCCCACCATCAGGCATTGGCATTTGCATTACAAGCTCGGCATTAAAAGCCTGCTTATAGAATTCGATAGCTTTTGTTGCGCCATCAATAATCAAATACGGGGTTACCGCATGGAAACCTTTTGGGATTGCAGAAACAGCCATGTTACACCTCAACGTTAAATGTGTGAGTTATAAAGGTAGCAGCTGTTGTGCAATTTCACGCTATAAATTTACTTTGGCAATGTGCTTGCAAAATCGGGTCTGGGTAACTTTTCGAGTATGGCGTATAAGTAAATCACCACAAGACAAAGCCCTCCCGCTACAAAGAATAAGGTTGGGCCATCGTAATAATCTAAAATTAAACCACCACCGAGTGGTGCTAAAGCAAATCCTAAATCATAAAACGAAGCCGCGCCAAAGTACGCACCACGTAGGTGTGATGGTGCGAGCCTATCAAGGTGAACGTTCATCGTAGGAAACAAAATAGTTTCGGCCAAACTCATCACCACTATCGCACCAATCCAGCCCCAGAATAAATCGAGGGGATTAAGTGCTAGCCAAAACTGCGACACCATTAGTAGCACCAAGCCAATTTGAATGCGTACCGTTAGGCTAAATCGTGCCATCATTTTTAACAGCAAAAATTGACTCGAAATGATCACTAACGCATTGGTAAATATCAGCGCTGAAATCAATGCAAGTAGGTCGGGTGCCTCTGCACGAGTTAGGTATTGTATGAGTGAACTATCCATTTGCGCATAAATAAACATGCACAAAATATTGGCTAAAATTAAACACTGCAGCAGCTTATCTGCAAATAGAATACGTAAGATTTGCTTGCCCTGTACAGCTGGTTTTTTCTCTTCTGGCTCATCAATTGCTGCGGTATTATTTGCTGCTTTATCACTAAAATTAAAGCCCCAAACAAGCAGCACCAATAAAATAGCAAATGCCCCTGCGGTAATATAAAAGCTAGACTGCTCACCGGTTAAACCTAGCCATACCCCTGCTAATGGACCCACCGCACAGCCCACATTAACAATAAAGTACAGCGACTGCATGGCCAACTCACGAGTTTGTGCATCATCAATAATATCGCCAATCGCCGCACTGGTTAGTGGTCGCCAAAGTGCAGTCGCAATCGAGCATAAGGTCATTACAATCACATAACCGGCCACGGTTTCTACCTCAGCTAACAGCGAGAAAGAAATGATATACAGCACGCCGGTAATGTACATCAGCGTATGCCGGCCCACTTTATCTGATAGGCTGCTGCCAATAAAACTAGTGAACACTGAAATCACCGCGGCACTGGTAAGTACCAAACCGACTTCTGTCGCCGATAAAGCAAACTTTTCGTACAAGATCACCGCAAGAAATGGCCACACCATGTAATAGCTACCACGGGTAATAAATGAGCCAAATAGGAAGATCCACATAAGCACTGGAAACTGCTTGAAGCGCGCTAAAGAGATATCTGAATTCATTATTTTAATTTTTATGATGATGATTAAAACACTATACAGGAACGGAATCTGCCTTGGGTATTTAATCTAAAACTTGTTTGTAACAGCGTATTAATTAGCTAAAAAACAAACGCAACTTAATTGTGAATAATGTTAAGCCAACTTGAAAAAGATTAATCTAAATAAGAATAATTATTGATTGTATTTTTCATTTCTGTAGTATACGCATCGTTCCTCAAAGGGATAACCTACAAAAAGAACTGGAAACCTACAATGAAATCAATAAAACCAAGCTTACTGGCACTTGCCATAGCAACACATTTTTCAGCCTTTGCTGATGACGCTAAGCCGAAACAAGATATGGAACGCTTAGTTATCACTGCAACAGGTTTTGAGCAAAAAGTTACCGAAGCACCTGCAAGTATTTCGATCATCACCAATGAAGATATTAAGTCTCATGCCTTCACCTCAGTACTTGATGCTGTGCAGTATTTAGAAGGTATCGACATTGGCACAACCCGTGATAAAACAGGCCAAGGCAGTGTAAGTATGCGTGGTTTAACAGGTGAATACACCCTGTTACTTATTGATGGTAAACGCCAAAATAACCATGGCGATATTTATCCAAACAACTTTGGTGGTAACGCGTTTAACCACGTACCACCGGTCGATGCCATTGAGCGAGTTGAAGTAATTCGCGGCCCTGCATCAACACTTTATGGTGCAGATGCGCTAGGTGGTGTAATCAATATCATCACTAAAAAGCACACTGACAGCTGGAGCGGTGCAGTATCTTTTAGCCGTTCATTACAACAAAACGATGATTTTGGTGATGACATTACCACTGACTTCAGTGTGATGGGTCCGCTTATCAAAGACGTATTAAGCTTAGGTGTACGCGGCAGCGTTTACGAGCAACAAGCATCATCGCCAACATTTGAACCAGCAACCGATCCTAATGGTGTTGTACATGTTCGTTCATTAGGCTTTGGTAGTGGCGGTCGTACCGTTGATAATACAAACGAGCAGTATGGTTTTACTTTAACTTATACTCCGTTTGAGTCGCATCATTTACGTTTTGATTACGATAACTCAAGCCAAGTGTACGACAACACGCCAAGCTACGACATTGAGTCAGGCACAATAACTTACCCGCTTGGTACTAAAGATAACATTGAATCAATTTGGCAAGACCGCCGCGGCCAAGTAAACCCGCGTGCAGGTTATGCGGCAGACCAAGAGTTTGACCGTGAATGGTGGTCACTCAGCTACGATGGTGAACTTAATTGGGCAACGGTTAAGGCCTCTGTATCTTATGTTGATACGCAAAACAATGGCCGTACTTTACCACTGAGTGTAAGCGAGCGATTAGAACTGCAAGCTATGTACGATGGTACAGGCGAATACGAAGGAATGGACGAACAAGCACGTAAAGACTTAGCCGAAGAAACATTCTTACCGCGCCCTGCTCGCCCACTTGAAAGCAGCCAATATACCTATGACTTACGCTTTGATATTCCTATCACAGGTAGCTTTGGTAGCCATAACCTAGCAATTGGTGGTCAGCTTATCGACGGTGAATTAAAAGACGGCGTATTTGGCCTTGAAAGTGACCAAGCAGGTCAAGTACAAGAGCAAAACATGTACTCAGTCTTTGCCGAAGATAACTGGATGGCAACTGACAACTTTACCTTTACATTAGGTGCTCGTTACGATGACCATGATGTATTTGGCAGCCAAGTGTCACCGCGCGTTTACGGTGTATATAACCTCTCTGACACTTGGACCTTAAAAGGTGGTGTGAGTACAGGTTATAAAACGCCGCAAACCACTGATCTTTACGACGGTATCACCGGATTTGGTGGTCAGGGCACAAGCCCATTTGCGGGTAACCCAGATTTAGAACCAGAAACCAGTGTGAACTCAGAAGTTGCACTTTACTGGACTTCGCTTGATGGCGATCACAACATTAATGTGACTTACTACAACACCAAGTTTGAAGACAAGATTGCCCGCGGCGACACTATTTTAAGCTGTGAACAAACTAACGATGTACGCCCTTGTGTGAACTTAGGTCAATACGATCAACTTGGCTACGATAGCTACAGCCAAAAGATCAATATCGACGAAGTAGACCTTCAAGGTGTTGAAATTGCTGGTCAATACACAATCACTAAAACAGTGTCTGTTAACGGTAACTACACGTGGACTGATAGCGAACAAAAGAGCGGACCTGAAGAAGGTCAACCATTAACTAACTCAGCTGAGCACATGGCAAACCTTACCCTAAACTGGGAAGCGACTGACTTTATGAACTTATACCTACAGGGTGTATATCGTTCAGACCGTTACCGCGGTTGGGATAACGTGCACGATAAAGCGCTGTATTACAAAAACTACAACCTACTTAATTTAGGTGCGCAGTTTTATGTAAATGAGTACGTGCAAATCAATGCCCGTGTAAACAACCTATTAGACGAAGATTTCACCTCATATAGCACTAGCTATACCGACCTAAATGGCGATGGTGAGTATGAATACCTAACAGGTCGCGGTGTAGTTAGCGAAGTAACATTCACAGACGACTACAACGTTAAAGATAAAGGCCGTAATTTCTGGATTGGCGTTACCGCTTACTTCTAAGAAAACTCCCTGACAATAGACAGCATGTAGCCATATGCTGTCTATTCTTCTTTCTGTCACTAAACTGCCAACTTCACACACTAAGCTGATGATACCTGCGTAAGCTTATTTGTCAGTCTATGGAACATATCCTTACAGCTAGTGGTATCAGTATTAGTTATCAAGATGAAGGCGATAAAAATGCACCGGTGATCATTTTAATTATTGGCTTAGGTGCTCAATTTACCGTTTGGCCAGAGTCGCTATATTTTGGCTTGGTCGAAAAAGGCTTTCGGGTTATTCGTTTTGATAATCGTGATGCAGGGCTATCTTCATCGTTAGATGACTTAGGCAAGCCGAGTCTCGTAAAGCATTGGCTTAGCCGCCGATTACCCATTCGCGCAAAGCTGCCCTATTCGCTCGATGACATGGCTCGCGATGTAAAAGAATTAATGGATGCACTGGCTATCAAAAAAGCGCACTTAGTGGGGGCTTCGATGGGTGGCATGATCGCGCAAATTGCCGCGGCAAAGTATAAAAAACGTGTACTGAGCTTAACTTCAATTATGTCGAGTAGCTCGCCGTTATCGTTTTCGGGTTCAAACATTAACCTATTGGTAAAGCTCGCTAAAATACGCCCCCGAAGCAGTAATAAAGAAGCCGCGATTGATTACAATGTTCGGCTAAACCAACTCATTGGCAGCCCAGCTTACCCACAAGATGAACACGCTTTATACGCCAATGCTGAGCGCTATATTGAGCGGGCCCACACGAATCAAACTGGCTTTAAACGTCAGCTTGCAGCCATTGCCGCAACGCCGTATCGCGAACAACTTTTAAAGAAGATTAAAGCCCCCACGTTAGTGATCCACGGCAGTGCTGATCCTGTTATGCCACTGTCTGCGGGCATCAACACCGCTCTGTTAATAAAGCGCAGTAAGTTAAAAGTCGTGCCCGGAATGGGCCATGATTTTCCACCCGCTTTAATGAAAAAAATGACTAAGTGGATTACTAAACATGCAGCTAAAGTCAGCGCCAAAAAAGCCGCTAAAAAACCCTAAAAGCATGATAGAATTGTCATACAATTTATAAGGTTAGCGTTTTATGTTGCGTGTATTTTTTAGTCTGTTTTTAATTATCCCTTGGTTAAGCTTTGCCGGTGTGTCACAAAGCGAGCAGCGCATTATTTATCAGGGCGAAATTAGTGCCAAAAACAATCAACATGTTGCACAGCTTTTGGCTGAGCAGCCAAGCATAAACAGTATACAAATTACCAGTGGTGGCGGAAACGTTGATTTAGGTATGGACCTCGCCGAGTTGGTTTTGGCGCATAATTTAAAAGTTCATATAAAACAATTTTGCTTTTCGTCGTGTGCGAATTACGTATTGCTTGCAGGAAACCCTACTACCATAGCTAAGAACGCCATTGTCGGTTGGCACGGCGATGCCGCTTCAGCTCGCTGGCGAGATAGCGACATTGATGCCATGGTAAGCCATTTAAAAGTGCCAGAAAAAACAACCAAGTGGCAGGCTTTACGCACTCATTACGATGAAATAATTGCAAAAGCCGTGGCTCGTGAAAAAGCCTTTTATGCAAAACGCGGGGTTAATCATGACTTGCTAACGATTGGTTTATCTAAAGAGCTAAAACGTGCAGCTGTGGCACAAAAAGCCAGAGGCTGGAGCTACTCAAAAAAAGCACTCAATACACTGAATGTGAGTAATATTGAGTTTGCAGATTGGCAGCCCCGCTCGTCAAAGAACTTTCCGTTACTAATAATTAGTGAATTAGAGTAAAACTCTTTTATTTGTTAAACACTAAACTTATGCCATGGACCTGTTATAGCAAGTGTTTTTGAAGGTGAGTAAACGTTCACAAACAAAGTGCTACCATCTGGTGAAAAACAGGCACCTGCCAGCTCGGTTTGCGCCACTAAACGGGCAAAATTATAAACTTGCCCTTGGGGTGTCACACCGCGAAGATGATTATCAACCACATCGGTGTATTGGTCTTCACAAACAATTAAATGACCATTAGGTGACACGGTTAGGTTATCGCCAAAGTTGTATAGGGTTTTGCTAGTACTTTCTACAAACAACGAGATTTTACCTGGTTGCTGTGCTTCTTTATCTGTGCCCTCAAATTCTGATGGCTGATATTTCATAACCTGACCAAGTTGTTTTTTACCGCCATTGGTACAGCAAAAATAAAGCTCTTTATCACCCCAGTGAATACCTTCACCGCGAGCGAATAGTGCCGCACCTTGTTTGTATCCGCGTAGGCGTAAGTCGTCTTTCGGGCTTTCAGGGTTATCTAAATTGACCCACTCAACCTCAAGCTCTTGATGTAGCCCCATGGCTTTATTATTCCAATTACGGCTATCGAATTGTGGCTTACCTTTTACCACCATAGCTTGTAATTGCCCGCCTTTATGCAGCTTGCCATATTCCTTTGGAATAAAACGATAAAAGACGCTATCACCTTTATCTTCAGTTAAATAAACAATGCCGGTGCGCGGGTCAACAGCAGCCGCCTCGTGGTTAAATCGACCCATGGCTTTTAATGGCTCAGGTTTAATTAAGCCTTTGCTATTTGCGGGTACTTCAAAAATATAACCATGGTCTTGGTTAAATCCATCGGCTTTGGTATCTGTAGTTTCTTCGCACGTAAGCCAGGTGCCCCATGGCGTGATACCGCCAGAACAGTTACGAATAGTGCCGACCAATGACAAGTACTCTTGCTCTTTTTGATGAGTTTTTAAGTTATACACGATATGACTTGTGCCACCCGGTAACGCCACACCGTCACTGTTAGTATCAAAAGCCAGAGGTGTTTTATGATTGGCAATACTTGCTTCAGCTTTCGCTAAGTCTTTTGGCTTTAGCTCATGGTTTCGCACTAATGCAACACGGTCATTACCAAGTGCTAGGCAACCCATACCATCGGCTTTGTCCGGTACTGTAAACCCATCAGACATTTTCTCACCTAGGCTTGAAACTACTTGATAACTAAAGCCCTCCGGTAAGTCGAGCAATTTATCTGGATCAGGAATTAACGGGCCAAAGCCGACAGCCGTTGTTTTTAAATCACCTAACGACACTTTACCTATGGCACTTTTTGATAATCCTAAAAAGGCTAATGTGCCCGCCCCTACTAAAAATTCTCGACGTGAAACCATGCTAACTCCAAGCTAAAAACCAGCTTTATCATACAAATAAAAAAGGCATTATAAAGCAATGAAACGATAAAAAGTTACATTATCACAATATTCACGAAATTGTCATAAAGCTTGATTTAACTGATAGAACCCGTACAACATGAATAAGTAATTGATCTAGACTTAACTTAATTGCAAATCATTTTTAATCGCATTAGCCTTTTATCATACAAGTAAATCGCTTAAACTAAGGCTTAATTTTATTTAAAGAAGCAACCGCTATGTTCCTAAAATCAAAAACATTTATTGCATTCTCATTGGCGCTTTTAAGCTTTAGCCAACACGCCTTTAGCTTACAGTTTGGCAATCAAGTCGACAGTGACAAACTCATTAAAATTTCGACGGTTATGGCCTCACCAGACGATTACCTTGCAAGTCCAATTACCGTGGAAGGGACTATCACAGGGGTATGTGAAAAACGTGGTTGCTGGATGACACTTGCATCTGACAAACGCTTTGAAAACTTACGTATCAAAGTTGAAGATGGCGACATGGTATTCCCGATGACGGCTAAAGGCAGTAAAGCTATCGTAACCGGTAAGCTCGATAAAATTCAGCTTAGCCTTGGCCGCACTAAAGCGTTACTTGCTCACAAAGCGCAGCAAGCCGGCGAAAGCTTTGATGTAAACTCTGTGACTGAAGCAATGGCTATTTATCAGCTCGTACCGAGCGGAGTTGAAATCATTGAGTAATAAATCAAGTATCAACTGGTTTAAGTTAAACAGAAACTTACACCGCGATATTGGTTACTTTTGTGTTGGTTTAGTGATTATCTTTGCGGTTTCTGGCATTGCAGTGAACCACAAAGATGATTGGAACCCAAACTACAAAGTAAGCCACCAGCAAATCAGTGTGAGCGATGAAACTTGGCAATTAGATAATGACGAGTTGTTGATTGAGCAAATTATCTCCCATGCTGATATAAGCGAGCCGGTAAAGGCTTCTTATTGGGTGTCGCCGCAAGAGTTTAAGGTGTTTTTAAAAAACGGTAACAACCTCAGCCTTAAACTCAATAAAGATGTCATAAGCTATGAAGCTATTGAGCCTCGTCATGTATTTCAAGCATTTAACCGCTTACACTTGAACGAGACAAACGCTTCGTGGGTGATTTTTTCTGATATTTTTGCTGGGCTGCTGCTGTTTTTAGCAATCAGCGGCTTGTTTATGATCAAGGGTAAAAATAGCCCATGGGGCAGCCGCTCTGTATTAGTCATTAGCGGTATGCTACTCCCAGCAGCTTATGTATTTTTATAACAATCATTACAAAAAAGGCACTAGCCATTGCTAATGCCTTTTCTCGAAAAGCCAAACCTAGAACCTAAATTCAAAGTTTACATTTGCAGCAGTCTCGCTTTCACTGCGATCAAACCAGTTCATCGATTTATAAACTGCTTCACCTGTAATAGCGAACCAATGCGTAAATGCATATTCAAGTGCAATGCTGACACCTGCATTATGACCGTCGTAATCAGCACTAAAATCAAGGCATTGCTCTGTCGTATCACTGCATGCTCGAGTTAACATAGCCCCTTCTTCGCTGGCAAGATAATACATTTGGGTATAATCAACATCGATAGTGCCTTTTTGATAAAAGACACTGCCGTATAATAAGGCTTTTGAGCTTAATCGGTATCCTGAAATAAGTGCAATATCATAAGTATCGTGCGATAAATCCCAATCATAGGTATCGTCATCATAATTACCCGCTAATAGTGGACCATACCCCGCATCTTCACTGCGAATATAGCCAAGGCTGACAGCCATAGAGAAGTTTTTCTCGACGGCCGATTCTAAAGGGCTGCCATAAAACTGATGCTTAATAGCATATTTTTCATAATCATGATCGCCACCAATACCAGCCCCTACGGTAAGCTCCGTCGAATAACCTAAGGTCATACTCATCGAAGTCGTTATCGCTGTACTCGTTGAAGTACTCTCGCTGGTATCTTTCGCAATGATCTTGCTTGTATCTGTACCAACGGTTGCACGAAAATGAAAGGGGTCACTGTTGATCTCTGGGCTCTCAAAGCGTGCCATCGATACACCTGTTTCGGTTGTAGATTGACAACCTGCTAATAAACCTAAAGCTATAAACGCCAAAAAAGGCTTAAACGTTTTCACGTAATTTCCTTATATATTATTATTTTAACGCGAAGATTCTAGACTAAGGCCTTATAGCTCGCAATAAATTAATGACAAAAAAGGTACAAACTCTATTGTTAAGCGCGTTCATCCTTCGGTGATTCCATCACGACATGAGTGGTAATGGTTCGTACCTGTGGAATTGAGCCGAGTACATCTGCATGAAACGCTTTGTAGGACTTGAGATCCGCCGTCTCAACCCTCAGCAAATATTCAAACGAGCCAGTTACATTGTGGCACTCTTTTACTTCATCAATAAACTCAAGCGCGTGTTCGAATGCTCGCTGAGATACTGTTGAGTGCTCATTTAGCCCAACCCCAACATAAGCAATAAAACCTAGGCCAACAGCCTGATTATTAATAACCGCCCGATACCCTGCAATAACCCCAAGCTTTTCTAGTTCTTGCACTCTACGAAGGCATGCCGATGGCGATAAACCCACTTTATCTGCCAGCTCGGCATTAGCAATTCGGCCATTGCGTTTAAGCTCATGCAATATTCTGTCGTTAATTTTATCTTTTTCATTTTTGATTGTGAACTTTAAATATACACAACAACATTAAGCGCAAAAATTGCACGCATTACAACTTATAATTGCATCTTAATTCAAATGGAGAGATAGCGATGAGTTTTGAAATTTTAACAGCCTTGGCATTATTTGCTTTGGTGTCATCAATTACCCCAGGGCCAAATAACTTAATGTTGATAAGCTCAGGTGCTAACTTTGGCTTTAAAAGAACCACACCACATTTACTTGGCGTGACGCTTGGCTTTATGTTGATGCTGGTTTTAGTGGGCCTTGGCATCATGCAGCTATTTGACTTGTTTCCACCAAGCTACTTGATATTAAAGGTATTTTGCATTGCTTACTTACTCTATCTGGCGTTTAAAATTGCCACAAGTAACGCACAACAAAAAGCCAGTAGTGAAAGTAAACCGTTTACTTTTATTCAGGCTGCACTGTTTCAATGGGTAAACCCAAAAGCGTGGGCAATGGCATTAAGCGCGGTAAGCTTATATGCCCCAGACAAAAACCTCACCTCTGTATTAATCGTAAGCCTCGTATTTGGCTTAATTAACCTGCCGTGTGTCAGCTCGTGGACTTTACTTGGCGAAAAGCTTCAACATTGGCTTGCCAGCCCAAAGCGCTTAAAAGCATTTAACTACCTAATGGCAATACTATTAATCGCTTCAGTGATGTTTAGTTTGTTTTAATTTGAGCAAGTTTTGCTTGGCAGTAGTGTATTGAAAGCTTAGCTATCAATAAATGAACTAACGATTAAAGCATTTTTGAATCATAGATAGGATTTAAAGGTGAGTAATTTTTCCTGTGCTAAGCTTTATTTACCTAGAGCTTTTCAGTGCGACTCATGGCTAGTAACGTAGAGAATTACTTTTACCACGGCTTTTTTGTCTTCTTACTCATTACGGTAGTAACCTGCTCCATTATAGCCACGCGCCTGATGCGCAGTAGTTTTAATAACCGCTCGATTTACTTATTTAACCTGTTTTTTTACCTTGGTGTAATTGGCTTTGCATGGCTTTGGATCCAAGACTTATTAGACCTTACGCCAAGTTTTCGATCTGGTGTGGTGATTTATATGATCTCCATGACATTACTGCAATTATCCATTTATAACCATGATGAACCCAGCCGCTTTAATAAGATAATCATTGCGCATGGTGCTATTTTTTCTGTATTTGCCCTCCTTACTCAAAATATAAATCAACTTGCCCTTGTTGAAGCCTGTTTTACGCTAAGCGTTCTACCTGCACTTATTTACTACACAACAAAGCGCGCTGTCTGTGAGAAGAACATAGGCAATACAGTGTTGTCGATGGCGCAGTGTATTCTTCTTTTGGTGCCTATTTCACAGCTGAGTATCATTACCCATGAACACAACTTAGCGACCTTATACTCTCTCACGGTTATTGCCCATGCAACCGTGTTTGTTATGACTGGCCTTGGGCTTATTACCACCTTATTAGTTGACGAGAAAAAGCGTTATTTGGAGCTGTCTTTAAAAGATCCACTTACCGGGCTTTACAATCGCCGCGGACTACAATTCATTATTGAACAGCAGCAACTATTCAGCCCAAGTCAAACATCTAGCTTATTCGCCTGCGTAGTTGATATTGATTACTTCAAACGTATTAATGATAGTTACGGGCATGATGGCGGTGACCTAGTACTCGAAGTGTTCTCTGATCTAATGAAACACCATTTAAAAAAAGAGGACCTATGTTGCCGGCTCGGCGGTGAAGAATTTTTACTGTTTTTCTTTGCTACCGACATCAACTCTGCGACACAATTTTTAGAAGGCCTTCGTAAAACCATCGAAACAAGTCAAATTGCTTATCAAGAGCACCGTATATCTGTCACCGCTAGCTTTGGTTTAACCAACTGGCAGTCAAATGACAGCTTTGAAAGCTTAGTAAACCGCGCAGACAAAGCTGTTTATGAGGCGAAAGATAATGGTCGAAACCAAATTAAAATAAACGCTTAAAGCATACTCTTTAGGGTCGCATCTTTATCTATAAAATGATGCTTAAGCGCCGCTAAAATATGGATTGAAAGAGCAGCTGATAACACATACCCAGATAAAATATGAATTTGCCAGCCAAAATCGCTTAACCAGGCGTTTGACGCAACGGCCTGACCCGCCTCATTATAATTACTAGCCACTAACTGCCACGAAAAAACCGCAATACCAAAGCCGCCGAAACCGCTATAAAAAGCACCTGACAGTAACATTACAGCTAGCAAGATTAGCAAGCCCCAATGATATAAATGCAACCACTTAGTTAAGCTTGTTTGTACAGTAGATTGAAACGGCTGATAGAGCCTATAAACTATTCTTAACAGCCAGACGACGGCAATGATCACCGCAATTGATTTATGCCAATGATACAAACTGTAGTCAGTCACCCTGGTCATGTAGTAACCCAAAACAAGCACGCTAATGACTAATAGCGCACTGAGCCAATGCAAAAACTTATGTGTTTTCTGTGTCTTTATTGTCATGAACTTTATCCTTAAAAACTGTTTTCATGACTCAATAGTAAAGATTAAGCTTTTGTTTTAAATAAGATTGTGACGAAACCCATCATTCTGTGACGAATACACTTGGCTCACTTAATACATTTGCTAATGCTGGTTTAAAAGTTTTGCTAACAGGAATGCTAAACCCTAGTTTCATCTGTAAATTTGCATTTGCTTTATGAAGATTAAAATCTTCAATATGGACTAGGTTAACAAGGTAGCTGCGGTGCACTTGCTTAAATTCATTGCAAGGTAAGTGAGCTTGAATGTTTTTGATGGTATCTCTTTTTAAAAAGCATTCGGTTAATGTTTGTATTTCTACATAGTTACCGGCAGCTTTAATAAATAATACTGATTCTGGGGAGAGTCTCTTAACAACCCCTTTATGGTTTATTTCAATATATTCAGATAGACCATTCTCAGGCTTGTCGTTCTTTGCTTTTGACAAGAGCGACATGCTGCATACTCGCCATAACGCCAATACCAAACAACATGCGATTAAGTACTTTGGTAAAAGCTGAATGAATGAAGCAGCAATTGCATAGCCATAAAAAGAGTAATCAACAAAAATACGTAACATCACCAAAGAACAAATAGTCACTGCGCACGTAATAATAAAAACAAATAAGTTGCTATTAATCCTGGCTTTTAAATCAACAAAAGCCACCAGAAAAATATTTAAAGCACATAAAGCCCCCCACTCTTTTAGCCAAAAAATTTGTGAGTCAATAAACTGATATTGGCCTCCCGCAATTAAATGACGCCAAAAAAAGCAATATGCATTAAATACAATAAAAAAAGCCGCCCACAAAAAAGCGGCCTTTTGCCAAAGTGTTGTTAATTGCTGCCAGTATTTATATATGATCATAGCCACTCCATTTGAGTCATAAAAGGTAGCAAAAATAACCGCTTCCCTAAAAAGGCTTTTTCATTATATGTTAAAGCTTGTTGATTGATGTAAATGCTGACTGGTAAATTCAAACGCTGCCACTATAATTAGCTCGTGCTTATACTTAACTTGCAATATGTAGTGCTATGTCTTTAAAAGTATTATTAAATTTTAAATTAAACTGGGTGCTTTTGTGCGCCTGTTTTTGGCTTTTTGCCCTGCCAATTCAGGCTAAATATGTGGTGGCTGTTGTTGGTAAAACCAAAAACGATAGCTTTTATCAGCAAGCCTTTAAAGGATGTGAGCAATTTGCAAAACAGCATCTCGATTTTGAATGTATTTACGATGGCCCCAAAGACTTTCAAGATATTCGCACGCAAGTATTAGTTATCACCGACCTTGTTCGCAGAAACAACATTAGTGGTTTATTAATCGCAACCACAGATTCCAATTACCTTGTTGAAAGAGCGTTAAAACAGCTTAAAGATAACAACATTCCTGTGATCACTTTTGACTCTGATCTGCTCGAAGAAGACCAGCAGTACCGTTTAGCCTATGTGGGTACCAATAATTTTGACTATGGGGTGGCCTTAGGGAACGAATTAAAAAAATTCACCAACAAAGAAAATAATCAAGTTTGTATTCAATCAGGACACTCAACAACACCTAATTTAAACAAGCGTATTGAGGGTGTTCGCTATGCGTTGTCAGGGCAAAAAGATAAACGTTTAAGTGGTGAAAATGGCTGGAGTGAGTTTGATCGATGCCCTTTATATAGCTTAGGCAAGCGAGAGGTATCACTCGGTCAACTCGACAAACTACTTAACCTTGAAAATCCACCACTATTTTTAGCGGTAGCGGGCTTTGCCCAATTTAACTCTAATTATGCAAACGTGATTGCTAAACATAAGCAACGTATTGCTAATCAAGAGGTGGTGATCGTTTCTGCCGATACTGAGCAAATGCAATTAGAAGTATTACAGCAAGGATTATCATCGGCCAATATTGGTCAAAACCCATTTGAAATGGGACGCCTGTCTGCTGAATTGATGTATCAATACCTCACTAAAGGTGAACGACCAGCTAAGTCTCACTATTATTTAGACTTTCACTATTGTCAGCAAAGTAATGCAGGTACTTGCACCGTTAATCACTAAAACTTTGATCTCACTAAAGTGCAATTCACTCGATACGCGCTAGACTTACCACAACTTGATTAATTGTAAGGATTTAGCCATGACACACCTAGTTAGTGATTTGATGACGCCAGACCCATTCGCCATTAGCGCGCAAAATAGCCTGCATGACGCTCATAATCTAATGAAAGAGAAGAATGTCCGTCATATTCCAGTGATCAATGAGCATGGTGGCTTAGTTGGCATGTTAACGCAAAAAATCATGATTGCTCAGGTAATGAATATCATGGCTAATTACAGCGCCAGCGCCCTTGAACGCAAAGAAAAGCAAACTAAAGTGGTTGATATTATGGCTACCGATTTTACCAGTATCTCGCCAGAGCAACCGCTACACGAAGTTGCTAAGTTTTTTGTTGAAAATCGTCATGGCTGCATGCCTGTGGTTGATAAAGATAACAACCTAGTGGGAATTCTCACTTCATCTGACTTTGTTCGTTTAGCAGCGGCATTACTCTCTTAAGTCGTAAATTTGTATCTGCACACTGAATTTTTTACAGAAGGTGTGCAGAGTTTTCATAGTCATACCTCACCACAACCACCCCGCCTCAAAATAAAATAAAATAAAGCCTTAAAATTCAACAGTTTAACTTTATATTCATTTTAGGCACAACGCTTGCTTTCTAAATAACTACACACGCTTTTTAATTTAAAAGCGAAAGGAAATTTATAGATAATCTCGGAGGAGTAATGAGTAATTCATCATCAAAAATCGCAGAATTTACAGCACCAGGTGTTAAAGACCAAGCTGCAGCTGACACGATTGCAATTCTAGACCAGCGCATGGTCGCTTTAATCGATTTACACCTCACTTTAAAACACATTCATTGGAATGTTGTTGGCCCTAATTTTATTGGTGTACACGAAATGTTAGACCCACAAGTAAGCGCAGTGCAAGAGATGACTGACACGATTGCAGAGCGTATTGCAACCATGGGCGGCGTACCTGTTGGCACACCACAATCAATTGTAGAACGCCGTACTTGGCAAGATTATTCAATTGGTAAAGGCTTAGTTACTGACCACCTAACAGCGCTTGATAAAGTGTATAACGGTGTTAATAAAGACCACCGTGCAGCTATCGAAAAGCTTGGTGAGCTAGACCCAGTATCTGAAGATATGATCACCGGCCAACTGGCTGACTTAGAACAATTCCAATGGTTTGTTCGTGCACATATCGAATCGTCTACCGGCGAATTGAAAGGTTAATACCAATTCGCTTAATTAAGTGGTCTATTTTGAGGCAATAAAACCTCGTTGCTAACAAGGCAAGAATTTCGTTTTTTAGTTGATCTAAATCAGAAATTTTTAACGCAGATAGCGACAGGTTTAATCCCTCAAAATGATTAAGTATTATTGCGGATTGGTACAATCCCTAGGTCTATCCGAAGACCCCTTGCCCAGCATTTGCTGGGCTTTTTTATGCTTTGTTACAACCAGCCTTTATGTTTAAAGAACAAGTAAGGTGCAAAGCCAGACAGCAACATAATGCCAATTGCAAACGGGTAACCCCATGCCCATTGCAGTTCAGGCATGCTGTTAAAATTCATCCCATAGATACTGGCGACAACGGTCGGCGGTAAAAACACCACTGAGGCAATAGAGAAGGTTTTGATAATTTGGTTTTGTTCGATGTTAATAAAACCCTGAGTCGAGTCCATTAAGAAATTCACCTTATCAAACAAAAATGTACAGTGAGACATAAGGGTATCAATATCGAGTACAATTTCACGTAGTGATTCGCGGTCTTCTGTCGGCGCTCCTAGGTGGCGCAGTAAAAACGAGATATTCCGGCGTGTATCCATCAAACATAAACGCACCTTACCGTTGTTATCTTCTAGACGAGAAATTCGGCTAACAGCTTCTTCTAAGTCAGAGTCATCCTCTTCAAGTACATAGGCACTAAGTTTTTCTAACTGGTGATGCATGTCTTCAAGCATGTCAGCGTGGTTTTCGACTTTTTGGTCAAATAAAGTCACCAAAAGTTGCTTCGGATTATCACACGCCACTTGCCCTTTCCGTGCACGCAGTCGTAATAGACGAAAATCGGCTAGTTCATCATCGCGGATTGTAAGCAAGCAGTTGTCTTGTAGCAAACAAGCCACGGTTACCGTATTAAAGCGCCCTTCATTTGGTGACATGAAAAGCGCATGCACATGCAAGCCTTCATGGTCAATAAAACAACGGGAAGAGGCTTCGATTTCTTCAACATCATCAGCACCAGGTAATGTGATATTAAGCGTGCTTGCCAGCGCTTGTCGTTCTTCTTCGGTTGGATTTATGGTATCAATCCAGTGGGCATTTTTTATGGCGGTTGCAAGAGGCGTATCAGCAGCTGGCTCAGTTTCTGTGATCACACCTTGGTCTATAGAAAAAAATCGTAACATGCGCCCTACCCTGAATAATCAATTTAAAGCAAATACTATAGCTGTTCACGTTAATGAACAATGACAATGCTACTAATTACTGGGTAAAGCGGAAAAATAATTTAAGCCTAACATCAATTGCTTATTTCGCTTTTTTGAAACGCACCACAAGCATACCTATCAAGATAATACTAAGGCCTATTAAGCAGGGTACAAAAGCGCTTTGCAGGGCAACATCAAACGCTAAAAAGTCGGGGTAACCGGTTTGCCAAAGCGTCCATTCATAACCGAGCTTTGATGCAATATGTTCTCCGCCGCTGCTAAGTACGATGATTGCATCATTGTTATCTGGGTTGATGCGAAGCGTGCTATTTATTGCTGGCTCATTCGCGCCATCATGGCCAAACACAAAATCTCCCGATGCTGTTGGTGCATAAAGCATGGTACCTAGCCCCCAAATTGGTGCGCCTAAGCTAATTGCCAATGGTTCTCGCATGGTGCTGATCATTTGCGGGCTTAACTGCCCTGTTTGAGGTGATGTTAATGCTTGCACTAAAGCGATTAAGTCATGGCTACTTGCCAGTAAGCCTGTTGCCGCTGCCGATGCGTATTGAAAATGCCCCGCAGCTTGCCCGCTTTTATCATAAGCAGGTGCAATGTTATCTAACTCAGTTAGTACATCGTAACTGGCATCAGTCATATTGACTGGCTTAAAGACGTTATCAGCCATCCAAGTTGCAAAGCGTTGATTCGTTTTTTCTTCTACCAGCAGCTCAAGCATCAAATAGCCGCCCCCAGAATACTGAAAATCGCCCACAGGCTTGGTGACTTTAATTTCACGCACACCCGTTGATGATAGCGGCTTGTTTAGCGACGCAAGCAAGCTTGGTACGGTTTCATTTAGCTCAATATCAGCAAAGCCCAAACCATCGCCAAGCCCCGCAGTATGAGATAACAGATGAGCAAGGCTAACTGATTGATTATCAAACTCTGATTCAGGTAACTGCCAACCCGTCAGTTGCTCATTAATCGCGTGATCTAAACGAATTTGTTGTTGCTCAGCCAGAGTCATCACGCCATAGGCGGTAATAAATTTACTGAGCGATGCCACTGGGAACAAAGTATTTGCGGTTATTTCATCTTTGCTTTTTGAGTAATCTTGAAAAACCACTTGGCCATTTTCAATCAAAACATAAGCAATGTTTGCGTGATTGTTGTCAATCAGCGCCTGACTGTTAGCAATAAATTGCTCAGTATTGCCCGTTTCGGCAATGGGTTTTAAAAACCAACCACTGACCCCACCATATACACAGGTAGCAGCCCAAACAAATGACAAAAATAGCGTTAACAGAATCGTTTTAAACCAGCTCATACCCTATTCCTTGTGTTACAAAGCGTTGTTAAATCACTTCGATTTGCTCAGGTTTTTTGATAAAGAACACCATTAAAATTAATAATGCTGCTGGGAATAAAAACACATTCAAGTAAGCAAAAATCACCGTTAGCTGTAAGATGCACATTAGCAACAATAGGATAGAAAACACCGTTAGCAACGATGACATTCCATGGCGCTTTGTTAGTAATAACGCGGCTGTGATCAAACCCACTAACGCATACAAGCCTAAACTCCCAGCCGAGACCACTATGGCAATAATTGAAATACTTTCTACTACATCATTCGATGCTTTATCACCAGCTACGGCAAGATAAACATCGCATAACACAGTGGCATGAAAAGCTAATACCAGCACCGCCAACACACATAACAGTATGCGTACACCTTCAACATCAAACATATCTTTTAGTGCTTTGCGTAAACTCAGGTACACGTAAATTTCAAGTGCACCGATGATCACAAACACAAAGTCTGAAAAGTTTAAGCTTTGTAAATCAAGCTTGAGCGCTTCTCCTAAGCCATCAAGTGTTTCGCCAAATACTGAAATCCAGTACATGGGAAAAATGACAGCGAGTAATCCTGCTGCTATGCCGGGTAGTAAATAGTCACGGTTGAGCATATGCCCTCCAAAATCCTGTTGCGTTGTAAAGTTATTCGCTATCGCGTTCGTACACCAAAATATCGCCGGGTTGGCAATTAAGCTCTTCACAAATAGCTTCAAGGGTACTAAAGCGGATCGCTTTCACTTTTCCGTTTTTTAGTAATGATAAATTGGTCATAGAAATATCAATGCGCTGAGATAGCTCTTTCAGCTGCATTTTGTTCTTTGCCAATTCTATATCTAGGTTGATTCGTATTTTCATAGTCTAAAAAGTACACAGCGGATTTATGATTGTCAAACTTTATTTTACGATTATCGTAAAATAAAGAATGAAAAACATAATAACTCAGTAAGTAATTAAACCCATATTTTGACCATTTCAGGCATAAAAAAAGCCAGTAAATACTGGCTTTTCGCTCTATTTATAAGTTAGACATTGGCTTGGTAAGCAGGGATAGCTATCGCCGCTACAATACCCAATAAAAATATGCCACCAATGATCAACACGCCCCAAAATGACCATTGTTTTTGTACTCGTTGAAAATGCTCAACGCTATCCCAACGTTTATTTTGCCATGCCATTTCTCGGCCTTTAAAACCCAGATAAATCGACACAATAAAACCAACATAAGGCACTAAGGCCAATAAGCCAATCCAAGTGCTGTTGCCAATTGCCCAAATCCAACTTAGCAAGAAAGCGCCCCAACTAAAGCCTTTAATGCCCTCGGGTAAATCGTCTACCTTCCCCTGCCCTGAGTTATTTTCAGATGCCATCTGAAGGCTTGCTTCAGGTGGTGTGTAATTATCTGCCATGAGTTTTTCCTCATTATTAATTAAACAGAAACCCTAACTTATAGTACTGGGTGTATTTTAAGCAAGCTAAAGATGTGTACCTAAAGCAGATAATTGTTAGCTGATGTGTTTTGTAACATTTATCTCGTTTCCTTTTCATTTTAAATCACCTAGTCTGGGCACATAACTGCAAGGAGAGAACAATGAAAGACTTACAAAAGTTAGTGGGTAATTTAAATAAATCAGGCGCGCTGAGTGGTTTTTTAGGAGGCGTTGCTGGCGGCGGACTAACCAGCTTAATGGGCGGAAAAACTAAAAAGAGCAGTAAAAAAGCCGTAAAATATGGTGCGCTTGCTGCTGTCGGTGGCCTTGCTTGGAAAGCCTATAAACAATACTCAGATCAAAAAGCGGCTCCAGTGCAGCAAACTAGTTCTCGTGGTTTTGATTTTACCCCCGCCACGCTGCCCGAGCAGTCATTTAATGATGTCATCGACGATAATCACAGTGATGGGCAATTATTACTCATGCGCGCTATGATTGCAGCCGCCTATGCTGATGGCCACATTGATGAAACGGAAAGACAAAAAATCTTCGCACAAGTAGAAACAATGCAATTGTCTGTGCAAGAAAAGGCCATGCTGTTCGATGAGCTAAGAAAACCAATGCAGCTATCAGAGTTAGTTGCCGCTGTGCCTAACGCACAAATGGGCATTGAAGTATATGCAGCCAGTGCCAGCGCAATTGATTTAAACCAAGCAATCTCTAAACACTACTTAGACACGCTCGCTAACCAATTATGCATTCCTAATGAACTGGTAATGAGCATTCACAGAGAGCTTGCCGACTACCAATAAAAATGGGGCGTCTTCGCCCCATTTTTATTGGTAAACAGTGATGATTAATGCGGCTTTTTAGTGCCGTAACGTACCATATCTTTACCGTTTTCATACACTTCACTTGTCACGTAACGGCCAAGTAAAAGTTGATGTTTATCATCAAGTACCGCAATAAATGGTCGACCATCACTATTGTTGGTTGCAAGAGCAACACCGGTTACATTCTCAAGCCCTAAACCGCCAGTTTCAACTAGGCGTAAAAATGTTTCTAATTCGTCTAATGTTTCAATTACATCGTTATCGTTAATCATCTCAAATACTCAGTGATTGCTAATGGGCGTAGCATAGCAGGATTAAAAACAGGGTGCGAATAACAGCCCCTAATGTAGCTTACTTTTGGACTAAAAATTGACACAACGCTATTCAATTGATGATACTTTCGCTATCCATAGAGGCAGTGAAGTTTAATGAGTAACCATTTAACGCTCGAATTAATGACCCCAAAGGGCAATCTTGCCGATAGTATACAAGCTATTTGGTATGCCACAGCACACTCTCAAGGAGAGCAATGGCTTGCTTGCGATGGTGCCACTGGGCTTGTGTTTCCTGTTGTTGGTGAAGTTTTAATTGATGACAAGCCGCTTGCTGCCCCTTATGCAGTGCAAGAAACATCGACTCAAGCATCTAAAGTCACATTTTCACACGATGCACAATTTTGCGGTATTCGCTTTAACCCTACGGTATTGTCTGAACTAAAGCGTAATGCTCACCCACTCCTTGCAGAGCCGTCCCTATGTGAAATTGCCGAAGATCTTAAAGATAATGCCAGCCTAGGTACGTTTGTTACGCTTATTAGCCGCCACTTTACTGATAATAAAAACATTAACCACAGTAACAGACACTCAAAGCACCTAATCCGCAATCTTATTGAGTTAACGCCACTCGAAACTGCTTACCAACTTGCCCCACTCAGTCAACGCCAGCTCGAAAGGCAAGTTAAAGAGCAATGCGGTGTCACCCCTAAGTATTTTGAGCGTATCTACCGGGTAAAACTTGCTAAACAAGCAATTAAAGATAACCCCGAAATGAGCTTTGCAGATATTGCACATGAGTGTGGCTTTACCGATCAGCCTCATTTAATCAAAGAATTCAAAGCAATAATGCATATCACGCCAGCAAAATACCGCAAGTTATTAAAAGACTCTCAGACTAAACAAACACAGCTCATTTTGCGCTAATCGTCTTCAAAACGCAGAATATCACCAGGCTGGCAACCTAAGTGCTTACAAATCGCATCTAAGGTCGTAAAGCGTACAGCTTTAGCTCGCCCTGCTCTAAGAACTGATAAGTTTTGTGGCGTAATACCTATCGCTTCAGCTAATTCTGCAGACTTCATTTTTCGCTTAGCTAACACTACATCTAAATCAATAATAATCGCCATTAAATCACTAACTCTTGCTCTTTTTGTAGCTGCTGTGCTTGACCCATGATCCAACCAATAACATAAATAATTAATCCCATCACTAAGCCTATAATATCAGTATCTTGAATAGCCACGACCCTTCCCATATCAGTTCCTGTTGCTATATTAAGAAGAGTGATAAGTAGTGACGGGTAACACACAACTAGTACAAATTGCGCCAATAATACGCCACCTAACCATTTAAAACATTTTATATTTTCAATAGCGAAGAAGGATCCACGTCGATAAAGCAAAAATAACCGAATCAAAATTATGTTGATAAGAATAAACGGTAGCAATTGCACAAGACCAAGCCATAAGACACTATCAAAACCATGCTCACTCAATGTTTGCGCTACTCCTTGCCAAGAGCCGCTGACTTCAAGACCAATCCACATATGCGCACCGTTACTTTGTGTAAAACTTAAAACATCACTGTCACTAAAAAGCACAATAATGCTTGTTACTAACAAGCTAATAAGCGTAAAAATTAGCAAGCTTAGGATCAGCGTACTCATCCAAACAATTTTTTTCATGACGATTTACCCAATATTATTTGTTTTAGAAGTTGATCATAATGAGTTGCTAACTGTTTACCTGTTAACGCATTAGAATGGTGCTTTCCTTTTGCAATGTAAATCTGCTTTTGCTGAGATTTTGCATGTTGATATAGTGATTTGGCTAACTCAGGTGGAGTTTGAGTGTCTTTTTCACCGGTGATTATTAATAGCGGTGCTTGATAAACTTGTAACGCTTTTAAATTATCGACTTGTTTAATCTCTTTACTAAACTCAACACTAACAAACGGTTTAGCAAACCACGGAATTCGTGCTGCTGTCATCTGTTCAACATTTGTCACACTCCCCTCGAGTACCAGAGCATCAACGTTGCGCTGACTGGCAAGATAACCTGCGATCATACTTCCTAAAGAATGACCATGGATCACCACAGGCAAAGTATTTAGGTCTGATCTGCCTTTCACATAATCAAATACCTGTAATGCATCAGCTTGCAGATTAGCTACGCTAGGTACTCCAGAACTAAGCCCATAACCACGATGATCCATCATTAAAATATTAACTTGAAAAGGTAAAAGTAGCTTGGCAGGCTCCCCACCTGCGGCACTAACGCGAAACTGGTTACCACCAAAGTAAATTACCGTAGCGCGAGCATCTGCAACTTTAATAAGGGTACCCTTAAGTCTAGTGCCCTCATCGGTGGTTAAAGTTACCTCCTGCGTTTTGGCGGTGGCATTAATACTTTGTATTTCCTGCATCGTTATTTTTTTATCTGGATATAAAAAGTGAGATTCCTCAACTTTCATTGTCGTACAACCAGTTAATAACAGCACAATCAGTGAAACCACTGCAATAGAACCAAATTTCATTTTAACGATCCTTCTAGTAAAAAAACTACTATGGCACTAGGCAAGTTAAAAAACAAACTAAAATTATCGAAAAACGATAATTAATTATTTAATATCGAACATCCCAAGCCCTTCCTTTGAGAAATAACTTTGATCAAAAGCGCTATCTCCGTTAATTCATTATTTTTCAAATTCTGTGTTGAGCGATTTTATTTGCGCTCGGCATTTATCCATAGGATAGTTAACCCAAGCCTACTAAACGTGCTGTAACTAAATAGGATAATCATGAAAAAAGTTTTACTTGCCACCAGCTTAATTGCCTCGTCATTTACTGCATTTGCAGCCAATTTAACCGTTGAAGAACTGCGTATTGAAAAAGCCAGCAAAGCCATACCAAAGGTGTTGAGTGCTTTTTCTGATGAAGTGAACCAATTTGAAAAACAGTGGCAAGCTGCCACAAGTTATAAGCAAGCCAGTGACCTTATTGATGATTACGCCAAACAATTATGGCGCGATGCTAAAGCACGTATAATCAAAACTAACAGCTTCGACGACCGAGAGCTGTATTGGGCACGTTTACTTTCAAGCAAGATTATTCGTACCAGTAAACCCCAGTTTGCAATGACCGACAGCGAACAAACCGCGTTATTAACAATGCTTGAAAATGGCAGTCGTGGCCGCACCGACCTTGATTACAGTAAAAAAACCGACAAACGCATTTTAATTACAGGTTTTGATCCATTCTTATTAGATAGAAATATTAATCAAAGTAACCCATCCGGTGTTGCGGCATTATTACTTGATGGCCAAGTGATTAATTACAATGGCATTAGCGCCGAGATCAATACGGTAATGGTGCCAGTACGCTACGAAGACTTTGACCAAGGTATTATCGAATCATTACTTGCGCCATATTACGCACTTAACAATGTTGATATGATTGCCACTATTAGTATGGGCGGTAAAGACTTTGATCTTGAACGCTTTCCGGGTAAACGCCGCAGTGTAACGGCGCCAGATAACGCCAACATTGTGTATGGCGGCACAGCCACTGCTCCGAAAATTTCGAGCCTTAACGACCGCCCACTTCCGGGCAATGAATTTGTAACTTTCAGCTTACCAGTTAAGCAGATGCAACAAGCCAAAGGGCCTTTCCCAATTAACGACAATCATAAAGTCATCACGCTTGAAAAGGCATTTGAGCCAAAATCACTTAAAGAATTAGAAGGTGCGATTGCGGTAAAAGGCGGTGGCGGCGGCTACTTATCAAATGAAATTTCGTATCGTAGTATTCGCCTGCGTGATGAGCTTAATTCAGACATCCCAACGGGGCATATTCACACTCCACGTATTCAACAATTTGAGCCAGAAACAGAAGCTAAAATTGTTAAGCAAATTAAAGCAATGCTTGAGCAAAGCTTAGTTGCAATTTAAAGCGTGAAGCTCAGCTATTAAGCAATAGCTGAGCTTTTCCTATAACACAGCAATTTCGGCCTTGCTTTTTCGCTTTATAAAGCGCGTCATCCGCTATTTTGAACAAGCTATCTGAATCAAACGCCTCATTAGCAACTTTACTAGCAACACCTATCGATAAAGTAACATAGCTTAAGTCTGTGCGACCTTGATGAGTAATGTGAGCAGATGCAACGGCGTTTCGTAGCGTTTCAGCCACTTTGAGTGCCTCCTGTTTATCTGTATTGCTAAGCACAATTACAAATTCTTCGCCGCCATATCGAGCAACAAAGTGACTGTCTGGATTGGTATTATCTTTAAGGAGATTGGCGACTTCACAAAGCGCTTTGTCACCTTGATCATGTCCATAATAGTCATTGTAGAGTTTAAAATGATCGATATCGGCGACAATCATTGAGATAGGCTGCGAAGCTAAATCTGTATCGCTGGCAAGCATTGCAAAATGTTTATCCAATGCCCGACGATTGGCAAGCTCGGTCATTGAATCGGTATTGCTGATACGTTTTAACTTCTGGTGGCGCTCTAGTATTTCTGCACGTTGATTTTCTATCAGACTAAATAACTCATTCATACCACGTCCGAGCTGGTGCAATTCGTTATTGCCGAAGTACTCATCCCGAGCGCTAAAGTCGTTATTTCTGATTGCTGAATTTACCAATGTATAAAGCTTTCGGAGTGGCCTTAAAACCTGTTGATTTATATATAAATAAAACAAAATAAATACAGAACCAGAAATCAATAAACCGGTAATTAAAGAGCTATCAAACAAACTTCGGTCATAAGTACGTTCACGGGATGCAATAGAAAGCACAAATAGTAAGCTTCCTGCTTGATCATTGACTCCTAAGTAAAGCTGCTGATTATGCTGGCTCGCCTCCATTGCATTTCTCTTTTCACCAAACACTCTGGTTAAATGTTCTTTATATTTAGCCGCATCCTCTGTGCCATAAAAACTAATGTCTTTTGCTAACCCTGGTGTTAGATTTTCGATAAAGCCTTCATCAATAAAGCTCCAAAGCAGTAAAGTACCAACAAATTCGCCTGTGCCATCGGACTTAGTGACATTGTAAGCAACCGTCAAGGCTGGCGTTTTATCTATGGTAATAAACCGGACCTTATAAATTAACTCAGATTGGCTAGTGGTTATATCGTCAGATAAGATTATTAGGTTGTTTTTTATCAACAAATTGGGAGTTTCTAAAACCGTTGGTGAGTAAGGCTGATAATCACTATTAAAGCTGCCACCGCCAATAATATTTGCCTGCGTATCATATAAATACCAACCATTTACGTCTAACCGCTGTAGTGCATCAGCAATAACATAATCGCTATTAAACCATTGAGTATCACGTTGCTGTGCAGCTTCATGCATGGTATCCCAAGCTGAGCTGTCAAAAACCATTTTTGACAGCGCATCAATCTCTTGTTGAAGTTGTGACTCCACGCGCTGAATATCAATTTGATCGTTTTGTTTTGTCATCGCTTCAAAAGTTGGCAGTATCCAAAAGTGCCTGATGATTGTTTGCGCTAATAAGATAGCAAAGCACGCAGCAGTAAAAGCAAGTAATAAACGTTTTTTGAGCCTCGCACCGATCACCATAAAATACCAAACCCAACATAGTCAAAAATACAATTGTATTAAAAAGTATAACCTCGTTTAATCAGCTTGCTTGCTAGGCTTTAATTTTTCAGCAAATGTGAAACTCTAGCCATACTAAAGTTCAACAGTGAAAAATTGTAAAATTTCTCTTTACATCTAAACTTTTAGTATTGAATTTTGTTGGGCTACTGTATGAAAGGTATCGTCTTTACCGAGTTTTTAGAAATGGTCGAAAATGAGTTCTCTTATGAGATGGCAGACAAAATCATTGAAGAAAACTCACTTACTTCAAACGGCGCTTATACCAGTGTTGGAAACTACGATAATAAAGAGCTGCTAATGTTGGTCAGCTCATTGAGCAAACATATAAACAAACCCGTTGATGAGCTGGTTCATGCTTACGGTAAATATTTGTTAAAGCGCTTTTTTGTTTTGTTTCCGCATTTCTTTGAAAGTGTCGAAAGTACTTTTGAATTCCTTGATACCATTGACCAGCACGTACATATTGAGGTTAAAAAGCTCTATAACGATGCACAATTACCAAGCTTTGAAACTAAACGAATTAGCCAGAACGAAATGCAAATGTTTTATCGCTCAGGAAACCCGTTTGCTTGTTTAGCTGAGGGCTTGATTGAAGGTGCCTGTGAGCATTTCAATGAAGTTATTACCGTTAAAAGTGAGATTGACGATAACTACCAATCTGCCACTTTTACTCTAACAAAAGAAGCTTAATGTGGATGAAGAACTCTACAAACGTAGAATAGAACGAGAGCGCCAGGCTCGAAAACAAGCCGAAGCGCTTTTAGAACAGAAGTCCTTAGAGTTATATGAAGCCAATATGACGCTAAAACATGCCGCCGAAAATCTAGAAAAAGAAGTTATCCTTCGCACCCACGATTTGAATAAAGCAAAAGAGATGGCCGATGCCGCCAACCAAGCTAAATCAATGTTTTTAGCGAATATGAGTCATGAAATCCGCACCCCTATGAATGCAATTTTAGGCATGGCCCACCTCGCCCTTGATACTGAATTAACCGATAAACAATATGATTACGTTGAAAAAATTCAGCTTTCGGCCAAATCACTGCTTGGGATTATTAATGACATTCTCGATTTTTCTAAAATAGAAGCCAATAAGCTCGAACTTGAAAACAATGATTTTAACTTAAACGACTTTCTCGCTAACCTAGCTAATTTAGCCAGTAGCTTAATTGAGAAAAATAACATCGAAGTCATTTTTGAAGTTGACGATGACATACCCGAGTTTTTAATCGGTGACGCTCTTAGGCTTAATCAAGTTTTATTAAATTTATTGAGTAATGCCATTAAATTTTCGAACCAGCAAAATGTCACGCTAAAAATGACAAGAGAGTCAAAAACCGATACCACTATTTGTATTAATTTTCAGGTGATTGACCAAGGTATTGGCATGTCACAAGAGCAAGTTAATAGTGTGTTCAAGCCCTTTTCTCAAGCTGATGTTTCTACAACCCGTAAGTTTGGTGGTACGGGTCTTGGTCTTGTAATTAGTAAAAAAATTATCGAGCTTATGGGGGGGCATATTGAGGTTAAAAGCCAATTAAGCAAAGGAAGTTGCTTTAGTTTTGATGTGTCATTTGCACTATCGGCTATGCAAAGCTGCCACGACACAGATATTTTCAAACATAAACGTGCTCTTATTATTGAGCAAAGCGAGCAACCTGAAACTATTTTACATGACATGCTCAAAGTATTAGACATCGATGTGCAGACGATTAATTGCCTAGATGAAAAGCTATCTGAGGTCGATATTAGCCATAATTACGACTTCATTTTTTTAGACTGGCACGTACTAAACTGTGAGCAAAATAACATTTTAGAGAACCTCAAAAAGCAGCTTTCTATCGATATTAAAAAAACCATTATTCTCGCATCTTTTGAAAACCAAGAAGTTAAAGACACGCTAAGTACACTTGATAAAACCGTTGAAGAAATATTATTAAAGCCGATTATTAAAGGGAACTTACTGAAAACCCTCGAGCATGTGATGGGTATCGCTACGAAAAAAGAGAGCAGAGTCGACAACACTTGTTTTAAAAAACTTGCTGGTTCAAAAATATTGCTAGTTGAAGACAACCCGCTTAACCAACAAGTTGCATCGCAAATACTACGCTCAAATGGCTTTATTGTTGATATTGCCGAAGATGGCATTGCAGCGATTGAAGCTGTAGAAAAAGGCACTTTCGATTGTATTTTGATGGACTGCCAAATGCCAAGAATGGATGGTTATACCGCAGCGAATAAAATTAAACAACAATCAAAGTTTGCCCATATTCCAATTATCGCCATGACCGCCAACACCATGGAAGCCGACCTAACTAAAGCGAAAGAATCAGGAATGCAAGGCTATATAGCCAAGCCAATAGAAGTGCAAACCATGTTTGCGGTCATTGCTGAGCATTTAACGCAAAAGCCAATGTAACTTCTAGTCAGTAAGCTCTATGATATTTTGTTCAACTAATGAGTTGTTTTGCTTACGAAACTCGTTTGGGTTAACCCCAACAATGCTTTTAAAAACACGGTTAAAGGTAGCAAGCGAAGAAAAACCACTTTCCATTGCAATACTTAAAATGCTCCAATGACTTGCTTCGTCTTTAAGTAGCAGCCCTTGTGCATGCTTTACTCGGTACTGATTAATAAATAAATTAAAATTAGATGCTTTAAAATGATGGCGAATAGCGCGGCTAATCTTATACTCAGGTACTGCTAATGCTTGTGCAAAGTCAGAAATTTTCAAATTAGTTTGCAAATAAACCTGCTTATTGATCAGTGCTTCTATATCAGTAATAAGCTCAGTCTCTACCTCTTTATTTTCAGATTGTTCAGCCTGATGGGTAGCTTTCACTACCTTTTCAGAGTTCACCACTGCACTATCAACAGCTTCAGGCACTGTGTTGTGGGCACGTTTTTGCAAAAACATCACTAACTGCATTGCAAGTACAATCAACAACGCTGATGAGGTAATTATAAGCGGTTCAAATTGTTGAAACTCGCTTTCACTGAATAAAAACTTAGGCAGTATGCTGGCATTAAATACCGCTAAAAAGTAGCAGCTAGCAAAAATAGTTGCCTGCAACTTTTGCGTTTGCGTTTTCTCTTTATAGCCTCGTAATGCTTCCCAAAAAGAGAGCACCAAAATACTCGAAGATAGCAATACCGTTATTTCGGCCATACCTTGCTTTAAACGCCACATGAATTGGCTCTCAGGGAAAACTTGCACATCAATACTCACCAAATAATGCCAAGTTTGGTTAAACATAATTAAACCCGCAATAGCAACTGCCACGGCAATATGTACCGTAGAAATAGGCTTATGCTTACGAAACAAAGTGCGTGATATAAGCCAAGACATATTACAGGTTGCGCAGGTAAATAAGCCGATTAAATAACTGTAAACACCAATACTTGGCGCACTGATTTTTTGCACCCCAACCATGCAAAGCGAACCGCAAAATACAGCAAACAGATAATGAATAAGCTGCTTCTCTTTTTTCATACCATTTAGCAGCATGAGCCCCATACAAACAAAAACGAGTAAGTAATAAGGGGAAGTATTTTGCATAACTCTACATACCTTAAATTGGGAGTTTGATGAAATATTTACCAATCAGATAAGTTTACTTTTTCAAGATCAACATAGCAAAAAGAGTTTGTTAGTGAATATGTCAAACCCTGTGTGAATTCTCATAAATAAACACAATATTTCATTGATCAAATTTCGAATTTGAGAAGAAATCTTGCTCTAGCCCTTTATATTTGAGGTATTAGAAAAATGTAATGGATTTGATAATGTTGCACAAAAATAGCAAACTCACACCTTTTAAAGCGCTCGAATACAGTAAAAAACTTTGGTTTATTAGCCTGCTAATGGCGCAAACTTGCTTTGTGATTTACCTCATTCTTGGTTATGGAATGACAGGGTTAACTACAGGTCTATCAGGTTGGAACCGACTTAATAGCACTGCCTATGTTGCTAGTGATGCCACAGGGAATTTCATGTATGCAGTGCATGTATTATTTGCGGTAGTGATGATCCTTGGCGGAAGCTTACAACTCATTGAAAAACTGAGGGCAAAATACAGAGCATTCCATCGCTACAATGGCCGTGTATTTGTTGTTTTAGCTTGCTGTATTTCATTTGCTGGCATGTATTTAATGATAGTAAGGGGCACCGTTGGTAATACCTTGATGCATGCACTGACAATGTTTGGCGGTTTAGTTGTTATCGTATCAAGTATATTTGCAGTGAAAACAGCACGGGCTCGTAACTTCAATGCTCATCAAAGGTGGGCTATACGGTTATATCTTGCTGCTAATGGTGTGTTGTTTTTTAGATTACTGATATTTGCATGGTTTTTAGTATTTGGCACTTTAGGCGTTGATACCGCCACATTCACTGGGCCTGCCGTACTTGCTGTTAGCCTTTGCTCTTACTTAGTACCACTTTTAATAGCCGAACTTGTCCGCTATGCAGCTCGCACAAATATTACGTTTATCACTATTGGCACTGCCTGTTTGATGACGCTCATATCAATCGTGTTCTTAATCGGCTTATTTGGGGTGACTTTGGCAAACTGGTACCCCGCTGTTGTTGGCTAACTAACTCTCATACAAAAAAGCCACCTAAGTTGGTGGCTTTATAAACTAATTTTACGTCACTATAAAATTAATACAGTTCAAATAGCGGTCGACCATTTTCGTCGTACTTCACTTCCATAACACGAGCATGGCGGTTTGGATCGTAAAGCGGATCTTTTACAATCTCCTCAAGTGGGCGGGTGTCTGTTTTTGGCACTACACTTGGTTCACCTACAGCGTGCTCATAGTCACGAGCATGATAAATACACAGTGGCGTTTCCCCATCTTCAGCCACTGTAAAACAGTTATGACCTGGGCCAAAAATGTTCTTTTCAACACTTGTTTCAAGCACTGGCATGCGTGTTTTAGTCCATGAGTTACGATCAAGTAAATCGCTGTTTTCGTCTGCTTCCATATAACCCATGCAGTAACATGCACCTGTTGCGCTTGCAGAGAAAGCAATAAAGACTTTACCGTTATTTTTAAGCACTGCGGGGCCTTCGTTTACCCAAAAATCGACACGTTCCCAATCGTAATCTGGTGTCGTCAGCATAAACTGTGCAGTTTTTAGTTTAATAGGTGATTCCATCTCAGCTAAATACAGATTAGATGCCGCAAATTGGCCACCGGTTTTCTCTGCCCAGCAAAAGTAACGTTTACCGTTATTTTCAAAAATGGTGGCATCTAAAGAAAAATCAGTGAACGACTTTTCATCGCCCTCAGCCGCTTGCATCATGCCAAGCTCAACCCACTCATCATTTAGCGGATCTTGACCTTTACACTCAAGCACATACGGGCGTAATGCCCATATATCACTTTCTTCACTCGCTGCAAAATAGATATACCATTTGCCATCGAGGTAATGAATTTCAGGTGCCCAGATATGGCGGCTCATTGGGCCGCTGTCATGTTTAAACCAAATATCAAAGGTTTCAGCGTCTTTTAAGCCCTCTAATGTCGCAGACTTACGAAGTTCAATGCGATCATAAGTTGGTACAGAACCTGTAAAATAATAAAAACCATCGCTGTGCTTATGCACAAATGGATCGGCACGCTGCTCTACTAACGGACTATTTGTTTGTAATGTCATCTTGAAACCTGATCGTTAAATTTTAATTTGTATTATTTTATTACTTTTGAGTAAGAACACAAATATAACATCATTTTTAACAAACTGTGAAAAGAAATGTAAGGACCAAATATAAGATGCAAAATTTTCTATGGCGAGAGTTAAAGAGTAAATTTACAAGGAATGTGCTTAACATAGAACAGCAAGCTTGAGGCTTAAAAACTTAAACCTCAAACTTGCTTGAATAAAAAGGGGGATCCCCATCCACCCTTGATTTAGATATCGCTAGAGCGATTTGGCTTTATATATTTTCTTTTCTTTTTTCGAGAGCAGCACATCAACGGGCATTACATCGCCTGATACTTTCTTAACTGTTAAGGTATGTGCTCCCGCTGCTAAATCATGTTTTTCGAACACAATACTTTGCACTTGGCGATAGTTATTGCCATCGAAAATAGAGTATATGCCTTGTGATTTACCATCTAAGATAATCTCAACGTCACCATGATTAATGTCTTTTGAAGTGGCAAATACAATACTCGAACCACTAAAGTCATAACTAAACGATGCACCATTAACGGTTGTCATGTGTAAATCTTGTTGGTATTCGCCGGTATTTGTTTGCTCAGATCTCACCCAGTTGCCATTTTCACTATATTGAATTCGAGGATCATCATCGTTTACCAGCTCTAGACCCGAATAGGTAGTGTCAGTTGTTGTGCCAACCGTGTTTCCTACCGTTTGAATTTGCACTAAGCGGTCAACTAACCAACTGCCATTTGGATTAATAGCCACATCTAAAGTTGTGACGCCCCCAGCCCATGCAATGTCTTTTACTCGGTTTGCTACCTCATTATTATTGTATTTTAAGCTGCGTTTAACTTGTCCCCAGCCACCAAATAATGGATCTTCTTGCGAGGTATAAGTAAAACCATGCCACTGTACTTTTGTACCCAGTGCTGTGGTTACTTCACCTGATTTTGGAATAGGTGGCAGTTCGTTATGCTCACCTTGGGTGTAGTTACTTTGTGGGTCGTTTGGAATAAAGCTATATTCAAAGCCATCACTAATAGTGATCACGGCATTAGGGTTACCACTGCGCACTGATTTCGCAAGCTGATCAGCTACTGGGTAAGCATTATTTGCAGCAAGATCTTGCTGCGATTCATCTGCTTGATACCAACCATCAAACCACCAACCTGCAATATTATCCCCCCAGGTTTGGGCTCTTTCACTCACAAAGCCATTAATAAACCAGTCAGGATATGGCGCTTTCACTTTTTTGCCCGTCCATCTATCACCTAAGTGTGAAGGTAGATATGCAATTAGCTTGATGCCTTTTGCTTTAAGTGCCAGCGCCAAATCCAGAACAAGGTCGCGGGTTGGCGTGTAATCAGCCTGATTAGAATTAACTTGTGTGATACAACCCGGTGCAATCTGTTTGCTCGGACATGCCGGTGAGTGTAAATCATAAATATCACTTGTCGTTGATAAGTAACCACGGTTTTGGGTAATAGTAAAAATTACATAACGATAGCCAAGCTTAGCGGCTTTATCGGCATAATCGTTGACATCAAAACCATTTACGTAGTTATTCCACTCGTTATAATCTGTAATTTGGTACCAGGCATTATCCAAAGTACCACCAGCAAGATAATGATGGCTAATCCCCCACTTAGCATCTTGCATCCATTTAACTTCATTAGGTAACTGAGATGCAGCTGCACTAACACTGACAGCAGCTAAGGCGAAACTGGGTAAAACTTTGTAGAAATTTCTAATCATAACGACTAAACCATGCAATAACGGAAGTTAATAAAGAGCTTACGCAATTAACATTTAACCAACAATCAGATTACATTGAGTTCGACTAGATAGAGCTATAAGTTTTACAGATGAAAAATTTAATAACTTTAAATTTCAAAAACAAAACTACAAATATCAATCTGATTTTTTAAAGATTACGCTAAACTCATGTTAATAAAAAAGCCATGCATTATTGCCATAAATTTGACAGCAATGCATGACTTGCGACACAACTAGAATATTCCTTGTTACTATACTTCTTGCCTTAATGAGGCTATCACTTTCGGCATTTTACGCTTTACAACCCAACCAGAGGCCACAATCACAATTAAGTAATAGCCAAAGGTTTGCCAATCTTCAAATAAGGCACTACCAATGCCAAGCAGCAGTGAATAGATAAATGCAATACTCGCAACACACGCAATGGCGTTGTCTTTAATCCCTGCAGCGATCGGTTCAATGCCTGTTAAATCTCTGACTTTTTTCCAGCCACGGCCATGAATTTTTAAACGGCTATAAAATTCAATTGTTTTTGGGCTTGGGGTTTTGCTTGAGGTTATTAGGGTAACAACTAAACACACAACCAAGGTTATTATCGTTGTTACTAGCATACGCACTGCAAACCATTTAGCCTCACCTTCATCAGGTAGGATATATATCATGGCATTTCCGATAATAACGGCAGTTATAAGCGCGCTAATTTCTGACCACACATTTATTCGCCACCAATACCACCTCGCGATAAGTACCACAGAGATTGGAATGATAATCACTGTGATATATTCATAAGCCCCTAAAATACTCTCAAGTTGAGTTGTCACAATCAGTGCAACCAACGTTAACACTAACATACTGACCCGAGCGGCCTTAATGTAATGGGCTTTTTCGCGGCCTTTCACTAGGTAGGGTTCATAAACATCATTAACTAGATAAGAAGAGCCCCAGTTAAGCTGGGTATCAAGGGTACTCATAAAAGCAGCAAGTAAAGAGGCGACCATAATGCCTTTTAAGCCAACTGGTAGGAATTCATCGATCATCATTGGGTACGATTGCTCTGCATCAACTAATGATGGAAAGTAAACTAATGAGGCAACACCCACGATAATCCACGGCCAGCTTCTTAACACGAGATGACAAAAAGCAAACCAATATAAGCTCAACATGGCATCTTTTTCACTGCGTGCAGCAAGTGTACGCTGTAAGAAAAAGCCAAATCCAGGTGCGTAATTCAGCCAACCAATACACACTAAAATAACAAAAGTCGCAGTTTTTAGATCCCACTCAAAGTCGGGGATCATTTTGAGCGTATCGCTATTAAACCCAGGAGATGCCTCAACCGCTGCAACGATGCCACCGTGCTCTTGTAAGTCGACATAAACGATAATAGCTAATACCACAGAGCCTACGATTGCTAATGCAAATTGGATTAAATCGGTATACACAACACCATATAAACCAGACATCGCGGTATACACAACTGCAGCAACAGCTAGCACAATTAAAATAAGCGTGGTCGCGGTGATTGCGCCAAACAGAGGAATATCGAACAAAGGTTCAGGGGAGAGCCCTAAAATCACCACAATAATTTTCGACATGGCGAGAGTAACCGAGGCAATAATAATACAGTTAACAAACACACCATCAAAAATAGCTTTAAAAATTCGCAAAAAATCAGTGGCTTTACTCTTGTCATAACGCTGTGAAATTAGCTCAATTTCGGTGAGTGCTTTTGATCTTCGCCACAAATTAGCAAAGAAGAACACCGAAATTATCACGCCAATAACACTCACCCACCATATCCAGTTTGCATAAATCCCCTGCTCTCGCACAGCACCTGCAACAAACAAAGGTGTGTCAGACGAAAAGGTGGTGGCCACCATGGATGTGCCCGCGATATACCAAGGTAAAGATCGCCCTGCGACAAAAAAATCAGCCGTACTTTCACTGGCCTTTTTTGTAAAGAGCATCCCGATAACAACCGCTGCTACTACATAAAATGCAACTATTAACCAATCAATTAAGACCATGTGAATCCCCCAATGTGTTTTAATTTTTATTTAGGTAGCTATCAAATTTTTTCCATGTTTCTGTCATATCGATAATCGAACCTGTTTGCCTAGCTTCATCTAACTTGATGGCGGTGAGCCCCGCTTGCAAAGCATCAACAATGGATACCGGCAAAGAAGTCCCTCTTTCAAAAAAGGCAATCCAATCTGCCGCCATTTCTTCTTCTGCGCCGTAGTGCATCGAAATAGAGTCATCGTGGAAGTACGTTTTATCAATCAAAGCGCCTGAGGTAATGCAGTCATGCACTTTGAAATAATTACGCACAAAGTCACCTTCAGCCATACCAAGTGTGCCAAACACACTAAAGTGCCTGTAATCGTTCGGTACATTTAAGTTAGTATGAAAACTCAGATTTATGCCATTTTCATACTGAATGAGTGCGGTTTGGTGATCCACCAGCTCAGAGTCATTATCAAACACTTCATCTATGCCATTCCAACGTGACTTGCGCTGATGGTATACAGGGTGTTTGCCTAAGTGCTTGTTCTCAGGCGTGAAGGTTTTTCGACCACCAAAACTAGCAAGTTTAGCTGGGCGACTTTTCACTATGCCCTGATAAAGATCTAAGTCGTGACAGCATTTTTCTAATAAGAAGCCGCCCGAAAGCCCCTGATGTCTGCGCCAATCTCGCATAAAAAACGCACCATGCTCTGGCGGAATATGCTCTGATGCCTCAATACTGGTGATTTCACCCAGTAATTTAGATGATAAGGCTGCGACCAAATCTTTATACAAAGGCGCATAACGAAGCACCATACCCACTAAAATTTTATCGAAGGCATTATGTTTAGCGATAAGCTCAAGCACGTCGTAGGTCTGCTGCTCAGACATCACAATAGGTTTCTCTGCAAAAATGAGTAATCCTGCTTCAATGCCGAGTCGTAGGTGCTCTAAATGCATATGATTTGGAGAGCCAATCATCAGCATATCAAGCTGCTCATTTTGCAACATATCTGCTAGCTCATCATAATGACGCATCGAGATACCATGCGACTGCATATACTCAACTTTTACAGATTCAGGGTCGGCATAAGCCACCAAATCAAAATTTGGAATAAGCTCATGCATCACTTTGGCAACATAACTTAACCGGTCGCCTAAACCACAAATTCCTACTTTCACAATTTTATTCCTACAAGGTACATTAATAACTCAAGTTAGTTACCTTGCACTTGAACAGTCAATCACTTGTCTGCGCTTTGTGAATGGGATTTTTTTTATGAAATTCGGCTCAACATGGGTTTTACATACAAAACAATCTTCAATTAATAAAGGTTCTAGTTAGCTGTACGTTAAATAATCTTTATTATCGAGAGGCGCTATATTCACTCACTTTGATAACAAAAACTTTACGTGAATCATTGTTCAAAAATAAATTTAACTACTTAATTTTCAAATAAAAATCAGAAAACCTTTATTGACCAAAACAAAACAGTTGGGATATACAAGCTACTTTATTACCAAATTCAGGTGATATTTCAGTGCATAAGCGCTCTTTGAGACTACACTTATGTATAAGGTTTTAATCTAAGAATAAGTAATTAGAAGTACCCGATGACAGAGAAAGAAACTAAATATAAAGCGCCCGCTCTTGAGAAAGGCATGGCGATTATAGAATTACTCGCAAGAACCCCGGAAGGGTTAAATCTGACACAAATTTCTGACTCATTAGGGAAATCAAAAGCTGAAATTTTTCGTATGGTGGCGGTTCTAAATGATCTCCACTACCTTGAGTTTTTTCAAACTGAACGCGTTTATAGGCTCTCACTCAAGCTTTATCGGCTTACTCACCGCTACGCGCCAGTTCACCACCTAAATAATGTTGCCTTTCCTATCATCCAAGAATTGTGTAGTGAAATTCAACAATCTTGCCACTTAGTGGTGTATTCAGACGGTGGTGGATTAATCTTGTCTCACCAAGATTATGATACCAACAGCAACTGCTTAACCCTACCCGTTGGAGGAAGAGGCCCCCTTACCGATAACTGTGCAGGACATGTGCTATTAGCATTTGCATCGTACGACAACCGTGAACGAATGCTCAAAGCATACCAAGAAAATCACCCTGACTTGTCTCTTGATTTAATGGCACTGCGAAATATTTGGCTGCGCGTAAAAGAACAAGGCCATGAAGCTATGCCAAGCCCTGTTCTTGCTGGCGTATATGATATAGGCGTGCCCATTTTCGATTATTACCATAATGCCGTCGCTGTGCTGCTCACCTCAATTCTGATGTACCGTGACGAATCGCGTAATGCTGATTTCGAGCATGTGATAAATAAGTTAAAAGAAACCTCACTTCAAATTTCACAGAAAATGGGTTTTGACGAAGAGGCCTAAATCATAGTGCTTTTCTTATGACTTTCCACTCATGCAAATATTCAAGCAATATACTGGTCTTTTGGTATGCGCAATTCTTTTGGTGAATACGCAACTAGCTAATACTATTTTAGGAATTTTCCCAAAATAACTATCAACATAAATTCAACCATTTTATTTCATTTATAAAACATCATTCTTGGCGAAATTTTAACTAAGAAACCTAGCTAACGCAGTCAGCAAAGCGCGTTGACGGATTTTTAGTCTTTATATATCACTGAATGGACATTTGAACATTCACGAGAATAATTCGCCGAGAGCGATGGGGGTCAATATGATGAAATTCACCAAAAGCCAAATAGCCTTGTCTGTTGCTTTATCCCTGATGGGTAGCACAGCAATGGCAGAGGAACAAAGTACAGCGAAGGATGTTGCACAAGATGATATTGAAGTAATCGCTGTCAGCGGTGTGAGACTGAGTTTGAAAGAAGCTATCGCAACCAAGCGTGGCTCCGACAAAATTCTTGACTCAATTGCAGCTGAAGATATGGGTAAATTCCCTGATGAAAACGTCGCGCAGTCTTTGCAACGTGTTCCAGGTATTTCAATTGACCGCCCTCGCGGTAGTCCAAATGGGGGGACTAATGGCAGTACCGATGGTCGACTTGGTGGTCAATATGTACAAATTCGTGGCTTACCTGTTGATTTTACCCAAGTTACCCTAAATGGCCGCTCTTTGGCATCAGGTCGCAGTATTGGCCGTCAGTTTTCTTTAGATGTCCTGCCTTCAGAGCTAATTGGTCAGCTAGATGTTTATAAAACAGTATCAGCAGATCAACTCGAAGGCGGTATTGGTGGCAATGCAGACATTAAAACCCGTAAACCGCTAGATGCAGATGAAGTTGGCTTTTCTGGTGCTTGGTCAGCTGAGGGTGTATACAGTGAGCTGCCTGATTCTACCGACCCGCGTATTTCTGGCATTGTGAACTGGAAATCAGACGATGAAAAACTCGGTGTACTGTTAGGCGTAACCTACTCAGAGCGACAAACCCGTGAAGACGAATATTTCTCTTGGGGTAATGTAAACTTTGGCCCAGGCACTGGCGATGGTGTTGAAATTCGCCCTGACCTTGCAACCGTTCCTGGTGGTACAGATGATGGCAGTATCGACTATCCTAACTCTCTTTACCCTATCGAACCGCTTACTCAATACTATGGTGATGAGCGAACTCGTACTGGCTTAAATGCAGTAATCGAGTTTCAACCTAGCGACGAGTTAAACATCACATTTGATGGTTTATATGCAACATTCGATGTAGATGAAACAGCGCTACAGTTACCTGCTCGATTCCAGTTCCGTGGCCCACAAGACCCTAGCTTGTGGGTTGCAGCCGACCTAAATGACCCAAACGGTCGTGGTGTAGGCGGTATTTTCCCATTCCTCGTAACAGAAGCTGTGGTAGAAAACGATAACCTTGTTTATGCCGTTGCACCGCAAACCCAGTTCCGTAGTGTATCTGAACTTACTAAACTAGAATCAGATACGCTTGCATTAGGTACTCATGTAAATTGGGCGCCAAATGATGATTGGGAACTTGATTTTGATATTGGTTATTCTAAAGGCGAGCAAACACGCGACCTTAAAAGTGTGCTATTACAAGCATTTGCTGACGTAGTGTATGATGCACGTAATCCAGATAATGGTATTCCTGACCTTTATGTTACTGGTACTGACTTAAACGACCCAGATAACTACCGTGTCGCGTTTGGTAACTCAAATGCACGTGACGTAAAAGATACATCTCTGTCGTTTTCTGTTGACGTTAAGTACTTCTTAGACAATGAGTACTTCACAAGCCTAGAAACAGGTGTACGTTACACACAACGTTCAAAAGAAATCAAAGCCTATGTAGGTAACAGCTTCACAGGCTCGAACGGAGTACCTGATGTACTACCTACATCAGCGATTAACTTGCTTGATTTCCCTGTTGATGATTTCTTAGGTGAAGCACCAAACGCCAATGTTATCCGTAGCTTTGTGATTGGTGATCCAATTGATTTCCACAATAAATACGGTGTTGAGCAACAATTTGATAGCATCAGCTCATTCAAAGTTGAAGAAGATATTGCTGCAGCATACGTTAAAGCGAACATGGCCTTTGATGTAGCTGACATTCCAGTAAAAGGTAATGTGGGTGTGCGTGCAGTAACAACCGATGTTGAAGCTACAGGTGCATTACCAGTTGAAATCATCATCCGCAGTGCCGGTGATTACGACGTAGTTGGTGAAACTAGCTCAACAGGCAGTAGTTACACCAATGTGTTACCAAGCTTAAGCTTAAATGCAGAGCTAACTGACGAAGTGTACTTACGCTTTGGAGCTAGCAAAACAGTAACGCGTCCTACACTTTCGCAGTTATCGCCACGCTTTACTTTTAGCACCACCACACTAACAGGCTCTGCGGGTAACCCGGCTCTTGAACCATTTGAGTCTGATTCACTCGACTTATCACTTGAGTGGTATTTCAACGATACAGGTTTAGCAAGTGTTGCTTTCTTCCAAAAAGACATTGATGGCTTTGTATTTAACTCAAGCTCACCAGAAACAATTGCCGGAATTGATTGGGCATCGGTAGACCGTCCACGTAATGCGGCATCAGCAACAATCAATGGTGCAGAGCTTAGCTTCCAAACTGCTTTTGATTTCTTACCTGCCCCATTCGATGGCTTAGGTATGCTAGCAAACTATACTTACACAGACAGTGATACTGATTTTGGTGATGGCTTTGAAGGTCAAACCTTCAGCTACACTGGCTTGTCTAAAAATGTATATAACCTAGTTGGTTACTATGAAAAAGGCCCAGCGTCAGTACGTTTATCTTACAACTATCGTGAGAAATACTTACTAGAACCTTCGTTCGGTTTCTTCGCTGGTCCTCGTCATGTAAACGACTACCAACAGCTTGATTTAAGTACGTCTTACAAAATCAATGACAACTACTCATTGACCTTTAATGTGACCAACTTAACCAATGAGCGTTTCGACCGTTACTTCAATAACGACGAATCAATCATTGCGACAACCAACTTTACAGGTCGCCAATACTTCGTAGGTATTCGCGGAACCTTCTAACCCATTATGTTGTTGTAGGTGATGAGCCTAACCCAAAGCCTCCTAACGGAGGCTTTTTTTATGAAACCACTCAAAAAAATGCTGCACCAACATCATTGGTACAGCATCTATAGAATGAAAGTGCTTAATGAAAAAGTAGCTTTCTATACTTTAAATTTACGTCTACAAGCAACCACAGCAAGTAATAAAGACATCAGGTAGTAGAGACTACCGCCAGAACCTGAGTCTGAGCTAGAACCTGAATTATCTGCTTTACCAACGATGTTTATAAATACAGTTTTTGTTTCTGATGAAGCAAATCTATCTTTTACTCGATAGGTAAAACTTACAGAATAAGCAGACTCACCTGACGGTTCGTAGACAAATAATCCAGTATCCTTATCAAAACTAAGCTCACCAGAACTTGGGCTCGTTACTAGTTCAAACTCTAACTTATCACTATCTTCGTCATTGCCAATAAAACGACCATTTACTACCGTTGAGTAATAAGTTTCATAACTTAAATCTATAGCCGTCGGTGTTGTATTTGTTAATTCAACTACAACATTGGCAAGCGCAGTCTCTTCAAGCGAGTCTTTCGCGGTAAAAGTAATTGAAACAGGCTGTAAAGATTCACCACTCGGCGTGTATTTTATTTCACCCGTATTTTGATCAAGTAATTCAATTTGACCATGTTGAGGCACATTTTTTACAGTAAAAATAAGTGGCTCATCGTCTGCATCTGAGGCAGGCAAAGTAAGTATCAAAGGTGTATTCCAGTGCGTTGTGATCGAAGAGTTCTCAACGACTGGAGCCTGATTAGTTAACGTAGCTGTAAACTTTGCAAGCTCAGAACGTGAACGACCTTTTACTGTATAAAACGCTAATTCATCAACACCTACAGTGCCGTTAGGCGTATATGTGAACTGTCCTGTTTGACGGTCAATAAACGTCAACTGGCCAAGGGTAGGACTATTTTCAAAAACCACAAAGTCAATATCACTCAAATTAAGGTTAACTTCGAGTGGCGAAAGCACATGGGATGTTACCTCGCTATCTTGCGGTTTAGCTAAAGGAGCTGGGGCTTCATTTGAGAAAACCTCTATAGATTTTCCTGATAGCAATGAATAATCCACACCATTATAAGTTGCACTTACTATAGAACTACGTTGATTTGCACGCGCTACTTCATAAAGCAGTTCATTATTATTTAAATCGTACTCTCCAAACTTATCTTCACAACTAAATAAGATGAAGCCTGCACGTGTAGATACTATATTGTTTAATGAATTGTCACATAATTTAGCAACTTCTGACATTTCACCTGTTTCTGTCAAAGAGAATAAAAGGCCATATTGATTGGCAGCATAAAGTGCTTTTTCACCATTGATAACAACCCCCTCTAGCGACTTAAAACGGTCGTTTAAAGAGTAATTAGTTACACTATTATCAGTGTAATTATATTTGACTAATTGGTTACCGGTTAAAGCAAATAATTCTTTACTGCTTTGTTGTGTATCTATGCCTGCGACTATGTCAGAAACCCCACTCCAAAAGTCATGTAAACGAGGTGAACGCTTAATTAGTTCACCGGTTTGTCCGTTAAAAACTCGTATGTATGAGCCTTCACTTCCGGTATGCGATGCGCCATTGCCAACAATTAGCTCTAAGAAACCATCTTGGTTAATATCATAGGCTTCAATTGTTGAAATTTGGTCGCCACTTTCAAAAGGTATCGTATACAGTACGTTTCCATTATCTGGGGAAAATACTTGTATGCTCCCTGCGTAAGACCTTGATCCTGCAACGATTAAATAGTTTTTATCATCATTGAATAAATCAGCAGCAATCACATACTGGTAGTCATTCCAGCCATCGGTTAAATCGACATTGGTTAGTAATTGCTCGTTTGTTTCGATATCAACAACTTGAAGTTTGTTTGTGCCATTTTCAGAAAAAACAACATCAATTCCACCTTTACCGTCAATATCTGCAAGACCTAATAAAAACTGCGAGTAGCTAAAGATCGTTTGCGACCATTGATTAGACTTATCTTCTACAGTATGAATATGAAACCCATCATCCCCTGAAGACGTATAACCTGCTCCCCAGGCGATATCTGCTTTGCCATCAAGATTAAAATCGTCTACCAAAATACTTGAAACACTGTGTTCAGGGTTATTGATCTGCCAAAACTCCTGACCAGTAGTTAAAGATAAAGCATGAATTTGCCCCCATTGACCATCACCATATACGAGATCTTGGGCGCCATCATTATTAATATCTGCGACTATAATTCTTGAAATGTCTAAATCACTATTTGCTGTCCACATGACACTGTCTGTGCTTGGGCTAATTAATTCTATCGAGTACCAAGCATTTCCATTGATTACTTCATCTAAACCATCTTGGTTAGTATCAACACTTTGTAAATGGATACCTGTTAGTTGCGTACTCAATGTTTTTATATAATCTATTGTATTTTCAGAGATACGATACAACTTGCCATCTTCAAGCATTAATTCGTGAACATTTTGTTCGGTAAACGAACCAACAACAAATTTGTTACCGTAATACTCAAGTTGGGAAATAATAGAAAGGTCTGACTGGTCTAGTATTAAAACCTGGCTATTGGCAATAGCAATGAGCTCGTCCTGACCATCGTTATTAATATCTCTTGCCATAACTGATTGGCTAGAAATTACTTCCTTAGTACTTTCGACTTTCATTGTTAGTAAATTAACTTTTACTATCTGATTGCTCGTCATAAGTATTAAATAATAAGTATCATCGGCAGTGCTTTTTACCAATGTACTATCTGTGATGTAATCCTGAGAATCGAAACCTTCAACGACTGAATATTGATTATCTTTATACTCAATAATATTAAAATCGTTTTGTTGCACCGAAATAATTTGCTTATTACCGTTCCCGAGCAAGTCTACAGAATAAAGACCATTTAGACCTGTTGAATTACCCAAAGAGTAACGACGAAATACAGATGTTAAATCTAAGCTTTCATCTACAGTGGTATTGGGTAAGTTAATCCCAGAAGCTCTGTCTAAATCTGCTTGCGAATTGTTTTTATCGCGGCTAGTAAAATAAGTTTTTTCGTAATTAATCTGTTGCGAATTTAAAAGTGTCGCATCACCATATAGGTTATAATGTGCAGTATTTTCTGTGGCTAAAAGTGATTGCGAGCAAAATAGCAACGCAAGGTATGGTAGCTTGGTCATTTCCCTATCCTAAACAACTTATAATTTTTATTTTACTCACAACAAAAAACTGTTTTCTTATTATGAGATTAAGCAAACGATTTTCCTCTATTAGAGACATTTATTCAAGGAGTAGATTATGAACTCTTAACTAAAAGTATCTAATTAGAAGCAAGCTATTGTTCAACAAATATGCTTAATGAATTAACTTCACGGCTCGTTTCAGAAAGTCCTACCTTTGTGGCACCACCCACTAGCCAAATTTGGCCGTTTAACGTAACAGCTCCTAAACCGTGGCGAGGTGTTTGCCATTCGAAAGTTTTGCGCCATTGCTGCTTAGACAAATCATAGCTAAAAACTTCACGGTCAACTCCTTTGCTATTCTCACCGCCAAACACAGTAATAGCATTATCAATAACTGCCGCCGCATGCCCTGCTCGTGCTTTAGGGAGTGCTGCATGTGCTTGCCAAGTGTCTGTTTCAGGTAAGTATTCGAGCATGTCAGTGATAGGCTCGCCGCCAACGGTTCTTCCACCTAACACAAACCAACGGCCGTATACTTGTGCACTTGCCGCACTATTTCTAGCCGAAGGTAAGGGTGCAGCTTCTTTGAAGGTGAAGCTTTTAGGATCAAAAATTAAATGCGCACTCACATCTAAACTATGCTGCCATTGGCCATTTTTCTCACTGCTTGGGCTACGTCCACCTGCTAAGTGCACTTTACCATTAAGCACTGCGCCCACAGTTTCGCTTAATGCAAAAGGCAAACTCGCCACCTTTTGCCATGCTTTAGCACCTTTATCTAGCATTAGCACATCACGGCTATTGGTCCATTGGCCTTGGCTATTAACAAAACCACCAAAGGCAAATAATCTGCTGTCTACTGCGATTAAATACGTGTGATGACGCCCTTCAGGCAAACTAGGTGCTGATTGCCAACTAGCATACTTAGGTGACCAAAAATGAACTTTTTCTGTCATCTTACCCGTTGATGCTGGCAGCTCGGTAGAGATACCACCCGCAACCCAAATCTGTTGATTCATTACTGTAGGGTAAATTTCTTGTATAGCCTCAGGGAGCTTTGGTGCTAAAAGCTCTTTTGCCGATAACGTATAAGGTAAACAAGTAATAGAAAATGCTGACAACAGTTTGGCTAAACGCATATAAATCCTTAATAAGCAGTCAATTAGCTAAAGGTTAAGCCAGTTGTACCGGTTAGTACACTGTCAAATAGTATTACTCGAACAACGATTACTATTCCTAAACGCCAGCAATTTGATATATTATAACAAAACATTTAGCGTATTTTGTTTAATCTAATTAAGGGTCACTACTATGAGCAAACTTCCCGTCACCGTGCTCTCTGGCTTTTTAGGTGCAGGTAAAACCACTGTGCTCAGCCATATTTTAAATAACCGTGAAGAAAAAAAAGTGGCTGTAATCGTCAATGATATGAGCGAAATAAACATCGATGCTGCAACAGTTAAAAACGATGTTTCGCTGAGCCGCGGCGAAGATAAACTAGTAGAAATGAGCAATGGTTGTATCTGCTGCACGCTGCGTGAAGACTTACTCATTGAAGTACGCGCTTTAGCGCAAACGGGCCAATTTGATTATTTGGTTATTGAGTCAACCGGTATTTCAGAGCCCCTTCCTGTTGCCGAAACATTTACCTTTGCCAATGAAGATGGCGTGTCACTTTCTGATGTTGCAAGGCTTGATACCATGGTCACGGTCGTTGATGCCGTTAACTTTTTAAACGACTTTAACGAAGCCAAGTTTTTACAAGAAACCAACGAGCATTTAGGTGATGAAGATGAGCGAAGCGTAGCCGACTTACTTATTGATCAAGTTGAGTTTGCTGATGTTATTTTAATTAGTAAAACAGACTTAATTAGTGCCGATGAACTTGAGAGTTTAAAAGCCATTTTAAGCTCATTAAATACTTCTGCAGAGCTTATTGCCATTGAAAATGGCCAAGTTGATATCAATAAAATTCTCGGCACGGGCCTGTTTAACTTTGAAAAAGCTCAGCAAGCACCTGGCTGGCTAAAAGAGCTGCGCGGCGAGCATACCCCAGAAACCGAAGAATACGGTATTAGCAGCTTTACTTACGAGGCCCGCCGCCCTTTTCACCCTGAAAAATTTTATAACTTTATTCATAATAATCAACGCGAAGGCAAACTACTTCGCTCTAAAGGCTACTTCTGGTTAGCCTCTCGACCCCAATTTGCTTGCCAATGGAATCAAGCTGGCGGCATAGCCCGCTATGGTTTTGGCGGGGTATTTTGGAAAGCCTTACCAAAAGATCAGTGGCCAACAGATAGCGACTACTTAGATTCAATTAACCAAGTATGGCAAGAACCCTTTGGTGATATGCGCCAAGAGCTGGTTTTTATTGGTCAAAACCTCAATCAAGCAGCGACCACTCAAGCTCTCGATAACTGCTTACTTTGCGACGATGAACTATTAGCAGGCAAAGCGCTTTGGCAAACCCTGCCCGATCCATTTCCTGTTTGGGAGGAAGCATAATGACAGCCTACGCATTAGAACATGACACAGATAACCTACCATCAGCGGCAGCAACAGCGCTAAGCCCTGTGGTGTTTTCACAAATTTATAAACCTGAGCATAATATTGCAATTTGGCAACGCAGCTTATCAGAGCAGCTGCAATCAGAAGTAGCTGAGAGTATTACAGCCAACCCAGAACTCAGTATTAACGCAGTGATCAATCAAAATACCATTGTGGCTGACATAAATAAGGCCCTTAAAAAACTACCTCAAGCAGAAGAGCTTAAAGCCGACCTCGCTCAGCTTGTTGATATGTTTTGTTATTTATTTGAGTTAAAGCGCACCGGATTACGCCTAAGAGTACTTGAACGTGCCATGTGCCCACGTTTTCATGTTGACAGAGTTCCTTGTCGGTTAGTCAGCACATATTGTGGTAGTGGCTCACAGTGGTTGCAAAATGCAGGACTTGATCGCACCAAGCTTGGCGCAGGGCATCAAGGATTAAGCGATGAAGAATCAGGCTTAATGACAGCAAATACTAAAATTCACTCTCTAAATGTGGGTGATGTAGCCCTATTAAAAGGCGAAACTTGGCAAGATAACGAAGGCAAAGGCCTTGTGCATCGCTCACCTGCACTTGCTGCTGGCGAAAAACGACTACTTGTAACCCTCGACTTTATTGCTTAATACGAGCGTACCTACTGCGTCTATTAATTCTAATAGGCGCTATTTCATTCAAGAACACACAACAACTGCTCATGGCTTTAAATTAACGAAAAGCATACTAAGCGCACTTGCAATTGCAGATAGAGCAAACATCCTTAGTAACAAAATTAAGGCATTCCTTTCGCCACCAGCAAAAGTGCCTTTAAAGCTTAATGGGTAGCCATGAAAAACCATTAAATATAACACGTTAAAAAGCCCTACCCGCATCCCGTCAATTTCATGGGTACCACCATTTTTTAAGTGAATTTCACACACATGCAAAGTGGGTAATCTAATTCGTGGTTCGCCAAACTTTCGTTTGCGTTTTAGATCCATCGTGTAGTGAAACAAGACCTCTGCGATTTGGTTTTTAGCAATGGTGAGAGTGTGATTTTGGTGCCCTTTAAAAGTCAATTTATCAATTTTGAGCTCATCCTTGCTTATGCTCATTGCCCATCTAGAACCAAAGCCATACTTCTTGTAAGTCATGATGCGTTTGGTAATAAACACGACCAAAAAACTTGTAAGACAAACTAAAAAAGCCAACCATGGGTTAAAAGCATCTACTAAATAAAAACTAGATAGCGAAATTGCGCATACCATAAGCGCAAAAAACACTTCGGCCCACCCAGATAACGTCGCTAAGCCTGGGAGAGATTCTAATTCTGTTATTGACTCTTCAGTTAGTGACGATTTTCCTTTAAAGGCAGCATATCGAAACCATTTTTTATCATTTAAATCCAGTTCTAGTGAGTGCTTAGCCATCGACCCCATAAAAATCCCTTTTGTACTAATGCTTGTTAGAAGTAACCCTTGTTGTTCCTTAAACTTATACACAATCCGACCTTACGAGTAAATACTAAAAGAACTAGTAAGTTAGGTTCATCTTCGCTAATGATGCATGCTGTATTTAATCAAAAACCAGCTAAGCTTCGTATAACAAAGAAATTAATTTGTGTGAGTTGATATGGAGCGCCTTTTTCAAAATAGCCGGTTTTTAGTCATCATCGCGATTATCACTACAGCAATTTCATCATTACTTGTTTACATTGCTTGTGTGAATATCGTTTTCAATGTTGTTAAAGTCACCATCACCGCGCTACCTGACTCAGCAAAAGGGGGGAAAGAGTTAATTGTCGAGCTTTTAAAAATTCTCGACCTATTACTCATCGGTATTACTCTTCAAGTTATTACCATCAGTCTGTACCGGCTATTCATTTCGCCTGCGACCAATAAGAGTAGCCAGTTTTTAGCCGCTTTTCATATCGAAGATTTTCATGACTTAAAAATTACCTTAGTGCAGGTAACATCCGTCATTTTAGTGATTCTGTTTTTAGAACACGCCGTTGAGTTTGGCGGCACAATAGAAACCCTCTACCTTGGTATTTCTATTGCGATTGTGGTTGCCGCTTCGACCTTTGCATGGCGCTCAATGAAATAGTGAACACTCACCAACGTTAGTTTTCTTTTTCAGGGTAACGTAGCTGATATTGCTCTTTCATCGCGGCATTAAATAATTCAAGTAAAGTGCCCTTTTGAGTATCTTTAGCCAGTTCAAGCAAATCAATCTTTAAGTGGTTATGTTCATTAAATTGGCTGGCAAACGTGCCCATCATTGCTGATTCAAACTTACCATCAGTGAGCAGTTCAAGTACCTGATTACCAAATTGAAACGCCTCGTACTCATTGAGTAGTGTTAAAAAATCACTAAATGTTGCGCCTGATAAGTTACTTTGCGTATTAAACGCACTTAAGTAACCCTTTGCTAATAAGTTTTGCTCATTAAAAGCTAGCTGAAATTGGTATGCATGGCGGGTTTCGTGTAATAAAAACGCTAATGGCGCATAAACTTCCATCTCTTTGAGCTTATCTGGGTTTAAGTAAACTAATCCTGCACCTGGGTAACGTACATCAAACACAAAATTAACGGCTCTTTGCGGATATAAGGTGTTATTTATCACCAAGGTTGGTGCTGTAATAGCAAAGCTTTGAATTTCAATTGCAAACACCTCTGGTAGTAAAGCCATTCGCTGTTCAAACGATAGCGCTTCCCAGCTCATTAACTTATTATAAAGCGCTTTATTTTGCTTTAAGGCGTTGACCAGTTTTTCTGCATCAAGTTGTCTTTGCTTATGTGCTTGCTCTAACCAAGGAATATTAGATTCACTGAGCGCATATGCTGTTGGAGCTTGTTTTTGCAATGCTTCATTAGCATAAAACTTTGCAGGTTCTGCATAAACAAAGCAAGATAAAGCCAAGCAAGCGCTTGAAAATAGGTGGGTAAGTTTCATGATGTGATTTTTATCGATAATTTATTGCCTAGATTTTACTAGCTTATGCAATAGAATTAAACGTATTCAATTGTTTAAAAAGGCGTAACACTTCATGTTACGCCTTTAAATTTAAGCCCTAAAGTGCAAGCGCTAATATTTGCTTAACCTTTGCTAAGTCAATATCACCATGTTCGCCTAGCGTAGTTATCTCATTCTTTTCTAAGTTTTTAACAACCGCGTCTATTGCTTCTTCATCAAGGTCATAATCAGCAAGGCGCGTTTTCACAGCCATTGCTTCGAAGAAGTCTTGCACTGCTTTAATCGTTTTATCGATTTGCTCAGCTTCATCGTTATAATTAAAACCAAACACTCGCTCACCAAGTTGCTGTATTTTAATAGACTTTTGCTCTTTTTGAACATGCATTAGCGCAGGTAAAACAATCGCCAGCGTTTGTGCGTGATCAAGGTTATAAAGGGCTGTTAATTCATGACCAATCATATGTGTAGACCAATCTTGCGGTACACCCTGACCAATCAAACCATTAAGTGCCATTGTAGCCGCCCACATAACATTGGCTCTAACATCATAGTTTTGCGGTTCGCTTAAGGCTTTAGGTCCTTCGCTGATCAAGGTTTGTAAAATACCTTCTGCAAAGCGGTCTTGTAATGGCGCGTTTACTGGGTAAGTTAAGTACTGCTCAATAACGTGTACAAACGCATCTACAACACCATTGCTTACTTGGCGTTCTGGTAACGAAAAAGTATATTCAGGATCAAGTACTGCAAAAACAGGTTGCACACTCGGTGATGAAAAAGCACGTTTTTGCGCAGTCTCTTTTTTAGTAACCACTGAGTTACCGTTACTCTCAGAGCCAGTTGCAGGTAAAGTTAATACCGCACCGATAGGAAGCGGGTTGCTAAACTCAGCACCTTTAACAAGGATATCCCACGGCTCACCTGCAAAGTTATAAGCTGCTGCAACAAACTTAGCGCCATCAATAACACTGCCACCGCCAACAGCTAGAATAAAGTTAACATTCTGCTCTTTAGCAGTTGCTACTGCTTGCATTAGTGTTTCGTAAGTTGGGTTAGGTTCAACACCACCAAACTCAATAACGTCAACATCGGCTAATGCACTCATTGCTTGGTCGTATACGCCATTTTTCTTTATTGAGCCACCACCAAAAAGTAATAGTACTTTAGCGTTTTCTGGTAAACGTGACGTGATCTCACTCATTTGACCTTTACCAAACAAAATTTCGGTTTGATTTTTATAAATAAAGTTCAACATTTAAATGCCCCTTAAATTAGGTTTAAATTGCTAATTAGCTAATTTACTTAGCTAACATTTCTAAAAGCTTTTCTGCTAATAATTTATCTGAAAACGGGTTTTGCCCCGTAATGAGTTCGCGGTCAACAACCACGTTTGGCTGCCACTCACTAGCGAATGCCATATTTCCACCGGCGTTTTCCATTGCCATAGCAGGATAGAACTTAAGCTTTTTACCTTCTAAACTGCTTTCAAAAACACGCTCTTCAGGGTCTGAAAAAATAGTCATTTTATAGCCGTCATAAATCCAGTTATTGGCTGATGCTTTTTCGCCATCTTTTATCGCTTGATAATAAGAATTTGGCTGAACTTGTGCAGACAACAACGTAATTGGGCCATGGCAAATTGCCGCTGTTGGTTTACCTTGCTTATTAAAATGACGCAAAATCTCACCCACTTCTGGGCTGTTTGCTAAATCAATTAAAGGCGCATGCCCGCCTGGGATAAATACAGCCTCATATTGGCTTAAGTCACCCGCTAAAATTTCGCTTAAACTTGCGGTATCTTTGATATCTGGTAGCGATGCTACAAAACGCTGAATGCTCTGCATTTTAGCTTCATCACCATCAAAGTAGTCGGTACTCACTGATTTTTTATCTACTTGAGGCGCATTACCTTTGGGTGTTGCAAGTACAAGCTCATAACCCGCATCGACTAATGCTTTCGCAGGCACACCAAATTCATTTAAGTAGTAGCCTGTTTCAATGCTCTGGCCGTCAGCTAAGTTCATGGTTGTTTCACTTGATAAAATAACCAATACTTCGCCTTCACCCGCCACTGCAAACATCGACATAGTTGATGCAGCAACAAGCGTTAGTCGCTGTAATATCTTTTTCATAACTCGTCCTCTTAGAAAGTGTAGCCATCATAGTTGGTTTGCGAGGCGAGTAGAATTCGGATAAATTAAGAGGAGCAATCAGAATATTTATGGCTCGTACAGTTACATGTCTTATCTCACGCAATTAAAAACCTTTGTTGAAGTTTATCGTTGTAAAAATATTACGAAGGCAGCGGCTAATTTAGGCTTATCTCAGCCTTCGGTGACCTCACACATTCAAGCAATGGAAGTTGTAGTTGGTAAATCTTTATTTGAGCGCAAAGCCCGCGGGGTTACCCCCACTGCCGCAGCACATGATCTAGCGCTTCAGGTTTCTGGTCATATCGATATATTAGAGCAAAAGATCATGTCGATACGGGCACGTTCTGATGCCGCTCATGGCACTATAAATATCGCAGGACCTGCCGAATATATTAGTAGTGTATCGGGGCCACAAATTGCCAACTTACTGCAATCTGGCAATGTGAACCTTGTTCTGCATATTGGTAATAAGGTGAGTATTTTTGATGCCTTGCAATCAGGTACTGCAGATATTGCTATTGCCGCATCAGCGCCTGATCCAGCACTATTCGATAGCCTAGTGCTCGACAAAGAAAAGCTCATTTTGGTGATGAACCGTCTACATGGAAGAGAAATCAAAGACAGCACTATTACCGCCGATTTACTCTCAAGCTACAATGTCGTTGCTTATGATGAAGAGCTGCCTTTGATAAGACAATACTTTGAAGCTGTATTCAACGCAAAATGCCACTCAAACGTCATTGCTATTTGCCCAGATATACGTGCTATTAGCAATATTATTCGCTCAGGCATTGGCTATTCTGTACTACCCGATTACCTTTGTCGCGATCAGATAAAAGCCGGAGAGCTTGTGCAATTAGGGCCCGAAGGCCCAGAAAACATAATTTACTTAGTTTGGAACAAAGGGGCACTAAAGCACCCCCGTATTGCATTTGCCAAAGATGTTATTTCGGCCTTTGCAAATATTAACTACTTTGCAAACTAAGCAAGGCTTGCTTTGCGTCATCATTTTCGCTCTCAGTTTGGTTTATCACCGCGAGACTGGCGTAATGCATTCCGCCAAGCGTAAAGCTTAGGTATAATCAGTTTTTCGTCTCGATTTTGGTTTTTAAATGAAAAAGCTTTCTAAAGTACAATTAAAACAGCAAGCCCTTGTATTAAATGTTGCCGACGCCCTTGAAGAGCAAGGCCGCGCTGAACTTGAAGGCATGTTGCAATGCTGGTTTGATGTGGAATACCACTTATTCCCAGGCTCATTGCTTTTGTGTTTTCAATTTGAAAACCAACAATCACTCGATGCTGCAACCCCAGAGCTATTAAAATGGCAGAAGCGCCTAAGTGGCGCAATGCTGAAAAAAGGTGTGATTTTAAAAGACATGCGCAGGCATTTAGTGTTTACCCTAAAAGGCCCTGACGATTAAATGAGGTAAGTTGCGAGTTAGCAAGAGTGTAGCCGCGATTTTATATCGCGTAGTTCTCTTAATACTCACAAAGAGAATAAGAGACGCTACGCTTAAGAGGTATTATTAAAAACAAATTTTATAGTTTTGTTGGGTTACTCATTCACTTCTCATTTTATTCTCTTTGTGCAAAAACAAATTGAACCACAGAGATCACCGAGACGCTTCGCGTTACACAGAGATAAACAGTAAATTACGCGGAGTAAGCCCCGCAACTATCAGTTTGGCGCCCCCTCCTACACCTCGTATCTTTCTCCTTTACCCTTGTAACTTGCTAACTTATTCCAACACCAGCGTACTTAACGCCAGATAACAACGCCATATCTTTGTGCCATGTTGCTAGATCATTAGCATTGAACTTAGCTAAAGAGTCATGACCACATGCCCTTGCCATAACCGACATTAACTCAGTTGACGCTTCAAAAAAGTTCTTTAATTGATTTGCTGACTTTTCAATATTTAAGCGCTGACGTAAGTCTTGCTTTTGTGTGGCAATCCCTGCAGGGCAGTTATTGGTATTACACATGCGCGCAGCAACACAGCCGATTGCTTGCATTGCACTATTCGAAATCGCCACACCATCAGCACCAAGCGCAAGCGCTTTTACAAAATCAATTGGCAAGCGTAAACCGCCAGTGATGATCAAAGTAACATCACTTGCACCTTGTTCATCTAAGTACTTTCTTGCTCTGGCAAGTGCAGGAATAGTCGGTACGCTAATATGGTCTCTAAAAATCTCAGGGGCTGCGCCTGTACCGCCACCACGACCATCTAGAATGATATAATCGGCACTCGCATCGAGCGCAAATTGAATATCTTCCTCAATGTGATTTGCACTCAGTTTAAACCCGATTGGAATACCGCCCGTTACCTCGCGCACTCTGTCAGCAAACTTTTTGAAATCGGCGGCACTGTGTAAGTCTTTAAATGTTGGCGGTGAAATCGCCGAAGTACCTGCTTCAATACCTCTAACCTCAGAGATTTTTCCTACATTTTTGTTACCCGGCAAATGACCCCCTGTGCCTGTTTTTGCGCCTTGTCCACCTTTAAAGTGAAAGGCCTGCACGTTTTTTAATTTATCTTCGCTATAACCAAAGCCTGCGCTTGCTAGCTCATAAAAATAACGTGAATTGGCTTGCTGCTCTTCAGGGAGCATACCGCCTTCACCTGAGCAAATACCTGTACCAGCAAGTTCAGCTCCTTTCGCTAAGGACACTTTAGCTTCTTCAGATAAAGCTCCAAAACTCATATCAGAAACAAACAATGGAATAGCCAGCTTTAATGGTTTTTTCGCTCGCGGGCCAATCACAAGTTCGGTATTAACAGCTTCATCTTCCATTAAAGGTTGTGTCGCCATTTGCGCCACCATCAGCTGTAAGTCATCCCATTTTGGTAATTGATATCGTGGCACGCCCATCGACACCATAGGACCATGATGGCCAAGCTTTGATAACCCTTCTCGAGCTAATTGATGAATAAGCTCAACGGTGGGTTCCTCTTTGGTTGCTGTAGCAACTGGCAAATCAGAGGCTTGAATTTGCACGCCTGGCCCTTCTTGACCAACTTGGCTTTTATCAAATTGTTTGTGACTGCCATCACAAAACGGCGCATTGGCAGTGTGCTTACATTGGCATAAATAGGCATCGCCCGACTCTTCTGCTGTAAATGCTTTGGGTTTGAAATCGGTTCCGGCATGTGAGCCATCACAAAATGGCTGATTTTTAGAACGCCCACAGGCACAAAAATAATATTCTTGCCCCTGCTCTAAGGTGACTTTTTTTGGCGAAACGGCTGCAATTATGGGTTTGCTCATTATTGTTCCCTCACGGTTGCTACATTACATTGCTAAGTTCAAGGTACTGCGATTGAGGTAAGTATTTATTCAAGGCTTACTTGCTTTACAAAGGGTAGTTCAGCTCAGTTAAAAAACGAGCTCTTAAGCGCCTAGAAGTTTACTTAGCTATCACTAATCGACTATATAACCGCAACAAGCAGCCAAGATATCAGCCATTTCGTATTTTAAGGTAAGCGGTAAATCGGTTTGTAAGCCGCTGCGGGGTAATTATCACAAAGAGACAAAGAGGCGCTGCGCGCTACACAGAGAAAATAAAAATACGAGCTTCTGCATAAATAAGTGATGAACAATCTGTTTCAATCAAAAAATGTATCTTTAAATATTTATTAAGTGAAAAACAATTCTGTCCCTTCATTATTGACAAAAGTTTTATTTAATAAGACCATGACCACCTATATTAAACCTTTTAAAGGAATAACAGGTGAATATTTTAAACAGGGATAATTTTAAGTAAAAACAACTTAAAACCAAATTAAATTTTTTCTTGATCAAAAAAGTTATTTGAAGAAATAGACAAGGATATCCAGCTTTCTGGCGCTGGTGTTATTTATATAGATGAGAGTTTTACAGTAGTTACTCTTAGGGAGTTCAAATCTATATGCCGTCTAAATCCAGTAAATATAATTCTAAGAGAGCCACCAAAGCATATAAACAAAAGCGATTTTACAAACGAACTTAGACATAGCTCGGTAAACCCTAGAGAAAGTAGATTCGTATCCGAAGTTGCAGGGACCGTTTTTGCGTGTACTGGTGCAATAATTTCTTGGGTTGCTTTTGTCGCTTCTGGTTTAGCTACACCAATATCTTTTGGAAGCAGTGCAGTAGTCTCTGTTTTATCCTTTAGCGCTGCATCTGCAACAACACTCCAATGTGCAAACGGAATAATGAGAAGTAGTGCTGAAAAGTATTCTCCAGAATTTAATGATTGGCTAGATTCTGAGGACTGGTATGTAAACACAATCAAGGCACTAGACTATATCTCTTTAGCTGGTGCTACAGCTGCTAGTGCTATCGCAGTAAGAACTCTCAAGAAAGCAAACTCTAGCGGTGTGAGCTTTAGACAACTATTATCAAGTAAAAGCTGACAAGAAAGAAGCCGGATTACTAAAGAAATAATAAGGCTTAAGGTACCAGGGATATCTAATAAAATGCTTAAAAAAATGATGAGAAGTAATATTGTTCCGAAAAGGTTTAATAATATACAAATTAACAATGAACTAAGAACGCGTTTACGTGATTCTGTCGCAGCAGCACTTTCTTTTACTGGTAGTGCATATAACGGTGAAATAAAAGGAATTGCAATTGGTGTATATGAGAGCTTAGAAAGTGAAGGCTGAAGATCTACCCTTAAGTGACTCCGTCCCAAAGTTAAAATACATCTTAACTTGCGCTATATCTATAGTTGCTAGTATTTTTAGCTACTCATCTGCTGCGTTCTTAGTATTAATGGTTCTTTGGCCTTATGAATCCTTTAAAGATTTGACCCCTAGAGTAATAATTTTCTTTTCTGGAATTTGTACATGTATAACACTGGGTGTACTTTTATCTTTTGGAAAAACCTGGGTCATAAAAATTTTTAAAGGGCTGGTTATTACAGCGATTTTAATATCACTTTTTACTTTTTCTATAATTTTATTCACTGACCTTTATGCCCAACCTATTAATGGTTTAAAGTTATCAAGCTTTTTTATTTTGTTTAACTTATTACTAGCACTGTTATTCTTTAGTAAGCTACTTAAAACTAGCTCCCTAGTTATTAAAAGGCATAAGAGAAGACACAAAAAGCAATTACATTATATTAAAGATCAATTGTAAGAAAAACTGTGACGGCGAACACTTTTCCATTAATAAACACTTGAGTCTTAGGGAGGAATTATCTCCCTTTTTCACTGAGCTGTTTGTGCAAAAACAAATTGAACCACAGAGTGCACCGAGGCGCTTCGCGCTACACAGAGAAAAACAGAGTTTAAAAATATTATTCACAAAGAGGCTAATAAGCGCTGCGCTTTAGAGGAAGAGATTAAACTGACTTCTATGGTTCCCTCACTTTCTTCTCATTCGCTTCTCTTTGTGAAAGAATAAATTGAACCGCAGAGAAAAACAGTAAATTATGCGGGTAAACCCGCTGCTACCTGTTCAGCGTTAAAACGCCTAAACACGTATCTCGCAAACTTTCCCCTTGTAACTCGCTAACTTGTTTGGTTTCAATCCGTTCTACCCAACCTTGCTGATGGCTTAAAGCTTTTGCTTTTCCACTCCCATTTGCTTCACATGCTCAACCAACTCGGGGAAAAACGCTAAAAACACCGCGTCTAATTGTTGGTAGTGGCGGGCTATATCGTCAGCGGCTCCTGCAAAATTATTAGTAAAGCGAATACGCTTAGCGATGTTATCAAGGGTAAGGCCGACCCCATCGAGGGTTTCATATTCTTTAAACCAATCATTGCTGGTCATACTAATCACAACTTGCTGCATACGCGAAGGCATCATGGCTCGGCGAGCATTTAAAAGACCATAGCTGTGCTGTTTGAATTCAGCTAATGGTTGATCATTAAAGCGCTGCCAATGCTGAATAAGAAAGTGATCAAACGCCACATCAATCGCTACACTTGCAAAGCGTTTACGTGCTGGCGAAAAGTACTGCTTAGCCTCTTTTACAAAGGGATGTGAGTCGGTAAACCTATCAACTAAATAATGATTTTCAAGGCCATTTTTAACCGCATCAGGTAACTGCGCAGAATACCGACGCCCACCAAAATCCCCCAGCAAATTACCAAAATGTGAATCAGCCGTCGGTTGTGCTAAATAAAGGTGAGCCAAGTAGTTCAACGCATTCTCTAAATAAAGTCATTTTATGCATTGTAAAAGAATACAGGTGAAAGGGTCTAGGGGCACAAGGTGCAAGTTAGCGAGTTAGCGAGTTAGCGAGTTAGCGAGTTAGCAAGATTGTAGCCGCTATTTTATATCGCGTAATCAAATGCCTGGTAAGCGTTATGCTTGCATGGCACGTTTTAAATAGATCATCGCGCGAAATAAATTTCACGCCTACAGTGCTAGGTGCTAGGTGCTAGGTGCTAGCAGCATAGTGTTGGTTTTGGGTAAGTAGAAGGGATTAAGCAAAAAAACGCCTGACCCATTTTTCTAATTATCCAAAATAACGCTTGAACAATCTGGGGCATAAAAATTTTTCTGCCCCCTCATCAAATAGCCAATTACCGGGATATTGAATAAAACAAAAGGCATGGTCAATGAAGTAAGCCATTTCCTTCAAATAATCTTTCGATTCTTTGTTTTTAAGCCCCGTCGAGATTCGGACATGAATTAAGTCTTTGCGTACATCCTCATTAACTCTGAAATAAACACTTGTCCCAGCTTCAGAATAATACTCGGTGGAAAATGCATTTCCTTCAATTTCCCATTCAGCTTGATGTATTTGCTTTTTAGTTGCCACACCTTTTAAAAAGCTCCGGGCTACTTTCATGTTTCGACTAAAGCTTTCCCCAGACCTAAAACGGGATAATTTTACACAGCTTTCTAATAAGTATCTTTTTATCAAGTATTCTTTATTTTTGTCTTTCTTAATTACTTCTAATTCTTTTAAAACGTTCATATTAAAGGCATCTATTTGATGCGAGATGATTTGTAATTGGTATGTGTTTTTCGCTTGTTCAAGTTCAATCAAGCATTAACATATTTATCGCCAATTAAGTTAGGGTCAAGACAATAATCATCAGATATTATCTTTTAACTATGATTTTAATGACTTGCCGTGAACTCTGTTTAAGATTTCGCGCGAAATAAATTTCACGCCTACAGTAACGTATTTAGTCATAGCGATGTGCAGACACAATAAACTAAAAACTTACAGCTTAAAGCTCTTTTGTTTTAATCTGACTTCTAACGACTGATATCTAATATCTTCTAACGCCTCCTACACCTCGTATCTCGCTAACTTTTTCGTCTGATAGCTGACGGCTGAAAGCTGATGGCTCCAAACGTTGAGTTTAAATCCGCTCTCACCAACCTACCAGCTAATAGCCATACAAATAACTCACCTTTATGACTTTAAATTAAATGCCAACATTACAAGAGCCGAAATGATCGCGGAAAGAGAAATTAACCGCATAATCAAAATAACTATATTACCTGCACCGCCTGAAGTTGTACCTCTGAATAGTAGCGGGTATTCGTGGAATTTAAAAAGATACAGCACATCAAAAAGACCTACACGCATACTATCTATTGTTACAACCTCGCCACTTTTTTGATGAATTTCACAAGCGTGTAAATTGGCCGTTTTTTCGTTCACAATGTGACCACTTCTACCGTAAAAAGTATAATTAAAAATGATTTCTTGGATATCGCCCTTAGTGATTTGCAAAACTTTTGAAGCTTTACCCATTATTGCTTGCCTATCTATTTCGAGTGAGTCTTTAGATATACTCATAACCCACTTACGACCAAATCCAAATTTGTTATAAATCGCAATTCGCTTGATAACAAATACACAAAGATAACAACTCACACAAGTTACAAAAGCAGGTATCGACTGCATCGTTTCTTGAAGCACTAGGCTCATTACAGCAATAGCGATAGTCATAAAGAAAAATAAAAATTCAGCTCCGCCCGACAGCACAGCTAGGCCCGGTAGCGACGTTAGTTTTGTATTAGAGTCTGCTTGTAAAACTGTCTTGTTATAGAAAGTTGAATATCTAAACCAAACTCGGTCGCTCAGGTTTAAATCTAGGGAGTGCTTCGAAAGTGGCTGATTATAATCCATTATTTACGTTTCCATTTTTAAAACACAATTTTGCCATTACTTTCCCATTAAGCCAACATTCCTACTTAAGGATATATTTCCTTTACGTTCAAGTACTAAACTAACTGCACCGAGGCGCTTCGCGCTACACAGAGAAAAGCAGCATTTAAAAATAATATTCACAAAGAGAATAAGAGACGCTGCGCTTAAGAGGAATTATAAAAAATTGGTAGTTTTGTTGGGTTACTCATTCACTTCTCATTCTATTCTCTTTGTGCAAAAAACAAATTGAACCACAGAGCTCATCGAGGCGCTGCGCGCTACACAGAGAAAAGTAGGGTTTAAAAATATTATTCACAAAGAGGCTAAGAGGCGCCGCGCTTAAGAGGTAATATTAAAAACAAATTTGATGGTTTTATTAGGTTTCTCATTCACTTCTCATTTTATTCTCTTTGTGCAAAAACAAATTGAACCACAGGGTTCTGCGTTAAAACGCCTACTCTCGTATCTCGCCAACTTTTTCGTCTGATAGCTGACGGCTGAAAGCTGATAGCTACTCCCCTAGCAACTCACTAACTTGTTGGGCTTCGCTCAGCTCCACCCAACATACAATTAGAGCTACCCTTTACTCTCCCGCAAACTTTAACATTCGCGTTTGGTCGGTAAGCTCAATATCCACCAGCTCGAACGGGGCTTTGGCTACTTGAGTGACAGCAAAAGGCATGGTGAAACTGCCGTAACTATCAATCTGTTTTGCTACTTCAACCGTTGCCAGTTTGATGCGCTCACCTTTATCACCTTTGCCAGTTAAGGTTGCACGAATAGCATAGCGGCCAGAGTGAGTCACTTGCACTGGCACCTTGGCTTGGTATTTGTTATTGCCAAGCGCAGTTACCTTGGCTTTATCCATACTGATGGTTTGTGAGCTATGTACAAATGGCATTTTTATAGAGCGTTTTACCGTCTGGCCATTCACTTTGGTGTCTACACTGGCCTCAAGCTCATAGTAACCATTTGCGGCACCTAAGGTTTCAAGCGGGTAATTGAATACGGCTTCACCATTTTCGTAACGTACATCTAACTTTTCGCCATCAGGACTTGAAAGCGTTAACTTCACATCACTATCTTTAAAGCGCTTTTTACCCATACTAAGCTGCATAGCAACACGTTGTTGCTGATCTTTCACTTTAAACTGCGATTTAGCATGTAAAGCATTGCTCGATCCTTTTTCAATCACGTGCAGCAAGTAGGTGTCATTATCGTTAAGCGCTTGGCTTGTTCTTAACATTGCTTTGCCATTTACCTGACCTAGCTTTAGCCCAACACTGCCATCGCTAAATCCTGCATTTTCCATTTGCTCACGTGCAACCATGGCTTGCATTGGCATTTGCCTAAAGTTGTCATCTCGCACCGACAGCTTATCAAGCTGTAAGCCATGAGGCTTAAATACTTCACCACTATCAAAGCGTGCTTTTGGTGCAATGCGAATAAAGTTATCAGCTTGGTTTACAAAGACAGGCACACCGCGCTTAAGCTCTTTACCAGAAACTTTCTGCCAATATTCAACACTGTCTTTTTCAAGTGTTTGTAGTTGAGCGCTTGACGCTGTTTGAACTTGAGGAAATTGATAAACCGTTTGCTCATTAGCATTTGCGGCTGTGCTTACAAGCACAATTGCAGCTGCAATTGTGGTTAACTTATTAATCATAGCGGGCTCCTAAATTCGGTTTTTAAGCATGTTTGGCAAGCCAAAACAGTTACGTCGACTTTGCTGATGGCTCAAAGGCTCACCACCTTGGGTTCGTGATTTATCAGTAAACCACACCACCCCAGCTAACGACTGAGAACTGCAATTTAAAAAGCCATCTGAGCAGCTATCTAACCAGTTTTGCGTTACTTCAAGGCCCACTTGATTTTGATAACCGCCACAATAGCTGTCGCTATCCCATATCGCTGATTCAACATCACTGCCCACCACGGTTTCAAATCGAGACGGTAAACCTGGGCGGTTCGGTGTGCCATACAACCACTGTGCGTTATACGATTCCATCCAAGATACTTGTTGTTGTTTTACTGCATCGCTGCCGTAACCTAAAAGCCAACCCAAGCTTTGCTCGAACGAGTTACCTGCTATAACCGCATCTGCCAAAGGCGTGCCACCACTTGAAGGAGCCAGAGCAATAGTACGCGTGACTTTGCTAATAATATTTGGATAACGGCTATCCCATGTTGGGTTAGATAAAATCCAACGCACCACATTACCGCCATTAGAATGGGTGATCAGAGTTAAATCAGTGATGTTTTTATTATTGATAAATGTAGTGAGCTGCCCTGCTAAACAGCCAGATGCTGCATCTGCCCACATGTACTGATCAAAGTCACAATTAATGACCGTGTAATTACTACTGTTTGGTAAACCTTGACGAACCGTATCGACAAAACTGCCTGTCCAATAGTCATTATACGCATCGCTTTGCTGGCCTGTACCGTGCACAAATGCGACTCCTTGCGCAGCAAAAGCACTGTGGCTAATACCCGCTGCCAACATTAAAGCTGGCACTAGTGAGAGTGTTTTTATTTTCATGTATGTTCCTGTTGATTGTAATTTTATCTATCAGGTTGGAGGAGTGACCTCCGACCAAAAACATAGACCAAACAGGTACGAAAGCAAGATTAAATTTACATTAATTTAACTTTTGTGCATTTTTTAAGTACAAATTATTAGATTTTAGGAGAAAAAGAGGGGCGAGGTGCGAGTAAACTTTCCCCTTTACCCTTTCCCCTCGCTAACTTATCGAGCTTCGCAGTGCTCTGCCCAACACGCTGTTATTAATACCCTTCAAACCTTGTTGCACAACCAATGCCTATGCACTCAACACGGCTGTCGAGTTCTAACAGCTCTAAATTATAGCTTTTGCTTACATCTACTTTTTTTAGTGGGTTATTAAAAAGGCTGATATCTACTAAATTTGCATGTTCACGTAAATCAATGTTTTTTAATTTGTTATTCGACAAAAAGAGTATTTGAAGCATGGGGTTTGCTGTTAAATCGATAGTGCTTAAGTGGTTATTACTGGCGTAAAGTGCAGTTAACTTTTTATTATGGCTGATGTCTAAAGAGCTAAGCTGGTTGGCATCTAGGTTTAGTTCGCTGAGCATCTTGAACTTGCTTAAATCTAGGTTTTTTAACTGATTATTTGCAAGCTCAAGGTTACGAATACCACTTGGTATATTTACTTTTGTGAGCTTATTGCCCGACAGATTAAGTTGATACAGTTCAGAATTAACAAGCGTCAATTCGCCTGTCAGCTTATTATCTTTAAGATCAAGCCATCTAAGTTTACTGTTAGTGCTTACATCAAGCTTTGAAAGCTTATTACCACTCAGCATTAAAGTCTCTAACTCTTCGTTGTTATTTACATCAATACTCGTAAGGCTATTTTGGCTTAAATTAACAAGGAAAAGCTGGCTATTGTGGCTTATGTCGATTTCGGTCAGTTGGTTTGGCACTTTCTTATCGGCAGGCCTACTTGTAATGCCACCAATCTCACCAACTATGAAGCTATCCCCTTCATTACTGAGGACGAGTTTTGTTAAGTTACTAAAATGCTCAAGCCCTTTGGCTGAAGTAATACCGCGATCTCTGCAATGTATTTTTGTCACCTCACCCACTGTTTTATAGCCACTTTCTTGTAAACACGCTAAGAAGTTAGCATCTGCAACCACGCTCTCAATTGGTGTATCGTCATTAGCCGAAGCTCCAGCAACCCCAAGATTTAACACAAGCAAACAGGCCAAAGCCATGTTAATGCGCGCAAAGTTCCTTTTTAGCATTCTTTCACCTTAAAATTTCAACAACATAATCAGGTGGTTAATTAAGAGGTTTCACCACCCAACAACAAAGCATGCATAATACAGGTTATTTGATATTTGTACCCATATAAATACATAAATACTTTCGAAGTTGTTTTTTAATGGGTTCACGCGAAATAAATTTCACGCCTACAGTGCTAGGTGCTAGGTGCTAGGTGCTAGGTGCTAGGTGCTAGGTGCTAGGTGCTAGGTGCTAGGTGCTAGGTGCTAGGTGCTAGGTGCTAACAGCATAGTGTTGGTTATGGGTTGGTAAAGGGGTTAAGGAAAAAGAAAGACCAGACCCCCTTGGTTCTTACATTTGACTATATGGAAACACAGGAAGAAATAAATGACTTTCTAAGAGATTGACTAGCTGATGATGATCCTAATACGTTTATCGAAGCAATTGGCTTTCTTGTGAAAAAACACGGAGTGAGCGATGTTGCGAGATCAACAGGCTTGAACCGTGAAAGTATTTATAAAATAAATGGTAAAATAAAACCCCGCTGGGAAACTATTTTTAAGCTAATGAAAGCTTTAAATCTACCACTTACAATGAAATCAATTTGATTAAGGGTGCACTAAACAGAGTGGAGTCAGATTTCTCGGATAGCGCAAGGAAAGTCCAGAGAGGGGTCAACGGCAGCCCCTCTTTGGCTGCCGTCGCCAGTGCGACAAAACCTTAAATAAGGTTTTTAATTTGGTAGCTCAAGAAAGCAACGTTGCCTGCTTGAGCGATACTTTCTAATGGGTTAGGCCTTTGGCTCCTTTGGTTTTTATCCTTACCAAATAAAGGGAAAAGAACATTATTAGATAAAAATATTCAATTACTCCTCCTGAACTGCTCTCGCTCATCAATTGTTCAGATGGTTCAACATTATTTTTTATTAAAACTTTAAACTCTAGCTCTGAAGAATTACTTTCACTGTCTGTTGCCACAATTTTCAAGCTATATTCCCCTTCAGCTAAAGAGCCTGCACTCAATGACATAAAGTGATTATCCATAATTGAGTAATTCAGGTCTGTTGATATTTGAAAGCTCAATAACTCTTCATCCATATCATAGAAAAAATCTAATAAATGTATTTCAACTTCCTCAACTTTATTAAGCTGTATAGTACTTGGTTCTTTAATAATTTCAGGGGAATGATTAACATAATGAAGCTCAATACTAACAACATGCTCCACAAGTTCATCACCATAGCTAAGTAACAACTTTAAATTACTCGGCGCCGAATAAAATTCAGATTTCATAATTTTTCCAGTCAAAATATTAGATTGAATGGAAAAAAACTTAGACTCCTCAGGTATAGAGATATTTACATCTTCTCCATTATTATTTTTCAGATACTCATTAAGATTTAATATGATTTCTTCACTAGTATTCAAAGTAACCTTTTCAATGTTCAACGAAGGTTTATTATTAAGTTCCTCTGTAATCAGAAGATTGAGTGTTTTCGTTAAACTTACTTCTCCATCTGTTACTAATACATCTACTTTTATAGTCTCACCTACCACCCAACTTTTTTGATAATCGACAGTTAATTGGCCTAGGACATTTAATCTAAAATAACTTTCTTGATTTGCCAATCGATAAAGTAACACGTCATTATCAGCATCACTAAATAACTCTCCAATATTATAAATATTTTGCTCCTGATTAATAAGAATTGTATTTTCATTCTGAACTGGTGCAGTATTAACTCCATCATCATCTTTTAATACATAACTACTGTTAGTTTTATCATCAAATGGCATGCTAATTTTATAATTTGAGCCTATTTCCATGCCGACAGTAGTTATTGCTGATTTCAAATTTTCTGATAAGTTCCTATAGCTATATACAATAGTAGAACCTTGCTCAAAAATTAAAGTTTGTACTTCACCATGCGTATCCTCTAACTGATCATATTGATCATAATGGGAAGTAAAAATAACAACTCTATTGTTATCTTCTCCAGTAACTAATCTTTGATTGCTTATGGGTAAGGTAGTCAATTCTAGTTTTTGTAGGTCAAATTCTGAAGGGATTAGAGTAACTTCTTCTTCCCAAGGGTTACTGATACCATTGTAAACATATTTATAATCATATTCTTGTGGAGAACTTTCCTCATCAAGAATGTTGTGAGTTCTATTGACGGAAAACTGTGGTTCTGTTTTATTTTTCTCTCCTGAAATATTTGCATGTTCTTTAACTTTACCTTCATATAAAACAGTCGGCTTTATATTATTCTCAGAAGTAGATGAGCTAAAAATAGAAAGAGCATTATTTAGGTCAGCCCATCTATTTTGAATTGTTCTAACACTTGCATTGATCCCTTCTTTAAGACCACCTATTTTTATTTTGAAAGGGAAATCATCAAACGTATAGGCATTGATATCTTCCTTATCTAACCAAAAATCTCCTAACTCTGTATGGATTTTATAAGGGTTTACAGAGTAAACAGCTATCGTTTTATCAGATCCTACTGAAAGTTCATGCATTCCTACATCATCAAAAGTAATACTTGCTATGTTATAGCCATCATTTTCATACTTATCCAAGCCAAGACCATCATCTTTTGCAATATACTCTTTATTTTGAGTGAGATCTTTTATCGTCATGTCCCCAAGAGACACTGAGCAATTTATATTAATACCTTTAATTATTAGCTCTTTTCCTTTTACCCTAGTAATAAATTGCTCTGTTTGAGGGTATAATCTTTTTGTTACCTGCTGATTTTTACAATCTAAAAGCCCTTGATTATTTCCGATAATGCTTAACCTTTTATTATTTAAAGAGCTATGTTCTGCGCTTTGTAGATCAACCCCTGATGAAATGATAAGATTTCGAATAGAAGGCATTGATAAGTTTTTAGCTGACTTTAGTAATGCTGCAGCTCCCGCTACTTGTGCTACCGCCATAAAGTTACCTGATGAAATCCTATAATCATCTTTTTCAACTGTTTGACTTTTTTTAGTTATTTTAATGTTATCAACATACAAGTTGTTGTCATGTAAATCGCTCACATATGTTACTAATTTAAATTTAACATCACTAAAATCTACATCCGAATTCTCTAATGAAAATAGCCTTGAGTATTCATACCATTCAACACTCCTATGATATGTATTACTAACTGGCAACCAAGAACCATCCTTTTTCATTACTTCTAAGTGTATGTATTTTTTAGAGTTATTAAGTAAATCAAATGAAATTACAAACTCCTTTTCCTCTGTTCTACTGAAGTCTAATGAAGGAAGAATTAGTGTAGCTTGATTATCAATAAACCCCCATGAATCATTACCAGTAGTAAAATGTTCTGTCATCACTTCCACTTTATGTAGATTTTCTAAAGGGACATCTTTTGGTTCAAATGTAAAGTCTGCGTTAAGTGGCTCATAACGCTTTTTATAAGACGTAGAAAAAATATAATCGGATGCAGCGAAAGTACTAATACTATTACCACCTGACATATTTAAATAACCATTTAAATAAATACCTGATACAAGTATCGTATTAGACATTAGTAAGCTTTGTGGGAGACTAAAAGTAAAATCAGTATCACCATCAATAGGGTAATCAAAGCCATATCTCGCTGGCGCTATAACTAAGATATCATTAGCTTCTAGCTTCTTTATAGCGTTGTGTGTCAATTGGGTAGCGTACAGTACATTATGATCTAACTGCCCGATTTTCAAACCAGTCGATGTCCAGTCATAAACAACCGAAGCAATATTTAAGTTAAGCTGATTTTTTAAACCTATTATATAGTCAATACACTTTATATAGTCTCTAGTGTAAACATCAGGGGAAACCTTACATCCTATAATTTTGTTATTTGATGATAGGCCATTGATACCGATATTGTTTTTAGTTCCAGCTATAACTCCTGCCATAGCTGTACCAAATCCATATTCATCAATCAAATCCCCATTTAAAAGACTTGGATTAATTCCATGTATGTCATCGATATATCCATTATTGTCATCATCGATGCCATTTGACGGTATCTCGTTTTCATTTACCCACATAGATCCACTTAAGTCTTCGTGGTTTACGTCTATACCAGAAGATAAAATAACTGTTACTACTTCGTTACTTTCATCTATCCCTTCTAAAAGATATTTATCATAGCCAATTCCCCCTACTTCAGTATCATTTAATGCACCACCATATAGATACCATTGATTCAGATAATAATCAGGAGAGCTTGCATAACTATAAAAATTTATAAATAAACTTATTATAAAAAATAAACCAACTTTTATTCCCACTTTCTAATACCGATTACTATAAAAAAAAATACATTACCCAATTTCTTTACAAAAATCGAGTAATGTATTTCTTTGAAACATTTTATAAACACTTGAATTTTGCCAAGACTAACTCCCAATCTCACGTTTAACACCTCCCCCCGTCATCATGCCTTGATAATAAGCAATTGATGAGTATATATCGTGCATGGATGCACGATAAGGCGAAATTAGGCCGTAGATGGCCTATTTTCGCCGCTTGCGTTCACTTCAATTATTGATTTGAAGGGTTACGCGTGATACTCGGGGCGCCGCGGGGTTCCAAGAGACGGTCGGCGGCAGCCGCCCCTTGGTTGCCGCCAGCAATCTGGCAAAAACCTTGAATAAGGGTTTTAATGTAGGTCACGGATTTATCCCGATATATTCCTGAAAAATACTTTCAGGCTAAAGCCTGAGCTACAACAAGCGCTAATGCGGCGAAATAAATTTCACGCCTACGGTATCGGGGTTAACCATAACAATGTAAGGCAAAATCTTACTTAAAACTTATAGCTTAAAGCTCCTTTACTCTTTCCCCTTTACTCTCGCTAACTTTCCCCAAAACACAAAAAAGCCGTTGCATTGCTGCAACGGCTTTTTGGCATTTGAATTTAATCAAACCTTAGTCACGGTATGTCTCAACCGCTGGGCATGAACAAACTAGGTTACGGTCGCCGTATACGTCGTCGATACGGGTTACTGTAGGCCAGAATTTGTCTTTTGCTACGCTTGGTACTGGGAATGCTGCGTAGAAACGGTCGTATGCACGATCCCACTCATTCCCTAGTACGTCTGCTTGTGTGTGCGGTGCAAACACTAGCGGGTTGTTTTCAATTGACCATTCGCCAGATGCGATACGGTCGATTTCTGACTTGATTGACACCATTGCTTCGATGAAACGGTCGATCTCAACTTTAGACTCAGACTCAGTTGGCTCAATCATTAGTGTGCCAGCTACTGGGAATGACATAGTTGGTGAATGGAAGCCGTAGTCTTGTAGACGTTTAGCTACATCCATTTCAGTGATGCCTGTTTGCTCTTTAAGTGGGCGTAGGTCAACAATACACTCGTGCGCAACGCGGTTGTTACGGCCACGGTATAAAATTGGGAAGTGCTCGCTTAGCTTCTCAGATAAGTAGTTAGCGTTCACGATAGCCATTTCTGTTGCTTGTTTTAAGCCTTCAGAGCCCATCATAGCAATGTATGCCCACGAGATAGGTAAAATAGCTGCTGAGCCGTAAGGGGCAGCAGAAACCGCACCGTTACCGATGTTTGTGCCAGCAACATTAATTACGCTGTGGTTAGGCATAAATGGCGCTAGGTGAGATTTAACACCGATTGGGCCAACACCTGGACCACCACCACCGTGTGGAATACAGAATGTTTTGTGTAGGTTAAGGTGCGATACGTCAGAACCGATTGAACCTGGGCTTGTAACACCTACTTGCGCGTTCATGTTTGCGCCGTCCATGTACACTTGACCGCCGTGCTCATGCACGATGTCACAGATTTCACGAATTGTTTCTTCGTAAACACCGTGTGTAGATGGATAAGTGATCATGATACAAGATAGGTTTTCAGATACCTCTTCGGCTTTCGCTTTAAGGTCTGCCATATCAACGTTACCGTTTTTATCACAGTCAACAACCACGATTTTCATGCTTGCCATTTGTGCAGACGCTGGGTTTGTACCGTGCGCTGAACTTGGGATCAAACATACGTTACGGTGACCTTCACCGCGTGACTCGTGGTATTTACGAATCGCGATTAAGCCTGCGTATTCACCTTGTGCACCTGAGTTAGGTTGTAGTGAAACTGCATCGTAACCTGTGATATTTACTAACCAATCATGTAGTTCTGTCATCATGATTTGGTAACCTGCTGCCTGATCAAGTGGGCAGAATGGGTGTAAGTTTGCAAACTCAGGCCAAGTGATTGGGATCATCTCAGCTGTCGCATTAAGTTTCATTGTACATGAACCTAATGAGATCATTGAGTGGTTAAGCGCTAAATCTTTGTTCTCTAGGCGCTTGATGTAACGCAACATTTCAGTCTCGCTGTGGTACGAGTTGAAGTTAGGGTGCGTTAAAATTTCGTCATCGCGTACTAGGCTTGCAGGAATAGAGTTGCTGCCGTTTACTTCGATTTCGTTTGCCAGCGCATCAACGCTTAGGCCGTGATCTTCACCTAAGATGATGTCGAATAGCTCTGCTACGTCTGCACGCGTTGTTGTTTCTGATACAGAAATTGAGTATTCACCTGCGCGGTTAGACGCAAAGTTAACGCCGTGCTCTACTGCACGTGCAACGATTTCGTCTTTGTTATCTGCAACAACAGTCAGTGTATCGAACCATGTGTCGTGCTTAAGGTTTACACCTTTCGCTTTTAAGCCTGCCGCTAAGATATCTGCAAAACGGTGGATACGCTCAGCAATAGTTTTAAGGCCTTGTGGACCATGGTAAACCGCATAGAACGCTGCCATGTTCGCTAGTAGTACTTGCGCTGTACAGATGTTTGAGTTGGCTTTTTCACGACGAATGTGTTGTTCACGTGTTTGCATTGCCATACGTAGTGCGTCGTTACCTAAACGGTCTTTAGAAACACCGATAATACGACCTGGTAGTGAACGCTTGTACTTGTCGCGTGTTGCGAAGAATGCAGCGTGTGGACCACCGTAACCCATAGGTACACCAAAACGCTGTGCTGAACCAAGTACTACGTCTGCACCTAGTTTACCTGGTGCTTTAAGCATTAATAAGCTCATGATGTCTGCAGCAACACAGGCAATCGCTTTTTTGTCTTGTACTTGTGCGATTAGGTCAGTTACGTCAGTGATTTCACCGGTTGTTGATGGGTATTGGAATAATGCACCAAAAATCTCATGATTAGCCGCTTCGCTTGCAGGACCAACAACAACTTCAAAACCGAACTGGTCTGCACGTGTAGCAACAACGTCGATTGTTTGTGTGTGAACGTCATCAGCTATGAAGAAGATGTTTGCTTTTTTAGCTTTAGCAACACGCTTTGCAAGGCCCATTGCTTCTGCAGCAGCCGTTGACTCGTCAAGTAATGACGCGCTTGCTAAATCAAGACCAGTTAGGTCTAGGGTCATAGTCTGGAAGTTTAATAATGATTCTAAACGACCTTGTGCAATCTCTGGTTGGTATGGTGTATACGCAGTGTACCAGCCTGGGTTCTCAAGTACGTTACGTAAAATTACGTGTGGTACGTGAGTTGGGTGGTAGCCTTGACCGATGTATGATTTGAACACTTTATTTTTGCTTGCTACTGATTTTAAGTAGCTTAGTGTTTCAACTTCAGTGCGGCTTTCGCCAATTGATAAACCTTGCTCTAAGCGAATGCTTGCAGGTACCGTTTGACCGATCAGCTCTTCAACACTCGATACTCCAAGAGCGCTTAGCATGTCGCTTACTTGCGCTGGGCTTGGCCCAATGTGACGGCGAATAAAATCTTGCTTTTGCTCTAATTGTTCAAGAGATTTGGCGTTTGACATTTGTCCAGATTCCTATGATCCAAAAAAAAGTGGTTACTGCCAATGGGTAACTGGCAATAACTTAAAAACAGGTTGATTCAGTAACTTACAGCGTATGGAAACGTAAGCTATAAAATCATAAAAGCCCCACTTATGAGGGGCTTTTAGTCGGCGTGACTAATTAATTAGTCTTCGTCGATTGTGTTAGCGTAGCCTTCAGCGTCTAACAGGTTATCAAGCTCTGATGTGTCAGATGCTTTGATACGGAATAACCAACCGTCAGTGTAAGGGTCGTTATTTACTGTTTCAGGCGAATCTTCAAGCTCTTCGTTGATTGCAACGATTTCACCGCCGATTGGTGCGTAGATGTCTGATGCTGCTTTTACAGACTCAGCTACTGCGCAGTCTTCACCCGCGTCAACTTCATCACCAACTTCTGGTAATTCAACGAATACCATGTCGCCAAGAAGTTCTTGTGCGTGCTCAGTGATACCTACAGTAAACGTACCGTCACCTTCGTCGCGAACCCACTCGTGTGAAGTAGCATATTTTAATTCGCTTGGGATATTGCTCATCTTTTTGTTCCTTTGGTTTATATTGGGTGATAACACCAAATTTTTTATAGTTTAGATAACTGATTTGCCGTTACGTACAAAGCAAGGTTTAACAACCTTAACGTTAACCAGTTTTTTACGCATCTCTACTTGGGCTGTTTCGCCAGTTGAACGCGGAACGCGTGCTAGCGCAACACTATGACCAAGAGTTGGTGAGAATGTACCAGAGGTAATCACCCCTTCACCACCTTCAACGATGACTTTTAAACCGCTACGCAATACGCCTTTTTCTTCAAGCACTAAACCAACTAGTTTGTCTGTGCTCTTATCAGCGCGTTGCTGTTCTAATACTTCACGACCGATAAACTTACGATCTTCTGGCTCCCATGCGATTGTCCACGCCATGTTTGCAGCAAGTGGAGAAACACTTTCGTCCATATCTAGGCCGTAAAGGTTCATACCCGCTTCAAGACGTAACGTATCACGTGCACCTAGACCTGCTGGCGCTACGCCTGCGTCTAGAAGTTGTTGCCATAAATCAGCAGCTTGATCGTTAGGCACTACGATTTCATAACCATCTTCGCCAGTATAGCCTGTTGTCGCAATAAATAAATCACCTGCTTGCACACCAAAGAAAGGCTTCATACCTTCAACAGCAGCTTGTTGCTCTGCATTAAGTACTGTTGCTGTTTTAGCACGTGCGTTAGGGCCTTGAACGGCAATCATTGCAAACTCTGGACGCTCAGTAACCGTTACGGCGAAATCAGCCGAAACTTTAGCTAAATGCGCTAAATCTTTTTCACGTGTTGCTGAGTTAACTACTAAACGGTAGTTCGTTTCTGAGAAGAAGTAGATGATTAGGTCGTCGATTACGCCGCCTTCTTCGTTAAGCATACCTGTGTAAAGTGCTTTACCTGGTACAGTTAACTTAGCAACGTCGTTTGCAACTAGCTTACGTAAGAACGCTTGTGCTTGCTCGCCTTGAATATCGACAATAGTCATGTGAGATACGTCAAACATACCTGCATCTGTGCGAACCGCATTATGCTCTTCGATTTGTGAGCCGTAGTTGATTGGCATTTCCCAGCCGTGGAAATCAACCATTTTTGCGCCAGCTTCAAGGTGCTTAGCATGTAAAACTGTTTTAGAAGTCATAATATTCCTTCACTTTTAAATTAACCCACAAGTTGTGGGGCGTGGCCTCAATTTAATGAGGGGGAATAACATGGGCGGCGATTATACATTAGTTGCACAGTTGTCACACCCAAATTGCGATTTTGTAACTAAAAAACAGCTAAACACCCAAGTGCGTAGCTGTTTTAAAAATTTTATCTTTTAAGCAACGTTGGCTAAGGCTAAATCAAAGCCGAGCTGCTGTAAGTGCGTTTGCCATTTATCAAGCTCTGCTTGGCGCGCCACCAGCTGAAATTGCTGTGTTGCTTGGTTATCTATGGCGGTAATAAATACCTCACCGCTTTGTGCACCATAACAACTGCGCATGTCTGATAAACGCAGCCCCGGCGTTAGCTTAAAGCTGTCGACCAAGGCATCAAACGCCTGCTCACCACTTAGGGTTAGCGCGCTTAAATCGTCACGCATTACGTAATCAATGTCGTAACGTAGTTGTTGTTCATTAATAAGCGACTGTAATTGCACGCTGGCATCTTTACCTAATACAAAACGAAATGCAGTTTCGTTAAAGTAATACAGGGCATAAGCGTAGCTGCTTGTTAGGTCATCGTCTAATGAACTACGTAAGCCTAAACCGCTGGCGGTTAGCTTATTAATATCAAGACCTAAAATAGCCGTTAAAAATGGGATTGCTTCAGTGCCACTAAAATCCATAATGGCAGTATCGCTATTAGCTTGTAGCACGTTGTCTGCTGGGGTCTCAGCTTGGCTGTGGCGAGCAAACATTATTGGCGTAAAAGTCATATGTGACACCTATCAATCGTTAATGCTTGAAGTATATTGCGCCGTGCTAGCAACAACAAATTGTAATTATTTATCAATTGATAAATAATGCTTATATATACAGCCCTATAAATAGAATTTTTTAATGAAAAACATTTCTACCGATAGTTTACGTACTTTAGTCACTGTTGTTGAAGTTGGCGGATTTGCCAAAGCGGGTGAATTATTAGGGCTATCGCAACCGGCTGTGAGCTTACAAATAAAGCGCCTTGAAGACATGCTGGGCCATAAGCTGTTTAAAAAGCAAGGCCAGCGCCAAGTGCTTAATCAATATGGCGAACTGCTCATGCCATTAGCTAAGCAAATGCTGCAACAAAACGATGCCATTTTGCAGCAGTTCACCAGCGAAAACGTGACAGGTAAAGTGCGCTTGGGGATCCCCAGTGAATTTGCTGCACGTATTTTACCGTCGATCATTGGTGACTTCGTGGCCCTATACCCTGACGTATCGCTCGAAGTGCGCTCTCGTTTGAGTAAGCATTTATTGTCGGTCTCGCGCCAAGATCAATTCGATTTAGTGTTGGCATTAAACGAAGAGCTCGAATCAGCCAAGTTCCCTATTTTTATGCAAGACCAACTAGTATGGGTGGGCGATTTAAACCTTGCGCAAAACGATGTGGTAACGCTTGTAACCGCCCCAGAGGGATGTATTTATCGCCGCCGCGCAATCGAGGCGCTACAAAGTGCGGGTATTAAATACCGCATTGCCTACAGTAATGCCGACTTAACTGGTCTAACTGCAGCATTAAAAGAAGGCTTAGGCATTACGGTACTCGCAAAAAGCACCGTACCGAATGAGCTTAACTACCAAATACAAACCAAAGACCTCCCCGAGCTTGGTCAAATCGGTATTAGTTTAATTAAACGTACCGACGACCCCGGCACCGCCGTAGACAAACTCGCCGAATTCATCGCCCTACGTTTGACGTAGGTTTGAGTTAGCGAGTTTCGAGTTTCGAGTTTCGAGTTTCGAGTTTCGAGTTTCGAGTTTCGAGTTTCGAGTTTCGAGTTTCGAGTTTCGAGTTTTCAAAATTGTCGCAGCGATTTTATATCGCGTACTCCACTGAATACTCACAAAGAGGTATAGAGACGCTCCGCTTAAGAGAAACGTAACTAATAGTTTTATTGGGTTACTCATTCACTTCTCCTTGTCTTCTCTTTGTGCAAAAAATATTGAACCATAGAGTGCATCGAGGCGCTTCGCGCTACATAGAGAAAGTAATACTCACAAAGAGTGATAAGAGACGCTGCGCTTAAGAGGAAAGTAACTAATTGTTTCTATTAGCTTGCTCATTCACTTCTCATTGTTTTCTCTTTGTGCAAAAAATAGTGAAACGTTGGGTTTCGCTTCGCTCTACCCAACCTACGAGCTGATGGCTCCGCCTTGTTAAGTTTTACTTAACACCAAGCCAAAACCCAATATCGTAATACAATACTACTGTATTTCTTATATTTGATTGATTTCAAAAACTTACAGTTAAGAGCTGTTTTATTACAAATAGGATTGATTCGCATTATTTTACATGTTTTAATTGCGCCGGTTAAAAAAATCTAAACATATACAGGACACACAATGACACCTAAGTTTATTGTTTCTACGCTTTCGACTGCGGTCGCTTTATCTTTAAGCGCTAATGCTTTTGCAAAAGATGTAACTAAAGAAGAGAAGAACTTCGAGCAAATCACTGTAATTGGCTCTGCATCTGCAATTAACGATATTCCTGGCTCTGCTACTTTTATTGATGAGCAAGAACTAGAAAAGTTTGAATATACTGATATCTCACGTGTTTTAAGTGCTGTACCAGGTGTATATGTACAAGAAGAAGACGGCTACGGCCTTCGTCCTAACATCGGTATGCGTGGTACGGGTACGGGTCGTAACGACAAAATCTCAGTAATGGAAGATGGTGTACTTGTAGCACCAGCACCTTACTCAGCACCTTCTGCTTACTACTTCCCTACTATGGGTCGTATGGAGTCTATCGAAGTACTTAAAGGTGCGGCATCTGTTAAGTATGGCCCGCGTACAACAGGCGGTGTTTTAAACTTAGTTTCTCGTAGCTTACCAACTGAAGGGTCTAAAGGTTTACTTAACGCAGAACTTGGTAGCGATGGTTTCTACAAAGGTCATGCTTACTTCGGTAAAAAGAAAAACAATGCTGCGGGCCTTGTAGAAGTATTTACTTACGGTGCAGATGGCTTTAAAGATTTACCTGTAGGTAGCGACAACACAGGCTTCGAAAAGAACGATTTCTTATTAAAGTTTGGCTTTGACTTTGGTGATAACGAAGCACACAGCCTAGAAATGAAGTTAAAGTACTCAGACGAGCGCTCTGACGAAACTTACATGGGTTTAACTGACGCTGATTACCAAGCAAACCCTTACCGTCGTTATGCTGCATCGCAAAACGATGAAATGAACACACAACACAATGCATACCAAATCAACTATGCATACCGCTTTGGTAAAGGTTACGAGCTACTTGCTACTGCTTACCTAAACGACTTCCACCGTAACTGGTATAAAGCAAGCAAAGTGGGCACAAGTAACCTTGAGCAATACAGCGAGTTTGAAGCAAACCCAACGAGCGAAGGTATTGAAGGTGTTGGCGTAAAAGCGAATAACCGTGATTACCAAGCGAAAGGCTTACAAACTGAATTTCATATCCCAGCGGGCAACCACTACATCACTGTTGGTGCACGTTACCACGAAGATGAAATGGATCGTTTCCAATGGGAAGACAAGTACACGCTTAACCAAGACCTATCAATGACGCTTACAGAAAAAGGCGTTCCAGGTTCAAACAGCAACCGTTTAGATAGCGCAGAAGCGACTACCCTATTCATTCAAGATGAGTGGTCACTTGATGCATTAGTTATTAGCGCAGGTCTTCGCTACGAAGACATCACAATCAAACGTGTTGAATGGGCTAAGTCTGATCCTAACCGTGAAAATGGCTTAACAAAAGATATCAGCAACGACACTGAGATCTTAGTACCATCACTAGGTGCTACTTACACTGTAAGCGACAACCTAACGCTTCTTGCTGGTATTCAAAAAGGTTACGCTCCAGCGGCACCGGGTAACGCAGATCAAGAAGAAGAAGAGAGTGTTAACATTGAGCTAGGTGGTCGTTACGATTACGCGGGTATTCAAGGTGAAGTAATTTACTTTAACTCTGACTACACAAACATGCACGGTAACTGTACTGCGGCTGTAGGTTGTAGCGATGACAACATTGGCGACCAATACAACTACGGTGAAGTATCTGTGTCTGGTTTTGAGCTAAGCGCAGGTAAAGTGTTTGCTACTAACGCAGCTTCGTTCCCAGTTCGCTTAACTTACACTTACACTGATTCTCAGTTCGACAATGCGTTTGAATCTGATCTTTGGGGTAGCGTAGAAAAAGGCGATGCAATGCCATACGTGCCTGAAAACCAATTAGCGCTTTCGATGGGTGCTGAGTTCTCAAGCTTCGTATTCGATACGCAAATGCGTTATGTATCTGATGCACACGCAGATTTAACAGACTCAGGTCGCAATGCAATCGACAGCCGCGTTGTATGGGATTTAGCAGCTAAATACCTAATCGACGACAAACAAAAAGTATACCTAACGGTAGACAACCTGTTTGACAAAACCTACGTTGCAAACCGTGCAAACGGCGGTATTCAGCCAGGTAAACCTCGTACCCTACAACTAGGTTACAGCTACTCGTTCTAATATAACGACTCAGCGAAATATCAAAAGCCGTGTGATGAAAATCCCACGGCTTTTTTGTGAGTGAGAGTTTGCAAGTTAGCAAGATTGTAGCAGCGATTTTATATCGCGTAATTCAATGAATAATCACAAAGAGGACAAGAGACGCTGCGCTTTAGAGGAATTTTCTGTCTCATTTACTTCTCATTGTCTTCTCTTTGTGCAAAAAATAGTGAACCACAGAGTACACCGAGATGCTTAGCGCTCCACAGAGAAAGTAATACTCACAAAGAGGATAAGAGGCGCTACGCTATAGAGGAAAAACAAAATAGCCTTTTTAGTTGTCTCATGTACTTCTCATTTTGTTCTCTTTGTGCAAAAAATTATTGAACCATACATAGAGTGCATCGAGGCGCTTCGCGCTACATAGAGAAAGCATAATTTAAAAAATAATATTCACAAAGAGGACAAGAGGCGCTGCCCTTTAGAGGAAAGTAACTAATAGTTTTTTTGGGTTGCTCATTCTCTTATCTTTGTGAAAAAAATTATTGAACCATAGAGTGCATCGAGGCGCTTCGCGCTACATAGAGAAAACATAATTTAAAAAATAATATTCACAAAGAGGACAAGAGGCGCTGCCCTTTAGAGGAAAGTAACTAATAGTTTTTTTGGGTTGCTCATTCACTTCTCATTCTCTTCTCTTTGTGCAAAAGAATATATTGTCCTCATTTATGGCGACACATAATAGTTAAAATTGACGGGCTAAAGCCCGACCTACGTGTTGCTTTGTAGTTTACATAAGCATCGCGCGAAATAAATTTCACGCCTACGGGTGAGCATTTCAGCTCTTTTGTTTTCAATCTGATAGCTGACGGCTGAAAGCTGATGGCTCCAAACGTTGAGTTTCGCTTCCTCCTAACCAACAAGCACAATCGCTGTAAGTTGTCATTTATGGCGACACATAATAGTTAAAATTGACGGGCTAAAGCCCGACCTACGTGTTGCTTTGTGGTTTACATAAGCATCGCGCGAAATAAATTTCACGCCTACGGGTGAGCTTACAACTCTTTATTTTCAATCTGTTAGTTTTAGTTTACCCACAAAAAAGCCGCGGTGATGGGCGTACCGCGGCTTTGCCTAACTTGAAAAATTAGTTTGCAGGATTACTTCCAGCTTTTCATCTTATGGCCTTTTAGGGCGTAGAATAAAATGAATACATAACTTGGGATCATCACAATGTAAGCGCCTTGTGCGCCTAGGCCTGCTACGTTTCCTAGTCCGATTAATAATGGGCCGAGTGCACCACCAGCAATACCCATGATCAATAACCCTGATGCGGTGCCTGTTAAGCGGCCTAAACCAGCTAAAGCCAGTGGCCAGATTGCAGGCCAAACCATAGCATTAGCAAAGCCTAGTAATGCAATGCATAACAATGGGTCTGGTAATTGTGGGCCACCAAATGGCACTAATAATAGGTTTGAAATAATGAACGAGTCATTGCTACCAAGCACCACTAACATCACGGTGATAATACCGGCAATACCCGACATTAATAACGCCGTTTGTTGGCTCATAAAGCGTGGAATAGTCAAAATACCAATCGCGTAACCAATCAACATACACGCCATGGTGTAAGAGGTCATAACTGAGTAGTCAGCAACGCCAATTTGTAAAGCGTACGAGCCAATAGTGTCTGCTGCAATAACTTCAACAGCTACGTATAGCGCAATACCCACTACACCTAAAACTAAGTGAGGGTGTGCTAGGGTTTCTTTTATTTCACCTTTACCGTTTGATGTTTCGTCTTCATCAAATACTAAATCAGGTAATGGTGCAAATTTCGCAAAGGCAGCAAATAACATGATTAAAGCAGCAATCAACACATAAGGCATGATAAGGCTATTTGCCATAATGTCTTTTTGCTCTTGCGATAATTTACCTGCACCATCAACAACACCGCTTACTACTACAGCAGCAAAAATCACAGGCACAATAACACCCGCAAATTTGTTTAATAAGCCCATGATACACACGCGCACAGCGGCTGATTTCTCAGAGCCCATTTTCACCACGTATGGGTTAACAGCGGTTTGTAGCACGGTTTGTCCAACACCAATCATTAACTGTGCGAACAAGAAAATTTCGATCATTTGCAGTTTTGCAGCGGGAATATACATCAGCGCCGATAAAGCCATAATCGCACAGCCAATTGCCATACCATTCTTGTAACCAACGCGCTTGATTAACATGGCCGATGGGATACCGGCAACCGTTACCGCAATATAAAAAGAAGAGATGATAAACGAAGCTTGTAACGGCGAAAGCTCAAGCATTTGCTGCAAAAATGGTGTGATTGCACCATTAAGCCACGTTATACACCCTAAGATAAAAAACATTGAGCCGGCCAATACCATTGGCAGCCAGATGCTTTGTTTTGTGTTGTTGTCACACTCAACCGTTGCTTCCATAATTGTTCTCTTAGTTTAATTATTTTTATTTGGTTGGAAACTAGTATACAACTCAACAGAGCTGTTTAATTTCCATACCAATCACAAAAATTTAATCATACACTAACAAAAATGACAGCGCTATCATTTTGCGTTCATATAAGTGCAAAAAAGCCGCAGCCAATTGCTTAGCTGCGGCTTTAACTAAGTAGTAACAACTAGTTAGGTGTTATTTACCAATTGCTTCTTTTGCGAACAAATGTTTAATTGGGCCAAGGTTGTCTACAAGGCTTAAACCAACACCACGTACAAGTTTTTTCAGTGGGTTAGCGCCTGCAAATAACTCCTTTAAGCCTTGCATCATAGCTATGTGCTTTTGTGCATCAAGCTTACGAGTACGTTCATAATCACGCAGCATGCGTGCACTTGCAAACTCGCCTTGCTCATTACTTAAAAGCTCAATTAAATAAGCGGCATCTTTGAGGCCTAGGTTCATGCCTAAACCAGCTAATGGATGAATAGTGTGCGCTGCATCGCCCATTAATACCACTTTGCCCGACACCCACTGCTGGGCATAACGCATCTTAAGTGGAAACGCCATGCGCTCACTTTGCACTTCACATAAACCACACTGACCATCGAGTGCTGCCATAACCGCTTTATTAAAGTTGTTATCATCAAGCGCTAAAAGTGTGTCGCAATGCTCAGGGCTTGTTGACCAAACAATTGAGTGCGTATGTTTATCTGGCAAGGGTAAAAACGCCAACGGCCCGGTTGGTAAAAACACTTGGCGTGCCGTGTTGTTATGCTCATCAGCGGTTCTAACCGTGGCAACAATGGCATGGTGGTCATAGTCTTTAAAGGTAATTGGCATGTTGAACTGCTTGCGAATAACCGAGTTAGCCCCATCAGCCGCCACTAATAATTTAGCAATTACAGGCTCGCCGCTTTCAAGAGTAATAAACACGTCAGAGTCGGTTTGATGAATTTGCTGATAGCGGGTTTCGAACAGTAAAGTAGCATTACTTTGCTTTTCAAGTTCACTAATTAAAGCGTAGCGAATAATGTCGTTTTCGACGATATGACCGAGCTGCGGTAAGTCGAGATCGTTATGATCAAAATGAATCTTACCAAAGCTGTCTTGATCACGTACATCCATCGAGGTATACGGTGTAGCACGTTGTTTAATGATCTCTGGCCATACATTTAAAGACTCGAATAAGCCCTGACTAGCTAAGCTCAATGCGCTCACGCGAAGTGCATAATCATCACCCGGTAAGGTTTGATTTTTACTCGCGTCAATCACCACAACGCTGATATCTGCTTTTGCTAAACCAAGTGCTAGCGTAAGGCCTACACAGCCACCACCGACAATACAAACTTGTGCTTGTTTCATATCCGTTTACCTTGCTTAACCTGACCCATAAGCTGTTTTGCCAGCGGGGTTTTTAACGAGGAAAATAAATCCATTGAGAAAAGGCCAATGCTGCGACCAAGCGCAAGCAATCGTGATGAGTTAGAGAACAAACGCACTAGGCTGTCTGTGAGTGTCATCACGGTCGTAATATCTTTATTGCGAGTTTGGCTGTAGTAACGGGTAAAGGCGTAATCACCAAGGTCGCTTCTATTTGCCATATCACACAGTAGTTGCACATCACGCAGACCTAAATTAAAGCCCTGCCCGGCAATTGGGTGAATAGCATGCCCAGCATTACCAATTAATACTGTACGGTGGCTGCTCAGTGATTCTGCTTTACCATACACAAGCGGATAACTTGCACGCATACCCACTTTACTAAATGAGCCACCGCAATAACCAAATGCTTTTTGCAGCGCAGCTAAAAAGGCATCGTCTTCAAGTGCCATATGGTGCTCAATTTGCTCAGGCTCCATACACCATACCAGTGAGTATCGATTGTTACTCATTGGCAACAGTGCCATTGGGCCGTGCTCGGTAAAACGCTCAAAGGCATGATGATGATGACCACCAGCTACTTCGATGTTAGCAATAATCGCCGCTTGCTGATAAGCGCGAGTATTAAACTCTATATTAGCTAGTTTACGGCTTTGCGAATGAGCACCATCGGCAATCACCACAAGTTTTGCGCTTAACTGCTCGCCCGAGTTTAGCGTGATGATGGCACAGTCGCTTTGGTATTCAAGCTTGGCAACCGTATCTGGGCAAAACAAACTAACATCAGTACGAGTAAGCTGCTGATGAAGGCTGCGCCCAAATGGGTTCACTTCGACCACATAGCCAAGGGCATCATGACCATATTCTTGGCAATCAATATGCGTTTTACCGAAATGACCACGATCAGATACGGTTACTTTTTCAATCGCTGCTGCAAATGTCGCATGGCAATCAAAGGCATTGATTGATTTTAAGTACTGAACAGACTGCTGAGCCAGCGCAATGCTTCTATCATCAAAGCTTGGGTGATAGTCTGCGCTTACTTCATTTGCTTCAATTACAGCGATTGATAACTGATTATTGCTCTGTTTTAGGCCCAGGGCACAACTTGCACCCGCCATTCCACCGCCGATAATGACAACATCAAACTGCTTTGCCACGCTTGCTCCTAGCCTATGTTTGCTTGCATCACTGCTTCAATGTCACTAACGGTTTTAGGAACCGAAATGGTCAGGTTTTCATGGCCATCTTGAGTGACAAGTAAGTTATCTTCAATACGAATACCGATGCCTTTATATTGCTCTGGCGCTTTTGCATCTTCGCTAATATATAAACCCGGCTCGATGGTGAGCACCATGCCCGGCTCAAATACACGTTCTTTTTCATCAAGCTTATATTCGCCAACATCGTGCACATCTAACCCTAGCCAGTGGCCAAGACCATGCATGTAAAACGCTTTGCACGCTTGGTTTGCCATTAGCTCATCAAGCTCACCGGTTAAAATGCCTAAGTCAATAAGCCCTTGCGTTAATACCGTTGAGGCTAATTCATTGGCTTTCGATAAACTACCGCCCGGCTTTACTTGGCTGAATGCTGCTTCTTGAGCTGCTAATACAATGTTGTAAAGCGCCGCTTGTGGTTCGCTAAACTTGCCATTGATTGGGAAAGTACGTGTGATATCTGCCGCATAACCTTCAAGTTCACAGCCAGAATCAATTAACACTAAATCGCCATCTTTTAGCTCAGCGTCATTTTGTGTGTAGTGCAAAATGTTGGCGTTGTCGCCACTGCCGACAATCGTGCCATAAGCAGGATGACGGGCACCATTCATTGCATAATGGTGGTGAAGCTCTGCTTCTAATTGGTATTCAGTTGCGCCAGGTTTGGCAAACTGCATAGCGCGAATATGGCCTTGCGCACTAATTTCGCAAGCTGTGCGCATAATGTTTAATTCTGCGTCAGATTTAAACAAACGCATTTCATGCACTAAACCACGAATATCTTTAATGGTATGTGGTGCTTTATAGCCTTTTTTAGGTGCGCTGCGAAGTGTGTTTAATAAGTCCCAAACCTTTGCATCGAAATTTACGTAAGTGCCTTGTGCATAAAATAAAATCTGCTGGCCGTTCACCAAATCTAATAATTGTTCATCTAGTTCACTAAGTGGGCAAGTTGCGTCGAATAAGTACTCAGATTTAGCTTTTTCGAAGCCAATTCTCCGGCCATGCCAAATTTCAGCTAGTTTATCTTTGTTACGGCAAATAAGCGTACTTGGTGTATCGCTCGACGGGCAAAGCACTAAAACCGCATCTGGTTCGTTAAACCCAGTTAGATAGAAAAAGTCACTGTCTTGGCGAAATGCATATTCAGTATCACGGCTGCGTGTTACTTCTCCTGCCGCAGGAATAATAGCCACGCTATTTTTATCCATCATCGCAAGCAAGCGCTCGCGGCGGGCTTTAAATTCAGCTTTATCGATTGCAATAGACGACATGCTAAACCTCTGTAATTTGATTAGTGAAGGGTCTTTTTAGTGCTTTTTCCTACTGGCTCTTTACCTAGCTCAGCAAAACATAACAGCGCAGAAACACGCACATACTCAATCACTTCGTGCAGAGCTTGGCTGTCTTCTTCGGTCTCTTCAAACATGGTGTCTAGGCGGGTAATTTCACTAAAATCGCTGATCACTTCTTTCACATCAGCAGATAACTTGCCGTAATCTTTTTGTTTTAAACCAAAACCAAGCATAAAACCCGATACCCAAGATACTAAGCCATTGGCTAAATCGATCAGTGTTTCGTCGTCGCTTGGTAAAAATAGGTCAAACTGAAATTCTTCATCACTAAAGCTGGCAACAACCTGAGAATACACATCAGCAAAAAATGCTTTTAAATCTTTACTAAAAGCTTGGCCATCGTTGAATACATCGCTTAGTAAACCTAAGTATTCGTCGGCTTCGATATTGATGCCACAGGCTAATAAACCACTGATCACACCATGGGCTTCGGCTGGTGCGACAAAAATTTCATTCTTTTCTAATAACAATTGGGCTTGTTGGTAATCAGGTAACGTGCTCATAACTTTTTCTTTGTTCGGCTAAGTAACGCCATGCTACCACTCGATAAATCGCAACTCCAATTAATTGTATGATTGAGGTCAAAAAGCAATCTGAAAAGTAAATAAGCAGTTAAAGATGGGGAAAAACTACCCGAACGATCCGCTTTTTTTGCTTCTATGGTTTAAGGATTGGAACTTGTCTTATATACTGAAGGTGTTCCCTAGGGTGCAGGAGCTTGGTTAAGTCCCTGAGCCGATAAATTTTATGTTAGGGTTTCTGTTCGTCTACTATTGTGCAAGCTCGGCATGTACCGAGAAGCCTACGGTAAACCGCAGATCCCCGCCCTGAAACCTCAAGGTTTCAGGACTGACACCGGGCACCGCATACTTGGGGAACACCATCAATCTATCAGCTATCAGCTATCAGCTATCAGCTATCAGCTATCAGCTATCAGCTATCAGCTATCAGCTATCAGCTATCAGCTATCAGCTATCAAAAATCTTCCATGTAGTTTTTCTTTTATACAAGAGCTTATTACTCTTATTCGCGCGAAATAAATTTCACGCCTACGGTATCGGGTTTAGCCATAGCAATGTGCGGGCACAATCTAACTTTACTCTTTCCCCTTGCTAACTCGCTAACTTGTTTGTTTTTCTGATAGCTGACGGCTGAAAGCTGATAGCTTCTGTGTGCTGGATTTCACTTCGCTCTACCCAACACACATGCTTTTAACCTATCGCCCTCTACTTAAACCATCCCTGAAAGCGCTCCATTAATAGATAATTAACTGGCACTAATAGCAAGGTGATAAGCGTTGCGAAGATAATTCCAAAGCCAAGGCTTACCGCCATTGGAATAAGGAATTGTGCTTGCGTTGCTTTTTCAAATAACAGCGGCATTAAGCCAATAAAGGTGGTTAAACTGGTTAGCATTACTGGGCGAAAACGTGCCGCACCGGCAAGCTTAACGGTTTCAAGTAAATCGCCGCCCTCTTCACGCTTCTTATTGATAAAATCAACCAATACCAATGAGTCATTCACTACAACACCTATCAAGGCTAACATGCCAAGCAAGCTCATAATGGTTAACTCCATGCCCATTACCCAGTGACCCATTACCGCACCTATCATGCCAAACGGAATAACACTCATCACAATTAATGGCTGCAAATATGATTTAAACGGTATCGCTAATAACGCATAAATAATAAAGAATACAAACACGAGGCCCCAAGCGAGTGAACCAAATGACTCACGCTGCTCTTTGGCTTCACCTTCTAGTGTGTAATCAACACCTGGGTATTGCACCATGAGCTCATCTAAGTAGGTTTTTAAGTCTGCTTGCAGCACCGTCATATTGGTATTTGATTTTTCAACATCAGCTGTGACATTCAATGTTCGATAGCGGTCAATACGGTAAATTGAGGATGGGCTTTGCCCCGGCACTAAAGTAGCCACATGCGACAATGGCACAGTACCACCAGCAGGTGTTTTAATAAGTATATCTTTTAAGTCTGCAACCGAGCGACGCTCTTCAATCGGTAAGCGTACCATTACCCGCACATCGTCGCGCCCACGTTGAATGCGCTGTACCTGCGCACCAAAGAACGAGTTACGCACTTGCTGCGATACATCAACACGGTTTAATCCAAGCGCTAACCCCTGCTCTGTCAGCTCAATTTGCAACTCTTCTTTACCATCTGACATGCTATCGGCTATTTCGTACACAGTTGGATACGTCGATAAACGTACTTTAACTTTTTCAGCAACTGCTTCGAGGGTGTCGATTGAGCTACCACTTAGCTGTACATCAATAGGGCTAGATGTTCGGCCAAACTCAGCACGGAAAGTGACACTCTCTGCTCCCGGTATAATACCGATAAGATCACGCCATTCGCTGGCAAGTTCTCGTGAGCCTATATCTGATTCACGCTTTTCTGCTGGCATGATCTCAAATCTAACACTACCGGTATTTGACGAACCACCACGGCCACCTGTGGTTGCCAAAATATTTAGAATCACACTTTGACCGTCTTCATCGCGGTATTTATCTTGTAACTCTTTTGCCTTGTCTGACATTTTAATGACGTATTTATTGGTCACTTCAAACGGTGTTCCGGCAGGGAAAGTTACGGATGCACGTACAGTTTCACTTGGAATACGCGGGAAAAAGGTAAATTTAGTCCAACCACTTGTGATCAAGGTAACAATAATTACAAAAATCCCAACAAATAAGCTAACCGTAGCCATTTTATTCTTTAAAGCTAGATTCAATAATGGTTGGTAATACTTCATTATTGCGTGTTCAAAGCCATCGGCAAAACGCTGTTGAAGGCGCTCTAGTTTCGATGGTTCGCCCTTTTCATGGCGTAACTTTAAGTATTTTAAGTGTGCTGGTAATACAAACTTAGACTCAATCAAAGAGAACAGTAAAACAGGAATAACTACTACTGGAATTTGTGCAAATATAGCGCCTCGAGCACCTTCAATAAAAGCGAGAGGTAAAAATGCCGCAACAGTCGTGAGAACACCAAATGTTACCGGAGTTGCCACCTCTTGCGTTCCACGAATAGCGGCTTGCTCACCACTTTCGGCTGTTTTTAGGTGGGTGTAGACGTTTTCACCGGTCACAATGGCATCGTCAACAACAATACCTAGCACCAAAATAAAACCAAATAAGCTGATTACATTAAGTGTGATACCAAATATTGGCATCATTAAAAACGCGCCCATGAACGACACAGGGATCCCAATAAATACCCAAAATGCTATAGCAGGACGCAAGAATAAGGTGAGAAGCGCAAGGACTAAAATCCCGCCCTGAATTGCGTTACTAGTAAGCGTTGCTATTCGGCTTTTTACAACTTCTGAGTCATCATCCCAATAACTTAACTCAAACCCTTCCGGTAGTTGGCTTTGATGCTCAGTAATATAGTTTTTTACCGCATCAGCAACTTCAATCGCACTTTGCGGACCAATACGATACACATCAATAAACGCCGCTTGTTTACCATTAAATCGAGTACGCACTGGGGTTTCTTCAAAATCATCGCTAATACGGGCTATGTCACCTAAACGAATAATAGTGCCATCAGCTTGGTTTTTTACCACTATGTTAGCAAATTCGTCTTTGCGATAAGCTTGACCTTTTGAACGAATGAGTACATCCCCCCCTTCGGTTTTTAAGTTACCAGCTGAAACATCTGTACTTGAATTGCTAATTGCTGAAGAAATGTCCGATAAGCGTAAATCGTATTGGCGTAAAGTATCTTGACTTACTTCAATGGCAATTTCGTAATCACGCACTCCGCTTAACTCAACTTGAGTTACACTTGGCAAACGTAGAAGCTCATCGCGTACAGTCTCGGCGTATTCAAGCGTTTCTTTTTCACCATAGATACTTGAAACAGTCACGGCGATTACTTCGCGCTTCCACTCAGCAAGCGAAACAATCGGTTTTTCAGCATCGACCGGAAAGGTGTTAATTGCATCAACCCGACTTTTAATATCAGCTAACAGCTCTCTTGGATCATACCCAGTCTCAACTTCAATACTTACCGAAGAAGAGCCTTCAGATGAGCGACTAGTAATACGCTTTACACCTTCGAGATCTTGAACTGCTTCCTCTATACGAATCGATACGCCTTTTTCTACATCTTCTGGCGTAGAGCCGCGCAATGATACACTGACACTAATTCTGTCAGCTTCAAATGAAGGAAACACCTCAAGTGGTATTTGCGTCGAAACGCTAAATAACCCTGCTAATAAAATGCTGATCAGCAATAAGTTTGCTGCAACATGATTCTTTGTAAACCAAGCAATCATTATTGCGCTCCTTGCTCTTTAGGCGGCTGTTGATTGTTTGGGCGCTTAGCTTTTGCTCTGGTCGCTTGATACTCTTCGCTACCCATAACGGTAACTTGTGTACCAGAGCTCACTTGACCAAGCGGTGTAATCACCAAGTTATCGCCTGCAGTCAAACCATCAGCGACAACGGCTTGGTTAGCGTTTTGCCAAGCCAGTGAGATGTTTTTACGACGCAATACACCTTGCTCTTCAATATAAACGTACGTGCCTTGGTAAATTGCGCTGTTTGGGATCACAATGGCATTTTCAACCGCTGTGCCAGTAATTTGCGCTTTGATGTACTGACCAATTTTAATTGGGTATTGATTCGCAGAAGTGGCTTTGTAAGGGTCATTAATTTGTGCAACCACGTAAAGCTGCTGCGCACTTTCATCTATGGCCCCTTCGGTACGTATAACTTGACCTTGCCAATACTGTTTGCCAACGAGATCTGAGCTAAATTTAACGAGTGAACCGGCGCTATTTTTAGCGCCATCACGAAATTGCTCTGGTAAGTTAATGAACGGCAAATCTTTATTTTTGATTGGTAAGCGAATTTCAACACGGTCAATCGCATAAATGGTGGCAAGTTCCATGTTATTACTCACCACTTGGCCTAAATCTACGCTGCGGCTTAAAACTCGCCCCGCGTATGGAGCAGTGATTTTTGTACGCTCTAAATCAAGTTTGGCTTTTTCAAGCGTCGCTTGGGCAGACAATACACTTGCCTCGGCTGCTGCAAGTTGTGGCTTACGCAATACCAGGCTACTTGCTTGTTCACCCTTGCCTAAGCGCTCCCAATCAGTAATTGCTTGGCGACCACGAGCTTGCTCTTCAAGTAAGCTTTGCTCAGCGGTTAATAACGTCGCTTGTGCTGATTTTACTTCGGCGCGGTGATCTCTATCATCTAGTTGCAACAACACATCGCCTTTTTCGAAAAAACCACCTTCACGAAATTGCTCACTAATTTCGATAATTTGCCCTGAAGCCTGTGCGACTAGCATGCTTTGCGTACGTGGCTTTACGGTACCAAAACTATCAATCATCACTTGATAGGTTTCTGGTGTTAAGGTTTTAACAGCTACATTCACTTTTGCTTTTGGCGGTGAAGAAAAGCGGTTTGCTTGCGGCGGGTTGCCTTTAATAAACATGACAAGCAGTATCGTCACAACGATCACTACCAATGGAATTAAAATTTTACGTGTCTTGCTATTCATGATTATTGCTCTGCTACTTCGCTGTTTGCTTCACTAAAATCACCACCAAGGGCAATATGTAAGTTGATTCTGTTGATAATTAATTGGTTTTTAAGTTCGATTACCGAACTTTGCGCATTGAACGAACGGTCTTGTGCATCGAGTACCGTGGTGTAGGTAACCAAGCCACTTTGATATTGTTCAAACGCTAATGCCTCTGCGGTAATGGCATTTTCTTGCGCTTCTAAGGTTTTTTCATAGCGTACTTTAAGCGCTTGCTCTTGACTGATGGCTGTTTCAACGTCGTTAAAGGCATCGTAAAGTGTGGCAAGATACGCCTGCTCTTGGCGCTTAACGTTTAACCTTGCTTGTTCTTCATTGGCTTTTAAGCGACCACCTTCAAAAATTGGCATCGAAATACTACCAATCAGCGACCACGCTAAGCTTGAAGGCGAAAATAAGTCGCTCACTCTATCTGTGCTATCACTAATTGATGCAGAAAGGTTTAAGCTCGGAAAACGCTGTTTATGCGCATAAGCAAGCCCAGCATCGGTACTAAGTAATTGATACCAGCTTGCCATTAACTCAGGTTTACGAGTGATAAGCTCTGAAGGTAAACCAAGTGGAATAGCATTATCGAGTAGTGGTAAATCTGCGCTAACGCTTAACGCGCCAGTTGGGTATTGGCCTGTTAAACGCTCTAAATCGCGAATCGATTTAGTTAACGTTGCTTGCTGCGCCGCAATGTTCGAGCGCTCGGTATTTAGCTCATTACGAGCAAGGTAAACATCAAGCGATTCATTTAAACCTTGGCGATAACCTGACTCAATAATATCTAAATTTTTCTCAGCGTTTTGCTCACGCTGCTTATATAGCTCAAGTAATTTGTGATTCGTAATAACATCAAACCAACTCGCTACCACATCAGCAACCAATTGTTGTTTACTTTGCGCAAATGTGGCTTTTTCAGCTAGGTATTCAAGATTTGCTTGTCGTTCTGAGGCCGACAATTTGCCCCATAAATCAACTTCGTAGCTTAATTCTAATGATGCTGAGCTGGCGTTGTTATAACTAACAGGGCGGTTATCTTTACTTCGGCTCGCACGTGTTGATAAATCAAGGCTTGGCCATAAATCAGCCCCAGCCGCAATAAGCTGCTGCTCTTTAATCGCGACATCGTAACCCGCTTGTAAAATGGCTTGGTTATGGGCTAATGCTTGCTCAACTAAAGTAAAAACTTGAGGGTCGTGTAATTGCTGCAACCAGTTATCTTTAACAGCAAGCACCTTGTCGCCAGAAGGAAGTTGCTGCCATGCACTTGGTACACTCTCAAGCTCAGCAACTCGTTCATTGTGAGTCGGCTGGCTCGCACATGCACTTAGCAAAATTACACTTAAAGCCAATAAACTCGGCTTGTATTGCCAATTCATTCTAAAAACCTGAAAAACATCTATTTATGAGTGTAATTCAAGCACCACGTTAAGTTTTGCTCAACTGACTTTACATAACATTACACTGCATGACATTTGGGGGCGATGAACGGTAGGAAAATGGGGGTAAGTTGCAAACTATCAGCTATCAGCTATCAGCTATCAGCTATCAGCTATCAGCTATCAGCTATCAGCTATCAGCTATCAGCTATCAGCTATCAGCTATCAGCTATCAGCTATCAGCTATCAGCTATCAGCTATCAGCTATCAGCTATCAGCTATCAGAACTTTGACCTAGCTTCTCTCTTTTACAAGAGTTTATTAGCGTGTAATAAATTTACATATACGGGTGAGCATTTATCTGAAACTGAGTGTAGGCACTTTTCAATCTGACTTCTAACCACTGATATCTAATAACTCTTTTTTCGGCGTTAAAACGCCTCCTACACCTCGTATCTCGGGCCTCGAAACTCGTACCTTTACTCTTTCCCCTTTCTAACTTGCTAACTTTTTCATCTGATAGCTGACGGCTGAAAGCTGATAGCTCTTTAAATTTCACGCCTACGTGATGTTAAATCATGATTTGGAGGGGACAGAAACAAAAAAGCCTCGCGATTGCGAGGCTTTGAATCAATGGTGCCCAGAGGCGGAATCGAACCACCGACACGAGGATTTTCAATCCTCTGCTCTACCGACTGAGCTATCTGGGCAAAATTTAGTTTTATGCAGAATATCCACAAGGATTTTCAATGCAATTCCCGATGGCTCTACCGAATGAGCTATCTGGGCAAAACAATTAGCTAAATGCTAACTATTAAATAAATGGTGCCGACTATCCGAGTTGAACGGATGACCTACTGATTACAAGTCAGTTGCTCTACCAACTGAGCTAAGTCGGCACACCAAACCTGTGTGCGTTTAGCACTTAATCACGTTGTGATTATAAATAATGGTGCCCAGAGGCGGAATCGAACCACCGACACGAGGATTTTCAATCCTCTGCTCTACCGACTGAGCTATCTGGGCATAACAAAAAGCTAGAAGCTTGATGTTTAAATAAATGGTGCCGACTATCCGAGTTGAACGGATGACCTACTGATTACAAGTCAGTTGCTCTACCAACTGAGCTAAGTCGGCACACTAAAATCGTGTGCGTTGTGCACTATAATCACTTTAAAAGAGATTATCAAATAATGGTGCCCAGAGGCGGAATCGAACCACCGACACGAGGATTTTCAATCCTCTGCTCTACCGACTGAGCTATCTGGGCAAAATAAATGGTGCCGACTATCCGAGTTGAACGGATGACCTACTGATTACAAGTCAGTTGCTCTACCAACTGAGCTAAGTCGGCACACTAAATCTGTGTGCTATGCACGATACTGATGTTTAAAGCATAAATTAAACACCAATATATTAAATAATGGTGCCCAGAGGCGGAATCGAACCACCGACACGAGGATTTTCAATCCTCTGCTCTACCGACTGAGCTATCTGGGCGTGCGGCGTATTAAACGGGTTTTGCCTTCTCAAGTCAACTTTTTTTTGAGGATTCTAACTGTTTGCACAGTTTTCAATCAAGATTGCTGTTTTTAATAGTTTTTAGCTTATTTAATCGGCAAGTTTATCCATTTGAGTTGACCCTCATCATAAAAGAGTTACCTATGTTAAAAACGTGGTGAATTTTTCTTCATTGATGGTAGGATTACCTAATAATAAGAATACGCTCTCTATCGCTGTTTAAATTTTGTTGGATAAAAAAATGCCAAGTAAATCGAATTCACCAGTAAAAGGCTTATTACCGCTTTTTATTATCACGAACCTTGTCATCGCCCTGCTTGCGGTTGTTTCTTACTCTTTTTATCCAACCAGTAATACACCACAAAAGATAGAACAGCCTCAATTAACAGCTCAACAGCTTTCAACTCAACTCACATCCCCACTTGTTAGCGCATTGACTATGCCTGGCCAAGATAAAGTAAAGGAAGTTTTAGATTTAGCATTACTTCTTGAAAGTGGCTTTGATTACTACTTATATAGATACGAATTCAATGGTAACGTTTCACTGGTTTATGCTAATAACAAAGCGCTCATAGAACCAAGTAAAGTAACCCAGCAACTAGAACAAAGCTCACTTATTCACACCGTTCTAGAATTTAATGATCAACCTGTTGGCGAGCTTATTGTAAAACAACACCCAATTGAGCAGCCAATAGCAGAATCATCAATAGTTTCAATCGGCCTTGCTGTTTTAACTCTTCTAGCCTTAATTATTTTATCCTTTGCGCTAAGTATTTTTATTAATAAACGATTTAGCAAAAGCAGTAACTCTTTGAGCAAAGAACTAAGGGCAATTACAGAAAATGCAGATTACCAATCCCATGTTACCGAAGAATTAGACTTTGGATTAAGCTCTGTAGCCAAACATATCAATTTGCTACTCAACAAAGTGCAATCAGCCATTACAGAAAACAAAGCTGCACAGGCTGATTTACAGAAGCTTCAAAGCGGTCTAGAAAATGAAGTACATAATCGAACAATCGCACTTGAGCAAGCAACTTTGAAAGCCGAGCAGGCAAACGAAACTAAAACGACTTTCTTAGCAACCATGAGCCATGAAATTCGTACCCCTATGAACGGGGTTATCGGCACTATTGACTTACTTCGCCAAACTGAGCTTGATGGTGCACAGCACAGATTAAGTACAATTATTCGTGATTCTGCATTTTCTTTATTAGGCATATTAGATGACATTCTCGACTTTTCGAAAATCGAAGCGGGTAAATTAAACATCGATAATATTCCTTTCTCAGTGTCAGACACCATTGAAGAAGTCGCTCGCGTTTTATCATCTGTTGCCAAAAAGCGTGACCTTGAATTAGAGCTCGCTATTGCGCCAGATATTCCGACCAATTTGATTGGTGATACAGTGCGTGTGCGTCAAGTACTTTACAACCTATGCAGTAATGCAATTAAGTTCACCAGTACAGACGAAAAACATAAAGGCTTTGTAAGGATCTCAGTAGAGGTAGCCCAAAACACCACTGATCACTACACCTTACGTTTTAGCGTATTAGATAACGGTAAAGGTATGACGCAAGCGCAGCTTCGTGAAATCTTTAATCCATTCATTCAGGCAGAAGGCTCTATCACCCGTGAATATGGCGGAACAGGTTTAGGTTTATCGATTTGTAAAAGCTTAACAGAGCTAATGCTAGGCACCATTTCTGTAACAAGTGACTTAGGTATTGGTAGTGAATTTGTTGTCGAATTGCCTTTTAGTACACAAGGTAAAGTGGAATATGCCCATAAACAGGTAATGAAAAGCCAACGGGTTGTTGTTGTAACTAACCACGATGGTCGTAAAAAGATACTAACTCGTTATCTATCATTTATGGGAGCAACGCCTATTATTGCTGACAGCAGCGATTTAATAGAAGCTGAGCAAGATAAAAAAGATATAATTTGGGTGTTAGATGGTATCGAAAGCATGGAAGATATTAACTATATCTTGCGCCGTCTACTGTACACTCTAGAAGACAATAAACAACAAGTTATAGTGCTTAGTAAGCTCGATGAAGCAGCTATTAATCATAAGAATATTTTCTACCTAAATGCATCACCGCTTTGTAAGTCTAACTTTATGATGTCGCTACTTGTGGCAGCCGGTTTACACAAGCCAAAACAGATTACCTCTACTAAGTCATTTAACGACTACCTGAGCGTCGATAAAGCCCGCGAAGAAAACAAATTAGTATTACTTGTTGAAGACAATGTACTAAATCAGCAAGTGTTAACCGATCAGCTCCACCTATTAGGTTACGGTGTTGAATTGGCTGAAAATGGTGAAAAAGGCCTAGAAGCTTGGCGAGAAGGTAAACACTCAATTATCCTTACCGACTTACATATGCCAAAAATGTCTGGCTACGATATGGTCGAAAAAATTCGTAATGAGGCCTCGCAGCTTGAAGATATTAATGCTCAACCTTATGTGATTGCTATCACCGCCAATGCCCTTAAAGGTGAAAAAGAGCGCTGTTTAAGCATAGGAATGAATGATTACATCACCAAGCCAGTTGAACTAAATGTACTAGAAGCAACATTGCATAAGTGTGCTTACAAAACCAATCCTGAAGCAACTAAGCTCGAAGTTAAAAGACCAGCAGCACCAATTGATATGAATCAACTGGCTGATTATGTCGGTAATGACGAAAATAAGAAATTACGCTTCTTTAAAATGTACTTAGAGCAAAGCAATCAGCTAAGTAAAGAAGTCAACAATGGTGTTATCGAGCAAGATGTAGAAGCGATTACATCAGCTTGCCATCAGCTCAAGTCAATCTCAAAAACGATTGGTGCAATGAAAGTTGCGGAACTAGCAGCTGAATTTGAGGAGCGTTGCAAAGATAAAGAACAACCACCTACGAGTGATGATTTAATTGAACTGCGTGATAGTTATGAAATTGAATACTCTAAAGTAGCACAGTTCTTAAAAGAACAAATTAAAAAAGCCGAACAAGAAAACGAAAATTAAAAAAGGGCCTATTGGCCCTTTTTACATTTAATATCTTTGCTTACTTTTCTGGTGGACGGTAGCCTTCGATTTCCACGTCTTTACCTTCAAATAAGAAACCGACCATTTGCTCCTCTAAAAAAGCACGGTGCTCTGGGTCCATCATGTTCAGGTGTTTTTCGTTGATCAGCATTGTTTGCTTGTGTTGCCATTGGCCCCACGCTTCTTTACTGATGTTGTTGAAAATCTTTTCACCAAGCTCACCTGGGTATAGTTGGAAGCCTAAGCCTTCAGCTTCTTTTTGTAACTTTTGACAAAATACTGTACGTGCCATAATTGCTCTCTACTCTTATTGCGTGATGCTATTGTAATCTATTGCGCTTAATTGTTTAACCAGCTTTTTCGTTGGGGCTGCAAGGCCAACCTCAACTGACTCATCAAGCGGATACCAAACTAGTTGTCGTTCATTAATGAGATCTGGAATGCTCGGCAAGGTTAAAACATGCGGGTTGATGGTTAGCTCAAAATGCGAAAACACATGGGTAAAGGCCTCAAGTGCCTGCGTACTGTTTGATAAACCATGCTGGGCTAAAAATGTTTCTAGCTCAGTTAATTCGCTAAACTCGAAAAAGCCAAACAAACCACCCCATATCCCTGAGCTTGGGCGCTTTTCCATAAGTACTTTATTGTCGCAGGCCAGTATAAGCTGATGACATGACTTTTTCGGCACAGCCTTTTTCGGCTTTGAATGCGGGAACTCTTTTACTTTACCTTCTTTAAAAGCAAGGCATTTACTATTTAAAGGGCAAGGCTCACAATCGAATTTACTTCGCGAACAAAGGCTTGCACCTAAATCCATCATGGCCTGATTAAACTCAGTGACCGACTCTTTAGGCGTTAATTGCGATGATAATGACCAAAGTTGATTTTCGACCTTTTTCACCCCATACCAGCCTTCAACCATAAAAAAGCGTGCTAATACGCGTTTAACATTACCGTCTAAAATTGGATGGTGTTGGCCAAGCGATAAAGACAAGATAGCCCCTGCAGTTGAACGACCAATACCCGGCAAGTCCATCACCTCTTCAAGCGTGGTTGGAAATTTACCTTGGTATTTATCACGCACTATTTTTGCCGTTTTATGTAAGTTGCGCGCACGGGCGTAATAGCCAAGCCCAGTCCAATGGTGTAGCACCTGATCTTCATCCGCATTAGCAAGCGCGATGATGTCAGGAAAGCTTTGCATAAACTTTTCAAAGTATGGAATAACAGTCACTACTTGGGTCTGCTGTAGCATAACCTCAGAGATCCATACCTTATAAGGTGTTTTATTTAACTGCCATGGCAGAGTTTTACGGCCATGAAGGTGATACCAGTCAACCACTTGATTTGCAAACCAGGTTGACTCCTTATTGCTTAAATTCAAAATAACATCTTTACTTGCTGAAGCTCATTGCGGCCAAGTCTATTGCAGTTAGTTAGGCCAAGCAAGCCGAAGAGGCTCTGCTCTGTCTAAATTGCTCTCATATAGACGTAATATTAATCTCGAAAGATAAACAGGTTCTGACTATTGTACTCAAGGCGCAGGTCAGGGATAATACGCAACCTTTTTCTATAGTCAGTATTTTAATCAGGCCAAAATATATGAGTGACTCAAGCAACCCAAACCTCGAGCAAGCAAAGCAAGAGGGTAAATATATCCGCACGATTCGTAGTTTCGTTAAGCGCGAAGGTCGCCTAACAAAAGGCCAAGCGGCAGCCATCGAGAAGTGTTGGCCAACTATGGGCCTTGAGCACAAAAATGGCATGCTAAACCTAGCTGAAGTGTTTGGTAACGATAACGATGTGGTACTAGAAATCGGTTTTGGTATGGGTAAATCGCTAGTTGAAATGGCTAAAAACGCACCAGAACTTAACTTCATCGGTATTGAAGTTCACCGCCCAGGTGTAGGTGCTTGTTTAATGGATGCCGATGAAGCGGGTGTAACGAACTTACGCGTATTCGAACATGATGCGGTTGAAGTGCTTTCTGATTGTATTGCCGATGAAAGCTTATCTAAGCTGCAATTATTTTTCCCTGATCCATGGCATAAAAAACGTCACCATAAGCGTCGTATCGTACAACCAGAGTTTGCACAAAAGTTACGCAGCAAGTTAAAAATTGGCGGTGTTTTCCATATGGCGACTGACTGGGAAAATTATGCAGAGCATATGCTTGAAGTAATGCAAGTGGCTGAAGGTTACAAAAACCAATCAGAAACTAACGATTACGTTCCTCGCCCAGATTCACGTCCACTGACAAAATTTGAGCAGCGCGGTCACCGTTTAGGTCACGGCGTATGGGATCTAATGTTCGAGCGTACTAAGTAATAAAAGGTAAAAGCAGCATGAGTAAGTTAGCCAACCCAAGTTTATTATTGCTTCGTAATGAAGACGAACTTGTTGGGCAATCGATTTTAGTGGTTAACTTTGAGCAAGATGGCTTTTTACGCGAACTTAAAGCGCTAAATCCCGACGCAAAAATTACTGCGTTCAGTTATAACCACGCAAATGCCATGTATGCCAGCAAAATAGCAGGTATACATGCAGTGGTTGATCACACTATTCCAAATGGTAACTACGATTTAGTTATCTACTATTACCCAAAAGCGAAGCCAGAAGCACAAATGTGCCTTGATAACATTCGTGCTGTTTGTCATCAAGATGTACAACTATTTGTGGTAGGTGAAAATAAAAGCGGTGTTAAATCAGCAGAGAAACAACTAAAAGACCACTGTGGTTTTAGTAACAAAATCGATAGTGCCAAGCATTGTATTCTGTACTTATTCTCTGAGCTTACCCTAAACGATAACTTTGCTATCAGCCGCTACCACAAACAATTCCAAGTGAAAGCGGGCGATCTTGAATTTACTGCGATCAGTGTACCAGGCGTATTTAACCACGGTGCGCTTGATGTGGGCACTGCGGTACTTCTAAATAATGCGCCAACTATTAGCAAAGGTAAAGTACTCGACTTTGCTTGTGGCGCAGGCATTATTGCTACTTACTTAGGTTTAAAGCAGCCTGAACTTGAATTTGTATGTAGCGATGTCAGTGCTCTTGCAACTTACGCCACTGAGCAAACACTTGCGCTCAATAACCTTAAAGGCCAAGCGGTTTTGAGTGATGGCTTAACTGATATTAATGGTAAATTTGATCTAATTATCAGTAACCCGCCGTTCCATACGGGTATTGCCACAGATTACACTATTGCCGAAGCATTTCTTAGCTCAGCAAAGCAACACTTGAGCAAGCAAGGTAAATTGACCATAGTTGCAAACAGCTTCTTAAAATACCCACCCATTTTAGAAGCACAATTTGGCCAATACAGCACAGATTTCAAAAATACTAAATTTGCCGTTTACTCAGCTAAATAAAAGTTGAGTAAATAGCTTATTCTTAGCAAAAATATTTTTTAAAATATTTAGTTACTTTCAAATGTCTTTGCTAGACTAAACTCTTACTAATAACAAAAATTCTGGCCTTCTATAGCGCATGCCGATATTTTCGACACAAACAAGTATTCGTAAAGCGTTGACCAATGCGGTAATGCTAGTCACTGCGTTATGCTTGTCTTTGTCTATTTCTATTTCGACCTACCTAGATGTAAAAGAGCAAAAAGCGCTGATTGTCGATAAAATCTCTATTTTATCGAAAATAATTGCCTACAACGCCCAAATCACCGTGCTGTTTGATGATAACGAAACCGAATCTGAGCGCTTAAAATCATTTGAATCTGTGCCGCTTATTAAAAACATCCATATTTATTCAATCGATGAGTTATCAAACGAGCCGGTGTTTTTTAGTAGTTTTAATGCCAACCGAACACCACCAGTCCCTATTAAAGTTGGCAGCATAGATAACCTATTAGAGCCACGCTTTAAAGATAAAGATATAGAGCTAATAACGCCTATCGTATACGAAGGTGATACCATAGGTTATGTCTACGTTCGTGGCGGCTTAGATAGGTTAAACCAATATATTAATCGTAAGATTATCATTGATATTTTACTAACCCTGTTCGTTTTAGTATTGGTTTATTTTGTTGCTCGACGTATTCAAAAGCGTATTGCAAACCCCATCGATGAGTTAAGTAATCTGCTACAAGACGTGTCGAAAAACCATAAATACGAAACACGCGCGCAAAAAAACAATATTGACGAAATAAACCAACTTGCAGGCAGCTTAAATATCATGCTCGCGCGCACTCAAAAACAAATTGAGCGCCACGAAAAAGACAAACAAGAAATCAAACAGCTTAACCAAAGCCTTGAAGAGAAAGTAAACCAACGCACAATCGCCTTACGTGAGGCTAACCAAGAGCTGCTCAATACCCTTGAGCGAATGCACCAATACCAAAACCAAATCGTCGAAAACGAGAAAATGGCATCACTAGGGCAAATGGTTGCAGGTGTTGCTCATGAGGTTAACACGCCTATTGGGTTGGGTATTACAGGCTCAACCTTGCTGCGCGACAAGCTGGCAGAAATTCACACGCAGTTTGAACAAAAAACTTTAACTTCAGCACACTTAAAACGCTTTATTAATGACGGCATTGAAAACCTCGATCTTATTTATCGCAATCTTAACCGTGCAGCAGAGCTCGTATCTAGCTTTAAGAAAGTGGCCGTTAATCAAGATGTCGAGGTCACCACCAAAATCAACTTAAATAATCTATTAAGCGATGTGGTGATGTCGATGCGCTCAGAAATTCAATACCGTAACCCTAAAATTACAATTAACTGTAGCAATGAGGTTAGTATTGAAACCAAATCGGGGCCGTTACAACAAGTGTTACAACAGCTATTAAGTAACTCAGTGATCCATGCATTTAGTGATGAGCAAAATAACGAAATCACCTTTAATGTTGAGCGCAACGAAAGTAGCTTGAGTATTCACTACTTCGATAACGGTATTGGTGTTGAGAAATCAATTCGCAAACGTATTTTCGACCCATTTGTAACCACAAAACGTGGCGAAGGTGGCAGTGGTTTGGGCATGCACCTAGTTTATAACTTAGTGACTCAAGCACTTGGCGGTAGCATCGTATACGATGAACTGGCTGACGAAGGGGCTCACTTTATTATTACTCTGCCATTGCAAGAAGGTGCAGCGTAATGAGATTAGTAAGTTGTATCTTATTAGCTTTGCTTGTTGTATTTCCCGCATTTGCCAAATCACCTGATCAAGTAAAATCGGCATTTTTGTATCAAATTGCTAAGTTCACTAAATTTAATGGCCAAGTGAACCCTCCCCCTATTTCATTTTGTTTTTATGACTTAGATAAAGGCCCTGGGGCGTTCCTTAAAGATAGAAATGAACTGCAAATTAACAAAAAACCAATTAACGTTATATTAGTGAAAAAAACCCAGCAAATTTCTGAACTTTCTCAAGTTTGTGATATCACATACATTGATGAAACATTAGAAAATGATATACTTCCACTTTGGACCGATACAATTTCATTGGATACTTTAACCATAGGTGAAAGTATCAGCTTTTTAGAAAATGGCGGTATAGCCTCTCTGGTTCAAGAAGGAAATAAAATCCGACTGTATATCAATAAGCAGCACGTATTGCAGCATAACTTTAAAGTGCAATCTCGATTGTTAGCTATGGCTAAGTTTTATCCAAATTGATTTACTTGTTAACAATTGGATCTAATCCTATAATCTCTAGTATTCGGTTTTGCTTGATAATACCGAATTTTTGTAAATAAAATTTCCGAAAAGGTTAATATACAATGCAAACGCCAGTCATTCTGATCGTAGAGGATGAAGACGTAACTCGACTAAACCTCGTTAGTTTATTTGAAGCTGAAGGTTACAAAGTTATTGAAGCCATTGATGGCGATGATATGCATGACAAGCTTACAAATAATGATGATGTGAACCTTGTAGTTATGGACATCAACCTGCCAGGTAAAAACGGGCTAATTTTAGCGCGTGAATTACGTCAAAAACGTAACGTTGGTTTAATTTTCTTAACAGGTCGTGACAACGACGTTGATCGCATTTTAGGTCTTGAAATTGGTGCTGATGACTACATCACAAAACCATTCAACCCTCGCGAATTAACTATTCGTGCTCGTAACCTTATTTCGCGCACAGCCCTTGGTGGCGAAGAAGCGAATATCGAAACAAATGGTGTTATCACATTTAACGGTTGGGAACTTGATGAAAATAGCCGTTGTTTAACATCTCCAAGCGGCGACGCTAAACGTTTACCTAAAGGTGAATACCGCGCGCTACGCTTAATGCTTGACTCACCGGGCCGTATCTTTAGCCGTGAGCAATTAATCAAGCACATGACCGGCCGTGAGCTTCGCGCTAACGACCGTACTGTAGACGTAACAATTCGTCGTATCAGAAAACACTTTGAAAGCGACAACAGCACATCTGAGCTGATCAGCACCATCCATGGTGAAGGCTATCGTTTCATTGGTAAAATCGACAGCTAATTAGAATTAATCTTCTAACTGTTGTAAGAATAATTGGAGGGCGTCACGCCCTTCATTTATTTTAACTGCTAGTTCATCAAGCCACTGTTGTAATTCTTCACTATTTTCTTCAAGCGCGCCGTGCTCCATCTTCTTAGCATGTAATTGCACATCATTTAAGCCTACAGAGCCAGCTGCACCTTTTAATTTATGCGCCACCGATTTGTATTCTTCTCTATCATCTGCCGCTAACGCATCGGCCAGCTCAGTTTGATACTGAGGGTTTAACTTATTAAATAACTCACAGCTGCGATTAAAGATAACCAGCCCCATAGAGCCTACAAAGTCTTCTATGGTTTCTATATCGAGCAGCTCAATGCGAATCCCCGATAAGTCTTTTTCTGTCACGGCTTTGATTGGCTCAGGCTGACAGTTTTGTTGCTGCTTAATATCAAATAGCTCGCCAAGCATTTTATCGAGTTTAGTGGTGTTGATAGGCTTAGCGAGTGCACCTTGAATATTAATACCAGCAAGCTCTTCTTCGGCGCTACGTACGTTAGCGGTCAAGGCAACAATTGGTAAGCTATCAAAGTGTTCATCGTCACGAATTTGACGAGCAACTTCATCACCATTGATATCTGGTAATTGCATATCAAGTAAAACTAGGTCTAAGTCATCTTCTGTGTAGACAAACGAAAGCGCATCTTCACCAGTTTCAGCCCAAATAACTTCGTGGCCACGCTGCTCAAGTAAGTTGGTAGCAATTTCAGCATTTAGCGGCACATCTTCCACTAAAAGAATGTTTAAGCTGCGTACCGCATAACTTTTCTCGGTAGGCGCAATACAAAGCTTAAGCGGTATTTCAACAACAAAAACACTGCCCTCACCTTCAGTACTGCTGACATTAATTTCACCTTTCATTGCGCTAACAAGTGCTTTTGTTACCGCAAGGCCGATACCAGAACCAATAGCATTGGTGCCGTTGATATCCGGTGCTTTGTAGTACATGTCAAAAATACGATGCAGCTGCTCTTGTGGAATACCTTGCCCCGTGTCGCTCACACGCATCACTAACCACGGACCATCGGCACGATTCTCACGGCGGCATTCAAGCTCTACATGGCCTTGCTGAGTGAACTTAACGGCATTGTTGATAAGGTTCCAAACAACTTGGCGTAAACGGGTCGGATCAAGAGACGCGTAAACATCCAGTGTGCCTTTGCGTTTAATATTGAACTCAAGGCTCTTTTGTTCAGCAATTAAGCCTGCAAAATTCACTACGTCATTAATAAAGTCGGCCACATTGACTGAATCAGCAACAATATCGAGCTGTTCACGGTCAATTTTATCCAAGTCGATAATATCGTTAAAAATATTGCCAAGGGTTTCAGCACTCGAAAATACCGTGTTACACCAGCTACGTTGCTGTTTATCAAGTTCAGTATCAAGTAGCATGCGGGTTAAACCCACAATACCGTTAAGCGGCGTTCTTAATTCATGGCTTAAAGTTGCAATGAACTTACCTTTATCTTTATAAGCTGCTTCAAGGGCTTGCGCGGCTTCTTTACGACTGGTGATATCACGGCCAAAGGCAAGCAAACCAATGTACTCACCTTTTTCATTAATAAAGGGTAACTTACGCATTTCAAACCAGCGCTTTTCACCATCAACGGGGTATTCAACGTCAAGTGTCAGAGCTTGATGGGTTTGAGATACTTTTTTGTCGGTGCGCAGTACTTCTGGTAAATAATCACTTGGGTAGATTTCTTCGACACTCTTACCGATTAGCTCATCGCTGCTTTTACCTATCACTTGTTCAAACATTTTATTACAGCCAGCAAATACACCATTGTTATCGCGGTAATAAAATAAATCGGGAGATGAATCGACAATAGAGCGCAATAACATGCCTTGTTGCGCAAGTTCTTGTTGAGTTTTCTTACGCTCGGCGATTTCGCGTCTGAGTTCTTCTATTGCTCTGTGTTTAGCATGAAACGCCATTTTACGCTCATCAATCTCTTCGTTTAAGCGACTGATATTGTCTTTTAGCGTTTGGTTGAGTAGTTTTTCTTGTTTGGTTGCGCTATCTAGGTAGCTATAAGAAGCTTCTAATTGGCGAATTGAGTTAAGCAGTACAGTTATTAAAATCGGCGATACCACCGCAGTGAAGAACATCACCGCTAAAACATCAACTAAAGTTACCGTACCAACTGCTACATAATAAAACATGCACGATAAGATCAGCGACATGACCAATAATAAGGCATAACAGGCGGCGGCAGTTTTAAACTCACCGTACTTAGAAATAAAGCTTGAGAGAGTGCGAGCCCACGGACTCAAAGAAGAATCAATCATATATAAAGCTTAGGCACATAATCGAAAAAAAACAGCATAGCTAATTTTATCACTATTCCTTTAGAAATATTCATATTGTGCGATAAACATAGAATTTTTTCATCAACGCCGCTTTTTTATATTTTTTCATGTAAAATACCGCGCTTTAATAATTGCAAAGAATGAGTATTACCATGCAAACCACAATGCCAGATATTGCTGATACGGCTCCCGCCTTACAAACAGGTAAATTAGACTGGGTTGGCATGGGCGAAATTGAACTTCCTTTCATTTTTGAAACTCGCAATATTGCCCCTGTAAATGTAATTGCCAATGCGCGAGCTTTTGTAAACTTGCATAAAGAAGACGCAAAAGGCATTCATATGTCGCGTTTATTTTTAGCCCTTGATACCTTATCAACCGAGCAGCAAGTTAATCCACAAACTCTTAAGCAAGCACTTGATGCTTTTATTAGCAGCCATGATGATTTAAGCGACCAAGCACAAATCGAATTTAAATTTGAGCTACCTCTGCGTCGTAAATCTTTATTAAGTGGCAAAGTAGGTTGGAAAAACTACCCTATTCATCTGATCGCTAAGATCAACCAAGGCATTGTCAGTTTTGAGTTAATGGTTGATGTTACTTACTCGTCAACATGCCCATGTTCAGCGGCTCTTGCTCGTCAGTTAATTCAAAATGCCTTTCGCGCAAAGTTTGCAGAGCAAAATATTGATAAGCAAACTGTTTTAGAATGGCTAGGCACAACAGACGGCATTGTTGCTACACCACACTCACAACGTTCAATTGCAAACGTGAAAGTAAAACTCGACAGCCAAATTGACAGTTTTGATGTGGTTGGCTTAATTGATGCTTTAGAAGCTGAGCTAAAAACGCCAGTACAAGCAGCAGTTAAACGTGAAGATGAGCAAGAGTTTGCCCGCTTAAATGGTCAAAACCTCATGTTCTGCGAAGATGCTGCACGTAAAATTAAAGGTTTACTTGAACAGCAAAACTACGAAGATTATTGGCTACAAATAAACCACTATGAATCACTTCATGCTCACGACGCAGTAGCTATCGCTGTTAAAGGAGTTGCTGGCGGATACACAGCTTAAAAATTTCGGTGAGCTCCACTCATTTAGGCACGCTAATTGCTTTTAATTTTCAGTGTCAATTTGTTGTTGTGGAGTTACCGTATGGAGTTCGCTTTATTATCAATTTTAGTATTAGTCGTAGTAGCCTCTGTTGTTGCGTCAAAGTTTACCGATGAAGGCGGAAACCCTTATCCTTTCACTCGTAAGCAAACTGTTTTTACGCAAGTTGAGAGTGCTTTTTTACATCTTCTAGAACGTGCTGTAGGCGACCAATATAAAATCGTCAGCCGCGTTAAACTGATTGATTTAATTGACTGCAAGCAAGGTCTATCAGTAAAAGCCAAACGTGCTGCAATTGCTAAGGCCAAAAACAAACAGCTAGATTACGTGCTTATCGACAAAGACAAACTTACTATTGTCGCTGCTGTTGATTTAGTAAATAACACCAACCGCGACGGCCATAAAGCACAACGTGACTGGTTTGTTAGTGGCGCGTTAGAAGCGGCAGGCATTCCGCATATTCGCATGAAGGTAAAATCAGGTTATCAACCAAGAGAAGTGCGTGACGCAATCATGTTTAAGCTTGGTAAACCTGCAGCAGCCCCTGCAAGACCTGCACGCAACCGCGTTACTAAACCTGCGGTATTGTCACCATCACAAGCAAAAGCACACTCAACAGCACTTGCAGAAATATAGGCCGTCATAATATTGGCAAAAGCAGACTTTAAGGTCTGCTTTTTTGTTTGTTTTAGACATTTTTAGGTATAATCATCCTATTCAATCTAAGGAATCAAATATTATGCACGTTGGTATTATTGGCGCGATGGAGCCAGAAGTAAAAATCTTACGCGAAGCGATGGCAAACCCAAGCATCATAACTAAAGCGGGTTTCACATTTTACACGGGTGAATTAGCGGGTAACACAGTTACTTTAGTTCAATCTGGTATTGGTAAAGTGGCTTCTGCAGTAGCAACAACACTACTAATCGATAACTTCAGCCCAGACTGTGTAATAAACACAGGTTCTGCAGGTGGTTTTGAGCCATCGCTAAATGTAGGCGATGTGGTTATTTCTTCAGAAGTTCGTCACCACGATGTAGACGTGACTGCATTCGGTTACGAAATCGGCCAAGTACCACAAATGCCAGCTGGCTTTGCTGCTCACCCTAAACTGATTGAAGCGGCAGAACAAAGCGTAAGCCAAATCAGCGATGTTAAAACCATGATTGGCCTAATTTGTACTGGTGATTCATTCATGTGTGACCCAGTACGAATTGAAAAAACACGTGCTGAGTTCCCAACTATGCTTGCAGTAGAAATGGAAGGCGCAGCAATTGCACAAGCTTGTCACGTGCTAGAAACACCATTTGTTGTTATTCGTTCAATGTCTGACATTGCTGGCAAAGAATCACCGCAATCATTTGAAGAGTATATCGAAACGGCATCTATCAACTCATCTAAAATGGTTGTTGCTCTTTTAGAGAAGCTAACATCGGTGAGTTTATAAGGTGATTGCAAATATTGTTCAAAACCATTTGGACATTATTGTATTTTTTGTAGCGCTCTTAGCTGAGCGCTTCTTTCCTTTGGTTAGTTGGTATCATCCTAATACCTTTTTAACCGTTATTTTCTCTGCGCTTAGCGATCGTTTATACAACCCAACGAACCCCAAAAGCTATCAGTATTTAGCCTCAACCTTGGCTTTTACACTCACCATTTTAGTGATAGTGACATTGGTTGTGCTGTTTTTAGAGTTTGCTTTTTACCCTGAGCTATTAAATGGCTTAATTTTATATTTATTACTCAGTAGCCGCGCTCAAGAGAAGAAATCATTACGTATTGCCAGATTACTCAAGCTCAACCAAAAAGCGACTGCTAGAGAGCTTCTTGCAAGCCTCGTTGCCCGTGATGTCTCACGTTTATCAGCCCCTGGCATTTGCAAAGCAACCATGGAATCACTGGTGCTACAAAGTGCGCGGCATTATTTTGCCGTTATATTCTTTTATCTACTTGGCGGCGCTATCCTTGCTTTAGTTTATCGCTTACTCACATTAATTCATCAAGCATGGCGAAAAAACCTAAAACCAAACAACCCGTTTTTGGCTCCCATTGCTAAATTACTATTTGTATTGGAGTGGTTACCCACTCGATTAGTCGCTTTAACGATTGCAGCAACCAATGCTAGCAAACAATGTATTCATTATATAAAACACTATGGCAGACACTTTTATCAAACCAACACGGGTTGGCTGTTAAGTGTTACATCGGCTGCTTTGCAAGTACAGTTAGGCGGCCCTGCCCTTTATCAAGGTGAGCGCTTTAATAAAATGCGTGTTGGGACCGATCGCCTACCAGATGCCGATGATATTGCCGCTTTAGTGAATCGCTTAAATCAAGCGAAAGCATTTTGGTTACTACTGATAGTCGGGATTGAAGTAATTAGCCTATTCACAAACTAATCAAAATATAAGCATAAAAAAACCAGCCGCAGCTGGTTTTTTATACCAATTAGCTTTATTAAGCTAAGGTGATTTTAGCAAACTTACGTTTACCTACTTGGTAAATCTGTGTTGTGCCTTTAGCAACTTCAAGCTTAGTATCCGTTACTTTTTCTTCACCATTAATCTTTACAGCGCCTTGTTTAATCATACGCATTGCTTCTGACGTACTAGCTACAAGGTTAGCTTCTTTTAATAAATTAGTAATAAACACGGTGTCTTCAGCAATTGTTACTGTCACTTCTGGGATCTCATCTGGTAATGCATTTTTTTGGAAACGCTTGATGAAATCTTGATGAGCACCTTGGGCTGCTTCTTCACTGTGGAAGCGTGCAATCATTTCTTTGGCAAGCTCAATCTTGATGTCGCGCGGGTTTGCACCATCAGCAACACGCTGCTTAAGCGCAGCAATTTCTTCGATTGATAAAGCACTTAATAAGTCATAGTAACGCCACATTAGCTCATCGCTAATAGACATTACTTTACCAAACATGTCGTTAGGCTCATCAGTAATACCAATGTAATTACCTAATGACTTAGACATTTTCTGAACGCCGTCAGTACCTTCAAGCAGTGGCATCATAAGTACTGTTTGTGGCTTTTGACCTTCGTCTTTTTGTAATTCACGACCCATTAATAGGTTAAAACGTTGGTCTGTACCGCCAAGCTCAACATCAGCTTCTAATGCAACTGAGTCCCAACCTTGTACCAGTGGATATAAAAATTCGTGGATAGCAATTGATTGACCGTTGGCATAACGCTTTTTAAAGTCATCACGTTCTAGCATACGTGCTACTGTTTGACGCGCAGCCAGTTTAATCATACCTGCTGCACCTAAGTTCTCCATCCAAGATGAGTTGAATGCAACAGTTGTTTTAGCAGGATCAAGAATTTTAAATACTTGCTCTTTATAAGTTTCAGCATTAGCTAAAACATCTTCACGCGTTAACGGTTTACGAGTTACGTTTTTACCCGTTGGATCACCAATCATACCGGTGAAGTCACCGATTAAGAAAATCACTTCATGACCTAGGTCTTGGAAGGTTTTCATTTTGTTGATAAGAACTGTATGACCTAAATGCAGATCAGGCGCAGTTGGATCGAAACCCGCTTTGATCTTAAGTTTCTTACCAGACTTTAGCTTTTCGACTAATTCGTCTTCAATTAATATCTCTTCTGCACCGCGTTTTATCTCAGCTAGAGCGGTTTGTAAATCCACTGTGTATTACTCCAAAAATTCAGCTACCGGGGCGTGGTGGCCTATCAGGGTTATAAAATATAGAGCTAAAAACTTTAAAATTTAGCTAGTTAGCACCAAAAAGCGACACTAGAAAAAAGCCTAACTTAAATAGTTTAAGAAACAGCCCTGAAGGCAGCGCGCATGATTGTTCTTTATACCGCGTTATTGCAATTTAATGAAGGTACTTTAGTTAACTAATATAGATTTAGTTTAACCATAGGCATCTGCTGCAATTTTAACCAAAAAAGTTTAACGCGCTGAGCAATTCTAGCGTAAAATAGCGCCAGTTTAAATCTACAAAACACTGGTATTTGCTCTATTTTAGGTATATCCTGCGATATTAGTATTTAAATTTCTTGACAGCAGAAAAGGCACGATATGGTTCACGTAGTGCACAAACTTCCCAAAAAACACAAACTGCTTATTCTCGGTTTGGTTTCTGCTATTGTTGGCTTGGCATTATTGCCTTCTGAAAAAGCCACCGCTTCAAAGGATAACAGTGCAAACGCACTTGAAATTGGCAAACGCTACGAATTACAAGTTAAAGTTGATGATAACGAAAAACTAACTGAGCTTAATTCACAGCAAGCAGCAGCAAAACTTCCAGAATACGAGCTTATCGACCATGAAGTACGTAATGGCGATAATTTAGCACTTATTTTTAAACGTGCGGGTTTTTCGGCGCAAACATTACACAAACTTGTTAATACCAACGCTGAAACTCGTAAGTTAACTAAAATTCACCCAGGCGAAATTTTAAGCTTTGCAACCGCTGAAGATGGCTCTTTAGCGCAGCTACGTTATGTGATCTCAAAAACAGATACCTTATACGTTACATTAAATGACGAAGGTAACTACGACACTTCTATCGATAGCAAAGAAATCGAAACGCTAAGTAAATCTGCTGGCGGTGAGATCTCTAACAGCTTTTGGACATCGGGTATTGCCGCTGGCTTAAGCGAGCGTCAAATTATGAATTTTGCTGACATCTTCGGTTGGGATGTCGACTTTGCTAATGACATTCGTAAAGGTGATCAGTTTGGTCTTATTTACGAGTCTCACTATGTAGATGGTGAGTATATTGGTGATGGTAAAATTATTGCCGCAGAATTTATTAACCAAGGTGAGCGTTATACCGCTATTCGCCATACTGATGGTAACTTCTACACGCCTGAAGGCCGTAGCATGAAAAAAGCCTTCTTACGCGCACCTGTTAACTTTAAGTATATTAGTTCGAGCTTTAACCCGCGTCGTTTACACCCAGTGACCAAAACTGTAAAACCACATAACGGTATTGATTACGCAGCGCGTACAGGTACGCCAGTTGTATCATCGGGTAATGGTAAAGTGATTAAAGCAGGCTACAGTAAATACAATGGTAACTATGTATTTATTAGCCATGGCACACAGTATGTGACTAAGTACTTACATTTAAACAAAAAGATGGTTAGAACTGGTCAGAAAGTGAAACAAGGCCAGAAGATTGGTACTGTTGGTGCGACAGGTCGTGTGACGGGCCCACACTTACACTATGAATTCTTAGTTAACGGTGTACACCGTAACCCTAAAACGGTCAAACTACCTAAATCAGAGCCTTTACCGCGCGATGAGCTAGCTAAGTTTAAACCGATTGCTGATAACTTCTTAGCGCAATTACAGCGTAACCGTGAGTTACAATTAGCGTTAAATAAGTAGTTAAGTAAACATGTAAAAGCCGCTTCAATTGAAGCGGCTTTTTTGTGCCTAAATAAATCTGGCTAAAACTATTATAGACTTTACTAAAACGAGTACTGAAGGCACTGCGGGTTAATACAATTATTACCTTAAAAGAACATAGATAAGTTGAATAATCAGCGAAATCATCACCAGTGGCCAAATATACTTTGCATACTTTGTCGCGCCATCAAGCCCCATTTTAGACTGATACTTTTCAAGTAGCGGTATTAAAATAACCAAGGCAACAAAAAGGCATAATAAGATAATAAAAACATTCATGGCGGCTTCCTTACACAACTATCATTTAACTACAATTTCTTTAGGATGACCCTAGTCTATAGGCAAAAAAAAGCGCAGTAAAATTACTGCGCCAGTCGGTTGGAAGTAAATCGACTTAATCGTATTGTTAGCCAACAATCGCTAACAGAATACCTGCTGCAACGGCACTTCCTAATACCCCTGCTACGTTTGGTCCCATGGCATGCATTAACAAGAAGTTATGCGGGTTGCTCTCAAGACCTACCTTATTAACCACACGTGCTGCCATTGGTACCGCAGATACACCTGCTGCGCCTACTAATGGGTTGATTGGCGATTTAGAGATCTTATTCAGACCTTTTGCCATAAACACGCCTGAAGCTGTACCAATTGCAAAGGCCAAAGCACCTAACACCAAAATACCGATTGTTTCTACGGTTAAGAACTTATCGGCAGCAAGCTTTGAGCCTACCGCTAAGCCTAAGAAAATGGTGGTAATGTTGATGATTTCGTTTTGCGCACTATTGCTTAAACGATCAACTACGCCCGATTCACGCATCAAGTTACCTAAACAGAACATACCTACAAGCGGTGTTGCTGCGGGTAAAAACAAGATAGTTAAACTAAGCACCATTAACGGAAAAACAATTTTCTCTTTTTTCGATACCGCTCGAAGTTGCGGCATTTGAATTTCGCGCTCTTCTTGCGTTGTTAGTGCACGCATAATTGGCGGCTGAATAATTGGCACAAGTGCCATGTATGAATAAGCCGCTACTGCGATTGCACCAAGTAAGTCTGGCGCCAGCTTAGATGCTAAGAAAATAGCCGTTGGTCCATCTGCACCACCAATAATGGCGATCGCCGATGCATCTTGTAACGAAAACTCAAAGCCGGGAATAAAGTTAAGTAGAATTGCACCAAATAAAGTAGCAAAAATACCAAACTGCGCAGCCGCGCCTAACAGCAACATACGTGGATTTGCTATCAGGGCACTAAAGTCTGTGAGTGCACCCACGCCCATAAAGATCAAAAGTGGGAATACCCCAGAGTCAATCCCGATATGGTACACGTAATACAAAAGACCACCCGGCTCAGATAACCCAGCAACTGGGATATTAGTTAAAATAGCCCCAAAGCCGATAGGTAATAACAACAGTGGCTCAAAGTTACGGGCGATTGCTAAATAGAGTAACAAGCAACCAACCGCAATCATGATCAATGCCGGAAAAGTAAAGTTAGCAATACCCGTGGCATGCCAGAGGTTTAAAACACCATCCATCCTCTGTCTCCTATGCCAGTGCGATTAGCGCATCGCCAGTGGCAACAGAGTCGCCTTCTGCTACTAATACTTCAGCTATTGTGCCTGAGTGTGCAGCGCGAATTTCGGTTTCCATTTTCATCGCTTCCATAATGATAACCACATCACCTTCGTTAACAGTTTGACCTGGTTTTACTTTTACTTTGAAAATATTACCAGCCAATGGTGCATTGAGTGTTTCGCCCGCTGACGCTGAAGCTGACTGAGGAATTAACTCACTGTCTTTGAGGGTTACCTCTTTAAGTTCACCACCTTGGGCTACGACCACATCGTAAACTTTACCATCAACTTTCACGCTATATTGCTCTGCTTTTGCAGGGCTTGTAGAGGCAGGTTTGCTTTCTGACTTAGCAACTTCACCCGTTGGAATGGCTTCAAACGCATCAGGGTTGTTACGGTTTTTAATAAACTTAAGGCCAATTTGAGGGAATAATGCATAAGTAAGCACATCATCAATCACCTCATCAGCAAGCTCTAAACCTTGCTCTTTAGCTTCACTTAATAACTCTGCTTCAAGCTTCTCAAGTTCAGGCTCAAGCTTATCAGCAGGACGGCACGTAATTGCTTCAGCGCCATCTAATACACGCTCTTGTAGTTCTTTATTCATTGGCGCTGGTGTTGCACCATACTCGCCTTTAAGCACACCCGCAGTTTCTTTAGTGATGGTTTTATAACGCTCGCCAGTCAGTACATTGAGTACCGCTTGAGTACCAACAATCTGCGACGTTGGTGTAACTAGAGGAATGTAACCTAAGTCTTCACGAACACGCGGGATCTCAAGTAATACCTGATCAAGCTTATCAGCTGCGCCTTGTTCTTTGAGCTGGTTTTCCATGTTCGTTAACATGCCGCCCGGTACTTGGGCTAATAAGATACGCCCATCAACACCTTTAAGGCTGCCTTCAAAAGCAGCGTATTTCTTGCGTACATCACGGAAGTAAGCTGCAATTTCTTCTAATTGGTTTAAATCAAGACCGGTGTCACGCTCAGTGCCTTCTACAATTGAAACAATGGTTTCTGTGGCGCTATGACCATAGGTCATACTCATTGAAGAAATAGCCGTATCAAGCATATCGATACCCGCATCGATTGCTTTTTGGTAAGTTGCAGTACTTAAACCTGTCGTCGCGTGGCATTGCATCGCAATAGGAATAGATACAGTTTCTTTTAAGCCTTTGATCAACTGTTCGCAATCATATGGCTTTAATAAACCCGCCATATCTTTAATACAAATTGAATGACAGCCAAGATCTTCTAGTTGCTTTGCAAGCTCAAGCCACATATCAAGCGTATGTACAGGGCTTACTGTATAAGAAATAGTACCTTGAGCATGAGCACCGACTTTAACTGCTGCTTTAATCGCAGTTTCAAGGTTACGCACATCGTTCATCGCATCAAAAATACGGAATACATCAACACCGTTTTTGTGGGCACGTTCAACAAACTTTTCGACTACATCATCAGCATAATGACGGTAACCTAGAAGATTTTGTCCGCGCAGTAGCATTTGTTGCTTAGTGTTTGGCATTGCCGCTTTTAACTCGCGAATACGTTGCCAAGGATCTTCACCTAAATAACGGATACACGAGTCAAACGTCGCACCACCCCATGATTCAATTGACCAATAACCCGCATTATCGAGTTTTTCTGCCATGGGTAGCATGTCGTCTAAGCGCATACGCGTTGCCAAAAGAGACTGGTGTGCGTCACGCAATACTAATTCGGTTAGTTTTAATTTAGCCATGTTTAAGCTGCCCCGTTATTTTTGTTTATTTCGAAATTGAGCAATTGCAGCGCTGATTGCTGCAATATGTGCCTGTGGCACACCCTGTTGAGGTTGAATTTTTGCTGTACGCGTAGGTTCTGCAGTTGCAGGATCATCAAACCGACCCACTATCTTTGACATTAAAGTGACTGCTGAAATCAAAATAGTCAGAAAAACAAACACGCCTACCATGCCTGTCACCATCAAACTGGCCGCAGTGGTGAGTAATCCACCTATATCCATACGACTCCCCTCGCTTACTTAAAATAAAAAGTTATTTTTGTTAAATAATTATGCACCAATAATAACAAACAAAATTCATTTGTATAGCACCATTGTAAATTGGTAAAACCAATTAAATTTAAAATAACATGCCGCACATATAATTAACACCCTACTATTAGCGCATTTAAAGCCCCGTTATAGATGATATAAATAGTCAATATAGCCAGACGTTATATGTTTAACTATTAACCAACCGTAGTAAAATCCTTAAAAACCACGCACAACAAGGTGTTAGAGCCACCCCCTCAAAACAAAGTTAAATTGGTCTTACCAATAAGCGAGGCATTTCTCTTTTTCCTCATTCAGCTCAATATGAAAAAATATCACTATGAATAAGTTACATGCTTACTCGTAAAAGTTACCAAATGATGAACCCTCTAAAGAACAGCAAAAAACCACAACCCATTGAAATATATAAAATAAAACTTCTGGCACAGAACTCGCTTTAGTTATATCGAACTTAAGAAAATTTAAATAGCCAAGGAGACCACTATGTTACGCTGGACAATTACTTTTTTAGTTATCGCGTTAATCGCAGCAGTGTTAGGTTTTGGCGGTATCGCAGGAGCCGCTGCAGGCATCGCTAAGATTATCTTTTTTATATTTTTAGTATTACTAGTTATTTCGCTGGTATCAGGAGCACTTAGAGGCAGTGTCCCTAAGTAGTTAAAAGCAGATAACCACTTACTTTATTTTTATTTACAAGGAATTTCATTATGAAAAATTCAACTTTAAAAGCCGCTACTATCGCCCTATTTTCAGGTTTATTCATCATGGGTTGTGAAGACAACTCTGCTGAAGACGCAGGTGAGCGTATTGATGAAGCAATTACTGATACACAAAATGCAGTTGAAGATGCATGTGAAGAAGTAAAAGAAGGTGTTAATGCAGAAGAAACTAACTGCTAATAACACACCTTACTTTAGAAAAGCGGCCAAGTGCCGCTTTTTTGTGTATGTGAGTTAGCAACTCTATGCTGCCTGCAACTCGTGCCAAGAAGCTTGCTAACTTTACTCTTTCCCCTAGAAACTCGCTAACTTGTTGGGTTTCGCTCCGCTCTAACCAACCTACCGGCTCTTTTTTTTAATCTGATAGCTGACGGCTGAAAGCTGATGGCTCATTTTCCTATAAACTCGCAACTTTACTCTTTCCCTTAGAAACTCGCTAACTTGTTGGGTTTCACTCCGTTCTACCTAACCTACGAGCTGATGGCTAAGAGTACGTTTTCATTTACAAACCGTAGTGAGAGGCTTGTTTGTCGTTACACTTGCTATATGCCACTGGCCGTCGATAAAACTTACTTTTGCTACATCGCTTACAGCAAAGTCGCCAGGGACATTTAAGCGCGTTAAGTTACTTGCTAACTGCTGCTGACAATATGGGCCGGTATCGCCATGCATCACGAGCACTGGCTTATTGGTGTGCTTTGCAAAGTCGCTGATGGCATCTCGGTAGATTTTAAATGCATCACAATTAGAACGCTGTGACTCACTGCAAGCGGGTTTACTGGTCGGGTGGTAAATATCAGCCTGAAAGCCAAACACATAGGCCTTAGCATCCTGGTGGACAAGCGCTTGTTTTAACCAAATTAAGTTGTACTTATCACGCTGGTCGGCGGCATCTAGTGCCGCGTTTTTATCACTTTTTAAAATTTGTGAGCGACCATTAAAAGTGCCCGGTATATGCAAAGTACGAAACTCAATGCCATCAAACTGCCAGCGGGCATTTTCTAGCATTTCAGCTTGAGTTGCATAACCCTGAAGTTGCTGTGCTTTTTTTGTATAAGCATCGTCGAACATTAATCCTTTAACAAAGCTTAGCCGTTCAAGCTCATCAAAACGCACCGATAGCTTTTCTCGGTCGCAATCGGTCCATTCATTATCACCGGGGGTGTAAATAAAAGGCTGCGAGGACAACGACGTCAATAACACTTTATTACTTTGCAAAAGCTTATTCGTGCAAGCAAGCGCTCCCGATTTCATATCACCAAGATGCATTAAAAAACCATGCGGTGTTGCTGCGATTGCCTTGGTGATTTTTCCTTCTTTGGCGAGATTAATTTCATCAATCGGGGTGTATGGCATATCGCCCATAACTAAAAAAGTATTTGTGGTCATTGCAAGTGCTAAAGACATTGAACTAACAAACATACAGCTTACACCTTTAAAATACACATACCTTAAGCTCTCACAATGACAACTAAATGAAAACCAACTGCGGCAGATTTTTTTTATCAATGTTAAACTGCCGCCAGCAAATTAAGTGAGCCCACGAATGACATTAAGTACAACTTACAAATTAGATAAACCGTATTATTACGAATGCTTTGATGAGTCTTTACCTTATTCATCACAAGCTAAGCCTAAATACCCGCTGTTGGTATTGTTAATAACCTTAGGCTTATTAGCTTTTTATCAATTAGATAATCATTATTTAGGCAGCTTTATGATTATGCTTGCCGTGGTTGAGTGCTTATCGTTTTATTACAAACGCCCATGGTGGGTCACAAGACAAATGATGAGTCGTGCATCGGGTAGCGAAGTGACTGTCGTATTTGATGATGAAGGCGTTAAGGCCGAAAACCCGCATAAAAGCTACCAATTAAGCTGGCAACAAATTAGTGAGATTATTGAAACTGAGCGAGGTTATATTTTAAAGGCACAGCGAGGTATGCAATATATTTCTAAACAAGCGCTAAATGATGAAATGACGGCAGAATTAAATAAAAGAGCCACTCAGTGAGTGGCTCTTAAAAATATCTGTCGCTGATTAAACGTTGCCCGGATTTGGGTTAGATTTCTCTGCCTGGATTCGCATGTAGATTTCTTCACGATGTACTGATACATCTTTAGGTGCATTTACACCAATGCGAACTTGATTTCCTTTAACACCAAGAACAGTAACTGTTACTTCGTCACCGATCATAAGGGTTTCACCTACTCTACGAGTTAGTATTAGCATTCTCTTGCTCCCATGTTCCAAAAAATTAAAAGATTCCGCGTCAAAAACATTCTAATGAAATATAGACTTAAAAGTAAGTAAAAACTCTAGATCTTATTCATTTTCAGTTAAAAAAACTTTGTGCAGCGCACGTACAGCCAGTTCTAAATACTTTTCGTCAATTAAAACTGATATCTTTATTTCTGATGTCGATACAAGCATCACTTTGATGTTTTCATCGGCAAGGGCATTAAAAAATAAACTTGCCACACCAGAGTGAGATTTCATCCCTACACCTACTGCAGACACCTTGGCAACATTGCTTATCCCTTTAATAGATTCTGCGCTGATACCATCTTGGTTACTGGTCAAAATTTCAAGCGCTTGCTCAAAATCATTCGTGTGCACAGTAAAAGCATAGTCTATTTTTTCAAAGTTATGATTAACTTGATTAATCATATCTATTTCGATGCCGAATTCTGCAAAAAGTTTCAAAATTTTTGCAAGGTTTTCCGTTCCTTGGTGCACGCCATTAACGTAAATCAGACTTTCGTCACGATTAAAGGCGATACCCGACACAATGTTTGCTTGCACATCCGGCTCCTCAAAACTGATCAAGGTCCCTTGATCCGGGTTAAAACTCGATAACACTCTGAGCGGTATATTGTATTTTCCTGCCGCTTCGACACTACGAATATGCAGTACCTTAGCCCCAAGACTGGCCATTTCGAGCATTTCTTCGAAAGTGACATGGCTCATACGTCGCGCATTTGGTTCAATGCGCGGGTCGGTGGTATATACCCCATCAACATCGGTGTAAATTTGACATTCGTCGGCATTGATAGCACCTGCAATCTCGACCGCAGAGGTATCAGTACCACCGCGACCAAGCGTGGTGATATTACCTTCAATATCACGGCCCTGAAAGCCTGCTATAATGGCAATACGGTTATGTTCAAGTTCATGCTTAAGACGAGTCGCAGCAATCTCTTCAATACGCGCTTTGCCAAACATATTATCGGTGCGAATGTTGACCTGATCAGCAAGCAAACTTACCGCTGAGTGACCACGTTTGATAATCGCCATCGCGAGTAGAGAAACTGATACTTGCTCACCTGTCGTTAGCAATACATCAAGCTCACGAGCACTGGGTCGAGAATCGATTTGTTTAGCGAGTTTAATTAGACGGTTAGTTTCTCCCGACATCGCCGAGAGCACCACCACAACTTGATGGCCTTGTTGCTTGGTTTTTACAACAAGGTCGGCGACGGCCTCAATTCGCTCTATTGAGCCAACTGAGGTGCCACCGAATTTTTGGACGATAAGTGCCACTAGTAGTTAAGAACGCTCAGATAACCAACCAGTTACACTTTCTAAGGCTGCAGCTAGGTTCTCTGGCTGAGTACCACCTGCTTGTGCCATATCAGGACGACCACCGCCCTTACCGCCTACTTGTGCGGCCATGTGATTTACCAGCTCACCGGCTTTCACTTTACCTGTTAGGTCTTTAGTTACACCGGCTATTAGGCTTACTTTATCGCCATTAGCTACGCCAAGGGCAATAACACCTGAACCAATCTTCGTTTTCAGGTCATCAACCATGCCACGTAGTGCTTTAGACTCAGTACCTGCAACATCAGCAACCAGTAGTTTAATACCGTTCACTTCAACTACAGAGTCAAGTAACGATGCACCTGCCGCACTTGCTAGCTTGTCGTTAAGCTGTGCAATTTGCTTCTCAAGGCCTTTTGATTTCTCAAGTAACGCAGTTACTTTTTCAAGTACTGTGCTGCTATCACCTTTTACTAGTGCTGCAACATCGTTTAACTGTTGTTCTTGCTCACTTACATAAGCAACAGCTTCAGCACCTGTTACTGCTTCAATACGGCGGATACCGGCAGCGATACCGCTTTCTGATACGATTTTAAATAAACCGATATCACCTGCACGCTTAACGTGAGTACCACCACATAGCTCGATTGAGTAATCACCAATGGTTACTACGCGAACTTCGTCGTCGTACTTTTCACCGAATAATGCCATAGCACCTTTTGCTTTTGCATCTTCGATAGCCATTAGCTCTGTTTCAAGAGCAAAGTTACGACGGACTTCATCGTTCACTGCGCGCTCGATTTGGCGTAATTCGTCTTTTGTTACAGCTTCAAAGTGAGAGAAGTCAAAACGTAAACGCTCTGGGTCAACAAGTGAACCTTTTTGATTTACGTGCTCACCTAAAATTTGACGTAACGTTTCATGTAAAATGTGTGTTGCAGTGTGGTTTTTCTTGATGCTATCGCGACGTACTGCATCAATTGTTGCCTCTGCTTTATCGTTTGTACCAATACGACCTTGTACACGGCCATGGTGTGCAAATGCATTACCAAGTTTCGTGGTGTTAGTCACTACAAACTCACCGCCAGCAACTTTTAACACACCCGTATCACCAACCTGACCACCTGATTCAGCGTAGAACGGTGTACGGTCTAAGATTGCAATACCTTCTTGACCATCTTCAAGTACAGAAACCGATTGACCTTCTGAGAAAAGTTCAACCACAGTACCTGTGTAATGTTCTGCATCGTAACCTTTAAAGTCTGTGTGTTTTTCAGACTTAAGTTGTTGGTTGTAATCAGCACCAAACTTACCAGCTTGCTGTGCTTGCTTACGCTGAACAGCCATACACTCTTGGAAGCCATGCTCATCAATCGTCATGAATCGCTCACGCGCAACGTCTGCTGTTAAGTCAGCTGGGAAACCGTAAGTGTCGTAAAGTTTGAATACTAAGTCACCTGGGATCACATCACCTTCGATGTCAGTTAGGCTTTCTTCTAAAATAGCCAGACCACGCTCAAGTGTTTTACCAAATTGCTCTTCTTCAATACGCAGTACTTTTTCGATAATTTCTTGTTGCTTAGCAAGCTCTGGGTACGCTTGACCCATTTGCTCAATTAGTGCAGCAACTAGCTTGTAGAAGAATGCACCTTTCGCGCCTAGCTTGTTACCATGACGAACGGCACGACGAATAATACGACGTAGTACATAACCACGGCCTTCGTTTGATGGCATAACACCGTCAGATACTAAAAACGCACACGAACGAATGTGGTCAGCCACAACGCGTAACGATTTATCATCTAAATCTTGTGCGTTTGTTACTTTAGCCGCTGCTGCAATTAGAGCTTGGAATAAATCGATTTCGTAGTTTGAGTGCACACCTTGTAAAATTGCAGAGATACGCTCAAGACCCATACCTGTATCAACAGACTGCTTAGGAAGCGGCTCCATTGTACCGTCGGCATGGCGGTTATACTGCATAAATACTAGGTTCCAGATCTCGATGAAACGGTCACCGTCTTCTTCAGGTGAGCCTGGAGGACCGCCCCAAATTTCTTCACCGTGATCGTAAAATATTTCAGAACATGGACCACAAGGACCTGTATCACCCATTGACCAGAAGTTATCGCTAGTTGCAATGCGAATAATACGATCTTCACTTAGACCCACTTCTTTATGCCAAATGTTGAAGGCTTCTTCATCATCGTGATAAATGGTAACAAGTAGCTTTTCTTGCGGTAGTTTCACAACATCAGTTAAAAACTCCCAAGCAAACTTGATTGCGTCTTGCTTGAAGTAATCGCCAAAGCTGAAGTTACCTAACATTTCGAAGAATGTATGGTGACGTGCAGTGTAACCTACGTTTTCAAGGTCGTTATGTTTACCACCGGCGCGAACACAACGTTGTGAGCTGGTTGCACGTGAATAAGGGCGGCTTTCCGCACCTAAAAATACATCTTTAAATTGCACCATACCGGCGTTATTGAATAATAACGTGGCATCGTTACCCGGGATCAGCGAGCTTGAAGGAACAATTTGGTGTTGTTTAGAGGCAAAAAAGTCTAAGAACTGTTGCCTGATCTGTGCGGTAGTCATATGCTGCATGTGAAAATCTCACCCGTTTATTGCTGTGCTTGCATTGCAAAATCAATTTGTTCGTAATTAAAGCCTCGATACATCAAGTAGCGTACACGTTTCGCTCTTTCTTTCTGATCGAGTTCTTTACCTGAATTTGAAAACTTCTTTAAATATGCGTCCTTTGCGAGTTCAAACCAATCGACTTCGAACTCCTCGAGCGTCTTATCTAGTAATGCTCGGTCTATCCCTTTTGCCATTGCTTCGCTCTGAATGCGTTTTACACCATGATACTTAGCTAAATGGCGGCGTACAAACCCTTCGCAATAGCGCTGTTCGTTAATAAAGTTGTGTGATTCACACCAATCTAACAAGCGCTCTGTGAACTCGGGCGTCGCCTCTTTTTGCTGTAACTTTCGCGTTAAATCCCGACGCGAATAATCTTGTCGAGACAATAACCAAAGTACGTAATTCTTTAACTTTTGTTCTTTATCATCCATTACGCGTCAAAGCGTCCTGATTGTGACTGTGCTTCAGGTGCTTTTGTTTGGTCATCACCTTTTGGCACAACTGGCATAAAAATGGCCTGAAAAGACACGAAGAAGCTAATGTAACAAATTGGCATTAAAACCAATAGTGGAATAAACGATAAAGGAATACAGATCACCATTAAAACAGCGCAAATTAGGCCATAAACACTCAATGGCGCCATATTATGGTAAAACACCATAAATGAGGTTTTTAAAACCTGAAACATATTGCTTTGCTTTTGAAAATAAACCAAAGGCACTGCATAAGCAAAAGCGGTTAAATACACACAGATCGCCAATAGAAATACCGCAACTTGCCCCATTGAAATGGTTGCCAATAAATCAGCAATGTGTGATTGGTTTTGTGGGTCGAAAGTCTGGCTCGAAATAACTGCGTAGGCATCTGCAAAAATGAAATTAGACAGTAAGGCCAGTAAAATACCTGCCGCCATCTGATACACGGCAACGCGCACTAAACCTATACGGTTTCCCTTATTACTAAACGGCTTAAAAATATCAGCTTGGCTGATAGTCCCGCCTTGCTGCTTAGTTAACACAGCTTGATAAAAACCAGCCATCAAAAATGGCGTCACAAATGCACCAACAACCTGCAGTAAAGGTAGCAGCAATGCCAAAAAGCTAATTATCACGATTAGCAGATGCATTAAAATAAAAGTCAAAGGTTGCAGCTTAAAGATTTCCCATCCAGCTTTAAACCATTTAACGCCTGCATCAGCTTTAAAAATACGTACTTCGATCGACATAGTTTCTCATTCAATAACGACAAAACGCACCGAGTATAACTGGGTGCGCTACTTGTTTATAGTCACCTGTAGTGAAATTTACTCAGGCTTTTTAATTTTTTTAATATCAAGCATGTGCGAGCCATGTTTGATTTTCGTTTCGAGGTAAGCTCGGTTACCTACCACACCCGCTTTAATGTGCGCATGAGTGCCAACCACTGAATCAACTTCAATACCTGCATCACGCAATGCTTTGAGCTTATTTGGGTTGTTAGTCATTAGCTTAACGTGCTTTTGATTGAGCGCTTCAAGCATTAATACCGCGTCTGAAAAGTCACGTAAATCATCAGCAAAACCCAAGTGGTTATTCGCTTCGTACGTATTCATACCTTGCGACTGTAGTACGTACGCATCAATTTTATTGTATAAACCAATGCCACGGCCCTCTTGGCGTAAATACAGTAAAATACCGCCTTGTTGGTGCATCATCTCGATACACTCATTTAATTGCTCACCACAATCACAACGTGATGAGTGAAATACATCGCCAGTTAAACACTCTGAATGCATACGAATTAAAGGGACATCTTGCTCTGTGTCTGCTTGATTAAACACTAAAGCAACATGTTCTTGGCCATCATTTAAGCCACTGAAAGATACGATTTCTGCAGGGATATCACTGTTTTTGCCAACATTCAGCTGGACTCTTGCTCTTACTTGCGCCACGACAAATCCAAATTAAAAAATAAATGCGATACTGCAAATGTGATTACAACAGCTTGAAGGTTGTAAGGATGCAACATACGACGAGTGATAACTAATATTGAGGCAGTTACCAGCAATTCAAGTATTATATACTCAAACCACCCCAAGATACGAGCTTTGCGCCTCGCTTTAGTGGCACTAACAAAACATCTTAAAAGCTCTGCTTTTTAGATCTAGACCTTTGAATTACAACACATTACCAAACAAACCACTGAAGATATTCGAAAAAACAGATTAGTTTAATCTCAATAAACCCCTAAGCCTTTATCAACCACCTATCAAAATAATAAAAATAACAGTGTAATGATGAGTCTCATCGCTGATTAATAACGCACTAAAAGCGCTAGATAAAACAATTATGAAGAATAACCAAAAAGTGATGATTGAAGCTTAAACTGCTCTGCTAACTCATCAATTATAACCCTTTGACTAAGCTTCAAATATCTTGAGCGTGGCCAAACAACATTGATTGGCATGACCGCACCTGAAAAGGTATCTAAAACACTAGTTAGTCTATTACTATCTAGCTGCTCTTGAATAAGCCATGTAGGTAATTGTGCAACACCTAAACCATTAAGTGCGGCATCAAGCATCGCATCTCCATCACTGAGCATATATCTGGCATTGATTAGCTGGTTAAATGACTGCTTTTTACTATCTTTGAATAACCATGTCGGCTGCGAAGAGCGCTTACTGCCAATAATACAATCATGAGTGAGTAAATCCGCTGGAGTGTCTGGCACACCATGTTGGTCAAAATAATCTTGACTCCCACAAACTGTGAGTTTTTGATAACCCAACAATTTTGCTACCAGATCGGCATCATCTTCTAATGTGCCGATACGTACCACCAAATCAACATTTTCATTTATTAAATTGATACGACTTTCACTAAAGTGAACTGCAAGCTCTAGTTTAGGATACTTGTTTGCTAATTTAGAAAGTATTGGCATTACATACTTACGGCCGAATGCCGCAGGTAAGTGAAGTTTTACTTGCCCTGAAACATTATGGCTACCAGCAGTGACTGCTTGCTCTAGGCTATCTATTTCAGCCAGTATTTTTACCCAGCCTTCAAAATAATGCTGCCCTTCTGGGGTTGCCATAATTTTACGAGTTGTTCGATGCAGTAACTTTGTACCTAACTTACTTTCAAGCCTAGTAACAGTTTTACCAACAGCGGAGCCTGTTAAACCTAACCGATTACCAGCTGCTGTGAATGTACCCATGCGTAGTGTTTCAACAAACTCTCGAATACCAAAGAAAGGACTATCTTCTGGTTTCATTATGGAATCTCAGGACAGAATAAATGGAATATTAGCTAGGTTATCATTTAAAAAGAAGATAATAAAATAGTGTTCACTTATTCAGCAACAGAGAAACATGATGAGCGAACGCAAACTTCTCGATTTACTCGAAAAAGAAGAGATCCGAACTCTTCGATTAAACTACAGCCAACTTTTAGACTCTGGCCAAATTCATAAAATGGAAGAAGTATTCACTAGCGACGCACGAGTCGAAGTAACAGTCGGTGAAATGAATGGAATTGAACAGATAAAGCAAGGATTAAAAAATGCTTATGATGAATTCGATACCCACAATAGAAAGCACTTCCCTTTTGTTCATGCCGTGATGAACCATCAAATAGTGCTAACAGATAAAACGACAGCACAGGGTGAGTGCTATCTAATTGACTTTGTTACAAGTAGGGAGCAAAGCGAATCTCCGCTTTTATTAGTGGGCCGATACTTAGATCACTATGAAAAAATCGACGGCCAATGGCGCATTAGCCACTCTAAACTTGATGTTGTCTGGCCAGCGAATTCGGGAGATCAGTAACATGAATAATCTACCAACTAGCTTTACAAATGTATTTGCCGACAACAAATTAACGCTGGGATTGCTCACTCCCCTTGAAGCTTACCCTAGCAGCCCTTTCCCTACCCTTAATGCTGATATAGCAACTGCTAAGCAGGCTGAACAAGCAGGTATTGCCAGTATTTGGTTTAGGGATGTGCCTTTTTACGACCCTAATTTTGGTGATGCTGCGCAGATGCTTGATCCATTTACTTACGCAGGTTTCATTGCTGCACATACAAATAAAATTACTTTAGGCACCGCAGGGGCTGTTTTACCATTACGCGATCCTATAATGGTAGCCAAACAAGCAGCCTCAGTAGACCATCTAAGTAATGGTCGTTTTGTGTTAGGGGTTTCGACCGGAGACAGGCCAGTTGAATACCCCGCTTTTGGTGTCGACTTTAACGCACGTGCTGAGCGCTACAGAGAGTCAGTTGAAATTATCAAAACATTACACCAACAAAGCTTTCCTAAACACATTAGCCAACATTACGGCGAGCTTGATGGTTCACTTGACCTTTATCCAAAGCCAGTTAACCAGCAGATACCCGTTATGGCCGTTGGTCGCTCAAGGCAATCATTTGAGTGGTTGGCTAATAATGTAAATGCTTGGATTTGGGCTGTTGATAATGAACAAGCCATCAGTGAAATCATTAACAACCTATCAGTTGCAAGCAATAGCAACACAAGCCCACATTACGGCTATGCGACATTTTTTGATTTAGATAAAAACCCAGATGCCCCGTATCAGCGTTTTTATAATGTTGTACGAATTGGTCGAAATGCCCTTATTGAGCGACTGTTAAAACACAGAGAGCTTGGCGTAAAACACATTGCACTAAATTTAAAACCTTCGCGAAGGGCTGCCCAAGATGTAATTGATGAATTGGGTAGCTTTGTTATTCCTGCACTTGAAAAAGAGCAAAGAGAGCCTGCTGTATGAGTACTCAAGAACAGCTCGAAAACTTAATAACTCAGTTTAAAGATAGCTGGTTACGCTCTGATAAGCACTCGCAAGCAAAGCTGTTTAGCTCTGATATCGTTTTCAAAAGCCATCACCATGGCTCTATAAATGGGCAAAAGCATGTATCAACAACCTTGAGTGAAGATTTCAAAAACTATGCAACGAGTGCTGAGTTTACGAATACGTTTACTGCACACCAAAAAGATTTTGCCGCAGCAAGCAGCTACGCTTATGTAGATGTAAATCATGGGCAAAAACGCTTTTTATGCGGTTGTACGTTTATTTTTCACTTCGTTTATGAAAACCAGCAATGGCTTATTAGCCACATGAAATTTCAGGTTAACTGGAATAAAGGACAGCAATCCTTGCTTCCTAACTGGAACATGCTTCCCGGTGTTCAAGGCTGGCAGCTAGTTGATGGTGCGCCAACAATCGTGAGTGAATTACACTCTCCTTGGGCATTAATTCGCAACTTTAAAGCCTCTGAGCCAAAGCAAGCTCTCATTGATCTCTATAACAAGTATGCATTTGCTGTTGATAACTGTGATATTAATTTACTTATTGATTGCTACAGCCAAGATATACAAGGCAGCTTTCCTCCTTTAGGTGATTTATCTGGTAGAGAAAGTGTTATAGGGAGTTTAAAAAACTTTAGACTGCTTGCGCCATTTTGGCAGCACTTTGCAAAGTTGGTCAAAATGGAGGTTAGCCAAGATAAAAAAGCAGCCCGCTTTATCATAGCCCGAATCATTCCCGAAAAACCCGTGAATGATAGCAATCAAAAAATCTATGCAGCTCACTATCAGTTAGCAGCAAGATTAGAGTCAGATAATTGTTGGCGGCTATACGAGTCGCATTACATATCAGGTTGGTTTGATGAGCAGAATTTACCCGAGTTTATAATCTAAAAATAAAGCGCTCAATGTGAGTGCTTTTTCATAAGTACCGGCCATTGGTCAGCTTTATCGATATTTTTACTTAATACAAAAACGCTGATACATTAAAAATTACTAGATACCTTGTGTCTAATGATGATAATGATTATCATCAACAAGTATTAATCGCCCTCTATCTCTGGGTAAAATAATAAGGAATATTATGAAAAAGAGCTCACTTGCCTTATGCATTGCACTACTATTTAGTCAGCAAGGCATTGCCAATGAAACAACCACCCAAGAATTTAACGACACCTACCGCGCTTATGTCGCTGCTGTAGAAAATAAGCAAGACAGTAGCGAACTTGCTAAAAAAGCGTTTGAGCTTGGCAAAGAGATTTATGGTGAAAGCGCCGACAACACCGCCAACCTAGCTGTTAACTATGCAAACAGCCTAGACAAAAGCGAACAAGAACAACGCTTTGAGTTATACCGTACAGCCTACGAAATACTCGAAAAAAACCACGGCAAGCTAAGTGTGCAAGTGTATGACTCATTAATCGGCATGGCAGAATCAACTCCCTCAGCAAAGCGTGCTGATACGTATCTTGATGATGTTATTGCTATTGCTGAAAAACAAAACTCAGACAAGCTTGTTGCTGATGCAAAAATGACCGCCGCTCGTATCCTTGCTTACAAAGGCACTGGCGAGCGCTATTACACAGCAAAGGAATATCTTGAAGAAGCTGATAAGTTCTACCAAGAAAACTTACCAAATAACGCTGTCGATCGGATCAGTGCTGACTTTTTAGTTGCCGCATTTGCAGAAAATCAACGTAAATACAGCACCGCCATTGAGCGTTTAAATCACGTAGTTAGCGTATTTGATCAAGAGCTAGACTTTGATCATCAAACCGAATTAAACGCCCATTCAAAGCTAGTTCACTTATACGAAAAAACAGGTAAAAGCGACGAAGCAACCAAACATTGCTTAGCGATTGCAAAAATGGTCCCGTGGAAAGAAAGCCAAGAACAAGAACCGTTATACCGCGTGCATCCTAAATATCCAAAATCAAAAGTTCAACGTATGGAAGATGGCAGTGTTGTAATGGAGTTTGAAGTAACCCCGTCAGGCTTTGTAGACAACATAACTGTGGTTGGCTCTGAAGGTGGCTCTGCATTTGAAAGAGAAGCCGTTAAAGCAGTGAAACAATGGCGTTATGCGCCTAAGTTTGAAAATGGTCAAGCTATTGCCGCAACTTCTCGGGTGCAATTAGACTTTAAAATCAACAACTAAATAACAGGGTCGCAATGCGACCCTTTTTAAAGCTTTTTATAACTTTTTAAGCAAGTTATCGGCTGCGTCCTCAATTAAATCGAGTACTTTTTCAAAGCCTTGATCGCCACCATAATAGGGATCTGGGATCTCGCTCTGCCCTGCGTCACCATGACTTAAAAACAGCGACAACTTATATTGTAAGTGCTCTGGACACTGGGCTTGCAAATCAGCAAGATTTTGCTTGTCTGCTGCGAGAATTAAGTCAAACTCATGAAAATCAGCTTGAGTCACTGGTCGCGAATAGATGCCTTTAAAACTATAACCGCGCTTTTCAGCTGCTGCTTTTGAGCGTGAATCAGGTGGATTACCTTGGTGGTAACCAATGGTGCCAGCAGAATCAACTTTGACATTGACCCCCAGCGCCTTGGCACGGCTACGAAGTACCGCTTCAGCAGTAGGTGAACGACAAATATTGCCTAAGCAAACAATCAAAACCTTTTTCATTATTCGTCCTTAAAATTGCTTTAAGATTGACTCATCATAACGTTCTGCATCAAGCGAGAGATTGTATTTATCTGCAACACTATCAAGCTCTGCCTGCTTAATTGCCAACTCATCCATGGTAATAGTGTTGTCATCAAGCTGCCATAACAAACGTGATCCCGCATAGCTGTAATGAATTGCTAATAAAGCATCTGCATTGCCCTCGCGCCCTGCTGCTTTTAACTTTGGCATTTTACGGGTGATTTTATTAAGCGCTTTTTTAAGCTCCCACACATAGACAATTTCAGTCATGTAATCATGGTTGCGGTATTTATTAAGCATAAAGCCCACCAGCAAACTACACATAACAACACCTAATAGGTTCCAATGAAAATGGCTACCGCTTGGGTCAGGAAATAACGCTATTAACGTTTGTGAAATGGCTAAACTGCCAACGGCTAAAGCAATTACACAAGCAATAATTACTTGGTTTAAATGTTTACGGTAACGGGCTTTATCTATTTGAATAAGTTTCATAACAACCTAAAAAACTTGTGAAAAATAAAAAGTGAAAAAAAATTTCACCCCTTTTTTATTTGCCAGCCGTTTTAGCTATGAAAGCAATTATCCAAAGAGGAACGGCTATGCATACTTTACCACTAAACTCAGCAAGCTTGAATAACAGCAATGCTGCTTTAAAGACAACCGCAGCAATTATTGGCGGCGGTGTCATGACCTTTGCAGCATTTGCATTTATGCAGTACTTAATTTCTGCTGAGCAAAGAGCCGATGTAAAAACAGGCCCCGATATCACAGTTGAAATTTATGAAGTACCAGAAGACTCAAAAGTGCAAGTAAAGCAAACACTGCCGCCACCACCAGTTGCTAAAATGCCACCAAAAACGCCGCCACGCCCAACGAGTGATAATCCAGATACGGTTGTGGTAGCAGATTTAACACCAACAATGACATTCGATAACATTGGCGACACGCTTAGCAAAAGCATTAACCAACCAACGGGAGATGCGACACCAATTGTGCGTATAAACCCTAAATACCCTCCGGTAGCAGCTCGCGATGGCATTGAGGGCTGGGTACAAATTAGCTTTAGTATTTCACCGACTGGCGAAGTGATTGACCCTGTTATTATTGATGCCGAGCCTAAACGGGTATTTAACCGTGAAGCAATTCGCGCAATTAAACGTTGGAAATATCGCCCTAAAGTTGTTGAAGGTGTGGCACAATTACAAACAAACCAAAGCGTTCAACTTGATTTTAAAATAGATGGATAACTGCCTATGCTAATGAGCATCAAGACATGGTTATTTGACAAGCCAAACACAGATTGTTTGGCGCAGTATGTCAAAACGGGCGACAACCGTTACCTTAACCAACTCGTTGCTCAATACGGGAACGATCTTTATCACTACCTAGTCACCCAAAGTGATAAAGATCTTGCCCTTGATATATGCCAGCAAACCTGGTTAAAAGTCATTGATAAACGCGACTTTTACAATGATCAAAATAACCCAAAAGCGTGGCTTTTTCGGTTAGCACGTAATTTATTAATAGATGAATTTCGTAAGCAACAAAAGTTCGTTGAATTAGAAGACAACCAACTATTTACTGAATCTCAGGATGCAAGTTATCACTACGACTACGAAGCTTTTGATAAAGCACTCATGGGGCTTAGCTTTGTACAACGTGAAGCGCTGACCTTACAACAAGAAGGCTTTAGTCTCGAAGATATTGTTGCTATCACACAAAGTAACCCAGAGACCATTAAAACTCGGCTGCGATATGCCCGTCAAAACCTGAAACAACAACTAGGAGGCCATCATGAAGCGTAACGACGAGCAATTCGATGCTGATTTAAAAGCACATTTTCAAAAGCGTAAGGCAGAGCACAGCTTAAGCAGCGACGAGCTTGCACACATGCAAAAGCCACAGTCGGCAACGCCAAGGCCACAGCGCTTTTTAGGCTTACAAATGACCGGTGTTTTTGCAGCTTTAGCGATTCTTGGTTTTGTCATGCTGCAATACAACAACCGTGAGTTAACCGATGTTTATGCCGTGGATTTATCAGATTATCAATGGCTTGAGGTACACGAACTCGACGCCAAAGGCAGCTATGTAAGTAATCTTAAACAACAAAAACAAAAACTAGATGCGAACTACCAACAAGCACTAGCCAATTACCAAGCCCGCACCAGCTTCACTGGCCGTCTAGTCAGTGTTGATAACGACTGGTATATCGCTGACTGCGAGCAAAATGTCATAGTACAAATTAAACAATCACTCCTTGAAGAGCTACAAAAACACGGCACCCTAGATACTCATATTCACCAAGGTGACCTACTCGCCTTAGACCAGAACAAACAAGGCCAAATCATCGCACTCAAACAGCTAACTCATGAGGCGAAAAATTGTACGAGTTAGCGAGCTCGTAGGTTGGATAGAGCGGAGCGAAACCCAACACACTCAGAGCTGTCAGCTTTAAAAAAGTTAGCGAGCTACAAGGGGAAAGAGTAAAGGAGTACCGTGGGCGTGAAATTTATTTCGCGCGATGGTTCAACGAGCCATCAGCTTTCAGCCGTCAGCTGTCAGCTGTCAGATTTAAAACAATTTAGAGGGCTACAAGAGTAAAGTCGCAAGTTTTAAGTAGCAGCTGGTTTACCCCGCGTAGTTAGTCTTCAGATGTCAGATCATTCTTCTGATATCTGATACCTAACATCAATTTCACTCCCCTACCTTCGGTAGCATGCTTTTACTAATCACTTCAAATGTATCTAGGTCTATCAGCATAGAGTAAACTTCATCGTTGTTGATAAATACAACGAATAAATTGCCCTCGGCGTTGAGATTAGACTCTACAATGCGGTTGTAGCCTGAAATAACTTCGCTGTAGTTTGAGCCATCAATCTTGCTTAGCGCGAAAGTGCGCTTATCTTTGCCATCGAGCAGTTTGTCGTTGTTGGTATCGTTTTTGATAACTTCATACGAAACTGCCTTAGGAGCATAGACTTTTTGCTCCTTGTAAGGACGAGTATCAAACTCTTTGTAATGGCTTAAAGCACCAAACTCTATGATCAATTGATCCGTTGTTTTAAATAGCCACTTGGCGTGATTGGTTTTGTCATTAAGAAACAAGATGTTCTTTGAGCGCGTAGGTCTGTATTTATAACCACCGCTAAAATTATTGTAAACTGTTACGTCAGCTTTCACCTCGATATCCAGTTTTTCTGATTCCAGTGGGATGAAGTAAAAATCACTTCCCTCGACCTTGCGAGGGTAACCTAGTTTCCACTTTTCTTGCTGCTTTTCATCTTCAGCTAAGTTTAGTGTTTGTTGCTGAACATGGTTATCGGACTTTAGTAAGTAAGCAACAAAGTTATACCCTATTGCTGCTGCTCCAATGATTAAGCCCATAAGTAAAATTAGGCCGTTAACATTCCACACCCATTTAAAAAACTTTTCTGACTTCATACGACTTGTTAAATCCTTTTAAGAATAAGAACTTGCTAAGCTAGCAGATTTAAAACAAGTTAGCGAGTTACAAGGGGAAAGAGTAAAGGAGTACCGTATGCGTGAAATTTATTTCGCGCGATGGTTCAACGAGCCATCAGCTTTCAGACTGACGGCTGACGGCTGACGGCTGACGGCTGACGGCTGACGGCTGACGGCTAATACTCCGCTCTTTACCTCGCTTTTCCTACCAATAATCGCACATTACTCTAATGTTAATAACAATTTAATGCTGAACCAGCTAGGCTAGTAACATCGTGTTTAAATATTATGGAGTTACCATGAAAAGGTCTTTGTTTAACAGTTTAATCATTGCTTCAATTAGCTTATCGAGCTTGCAAGCTTGTGCTCAGCCTGAGCAAAAGATTCCACTGGATGCCAGTGCTAATAACTACAAACTAGAATTAGTAAGCGAAGGAATTCAAATTCCGTGGGGTATGGCTTGGCTTAACGAGCGTGACTTACTCGTCACCGACAGACGTGGCGAGCTTAGGTTAATTCGTGATGGCAAACTCGTTGAGCAAGCAGTTAAAGGCACACCTAAAGTACATGATGAAGGTCAAGGGGGCTTATTAGATATAGAGCTTGATCCGAACTTTGCCGACAATGGCTGGATTTACTTTTCGTACTCGGGCTATGAAGGCGATGGTGAGGGTTACAATACCTCGATTATGCGTGCCCGCTTTAAAGATATGGCTCTTGTCGATCAGCAATTATTGTTTGATGGCGAGCCAAATATTAAAACAACAAAACACTATGGTTCGCGTATTGAGTTCGACAAACAAGGTTACTTGTACTTCTCTATTGGCGACCGTGGCAAAAGAGACGTTCACCCACAAAGCCTAGACTATGATGCGGGCAAAATTCACCGCATCAATAGCGATGGCTCTATCCCTCAATCAAACCCGTTTTATAACCATAAAACAACTCACAAAAGCATTTATTCGTATGGGCACCGTAACCCGCAAGGTATGGCGATGCACCCTGAAACGGGGGTTATATGGAGCCATGAACATGGCCCTCGTGGCGGCGATGAAATCAACATAGTTAAAGCAGGTGCAAACTATGGTTGGCCTGAGATCACTTATGGGATCAACTACATTGGTACAAAAATTACCGACGAAACCAGTCGCGAGGGAATGGAACAACCTGATTGGTATTGGGTGCCTTCAATCGCTCCTTCTGGAATGGAATTTATCACCAGCGATAAATACCCTCAGTGGCAAGGTCAAATTGCCGTAGGTTCGATGAAGTTTGGTCACCTTGTTTTGGTGAAACTTGATGGTGACAAAGTAACAGGCCACAGCAAAGTATTTGAAGGTGTAGGTCGCGTTCGCAGCCTTGCCACCCACCCTAATGGTGATTTATATCTTGGTGTTGATGGTGTCGGTGTTTATAAGGTTGTACCGAAATCGTAGGTTGGGTAGAGCGGAGCGAAACCCAACACACTCAGAGCTATCAGCTATCAGCTATCAGCTATCAGCTATCAGCTATCAGCTATCAGCTATCAGCTATCAGCTATCAGATTTAAAACAAGTTAACGAGTTAGCAAGGGAAAAGAGTAAAGGAGTACCGTAGGCGTGAAATTTATTTCGCGCGATGCTTCAACGAGCCATCAGCTTTCAAACTGACGGCTGACGGCTGACGGCTGACGGCTATCAGACTTGAATATGCAAGTTATCGAAATTCAAGCAATAAAAAACCACAGACTTCTCTGTGGTTTTTTACTTATAACTTACAGCTTAAAGCTATTACTTATAAAACGATAATACTCGTCACTAGGTAAGCGATGAAGGTTAGTGCGCCGCCGAATAAGGCGTATGGCATTTGGGTTTTTACGTGAGTTAATAGATCACACCCTGATGCAATAGCCGATACCGCGCTGGTATCTGAGATTGGCGAGCAGTGATCGCCAAACACACCACCACCTAAAATAGCGGCAATGACCAATGAAGGTGGTAAACCTAAAGCTTGAATGAGCGGTACACCAATTGGAATAAGTATTGCGAAAGTGCCCCATGAGGTACCTGTGGTAAATGAAATAACCGCACCTGTAAGAAATAGCACTGGCACAACCAAGTAAATAGGTAAGAAATCACCCACAAGGCCTGCAACAAACACACCCGTACCTAGGTCTTTTAAGCTTGCCCCTAAAGTAAGTGACAGCAATACGATTGCAACCAGTGGTAGCAATTCACCCATTCCTTTAAAGCCAATATCAACAAGTTTATGATGAGTAAAGTCGCGAGAGCTAATCATTAAAAAGTAAGCCACAACACAGGCTAAAATTGTTGCATACAGCACTGATTTAGAACCACTACCACTGGCAATATCGCCATCGCCAGTCCAGAACATAAAACCAACCATACTACCTATTAAGGTAATAAGAGGTACAAGCATGTAACGTGCTTTTGAGCCTTTCACTTCTTCTGTTAGTTCAGTTTCTTGCTGCTCTATGTTTTCTTCAGCTTGCTTTAATGGGCCATGTACCTTGTCAAAAGTAATGGTGTAAAACACGATAAGTAAGGTAATAATAGCGTAAAAGTTATAGCCAATACTGCCCCACAATACCGATACCGCCGACTCTTCCATTTCGTAGTTACCAAGAAGGCCGAGCACATAAGCGCCCCAGCCATTTAGCAAGATTAAGATACACACAGGAGCACTGGTACTATCGATAATGTAAGCAAGGCGTGCTCGGCTCATTTTGAACTTATCGAATAAACCACGCGATAGAATCCCCGAGGTTAATACACTTAAGTTCGATTCAATGAATACCGCAATACCTGAGAACATGGTTAGGTAGCCCACTTGGCGCTTACTTTTAGCAACCCCTTTGTTCATCAGTAAATTAACCGTAGCTGCCACGCCGCCAGATTCACGAATGTAGGCAAGTAAAGCACCAATTAAGATACTAAAAATAAGGATACGGCTATTACCAGGGGAGCTAGCAACTTCAATGACTCGCTCAATAGTATTAATAAAGGTGAAAAATAAGGTATTACCTTCACCATTCAGAGCAAGCAAAAACTCAGACGACGCAACCGCGACCAATAACGCCATGATCACTTCTTTGCGCCAAAACACAATTAAGATAGCAATCAAGGGTGGTAAAATTGAATACCAAGACATAAAAACCCTTTTAAATTAAGAACAACATTTTATTTTTATTATGCGAAAACTCGCTAAGCTTAATGGCTTTGCCACCAAACTCAACTTAATTCGACTAGTGATTTAATATACTCTCATAAATCAGTGAGATAATAGAGCCATACTTACCCGTTTCGAAACGCTTGCCGACAAACTGGTAATTTTCTTGTGAACCTTCAATGGGTGTGTGGCGCGCGTTGGTTAGTAGCACAATTGCAAGGTCGTACTCAGGATCAATAACGGTCACGGTGCCTGTCCAGCCAGTATGACCAAAAGCCCGCGGGCTAGCATAAGGGCCAAAATGCCATTTACGAGCTTGATGCCCCGCACGTCGCCACCCTAACCCATAGGTTTCATCACTTGCTTGGGAGTTTGTGAATTGCTCAAGTACTTGTGGCGTAAAAATTTGCTTGTTGTCGTAGCCGCCGCCATTGAGTAACACCTGCATAAGCACGGATAAATCACCGGCAGTGCTAAAAAGCCCAGCATGCCCCGCTACACCGCCTAAAGCATAAAATGCTTTTTCATCATGTACTTCACCTTGCAGTACATCGGTTCGAATATTTTCAAACTCGATGCGACCACCTCGGGTGTTGCCGTTAATCTCAGTGGCGGCAATTTGCGAGGTTAAAAAGCCTTTTTGCAATGGGTTATAAACCGTATGCGTTAAACCAAGCGGCTGATAAATTTGGCTCTCAACATAGGTATCGAGCGCCATGCCACTAATACGCTCTACCAGCACACCAAGCAACATATAATCGATATCAGAATATAGGTGTTTTACGTTGCGTCCAGCCACAAAAGGGACGCCAGTTAACAACAGGTTTTTAGTACGCAGGCTGTTTTGAGAAAAAAAGCGCTCACCAAATTTATTGTCTTTACGATGAAAGTCAACTACTGCTGGGTAACCCGCACTGTGGGTGAGTAAGTCTTTTACTAAGCGCTGTTCACGGCCGCTGCCCCTAAATTCTGGTAGGTAATAAAAGAGTGGCTTTTCTACGTCGAGTTTCCCTTCGCTGGCAAGCTTCATCAGTGCAAAGTTAGTGGCAAACATTTTTGAATTTGAGGCTATATCAAACAAGGTATCGTTTTGCATAGCTTGAGGGGCTTTCAGCTCACTGCCATCAGCATGGTACTTTTTAGCTGCGCCATAATGGCTTAGTTTAATCAACTTACCATCTTTAACAACGGCAAGAACAGCACCTGGAAAGCCCTCTTTAACCTCTTGATTAATTAATTCATCAACGGCACTAAAACGCTTTTGAGTGCTGTTTTTATCAAGTGTTGGATAAGGAAAACGTAAGGTTAAGCTTGCTCCTTCAGGCAATACATTTTCTACTTTATAAGTATTAATGCCATCATGGGTGCGTTTAGCCAAACTGTATTGGTATGTTTTTTCGGCTGTTAATGGCGAAGCGATATTAATTTTTTCACCATTTATAAAAATATCAGCACTGGTTGCATCTTGGTTTTCAATGATGATCTCACCACGACCTTTATAGGCTGTAAATGTGCCTCGGTCGTTAACAAGCGCGCGACTACTCGGATCAAGCGCCGGAATACGCACTATAACCTGTGCATTGGCCAGTGTTTTTGGCGCTAGCTCAACCGCTAGCTGTTGCTGCTGATATTCTTTAAATAATCGCTCTAGCTTTTTAGGGAAGTATTTATCTATTAATGCAAATAGCACAGCGGCACTTCTTGCATCACTATTACCGCTTACATGCCAAGGCAAAAAGTGCATTTGAAAAGCACTTAGGGCATCGAGCGTTTGCGAATCAAGCTGACCCGTTGCAATCACCTCATAGCCGTAACTGCGAAGCGCTTTTTGCATTAACTCAACAGAAGGTTTTGATGCACTAAATAGCTGCCAATATTTATCAACGGTGTCGCTTTCATACCATGCACCGATACCTGCTTTATACAGTTGATACCAAGGAAAACGCGGACCTGGGTCGTTCTTACGGCTTGGGGCAATATCAGAATGGCCAATAACTTGAGTTGGGCCGATATCAGGGTTACGGGCAAGAATATCTTTGCTTAGCTTTATTAGTAGCTCAATTTGCTTGGCATCATAGTCAGGAAAAATACATAACTTACTGGCGTCGTTTTCCATCGCAAGCTTAGTTTGCTCAGGAATATGACAGGTTGGTACATTCACTATTTCAATACCAATTGAATGGTCATTTAAATCTTCGCGGCCTTGCCAAAAACTGCGTCCGGCGTGCCATGCTCTATCTTTTTCATCAACCAGCTGAATAATTTCTAATTCATCTTTTGGATAACTAGGATCGCCTGATTCAGGTAATAAATAATGTGAACTTAAGCCCCCTTCATCCACGAGCGCACGCATTGATTTTTCGTAATCAATGGCGGTGTAATGCATTACTAAGAACTTAACACGATGGCTGTAATTAGCTGATTGTGTGTAGGTATATGGATTACTGGCACAGCTCACTAATAATGCCGCACTACTGAGATAACACAGCTGTTTAAGTAATGTTTTCAAAGGGGTAAAACTCATAACAGATTCATACCTGATGATTTAAGCGTTGACGATTCTCAGCAATACAGTAGCAACACCCACTTAACATGTAAAATATTTTATTTCACATTTAAAGAATAAAAAGCATACATTATCGCTAAGTTACTAAAAATAGAGCTATCTCAATAATTAGAGTTGTATCTATTATGGAATAAAACTATATTATTCCATCTAAATTAAGAAAAATATTCCAAACTTAGGTCTGCTAAAACAAAAATAAGTCGTCGTGTTAAGCAAACAATGCGCCCAAGCCCTGTGTTTATAATAGAACCATCGCTTTGCGCTTTGACTAAGTTAAGCAAACAAAGTGAGTCCTATGTCTACTTTTGTAAAAATTAAAGCCTTACGCCAATCTCTATCGAGCAGCGAAGCTAAGCTTGCTGACTTTACTTTAAATTCAGCGAATGCCATTCGTAATTTATCATCGGTTGAACTAGCAAAAGTGGTTGGTGTAAGCCAATCAAGTGTGGTGAAGTTTTCGCAAAAGTTAGGTTATAAAGGCTTCCCTGCTTTTAAGCTTGCCGTGATCGATGCCCTAAATGATGAAACTAGCGAACCTAAGCTACATGGCAAGATCACTCTGAATGACTCGCTAGAGCAAATTGCCGAAAAACTATTAAGCAGTAAATTGGCGGTATTAACCGAAACCAAAAACCTCAACGAAGCACCGGCAGTCGAAAAGGCGGTAGAGCTATTAAAATCTGCAAAGCGCATTTTAATTTGTGGTTTAGGTGGCTCAGCACTGGTTGCAAAAGATTTTTCTTATAAATTACAAAAGCTCGGTATGCCTGCTATTGCAGAGCCCGATGGGCATGCACAACTAGCGTATGTTGCGACCTTTTCAAAAGGTGATTTGGTTATCGCGATAAGTGAGTCAGGTATGACTCGCGAAATTGCCGAAGTTGTAAAGCACGCCAAAAGAAATGCGAGTTCGGTGATTTCAGTAACAAAATTTGGTAGCAGCCTTGTCGCCGACTCAGCAGATGTAAAACTTTATTCGGTTGCTGAAGGCGAATCTGTACGTTTATCGTCAATTTTAGCGCGTACGGCACAAGATTTTGTCATTGATATTTTGTTTATTGCTCTAACACAGTCAAGCCGCCAAGGTCGTAAGTTACTAGAACATTCTAATGAAGTTGTTGGCGAATTTAAGAATAACTAATTTCTTCAATAAGGTTATATAAATACTTTAAAGCAGCTCAGGCTGCTTTTTTTATGCCTAATTTAGGATGCAGTTTAACAATCCCCTTTCTCCTCTAAACTACTAAACAATTGCGATAAGCGACTGACTTTAAAATCATAATTTCTTACAAAATTGTACTAAGAATAAATTAGCACCCCGTTAAAGCAAGTCATTACTGAGTTTTACCTAAAATCGGTTATATATTTTATTCCTAAAAACCAACCTTTAAATGAAAAAATATTCTTGACCAACTTAAATAACACCTGTTTAATATATGGGCAACATAATTTTAAAGTTCATAAGTCTCAATTGGGTAAGTAGTCCAGCAAAGCATATAAATATAAGGACGGGAAACAATGAAACAACATGCATCCACACTCGCAATGAGCTATATAGCAAAAGCGACTAGCAATGCACTTCGCGCAAAGAAAACAGCCTTCACCGGTGTTGTTATGGCCGCGGCACTCGCCAGCGCACCAGCCTTTGCAAATCTAACTGGTAGTATCAAAGGTAAAGTATCATCACCAGAAGCGCAGCAGTCACTGGCGGGGATCACAGTTACTGCAAAAAGTAATGTGATGCCAAAGCCACGAACTGTCGTTACGCGAGAAGACGGCAGCTACGACTTACCGCAATTAAAACCGGGTACTTATGAACTGACTTTCACCGATAAAAACGGTGTAACTCAAACCATGACTGTGGATGTTTTACTTGAGCAAGCTTCGAGCCTAAACGTCACTATGGGTGGTGCTAACGAAAACGTTGAAGTCATCACGGTCACCGGCAGTAAATTGTTCCGCCAAGGTAAATCTGCACTCACTAACTCATTAGGTGAAGAAGCAATCAACAGCGTGCCAGTTGGTCAAGATTACCGTGACCTACTAAAACTTGTACCAGGTGTTGAGTTATCTGAAAACGCAACCCTTGGTCCGTCTGCGGGTGGCTCAGGGGTTGATAACTCGTACGGCTTTGACGGTGTTGATGTATCTCTACCTATGTTTGGTAACTTAGCATCAGAGCCATCAACCCATGATGTTGCCTACGTAACTATGGACCGCGGTGGTGCAAAAGCCGTTGGCTTTAACCGCTCAGGTGGTTTCTCAATTAACACCGTATCAAAATCAGGTACTGACGAATTCCACGGTAATGTTGAATACAAAGTTCAACCTAAGAGTTTAGTGGCAACACCAACAGGCCAAGAAAGCTATGAGCTCGATAAAAGCTGGTTAACAGCAAGTTTAGGCGGCCCACTTATTGAAGACACCTTATACTTTTATACTTCTTATTATCGTCCTGAAGAAACTCGTACTAATAAAGATACAGCCTATGGTGAAGTAAAAGACTATAAAAATGTACGCGATGAATACTTTGGTAAGTTAACGTGGGCACCTACTGACGATATTTTAATTAATATTTCACAGCGGACCTCAGAAAAAACTATCGAAGGTCGCTCTGTTGGCGCTTACGAAACTGACAGTGTCTCTGCAGGTGATGCAGCCGACCAAGATATCTTTACTTTAGATGGTTCGTGGCTGTTAGGTGATGCAACTACTCTTTCATTCCAATACAGTAAATTAGAGATAGAATCTGGTACCACACCAGATACAAAACTATCTGTAGTACCATCGTTAACGGGTCAACTTGACTTAAGTAATCTAACTGAAATGGGTTACTTCAGCGTCCCGAGCTTATTAGATGCTGATGATAACTACACAGCAGAGCAAATTGCTGCATATAATGCCGGCGCAGCGCCACTAATTGCACAATACGGTTATACCGAAGATGGGCAAATGCGAGGTGGCGGCGGTGTTGGTGCGTATTACCAATACGATAATATCGACTTTTACCGTGATAGCTTTGAGTTAAATCTAGAACATGAATTTAGCTGGGGCGATAGTTACCATACATTACATTTAGGTGGTGAATGGAAAGAAAGTAAAGAAGTACTGTCTCGCCTTTCAAATGGCTGGGGTAGAATCTCTTATGTTGGCGGCCTCGATGAAAGTTTAGAAGAAGGCAGCTCTGCGCCAGTTATTTACCGTGCTCGCGTGCAACAAATGAGCTTAGTAGCAGGTGGAGAGGCGGTTTCTGCTATTAACTCAGAAATGGAAACACTGAACTTTGAAATCAACGATACGATTGAAGTAGGTGATTGGACTTACAATGTGGGTGTGCTCGTTAGCCGCGATACTTGGTATGGTCAAGGTCTTAAATCGGCATCAGGCACGCTCTCTGGTTATGAGTTAGCACCAGGCGAAAAATACGAAATGTATCAAACAGATTGGTCAGATATGATCCAACCTCGTTTAGGTGTGAATTGGAACTACGCAGATCAAGACTCTGTATTTGCTAACTTCTCAATGTATAACCCAGAAGCAAGCTCATTAGCGCGTGCAGCCTCTTGGGACCGGAATACCCGTGCCGAAATCGAAGTTGAATTTGATGAAGCGGGTAACGTAATTTACGCAGAACCACGTCAAGGTTCATCAGGTAAAGTATTTGCTGATGATTTAACACCTCGTCAAATCAAAGAGTTTACACTTGGTACCACTAAATATGTGGGTTCTGATTTAGTATTACGCGCTCACGTTCGTCACCGTAAAGCATCGCATTTCTGGGAAGATATGCCAAACAATGCGCGTTTAACCGACTACTCTGGCGTTGATGCTGATGGCGTGCCACAGCATATTGCAGATAAAGGTTTATATGTAGATAACCTAGATGAAATCCGTGATGAAATTGGTGGTTCTTCTTATGTTATTGCCGAAGTAGATGGCGGCGAAACCAAATACTGGGAAGCTAGCATCGAAGCTGAATACCTAGGTGAAAACAGCTACATCAATGCTTCTTATGTTTGGAGCCATTACTACGGTAACTTCGACCAAGATAACACCACAGCAACAACAGATGCTAATACCTTCATTGGTTCTTCAAACTATGGTGATGGCCGTGGTCGTTATTCTTGGGATTACAAATACGGTACATTATCAGGTGATAAGCCGCATAAAGTAAAAGTCTATGGTTACTATACAGTGCCATGGGATGCAAACATTGGTGCATACTTTGTATTCCAGTCGGGTAAACCTTGGGAAGCATGGGATGGCTCAATCTACGGTTACTCAAGTGGTACCACACGCTACAGCGAACCTGCGGGTAGTCGTCGTAGCCCTAGTCACTGGCAACTTGACTTAAACTACACCCAAGACTTTAAATTCTCAGGTGACATGGAACTACAATTCCGTGCTGATATCTTTAACGTATTTGACCGTCAAACAGGTTATAACAATAACCCATATGTATCGTCAGAAACCTTTGGTGAGTATCGTAACTACTACAGCCCACGTCGCGTGCAGCTGTCGTTTAACTTCAAGTTCTAAGTTAATCAATCCTGTTGGGGGCCGCCATTGCGGCCCTTTTTTATGCCTTAAAAACAGTAAAAGCTTAAATTGTACAAAATGCTTTTGCGGCATCCATATTAACAGCCTCTTTCATAAAGTAGTCGAGCTGCACCGTTCGGGTTATCGCTCGCGACTCGCTATTACTTTTACTGGCTTGCCACTGCCAATTTTTAAGCGACTCTCGCGACACATCTATAAACAGCCCTTCAGGGAAGCTCTCTACAAAACGAATATCGGTGGTATTACCTTGTTTATCAATAGTAATAATAAAGCGCGCACAGCCCGTCTGCTTAGATATTAAAGCTGCTTTAGGGTAACTGGGCTTTGTTGCATGTTTAAGTGTCCACAGCTGCTCTGCTGCGTTTTTATCATCACGAAGGTCAAGTACATCGGTTGAGTTACTTGTTGCACTGTTTGGGAGTTGTGAGCAGCCAGCTAGTAAAGCGAATACAGTTATGCTTAAACTGAAAAAAGTCTTCATGGTATATCCTTATAAATCAAGTTCCTTAATATAACACAGCTTTTTATGGGTATAAAAAAACGAGGCAAGCGCCTCGTTGTTATTTATCTAGTTAGCTAATTATCTAGTTATTATTGATACAGCAAATATGGGGAGCGCTTTCGTTTAAAAGCACTTAAGTCGGCTTGCCAGCTTTGCTTTATTTGCTGCTCAGTTTGGCCTGCTTCAATAGCTAAACGTAATTTATCAGTACCTGCAAGTTTATCCATAAAATCAGCGCGTTCAAAAAACGTTTGATCATTCGCAGTTAGCTTTTGATAAGCCGAAATAAACAAGCTTAAATCTAGGCCGTGAATATCAGCATCTCGTAAGTCTTTACCAAATACTTTAACCCCTTTGAATTTAGGGTGCATTGAAGCGCCTTTAATCGCCCTTGGCGTAAAGCTAAATTCGCCGAGTTTAACTGGCGAGTAACCAACGACTTGAAACGGAAAATCAGTACCCCGGCCAATAGTCACAGGCGTTGCCTCAAAGAAACACAATGACGGATATAGCGCAATTGATTGGGCATTTGGTAAGTTAGGACTTGGTTTTATTGGTAGCTCATAAGCCATAGTGCGGTCATAATTCGTAACAGGCACGACACTTAGTTCAAGCTTATCAGCGTCATTTATCCAACCTTCGCCTTTGATCATCTGAGCAAGCTCAGCCACTGTCATACCGTGTAAAACAGGTATTTCGTGCATGCCAACAAATGAGCGAAATTGTAGGTCAAGGATAGGCCCATCAACATAAGCAATATTAGGGTTTGGTCTATCGAGTACCACTACCTGTTTACCATTTTCAGCGGCGGCTTCCATCACGTAGTGCATTGAGCTGATATAAGTGTAAAAACGCACACCAACATCTTGAATATCAAAAATAATAACGTCTAAATCAGCAAGCATCTCAGGGCTTGGCTTTTTATTACTGCCATAAATCGACACAACATCAATGCCGGTTTTAGCATCTACTGTGCTTTTAATGTGAGCACCAGCGTCATGGTCGCCGCGAAAGCCATGCTCTGGGGCAAATATTTTGCTAACGACAACGCCTTTATCAAGTAATGCATCAACTAAATGTTGACCATTAACCACAGATGTTTGATTAACTACCAAGCCAACACGTTTCCCTTTTAATGCAGGTACATAGGCTTGAAAATTGGCCGCGCCCACCTGCAAAGGTTGTGCATTTTTAGGCGCTTGTGCAGGTGTTTCTTGGCAACCTATAAGCGCAAAACAACTAACCAGTAAAACAGCTAATAAACGCATTATTCTTCAACCGCCTTACGTAAAAAGCCACCCGCTTTTGACAATAACTGTTTTGCTTCAGGGGCTGGCTTTCCAGTTAACACAATTAAAATAGCCAGTTTTGCGCTTTGCTCTGCTTGCTTTAATGCATCCACAGCTTGCTGCTGTGTACAATCTGTTGCTTGCATCACAATACGAATAGCACGAGCGTGCAGCTTTTCATTACTAGCATTTACATCAACCATCAAGTTTTTATACACCTTACCTGTGCGGATCATGCTAGCTGTGCTTAGCATATTCAACACCAGCTTCTGTGCAGTACCCGATTTCATACGTGTAGAACCAGTAACGGCCTCTGCACCCACCACAGGGCAAATGCCAATTTGTGGTAAACGCATCACTGCTGAATCAGGGTTACAAGTAACACCCACAGTGACACAACCTAACGATTTAGCGTATTCAATTGCTGAGCAAACATACGGTGTACGACCACTGGCAGCAATGCCAACCACGACATCTTTACTAGTTAAATTGGCATTTTTTAAGTCTTCAATAGCAAACGTAGTGCTATCTTCAGCGCCTTCTACGGCTTTTTTAACCGCGGTGTCACCACCAGCAATAATACCGAGCACTTGTTGATCGCTTACGCTATAGGTAGGCGCACATTCAACCGCATCCAAAATACCCAAGCGACCACTGGTGCCAGCACCAATGTAAATTAACCTGCCACCTTGTTGAAATGCTTCAACGACATGATCGACAGCTTCACTAATTTGTGGGATCACAAGTTTCACGGCACCCGCTACTTTGTGATCTTCATTATTGATTTTAGTGAGGATCTCAGTGGAGCTGAGCAGATCGATATCCAAAGTGTCAGGGTTTTGTCCTTCAGAGACAATACCGTTTAACTCTTCGAGTAACTCACGTTGTTGCTTAAAGACGTGCTCAGGGCTCATTGGGTTGTCCTTTTTCAATAATGTCATGGTAATGCTTTGCCGCTAAAATGGCGGCACCAGTTAATGAATCTCCCTTACAAGGAGATAATTCGTTTTGTAAGGCCAGTGGCAATAACGGTTGGCTGACTTTCGCCAAACCACCAATTAAAATCACCGGTAATGGCGAATTACCTCGGCTTTTATCTATTAACCGAACCACCGATTGGGTGTGCTCTGTTAATACCGCTTTTGCCGCCTCACAGTCGTTTTGTAAGCTAAACACCAACGGGCTAAATGCTGCATAATCCGCGGGTTTTGCTTGTTTAAGCCAACTACTAATTGTTTGACGAGTGCATCCTAGCTGCTCACTCAAACGAATCGTTAATCGGCTTTTTGGTAAATCATAAATATCTATATCGTTTAATAGTTGCTGCACAGCCATCAGGCCGATGCGGGCACCACCGCCAAAATCATCAATGGTAAAGCCCCAGCCACTCACCAACTTAGTTTGCTTTTGGGCGTTTAATCGTGCCCCGACAGCACCGGTGCCAAGAGCAATAACCACACATGGGTCACCAAGATTAGCACCATATAATGACGTAATTGCATCACTGGTAATTTGCAAACTGGCAAATTCTATTTCGTAAATCAGCTTGAGCATCACTGTTAATTGCTCTGCAAGGCTCTGCGATGAGCCCCCGGCTACACCCATAACGGTGACAATTTCATTAGGCTTTGCACCACTTTGCTGGCATACATCACGGGTCACTTTAACAATGTTTTCTAACGCTAAATCAAGATCATTCGAAATTGATGCCGAACCCGCCTGTGCACGAAAAGTCGCGCCACTTGCCTGCTCTTTTAGCTCTGCTAACACTTTGGTGCCGCCACCATCGATGGCTAAAACATAGCGTACAGCCATTTACGCACTCTTCTCGTCTGCCGCTTTACCAAGGCAACACACCAATGTTGCGAGCAATGTACCTATGCATAGCTGCCAAGTAAATCCTAAGTAAAAGCGCATTGATTCGGGTAGTAACCAGTCAATCATGTACGGCTGCATTAATAAGGTCACCACAAAGCCCGCTATTAGTGATGCTAACACTGAGCCTTCACTGCCTCGTTTGGTGAACAAGGTAGTAAAATACACACCTAACAAACCGCTGTACGAAAATACCATTACACTTAGCGCAAATTTTAATAATGGCATATCACTGTATTGCTGCCAGAAATAACAAAGAATAGCCATCAGCGCTAAGGCAAGGCTCACTAGTGCCATACCCACACGACCCGCTTTTACAAAGTGATGATCGCTTACTTGCTTGTTATGTTTTTCTAAATACGGGCGATAGATATCTTGTACGATGACTGAAGACATCGAACTAAGCCCAGAGTTCAAAGTAGAAATAGCAGCTGCAATAATACCCACGCTGACTAAACCTTTAACCCCGGCTGGTACTTCGTTTAATACGTAGTACATAAAGATAGTGATTTTTTCGCCGTTAAATTCTTGTACGACCGTTTGCCCAGCTTCGTTATTCATTAATGCAGGTTGCTGATAAACAATATAAAGCAGCAAACCAATAAAGATAAAAATAGCCATAACCGGGATCACCATTACCACTGAAAGTAGTAAAGCTTTACTGCCCTCTTTAGGGCTTTTACAGGTTAACAAGCGTTGTGTCATATCTTGGTCAAGGCCAAACGCGGCAATATTTAATAGCACAAATCCAGTCAAAACAGAGGCCATGTTGAACACCCCTGACGGGCCAAAGTCTAAATCAAACTTAAACAGTGCCAGCTTTGAGTCTGCCCCTGGGCTTGGTTCATTTAAAGTTGCAATAATGGTCGAAAAATCGGCTGGAATAACACTCAGCAAGCTCCAAATAACCGCAATAGCGGCACTCACATAAACGATACTTTGCAGTACATCAGAATAAATAACACTGCGAATGCCACCCAAAATGGTATACAACAAACCTGCTAGCGCCAGCACTAGAGTGGCTACAACCACACTGTCTGCATCGATATTGCCGTATAAAATCATTGCAACAGCAATCGCTGCCATATATAAACGAGCACCACTTGCAAACACTCGGCCAAATAAGTACATCAAGCCGCTGCGTCGCTTTGCTTTAGGACCAATGCGTTTTTCTAATAACTCATAGACCGTATAAACTTTTTGCTGGTAAAACTTTGGAATTAAAAACGCCGATACAATAAATGCCGCAATAAACGCGCCGATATTGGTCGCAATATATGAAAAATCACCTTGGTAGCCTTGATCTGGCCCACCAATAAAAGTGGCAGCTGACTGCGAAGTCGCTAAAACAGAAATAGCCACCATCCAAGTTGGCATGCTATTTCCGCCTAGAAAAAAATCTTGGCTTGAGTTAGCGCGTTTGCGATTAAACCACCAGCCACTTAGCAATAAAATTGCACCGTAACTTGCGAATACTAGCCAATCGAGTAAAGCGTAATTTGCACTCATTTATTATCCTAACCCAAACCTTATTGGAATATATTATTCCATCATTATGACAAAATTAAAATACTTTTATTTTATTATTTTTATTCAGCTAAGTTAGGTAATTGCCACTGACTTTGCTTTTGTTGGTATTGCGTTTTGGTCAAGCTGACTAATAGCGGCTTTTTACGCTCATCTAACCACGCAAGTAATCTGTCCATATCGCTTTCAGTCATCGCAGTACAACCCGCTGTTGGTTTACTAGGTGCACGCCATAAGTGCATGAAGATACAACTACCCGCGCCATTAATATTGCTTGGGTTATGCTTAACAACAATGCCTTTTTTATAAAGGTTATCTTGACTGTAAATATCACGACGCATCCACTCCGAAGAATCCTTAACCGCCTCTTCACCTACTTGTGCTTTATCAACCAACTGGTTGTAAAACGGCGAGCCCTTTACATCAATACAGTAATCATTTGCTGTCATTGCTTGATAACTGAGGTTTGTTTGCAATGAATCTAGATAACCAAAGGCAGTACCAAGCTCAAAAATACCTGCCGGCGCTTTACCATCACCTTCTTGTTTTTGCTGACCTGGTTGTGCAGGATGTAGCCCTACACCCCAAGCAAGCCCTGTGCGGCCAAGCACCACCGCGTGTTGTTCGCCTTGTTGTTGCCAGCTTCCAACGGTTTTTTCAAAGCGATACAACGTGGCATCAATAGCATCACTGTCATTAGCGACCACCACCACGAGCTGCTGATGACTGTTATCAATAACAGGTTTAGGTAACTCTTTGCTGGCACAAGCCGATAAACTCATAACTGCAATAAGACTGACTAGTTTTTTCATGCTGGCCATACTCCGTTTGTGATTAGTTCAAGCCCCGTTATTGATTCAATGCCAAGGCCGGGGGCATCCGATAAGCTGATTTTCGGGCCGATAAATTCAACGCCCCCTTGCACAGGGTCATACTGACCAAGAGCCGGGCCATCTAAATCGATTTTACTGATTTGCTGTGCTTTGGCAGAGGCTAAATGTGCAGCACCAGCTACGGCAATACTGCCCTCTAGCATACAACCTATCATACACTCTGCTTGGTATTGGGCTGTAATATTAGCAATCTCAATTGCTCGGCTTAAACCGCCCGTTTTCATTAATTTAATATTGATAATATCAACTGCGCCAAGCTCTAAAAGTTGGATCACTTGCTTCGGTGAAAAGGCGCTTTCATCGGCCATAATCGGGGTGTTCACTCGCTCAGTAATATATTTGAGACCTTGAATATCGCTGCTTTTTACCGGCTGCTCAACCAACTCTAATACCACGCCTGCTTGCTCAAGTTGCTGCAGTGCAAACACAGTTTGTTTGGCATTCCAGCCTTGGTTTACATCTAAACGCAGCTGCGCCTTTGCGGCAAAGCCTGCATGGATTGCTTTCACACGTTCAATATCTTGATTAAGGTTATTGCCGATTTTTATTTTTAAAACATCAAAACCTTGCTCAACCGCTCGCTGACAGTCACTAAGCATTTTATCTATGTTATCTACGCTGATGGTAATATCAGTCTTTAACTCTGACTTACCACCACCAAGTAACTTATATAAAGGCGCTTTGTAGAGCTTGCCCCATAAGTCGTAAACCGCTAATTCTAAAGCCGCTTTTGCACTACTGTTACCAACCACCGTTGATTGAATAATGTGGGCAAGCTGGTTGATATTTTCTATTTCATGCCCTATCAGTTTAGGAGCAATAAACTGCTGAATGACCGCGATCATTCCTTGATGGGTATCGCCTGTAATAACCGGTGTTGCAGCAGCAGAGCCATAACCGACTTGACCACATTCGGTGTCTATTAAGACCACTAGGTCTTCAATAAAACTCACTTCTCTAAGCGCTGTTTTAAATGGCGTGACCAAAGGCACTTTGAGTTTCGCAAAACGAACTGCTTTAATTTTCATAAAGGCCTCTATCGAATACGCTTAATGTTATAAACACGGTCTAGGTAACTTGTTTCTTTAGATAATCGCAGGGGTAACAAGGGGGTAACCGATACTCCATTAAGCGCACTACTATAAAAGCTGCCATCGCCTTTGTTATAGCCTAAGCCTTTCACATCATGAATAACATACGGCTCGCCTTGGTGCTCTCCTAAATACATCATCACATGGCCCGGAATATAAATTAGATCGCCAATCGCCATGTTTTTAACCGTTGGCAACTTATCATCCGCCGCTGTATTTTTATCAAAGCGACTGTTTTGCCCGTATCCACTACTGCCTTGCTGCCCTGAATTACGTGGCATTAGTAGGCCAAAGCTCTTATAAATTTCACCAACAAAGCCGGTGCAGTCACGGCCATTGTAATCATGCCCCCAACCATAACGCTCACCTAAAAATTTAAAGCCTTGTTTAATCAGATTCTGTTCGTTGTAGTCTAGGTAGCCTAAATTTACATCGGCAGTTTTGCTGATCATCGCTGGTTTAATAACAAGGTTTCCTTGCTCATCGCGAGTAGGTAACTGTACAACATGGCTCGCATAGCTATTTTGACCGTTAAGCAAATACGGTACTTGCTCACTATCAACCAATGGTAAACGCACCCCCATATCGAGCTGGACTTCTGAGCTTGCTGTGTCGTTAGGCACATAAGCGGTATTAACTTTTGCGCCGGTTACTACCAAAAAGTTATCTTGTCCGCGGTAAGCTTTTATTTTATCTGCATCAGCAAAGGCAAGATCTTCGGCTGGCGTCCACGCAAGGTAGTTGTAAGCACGTACTAACAGCCATTTTTTATCTGCACTTTGATGTAATACAGCAACTGCTTCTCCTGGGAACATACCGCTTTCTTGAAAGCGATCTAAGTCTTGATCAAGGCCGCTATTTAAAACCCGATCCCAGGTTGGAAAAGTGCGTAATGCCGTGCGATTAACGACCACCGCAAAGCGTACCTCATTGTTATCTGCGACCTTGTTAAGGTTTAAGTTAGCCTGATATTTAGCAAAATCTTTCGCGGTAAGTTGGCGGCCGTCTGTAAAAAAGCGTGGGCTTTTTGGAATTGAGCTTGCCGAATGAATGGCGCTTGTTAGCTCGTCTTTAGTGAGCGATTTTTGAAATGACAGAGGATCAACAATGTATTTATTATCTTTAATTAATTTCTCGTTGAAGGCTGCAATTTGCGCCTCTGTCATGATCACTTTTGCCGATGCACCTTGTGCTAACCAATAGCTTGGCGAAAGCTGTGACTGCGTGACCCCGATAACATCTGATTGCCAACCCTCAGCATGCATAGGTGCACTAAAAGCAACACCTAAAGTAATTGATAAAGCGATAATTGAACGACGCATAGCTGTACCTTAATTCTTATTGAACGCGTGAATCTAATAATTTTGTAAAAGCATGCTGCAATTTTTGCTGCATTTGCTTACCGACTGTTGGCAAATTGGCTTCGTCAGCCCCCAAAGTTGATTGCTGCACACTAAAAGTAAACTCACGGCCACCTTGATAATTGCCTAAACACACATGTGCCAACATTACGGTTTCTGTGGTGGAGCGCGTTTCACTTGGCCCCCAACCAATTTTTTGCCAAACACGCCACTGCCCATTCGTTGCGCTATCGAGCACTTCTTTTGCAGAGCGGCTATCATTTGGCGCAATAACATTTGCCAATGCATTTGTAACGATATGACTGATACCCACCATCATGCCGCCTACAGGAGCATGTTCATCTGTATGACCAGTGCCGTTAAGTAGCACATCTACATCACTTGCTTGTAAATAAGGCATTTGCGTACTTGGTTCACGCTGATGACTGACCAAACGTTTTAACCATTCGGCTTGAGCAAGTGTAGTCATTGCTTTGTTGCCCGTTAAACCACAACTCTCACAACGATACCCTAAATAGCCTGGGTCATCACTGCTTGCTTTGTATCGAGCTATCTTTGCATCTAGTTCATTATTTGTAGGATTATGCCAGTATTCGTCTGATGGCATAAACTGCTCAGAGCCGTAAGCACCGTTAAATAATAAACGCTGATCCTGCAGGTGTAGCCAGCCATCATTAAAAAGCCCACGTAAGTATTCGCGCCCTGCCACATTGACAAAATAACTGGCTATCGCATTTGAATTACCATCGGCTTTGCCAAATGCTTCGTAACTATTAATACTGCTGATCAAATCAGCCAATGCAGTATCACCGGCAAAAGAAGCTGCACCAAGCTCTGGGTGGGATTGCCTTACTTTTGAAAGCGCACCGCTAAACGCTTGAATTTTTGATGAGCTCCAAGGTTCATACAACTCATTATGGCTGCCGTCACTTAAATACCGATAAGCTAATTGCCCAGATTGAACTTGATAATCGATTAGGAGTAGCTTGCCCGGTTGCTCTGGGGCTAAAAAATACTGCCAATCGGCCGCAACTCTGTTTTGCCAACCCGCTTGCTGGTAATTAACCTCAGCCGCTGATTTATAACCTTGCAACTTGCTTTCATTTTCGAGCGATAAACAGCCGCTATTCGTTAAGTCGTTTGGCAAAATAGCGGGTGCTAACATTACTTGCTCAAAGTATTGTTGGTCGGTTAATGGGGCTTTTTCTGTGTTCGCTTCACAACCAGTCAAAAGCATCAAACCGCAACTTATAGCCAGCCGTATTTGATATGTACCTTTCGCATACATAAAATAAAATTCCCACTTGTTATTATTTTTGGAATATTTTATTAAATCTAACACAAATTGACCGTGAAGCAAATTAACTCGGTTTTAATGCCCATAAGAAGATGGCTTAAAAATTAATTTACTAGATAAAATCTATTGCTTAGGTGAGATGTTGATAACCCTATGCATCTTGATACGCACGAAACAAGTTTCACGCCTACGGGTGCGTTTTTTGTCTTTAGAGTCGGGGTTTAATTTGGGGTGTGGAAGCGTGATGTTCGCTCCTACTCTGTAAGTCGTCATTTATGGCGACAGCATCGTGATACGCGCGAAACAAGTTTCACGCCTACGGGGTGTATTTTTTGTATTTAGAGTTTTGGGGGGTGATTTGTGGAGTGGAAGTGTGATGTTCGCGAATTGCAGGCACAAAAAAACCGACTTCCGTCGGTTTATGTCACTTTCAAGAAGAAAGTGGCGGACGCGGGACGTATTTTGAAACAGTGAACCTCCGGCTGCGTGGTTCAAAGTCGCCTAAAGAATAATGAGGTGCAATAAAACGGTATGTTTATTCACGACTGAAGTCGCTCCTACAACCACACCTACGCGAATTTCAGGTATAAAAAAACCGACTTTCGTCGGTTTATCTCACTTTAACTCTACTTAAGAGAAAAGTGGCGGACGCGGGACGTATTTTGAAACAGTGAACCTCCGGCTGCGTGGTTCAAAGTCGCCTAAAGAATAATGAGGTGCAATAAAACGGTATGTTTATTCGCGACTGAAGTCGCTCTTACAACCACACCTACGCGGATTACAGGCACAAAAAAACCGACTTCCGTCGGTTTATGTCACTTTCAAGAAGAAAGTGGCGGACGCGGGAGGATTCGAACCTCCGACCGCCTGGTTCGTAGCCAGGTACTCTATCCAGCTGAGCTACGCGTCCGCAATCGTTCTGCTCGTTTTCGTCTTGCAATGACGGTGTTGTTAAAACACAAAAAAACCGACAAATCGTCGGTTTGTACTTTCTAACATTGTAGTATAAATGTATAGAAAGTGGTGGGCGCAGGAGGATTCGAACCTCCGACCGCCTGGTTCGTAGCCAGGTACTCTATCCAGCTGAGCTATGCGCCCACATTCTATATTATAGTTAGTTTTAGTCTCACTAAGACTTTTCAAAAGTGGTGGGCGCAGGAGGATTCGAACCTCCGACCGCCTGGTTCGTAGCCAGGTACTCTATCCAGCTGAGCTATGCGCCCACATTTTGATTTTAGTAAAGGATGGTGGGCGCAGGAGGATTCGAACCTCCGACCGCCTGGTTCGTAGCCAGGTACTCTATCCAGCTGAGCTATGCGCCCATTCTTTACTTTACAAGAAAACCATTAAAAAATGGTGGAGAAGGAGGGATTCGAACCCTCGATAGAGCTACAAACCCTATACTCCCTTAGCAGGGGAGCGCCTTCGGCCACTCGGCCACCTCTCCGTCTTGTGGGGCGTATAATAAAGATTTCAGGAAATATGTCAAACACTTTTCAAGGAAAATCGTATAGATGGTTATAGATTGTCCATAACGAGCCAAAACAGCTTGTTTTTGTTTATCCTTTCGCCGTTTTTTCTTTATCACTCAACGGCTCAAGACCCGTCAATGGGATCAGTTCATCAGTTAACTCTGCGAGGTATTGATCTTGATAACCCAATTGTTGAAATTCGGCGATGCAAGCACGATAAAAATCTTCACGTTGATGCTCGCTTTTGTTCGTATCTGTAGGCAACGGCGAAGGCTTTTTAGTCATTATTATTAAGTCCATTTATACATTGAACGAGAATTGCGCAATGATGTCATATCTTGGCTAAAAATAATACTATTGGCCTTGGGAATTGTAGAAAAACTTTACAATTTAGTAACTTTGTTGGAAGACTAATTCAGCATTTCTTTTTAGATCAGCTAATTACAATTTAGTATTAAAATTGAGAGCTATAAAAATCAGAAATTTCTGATAACAAAAACGCCGCTAAAAAGCGGCGTTTTTAAATACTTTTAGCTGATTAATCAGCTTGAGGACGCATGTGCGGGAATAGGATCACGTCTTTAATTGTTGGTGAGTCAGTAAATAACATCACTAGACGATCGATACCAATACCCTCACCCGCTGTTGGTGGTAAGCCGTATTCTAATGCACGGATATAGTCATCATCGTAGTGCATTGCTTCATCATCACCTGCGTCTTTCTCTTCAACTTGACGAGTAAAGCGCTCAGCTTGGTCTTGTGCATCGTTAAGCTCAGAGAAGCCATTTGCTAGTTCACGGCCGCCAACGAAGAATTCGAAGCGGTCAGTTACAAACGGGTTTTCATCGTTACGACGTGCAAGTGGTGACACTTCCCACGGGTATGCTGTGATGAAAGTCGGTTGAATTAGCTTATGCTCAGCTGTCTCTTCGAAGATTTCACATAAGAATTTACCTGGGCCCCATACGCAGTTTTCTGGGATCTTAACGTGTACTTGCTTCGCGTACGCTTTAAGTTCTTCAAAATGGTTTTCAGGGTCATTAAATACCGCAGCATCAAAGTCTGGATTGTACTTAAGGATTGCTTCGCTCATTGTTAAACGAGCAAAAGGTTGACCAAAATCGTACTCTACTGAATCAACCACTTCACCATTTTCATCTTTCGTTGTGTTTACAACAATTGGTGAACCAAGTACGTCTGTCGCAACAGTACGTAACATGTCTTCAGTAATGTTCATCAGGTCAATGTAATCAGCGTATGCTTGGTAGAATTCGATCATTGTGAATTCTGGGTTATGGCGCGTGGATAAACCTTCGTTACGGAAGTTACGGTTGATTTCGAATACACGCTCAAAGCCACCCACAACTAAACGTTTTAAGTAAAGCTCAGGTGCAATACGTAAGTACATGTCGATATCAAGTGCATTGTGGTGTGTTACGAATGGACGTGCAGACGCACCACCCGGGATCACTTGTAACATCGGCGTTTCAACTTCCATGAAGTCACGATCAGCTAAGAAACGACGGATACCTTCAACAACCTTTGAGCGAATACGAAAGGTTTCACGCGTCGCATCATTGGTAATTAAATCAACATAACGTTGACGGTATTTAGTTTCTTGGTCAGATAAACCATGGAATTTTTCTGGTAACGGACGTAATGACTTTGTCAGTAACTCGTACTCTGTCATTTCTACGTATAGGTCGCCTCTACCTGACTTATTAAGTGCGCCTTTCACACCGATGATGTCACCGATATCAAGTTGACCGTATTTTGCTTTTAATTCTTTTTGTACGTCTTTTGATGCGTACGCTTGAATTTGGCCTTTCATGTCTTGTAACGCAAGGAAAGGACCACGTTTTGCAAGAATACGACCTGCAACTGATACAACGTGTTGCTCAGCAACTAATTCTTCTTTCGATTTATCACCAAACTCAGCTTGCAAATCAGCCGTGTAATGTTCACGACGGAATTGGTTTGGATGACCGTTGGCTGGGCAATTTTCGCGGATTGCGTCTAATTTGCCACGACGCTCAGCGATTAACTTATTTTCGTCTTGGATTTGATCAGTCATTTTTTAGCTCTTTTTTAGCTTGGTGGTTATAGGCCAGATTTAAGGCTGGCTTCAATAAATTTATCTAAGTCGCCGTCAAGAACCGCTTGTGTATTACGGTTTTCAACGCCAGTACGTAAGTCTTTAATGCGCGAGTCATCAAGTACGTATGAACGAATTTGACTACCCCAGCCAATATCAGATTTAGCATCTTCTTGGCTTTGTTTCTCAGCATTTTGCTTTTGAATTTCAAGCTCAAACAATTTCGCTTTTAACTGCTTCATTGCTTGGTCTTTATTCTTGTGCTGTGAACGCTCATTTTGGCACTGTACAACAGTGTTAGTTGGTATGTGAGTAATACGAACCGCAGATTCTGTTGTATTTACGTGCTGACCACCGGCGCCTGATGCGCGGTAAACGTCAATACGTAAGTCTGCCGGATTAATATCAATTTCGATATTATCGTCGATTTCTGGGTAAACGAATGCCGATGCAAACGAGGTATGACGACGACCACTTGAGTCGAACGGGCTCTTACGCACTAAACGGTGAACACCTGTTTCTGTACGTAACCAACCGTAAGCATATTCGCCAACAAAGCGCACTGTTGCGCCTTTGATACCAGCCACATCACCATCAGTTGCTTCAACCAGTTCAACTTTAAAGCCTTTTGCTTCACCCCAACGTAAATACATACGCAGTAGCATGTTGCACCAGTCTTGGGCTTCGGTACCGCCAGAACCTGATTGTAAATCAAGGTAAGCATCGTTTTGGTCATGATCGCCTGAGAACATACGACGGAACTCTAGCTTTTCAAGCTGTGCGTTTAAATCGCCTAATTCAGCTTCGGCTTCAGCGAAGGTTTCTTCATCTTCAGCTTCAACAGCAAGCTCGACTAAACCTTCAACATCTTCGGTACCTGACACTAGATTATCAATGGTCTCAACGATAGCTTCGAGTGCCGACTTTTCACGGCCAAGTGCTTGAGCTCGTTCTGGCTCATTCCACACGGCTGAATCTTCAAGTTCTGCGTTAACTTCTTCTAACCGCTCTTTCTTAAGAGGGTAGTCAAAGGTACCCCCGAAGCAGTTCAGTACGTTCGCGAATTTCCTTGATTTGATTAATCACAGGATTCACTTCAAACATGTACATTACTCCAAAATGGCTGATTTACCGCGCACCGATATCGACAATAAATACGGTAAATTATCTACAAATATTAAAAACGCCCGATTTTAACAAAAAACCGAGCGTTTTATTAGCCTTTTATGTCGATTATAACGATATTTTTATGTCGCTTTTTGTAGCTCTCGAATAATCAACTGTAGCGAAAATTTACCACGGAATTCATTTATATCGAGTTGATAAGCAGCTTTTACATAACGCACTTCGGTATCTGGCCATGCACGCACATCAACACCAAATGCAATGCCGTCGACTAAACGCCCAGATTGATGTTTTAAAACCAGTTTTAAGTGTTTTTCACCGACAATGCGCTGCTGTATTAGTTCGAATACATGTTCGAACACTGGTTCTGGAAATTGCTGTCCCCAAGGGCCGGCATTTTTTAGTAAGTTGGCAAACTCCATCGAAAAGCACTCATTAGGTAATTCACCATCGGTAAGTAAAATACTTTGCTTATGCTCTTCAGTGAGTGTGTCTTTCACCATTTGTTCAAACACGGTTTTAAATTCATTAAAACATTGCTCATTGATACTCAGCCCGGCCGCCATAGCATGGCCACCAAATTTACTGATCAAATGCGGATAGAGTGTATTTACTCGCTCTAGTAAGTCACGCATATGCAGCCCTTCAATGGAGCGGCAAGAGCCTTTTATTTCGCCGTTATCGCCAGCTGCAAAAATAATCGTCGGACGGTGGTACTTTTCTTTTAGGCGGCCAGCCAAAATACCAATCACACCTTGGTGCCAATCTGCTTGGTATAAACAAATGGCATCAGGCACTGTGTCGGTTTTAAATGCTAAACGGTCAAGCACAGCTTGTGCCTCAGTTTGCATGCCCTGCTCTATTTCACGGCGCTCATGATTGAGGCTGTCGAGCTCACTGGCAATACGGCGTGCTTGGTTTATATCGCTTGATAACAAACAAGCTATACCTAAACTCATATCATCTAAACGCCCTGCTGCATTTAAGCGTGGCGCCAATGAAAAGCCAAAGTCACTGGCACTTAAACGGGCTGCATTGCGATTTGCCACTTCGATAAGGGCACTAATACCTGGGCGTGTTTTACCACTACGAATACGTGCTAAACCTTGATGAACTAAGGTACGGTTATTGGCATCAAGCGCGACCACATCGGCAACGGTACCAAGGGCTACAATATCAAGTAACTCAGCCAAATTTGGCATTGGGTTATGCTGAAAATACCCTTGTTCACGTAAGTGGCTACGTAAAGCAATAAGCAGATAAAAAGCTACCCCAACACCAGCTATTGATTTCGATGGAAACTGACAGTCATGGCGATTTGGGTTCACGATGGCATCAGCATCTGGCAGGGCTTCACCTTGTAAATGGTGATCAGTTACCAGCACTTTAATACCCGCTTGTTTTACAATGGCAATGCCATCGATACATGAAATACCGTTATCAACAGTGATCACAAGCTCGGGTTGCATAGTCACTATTTGCTCAGCAAGCGCAGGACTTAAGCCATAACCTAGGCTGAATCTGTCTGGTACCAAGTAATCAAGGTTCTTTAAGCCAAACATAGCAAGACCTTGCATTAAGGTTGCTGTGCTGGTTGCGCCATCGGCATCAAAGTCACCTACGATTAACACGCGACTTTGAGCCGCGAGGGCTTGTTGCAATAGCACGACAGCTTTGTCGATATCTTTAAACAACTTAAAGTCATGCAATGTCGCAGCGCTATTATCGAGTTCAGTGGCACTTTGCACCTGTCGAGTCGCATATATTTGCTTAATTACAGGGTGTAAATGGTGTGGTAGATGCGAATCATCAACATGAGGACGAGCTTGAATTATTTTTTCCATGTCGGAAATGGTACTTCTTTGCTTAAGACAAATAAAAAAGGCCTACGACAAATAGGCCTTTTCGTTTAAAAAATCAGTTATGAAGATGTTTTTGGTAAGGCATCAAGCGCTTGGCTGATTTGCGCAGCTGATTGATAACCTGGGATCATAGTGCCATCTTCTAAAATAATTGCTGGAGTACCCGACATGCCAAAGCTTTGACCTAGTTGATAATGCTCAGCAATTGGCGCGCTACAACCTGGCACGTCTGCGACTTCTGCACCCGCTTTTGCTTCTGTTAACGCTTCAGCAGGGTCTTTAGCACACCATACATTCATTAGATCTTGGTAACCTTTACCACGTAAACCACCACGTGGGAAAGCAAGGTATTTAACCGTGATACCCGCATCTAAGAAATCATCAAGTTCACGGTGTAACTTACGGCAGTAACCACAGGTAATATCGGTAAATACTGTGATTGAATGCTTTTCGTTTTTCGCTTTGTAAACGATCATTGAGTCTTCGTACTCAGCAATGCCTTCTTTACGTACATCGCTCAGTGCATGCTCTGTTAGATTAACTCGGTTATTAAGGTCAATCAGTGTTCCTTGCATTAGAAATTGACCGTCAGGGCTTGCGTACAGCACGCCTTTATCAGTAATTAGTTCTTTAAGGCCTGCCACTGGGCTTGGGTTGATTTGCTTAACGGTTACGCCTAATTCAGCAAACTTAGCAATAATAGGGGCATCAGCAGCGTCTGTTGTTGATACGCCATTGGCAAACACATTTAAGCTTGTGCCTAGTAGTGCTGTGGCTAAAACTAACTTTTTCATAAATATCCTATATCCTGATCATTTTTTATATAGACCGGTACATCTTTAAAAATCTTGCACTAAGCACGTGGATGATGTTGCTCGTGTACCGACTTCAATCTTTCATTCGCTACATGGGTATAAATTTGTGTTGTTGATAAGTCACTGTGACCTAACATCATTTGCACGACTCTAAGGTCCGCCCCATGATTAAGCAAATGCGTTGCAAACGCGTGTCTGAGCGTATGCGGTGATAACGGCGATTCAACTGATGCCAAAATAGCATAGTGTTTGATGCGATGCCAAAAAGTTTGTCGTGTCATGCCAATCCCACGCTTAGATGGAAACACAAAGTCAGTGGCATGTTTAATCATTTGCGAACGACCCACTTTTAAAAACTGCTCAAGCCAGTACATCGCTTCTTCGCCTAGGGGAACTAAACGCTCTTTATTACCCTTACCTTTTACAAAGACCACCGCTTGGCGCAAATTAATTTGCTCCATTCTGAGTCCCACCAGCTCAGTAACACGAAGCCCTGTGGCATATAACAGCTCAAGCATGGCTTTATCACGAAGCCCCATTGCATCTTCTATGTCTGGGGCTGCAAGCAAAGCTTCGACTTCGGCTTCTGACAGCGTTTTTGGTAATGACTGCCCAGCTTTTGGCTGAGCAATATTGACCATCGGCGAATCGGCAATGGCTTTTTCGCGCACAAAATACTGATAAAAACGCTTAAGCGCACTGATGCTTCGCGCTGTGCTGCGCGACTTCAGCCCTAAATCAACACGGTATGCTAAATACGCTTCAATATCATCAGAGCGAACGGCTAGTAGGTCTTTATCTTTTAAAAATTGGCAAAACTTTTCAAGGTCACTGCGATAAGCTGCGAGTGTATTTTCGCTGACTCCCTGCTCAAGATACAGCGTATCTAAAAATAACTCTAAATGTTCGGCGTTATTTGCTGTTATTACACCTTTTTGGGCTTGTGAATTATTATCAGCCACGCGTACTCTCATCCTTATCAAGGTATCAATTAATTATACCTTACGGTAAACTTACGCCTATCATATCAGGCAAATACACAGTGATAAATACGATGCAGATTGGTTTATTTTATGGTTCTACAACCTGCTACACAGAAATAGCGGCAGAGAAAATTCGCGATATTATTGGTCACGACATAGTGAGCCTTCACAATATCAAAGATGAGCCATTAAAAAATGCAGAGCAATTTGATTTCGTTATCTTCGGCATTTCAACTTGGGATTTTGGTGAGTTGCAAGAAGACTGGGAATCAATCTGGGACGACATTAAAGATGTTAACCTAAACGGCAAAACCGTGGCTCTGTTTGGTATGGGCGATCAACAAGGTTATGGTCAGTGGTTCCAAGACGCGCTTGGCATGTTACACGATGAAATTTGTGATCAAAGCATTACCTTGTTAGGCAAATGGCCTAACGATGCAAGTTATGAATTTGAGGCTTCAAAAGCACTCACTGAAGATGGCAAACAATTTGTTGGCTTAGCCCTTGATGAAGACAGTCAATACGAGCTTAGTGATGAACGTATCGCAAGCTGGGTTGAACAAGTCATGACTGAGTACAGCGAGAGCTTGTAAGTCATGAATAAAAAAGCCAAGCATTGCTTGGCTTTTTTAATGGTTATTCAACGCGTTGCCAATATTGATTACGATAGAAAAACGCAATATAGCCGCGTACTTCAAGTACCTTACCTTGTTCTTGTGGGGTCAGTTTAAGGGTATAGGTTTTACCATTGTTTGGGTCTAGAATTTCACCTTCTTGCCAGCTACCATCACCGGCATCTTTAGCACCTTCTATAATTTGTAACCCTTGAATAGGCTGATTTTTCTTATCACCTTTACACTTTTCGCAGATTGCGTCTTGCTTGGCTGGGTTAAGGATTTTTTCAACACTGCCAACCAACACACCATCTTGTTCACTAATACGTACTAAAGATTTCGCTTCATTCGTTTCTTCGTCAATAGTTTTCCAAAGACCCACAGGCGTCAATGCAGCAAAACTCAACTGAGAAAATAATAAGGCAGATAAAACAATTGATAAACGGAACATAAAAAACTCGTATAAAACTTAAGACTTTGGCACTATATCAGGGCTTAACCAAACACACCATTTTGCTAAGCACCGAAATCGACACAACATTGCGAGGGAACACAATGAGTCAATTCACATTAATTACCGGTGATATTGTCAGTTACGACAGTAATCAGGTAGCTACAATTAACGCCACGGGCGAAATAAAAATAAATCGCTTTGCTGAGCCTTTATTTATTCCTGATAGCGCTAAAGCTGCCATTGAACTGGGTCGGCTTGATGATAACTTGTTTAATTTAAAAAAGTTATTACGCTCAGGCTATGCCGACCCTTGCCCAACAACCCGCGTGTTAATTGAAACCACAGAACCTTTACCTGACATCGAAGGTCTGCTGATCAAACGCCGCTTTAGCATTATTGACTTTTGCAGTGCCGAAATAGAAAAGTCGCACAGTAAAGCGGTATTAGATGCCCTATTAAAGCTTGAATATGTTCAGCAAATTCAGCTTGATGAAGTTATGCAATTACAGCCACCTTCCATACAAAAACCACAGGTATAATTACATCTTTAGGTAAAAAGCTTTACAGAGCTCTTTATAATCTTGGCTATAGCTGCCATCAACTGCATGTATGGTTAACGATGATGTATCACATTCGCCGATGTTTTGGCTGAGTAACAACAGGCTACGACTTGGCTGTTTTTTCTCGGTAGTACGCACCAAACAATGACGATTTAAGTACCAGCCTGCTTGCTCGGCAACAGCTATGAATTGCTCAGCCTCTACGCAAGGCAAAATCACATTCAACACAGATTTACTGTGGCTAAGCCTAGTACATGCCGCTATTAATTCGCTGAAACTAAGGCCGTCAGTATGGCGGGCTGTATTTCGAGCATAGTTTTCACCTTTTAGGCTCGCATTAAAATACGGTGGATTGGTGATGATCGCATCAAAAGGCTCTGCTGCGCTGAACGACTGCACAGCACCTTCGAAAAGGTTTATATCAGGCCATGGGCTAGCCGCAAAGTTCTCTCGAGCATCATTGCAGGCACCAGAATCAATTTCGATGGCACTGACTTTCGCTTCAGGCGCTCTTTGTTTTGCCATTAGCGCCAACAGCCCTGTGCCTGCGCCAATGTCTAAAATGCGCTTAGCACCACTCACATCAGCCCAAGCACCTAACAAAATACCGTCGGTCGACACTTTCATCGCTGTGCGTGTTTGCGTTACCGTAAATTGTTTAAACACAAAGCCTGACATTTTTTCACCTTTTCATTCACCATAGCCGCGTTAACGCGTATAATTAGGCTCAATTGTCCTCTATTTATGTCACTCTATGCAATTTTCTGAATTTGATATCGATAACAAGCTGTTAAATGCCATTAATAAAATGGGTTTTGATACGCCAACCAGTATTCAACAACAAGCGATCCCTGAAGCACTTCAAGGTCGTGATATTTTGGCATCTGCCCCTACTGGTACGGGTAAAACAGCCGCGTTTTTGATCCCTGCAATTCAATACTTGCTTGATTTCCCACGTCGCGATCCTGGCTTTGCGCGCGTATTGATCATGACACCAACCCGTGAGCTTGCTTATCAAATTCATGAGCAATGTGAATTACTTGCAGCACAAACTCATCTTAAAATTGGGGTTGTGACAGGTGGTATAAACTACGGGACACACAGAGAAATTTTCGAAAGCAATAACGACATTCTGATTGCCACACCAGGGCGTTTAATGGAGTATCTCGAAACAGAGAACTTCCACGCTGAAAACGTTGAAATGCTTATTCTTGATGAAGCTGACCGCATGCTAGACATGGGCTTTCGTAAAGAAATGCTACGTATTTGTGATGAAGCACGTAACCGCCGTCAATGTTTCTTATTCTCAGCTACCCTTGAAGGTGACAGCGTTGAGTTATTTGCAGAACGTATCTTAAACGACCCTGCACTGCTTGAAGCCGAATCTTCACGCAAAGAGAAAGGCAAAATCCACCAATGGGTTCACCTTGCTGATGACTACGACCACAAGCTAAAAATGTTAATTGAAACATTAAATGGTGACGACATTCATAAAGCAATTGTGTTTGTTAAAACCCGTGAGCGCCTAGAAACATTAGTTGGTGAGTTAAACAACGAAGGCCTTCGTGTTGCTTGGTTACGCGGTGAAATGCCACAAGACAAGCGCATGAAAGCGATGGAGAACTTTCACTCTGGTCGTAACAATATCTTAGTTGCAACGGATGTTGCTGCTCGTGGTATTGATGTTGCTGATATCAGCCATGTTATCAACTTTGATATGCCACGCACCGCAGACGTGTACGTACACCGTATTGGACGTACTGGTCGTGCAGGTAAAAAAGGCATTGCGATTTCATTTATTGAAGCGCATGACGTGGCAATTGTTGGTAAGGTTGAGCGCTACATTGAGCAAAAACTTAAACGCCGAGTAATTAAAGGACTTGAGCCACAACATAAAGAAGCGAAAATCCCATCTAAAAAGAAAAAAGATCCAGTAAAAATAAAGGCAAAGAAAAAAGCTAAAGCTAAAACGAAGAAGAAAAAGTAGTTTTAACTTTAACTTCACTGTGAAAATGCCGAGCTTGTCTCGGCATTTTTGTGCCTTACCCTTTTTACTCATTGAGTGTGTAATTAGTTCACACTTTATTACTCACCCATCCCACCAATAAAAATAAAAACATTTAAAATCAGACGTTTGAATGTTGGAATAATAATTGTAACTGGTTCAGCAATAGTTCACAGCAGACTACATTAACGAGGGAATTGTATGAGCCGCTTCAAATTAACCGTAGTACTTACATCATTAAGCTGTATTTTTTTACTTGCATGCGCAACGAACGTAAGCGCTAACACCAGTGTGCTAACAACAAGCACATCTGCGCAACCGCGCTTACAGCAAATGGCTTTGCAGAAGTTAACTCGTAACCCTAACTTTCACATTGAAAGCTTACAAGTGATTGTTGAAGGTGAAACTGTTGAACTAAAAGGTATTGCAGAAACTGGCTTTCAACGCGCTTTAGCACAGAAATTTTTAGAGCACAGCCAAGGTGTGATGCAAATAAAAAACAACCTTAAAGTGAGTAAGTTAAATCACTCGTCACTTTAAGGTTAGGTTTACAAAAGAGGCTTGAGATTATTCGCCGCTTGCTTGTAGGTTGATAAATTTCGCAAGCTCTTCAGGTTGACCCATCAGCATTTGAATTTGCTGATTAATCTCCATCATAGTTTTACCTTCAGGTAATTTAGCTGATACAGAGAAAGACGATAAACCATTCACAAAGTTGCTAATCGCTGTAGCAAGCTCTTCGCTCACTGGTACTTGCTGTAATTGCATCGCAACGACTTGCTTAAATTGATCATGAGTCATACCTTGCGCAGTTAAAAAGCTATCAACAACCGCTTTAAGCTCACCTTCATCAGCAATCGACATATTAATGCTACGTGGCTCTAACTGAGTGAGGGCTGCCATCATCTTCGATTGCTGTTGTAACTGCTGCTCTAAAGTAAGCTGGCCATCAGCAGCTTCATTTTGCATCTGACTCACAGACAATGATGCTTCCATTAAAGCTGTGGTTTTAGCTAAACCAAGATTAAAGTTAACGTCAGCCACCTCATTCGCAGTCACTTTAAGAGCAAAGTCGCTGTCGCCTGAATCTTTATTATAATCAAGCGATGAGTCAACGTTATAGCTTGTTGATGCTAGCTTGTTATTAGAATTTTCTGGCAGCTGCGCTAAAAATTCATCGCTAAAACGAAAGTTCTTCATAACAAAACCAGTGTGAGGCGGCACCGCATCTACTTCGTAACCCGACACATCAATACTATCGATTGTTGCAACTGGCTCATTGCTTAAACTATTTGAAACCGTGATCTCAGATAACTGCATGCTGCTATCAAAAATACTGGCTGAGATATCGCTGTATTTAATTTCTACACCGCTTTGGATGGATAACGCACTAATTTGCTTATCAACCACCTTTTTCACTTCCTGTGTAGCTGCGTAATTTGCGTAAGCTACGCCACCGACAGCCGCAGCAACAACCGCTGCAATAATTAACTTCTTCATTTTATTTCCTTTAATTGGTGTAAATTTTTTATCAGTGTATCAAATTGTATTTAGTTTATTAACGACAATAGCTCATGCACGGTTTTTACTGGGGTGATCTTAGCCCCAAGGCCTTCCATTGATTTATGGTAATTACGATATGGAATAAAGATCTCAGTAAAACCGTGTTGCGCCGCTTCTTTTACTCGAGGTACGCCGCTGTCGATTGGTCTTACATCGCCATTTAAACTTAGCTCGCCCATAATACAAGTGGTACGCGGCACCACAAATTCGTTCAAGCTGCTTAATAACGCAGCAACCAATGCTAAATCAATACAAGTCTCTGACTCATCGATTTTTAAACCACCAACAATGTTAAAAAAGGTATCGTGAAAGATTTTTGTTTTTGTGTGCTTACGTAAAATACCCGTGAGCATTTTGATACGGTTCATATTTAGACCAACACATACCCGCTGCGGGAATTCAGCTTCGGTTTCTGTGGTTAAACATTGTATTTCGAGTAGTAAGTTACGGTTACCCTTACGAATACAGGTAATAGCTGATCCTGGAGATTCAGTACTAGAACCAGATAAAAAGATTTCGCTTGGGTTATCAACGCTCAACATTCCGCGTTCACACATTCTGAAAATACCCACGGTGTCGATATCGCCAAAACGGTTTTTATTAGCACGCAATGTTCTGACTTGGCCATCGTTAGTATCGATATGTAACAAGGCATCGACTATGTGCACGAGTGTTTGCGGTCCAGCAATTTCGTTATTTTTGTTTACATGGGCAATGATGAACATAGTTACATCATTTTGCTTACAGTATTGCGTTAGTGCCTGAGCTGCACTTTTTACCTGTGAGGGTGAACCAGGGCTACCATTTGCCGTTTCTGTTACCACGGCCTGAATTGAGTCAATCACCGCGAACTTAATTTTGTTTTTATCAAGCTCTTCAATGATGGCTTCAACACTGGTTTCAGACAGCAAGTAAAGCTCGTCTTCGTTGTAATCTAAACGTAAGCGATTAACACGGTTTTTAAACTGCGATAGAGACTCTTCGGCAGTACAGTATAAAGAAGGCATAAGTTTTGACATACGTGCGACTAAATCTGACAGCAAGGTGGTTTTACCGGCACCTGGGTCGCCAGAAATAATGTTCACAGAGCCTGTCGTTACGCCACCACTTAGCACCCTGTCTAGCTCACCAATTTCAGTGAGGCGTTTTTCGGCCTCAGTGGTCGCCACTTCGTTGATTTTCTTTGAGCCACCGCTAGCGATACCAGCATAACCTGCCACCGCCGCACGGCTTGCCGCTTGCTTTGATTGCCCTGCTGAAGGCTTAAATTCTGCCAGCGTATTCCACGCTCCACACTTACACTGACCTTGCCAGCGCTGATAGTTCATGCCGCACTCAGTGCAGACAAATTCGATTTTTGCTGATTTTGCCATTCGGCCTTACCTATTTTGGTCGCTGTTTTGTGACTATTTCTGTATTTTCAAGCATATAATAGCTAAAGTAAAACATATGACTCAGGTAATTAAGCTAGAGTCACTTTTGTAGTCACAAAAGATAATATGCTGTAACTTGCCCCATGAGAAACGCTTAATCATGCTAAGTGCTTAATTAAGAAATGGTTAAGGGCACAGTTTTTGCTTACAAATAAAACTTTACAGTGCTTGCCATTTAATTGGCGAATACATATAACAATAACTAATAAAATAAAAAACTAGTTACACTGCTTTGGCTTTCAATAGCCCGCTAGTATACCTACTTTTTTAGATAGACGGTGATGGTTTTATAAATGGCTGAAGACATACTGCTTAAATATGAAAGCCTAGTTGAAGAACTAAAGGCGCATTTAGGCACACCCCAGTTCGACAAACTGTTTAAATCAAAGACAGCTAGCTTAACAAAGCCAGAGCAGTTTCTGATCAAAATGGAAATGTCGCGCTTATCTCAGCCTGTAGCACGCTTTATTGATTTACGTGGTCAAGTAACCGGCCAAGTCAAACCCTACGAATATGATGGTAAGCAACACTTTATGGACGATACCGCCATTGAAGTGTTTGAAGATGCTATAAAACGCCACGGTGGTTACACCCTTGCCGTTTACGAAGCGGTAATGAATACCGAAAATAATCACCGAGTGATGCAAAAAAAAGCCGCAGAACAAGCTTTAACTGACGATAGTGCCACGACAGAGCAGTCAGCTAAGGTCATTAAGTTTGCATCCTATGAAAGTCGCCGCGAAGAGCGGATGAACTACTCAATTAAAATCACCGTCGAGCTTGATAAAAACAACAAGGTTGCCGCAACTACCTCGGACATCTCTTTAAGTGGCGCAAAAATCAAGTTAGCACCACGGTATAAAGTTAAAAAAGGCCAATTAATTGGTCTGCGCTTAGTTGGCCTAGAGCAAGATTTTGAACTGGGCTTAAAAAACGGTATTCAATATGAAGTGGTTGCGGTAGAAAAAGTATCCCGTGAATACAACCATGTACGCTTGAAGCGCACGTTTATTGAAAATAATGATAAGTTTGATGAGTTTTTAGAGAGCTTTATTCACGGTAATAAACGTCGCTATAAAGTGAACTTAGACAATACCTTAGATGCGGTTGTATCGAAAGGCTACGAGCAATACTACATTCCACGTGTTACCTCGTTTTATACATTTTTAAGCTTACAAGGCGACAAGCTTTATCCTAGCCTTGCGTTAACCACAGAAAATAACATTTTTATTCAGCGCTATTTTTGTGATGAGCGTAAGTTGTCATGCTTATATAGCATTATCAATCAACAACGTTTAGGTCACTTGCTCAGCTCACCTGATGCGGTAAAAGAAGAATATCTGTATACCTTCACTCATACCGTTGCTGGCAAAATTTATTACTACTCAGCTACGCGAACTGAGCTTGATAGCCAACCACAACTGAGAGATTTATTCCTCGGCTTTGGTAGCCAAAAAGACAGCTGGCAATGCTTTAAGCTTCAGTTGATGCCAAGCCACCCGGAAGATTCGTATATTCCACTGTCGCTACCAAGCAGTGCTGGTAAAAACATCGAAAAACTAAATAAGCCACCGACACCACGGGTGCAGGGGTTGATTAAAGATGTTAAATATCTACTGATTTTGACCTCGGTGGGTACTAAGTTTGAACAACAAACATACCAACAGCTTGATTATAATAAAGATGCGGTAAACCAACTTAAACAGTTTGGTCACAGTAAGCATAAAACGCCTCCTCATTTAGAGCCTGTGGCGCTTGAGTATGTGAACCTTCGTGCTCATAAACGCTATTTATACAAAACAGCTATCAGCATTGAACATCATGAGCAATCAATTACAGGCCATACTCGTGATTTATCTGTGATGGGCTTGCAAATTGAATGCGACCAACCGGTTGAGTTCAAAAAAGGCGATATCATCAAACTAAACTTGCCTGATTTGCAAAAAATTACCAAAAAGCACGATTTAACAAATCTGGCTTATGAAGTAATGGCTATAAGTAAATCACTGACAACGGTAAATTTAAAAGTGCATAAAGTTGGTGACTTACCGCATATGGCGATTAAGTTTTTCACCGTATTAATCGATAACAACAAAGACAAATTACGTGTTTGTGAAGAAACCCCTAAAATTCCGGGGCTATCAACTGCACTCAGAAATATGGTGACCAAAAGCGTATGCCAATTCCCGTTTTATTTACATAAAGAAGCTGCCCACTTTAAAGCTGGCGCTATTGGCCAAGGCTTATATCCAAGCCCTCTTCATGTACTACTGCAAAATTTTGCGTTATTGAACGAAACAACCAGCATCGACGGATTTTTATCAACGGATCAAATTACAGAAGTGATCACCCCGTTGATCAAAGACCGTAGTCGCCAAGATCCACCTCTGCCATTTACCCTATTTGTTCGCTTTGATCCGCGCCAAGCAGAAATAAGTGATGCAATTACCAGCCGCTGTATTAGTGAAGATGACTACAAACCACAAACTTTGTTTGTGAAAAAAGCCCTGAAAAACGATTTAGTCTTTGTATTTCGTTTATATGTGTCACGAACTGGCCGCCCAGATATTGATTACTTAGCGAATGAACTCAAATACATTAGCCAGTACGCATTACATAAAGCGAAAGACTTAGAGGAAGCGCTATGGGCAGTAGCTGGTGTGGGTGATTTAATTGATATAACCGAAGAAGCGCTTACCCATTTTGATATTGACCGAAGGCTGATCAATGAAATGAGTAAACGCAAAGCGACTTGGTTAAAGCGAGTAATCTAACGGTAGAGAGAGTAAGTAAGCAACTTGCAGTAATGAGCCTTCATTAATTGCCGTTTGTGCTTGCTCAACTACTTTAGGTTTTCCATGCACAGCAACACCAAGCCCTGCCGCTGCCATCATTTTTAAATCGTTAGCACCATCACCCATAGCAACAGTTTGGCGGTTATTTAAGGTAAGCTTTTCTTCAATTCGTTTAAGTACACGGGCTTTTTCTTCAGCATCAACAATCGTGCCTATGACCTTACCAGTTAAACGATTATCTTTGAATTCAAGGGTATTGGCATGCACTTCATCTAAATCAAGCAGTGACTGTACTTGCTCAGCAAAAGGCACAAAGCCACCCGATGCAATTGCTAAATGCCAGTTATGTGCTTTTAAGTATTGGCATAATTCACTCACGCCAGGCATTAGCGGTAAACGCGCTTTTAAGCCATCAATTAAGTCAACATCAATACCTTCAAGTTTAGCGACACGTTGCTTTAAGCTTTGTGCAAAGTCCAGCTGACCGGCCATTGCTTGCGCGGTCACAGCGGCAACTTCATCATACACATCGGCAAGGCGCGCTATTTCGTCGATGCACTCAATAGTAATGGCTGTTGAGTCCATATCCATCAGCAATAAGCCAGGCTCATTCACTGTGGGTGGATTAGTTAATTGCACCAATTGAATACCCAATTGCTTAGCAAATTCAGCTAATACCAGAGGGCTTAGTGCAGTTGTTGTATCTCCATGAAAGCTCCACGCCACTGGCATGTCTGCGATTGGTTGATAACAACAAAGCGATAAATTGCCAAACCCTTGGGCCGCTAAAAAATCGCTAATCGCAAGTAATTGCTCAGCATTAAGCTCATTACCAAAAGCAACACTGAACACGCCTTGATTTGCTTTTGGCGTAAAGTCTGTTGTAATAAGGTGTTTGTTTTCAATTTTATACCAGCAATTTAGGCTGATTTGTTCTGCTAAATTTGCTGAAGTTGTAGCAGCTAAGCTAAGCTGTGACATAGTGGCTCCACATTAGACTTATGTCTGTCCTTGGTCGTGCATTTGGCACTCGCACTCAAGGGGCTGTTAAAGTTATCATGTTGTACCATCAAATTTAAAAGCTGTCAGTAACGTATACGGTGACTATGAAAAATAACCAACTTAAAATTCCCTTTTCAGCCACTTATCGCCAACGTGTTGTGCGCTTGAGCTTGGCTACAGCCTGTTTTGTGCTGCTAAGTTGGGTTGCCATGAATAGTAGCTTTCAAAGCCACCAGTTACTTTATGATAGTGCTGACAGCACAGCGATAAGCTTAACCAAGTTTATGGCATTAAATGCAAAAACCCCACTGCAAGAAAAAAACAAACCCGAGTTAAATGCGTTGTGTAATCATATTGCTGAAGATGAGTATGTGTTAGCGGCAACGATTTACGATCAACAAGGTATTCAAATTGCAGCCAGCGATAATTGGCAAAGTCACCACACTTTTGGTTTATTACCCGATTCAACGCCGGGTATTAGCAAACTTAAAACCCCATTTGTAGAGCCGGTGATAAGTGATAATGAAAGGCCAATTGGTTTTGTGTCGATTACCTATTTAACGCAGGCTTCTATTGCGACCAGTCACAGTAGTTTTCATGATTTAGGTCGCCAAGTGTTATTAATGTTAGTTATCACCTGTATATTCACTTGGCAATTGGGTCGGGGCTTGAAGCTTTGGCAAATAAATCGTTATATCAAAAAAAGTGCAGAGCAAGAATCATAAAGTTCAGCAGCCAATTTCTGCTTTGTATCGCCTGTAACGCCTTTAAGCTCACATAGATGAGCAAACACATCGCGCACCTTAAGTGGTGTATTAACCTGCCCTTGAAAGCCAGCTAACGGCATTGATGGCGAGTCGGTTTCAAGAACTAAATGCTGCGATTCAATTGCGCTTATAACTTTGCGAGTTTTAGCAGCCCGCGGGTAACTTATCACACCTCCTACACCAAGCTTAAACCCTTGTTTAATATAACTCAGAGCTTGTTGTTCGGAGCCTGAGAAGGCATGAATAACACCACCAAACTTTGGCTTGCAGCGTTTAAATGAGCGAGCAATTAAGTCATGGCTTTGTCTGTGATGCACAATCAGTGGTAAAGCAAGTTGGTTGGCAAGCTCTATTTGTCCTTCAAAAAGCTGCGTTTGTTTATCGAGGTTGTCGATACTGCGATCGAGTCCGCACTCGCCGATGGCAATAAACTGCCCGGAGTGGGTTTTCGCTAATTGCTCTAGTTCAGCGAGGTGATGAGTTTGGTGATCAGATAAAAAATAAGGATGTAGGCCTAAAGCAACTGAAATACTTGGCTCTGATTTAACAAAAGAGAATAGTTTTGTAGATTGTGCCAAGCTCACACCCGGCACAATAAAATGCTCGATCCCTACTTGCTTGCATGCTTTGATGAGCTCTGTGCGAGTCTCATCAAATTCGCTAAAATCAAGGTGACAGTGGGAATCGATAAAACGCATTTACGGATTTAAACGACCAAACTGCCAACTACCGTCGGCTTGGCGTTGATACATAAAGCGGTCGTGTAAGCGGTGTGCACCACCTTGCCAAAATTCGATTTTAGTAGGCTCAACACAATAGCCTCCCCAAAAATCAGGCAATGGAATTTCACCCTCTGAAAACTTTTGCTTCATTTTCGCAAATGTTTCCATTAGCACCTTACGCGATGACACCGGACGACTTTGCTGAGATGCCCATGCAGCTAACTGACTTTCTTTAGGACGCGATAAGAAGTACTTAGCCACAGCAGTTGTAGGTAAAGGTTTAGCTTCACCATAGACAATGACTTGTCGCTCCATATGGTGCCATGGAAAGTGCAGAGAGATTTTGTTATTACCTTTGAGCTCCTGCGCCTTGCGCGAGCCAGTATTGGTAAAAAACACAAAACCATTTTCATCAAGATGCTTTAACAGCACAATACGCTGCGACGGCTGACCATGTTCATCAACCGTTGCAACGACCATCGCCGTAGGATCAGGCAAATTAGTGGCAACAGCTTGTTCAAGCCATTTTTCAAACTGCTTGATTGGAGACGCATCAAGCATATCTTCAGATAAACCATCCTGTAAATATTCACGGCGAATATCTTCAAGTTTCATAAAATTCCCTCTATCGCTACTATCAGCTATCAGCTATCAGCTATCAGCTATCAGCTATCAGCTATCAGCTATCAGCTATCAGCTATCAGCTATCAGCTATCAGCTATCAGCTATCAGCTATCAGCTATCAGCTATCAGCTAAAGATTAATCAAGGTTATTGAGCTGTCAATTTTGTTGGGTTTCGCTACGCTCTACCCAACCTACGAAGCACATCATCTGCAAGTGTAGGAGTGCTTTCAAAGCGAACTACACGAAGCAGAATTCACCTAAGTAGTTTAGCCTAAGACAAGGCGGAAAACCGACTTATCCCTATGAGCATACGTGTTTTGTATGTGATTAGGGTCAGTCGGTTTGACAACGCAGTATTAGGTTAAAATACGACGGTGATTACATTTGCTCCATTACTTCGATACCTAAAAGATCCAATCCTGACTTCAGCGTCTTCGCAACCAAATTACACAGAACTAAACGGCTGTCACGAACACTTGGCTCTACGCCTTCTTTTAGAACTGGGCATGCTTCGTAGAACGTCATGTATAGGCTTGCTAGTTCGTATAGGTATCCACATAATACGTGCGGTGTTGCTTCGCTGATCATTAGATCAAGTACTTCTTCTAACTGAAGAAGTTTAAGCGCTAGCGCTTTTTCTTGTGGCTCGTTGATTGCAACGTCTGCTGTTAATGACCCAGCATCGATACCTGACTTACGAAAGATACTGCGAACACGCGTGTATGCATATTGTAAGTAAGGCGCTGTAGCACCTTCAAAGCTCAGCATAGTATCCCAGTTGAAGATATAGTCGCTAGTACGGTGCTTAGAAAGATCCGCATATTTTACTGCGCCAATACCTACTTTACGGGCAATTTCGCTACGCTCTTCGTCGCTTAAATCTGACTCACGCTCAGCAAGTTTGGCTGACGCACGAGTGATTGACTCTTCAAGTAAGTCAGCAAGTTTAACGGTACCGCCAGTACGTGTTTTGAATGGCTTACCGTCTTCACCCATCATGGTGCCGAATGGGCAGAATTCATAACTTGTTTCATCACGTAATAAACCGGCTTTACGTGCTGTTAGCTCAACTTGATTGAAGTGTAAGCTTTGACGTGCATCTACAAAGATTAAGATACGATCAGCACCCAGTTTATTAGAACGGTAATCACAAGCAGCTAAGTCGGTTGTCGCATATAAGAAACCACCACCTGATTTCTGTACGATAAACACTGAAGGCTCGCCGTCTTTGTTAGCAAGCTCATCTAAGAACACCACTTGTGCGCCATTAGATTCAACAGCAATATCTTTGTCTTTTAATAGTGCGATGATGTTTGCAAGTTCACTGTTGTAAGCACTTTCTGCCATGATGTCATCTTGCGTAAGTGTTACGTTTAGACGCTTATAAACTTCTTCAGAATGCTTTACAGAAGTGGCAATGAATAACTTCCAAAGTTTTTCACAGTGTGCGTCGCCGCCTTGTAATTTAACTACGTAATTACGGGCTTTGTCGGCAAACCCTTCTTCATCATCAAAGCGTTTTTTCGCATCGCGATAGAAGGTTTCAAGATCGGCCAGCGCTACAGACTCTAAGTCTACACCTTGGTTGATTTGATCTTCTAAGTGCGCGATTAACATACCAAACTGAGTACCCCAGTCACCCATGTGGTTTTGACGAACAACTTCATCACCACGGAACTCAAGAGCACGAACAACTGCATCACCAATGATGGTTGAACGTAAATGGCCTACGTGCATTTCTTTAGCAAGGTTAGGTGATGAGTAATCAACAACCACTTTTTGCGCTGTTGTATGTGGCGAAACTGCTAGCTTTTCGTCTTCGTTTGCCGCTTTTAAGCTAGCTGATAAAAACGCTGGCTTTAAGTGAATATTGATAAAACCAGGGCCCGCGATTTCAGTTTTTTCTGCAATATCAGCAAGGTCTAGGTTATCGATAATTTTTTGTGCAAGCTCACGCGGGTTTGATTTTAATTTTTTTGCAGCCCCCATTGCGCCATTGATTTGGTAATCACCAAACTGTGGACGTGTGCTTTGTGTTACCGCTGGATTAGTGTCTTCAGGTAACCCTGCTGCAACCATAGCAGCAATTGCTTTGTCGATTAAAAGAGTACGAATATTCATTGTAATTTTTACCTTTATGGCCCGCTGTACGGGCACTTAAATTTGAAGCAGACTTAGCGTATTAGTTTTCGCGCGTATGGTTAAACTTGATGTCTGGATAGCGTTCCATCGACAAGTTTAGGTTTACACGGCTTGGCGCGATATAAGTAAGGTTATCGCCACCATCAAGCGCTAAGTTGCTTTCGCACTTACGCTTAAACTCTTCAAGCTTTTTGGTATCGTCTGAGCTTACCCAACGTGCAGTGTTAACACTCACACCTTCGTAAATCGCATCAACGTTGTATTCTGCTTTTAAGCGCGCAACAACCACGTCAAACTGTAGTACACCGACCGCACCAACGATAAGGTCGTTATTAATAAGCGGTCTAAATACTTGCACAGCACCTTCTTCAGATAGCTGAACTAAGCCTTTTAGTAATTGCTTTTGTTTTAATGGATCTTTTAAGCGAATACGACGGAATAATTCTGGCGCGAAGTTAGGAATACCACCAAACTTCATTTTTTCACCTTGCGTGAAGGTATCACCGATTTGAATTGTACCGTGGTTGTGTAAACCAATGATGTCACCTGCGTAAGCATCTTGCGCTCGCTCACGGTCACCGGCCATGAAGGTTACCGCATCAGAAATACTCACTTGCTTACCAATACGCACATGGTTCATTTTCATACCTTGGCTATATTTGCCTGATACAATACGCATAAAGGCGATACGGTCACGGTGTTTAGGGTCCATGTTCGCTTGGATTTTAAATACGAAACCAGAGAAGTTATCTTCCGTTGCCGCAACTTGGCGGTCTTCTGTTTCACGAGGTAATGGCGCAGGAGCCCACTCAGTTAAGCCATCAAGAACATGGTCAACACCAAAGTTACCTAGTGCTGTACCAAAGTAGACTGGTGATAGCTCACCCGCTAAGAACAGATCTAAATCAAACTCATGTGATGCACCAATTACCAGCTCTAGCTCTTCACGAAGCTGCTCAGCAAGTTCGCTACCAATCGCAGTATCAAGCTCAGGGTTATCTAAACCTTTAATAACGCGAACTTCTTGAATTGTGTGGCCTTGACCTGTGCTATACAAAATCGTTTCTTCACGGTGAATGTGGTAAACACCTTTAAACTCTTTACCACAACCAATTGGCCAAGTTACCGGCGCACAGGCAATGTTTAGCTCAGTTTCAACTTCGTCTAATAACTCCATTGGGTCACGAATATCACGGTCACACTTATTCATGAAAGTTACGATAGGTGTGGTACGTAAGCGTGTTACTTCCATTAATTTACGAGTACGATCCTCAACACCTTTCGCTGCGTCGATTACCATTAGGCATGAGTCAACCGCAGTCAGTGTACGATAAGTATCTTCAGAGAAGTCTTCGTGTCCCGGAGTATCAAGTAAGTTAACTAGACGCTCATTGTAAGGAAATTGCATAACAGACGTAGTTACCGAGATACCACGTTCTTTTTCCATTTCCATCCAGTCTGATTTTGCGTGCTGGTTTGAGCCACGACCCTTTACGGTACCCGCTTTTTGAATCGCTTGTCCGAATAACAGAACTTTTTCTGTAATGGTGGTTTTACCCGCATCCGGGTGAGAGATGATAGCAAAGGTCCTTCGCTTATTGATTTCATTAAGAAAATCTTGGTTTGCCATGTATAAATTCTTTTAGTTTGTACACGGATTTGTACACACTTTTGGAAGTACTCTATTTTCAGTTCTTCGCTTGTCAAATCCGTCGTGTTAATCGTAATTGGCCGCTATTTTCGCTGATCTTGACTTTATAAACAATCAATGGTTATCTAATCGGTTACCATTTACTCTCAGCGTGCGCCAATGCTCAGTTGTAGCTGTTTGCAATCGTTGCTTCTTCAGCTCATGAACAACTGTGGCTAAACCACAAATTCCTTCGCTACCAGAAATCGATGATAGCTTGTCGTACTACACCGATGATGGTGCAGTTGCCGTTGATCGGTATTGCAGGGTATTGGGGGTTCAAAGGTTTTAGGTACTTCTGTTCACCATCAATAACTAACTGCTTAAAGGTTGCTTCTTTCGAATCATCCAAACGCGCAACAACCAATGAACCTGAAGAGTAAGGTAATTCAGGATCAACAACGATCACTGCTCCCTCAGGTATGGATTTTTTTCCGCTTGGATTTTCCATACTGTCGCCTTTTACGCGAAGTGCGAAACAACCCTCATGTGCTTTCCCTGTGACTTCACGCCACTCCTCAGCATCTTCATGGGCAAATCCCTCCGCTATTTCAGTCCAATCACCGGCCTGAACCCAGTTAATGAGAGGAATTCTTCCCTTAATGTCAGGCCCAACTTCTACATTACCGACCCCCAAGCCAATCTCGCCATCACCTGTGGCGAGCCAATGAGCATTCACGCGAAGCGCCTCCGCGATCTGCATGGTGTAACGAGATCTAGCCGATTTACCAGAGCAAATCTGGCTGATCGACTGCTGTTTGATACCAATGCGACGAGCCAACTCAGACTGAGTCACCCCAGTAAGCTGCAAGGCATGGTTTAGTCGTTCGGATAAAGTTTTCATAAGCCCGTATTCTACAAATAAAACTGTAGCCTTTCAACAATTTTAACTGTTGACTTATCTACAGTTTAAACTGTAACATTCAATCTTGTAACAGTTATTATTGTAACAGGAGACGGTATGGAAGTGTTCAACACGACACAAAAACATCTCCGCCGTGCCATTGACTTGGTCGGCGGGCAATCAGCATTAGCACGAGCCATCAACTCAAAACAGCAAAACGTCTGGTTTTGGTTGAATAAATCAGGGCGTGTTCCCGCTGAATTCGTTTTACCCATCGAACAAGCTACGCAAGGACAAGTAACCCGATCTCAGTTAAGACCGGACATCTACCCCGAATGCCCAAGCGAGCTGAAAGCCAGTAACCAGTAGGATTAAGGGCAAGTAATGGTCAGCATTTTACGTAAACACAAAAGCGAGTAACTCCATGCGTGATTATGGCAAGGTCTATACCCGCTTTTGGCTAAAGCAAAATGTTTTGTCCTGGAGTGACTCAGCGAAGTTGCTAGGACTGTATTTGCTTACATGCCCGCATTGTAATTTGCTTGGCTGCTTTCGATTGCCGATTGGTTACGTTGCTTCTGACTTGAACTGGGATGAGCAACAGGTTGCCAAGGCTCTAAATGAGTTAGAACAAGATCAGTTCCTCATTCGTTGCGAGGAATCCGGTTGGACTTTGATTCGGAGCTTTCTGAAGCACAACCCAATCGAAAACCCAAACCAAGGTAAGGCAGCCTTTCGGTTGCTTAAAGATGTACCTGCCGACTTCATTGGTATGGCATCGCTTTTGAAATCTCTTGCCGCTTTTCAAGCTCGGCTACCAGAAGAATTTTCATCATTGTTTATGCCTGATGGCAACCCGGCAAGGGACTCTCAACGGTCGGATGACTCTGAGAGAAGCAATAAACCAACAGTTAAAACTGTTGACCACATACAGTTTGAAGACTTCTGGGATGTACAAATACGCAAAGAAAAAAAAGCGAAAGCCAAAGAAGAATGGCTACGCATGGGCCTCAATGAAGACCATGAACTCGCCTTGGAAGTGCTAACACGCTGGAAAGAGCAACGAGACAACCGATTGCAGTATCAAGATCGGACTAAGACCCCTATGCCACATAACTGGCTTTTAAACCGGCAATGGGAAGACGAGTACGTTCGCATTGATGAAGTACAGCAATCATCGACGAGCCTAAAGGGCAGCAATCACCAATTGAATATTGAAGAAAGCAATCGCCGCATTGCTGAAAGCTGGGCCGGACCAGGTATTCGGGAGGTTCGTTCAAGTGCAGGAGGTTGATAAACGCGAGTTTGCTGAAGTTTGGGGAGCAGCTTGGGCCATGTATGGCAAAAGCGTATCACCACAATTGCTATCCATCGCATTTGAAGCCCTTCGTGCTTACAGCATTGAAGAAGTGCGAATCGGTCTGACTCGGCATATTCAATCCCCGGATACTGGGCAATTTTTTCCAAAGCCCGCTGACGTCATCAAGCATATCGATGGCAACTCTGGCTCAAGAGCCATGGTTGCTTGGAACAAAGTTGACAAGGCTGTTCGTCAGGTTGGCGCTTGGACATCCGTGATGTTTGACGATGCGTTTATTCACCGCGTTATTTCAGACATGGGGGGATGGGTTGAACTCTGCAAGGTTGACGACAGGGAATACCCCTTTAAGCAAAAAGAGTTTTTAGCACGCTACCAGGCTTACTTGCTCCGGGACGAAGTGGGTGAATACCCAAGGCTATTACAGGGTATTGCAGACCATCAGAACCAGCAAAAAGGATTTGATATGCAAGCGCCGGTTGCCGTGGGCGACTGGTCAAAAGCGGCACAAGTTTATACGAGAGGCATCGCCGACTTTAGCGCAGTGCCATTAAAAAGAATAAGCCCGAAAGCCATTCAGGCGCTTCTCGGAAATCAATTAGAGGACAAAAATGAAAACGATTAAAGCAAAAACCATTGCCCTAGTGATAGCCATGTCCGCAAGCACTTCAGTCTATGCGTTTCCGGGCTATCAGTGGGAAAAAGCAGCAAAAAGTGTTGGTATTGATCCAGTCATGCTCTACGCCGTTGCCTTGGCTGAGTCCGCCTCACATCGTGGTCTCAACATGACCAGTCCATGGCCATACGCAATTCGCAATGGTTCAAACGCAACCTACGCCAAATCTAAGACAGAAGCTGAGCAACTGTTAAACCAGGCACTGCAAGAGAGTGAAAAATACCAGCTCGATATTGGCCTAATGCAAATCAATTTGCATTGGCACGGACATCGGGTGAGCTCAGCGGCAGAACTGCTAGACCCCATCACCAACCTTACCGTCGGCTCCAGTATTTTGGCCGAAGCAATCAAATCTTCACCAAACGATTTAGAGCTTGGCATAGGCCGCTATCACAGTTGGAACGAAGAGCGTGCACGCTGGTATGGGCAAAGAGTGCTTTCTATCTATCGTAATATTTTACATGAACTGGAGGTCCGTCAATGACAACCAATCAACAAGACTTCTATCAATTAAATTTGGCGTACCTGCACGCAGCACGAGAATTAGCGCGAATTGATCCGCAAGAGGCCGTCTTGCGCTTTGGACTTACACGCGACGTGGTTGATGCTTTGATTAATGCTGGTGTTGATGACCTGCAACGAGTGGCGACCTCATCATTCATGCTGTTTCAACCAAGGGGTAACCAAAGCCAACTGATTGAGATGGTGAAGAGCAAAGGCACAGGTATCCCAAGAATCGCTTATTTATTATCAACCCTAAACAACAAGGGGGATGCATGATTGATAACCTGTCCAAAAGTGAGCTGTTTACCCGAGCCTCACTGCTTATTAAATACGGATTTCGAACAACGATCATCGCGCTCGATACTGGTTTGCCAATCCACATTATCAGAAGGCTGCACAAAGAAGTGACTGGCAAGTCACCTTGTCCTGGTCAATTACCAGAATCTGATGCCATTGTTAAAAGCAGAAGAGCCCTAGTTGAAGGCTCCCTGCTGATGGCGCTTTATGTCAATATTGGTGGTGATAATGTCTACAAGCAATTAAATATTGATGCTTTGATGAAGGCTTACGATGCGTACTTGGTTGCAAGGGAAGAAGCAGATCTTCCATCTGAGATCCCCTGGAAAAAACTAACCATTAATGAAGGTTGGGTTCTAGCTCGTGATTTAAGATCACAGCTAGCATCCTTACACCGGTGTCGATGCGGCAGTCTGTATTTGACGGTATCTCAACAGCGCATTCAGCTTAAATGTCCTGTGTGCGAGATTATGGCCGAGCAAACCACTAGAGCACTTTTTGAGGACTAACATGCTGATGCATGATTTGATTGGGCACCGCCCGTGCACTTTGAGAGTACTAAGAAGATGACAAACTTACTTAAATCTTTACCAGCACGCTGCTGGTTTATATCACTGGGGCTTTTTCTGGCGACTTTGGCAGCGGCTCATTTTTTTCCATCAGAAATATTTACGGCATCTGCCAAGTTAGCGGCTTTGCCATTTCTGATTTGCACCATCGTTTTTTTCAGCTACTTGGGATTCAAAGCAACTGCTAGTCCTATCGGACTTATAACCATCACCACTATGTGTTTAGCAATCGCATATTGGCAAGCGAGTTGGGCAATTTTATGTGTCGGTTTAGCTTTCTTAGGCTTAAGCGGACTAATCCATTTATTTCAAAGACAACTGAAAGATACCGGTCGAGAACTAAGCCTGAGCGAAAAAAAATATTGGTACTGGGTAAACGAATTTGCAGACGGTCGCTCATCTATCCTCCCCAAAAGGCCAAAAAAATAGCCAGCCCATCACAAGCTGGCTACCTTCTGTTTTTAGTTCCTTCCTGAAGCCTGGTTATAGGCCCTAATATCGATCAAGTTGTTCTGAGCATAATCTCCAGCAAGGGATGCATTTGAGATCACTGCAATCTGCTTATCCACAAATGCTTTATCTTCTTCGGACACACTGTCGGGGATGTAAGCACCGCTCTCATCTTTTTGACGATACTCATTTAGCATTTGCTCCCTTAGACCAAGCATTTCAGGCGACCAACTCGATGAGTCTTCAGAGTTGAAAACGCGCCCCGCCAAACCTTCATTGAAAGCTTGAGCGAACACTTGACTTTGAATCGGGGTCAATCCCATTCTCTGCCCTTCGCTGTATGCTTCCTGTTTAAAATCATCGGCATACTGTTCTAAGAACTCACCATATCGATTGTTAACTGCCGCACCGAATGCCCCAGCCAACATGGCTTCAGACTTAGTACCCCAGTTTACTTCGGAGGCATACTGCGCACTCGATCCACTGTATGCATCATTAAACGCCGTCAATGGGTTTTCCAAAGAGGTTCCGGCGTCAACGGCTGCTTTTAAGCCATCCCAGGTTGATTTACTGGCCACCGTTGCATTGTGCAAGAAACCTCGTGAGCTAGGGTCTTCAAGTGCTTGCTCCTTGTAACTCTCATAGTCTTCGCCAAAGTGATTCAAGGTATGCAGTGCTGCATCAGTATGCTTGCCACTGAAGTCACCAATAGCACTGGCGCTGTTGAAGAACATTTCAGCACCAGAAACTCCGCTATCATCAGCCATAATGCGAGATCGCCACTGAGAGCCAGCTTCACTGTTTAGTCCAGATTGATAGGTACTTGTGTCAGAAACTACGGCCTGTTGGGCTTGTTGTTGATGCGCATTTAGTTGTCCATCAACACCAGACAAATTAGTTTGGTAAGCTGATTGAGCTGCGTTGAACTGAGTTTGAACAGTTGCAGCATCCTCGTAGCCTCTCAATACACCCGATTCCACTTGGCTTTGAGTGCCACCAAAAGTAGGTGCAGTTGATGACAAGCCTTCATTAGAGCGTGGCTGAATAGATCGTAAATCGGCTCCGGTAGCCATGGCCATAACAGTCATTGCTGCTTGATAGTCATTGTCTCGTTCAGCGGGCGTTGAGGAGTTGCTATAGGTTAAAGACTCCATAGCTGCGGCCACATACGCCTGATTATCATCAGGTAGCAAGCGCTGATACATTGGAAGGTTTTCACGTAATCGGTTACCTGCTTCAACATGCTGGTTCATATAGCGACCTAAATAATCCATGACTTCAGGATTATCCGCTGCTAATCGAGTTAACGTCGCACCATCCGTGTTCCTTTGTCCTGATAGACTGTAGCTGGCCTGATCAAGCTCACTAAAGCGGTTTGATGCCGTGATAACGTCTTGTGCTGAACTCTGAAGTGACTGATAGTCTTGATTAGACAACGACATCTCAACGCCAGAGCGTCTTGAATCTGAAAGGTCTTTAACCATTGCATCGCGATACTCAGCACGTCGTGAATCACTTGATGCCAAGCTTTGCATCTCCCCAGTGAGCGTATTTGCGGTCGTTGACCGAGAACTGCCCTCTGATGACTCAACTTGGCCACTAAAGTTACCACCTAAATCCAAGCCTGCTCGTAACCGTGATATTTTTGGCACTCTTGATGATTCAGGCTTATCCACTCCTGGTAGGTTGCCTTGTGGGGAGTCATTCCCCCCTGTACCAAGTAATCTTCCCAAGAACCCTTTATCTGCTACTTCTTTATCACCGGTATTTGTAATGGTTCCATCTCCACCGACCCTAAGGCCTCCCGATAACACGCCCGATACCAAGCCACGTACAGCGTCTTTTTTATCGTCTCCGAAACCATACCGTGTTTGCAGGTCATCAGTAACCTGATTAACAACGGCGCTAGATGCGGAATTAGAAGAACCGATCTGACGTCCAACCGAAGAAAGGTTGTCGTAACTTAGCTTTTCACCAAAGGTTCGACTCATGGTATTGCCAACCTGACGGCTAAAGGCTTGAGTTGCCTGAGTCATGGATTCTTTTGCAGAGCCGACCATTGAACCCACTGCGTTTCCGACAGAGAAACTGCTTAGTAGGTTTGACGCGCCGGTCATAGCAGAACCAGTGAGGGCTGAATTTTGGAACATTGACTGTGATTGCATTACCGGGGCATTTTTCGCGACATCTGGACTTGCCAGCTTTTCATCAATGGCATCACCGTTTTGTAGACGCCCAGCCAAGTGGGTAGCGGTTATTGCTGAGCCATAAACGAGCATGAGCGAAATCGCCGGAACACTCGACGCCAACATGCCGCCAGTAGCTATCCAGGTTTGCAGCACTGAATCCATCTGCATCATCCCAGCAAAAGATGGCACTTCTGTACCTGCAAAGGCATCAAGAGCAGACATTTTCCCTGCAACGGTTAAATGAATATATAGGTTAATGATGGCCATGACAGGCATCCAAAGTTGAATCCAAAGCAGGATTAACAAGTACTTCCCAGCCATTCGCATCCCGATTTGGCCAAGGGCTATCACAAAGGCCATCAATGGGGTGATGGCGTAAATGAACCCCTCAAAAAACGTCATCATCGGACGAACGATACTCTGGAACAGGGTCTGCTCCGCCGCCCATTGCGTATTACGCTGCTCAATCGCTTGGTTAACCATAACGGCTGCGGTGAAAGCTTGATCATCCATATACTTGCCCGTCACGCTTTGCTCATAAATAGGCAAAAGCACTGACGCGGTCATATACTCTTGGGTGTTAACCGAAGCCAAACCAAGGTTATTCAGTGCATTTCGGATCACGTCATCAGTGTCCGTTGCTGACGAAGTCCCCAATGAGGCTGACAGAACCTGTTTAAGCCTTGGAATGAAGGTTGATTCTGTCATGAGTTTCAGTTGGCTATAGGCATCGGTGCAGTCCAGATCGCTACTGCTACCACTGAGCATGATTCGAGTGCCATAAATGCGCGAATCAAACCTAATCGCTGTCATCGGGTTAGGATCACTCAGCACCTGATCGAGGTTCTTTTGGCCGATGTCGATACCAATCAAGGTGCACTCTTTGATGTAGTTAAACCACGATTGCTCGATGTCCGAGCCGCCGACACGATTTGCATCACCCAACCCAGAGCGATCCATCACCTGTTTTCTCACTTTAATCAGTGACTGTAAACTGGATGCAAAGCCGTATTCCGTCATCGCGGGAGTTGAGAAGGCGGTTTCAAACAATCGCGTGATTTGAAAGCCAACAGTCGAAATCGTACTACCTGCGGCAGCAACACCGATGGGCACATTATCAACCACTCGAACTTGTCCGGTGTACGCATCCTCAATGCTCACTCGGGTACTGGGTCCAAACATGGTTGCAAAGACTAGCCATGAGACTAAAACGTGTTGAAAGTTAATCCCACGACCGCCTTGCATTAAGGCCTGGACAGAGACCATCAATACCCCAATGAGCAAGCCAATGCGAACCATTGAAGTAAAATCGCCTGTACCAGTGATCATCGCGACAGCGTTCAGGACCTGCTCTAAAAAAGCCGAATCCCCGATGGAATAGATTTCCCACATGACCTATTCCCCCAGCGCCGTAGATTTAACGGTGTAATAACGCTGTTTGCGAATGGTCTGAATCACCTGGTTAAAATGTGCCAGCAACTCTTGCTCTGAGCCGTATCTTCGCTGCAACGCGGCGTACTCCTCATTGATTTGGCGACGTGCACGTTCAAGGTCTTCAGTTAATAACTTCGCATAGGCATGATCTTCCACACCGGAGGTACTTCTAGCTGCATTGAGCATGTCTTCAACCAATGCTCGGGCCATCTCAACAGCAATAAATGGTGCCGCTCGTGAAGCAAACGACCTAGCGGCCCCTTCATTTAATGCAGAAAGAGTTCGAATCATGCCCCCAATGCTGGCAGGAGCCGAGGTCATAAAAGCCTTTTCGGTGGCGCTAGCAGCCCCTGTATTTCGAGCAAACTTAAAAATAATGCCGTTACTAGAACCTGTACCAAGAAGTAAATTTTCTACCTGAGTTGATAACCCGGTAAGAGTCACGTTAGTGATTATTGGGTTCAGACAACCGTCTTGCGTCACTGTGTCACATCGGTACATAGCGACGTTACCGCCATGAATTAGATGCTCAATAGTCACTTTATTGCCATTCAGCCTGGTCAGTTTTGGGGCTTTACCTTGGCCATCAGCGGCATTAGCTAGATCACCAACAATGATCGAACCAGTCACCGACATAACTGCTTCAAGAAAACGGTCATCCCCCGATGCAAACCAGCTTGATGCCGAATGACGTTTCAGTGCTCGCCAGACCAAGTTACCTTTAATCGTTCTGTTTACATCAGATGCCGCGACACTCGAAGCGTTCTCATATGGGTTCTTACCATTGGACTCACTCCAACTGGTAAAAACGTCTCCAGCCCCTTTTAGTGAGCTCAACATGCTGGCTTCTGTTTGCCCCTTTTTACCAAAAGCAGCCAGGGTATCGTTCACGACTCCCTGAGCCATTTGACAGGAATTGCCAAAATACTCGTTCAACTGCTGGATTTTCTTTTGCAGTGTCTCCATGTGCTGGGAGCATTTCTCACACATAGCACTGAGCGCCAATTGGAATGCGTACCCCTTGGCGTTTGCAGCAACAGAGCGAAGTAATTGAACAAACTGATCCGCGTTAACAAATGACAAACTTCCCGCGAACATATCAATGCCACCACAACCGGCTTGGAATGACGGAGGCACCATAGAGACGAGGTTCTCGTTCATGATCCTGTTACGGACAACAACGCTTCCACCAGATATAACGCCACGCCGCTGACTCTCGAATACACCTGGCGCAGTGGCGTTGGTCATTGAACCAAACAACTGGTTCATCTCCTGTTGCAAGCTTGCTTGGCTCATAGATGAAAAACCAATCGCACAGGCGATTAGCGATACTCGGAATACTTTTTTCATCGTTATAACCCTCCTTGTGCACGCAGATAGCGAACAAGGAACTCAGGGTCCTGTAATATCTTTTCGTTAAGCTCTTGGGCTGACATCGCGAGTGACACGCCGGGTTGAACAGGTCTGGTGGCATAGTAAGTTTGATCGTCAATCCAACCGGCTTGATGGGCTGCGAGAATGATTCGATTATTGAGCTCATCAAGGCTCATTGCGCCTTGGCCAATCGGAGTGATGACATTAGGCGGATCAACTAAGAACACGGCAGGGACAGTCGTAACGGACAAGGATTGTGCTTGTCCTGAATCAACTTTGTAATTGGGAAACTCTCCACCGGGTAAAGGCAAGCCATCAACAGCAATAGCAAACACCTCAAAACCGTAGTTCAAAGCCATGGATTCGATGATAGGCGCTTGAGCATGGCAGTAAGGGCAATCCGAACGATAGAAGAAGAACAAGCCAGCTCGTTTTGCTACCTCACCTAAAGCAACATCCCGTTGAGTGCCAGCTTCTCTATCCATCCGATTGGCGGCATAAGTCGCCAAGGGTCTTCGACTGATTTCATCCAAAACAGGATCGCCCATGACCACCTGCTGACTAACATCAGCAAATAGTGAGCCCTTATCCATCATGACGCGCTGAAGATACAGATAGGCTCTGACATTCTCACTCGTTGGCTCATCAATTGCCTTGTCCATAAACGATTGCATATGCTCTCGGAACCATGCGGCACTGAAGGGCTTTAGTTCGCTCTGACTGGACTCCACGACACCAGCTTCCGGCTCTATCAGCTCATCAGGCTGCTCAGGTTCAGGAATGACCTGATACCAAAACCAGCCTTCCTGACCACGCTGATAGAATGGCCCATCACTGGCATGGGCGGGCAGGATAAAAAGAAAGAAAATAATGATTGGGATAGTCACCCATAGGATGAACCAAGGTAACAAGGGGGTTCTCATTGTCAGCTCCAGAAAATTTCATAGAGCTAACATGCTAAAGATCCCCGTTAGAGCGATTGGCCAGATAGATGAAGGAATTGTGAGTGTTTCTGACTAACTCAATTATTTATTAGGTACTGACTTCACCTAATCATCAGCGTTACTTTTCGCTTCGAGTATGCTAATTGCCTTCCAACCCCATTCTGACCTTTTCTTATTGTAATTTAGAACTGCATAGCCGGTGACAAAGTCGCCATCATTAATGCTATTTTCTCTTATCAGAGGCGGTGGAATGAAAATTCCGTCATCGGTAAACCCCATACCATTTTCTTCTCGAACATCATCGCTAAAAGGCTTCAAGATACTGCTTGGAATAGGTTTTGTTGTTCTAGAAGATGTGAGCACCCTGTAACGGGTTCCTTGCCTGCTTGTGAACTTGGCCAAACGCAATGCAATGGCATCACCTTCTTTGAACTCTTCTGGCAGATCTGAAAAATTAATAACGCCATCAATTGTTCGGCTAATCATAAAATGAATTAGTCGCTTGTTTGTATTTACATGGTCTACAATCCCTATTTGCTCTTCGAAAATATCCCAGTCTTCATTTGAGGTTCGATTCTCAATGGAATAGACTTGGAATCGGTTTTCTTTATCAAGCTCGCCCTTAATCTTTAAAGCGTCCCCTGGTTTGCCAACATTAAAAGTTAGTTTTGATTCAGGTATTGTGACTTCCACCGGTATTGAACTTGATTGAACGTAAAGTTTGCGTTTAACTTGGTCTTTTTTTCCTTCGATAATAAAAGTGTCGCCTAACACTGCATTTATCCATGGCAAATCACTGTACAAAAGCTCCTCTGCATGGGTGGCTTTATCTAAGTAAAGCTGATGATTCGATTTACTGCTGATAGCGCCTTGATACCAAGTGCTGCGCATGAGTATCTCTGCCGATTCAGGGATTTTTTGATTGTTCTCTGATCGATAATTGACAAGTTGATCAACTTCCAATTTAGCTTCTGAAGCTAGGCCGTTTTTTGAAAGGAGTTCCGCAAGCTTGATTTTAACTTTGCCAACAAAATTAATATCTTTTGAGCAAAGTAATGCCTTGCAGTAACAAGACATTGCCAGATCGAGAGAGTTTGATTGATGAATATCGCCGAGAAGCTCCCATGCCCAGTAGTCGTTGATCTTATTTTTGACAACTTCTAGACCATAGGAAAAAGCTTCATTACTTTGCTTTGTTGCCATCAATGCTCTGGCCTTGCTCAGTTTTAGCCAGATATTATCTGGATATCTATTAATACAAACATTGATATAGGGGAGCAGATAGATTAGTTCTTCGTAAGCATCGTTCGTGAAGGAATCTTTACTGGCGTGTTGAATAACACGTTCTGCTAGAGACGGATATGAATTTCCATCATCGGAAATATATGGGTCATAGTCCTCAGGACGAAGATTTTCTAAACCCCATATGCGAGCAAAAGCTCCCATATTTAACTTGCCTTCTTTAGCTATTTTGTCTGCTAGTTGAAGAATGCAAGTGTGCAACAAAGATGGTTTTTCCGTGTTTAGTTTGAAGTAGTCATTAATGAACCTTTTCGCGCCATTGAAATTAACCGGCGTTTGTTCTGTCATGCCTTTTGCGACACGGTATAGCTCCCATGCTAAGCCGGTTTGAACATCAATAGACTGATCTCCGTTATTGTATATACGTTTATAAAGATTTAACGCTCCATGATGATCTCCTTTCTTACTTAAAGATTTTGCTTCGAGAATTTCTTGGCCATTGGGGTTGCTGAGCCTGAGTGCATACTCTCTTTGATCCGTTAGTATTTTGTCTGATGCATCAATATTCAAGTTTCGAAGTTGATCAGAGTAGTGGTGAATATTTTCACTTTTTCCAGATTGTGCGTCTCTTTTAATCAAATCGATTACGCACCAAGCAAAAGCCTTTATGTCCCATTCATCATTATCCGGCTTATTAATCAGCTCAATCGCCATTTTGTAGGCTTCATCAAGCTTGCCTTCCTTGCGAGTAGAAAAAACGTCCCTGCTAGTAATCACGAGCTAAGTCCTTCTGTTATAACAGTCTGAATTTCAGAAACTAACGTATCTGATGTGCAGGAATTATTAACGGGGGCGTACTTGGTGAATTGATTTTTCCCATTATAAAAAATGTCAATCACAGCACACTCTCCAGATTGAATAAATGTGTAGCGCTGTTTCCAATCCATTGACTCAACATTGTTGATCTTGATTCCTCGCTCACTCACAAGAGGTGTAATCCTTGAGTGAAATTCGTTCAGAAACTCTTCGTTGAACGTGAAGTCAGAGTTCGAATCTGAGGTCTCTGGAACAATGAGTATTCCATTAATGGGAGAAAGTATGTCTAGTAATCTAAGGCCAAGATCTGATTGTGTGGGGGCGGTAATTCTCGTAATTTTTCCCTTACCGTTATAGCCGATATCTATCCGCGTTATCTCATTATTTACTTCAAAAAAATAAACTTCTAGGTACTGACCTTGGCTAACATCTTGGATCTTAACGTCGGATCCCTTTAACAGCCTTCGAACTCGTCCTAATACCTCAAGTGAAAAGTTTGCATGAGATGGAATGCCGAAGTTATCGTCTTCTTCTGTGCCAATGGGGTTGTCGCTAGCGTTTATATGTTGATGGTTTGACTTTGGAGTATCCTGGCTGCTTAGCTTAGGGCTTAATATATTTGGAGAGTTAACAGCTTTGATGCCAGCACCAATCTTAATATTTGGCGGGTCTAAAAGGTATAGGTTTTTTGATGTTCTGGTGATTGCCGTATAGAGCCAGCGAAAGTAATCAGCGGATAGCTGACTCTGATGTGTTTTACATTTTACAAACACGTGATTCCATTCACTGCCCTGTGCTTTATGGCAAGTAATGGCATAGCCAAACTTAAGTCTCAAAGCATTAAAATATGAATCTGATCGAAGGGTTTCTTTGAATTCTAAACTTCCGCGCTTTAAATGTGGATGACGGATACAAAAATCCAAATACAAGGCCTTGCTCTCGTCTGAAGTAAGGCCTGGATGTTCGCTGTAAAGTAAGTCTTCTAGAATTTTTGCGTTGAAGAAATGTGGAGTTCCTTCTAAGTCTTTAAAGCCAATAATTACGTTTTTAAAAGCTAGCGAAACTGAAATCTCTTCAACTTCGTTCGTTTCTGAGTTCTTTCTGCGCAAGGTTATTTGTCTGCGTTCGGTCGGACTTAAAATCTCCCTGACCAGGCCGAAGTCACCATTTGATATAAAGAACCCATAAGCATTACTGTTGTTTACAGCCATCACTTTATCGCCCGCAGAAACCTCTGGGGTTTCTGGGAAAAAATGCTGTCTTATTTTTCGATTGTAAGCAGCGACATCAGAATTAGAGTGTGCAAGGACTATAGACTCTGCATTAATTTTTCTATTGCAGGATTCAAGATATATATCTAGCAAGTCTACATGGCTTACGTTTATGATGTCTGGGTAACTTGAGTCTATTGATAGCTGGTTAAATACCCCGTTCTTTAAAGATTTACGAAGGTTTATAGAGTTTAGCATGACTCCGCTACCTGACTTTTGACGAACAACTTCAGTCAATTCAAACAGAGTGCTTTTGATATTGTGCTCTATAGATAGATACTTCTGGTCAAGAGCAGGAGAGAAATTCATCCCGACAGGTGGGAGCTGGGCATCATCGCCAATAAAGATTACTTTTTTTCTGTGGTCATTATGGTCTAGATTTACAAACTTGAAAAAGTCTCTGAGCAAGTAGCCAGTACCGAATCTAAAGAATTCTTCCTCATGATATACATCTGCAATCATTGAGGATTCATCAACAATGTAGACAGTATCAGCAGACATTTCATTAACAGCCAGTTGAGCATAGAACTTAAATGTCTCAGACCCATCAAGGTTGTCTTCTTTATACTCAGAAATATCTTTGAATGAATAGATTGTCTTGTGAATCGTGTAAGCGGGGGATTGTGTTTTTTTAGCAATTACTTTTGATGCCTTTCCAGTAGGCGCGGCTAGGACATAGTTTCTTCCGATAGCCCTAAAATACTCTGTTAGGCCTTTAGTTATAAATGTCTTACCTGTTCCGGCGTAACCTTTTAATAAGAATACGCTTTCTTCTTTATTGTTGAGAAACGAATCAAGCTTATCAACCAATAAACTTTGTCCATCAGTTAAATTGTATTCAGAAAAAGCGTCGTGAAGTTTAATTAGCTCTCGAGTGTTTTCGGGTGCCAGGTCGAATGTTGATGCAGCCCTTGATGATGCTTCCTTGAAATCGGCTAGTTTAACTTGATCTAGTTCTTTTTTAAGTTCGAGTGCCTGGTTTTGAGCAATTTGTTCTGATTCTTCGAGTTTCAAGAGCTCTTCTTTTACTTTTTCTAATTGCTCTTCAAGTTCTTTGTTACTCTGGCTTAGCACGTTTAGCCCTATATCAGGGTGGCAGGGCTCTATATATGCTGGGTAACTTTCATATGTTGAGCCGCTATATGTTTTGAACATCCACTGACCGATCAAATATGCATCTCTCAGTAGTGCTAACGCATCATCTGAATGAACGCTTCGGCCATGTGCCGCTTTATTTCCTAACATCCGGATTGCGTGCAGCTTTTCCAAAATATTTTCATCAATTACTTCGATGAAAATATTGGATTTTAGTTTTTCGAAGAACCCATCACTTCGCTCGCAAGGTAAATTTAGTTCTCTATAGAGAATCCCTACTAACTGTTCAGCAAAGCAACGTAATTTGATAATTGCAGTGTGAGGATCAGTATGTGCATATTTCTCAGCGAAATTGGCATGTTCATATAGTTGAGGCCAGCGGTTTTTTAACAATTCAAAGTTCTTATTGGGCATGATTAATTCCTTTTATTTCAACCGCTTTTTATCTTCGTAATTCTTCATATCAATTGGTTTTTTATTTTTTATTATCGCCGTTAAGCGTAAATTCAATAATGTCTTTATGTTTGATGCGACGATGGGTCCCAACTCGATGAAAGGGAATTTGACCGCTTTCAAGGAGCTTAATTAGAAATGGGCGAGAGACGTTAAGAGCATCTGCAGCTTCTTGGGTTGTCAGTTCAGGTTGCTGTGGCATGACCTTGACTGAACTTCCATTGCTAATTTCATGTAACGCCTCTGCAAGAAGGCTAAAAGCAATTGCGGGTAATTGAATAACATTTGATTCGCCATCGCTACTTAACACTTCAACAGAGTAGCAAGGTGCATTGTTTTTCAGCAATTCGCGCAATACCCGTTTACCCTCATGCGCTAACTCAATGTCGTTAGCAGAAGGAAATGGACTGAGGCGTTTTCGTACTGACATCCTTGCTCGCTCCAATTTAAACATAAAACTTGAGTAATCACCTTAATCGAAATAAACGAAATAAGCAAAATATTCGAATTGTACATTGATACTTTATAAACTAACTTGGTTCATACGTTACGCACTGATTAACAACAGAAACTAAAATCTTAAATGATCCACTTGTGGGTATCAGAACAAAGTGCATTTTGCTACCAACATGTTGCCAGAACTCAGCCTCTTGAGCATATTTTTTTGCTTTTTGGATAGCAACGTTTTCTGGCAACTGAGTTTTAGTTAGCCCCGAACATAGCAGCTTTGAGCACAAAGCCTTCCAAGGATGCTTAGGAGCACCGTCTGAAAGCCGTTCCACAAACCGTTGCAGTGCATGACGAGTCACCACGACAGGTCCAATGTTCGGAACGTTGATGACCTCATCGATTTCTCTCACTGTAGCATTATCGACGCTGTATTCTTCGAAGGAATTTGAGAGCCAATCGTCCCGCTTCTCTACCGATATCTGTGCTTCTTGGTAACGGGTGAGCAAGAACCTGGTCAGGCTGTAAAGTGAATGCTGAGTTGAGCGTTGTTTCTGTAACTTTTTGATAGCTCCTTTACTGACCCGGATTTGAAGGCCATTGCCGCTTCGGTTACTCCCCATCACCTCTTTCACTGACAATAGGTGGTGAATCGCATAAAGCTCAGCTGCAATTGGCTTTTGCTGCTCAGGAAGCTTGTCGTACTGCTCACCTAAATCGACCTTTAGCTCACCACCTCTTCGAAGGCCGGTCTTCCAGTAAACCGTAAACTCATCATCAATCTGCTTTGTTAACAGGGTTAATACCATCATATTTGTTTCTCCTATTGGTTATCTATTTTTCATTCTCCATGTTTTTTCAAATATGCAAGGCGCAAAAAAAGGGGCCGAAGCCCCTTGGATCAGACATGAACTTTCGGAAAGCCCATGGCACCGTAAACATTCAGCACATCATTCCAATCCCAACTTTTCACGCCGAGTGACGTTGGTATCGGAGGGATCAGGACTTGTGTCAGAATGCCTTTTTGCCAGGCTTTTTTCTTGAGTTCATTCGCTGCATTCAGGCCAGTCTCAGAGAGATCGTGGTCTGCCCAGATGTACAGCATTTTCACATTACTTGGTGGTTCAAACCTAGCCAGTAGCGTTGCATTCACAACCGACCAACATGTTTGCCCCGTTGCTCTGGTAACAGCTAAAGCCGTCTCTATACCTTCAGAAACACCTAGTACTTCACCAGGCTCACCTATCGGAATGGCACCACCGGTGATTGTTCGGTCACTGGGTATGGGCATCATCTTTTTTGGCTTTTCAACCGGTGCTTTAAATCCATCTTCACTTAGGTAGATCCGATGAAACGTGGCCGAACGCCCTTGCTGAGTAACGATTTTACCTAGCAGCGCTGGGTAGCTATCGATAAACAGACCATCTTCATCATGGTAAGGCAAGTTTGGATGAAACCTCAGCACCGAATCCCATTCAGGACGAAGCCGGGTAACAATGCCACGACGATGCAAGTAGTTCCAAACTGGTTGCGCACGAGTATCTGCAAGGGATAACGTTTCTCCCCAGGTTTGATTCAAGCGATAGATAATCGCTTTGTCCTCTTCCTGCTTTTTAGCCTTCCAATCAACAGCGTTACTCGGTATTGGCCGAGTAGGCGCTTGTATTTGTCCGGGTTGAATACCAAGAACCTGGCCGATTGCCTCAATAGACTGAGCAAAGTTCCATCCATTGATCCAAGACAACAGTTCAAAACCATCATGAAAGATACCGCAGGTGTTACAAACGCCACCTCCGGTATATTCAGCATCTTTGAACAGCCTAAAGCCATCACGACCGCCATGAACAGGGCAAGCCACATGACGGCCTTTTCGAGCAATAGCGGCATCAAGTTCTGGCACCAATGCCGCTAATACTTGAAGCCATTGGCCATTAAGATATGGCCTTACTGTTTCAATTTGTAAAGGTAACGCCATATAACCTCCTTAAGTAAAAAGCCGACTCCTACCACTGGTGGTAAAAGTCAGCTTGGTTCCTGCATTAAGCCGTTTGGTTAATGCAGGAACGTTAGTCAAGCTGGATACCATGTCGTCTTAATAGCCACATGATGGAATCACGAAGCACATCAGGATCGACAACCGCAGCCATCGCGCAAACACGAAAGCAAAATGGCGCTAATTCGTCATTTTTAATCCACGACAACACATCCTTGCGCAACCGAGTACTAACACGACCGTCCAGCAATACACGGATCGCATCCAATAGAATGCCTTCGCGTAACTGCCAGATTTCCGTGTCAGACCAAGTGACTGGGGCATCATCAAACTCAAATAGAAATTCGAGCTGTGATGACGTGTGTTGATGGGACTGCTTTTGTGATGAAGGAGAATGGGCAATGCGCCCATTCATTAAAGATAACCGCGTTCGGCAAGCGAAACGCAGCCCTCGGATGCGACCACGACATGGTCAAGCGTTCGAATATCAACAAGTGACAAGGCGTCACGGAGTCGATGAGTGATGCGTTTATCAGCTTCACTGGGTTCAGGATCACCCGATGGATGGTTATGAACCAGTATCACTGCTGCTGCATTAAGTTCTAGCGCTCGTTTTGTTACTTCCCTTGGATACACGCTCGCCGCATCTAAAGTACCTTTGAATAGCTCTTCAAATCGAATGACGCGATGCTTTGTATCAAGAAACAGTACGCCAAAGACTTCGTGCTCATACTCGTGCATCAGAGTTTGCAGGTATGAGAACGCCGATGATGGCTGTTCAATTTTGCGACCTTTACTCAATCGACCACGGGCAAGTTTAAGCGCCATATCTAAGATATCCGCTTCAGTCACTTGCTCAGGAACGATGTAAGTACCGGCTTCTTCGCCAGCTAAGAACTTTCTGTTTTTCATAGGAGTCTCCAAAAAAAGCGGAGACGAACCCATGCCCTGACGGAGACGGAATCGTCCCCGCAGGGTGGTAAAATTGATGTGGTTACTGAATTAACAGTTGTTGTGTTACTTCGAATAACTCACGCTTCAGATCTTTGACGTCATTAATCACAATGCTTTGAGGAAAGAATTTCTCAACACTGCGTGTTTGAATCCCGATCCCCAGCAGCTCAAAGCCACTGCGTCTGCACCGGTCAACAATGTCATGCGTGGCAGCCCAATCATCTGGGTCACCATCCGTTAGCACTATCATTAGCTTTCGCTTCTGTTTTTGCGCTAACAAACTGTTTGCCGCAAACCACATCGCTTGTGCCATAGGCGTACAACCTCGTGGTTTTTGGTCAAAACAGGCGGCCCGATGTCGAACCGATTGCTTGGGCAATAACGCGATAGAAACTTCCTGATGAATACCAGGAAAATAACTGACCGCAGGTACAACACCCGGTATGCCTTCCAGTGCCATGGCCAAAGCCAAAGCGGCTTCATTGGCAACATGAAAGTACTTTCGATTACCTTCGCCAATGGGTTTACCCATTGAACCCGATATATCGACCAGCAAGTGCACAGCAGCATTAGGCGCAATGCGAGGTTGCCTTTGAATAAACAATCTCGACTCACCTGCTTGTGAAGCGGCAAGACGATGGGTTGCCACTCGAAGACCGTGCCGTTTTGCATGATTCCGATTGTCCTGACTGGACTGAACCATGCCCCTAAGTCGGGCTCGAATTTGAGCGGACTCGGAAGCCGATAAAGTCAAAATTTCCTCATCACCCAACATAGCTTGCTCTGCTTGGGGCAAACTGAGTGGAGTGACGCCCTGATGTCCTTCAGCTTGTTCCGACAACACTTCTGCCACTTGTGCAAAGGTATCGGGTTCAAACTGAGCGGCACTGGCCTCTAAGGCTTGTCGCAAATTGTCAGCTTGAGCAGAGTTATCAGAATCACCCGTTTCAGCAGCATCCCCTGTTGCAGACGAGTCTGTTTTTGGGGTTTGACTGTCACTACTGCTGTCATTACTCGCAGCTTGTCCAATGTCATTACCGCTATCAGCATCCGACTCATCCTGTGGTGGACGAGATTCGTCTTCCAACATGGCAACGATGGCATCGACAAGTTTCAGCACTTCACCTGTAGAGCCTAAGCTAGGCACTGCTGTCAGCATGGCGCTTAACCGGCTCATCGCTGCGGCAGGAAAGAGTTGTCTCACTCTTTCATCAACAACTTGATACAAAGGCGTCAGTGCTTTCTGACCGAGAAAATGGCATCTCAAGCGGAACAACAACCATGCTTGCAAGTTAGATGCAGGCTCAAGCTGTTCAGGTACACACATTTGCTGAGTGTCCACCATGTACTCAATCACTTGCGAAATACTGCGCCGGGTTCCGGGGTAATCCTTTGCCAATTCGTTTTCAATGCGAACGTCCTCAATGATATTGAGAAGTGCCTTACGGATCGGTTTGGACGACGCCTTCTGCACCATGTCAAAATTAGTATGCCGAATATGCGCCGCTTCATGAGCCAGATAACCCCAAGCTATCTGTTGATAGTGTGGGTCGTCTGGGTTTGCTGTTGGGATCACAATCCGCTCACCATCGGTAAACGCATCTTGTCCTTGAATAAGCACCTTCACACCAAACTTTTCGCCATAAGCGGCGGCAACGATTGGCAGTGCGTTTTTTAATGGATGATTCATGGGAGTCTCCTAATCATTAAGGGGAATACTCCCTCAGCGGGAGCGTTTCCCCGCTGGGAATGTGGATGTTTAAACCTGTGCTTTTAGCTTATCCAGGTCGTATTTTTGACCTAACCAAGCCACCAATTGAGCTGGACTCTCGTGCTGTTCAAATGACGTTTTAAGCTGGTCTAAACTCAGGATGTCATCCAATGTCAGACCGTACTGGTCTTGTAACTGAGTAGACACCTCGTGTTGATATTGCAGCCAGGCCCGCTCAAAAGCGGTTTGCTGCAATGCCATGTTTGGAACAAATACCATGGCCGTTACCCAAACACCTTGCCCGTCCGCATCTGCGATCAGCACAGGGTTCTTGGGGATCAAAACACTATGTGTTGAGTACGACCGTTGTACTAACGCTCGACAACACGCCACTTCTGGTATCGATTCGCTTTCAACCGCATCAGTCACACCACGAAAATGTGGTTCAAACTGGTTCAGTTGGCTGGGGTTATGGATGGTTGATTGCATAATTTCCTCTTACATAGTTCAGAGGACATGCGCCCTTCAGGGCAACATGCCCTCAAGGACGTTAGAAATAAAATGAGTTTGGTACAGTCGAACCAAGGTTTGGTCTGACGGTTGGTTGTGGTATTGCACGTAAGTTATCTGCCTGAGCAGATACTGGCTGTGCGGGTTTAGGTTCAGGTTTGGGCATCAGTTGTCTGATATCCAATTGACCTTCACCGTGCATTCTCATCTTGTCTGGATCAGACAAAATTAAAATGGTCGCCATCAGTTCGTGATAGAGATTGTCTGTCACAGGGCCGGTCTTCGGCAGACGAACAAATAAATTGTCCATCGCTTCAACCATCGGCTGAACTCGATGATCCAGGAATGACAAACCATCCAACTTGTCTCTTAATCGCTTGAGAGGATTAAGGGCTCGCTGGCTGATTTGATTCTTACCTGCAACGGAACGCTCAAACAGTTCATTGGCATCACGAGCCACCTCCCTAAAGAGGGTGTGTCCCATGCCATTGACCTTGTCATCTAAGCCACCAGCTTGTTCAGCCGGTTGCATTCGATAGATGGCATAATCGAACTGAAGCCGTTGTTCCACGTCTTCGATGGGTGACAGCGCACGCCGGATTGCATCTGCAAATTCCGGGTGTTTTGCAACCCAGTCAAACGTCACCTGATCATAGTTGTCCAAGAACAACTGCTTGCACTGCGCAAACTCCTGACCGATCCGGTCAAGCTCTGGAACAATCTGATCAATTCGGTCTTCAGGGACGGCATAGCCACCTAAAAACCGCACACCGACTTGCTCACACAAGCGTTGCGCTTCTTTCTTAAGCCTTTCAAAGTTCGCCAATGCCTCAGGGTCGCAAATTTTTTTACTCCCTAAGCTGGCAACATCCTTCGGTGGAAGTTGGCTGCCATTGGCTAGTCTGAAATCTTCAGGCCTTAGTTTTTTTCTACCGCTCCAGATGGAACAGTCGATGTGACAAATCAAGAGTTTGTCGAGGGTTTGAATACTCATAGTGCATCCTCATGCGAGATGGGGACGCACCACTCCCAACAGGAGCAATGGCCCCCGTTTGGGTGGTAGTAGTTGACGCGCTAATGGCAACATCACTATCAAAAATAGTAATTTTGCGAATCAGGCGACGATTGGTTGAGATCGATTTTCGCAGGCATTAAGTCCAGTGCTTCAGCAATCGGGCGAACCCGCTCTAAATCACTGCCTAGCAACCGCAATACATCTTTTTCCAACTTCAGTTGGTCGGATACTTTTATCCCTTCAGGACTCGCTACTGTGAGCGAACACAGTGGTGGTAATTGACGCTTAAAGGCCAGTAACAGCAACAATGGCCACGGGCCATCATCAGTGTTAACAATGCCAGCGCCTTCACCTGACACCATGCTGATTTGATTGGTACTAGGTAATTCGCTTTTGCAAAACCCTAATGACCATTCTCCAATCCTGACCTGGTTATCATCAATAACAGCCAAGCCATAGGCTTCAAGCAGCTTTGCCATATCGAACAACGCTTTTTGAGCCAGCGAGACTTGGCCATTGACGTCCTTGCGAGTACGAAACTCCCAACTGACGTTATTGGCGCACGCGACGCTATCTAGCGCATTTGAGAGTTCAAATGGCCGCCCTTGATGATCAATGCCGACTTGTCCAACCAATCGATAACCCTTGTTGATTTTCTCATTGATTCGTCGGTCTGCTTCAGCGTTAGGATCAGTCGAATCAATCAATCGCTGCTGCGACAATTGACCAGCTTTTCCAAACCGAACTTCAATCTCCTGGGTGTCTGATCCAACATAAATGGCCCATTCTTTGGCTGTCCCATCAGAATGACTGTAACGGTAAAGAGCAAAGCACTTTTCCATCATCAATCCTCCCAGTGATCACCGAAGACATCAGCGGCAATACGGTGAATGGCTTCACGTTGCTCCAACTCAGCACGAGCCGTCAAAGACCGAACCAGTGCATACTCCACTGCGTTAGGAGCACCTTTAAAAGCAAGTGTTAACTTTGCCCAGCGCACCAAGGTCCGAGTGGACATGGTGATACTAAGCTCAGCACCGCCATCCGCGCCCCCAATAAAAAGACGACGAATGTCACCAGCCACCTTCACCATTTTTTGGCGAAAGACTTCTGGCAAGCCCGGCGCAATGTTCTCCAGAATGGCTTCCTCTACAGAAGGCTCTGCATAGGTCGCTTCGATGATTCTAAAGCGATCAAGAAAAGCCAAATTCTGTTGAAGCACACCTTGATACAAGCCCGTTTGGTCACCGCTGCCCGCACTGTTGCCGGTTGCGATAAAACGAAACTTGTTATGTGGCATGATGATCTCACCGCCATTTTGTGCGATGACCAACGGGGCACCTTCCAAAATGTCATTGAGCCCAGCCAGTTCAGCAGGCTCAGCAAGATCCATTTCATTAATGATCAGCAAATGGCCATGCTTTACAGCCAGTGCCAGCGGTCCATACACAAAGGTCATGTTGCCATTAACCAGCGTGTGGTGACCGATAAGATCGGACAACTCCAATCGACCGTGCGCAGTAATTTGCTGAACAGGCCAATTCAATCGAGAAGCAACTTGGCAAATTAGCGAGGTCTTACCGCATCCAGTGGGGCCTGTAATATACAAACCGTCACCGTCTGGGTTAGACAAAAACGCCAATACGTCACGTAAGTCTTCTTTTCTAAAAACATACTCGTCCTTGCGAACGGGAATGTTTGGATGGGTAGTGTCGGCACCAAATCCTTCCAGAACGAAAGCATCAGGAGCCGGGACATTAAACGCTTGATTCACTTGAACCAAAAATGGGGATTGTTCAGTCATGGTAAACCTCATCTGTTTTGACGAGGCCCCATGCCCCAACAGGGAATGAAGTCCCCGTCGGGTGGTGTGTTGATTGTGGTATGGCTGTGTATATAAGAGTTCAGCTCGCTCTATCATTCGTACCCAGCATTGGCTACGAGTGAAACTGCTTTCTGATGCACTCGATGTAAGTACATGAGAAAGGAGCCGAAATCGGCTCCAAGTGAACGTTAAAAATAAAATGAGCTCGGCGAGTCACCTGGCAGAACCAAGTTCTCTTGCTCAAGGCTGATTTTGATTGGTGTTTCAACGGGCTGCTCTGGCTTATTGGTGCTGATACGCAACCGCTCTTGTGGCGCTTTTCGGTAAGCAGCTAAAACCTGATCGTCCAGCTCGCCTAATTTATCGGTGGCCAATTGCTTATAGTCCACCGTACCCGCCATCATGTAGCGGCTGAGTTTGACCCCAGCATAATCGGCATGAGCGTAGTTACCCATCATAGCGACCAATTTCGACTGGGCGTCTCGCATTTCTTCTTTCAAAGATTTGATGTGATTTTCCAGTCGGACCACTTCGGCATGTGCTGAGCAATACTGTCGAGACAGCGATGTCCAACGGTATTGGGCTTCACCCTTAGGAACAAAACAATCTTGCTCAGGGCATTTTGACGGTTCTTTTTTGGTCTGTACTAACTCCCAAAACTGAAGCGCCGTTTCTTGCAATTCAGTTAAGAACAATGCGTCTCGTTGTATTTCAAACTCAATCAGTTGATCCTCAAAATAGAAAACCAACCAACCTCGCGTGCTATTGGCGACCAGTATTTGATGCTGTACTTGTACCCAATACAACTGGTACGCCTCGCTTTGTTCTCGGTGAGCTTGCACATCCTCAAAAACTGACTGGCAAGGACATTTCAGTTCAACGGGTTCGCCCGCATCGTTGATGCCATCAAAGCTGGCTCGAAAGATTGCGTTATGATCGGCTTCTGCACATAGCGGCAGAAGAAAGTCATTATGCGCATTCTCAAATGCTCGCCTTGCTTGAGGCTCCAACCGAATACCGCGAAGCACATTAGGATTATTCGACAGGTCTTCCGGTAATACGAATCCAGTTTTTTCTGCCCATAATCGCCAAGGTGTTTTGTAGGGTGAACGCCCCATAATAATTGGGGCTTCAGATGCCGTAACCCCTGCAATGCGCCACTGGTGCCATGCAGGAGTACGTTGTGATAGGTCGATAACCTTCATATTGTCTCCTTTGAGGGGAGACTCCCCTGAAGGAGAGAACTCCCCTTCAGGGTTAAGTGGTTACTTTGCTGCTTGTGCTAACGCTGTTTGGTGCTGAACAACACTTGCTTGAACCGAATCAATTGCCGCTTTACCGGCTTGAATCGAACCTAAGACAAGGGCAACAACCAATACCAAGCGAAAAAGTGAGGCTGATTTAGTCATGGAAGATCTCCAAAAAAAGACGAGACCTTCCCCCTGACGGGAGAATAATCCCGCCAGGGTTAGTAAAATGAATGCGTGGCGCTAAGAAGCTAAAGGCTGTGTGAGCGCTTTGGCTGCTTGTTGCTGTGCATTAAATATTTCTTGTTTCGCAAACGTCAGTTCAACACCCTGAAAATGTTCATTGGCGTATTCCAATGCACTATTCCAAGCGTTTGAAGCTTCCGCCCGCTCGATAAGCTTGTAAACAAGCCCTCGGGTACGATCATCAACTTGCTCGGGTGGAATCACCGATGGCTCAACAACGTGTGTTGCTTGGCCTTCGATAATTCGCTCCGCTTCGTCTTGATCGAAAATTCCCACAAAGCCAAACGCAATGCGGGAACACTGGATCATGGATTTATGCCTTAGCATTCGCTTAGTGTGCGTCTGCCATGGACCATCTACACGGTAAGGGCCATTTTTGCCGTTACCTTCAAAAGGCGGTCGATAGACTTCATCCAGATACTCAGTGATTTTGACTGGGTGCGAACGGTCGCGCCGATAGATGATGCATTCCATCCATTCAGGGCATTCTTTCGCGCCATCCAGTGAGACTTTGTTTTCTGAAGTCTTAAACTCCATGCCATCAAACTGGTCGTGTTGATTGATGATGCGAGACCATCCATCGACACCTACCACTGGAATAATTCCAGCTTGCTTATCAGGGAACGCAAAAATCTCTTTGGTGAAAGGGTTCAAGCCGTACTGATCTGCAACCACCAAAAGCGCCATCATCTGCTCATTGGTCGGTGCACTACCGTCACGTTGCTTGAATGCTGTTGCTTTTAGTGTATCGAACAACTTGTTTGGATCGACACTAAAGCGCTCAGCAAAGCGTTGGATTAGCTTTGGTTTTTCCATTGTGGACTCCGACAATCAAAGTGGGAGTCTGACCCTGACGGGAAAGTACTCCCGGCTGGGTTAAAGCGTTTTTGCTCGGTTAAAAATCTGGTTCAGGATAAGTTTGTGCCCAATTAGTTTGGGAGCCTGCATCATCCGCCGGTGATGGCTCAGATGCTTTATTCACACTATCAAGAAGCAGAAACTCGTCCGCGTCCACTTCGGTCAATCGATGCTTAATGCCATCTTTCTCCCATGAGCGCGTGCGCTGGGGCCCTTGAACAAAAAGCTTCGCTCCTTTTTGGATCAAATCTTTTGCCCTTAGCCCTAACTTAAATCCACCACGATCTCGAAAAACGACCCGATGCCATTCCGTATGCTCTTTGAGCTCATTGGATTGACGGTCGCGCCATTTCTCAGAAGTGGCCAGCGAAATGCTGGTCACCAAATCACCTGATGGATAGGCTCGCGTCTCTGGCTCAGAGCCAACGTAGCCTATGAGTGTTACTTGGTTTTTCATGATGTTCTCCTCGTCTTAGTTGAACTCTGTGCACACAGTCGCTTCTACCCGGCTGGGCAAAGAAGACTGACGACGCAGATAGGTTGGTATTTCGAGTAAAGCCATGTCGTACTGATGTGGCTCTTTGTAAAACGCAGATGTCAAACGGGGCATACCAGGAGCTTTAGGCACTGCCATTGGACGACGTTTTGGTTTTGGTGTGAGCAATCGCTTGATTTGAGTAAGTACAAATCGAAACGGGCGCACGCTTTGACGAGCAAGCAATCGCAAAAGCGACCAGCTCAGTTTTGCAAGCAACATAATGCCTGCGATTTGGATAATAAATCCGAAGATATATTCCATTGGTGACTCCTTAATTTGGTTGTGAAGGAGTCACCCCCAACTGGGGAAAACTCCCCCAGTTGGGTGGTGAAAAAGCGAACCGTAAGGAACGCATGGTTGCGCATGTAAAAACATGCAGGCTATTTGTTTAAGGAGGCTAGCTACCTCTTAGTACCACTGAGAAAACTCAGCGGCGGGCTTCCTTTGAGCTCATGCTCTCAGGCGCAGATATCACTGAAACAGATCAGCAATATTTGATAGTCAGTGTAACCGTCTTATCCAGACAGGATAGTTAGAAAGATGCTCAATTCTTCCACCTAGCTGAGAGGCCATTACCTCACAGAGGATTAGGCTAGGGACTGATTATTGTCATATCAGGAGCAAACTTATGGCCCAAGCAAAACCCAATTACTCAAAACCCATCTTTGAACAATCATTCACAATTAACAGCTTACAGGCACAACGTGTCGTTGACCGTGTTTTTAGACGGACGGTCAGTGCGCTTTACGGAATCGATGTCATCCTGCGCATCATTGGCGATGAGAACGAAATTGATGAAGTGGAACAGATCATTAGCCAGCTGATCGAGGATTGCGCTAAGGCGGTAGACAACGAACAAGCTCGTTTGGACAAACTGATGGAGTCCAACGGTATCGATGAAGTACCTGACTACACCGATCCGATTACCTTCAACGCCAAAATCAGCTCGCCTCAGGTTGGCCAGTTTGTTGGCTTAGTGCGCAAACTCGATGCGTTGATGATCTCAATGGACACACTCTGGTTATCTAGCGTGCTTAGCAACAAGCAACGTGTTGATGGCAACTACGCATGGCAACAGCGCATTATCAAACTGGCTCGACGCATTATTGATATCGAAATTCGAGCACGAAAATCAGCCCAAGCTAAGGGTAAAGAAGCAGAGGTTGAACAAGCGGTGCCTTTAACCGATGACGATATCACTGAAGAGGAAACAGATACCCCCGCCAACTAGGCTCCCATCAACCAGCCCCTCTCGAAGGGGCTTCATATAAAGCACATAGAGTCCACATATGGTTACTCTAACGAATGAAAACCCACTTAATGTAACCAATTAGGCTCGCTAAAACCATTAGTTGACAATCTCACATTAAAGTCCTAAATTAAGGACATTAAGTGAGAGAATCTCGCATAGTGTAACCAAAGTAGGACTTTACAGTGAAAGGCGTGACAGCTACAGCATTAGCAGAAGAGATCGGCGACAGATTGAAGCAAGCTCGACTAAATAGAGACCTAACACAATCTGAAGTTGCACAACTTGCTGGCATTGCCCGCAAAACGGTTTTGAATGCAGAAAAGGGAAAAGTTCAGCTCGACATCATGATTGCTATATTAATGGCATTAGACCTCACACAGCAGATTGATCTTTTTCTCCCTAAACAAGAAATTTCTCCCTTACAGCTGGCCAAACTGCAAGGCAAGAAAAGGCAGAGAGCCTCTGGCCAGCGCAGTAACAAAGATGAGGAAGCACCAGAATGGTAATGGAAGTCATTACAATAACATACCAAGACGATGTTGTTGGAGCAGTGAGTTTTGACACTGAAAAGGGACTTGGATCATTTGAATATGATCCAGGATTCATAAAAAAAGGTGTCGAGCTGTCCCCAATCAAAATGCCATTATCGAATCGCATTTATAGCTTTCCCGAACTGGATTTCAATACCTTTAAAGGACTACCAGGTTTAATAGCTGACTCCTTACCTGATGATTTTGGTAACGCAGTTCTCAACGCATGGGTTGCAGGTCAAGGTCGTTCACCGGGTGACATTACACCACTGCAACGCCTCCAATATACGGGAAAGCGAGGCATGGGAGCTCTTGAGTATGCGCCAGCTACAAAGTTACGAAGCTTAAATGCTTCACAACAAGTAGAAATCCAATCGCTCGTTTCTATTGCACAAGAAATCTTAGATTCACGAGGTAATTTTGAAGTAGAACTCAAACAAAATGGCCAAGACGATAGAGAGGCAATGATGTCTTTATTATCAGTTGGCATGAGTGCGGGAGGAGCACGACCGAAAGCCGTATTAGCATTTAATGAAGATTTCACTCAAGTTCGCTCCGGCCAAGCCAAAGTGCCAAGTGGTTTTACTCATTATTTGATGAAATTTGACGGTGTTAGTGAACATAACAAAAATCAAGAAACCTTCGGTGACCCATTAGGCTATGGAGCAATGGAGTTTGTTTATCATCTAATGGCAAACAAATGCGGTGTCGATATGATGCCATGCCGCTTACTCCAAGAAGGCAACCGACGCCACTTTATTACACAACGGTTTGATCGAATTAAAAACAACAAGGTACACGTACAAACGCTAAACGGGCTTGCCCACGTTGATTATAAAAAGCCGGGGGCATTTTCTTACGCAGAGTTATTTGGCATTGCCAGACAATTGAAGCTTTCTGCTGTTGAAGCTGAGCAGCTATTCAAGCGCATGACGTTCAATATCATTGCTCGAAATCATGACGACCACTCAAAGAACTTTGCCTTTATTCTGAAAAAAGACAAATGGTCTCTCGCACCAGCTTATGATTTAGCTTATAGCTATAAACCTGGCAGTAAATGGGTGAACAGCCATTGGATGAGCTTGAATGGTAAAAGAGATAACTTTGCACGAAGTGATTTCTATAGTTTAGAGAAACTTAGCCCTGTTTTTAACAAGAAAAAGATCGACGATATTATTGATGCAACGATTGAGCACGTATCAACTTGGCGTCAGCTTGCTGAGGAATGGGATGTGCCAAAAACACTGATAGATGAAATACAAGAAAACTTGCGGCTCGATATTTAGTTAGCAGTAAAGTAACTATTCCTGTGAGCAAAAAGGATGGCCTCTTATTTCAGGCCATCCCGAGCCAAACAACAATTTAGCACACACGGTTATGGTGAATTATCTGAATCAATTATTCCCCGAAATTTCTTCCGTCGCCTCCTGGCGTAATTTCTGAGCATCCATTCCGTTTAGCCTTTCAATGGCTCTATCTGCGGCACTTTGACGGTTTCCATCAACGTTTAGCGTACTTCCTGAGCCTGTGAGTCGTTCCAGATCCAGTGACGGTACTTCGGGTAGGTTGCCTGTTATCGATAAGATACCTATCCATTCATCCAGATTGACTTGGCTCCAATCCACCTGGTTTAACTGACTCGCGGTCAATCCTTCACAGTTGGGAGATTTCGCACTGCCCCAGCCAAGGCCCAATTGCGGACGAACTTGTTCTTGAATGATCCGTGAAAGCGGCGAAGTAAAGCAGCAATATGATTGCCGTTTCTCAACACAGGCACCTAAGAACTTAGACTTGCAGTAAGAGCCTACATAGTGGCAACTCTTCAATACCCGCTTGGCGTTCATCTCAAACTCACTCTGCTCACATTTCCAGATAAGCTGAATGAGGATCATGGTGACTGAATAAATCATGTAGGCCGTCATAACCGTACTCAGAACCGCGCCAGCAGCGCCACCCAGCGCGAAGTTACCACCCGAAACAACACCATCGGCTCCAACCGCGCCACCAACGTTACTAAACAGTGCCGATTGCGCCCCCGAACCAAAGGTAGTGCCTACCCATTCAGCCGTTTTGTTGGTCAACACCTGCATGAAGCCTGTCGCAGCTTGCTCCGCTCCCGCGCCAGCAGCCGTTGATGGCCCAGCCCCCATGAGAGAGTCCCATGCAGACACAAAAGGCTCTTTAACCGCACTCCAGGTACTCGTTATCGGTTCCCTAAGCGTATTCCACGAACCATAGATTGCCGACGACGGATTCATGGCCATGACTGCTGTATCAAGCTTGTTAACTGCCACTATCATCGTGATGTAATCCGATAACGACACGCCACTTGGCTTTTCACAGCAATCCACTATACCGCCAACGGCTTTTTTGCACTGACCTGCATTACCTTTAAAAACCGTACACTCGACGTTATCTTGGCCATCAGCTCCCGTGCATGACATATCATTGGTCATAAACTGCGCCGCATTAAGCATCGCAGCGGCTTCTGCAAAGTTAGCCTGCTTAATTGACTCTGGCTCTAAACAATCTGTGCCCATACAGCGAACTGGCCCCTCACAGTTGTATTGAGTTTCCATTCGAGCGTTTTGCACTTCAACGCTTTGTCCGCAGTCATACACCAAACTTTGGATATAACAGAAGCCTTCATGACCAGCCCCGCCTTCAGTGCATTCGGTTCTGACATACTGGCAGGCCGGTTTTTGCTCCAGCTCGGAACACGTATTGGTGGTCGTGTTTTGTCCGTTATTGACGATGGTTTGTGTATTACCATTGGCATCTACCCAGCTATCCGAGCTGCCCATGTTGAACTCTGGATGAGCAGTCGAAGCATTGTAGGTCGCTTTTGCCCTCCAGCATGAGAGCCCCAGTCCATCAGAACTGCCGCGACTGGTTAAATGAGCAGGAGACGAAACAACAGCCGGATAAAGGCTTCCAAGATTGGCCAACTCGCCACTACCAACCGTTAACCCGTCGATTCGTTTTGTGCCCGTATCCAAACACTGCCACTGCACGGCAGTAAACTGATCCGTTTGCATCAAGCATTGGTCTATCCCTGGATCACTTGATTGATGACCAACGTCTTGCTCTAAGTATTTGCCAGAGAAGGTCAAGGAAGCACTCAGTTTCGCAGGAGCCAAACACTTCTGAACTTCTCGGCTGCAAGTATCGAAATCGACTTTGTTCCAGCCGGACTCACATCTGGAACGCGTGACTTCCTGCGGTTCATGCCACGAAATAATCGACCCATTAACGACCTTGCACAATGAGCCAACCAAGGTTCCTTTTGGACAGGTCATTTCAGGGTATTTAATGGACGGTTTCGTCTCTGTGACCGTCTCCTTGTTGCCCTTCAGAGAGAGTGTCGTTTTCCAACCATTTGCCTTAGATGGCGACTCAGTGATTTTTATCTCAGTATTTTGATTATCAAAAATCCTCAGTGTCGCGTTTCCAGTTTGCATAGTGCTGCTGTGCTGTGGAACAAAGCTGAGCGTTTCAGAGCTAAAGCAACCGCGCTCAATGGACCAGCTTTGTTGATGGGTTTCAGCGGATACACGTCGTTCTAACTGACACTCAGTAAGCGTGCTGATCTTCTCGCACACCTGGTAATCCGGTACATGCTTGGTTTCAGTAAATGGCGTAATCGTCTGAGTAGGATCACAGGCCTCAAAACTACTTGGCATAAGGTTGGATACCACACACTTTGGATCGCTGGTTTGCAATCCACAGTCATAGGTATCGGTAAAACGAATGCATTCACCTTTATCATTGGTTTCGGCACATTCTGACGACATGAAGCCACATGAAGGATTCTCTTCAAGCACTTGGCAGGCCTGATTTTCAATCCCCTTATAGCTTTCATCATCCACACTGACTTGTACACGCCTACACAAAGGCGATATGCCAGCCACAGGGCTAGGGGCAAAATAGGATTCACAAACTGAAACACCATTGACCACCGTACATCCGTTGGTTGAAGAAGGCTGATCCGTGCATTGAATGCTGTAGTCTGAAAACTTCGTCGGGATATCCGCTGCTTGTTCGATACAGGACTCTGGTGACCAACTATCATTCATCACCACCTTGGTTGGATCAAAGCGCACCTTGATGCGTGCATACCCCTCACCACTACCCGTTACCGATACGCGAATTTTGACTGGCACTTCTAAACCTGGTTCTACCGCTTTTAGCCTGGCTGTGAGATCGGTATTAGGATTGCGCTCCCAACTGGTACTGAGCTCGCAGCGACCTGCCGTCTCTGGTGGAAAATTATTGTTCGGCCCAGACCAGACTTTCTGATCGCCAAGCCACACTTGCATGTAGTCATCCCATTTTGCGTACTCAAGAACGGCTGAGGTAATCGCATCGGGGTTCACGACTTTGAGTGTGATGGCCTGTTCGAACACTTTACAACTACCACTCCAGTAGTTGTCGCCAATACGTCCTATCCAAACTTCAAGACACCCCTCACCACAAGAGCGAAGGTTCATCGGCCCTGAAACATGCTCAATAATGCCTGCCGTGTAATCGTGAGTAATAGTGCAGCTGTTAACCGCTGTATTGAGCCTGTCACATTGCAGGTAATTTGGGCTGCCTTCACCTTGAGACTCACAGCCGGGGAAGCTTTGAGTTAATAGATTGGGGTCAGTTTGAACCGCATCGGTTAATGCCCAAAGGGGATCATTGACCATATCTGGCCGAGACCTGTCTTTGATTTGTTGTAGCGAACGAAATGCCTCACCCGTAGCGCCACTTTCGGATGCCATGCTCTCTTGGCGCTGCGTCCCCAATTGATTCATGCTGGCATCAGAGCCATAAACGCCCGTTAAGACATCCAATGAGCCCTGATCCATACCAGGGAAAAGCTCTTGCAAGTTAATGGACTCATTACCACTGCCATTCGGCACCGACAATGTATTGCCATTGAGTGCGGGCATCGTCCAGTTTTGCAGCAATTGCTTACCTTCTTGTTGTCCGCTTAGGCCGGATTGGCGCTGTACATCAGCGGCCACACCATGTAAGGGCAAGCACGCCATAGTGATTGATAAAACACCCGCTAAAACTCGGGTAAAAAGTGTTGGTTTCATATTTAACCTCCCGAGTTACAGCAGTCTTGCCAGCGCCACAAAATGTAGAGCGCATCTTCACCGGCACCAGGGATTGTTCGCCACTCTCCCCATTTCATGGTGCTTTCACCGATGACATGCGCACTTTCAGTTTCCGGCACAGGGAAGAACATACTCATCTTGTATTGTGATTTCGGCAGCATGGGTTCGATAACAGGTCGGCATAGCGCACTGTTCCCCATTGTTCGTCTTGCAAGACCACGCCTGTGTTGAGCCGCGATTGCACGCGCCGCTAAATGACTGGTGTTTTCTGCTAATGAACCAAAGGCTAAGGTGTGGCCAGATAACGGATAGAGATGTCCCCAACTGCCAGCACACCAAAACAACTGGTCGATGGGTTTACCAAGCGTTGATGAGGCAGCGTCAGCGGTACAAGCAGAGATAGCTAATGGATTGGCAACGGCAGCCGCTTCAGGCTGAGTAAAAAAGGCCAGTTCATCGTTCAGCCATGTCGGGTCCAATTCCGACAAATACATCAAGTCAAAGTCCATGTAACCATCGGCATTGCAATTGCCATCCATGAACAAATCGAGCATGACCAAAAGCGGAAAGGCGTAATAATGGTAATGGTAGAAAGCGAGATCACCGGTATCGTATTCACCCTCACCATGACCACCTTGCAATCGCCTATCACCTAACGGTAAGCGAATCCCTCCCAGTGAAGGCGAACAACCTGGCGTTCTGACCAGTTCAATCAAACGCGCTGGCTCCCACATGCTGGTAACAATACCTGGCCTTGGCACACCTAAGTTATCTTCACATAAGCAAAACGACTTGTTTGATGCGCCGCTTGGGACATTACCAGAGCCAAGAGGAAGACCGGCAACCCGGATAGGAAAAATGCATGACCAGCAAACATCCGTCAGCAACTTGCCGGACAATAACCCCGCGTCTGGGCAAGTCAATTCGGCTTTTGCAGGAATAGAGGCGCTTAGGACAAACATGACAACGAGAGTCCGCATCAGACGATACGTATTATTGAGCTTTTTCATGAACAAGCTCCTTTGCTGGAATTTCTTCTATTTCAAACGCGAGTCCCTTTGCTTGAACAAACGATGGAGTGACTTGCAGATCAAAGCGCTGCTTTAGCGAGGCATTGAGAAGGTAAACCGGACTGTCCAATGTCTTTTCGAGCGCATTGAGGCGATTCCAACCTTGCGCACGGTCGAGCTGCGTGGTGATAAGCGTAATGCGGCGCAGTGTCCTATCTTGTCCCTCAAGCCAATGCGCAACTGCGTCCACCTCTTCAGCGTTCGACGCATTAAACACCACAAGCTGCTGAGTAAATGGCAAGGCTTTGAGCGGGTTAACACGCGTTCCTGCTGGGATCAATGTTCGACCATTAGCATCCAATAGTGGCCGCTGCATGACGATGGTTGGATCAACCGTTCTTATCCGATACTGCGTGGCTTTGGGTAAGTCAGTGAATGTTTGGCGAGACCAGAAACGCTCAATGGCTTTTTTCTTTAATGCGCCCAGGTCAATCGACTGTAATCGCTGCATCGCCACTTGCATCAAATCCGGTTCTAAAATCGAATGAATCGGACCGCGTTGACCCAATGAACCGGTATTGCCGGTTTCAATTTGACGCTGCAACCAGTCCTTGCTGTAAACCCCTAGTGCACTTGCAGTCACCTTGTCATCGTCTATGCGAAAAATGGCAGGCACGCTAGTCACCCGCCAGTGCACAAAGGCTTTCGGATCGATTCGAACCTGAGGAACAGGATCAAGCCCCGTCATCAGGGTATGCCAATCACGGATAGCTGCCCCCAAGGTCTTTCCTTCAGGAATTCCCCGAAACAACACAATAGCGCCGGTAGCACTGGCCTCTTTGAAAAGCTGCTTCAGTGACGAATCTCCCAGTGAGGACGACGCAAATATCAACCATTCATCGCTGTGTTTGAGCGACGCAGGTTGTTCAACCGGTGCAAAAGGCTCTATAAATTCAGATGCACCATCCACAGCACTTTGTAAAATGCTGCGGCTCATTTCGACGATCTTTTTGTCCTCGTCAGACAACGGATAAGGCTCTTGTGCCCAGGACACTTGCACCCAAGCCAATGGAGCAACCAACAAAAATAAGAGGCATAGTCTTCTCATCATCCACCTCCTACCAAAGCGGCCAAGCGCGACCGACAATCTGCTCGCGCTTAACGGCATTCCAATAACGGGAGTCGAAACTCGTTGCGGCCTCACCGGAAAACCAATACTCGTTTTCTTGCAGCGTCAATGAGCGGCTAAATTCTGTTTCAGCCACACCAAGACGCTGGGCTAATGCCATGCCGGTAGAGACTTCAGCACCATTCACCAGCACATGCTCAGGCGTCACCTTGACTTCATCCCCTGGCATCCCTGTTAGGCGTTTCAGCATCCGAGTACCGTCGTTATATAACGGAGCGAGTCCTTTTGAGTGGAAGGCATACAGACCATCCTTAACGGGCTCTTTATTCCATAAGTCAATCAGATATACCGTGGTATCAGGAAGGCAGCGCTCTTGCTGGGTATCAATACCTATTCGGTAGCGCATCATGGCATAGGTGCCTACCAAGGCCATGATTAACGCAAGAATGGTCAGCCGGATGAGATATGGCCGCCAAGGCATTCTTTTACGGAGTATCTGCATGAGACACCTCCTTTGAGCCTACTGGCACGAAAACAGAATCATCAGCGCCAACCACCGCTTGGGCATCCAGCACGATAAAACCGGCTGCTTTTAACTTTTCAATTTGCTGATTGGTCTGAAGCAACCTGGATTCGATGTCTTGTTCGCTGGCATTAGGACCCAGTGACAACACCGCATCCCCAAAATCCACGACTGCAATGGGCGTACTTAACGCCAACTGGCTGTGGATGGGTTCGAGTGTTTTCATTAAAAGCCAGCTGGTCATTAAACCGCTACCAGCAATAGACAAAGTAATAGAGGCCATAAATGGCCAAAGCGTGGTCTTATTCATCTAAATCCCGCGAGAAACCCCGTCCTTCTAGGGCGAGGAGGGATAGCGGTTGCTCCGAAGGAGCAAAAACTACCCGATTGGTTAATGTTAATATTTACTTTCACAAAAACAACTGTATTCTTGTGAACTATGAAAGAGATCGCTATTAAACAACGCTTTTACCCAACGACTGAACAGGCTCAATTGCTTGCGCAGACTTTCGGCTGTGTGCGTTTCGTTTATAACGCGATCCTTAAATGGCGTACCGACGCTTTCTACAACGAAAGCAAAAAGGTTAACTACAACACGGCAAGCTCTAAGCTGACCGAACTCAAGAAGCAAACTGAGTTTGAATGGCTTAACAGCGTGTCGTGTGTACCGCTCCAACAATCTTTGCGCCATCAACAAACTGCGTTTAAGAACTTCTTTGAAGGAAGGGCGAAGTATCCAGCCTTTAAGAAGAAGCGCAGCAAGCAAAGCGCAGAATTCACGAAGTCGGAGTTTAAGTTCAAAGATGGCAATATCTACATTGCCAAGTCCAAACAGCCGCTTGATATTCGCTGGTCGCGTGAACTTCCTAGCGAACCAACTACCGTCACTATCTCGAAAGACAGTGCAGGCCGCTACTTCGTGTCTATGCTTTGCCGCTTCGAGCCTAAACCACTGCCTGTTACCAAAAAGACAACGGGTATTGATTTGGGTTTGACCGACCTTGTGATTACCGCTGACGGGTTTAAATCTGGCAATCCCCGCCATACTGCAAAGTACGAGAAGAAATTGGCTCAGGCGCAACGCCGCCTTTCCAAGAAGAAGAAAGGAACTGCCAACTTCCACAAAGCCAGAATCAAAGTTGCTCGCATTCAGGCGAAGATTGCCGACTGCCGCCGCGACTTTACCCACAAACTCACCACTACGTTGATAAACGAAAACCAAGTGATTAGCTGTGAGAGTTTGAGCGTTAAAAACATGGTCAAGAATCCGCGACTTGCTAAGGCCATTGGTGACGCCAATTGGGGCGAAATGGTTAGGCAGCTTGAGTACAAAGCAGAATGGCGCGGCAGAACACTTGTCCAGATTGACAAGTGGTATCCGTCTAGTAAGCGTTGTAATTGCTGTGGTCACGTAGTTGATTCTCTACCGTTACATATAAGGCATTGGACTTGTCCAGCGTGTGAAGCGCGCTTAGACCGTGATACCAATGCCGCTATTAATATCAAAGCCGCTGGGCAAGCGGTGTTAGCTTGTGGAGCGTAAGTAAGTCCCGATTGTTCTAATGAACTTCGGGCATAACGCCTTGAAACAAGAATCCCCTTCCTTTAGGGAGGGGAGCAGTCAAAGCCTCGCTCCTTCAACAACTGAGAGATGGCATCAGCAACAGAAAGGCCTTTGCGCGTTAACTGTTTAATCGCGTTTACATCTTCTGCACGGGACGAGTACAACAGCTTGTGAAACGGATCGACGATAAGGCGGCCAATCCCGGTGCCCATCTCGGTAATAAAGAAAATCTCGGAATAGACACCCGTGACGGTATGAACCGTTTTCAGGTATTCGTAGCCGCCTTCACCTAATGGCAAACGGCCTTCTTTTTTGAGCGCGTTGATGGTTTCGGCTTTTTGGCCAAGCAGGTACATATTGGCCGAGTTTTCAGCGATGGCTTTACCTGTAGGGCTGTCGTATAAATCGTTGACCGACTGCGTTACTGTTACAGCACTGCCGCCATATTTTCGAAATCGACGGTAACCCGTCTCGATAAACTTACCGACATCACCTTGAGTCAGCAGATCCCAGGCTTCGTCAATGAACACAATCTTGCGACGATCCCGCTCACCTAAGTACATCTCCTGTTGGATTTGGTAGATAAGCTGAAGCAACACCACTTGTTGCAGATGCTTACGCCCCTTGAGCTCTTCTAACTCCAGAACGGTGAATCGGTTTTTGAAGCGAATATTGTTGTGACCATTAAAGAAGCGGCCATATTCGCCCTGTGTCGTAAACGGATAGAGCTGCTCACCCACGTCCTGCACACGTCGGTCTTCATGATTTTTTAAAGCCTCTGCCACATCATCAACCAACATGGCACGACCTTTTTTCTCCCACAGTTCACGGGTCTGACGTTTTAGGTTGGCCATCTGAAAATCGGTTAATGACTGCGTAGGTGCGGCCATTGCGGCCAATAACCCAACCAGTACATCCGCTTCTTCGTCATAGTCCTCAACGATTTCAAACGGGTTTAAGCAAATGCCACTGTCCCGCCCGAACTGTAAGAACTCACCATCATAGACTTCACACAGCTTTTCATAAGAGCGGCCAACATCAATTACCCAGCATTGCCCGCCTTCAGATAAGTAGGAGGAGATGATTTCGTTCACCAGGAATGACTTGCCCGATCCCGATTGCGCCGCGATGCAACAGTTGTAATTACTGCCCGAGTCATAAAGGGACACACTCATGATCTGGCCATTGCGGGAAACAAAGTTAATCACTGGCGTGCCCGTGCCTTTCCAATCTGCAAACAAAGGCAACAGTGGGATCACATGTCGTGTCGCCATGGTCTTAAATCGAAACAAGTCGTTCATCGCCTGGCGGTCGGCACCAAATGGCAAGGCATTCAGGAAAATGGGCAAACAGAAGTACTTGTCTTCCATCAGCTCAAACCCGAGTTCTTTGAAATAAGTTCGAGCATTTGAAACAGAGCTGATGGACGCCTCTTCCGTCGGGGAAAACAGCGTTAAGGTCATATTTGCCCGAATAGGACGATCACCTTCTTGCAAGGCTTCAAAAAGAACATCAAACCCCTTTTTCTTGGCTGCCAGCACCGGCACAAACTTGAGCATCGGGCCATAAGCCTGATTGACCGCCCATTGACGCTTCGTCTCTAAACGAGATCGCATCGCCTCGGCTGAAGGAAAGTGAATGGTGACATTTAGCAAAAAGCTGCCGCGTAAGCCGCGACTGCCCGTCATCATATCGCCCGCAAAACTTGCGGCATGACCAAACCAGATCCGCTCAGGCAAGCGCTTAAACGATAAGGTTTTAACTCGGTAATCACCCAGCATCAGACCTTGGCTATCCACCTTGATAGCTCGGTCATAATCCAACACTTGCTCTCGAAGTGGTTTATCTGCCTCACTGCGGATTGGAGATGGATTACGCCAAGAAGCATCTTTTCCCCAGTTAAGTTGCGCACTTAATGCCGCGAGCCAATTTCGGTCAGTCATCTCAGTGACGCGAAAACCAACCGTTGCCAACGCCTGAGAGAAAGAAGCTCGAAGCGCGGATGCTCGACTCAACTCACGCTCCGTCGGTATAGGACTTTCCAAAGGCAATTTGCAGGTGACGATCAGTTGAAAGTTGCGTACCTGAGTCTGGGTCGATTCTTCTATCGATTGAACCGTGCCCCCATCGAGGAAATCCGCACGTTTGCGTATCGACGCCCTAAGCAATGGATCGGATTGACGATGCCGTAAGCCCATCATGCGCTGAAGGTCGGTTTGAATATCAGGCGAGGCGTACAGGCCAAATTGCAGCAAAGTGTCTTTTGGCCAGTCGTTGTTGAGTAGAACATTAACCCTGTCTGCAACAGACTCATCACCACCAGGCAATGGGTCACATAGAAAACCAAAGCCAACACTCTGGTCTTCCATGAAAAACAGTTGCTCATCGTCGGAATAGGCCAATACTGGCAAGAGCTCTGAAGCGCGTTGCCCTGAATACAGAGAGGCTTTCATTAACGCCCCTCCAACCAAGCAGAAAGATCATAAGGACGGCCTCGGCTGATGCGACCATCATTGGCGACGATGAAAGGCACACCTTGAATGCCCAGGATTTGAGCCGTCACCAAGGTACGCTGCATTGGTTCTAAGTTGCAGGCATCATCCTGTTCTAGGTTACCAATCCGGCCATTCAGCAATGCATCGGTGGCCGCTTTTTTGTCACGCGCACAGCCAAGCTGGCGAACCTGACGCTCTGAATCAGGACCAAGCACTGGCACAGGGAGTATTTGGAAGGTGTATTCTTTGGTTAACGGTAAAGCTTGTTTCAAAAGCTCATGGCAGTGCGGGCATCGTGGGTCAACAAAGACCACCACTTTCTTTTTGCCTTCACCCAGCGTCAGTGGATTCAAATCATCCATTTTTAGGCCAAGACGACCTAAGTCCAGCGTGTTCCCCGCTTCACGAATTTCTTCAAGGCTGGTAAGCGGCTTTTTGGACCAGGCATCATAGAGCGTGCCATCAATGACGAACCGGCCACTGTCTGACATGAAAACAATACGGCCATTGCTTTCGACCGCTTTCATACCCGTGACAGGTAAAGAAACCATGCCGTCAATTTTGCCAACGGGCGACACTTCAGACACAGGTTCAGCTTGAACCAAAGGAGACAGCGCAAGCGCCAGAATGATTGGAGATAGTTTTCGCATGAGGAGTCCTCGTTAATGTAAATCGAGGCTCCAGTCTATGCAGTTGTCCTATGTGGACTCGGTTAGATAGATTGAAGAAATCGCAATCTAACTAGGGGGCTTATAGCTCGTTGAGGTTTGTTATAAACGAATTACTCGGCGTTTGCGTTAACAAGCCAATCATCAAGCACTTGCTTCAATTTATCTAATTGCTCTTGGTGTTTTGCTTGATTCTTTGCCAATTTGTTAATGTTCTGCAATTTCCAACGAATCGCTGGCAAGTCTGCTGCATTAGGATAGTCAAACAATGCCCAGTCAGGTTGCCCTCTTTTGAATGACATAAGGAAAGCATGATCTCTTTCTGTGAAATGTTTTTGCAGTTCAATTAACATCATGGGCCTAACAGAGGCTAAGTCTTCGCATTCAACTTTTTCAAAAGTCATTCCGTCAAATTCTGCCTGAAATTTCTCATTCAGAGGCTGCCAGTTTGGCGACATGACTTCATTAATAGGCCGAGGATGACTTAATGTATAGGTTAAAAAACCCACTAAAATCTCTCTCGAAACCCCTTCACTGCCAAGTAACATACGCACATCAAATAAGTCGCGAGGATGTTGGCGATCCATTGCAGCACACAATTTCCCACCATACAGATCGGGAAGACTGACTACCTGAATCTCAGCATAACCAAACTCGTATTCAACAGACTCTTGAACTGCCATTATTTCTGCACTATGCAATGTACCTCTGGCGACGGGCGACACTTCAATTTTGATCGTCGCAACCGGACTTGATACAACTATTCTCAGTTCATCAGCTTTATTATCCTGAAATGCCGCTCTGATATCTGGTTGAGTATTGATTCTGTCTGTAATGCGCTGCAATGCAGCCCTGACATTAATCAAAGCCTCATCTCTTGGTTCAAGTGGAAGATAAGCAAGATCAATATCTACAGATAACCGAGGAAAATCTCTCACAAATAAATTAATGGCGGTGCCACCTTTAAGTGCAAAAACCGTCTCTGTTGCTACCACAGGCAGCATTCTTATGAGCAAAGAAACCTGTTTGTAATATGGGCTATCTTTATCCATTATGTTGTTCACCTTTTTTGACGCTTAATATCTCTGGCACTGTGATTTGATATCGCTCATCAAAACGTCCTTTTTCGACAACCTGCCGCTTTCCTGCCCCCAATTTAATTCTTGTTTCATCTATGCGATTGACCCACTGGTGATCGTAGTATCGACCCAGAAATAGAAATATTCGGTTTGCCTGAACAGAGCTGCTTCGTTCAAGAATATCTTGTACTTTTCTAGGGCTAAGATTGACTAAACCCTGAAATAATTCTGCGACATGCTCAAATGAAATCAGCTTTCCAATCGCATCTACCACTTCATAGGCAGCAAGTTCTGCACAGCTGACAGTGAGTTCTTTCTCTTTAACCGTGATCCTTTTCAAATCTTTCTCGGGATTCACTTCAAGCTTATGGTTTCCACAGTAAAACCAATTCTGATAAGGGAATTCACGAAACCATTTCGGTAAGGACGACTTGTTTTTAACGCAAATCCAAACTTGCTCTTTGTTCAGCTGTAAATAGTGACTCAGTCCTTGGTGAGTTAAGCTGCTCAATCCAGCCAAATGAACTGAAACGCCCAATTGCACATCTAATGCTTGAATGGCATCAACCCAAGTTGGCTTTATATCGCCCCGCGCATCTGGACGATAATACACGCCAGAACATAGCTTCTTTAGCCAACCGTTCTGCGCGTACTTTTGAGCCAAGGAATAGCTCACACCGTTTTCAGTCAGCCATTGCTGAAGTACTAGCGCACCAGGAGAAGTATGAGCAACAAGCCAGTTTATCTTAGATGACATTTTAACACCCAAAGTATGAATATCACAAACAGTATAAACCATATAGTTTATTGTGACAGTGATTTTAACACTTTAGGTATTAATATACCAAATACTGTAAACCAAGCCCGCTAATGCGGCGTTGTTGAAATGAAAAGGTCTACACAACATCACCAATAACCCGATGTTGTGTAGACCTAGTTTGATTACCTTAAGTGAACTGCCTACTATGGCTCACATTCAGGTGCCCAGTAAAACGGCGCTGATTGCTGGAACAGTTGTGCCAATAACTTCTTGAGTGCTGGCAACAACAGGTAAGGTTGCAGACATAACACTTTCAACGACGGTTGGCGTATTGTAGAGACCCATACCGCCACCAATGCCCAAGGCAAAAGCCATCAAGCTTTGGCGGGCGATACCGCCCACAATACCCACCAGTACCATGGCTCCCGCTACGATCCGTCCCAAAGTACCTTGGGTCCAATCTTTTAGGGTATCCCACACATCAGTGAAAGCATCACCACCGGTGCCCGCAAATGAGGGCTCCGAAATCATTAACGCCATCAAACCAAGCGCACTAATGGTCATTAGGCGCTGAGTTTGAATGGTGCGAACTGCATTTGTCATTCGTTAGTTTCTCCGTAGATACTCAAGTTATCGCGCTTACCATCAGCTCCCGCTGAGGTTGAATCGCTCTGAGTCTGAAGTGGACGTAGCACAGGCGAAACCATTCGAGGTGCTGACACCCCAATATCCCACCGGCGCGGTTCAATTTCGGTAAACACGTAGCTGGATAAATTCAGATCTCCACGGTCATCCTCCCAAGGCGCAATCCAAATCCGCATTACCCTTGAAGGAATGCGAATAGGTGCAGATTGCTGCGTCTCAGGTAATGCTGGATGGCTCAGCAGTCCTGTCTCTAAATCAGATTGTGAATACCCAGAGGGAGAACCAATTCGAGTCGCCACAGCATCAATCGTCTTGGGTGCAGCGCCATTACTGGTCAGCTCATAGACTTCACGAGCGGATAAACAGCGCACACCGTCAGGCATACCTGGGCATCCATATTCACTACTCCCAAGACCCAATGAACTACAGCCAGACAATAAGGTTGAGCCGACTGCCAATAAAAGTAATCCAGCTTTAGACCACTGTTTTGACTGGTGCTTTGGGTTGTTCTGCATTGATGTCGTCATGGTTAACTCTCCTCTGGATACACATCTTATTGTCTGAAACGGACTTCGATCGGTTAGCAACATGCAGGATTTTTTCATCTTCTTGCACCTCCCCCTTGCGAAGTGGCCAACGACAACGAGGCACCACGAGTGACTATGACTTCAATTTTCCTGGCAGCGTCTACCTCTATGACTGGGAACATATTTTCAGCCATGTCCAAATAGAACTTGGCCACTCGATCCAATGCTTTACCTGTGCCTTTAATCGCAGCGCCTTGTAATGCTTCTTGGCTCATGACTTGCTGGTACAGCTGAGTATCACCGGCATTACCCGTCTGAATCGTTGGTACAGGATTCACATCAAATGCGCCTGCCAAGCCCTGTAGGAATCCGGCCATCATCGATTTAGCCACCAGTTGGCCTTGTTTCGACACTAATCGGCCACGAATACCGGCTTTGCCGTCTTCACCTACGGCATAAGAATCCAGTCGTGTTTCAATGACGCCGCCATCTTCTCTCACACATGAAATGGTCTCGCCTCGCAAATAGGCACGCTCAGAGCTCAAATCACCGTAACCTGCGGCGATCAAGAAACACTCTTTGATATCCGCTCTAAATCGGTTGGGTAAAATGGCTTCCTTTTGAATCCTCAGCAATGCAGGAAAAGGTTCACGTCTTGCAGACTCGTGAGTAGGTGCATCCAAACCCGTGATCAAAGTACCTGAGATGATGCTGCCCGCCGGTAAATACAAAGGCGGCGCTTCTTGCACTACAACTTCTGGCTCGACAACCACTTCAGGCTCAATCATACGAATCGTGATTGGCGGCAATGGAACATCTCGTGCTCGTGTACCTTGGCCATTGGCTGGCTGCTGATAGAGCGGATCAGGCAGCGGCGCATTGGCAAAATAGTCGTCTGGGTTAGACGGCAGTGGCTTTTCTTCTTTAGGCAATTCCATGGCAGATAAAGGCACTTCAAAACGGCTATTTGTGCCTTCAGCTACTGAATCACCTCCAGCGCGAACATCATCAAGCTCCGCTCTAAGCCGAGCCAACTCCGCATTGACCTCACTTGGTATTGAAGGCGAACCTGGGCTTAGCCGTCCTGAATCGACGTCACGACGCAAGCGCTCAACTTCACGACGTAACTGTTCATTGCGCTCACTGAGTAGTTTTACGTTCGCAGCCAAACTATCGACCCCAACATCACGAGTATTGGTATCCGTAAGAATGTGCCGGATCGTTTCCTGTCGGTTCCGACTGCTTGAGCCATCGTCAGGATTAGGTGAAAACACCATCACCATAAGGATGAGACCACCAGCAATACCGGCAACCGATAGGCCCCGCTTCATGTTCGGGCTCATTTGTTCCCATTGTGCTTTCATCGTTATTCACCTCCCACAAGAAGCGAAGGTCGCTGACTTTCCACCGCTTCTTCACGATGATTGCGAACAACCACATACAACTCAGTCTTTTCACCCGGCAACAAGATATTGCGAGGCCAGTAGGCGCTTGCCACTATATCTGGTGCATGACAGGCTATTTCACTGGCTTCTATCGGCTCATCGGCAAAGCTTTCAACCAGTCCTACATAGACGGTGAAGTAATGTCCCGTCACAATTTGCCCCTGCTTAAAACCAAACTTTAAGCCAGGCTGAAAACATTTCGGGCTTGTGTCAGTTTGGCCAGCTAAACGGATGTCATAGCCTTGTGGTAACTCATTTAGTGCAAGGCTTCTGAGTAAATCACGTAAGCTATCGACGTATGGCTGAGCCGTTTCCCAAGTGGCGGCTTTGCGGTTCACGACGCCCTTGATAGGCCACTGCTGACCATCAATAGCTAAGGTAATTTCACGCGGTGGAATACGACGAGGGACTAAGGTGACAGATAACGCGGGCGCTTCCTGACCAGGCGGAGTGATGTAGAGTGAAACCGGTGATTCTTTGTCCGTGGCCACATATACAACATTCCCCTTAATTTGCGTCTGAGCATCACTGGTTGTTCTCACCTGAGGCGATTCAAACGGCGTCACAATTCGATTCAGATGACCAAGTGCTACAGGGATCAGTTCATTAACCCCCGGTGTCATCAGTAGCGTTGTTGGCGTATCCGTTGAAACCGTATTGCTTTGAACCGGTGGATTTGCAGTAGCAGACTGCTTCATCACACTGGCTGGCACAATTGGCAATTCCACGTCTGCATACGACGCTTGAGATAACAGGACGCCACTCAAGCTCATTGCGATTAAGCTTGGTGTCATCCATCGACTAATTTTGGTTCGCATCATTCACCCTCCGGCTTTGCTCTTGGGTCAACTTTTCACGAACTCGCTTCGTTCTAGCTTGCCCCTCATACGTATCCATCCAACTGAGCTTTGGACGGTATTGCTCAATATCGATGTCAAACTCATAGGTGCGAGTTTGGCGCTGTTCATCTCCAGATGGTCCAGAGACCAAGGAATAACCGGTCACAAAGACATGGCCGGTTTCATACTCATACTCCACTTGTCTGGGTTGGAATTTGAGCGTGACTCGGTCTTCACGGATCTGTCTTGCCTGAATCTCCAGTGCATCGACCACTTGCTGGTACACCGCAGGTGAAAGCAGCGGCTCGATAGCAACCCGGATAAAAGACACATTGCCCGGCGTCACGTTGCCCATAAGCTCAGCTAGGTAGAGCCCCCAGGATTCCAAGTAAGGCTGAGTAGCCTGGTTTCGTGACACTTCAGCCGTTTCAGACAAGGTTGGCGGTTGAATGGCTACCACGGTATTGCGAGAAAATGCCGCAAGCAGCAAGTTAGATAGCACCAGCACTGCAATCAGAAACCGTTGCCATCGGTTCTCTAATTGCGTGCCTTGCCATGATTTTAAAAACACGTCGAACTTCACGGCAGATAGCTCCTGATAAATGGGTTAGGGATCGTCTTGGCTTTGGTTGGCAACAGTCCAGCCCAGTAGATGGCGTGAAGAATAAAACCATCTGGGCGACCATCACGAAAACGCCGATAGAGCTTGGTTGTTACCAACCCCAACAGGCATAAAACCAAGGCATTACCGGTAAAAATGCCGATCACTAGCCCCAACAGAATGGGAGCCATCTCGTCGGCACTCCAAAGCAGGAAGTGCGGCGGGTCATCGATATAGGACGGAATACTCACAGGTTCCATAGTCACTCCTCGTTGTTTGAATTGAGAAGTGAAGGATGCCTTGGGATTGGCAGGTTCAGTGGTCAGCTAGATGCCGAATTCTTGAAGGTTTTGAGGGTTCTACTCAGACAATACTAACAATTGATCTTTTTGATGCGGTTGATATGATGGGGATATTGGTCGTGTCGAGACCAGCTGCCCACTTTAGCAAACCCGGACGGGACGACATGCATATCAAATTTATTTTTTGCTTAGGTTTTTTCTGCGACCTCGGCAGTGGGCACCGTATTCGCTAATAGGAGAAACTCAATGCAAATTACTAAAATCATTTCCTCTGCCACGGTTGAACGTTTAAAGCAAAAAGCACGAAAGCTTAAACGTGAACAATCCATTACACACACTGAAGCACTCGATGAAATTGCAGTATCTGCTGGTTTTAATCATTGGCATCAGGTTGTACAAGCTAATGACGTACTGAAACCATCAGAGGTGGCATTATCTTCTGGATGTGTCATGGCTTTTGATGTCAAAGATGGTATGGATGTCGATACCAGTGATGGGATCTTAATTGAAGACCACTTCTTGGAGACGCTTACTGAAAAGCAGCTATTCGAAATTTATGCCAATTCCCCTGATGAGGACGATGAGCAAAACAGGCCACTAAAAGAAACGCTATCGGATTCAGAGCTTCATGAGTATTTTCGAGATTATTGCTCATTCATGTACTTTCGTCTTGCCGAGCCTCATGCAAACAAACCGCTGAAAGAAGTATTGGCTCTTATACGACAGTACTCGTTTTGGATGCCGCAATATATTTGGCTTCAAGGTCACCTTATTGATACTTATCATTTGCCAGCGGAAGACGAGAATGGCAATGCAGTAGGCGTAAGGTTTTAGCTCTACAAGATGAGGCCCAACTGGCCTCATATCTTCTTCTGCAAGTGACTTAACGCCAACCCCGCCATCAATGCCAAACCGATGATCAGCGACGGTAACACCACCGGTGGAATAGCCAGCGGGGCGAACAATCCCATAAACAGCAAAATGACACCTGAGCCCAGGATAATCATGCTGTAGCGGTGAATGATTGGGCTCGAAAAATCAAAGGTTGTCTTCTTAATCTTCCAGGTCATCAAGCCGTCCCACAACGCCGGTAACATGAGAATAAGCGCAAAGGGCAACCAGACCATCAGCAAAGCAAATCGAGTGAACACTTGGTACAACACATCAAAAAATGCCTGAATACGGTCTTCTACCCACACAAACCAAAAGCCTCCCATGTTCTCCATCCCTTTAGAGCGCAGTCGTTGCTCTTCAGTGGGGATTAGAAAATCACGCACAGATTGCTCCATCTGTGTATCCACAATCCATGACTGATACCAGCCATGGCTAGTTTGACCAATCCAATAGCTTGTTTGTGCGCCCAATTGGTTTTGAATCATCTGCTTCTCTTTATTAATAACCCGGCCAGTCCAATCACCGGGCACTAACACGCCAATGGCAATAATCTCCAGCATCAGTGCCAGACACAGCAGCCAAACCGACTTATGCTTGCTCATGCCAAACATCCTCTTCTACTCGCGCCAGCATGGCTGCAACGGTTGGCGTCATAATCCGGGCTTTAATCACTTGTTGAAGCCGCTTTGTCGTCGTATGACCACTGACATAACGCACATCGATGCGTCCTTCAGCCAGATACCCCATTCGATTTGGACGATTACGAATCCAGGTGTGGAAATACACACCATCTACGGCGGCCCACTCGAAATGGTCAGGATCACGCAGGCGAATCCCCGTTAAAGCACTGGCGGCAGTCCAGGTCAGTGCCTCAATGAAATGCCACAGGCGTACACTGTCATCATCACAACTGACTTCTTCATAACTGCCCAAGCCATTACACAGACACAAATCAAAGATGGAATGGCCATCTAACGTGAACGCATCCGTTAAGTAGTCCGCCAAGCAATACACCGAGGCCAAAGCATGAGGCCAGTCGGTTTCAAGCAGTCTTAAGGTTTCCTTGAACTGGGGGTTATGTTGCTGCCACTGAGCGAGCATTTCTTTACTGGTAAGTGTTGTCATTTTCAGACAGACAGAATGATGCATACAGACTCCTTATGCTGCCTGTGTAGAGCTGGTTAAAATAGGAATTCGACCTTTGATCACGCGGCCACCTGAAAGCTTGGCGATGTACTCCAGGTTGGGAAGCTGGCCTAATAACTGCGGTGGAAACATATCGCCTTCTTCCTCCATCAAGCGTTCGCCATGATTGCCGGTAAATAACGCGGGGCTGTCCGAGTTGGACGACATACCTTGAGTTTGCATGATGTACTGCAACCGAGTCTTTGGCAGATTGTCAGTAATGTACTGCTGAGTTTCGGCATCCATCACCCGAAGAGCTATCAGGTTGTTGATGTTACCTAACACCTGGCGAGCCTTAGCTTCACTGCCTGTACGAGCTGCAAAGTCAGCAAAGGTCTGAGTAGCAATCACACAACGCATTTTTGCGCCACGGCCTTTGTTGAGCAGTTGAATGAAGGGATCGTTGACGACTTCAGCCGCCTCATCGATGAAGATATTTACGGGACGATTTTCAACACCATAGTTATAGCGGTCACCGGCCACGGCGGTGAGATCGGATAAAAGCAACGAACCAATGGCGCTGCCAACCATGGCGTCGGTCAATGAATCCAAGCCGATATACGCCACTTGGGCATTGTTGATAATACGGCCAGAATCCGTAATTATCCGGCTGTCATCCACATCGTTTGCAATCGGTGATAGCAGTGGGCCAAGGTCACTTGATGTGAGCATATTGAGCACCGGCATCAATGAGGCCACCATCTTGGAATAGTGGGTTCTGTCATGCTCAAACATACTCAAAAGGCCTTCCAAATCGGTATTGGCGGCAACGGGCTGAATGCGTTCGTAGTAAAAAAGCAGCATCGCCATAGCTTGTTTAGCTAATGTGTTGGCTTTTTCGGTAAAGCGCTTGATCTCCACACTAAAGTTCGGATACACCTGCTCACCCCAAGCCGTGACGGCTTTTACTACCAAACCTTCTGGACCGCCTTCCAAGAATCGTCTCAGTGTTTTCAGATCAGGACGTTGTGACGTAAGCAACAAACCTTGCACTATGTTATTCAGTGCCATTTGGCCAAAGGCTTTAAATGGATCAGCACCGGTTTCAGATGGGATTAATGCCGCAATTCGGCTGGCGATTTCAGTACCCCGATTAAAGTTTCTAAGGGGATTAAGACGTACTGAATGCTCAGGAAAACCCGGATGAAAATACACAAAGCGCTCAGGACTACCGGCGGCAATACAGGCTCGCTGCGCATTATCCTTAAGTTCCTTGTCTCCCTTGGGGTCAATAATAATCACGGCTTCATTGCGTAAAATGGCCTGAGTGATCATCGCATCAAAGCATCGGGTTTTTCCGGCACCGGTCGTTCCGACAATTAAGGTATGCCCCTCAGTGTGACCAACTGGCTGGTAAACATCTTCTTCTTTGGGCTCAACACCATGAATCCAGGTCGAACCCATTTGGCTATTCTTTCGATAAGAGGCGTGACCTTGGTTAAGCAAGGTTTGCTTATCCCGCTTTAAGATTTCATAAGCGCGTTGAGCATGACGTTGATCCCACTCAAAGCCATATCCTAACCACAATTCATCAGGATGTTTTGCCATCACCTTTTGCAAATGCGACAGCTCCATAAAAGCCAAAGGTTTGCCTTTTAGCCCCTTCTGCAACTTATAAAGACGGTAAGCCTCAGGCAGGCGATACAACGCCATGCCCGAGGAAATCCCTGTCATCCACCAAAATGGCTCAGGTGGTAACTCTGTCAGCATTTCTGCGGCAATTGCCCCAGTTGCCCCAACCAGCCAACCTGCTGCTGCCATGGCTTCATAGTTCGTGCGCCAGGGCATCTCATATGCATTTTCTTTCATTCATGCTCCGCAAAATAACCGTTTGCAATCCGATTCATTTCAAATGGATTAACGTTCAGCGTGAGCGGTAAACAGAACCGTTTCCCCCTCATCAAACTGGCATTGGTCACTGGCCGAGATCCCCCGAAGCAATTGCCCGGCTGGAATGCCATGCTCCTTGGCGACTTGGCGTAAGGTTTGAATCGTGACGCGAATACCATCGGCACTATGATCCACGTCTGGGTAATCGCCATCGGTCAGTAAGATGGGCAAATCTTTCACAAAATTAACCATCTGTTGCCGCTGCGCGTGTTTGAGGTCTGTACTTGAGTTCGCATTGGGCCCAATCGGCTTTTGCTTACGCTCCGCTCTTGTGGCGGGCTCTTTTACTTGGGCATTAGTTGTCTTAGTTCGACTCGGACGCTGTAAAGCCTCTTCGTTCTGAATTGCTGTCGCCGGTTCTGTGTCTTGTTTGGAGATGTCTATCAGTGCAATTAGCCTTTTAGAAATCGATACCTTCAGAAGTAACCCTTGCTCCTGAACGCCATCATTCGTAGTCACAGTTCTGGCCTTACGAGTCGGGTTTGCGGGATCTAATTCAAGCCAATCTAATCGACTGAGTTCAGCAAGCAGTTTTCGGGGAGCACACCAATGTCTTACGGCATCGGGATAGCGGATCAGTATCTGTTCATCAACCATAACCAACGCACTACTGGCCTCTGGGAGCCATGCCAAAGATTCAGGCAGATTCAATGCTTCTGCATCGTGCTGGTTTACGTTATTTGAGATAGCGCCATCATATGAGTTGTTAGGCTTTTCACATCCATCACCTGGAACGTTTTCAGTTGCCTGAAGGTGATTAACATCACTGGCAAGACGAAGTTCATCATCTTGTTCGGACGAGTTTGTCGATGGCGACTCAGACGAATTGCCGTGTTCGATTGATGATGACGCGTCAGGCAAGCCTGGCTGCTCACTGGAGCGACTCTGTGGCTCTGCTTGTGTTTGCTGTGTTGCTTCCCACTCAGATTTGCTAAACAGTCTCACGCTACTTGGTACATTCGAGCTGAACAATAAATCGGCCTCAACTATATGTAGCATAGCTAACCAGATTGGCTTGTCGTCTTTGATCAGCACTTCAGGGGCAAGGCTTTCATATCGCTCATTCGAGGCGGATTTAGTGGCCAATCCTCGCTCAATAAGGATGTCCGCAAGGGTATCGGGATCTCTTGGAATGCCAGGTATCTTGTCTTTGGCCAACAGCTCAATGATGTCCTTAGCCGCGCTTTTCCAAACCAGGTAAAGATGGGTTGATTGATTCGATTTTCGTATCCAAACTCTGGCATCTCGCTGATTGACTAACCACTGGGAACTGGCAAGTAATCGCCTCATGGCATCAAGTAGATAGCGTTCGACTGGGACACCAAGGGCATTGTCGTCAACGGAAATTCGTTGAGCTTTCAGGTCTCGCTGGACACTGGTTTGGTCGGCTTCAATGACCAATTTAGACAGGACATGCTCGGGATCGGTATTGCCAATTGCCTCCAGCATGGCTTGCAAAATCTCAGGGCCTGGCTGGGTTAACCAGGCGAGCAACTCTGGTGTCATCACCCGGTTTAACACCAGAATTGAAAATTGCTCGTGCCGCTTGCACCGTCCGTCGCGCCAGCGAATGAAATAGCGTTCAATGCTGCTATTTGTGGTCCACTGGGATAATGTTTCTAAAAAAGGGTTCCACTGATAGCGTCCATCTTCGTCAGTGATGGACAAGTCTGAAACGGGCTTACCAATATCATGGAACAAACCGCCTAATGCCGCCGCAACACGCCACCTTGGCTCTAGCTCTTTTTTCTCAACCGGTGTGCCACTGGCAACAAAGATGATCCCTTCAGCTGCTTGTGCCGCCCAGAAAGCAACTTCCAACGAGTGACGTAATAAACCACCAGCGCCACTGTGATGATGATGCTCAGACGCTGGCAGCAAGTGAACATAGGCCGCCAGATGATCAATGCAGGGCTGAATCAACCGTTGAAAATCACGCTGGTTAAAGCCAAGTACCTGGCGCAGTTTGGCAATTAGCTCGTCTTGTGTGGACTGCAAATCCTCGGGTGATGCAGCTGGTAACCCCTTGAGAAATGGGGGGTAGCGTGGAATGTCTGTTTCCAGTTGAGATGACAGCTCTGGTTGAGATGACAGCTCTGGTAGTGCTTTGGTTTGAAAAAATAGGTTTTTGAACATAGTGAACCTCCAACACGATAGTGTGAAGGTTCATAAAATCACCGGCGGTGAATTAGATAAAAGAAATCCAGATCTATTGACACACAGATATTTTGGTTAACAATGCCGCTGACTTTGTAAACTAACTAGTTACTCGGCTTCTGCTCGGCGCTCTATAAACTTCCGACTCTCCATCGTCTTTTAGATCTATTTCGTATCGACGCCTGTCTAGGACTTCCAAAAATCCCATAATCTGCGAGCTGTCTAAGTTAATCTTCCCATCAACTATATTTGTAACAACATTAGTCTTTTCGCAGTAACGTTCTAGTTTATCTTGACTGATGTTTATTGCTTCTGATTGGGATTTAATGGAAGCAATATATCTTGCAGCTCTCGGGTGGTTTTGCGCATACTGAGATATACTATCAAAGTTAACGAAATCAATTTCACTCGCAATACTCGCAATGTTGGCTGGAACTGCATCCATAATTGCCTTCTGAAGTTGAGCTGTAAACTCTAGGCCACTAGGGCGGAGAATGTGTATTAAATCATTCTGAATAATAAAATCGAAGTCATTATCCAATTTAAAAACAGTTTCCTCTAACGACTTTAAAGTATTATCAACATACTGAACCAGCCTATGCCTTTTCTTTATTAAAGTTTTAAACTGAGTTGAACGACGTACAGCTGTTATTCTCTGTTGGTTGTTATCAGTGAGCTTTACAAAGTACGCGAAACATTGATTGATATTGTCAAAAGCACTGCAATCTTCTGGTACATTTTCGGACTCATGAAGAGTTTTAAGCTCTTGTACCAATGGGTCATTGATTGAAAAGGTAAGATATTCAATAGACGCATATTTTTCTGATGGCTGATACGTAGCCATACTGCTCGCCTTATCCTGCATCTGTGTCTTTGTAAAACTAACCATTTCAACTAATGACTTCTGTACGACTTCATCAACAGGAACAAACACAAAACCTCGATTGGGACTATCCAGACCAAGACCAAACTCAGTTATATTTACATTTTCAAAATCAAAGTTAATAGGCATTATTCATCCTCTAAAAATACCGTTTGGCTAAGCCTGTAAGCTGAAATTTTCTCTCCTTTGACAATATGAGAGCGCTTTGTGATTAATACGACAGGAATTCTGCCACTAATAGAGTTATTTTCTGTATCAGGTTTCAACGTATATACCCTGAACCCCTTCATGGCCCAAAAAATGTTCATATAATGCATATTCAGATGCCAAAACAGAAATACAATGAACGTTATTGCCGCCACATGACCCGCTAAGTCTCTAATACTATCGATATTGACACTATAGAAAGGAAGTAACATAGCAAAAAGGTAAACAAGTAGATGATCTCTGTGATCCTCACAATCGCCAGCGGTCAATTCTCGCCGATCTTTTCTTTTTTTTACTAATCTTACGCGGAACCACAAGAATAAATTTGGCACCGTAATAAAAAAAAGGCAGAAAGAAAGAAAATATACTTCCGAAATACCTTTTATTCCCCACCCCTTAATTGCCCAAAGAATGAATAGTGGGGACATACTGCTCAAGACCATTAGTAGTCTAGCTAGCGACAAACCTTCATTATTTCCTGTCATAAAACCACCCTTAAACCTAAATAAACGCTACTCACCAAAAGAATAGATTCTGTAAAATCTATATCATCGAGCAAGCGAGCGGCGCTTAAATAGATCGTCATTTTTTATATCTGCCCACCCACACCTTTGAATTTTTCAACAAAAGCGGCAATTTTCTGAAAAACCGTTTGCTTCTGGGTTCGGTACTGTGGGTTCAATGGGCTAAGTTTGGGCAGCGCCTCATTCAGTGCTGTGCCATTTTCAGAGGCGTACTCACGTTTGAGTGATGACGCAATATAGCGTTTGGCAGCATCGATATTGAGCTTTTCAGAGGCAATAATGGCATCGGCTTCGCGCTTCTGCTCCGCCTGGGCGAATTTGAAGAAAGCGTCGATAATGCTGGCCTTGTCATTGATCTCATCTAGGTTTGTCTGATTAATAAAATCAACCACCAAGCTCTCTTTCGCTCTATTGCCAAGGCTACCGCGGATCATACGACGAACTTCTTCAATCAAGCCTTCTTTGCTCTTGTTCTTCTTATTGTGATCAAAAATCAGTTCAAGAATGTAATCGAGGTTTATTTCTTGGGATTTAAGCAAATCAATTTCAAAGACCACATCGTCCCAGTCTACCGTTGACTTATCTTTGTCCTGACCTTCTTTATCGCGTCGCAACCAGTCGCGGGTATCGTTGTAGGTAGAGCGATAATCTTGAATAGCACGCTCGCTTGGCATATCGATGGTTTGCATTGCCTCGATGTCAGCATCGTCCAGATAGTACTTTGACTTGAACTCTTCAACAGCTTGTTCATCACTGGTATCTAAGCTTTGCAGCGCTTTTAATCCAGCAAACTCATCGTAGTTTTGTAAAATATTTTCTGCTTTTAGGTATTCACCAAACAGCTTGGCAAATTCTTTTTTATCTTGTTCTTTTTCAATATTTTCTGGGTTTGGAAAACGTTCTTGCAGCTCTTTTACGATATCAACAAAACCTCGACGCGCTTGGCCAGTAGCAATATCGTTAAAGCCTTCCATGTATTCTTTGTAGCTCTTCTCCAACACCACGTTTTTGGTGTTTTTGTCACCAAACAAGGTGATGGCATCAATGGTTGCCTGCTCTAAGTCCCGGAAGGTAACAATATTGCCAAAGGTCTTAGTCGCATCATAAATGCGGTTAGTTCGAGAAAACGCCTGCATCAAGCCGTGATAGCGCAAATTCTTATCAACAAACAAGGTGTTAAGCGTAGGCGCATCAAAGCCCGTTAAAAACATACCGACCACTATGAGTAGATCAATTTCTTGATTCTTAACTCGCTGGGCAAGGTCACGGTAATAATTCTGAAAACCATTACTGTCCACGCCATAGTTAGATTTAAACATGGCGTTGTAATCGTTAATCGCGGCGCTCAAAAACTCTTTTGCGCTGCTGTTCATGGCACTGACTTCAAAACTCTCATCTAAAATATCACCAATGGCGTCCTGCTCTTCATTGGCAGCAAATGAGAAGATAGTCGCAATACGCAGAGGTTTACTTGTAGGTCCATTTTCGGCCTCGGCCTGCAATGTTTTAAAGGTTTCATAGTACGCTTTCGCTGCATCAACACTACTGACCGCAAACATGGCGTTAAACCCTTTGGCACCAGAATAGGCTCGATGCGTTTTCTGGTTAAAATGGTTCAGAATATACTGCGAGATTTCACGAATGCGCATTGGATGTAAGAAAGCTTTCTTGTTCTCCGCCGCACTGAGCTTCTTATCATCCTGCTCAGTCTCAATGCTCTTAAATTGAGGACGAACATCGTTATAGTCCACTTTGAACTTGAGTACTTTTTCATCACGAATGGCGTCAGTGATCACATAAGTGTGCAACTGCTGGCCAAACACGCTGCCCGTGGTTTCAGCACCCAAGGCGTTTTCAGGGAAAATTGGCGTACCAGTAAAGCCAAACTGGTAGTACTTTTTGAATTTCTTTTTCAGGTTTTTCTGCGCTTCACCGAACTGGCTTCGATGACACTCATCAAAAATAAAGACAACCTGCTTGTTGTAGATAGCTAAATCGCTTTCACTTTTGATTAAGTTGTTGAGCTTTTGGATTGTGGTAACAACAATCTTGTTATCGTCTTTATCCAGGTTGCTTTTTAGCCCTGCGGTACTGTCTGAACCGTTCACACTATCAGGTGAGAACCGCTGGTACTCTTTCATGGTCTGATAGTCGAGGTCTTTTCGGTCCACCACAAAAAAGACTTTATCGATACAGTCTAAATCGGTGGCCAAACGTGCCGCTTTAAAGCTAGTGAGTGTTTTTCCTGAACCCGTGGTGTGCCAAATGTACCCGCCGCTCTCGGTGTTGCTCCAATTCTTAGCGTTAAACGCGCTCTTTATCTTCCATAAAATGCGCTCAGTGGCCGCAATCTGGTAGGGGCGCATTACAAGTAAGGTATTGCTGACATCAAATACCGAGTAACGCAAGATCACTTCAAGTAAGGTCTCTTTCTGGAAAAAAGTGGCGGTAAAGTCTTTTAAATCCTTGATCAGCGTATTGTCTGACTTCGCCCAGTTCATCGTGAAGTCGAAGCTGTTTTTGTCGCGCTTAGTGGTATTGGCAAAATAGCGCGTGTCGGTGCCATTCGAGATCACAAACAACTGCAAGAACTTGTACAACGAGTTCTCTGCATTAAAACTTTCTTTGCTGTAGCGATGTATTTGGTTAAACGCCTCACGGATCGCCACACCACGCTTTTTCAGTTCAATTTGCACCAAAGGCAAACCATTGACCAAAATCGTCACATCGTACCGATTGGCATGGCTTCCCGTTTGCTCAAACTGCTTGATCACCTGCACTTTGTTACGCGCAATGGTTTTCTTGTCGAACAGGTAGATGTTTTCTATATGGCCATCATCAAAGACAAAATCGAAGATATAGTCACTGTGCACCTTGCGGGTTTTGTCGAGAATATTGTCGCTGGGTGTGTTCAGATACTGCTCGCAAAAGCGAGTCCACTCGGCATCAGTTAACTCGACCTTATTAAGGGCTTGTAGCTGCTTGCGTACATTCGCCAGCATGGCGTCTGGCGTCGTTAGCGCAGGTAAATACTCATAGCCTTGGTTGCTTAGGTCCTGAATCAGTTCACGCTCTAAATCACTTTCGCTCTGGTAGCCCTCAGCAATTTGGTCTTGTCGTGTATATTTATCTAAAACAATAAAGTTATTCGATTCTGCAATACTTTTATAGTTGGTCATTGTAATTCCTGCTTCTTGAATCCATAAGTGTTTATTAAGTAACCAACCAAGGTTTCTAATTTATCCTTGTCTTTATCTTCTAGATCCGAGATCTCGTCGCCAGCATGAGCAGAGTGGCTGGATAAATTAAGGATTCTATTGGCGAATGGATCTGGCTTTCCGTCTTGAGATTTTTGAAGAAGTGCAGGCCAATAGTTATAACCTAGGAAAGTGGCCATTTTCTCAAGAACATTTCTCAGAAGACTAAAATGATACTTTCTGATTTGTCTGTCATTAATGGCTTTCTGAAGCTCATTTAGAAGGAATAAGTGATAAGAAAACGGCGAGTCTGTCGGTTGTTCAGGTAGTTCAAAATCACCATCAGCCAGCTTTTCTAATCGGTATTTTTGAAATTCCTTATTTGGCTTATAGATTGGTTTGAAAGTACCATCGGCCTGCTTTTGATAAGCCTTATTATTGAGCTCATTGCAGAGCACATTATAAAAAAGGGGACTATGCGTTGTTATGATAAATTTTAAGTCTGACGTACTAGACTTGATCAAACCTGCTAAATCAACCGCTAATTCAATTAAATGACTATCATCCAATGAACTCACTGGATCATCAATAAATACGTATTCTAAAGCATCAAACTTATCAGTAATTCTATTAGTAACATCTGGCTCATTAAGGGTGGAAACAACTTGTTGTAAAAGAGTGTACATAACACTCCATACAAAGTTACTTTCCTCACCTTTTGAAATTTTTATTACTTCGTATTTACCCTGAACGACATTTTCGACACCATCAGTCGCGGCAGTACCTGGCTCATAGTTGACAGGTTCATTTGCGGCGACTTGAAAAGTGACCTCAGAAAACGCAGGTATCGTTACTTCCTTTTCATCAATTTTAGCTTTGTATTTTTCATTGAATATTGGAGTAGCTTTGCTACCCGTATAACGTTGAAAGTTTGTAGCGATGTTGCCGTCTTCGCCCAACTCTTTTAACAAGTCTATCAACCAACCCGTAAAAGTATTTGGTTGTATTTTTAACTTTGGCCTTGAATCTACTTTTAAATCGTTATCCCAATAAAACAGGTCTTCCGTAAAGGCGTTGTAGTACAGAAACTTATCACGAGTTTTCTCACCATCTTCTTCACTATCATTGTTTTGTGTAGAAGGAACAATTTCCTCCTTAAAAGCTCGTGATAAACGCGTTTTACCTGTGCCATTAAAGGCATAGATCAACTGTACCTTTTTATTCTTGCTGATTAAGTCGTTAGCTATGTCCTTTAGTTCCTTACCCATATTAAGCAACTGCCTCTTCAGATTTCGGGAAGCTCAACAACAGATCACGATAATACTCGTATTGCTTTTGGCGTAACTCAATTTCGCGGGGGAGACCTTCTTGCAGCGAAGTTGTTAAGGTATCGAATTTATCCAATATCGCTACAATTCGCGCCTGCTCGGCCAATGATTTCGCAGGATCATTTGCATAAGGAACAGGTAACTTAAAGTTCTTAATGATTGTCGAATTTAGATCTCCTCTTGCACCTTGTCCTAGAGCTTTTATGTTTTCATAATTGAAACTAACCCAATGAAAGACGTATCTGTATAGAGCTTTTTTATCGTCGATTTCCAAACATCCACAGTGCTGATTAGTTGTTAGAGGAATCTTATTTACTCCAGATCTACCAGCAGTTGCTCCAGAAATAGCAATTATCACGCAATTTTCAGGTATCCATTTGGCTGATGAGTTTTGCAAAGCAGCTGGAGTTACTTTTACATCTGTGTCGAAAATATCAGCAAACTTTACTTCCTGAGTTCTAAGCCATGGTATATCACCGTATTCGTAAAATTCTGGATTGCCGGCCTTAGGTGTTCCACCTGAATACCATTTTTTAGTAACATCACCCAACGTCTTCCACTCAACTTCACCCTCTCCTGCCTGATCGGCAGACAGGTCAAAACTTAGCAACTGGTCGCGGTAGTAGTTGTATTGTTTTTTCCGTAGGTTAAGCTCGGCGGTCAGCTCGGCGGTCATGGCGGTAAATGCGTCCAGAATGCGTACTATTTCTGCTTGTATTGCCAGCGATTTTTCTGGGTTATCAGGGCATGGAATGGGGATTTGAAATCCCTCTAGCATTGGCTTTCTTATTGAGATTGATGTTGCGCCAACACTTTTCATCAAAATATATTGCTTAAATTTTGAAGACATAAAGTGGTACAGGAATTTTGTATCTAGAACATCACTCGTAGCCTTTATTCTATAGGCCCTTTGATGCAAAGCATATTTACCTTCTACAAAATGAAATATGTCTCCGATCCCTCCTTCTCCTGGGACTACAATCGCTTTTTCATCAAATTGAAAAGTACTTGATCTCAATATATTTTTTGAACGAACATAGAATGGATATTCACCATCTTCAGTCTCATCTTGCCTATTTGACTTACCAGTGCCAATTTCTGCTAAATTCCCTAATGGCAGCCACTCAACATCTACACCGCCCAAGAGTTTCTCTAAATAGTTCAACTGAATCATGCTTCAAGCTCCTCACCTTCAATTTCCGCTACAATGGCGTCAATATCACTGCGAAGCGCATCAATTTTAGCGACAGTGGTTTTAAGCTCTGCATTAAGCTCTGTAATGTCCACTAGCTCGCGGTTGTCTTTCGCTTCCACATAACTACTTACCGACAGGTTGTAGCTATTGCCTGCGATAACATCCAAATCAACCGATTTAGCAAAATGATCCACGTTTTCTTTGCTAGCAAACACTTTCATGATTTGCTGTATATGACCCGGATTTTTTTCGTCGTCGTTGTCCGTTAAAACGTTGTTATTGGTTTCTTTTTTAAACAAACCGCTGGCATCAATAAACTGGGTGGTGGTGTCAGTTTTGTGTTTCGACAGCACCAATATATTCACGGCAATGGTGGTGCCAAAAAACAAGTTAGGTGCCAGTGAAATCACGGTTTCGACATAGTTGTTATCAACCAAGTACTGGCGAATTTTTTGCTCAGCACCACCACGGTAAAAAATACCTGGGAAGCAAACAATGGCTGCGCGACCTTTGCTTGATAGGTAACTTAGAGCATGTAGCACAAAGGCAAAGTCGGCTTTTGATTTGGGTGCAAGCACACCTGCGGGCGCAAAGCGGTCATCGTTGATTAGGGTTGGGTCGTCGCTACCAATCCATTTCACTGAATAAGGCGGGTTAGAGACAATGGCATCAAACGGTTTGTCATCTAAAAAGTGCGGTTCGGTTAAGGTATCACCCAACTGAATATTAAACTTGTCGTAGTTAATGTTGTGCAAAAACATATTCATACGCGCCAAGTTATAGGTGGTGTGGTTGAGCTCTTGACCAAAAAAGCCATCTTCAATGATATGCGCATCAAAGTGCTTTTTAGCTTGTAACAGCAACGAGCCCGAACCCGCCGCAGGGTCATAAATTTTATTCACACTGGTTTGGCCGTGCATGGCCAGCTGCGCGATCAATTTTGAAACGTGCTGGGGGGTGAAAAATTCGCCACCGGATTTACCCGCATTGGCGGCATAGTTTGAAATCAGGAACTCATAGGCATCACCAAATAAATCAATTTGGTTGTCTTCAAAATTACCGAAGGTTAAACCTGCCACGCCTTTTAACACGGCTGCCAGGCGTTTGTTTTTTGCCTCTACCGTATTACCCAGACGATTACTGGTGGTATCAAAATCCGCAAACAAGCCTTTGATGTCTTTTTCTGAATCATAGCCATTGGCTGAGTTTTCGATTGCAGCAAAAATTGCTGCCAAATCCGTATTTAAATTTTCGTTCTTATGCGCATTAGCCGCCACATTGCTAAACAACTGGCTAGGGTAAAGAAAATAGCCTTTGGTTTTAATGGCATCTTCTTTAGCAAACTTGATGTTTTCGTCATCGTCAGACATGGCAGCATATTTAACGCTCTCATCTCCGCCTGTGATGTAGTTGACAAAGTTTTCACTGATAAAACGGTAGAACAGCGTACCCAGTACATATTGTTTAAAATCCCAACCATCCACTGAGCCTCGAACATCGTTAGCAATCGCCCATATTTGGCGTTGAAGTTCGGCACGTTGTTGTAAACTTGTCATCTATTAATTCCTGCTTTTAATTCGTTTATTGGTTACGCAATGTTCACTGTCGTCGAACATCATTCGTTAAACCCTGGAGCTAAATTCAAATTTCCGACCCCGTAGAGTGTCGGAGTATTCTTTAACCAAAGTTGGTATTCAGTGCCTTGAAGGCTGTGTGCTTTGGTACAATCCACATGCCATTGGCGAAGCAAATACCCAGCGGTTGCAGCCCTAATCTCAACCTTTAGAACGCCACCCGTCATGCCATAGTCCAGCTCTATCGCTTCGCTGTGCTCGATGCGTGGGTGCGGCACTAACTCTAGCTCTACAAAGCGGTTCCATTGCCGATCTTGGGTTTCGAGCTCAGCTTCAGATAACCTTGAGTCTTCAAGCACAACCGCTGCTTTAATTCGGGTCAGTACAAAGTCACGGAACTCACCATGCTTGCGGTCAAAACCACGAACATGCCAACGCAGGCCATTGTCCACCAGCGTATGCGGCACAATTTCACGCGTGGTTTCACCGCTCGATAACGATACATAGGTGATACACAAGGCTTTGCCTTTGTGTATGGCCTCGGTGACTTTCGCCACTATCGATAAACTCGGTTTGTTAAGGTGATAAGGCGCTTCACAAGCAAGGGGTGGTTTTACCTTTCCAGTGAAGCCATCACCGTACCCTTGGCTAATGGTTGCCAGTGTTCTCACAACGTCGTAGTCGAACAAGGATTCAAATGCTTCACCACGCTTATGCAACTTGAGCTTTTGGTCATACTCAATGTTGCCTGGTGCAAGCTCTCGGTACATTGTGAAGTCTTTCGTTGCTTGTGCGGCCGCTATGCTGAAGCGATCGACTAAATCTGCCCGTACCGCCTCTCCCTTAAACAATAAGGTGAAATCGATATGGGCAATGCGATCCCTGGTTGCTTGTGGCAACTGCGCTATCTGCGAAAGCCTATCTGGCTTTCCTTTCGCGCCTTCTTGAGCGAGTGAACTCGCTGCTACCGTTTGTTTCAGACCATCATTTGTCATGCGTCTTGTTTATCCAATTCAACCAGTTTCTTAAAAATTCTGTTTATAAAGTAAGGACCGACATCGCGTAATCACATTGAAAAGCATCACTCAATGCTGCTCTTCATCCGCAATGACTTAACAATCTCTACTGGTTGAAGCTGGACAGATGGCCATAAAACACTGAATAGGCTTCAACCTAATTAATTTTATTAGGTATCATCCTATCACAAATTATTTTGTAGGGAAGACTAAGCGGCAACTTTTTGATCTTGATTGCAATTGCCGCTGAGTCATGAGCGTGAAGACCTTGTTTTGTGCCAATGCTGATAGCCGCTATCAATGCGCTACCCGAACCAGTGGCACCACGATGTTGCCGCGATGCGATACCCCGTTGTCCGACTCTGTAGAGATCAGGGCTCGTTGCTCACTCTCTCGAACACGCCTAGCAACTTCTGCCTGGGCTGGTAGCAATGGCAGCATCCCTTCAGCAATCGCGTCTGGGGCAGACTCTTGGCCACAGGACATAAAATGCTTCCATGGATCTTTAAGAAAGCGCTCGAACGTGATGCCAAATTCAATGATGCGGGCAGAGACGAAGATTTCGCCCCAGTATTCAATGTAGGTGTCTTGGTACATGGAAAGATTCCTCTTGTTGGTTAAACTATGAGTTCACTTTCCATTTTCCAGGGGTTTTCAAATATGCAAGGGGCTATGACAAAGCTTTAAATCGATTGCGGGCATCTTTGTAGTCATAGTGGGCATATTCTGAGCCACGATGATACAAATCATCCAGGTAAGTTTGTTCCTGCGGCAACTCGTCTTCGCTGATTTCGCGCCACCAATGTTTGTTGGCACCTTTAACACCGTCATGCCAGCGGTAACCACGCTCTTTTAAATAGTCCTTTACGTCAAATGGCGCACCAAACGCACGAACTAACACAGTTCGCCTGTCTGCTTCAGACAACAAGTTTGCAACGGACTCGGGCAACAAATGAAACAACCAGGCCATCGCCAAACAATCGGTTGCGGCTCGGTGTCCTTCATAAAACCAACCTAAGCGAAGCAGCAGGTACTCAAGTTTTCGACTTTCAAAACCCAGCGCCTTCCAATCTATGCCACTGGCTGAACAGGCCCAAGATAGATGGCCTAATGCGGCAAACCGCTTTTCAAAGAAAGGACGATCAAACTGTGCATTGTGTGCAACCACCAGCGGATCATCGGATAACCAACTCGCTACCAGTGAATCATCAATGTGCTGGCCTTGCACCATATCATCGGTGATACCGGTTAAGTCGGTAATCAGCTCGGGGATTGGCTTGCCGGGCTCTTCATACAAGCTGATCACATCAACAATCGACACAATCCGCTGAGCAGAGGGGCTGTAAAGCACCTTAACCATACCAAGCTCAATAATGGACTCATCATCGGCAGACAGTCCGGTTGTCTCTGTATCGAGCAGCACCATTGGCTGTTCGTCACCTACTACAGGAGATAGTTCAAGTGGCCAGGACTGCGGCTCACGCGTTAATGGAATACGCTCCAGCAATCTAAAATCTTCTGGTCTTTCTGGGATATCCGCGAGGCGCTCTAGCGGAAATGGCGCAGGGGCTCTTGTCATTGATAGTTCCTCTTCAATTCTATTGTTCGCTTTGAGTTATTTCACTGTGCCACAGGTTTTTCTAAATGCACCTTGGATACCTCAGCGTTTTTTTAATCTTTCTAATGGTTGAACCCATGTATGAAGGCTTTGGCTAAGCCTTTCAGAAAGCCTTAGCTAAACCCTTTAGGTAACCCTTACCGATACCCTTTACGTATGGCTTAGCCAACCCCTTTTCAAACGGTCGCAAAAGGCTTGAACTGAGTTCGACTGAGCATTTTAATGATGCTCCTTACTTCGCTTTAAGCCAGTAAATTCAATACGAAGCAGAATTTTACTAACTGTTTTGAAACCCTTTTCGAAGGGTTCAACAAGCCTTATCTGACGGTTACTCGACCCATGCGTTAACCAGTAGCAGTAACAGGAGCAGTAACAGAAACAAGAGCAGTAGGCAGAAGCAGTATTGTCCAAGCCTTGCAGGCTTTGACGAGGACGAGCGATCCCCCATATCAAGCTTTTCAACACAAAAAAGAAATCACCCACGACACAACGTGTTACTCGAACAACTACAGTTTACCTACAATTTTACTTGTAGAAATCAGCATAGCATTAGATACTGTATAAACAAACAGTATCAATTGTAATTTTTCGAGGTTCGTCATGAGTGTCTCGCTGATAGGCCGTAGCGGCGCACTTGCCTTCATCAAAGCCAAGCGCCTTCGTATCCCATTGTTCATGGAACGTGTTTCTGCTGGTTTTCCCTCACCAGCGCAGGATTATGTTGAGCAAACGCTCGACCTTAACGAGCTTTGCATCAAGCGACCGGCTGCAACGTTCTTTGTACGTGTTGAAGGTGATTCAATGATTGATGCCGGGATTCACCCTGATGATATTTTGGTGGTTGATCGCTCTGTCCAAGCCGAACACGGTGACATTGTCATCGCTGGCATCCATGGTGAACTCACGGTAAAGGAGCTTCAACTAAGGCCGTGCGTCATGCTGCTCCCAAGAAACCAGGCGTATGAGCCCATTCATATTCCTGAAGGGGCAGAGTTAGAGATATTTGGTGTGGTCACCAATGTGGTGCGAAACATGCGCCGTAAGTCGTGACTGTCCCATGCCTGTATTTGCCTTGGTGGACTGCAACAACTTTTACGCCAGTTGTGAGAAGCTGTTTCGTCCTGATTTAAAAGATACGCCGGTTGTGGTGCTGTCCAACAATGACGGCTGCGTGGTTGCACGCTCGCGTGAAGCTAAGTTACTCGGTATTAAAATGGGCGTACCCGTCTTTCAGATCAAAGCCGAAATGCAGCGCCATGGCATTTTGGCATTCTCCTCTAACTATGCGCTTACAGTTGGGAAATACTTTAGACATCACATGTTGTAATGTTTCAGGTTGTATAAATTAGACGTCGAGATGAGGGGTGGTTACAATTTTTACTATTGGTTAAGAAATATCTTGAAAAAGTAGATGTATGAACGCGTAACCCCCTGGGGGAAGGCTTAGCAGTGTGAATAACGGATGATTTAGGTGTTAATGTGATTGAACAAAATAGGTCGTTTCCAGATGACTTCGGCTTTGACTATTGTCTTATGTGGATTAGTACGGAGAAATATCCCTCATTTATAAGTAGGCCACACCCTGACAGTGGCGAGATCATCCATGACGTTAGGGACAACTCAAAACCATTTGCTCATAAACTTCCAATTTTAATAGACCCCGATGGTATCAATGTGGTGCCAGTGAATCTATATCTTCACTCTTTGTTGGCAGATCCAGATATATCCTCCGATAAGACGATTCAATCCCATGCAGTTGCGTTATTGAGCTTCTATCGGTGGTTGAGCACGGAAATCCCCGAACATACACACCCAAGGACTGGCCTTCTGGTTGATGAAAAACCTCCGTTAACAATATATGACTGCACCGAGAAGGTAGAGGAAAGTCCAATCGTGAGATATCGAGACTATTTATTGGAAAACCTTTATACCAAGGATGAAACTGGAAAAGTCGGTGGTTCTCCAAGTACAGCCTCTTCAGTGGTCCACCGAATGCGATTTCCGTCTGCATCTGTTGAAGTTGGGCGACGACGGCTTCTGAGCCTTTACCGGCCTCACATTCAAGGCACAAGAACACCTGCCTTAACAGTTGCTCCAGGAGATTGCATTGTTCATCGTAATGTTGCCACTGGTACTCTTCCACGGTCCGTTTCTGTTTTTTCAGGTAAAGGCAGAGGGTCTGGATATCCCTGTCATTCATGACCTTCAATGCCTGTTGTCTGACTACTGAGAAGGGTTGATTATCATCAATGTTCTCATCCACAAACAGATGCAGTAACTCTGCCGCTTTCGTGACATTGTCCGCGGCTGACTGCCAGGACAGGAACACTGCTTGTTGTGCAAAGGTGTTGGCAGCTTCTTGTTGCTTGCGGATATGGTAAATGAACCCATCAGTTAACCGTTCCAGTGCCAGTTGTATCCGCTCTGTCAGGTGACATAGCAACCATAGATGCTGCTGTGCGCGTTTGAATCGTTTGAGTTTACTACCGTAATAGTTGATGAGCTCACCGAAGTGTTGTCGATTTTTAAGAGACAGATTAAGCCCATCGATAACGCCATTGATTTGCGTGCGCCATGGCGCTAACTGATGATAAAGGGCAAGCTCTTTTTTAAGTTCAGGTACGGTCAGACTTTTTGCACCGCCTCTGAGCTGGTTCAGGCTTAGTCCGTCATCAATGGCTGTTATGCTGTCCAGAAAGACGTGAAGTTCAGGACTGGTGAGTTGATTAAGTTGGTGCGCCAGGTCTTTTCTGACCTGCTGCATCGCTCTGCTTATCAGTCTCTGGAGTACGGTGTACCTAGGGATAGCAATGCTGTGACTGGTTAGGAATTCAATAGCAGTATCAAAGAGGTAACGCGGCTCCAGCCAGGCATTGCCCACCTGAACAAGGTGGTCGAAAAGAGAATTGAAGTGCTGACTTTCGTCCCATTTGTGATAACCAGCAAGGTCTAATACTTTTGCGTAGAGTCGATCTTTTTGTTTTTGTGAGGGAGTGAATGGTCTGAGCCCCTTGCCGCCAAGCAGCTCTTTACTGATGAACATTAAATCCTTAGAAACCTGCGAGTAAGCGATATCTAGGATGACGGGCTTTGATTTGAAGTATCCCAAAATCGCGACAAAGTAACATCTATGAGCTCTGAGACGAATTGACCGAAAAACTGCCAATTCCGCATCGTTCAGAGAAAAGTACAGACGTTGTTCTTCGATTGAAAAAATGGGTGGGGAATAAAGATCTGCCTGTTCTGCTCTCGTGAGAATAGTAATTTCGTTTTTGATGGCCATATCAGGGCTGTTCCGTATTAAATGTACGATATTTACCTAATTTGCCACACTTATAAGTAGTAACCCACCTCCGCAGCCATTTATTGGTGTGGTCTACAGAGGATTAAGTCTTTTTAGAGGGGAAAATCCCTAGAACCCCATCTCCAAACATATCAAGCGTGTCTGTATCCCACTCTATTGTAAACAAGACATTTTTATCTTTTATATTCAATGGCTTATTTTCCTGCTAATTGGTAATACCATGAAAAATACCATGCTCAGAAAAGGCTTAACAATATTTTGAAAAATTGCCTACTGAGCGCTGCCGCACAGCTCCATAGGCCGCTTTCCTGGCTTTGCTTCCAGATGTATGCTATTCTGCTCCTGCAGCTAATGGATCACCGCAAACAGGTTACTCGCCTGGGGATTCCCTTTCGACCCGAGCATCCGTATGAGACTCATGCTCGATTATTATTATTATAGAAGCCCCCATGAATAAATCGCTCATCATTTTCGGCATCGTCAACATAACCTCGGACAGTTTCTCCGATGGAGGCCGGTATCTGGCGCCAGACGCAGCCATTGCGCAGGCGCGTAAGCTGATGGCCGAGGGGGCAGATGTGATCGACCTCGGTCCGGCATCCAGCAATCCCGACGCCGCGCCTGTTTCGTCCGACACAGAAATCGCGCGTATCGCGCCGGTGCTGGACGCGCTCAAGGCAGATGGCATTCCCGTCTCGCTCGACAGTTATCAACCCGCGACGCAAGCCTATGCCTTGTCGCGTGGTGTGGCCTATCTCAATGATATTCGCGGTTTTCCAGACGCTGCGTTCTATCCGCAATTGGCGAAATCATCTGCCAAACTCGTCGTTATGCATTCGGTGCAAGACGGGCAGGCAGATCGGCGCGAGGCACCCGCTGGCGACATCATGGATCACATTGCGGCGTTCTTTGACGCGCGCATCGCGGCGCTGACGGGTGCCGGTATCAAACGCAACCGCCTTGTCCTTGATCCCGGCATGGGGTTTTTTCTGGGGGCTGCTCCCGAAACCTCGCTCTCGGTGCTGGCGCGGTTCGATGAATTGCGGCTGCGCTTCGATTTGCCGGTGCTTCTGTCTGTTTCGCGCAAATCCTTTCTGCGCGCGCTCACAGGCCGTGGTCCGGGGGATGTCGGGGCCGCGACACTCGCTGCAGAGCTTGCCGCCGCCGCAGGTGGAGCTGACTTCATCCGCACACACGAGCCGCGCCCCTTGCGCGACGGGCTGGCGGTATTGGCGGCGCTGAAAGAAACCGCAAGAATTCGTTAACTGCACATTCGGGATATTTCTCTATATTCGCGGTTCAGCAGGCATGTCCCCTTTGAGGGCGACCCGACGACAGGATAATCGACCTTATGGTGCGCAAATATTTCGGCACAGACGGTATTCGTGGCAAAGCCAACGAAGGCGCGATGACGGCGGAAACCGCCTTGCGCGTCGGCATGGCGGCTGGCCGTGTCTTTCGTCGCGGTGACCACCGCCATCGTGTCGTGATCGGCAAGGATACGCGCCTGTCGGGCTATATGCTTGAACCCGCGCTCACAGCCGGTTTCACCTCGATGGGCATGGACGTATTCCTTTTTGGCCCGCTGCCGACAACGTATAGGAAGAATAAACGCCCTTTTCACCCAAGTCCAACAGCTTTGGACCGCAGTTGACTCTTTCGACACCCCTGCGATGCAACCCAATCCGGCTGACGGGGAGCCAGCAACGCTGAAAATTTACCCTCCTCTTTCCCACTAGCGGCTCCTTTTCCGACAACCAGCACGGCGGATCCCTGCCGCGGCGCTGTGAACGCAGCATTTTGATTGGTATCGTTGGCCTTCAGGCTCGTCAGTCAAACAGACCCAGGAGCAGCTCAGCCGGTGGCGCCCGGCTTTCGGGTAACGCCCTGGTCCCGCTGGTTTCGGCTTTGTGCTTCAGGTGATCAAGGATCTGCTTGATCACTATAGGGTCTTCAATGCAGGCGATGACTTTCATGGCGCCGCCGCAGCCGCTGCAGGTCTCGATGTCGATATTGAAAACACGCTTGAGCCGTTGCGCCCATGTCATCGACGCTCGCCGTTGTGCTGGTGTTGCCGGTTCATCAGCCACCCTGACCTTGTTGCCCCTGCCCCGTTTTGCCGGCGTGACCAACGCCCGGTGCCGACTGTTGGGTGCGAACACCCCGTGGAAGCGGGTTAGGTTGACTCTGGGCTTCGGTACCAGGGCGGCCAGCCTTGCAATGAAATCCAATGGTTCGAAAATGACGTGCGTGGTGCCGTCCCGGTACGGCGTCTTGAGCTGGTAGCGCACGTTGCCGCCTCGTGTTAACGACAGCCGCTTCTCGGATACCGCCGGGCGGCTGATGTACCGGCACAGCCGTTCGAGCTTCTTGCGTTCATCGGCCCTGGCCGCCACGCCGGCGTGCAGGCTGGACCCGGCTACCTTGCCAATCCCGTCACCGAACGGATCACCACTGGTCGGCAGAGTTTGCAAAGTGAACACCTTTCGCCCCGCCTGTGAACCGACAGCGATACGGTAAGTGATCGAGTGCCCCAGCAGGGGTGTCATCGGGTCGTCATCCACCGCATCCGAGGCCAGATAGCTGTTTTCGACATCCCGTTCCAGCAGGCCTTGCCGTTCCAGATAGCGACCCACCCGGTGGGCGATGGTGTGCGTCAGCTGGGTGAGCTCTGGGCTGGTCGGCGCCTTGACCCAGCGGAAACGCGCTGAGCCGTGGGATTGCTCGACATACACACCGTCGAGAAACAGCATGTGGAAGTGAACATTCAGATTGAGCGCCGATCCAAAACGCTGGATCAGGGTGACCGCGCCCGTCTTGGCCACTTGGTGGGTATGGCCCGCTTTCTTGACCAGGTGCCAATACCCATCTTTGTATCAACTCCCCTTCCTGCCCGGCATCCCCGCAATTGATGACTTCAGAACAAGATGCTACCAATTTTTCAATAACAGCAAATTGCCTTTTTACTCCATCGTTATCAATTAGTTTAATGCCAAATTTTTTAGGTACAATTGGCAGATCTTCCAATTTCCAGTATTTCCAATTTTCTTTGTAATCATGGGGTTCATTCAATGTACACAGATGGCCAAAAGTCCAGGTTACCCAATAGCCATTTCCTTCATAAAAGCCGTTGTTGCGTTGTTTTGCACCAATTACTTCGGCAATATCTTTTGCCACAGAAGGTTTTTCAGCTATACATAAAATCATAAGGAGGCAAAGTTAGTAAGGTCGTTGAAGTTTTGAAACCGTTACATACAAAACATTTCAACAAAAACAGTAAGTTTTAGAGTTATTTACGTGTATATTTTTTTATTTCAAAAGCAAAAGCGTGTTTTTCATCAATACCCTGTTTCAGTACAGTTTCACTATTCCACTCAGATTCAGAAAATTTAGGAAAAAAAGTATCTGCGTCAAACACTCCATCTACTTGTGTGATATACATTTCTTGAAGGATGTTTCGCTGCATAACTTCTGCATAAATTTGTCCCCCACCAATGATGAAAACAGTTCTTTCGGTTTCATTTTTATAGAACTCTAAACATTCAGTAAGTGAAAAAAAGACATGAGCTCCTGGTGCTTGATAGCCGATTTGGTGAGTTAAAACGGCATTTTCACGATTTGGCAAGGGTCTAAATTTCTCAGGAATAGATTCATAATTTTTACGTCCGGTTATTACTACATGACCTGTTGAAGTTTCTTTAAAGAATTTCATATCAGCCGGCAATTTCCATAACAAATCGTTGTCTTTACCAATGCCAAAATTTTTATCCATGGCAACAATTAATGATAGTTTCATAATGATCGGTATTGAATAATTAATTTTTTATTTGAGGCATTAAGCACATGCAATAATTTCTCAATTGGTTTTTTCACCTTTTCTTTCAAATGTAACTCATCTGCAGTTTGAATCATACGTATAGGAAGAATAAACGCCCTTTTCACCCAAGTCCAACAGCTTTGGACCGCAGTTGACTCTTTCGACACCCCTGCGATGCAACCCAATCCGGCTGACGGGGAGCCAGCAACGCTGAAAATTTACCCTCCTCTTTCCCACTAGCGGCTCCTTTTCCGACAACCAGCACGGCGGATCCCTGCCGCGGCGCTGTGAACGCAGCATTTTGATTGGTATCGTTGGCCTTCAGGCTCGTCAGTCAAACAGACCCAGGAGCAGCTCAGCCGGTGGCGCCCGGCTTTCGGGTAACGCCCTGGTCCCGCTGGTTTCGGCTTTGTGCTTCAGGTGATCAAGGATCTGCTTGATCACTATAGGGTCTTCAATGCAGGCGATGACTTTCATGGCGCCGCCGCAGCCGCTGCAGGTCTCGATGTCGATATTGAAAACACGCTTGAGCCGTTGCGCCCATGTCATCGACGCTCGCCGTTGTGCTGGTGTTGCCGGTTCATCAGCCACCCTGACCTTGTTGCCCCTGCCCCGTTTTGCCGGCGTGACCAACGCCCGGTGCCGACTGTTGGGTGCGAACACCCCGTGGAAGCGGGTTAGGTTGACTCTGGGCTTCGGTACCAGGGCGGCCAGCCTTGCAATGAAATCCAATGGTTCGAAAATGACGTGCGTGGTGCCGTCCCGGTACGGCGTCTTGAGCTGGTAGCGCACGTTGCCGCCTCGTGTTAACGACAGCCGCTTCTCGGATACCGCCGGGCGGCTGATGTACCGGCACAGCCGTTCGAGCTTCTTGCGTTCATCGGCCCTGGCCGCCACGCCGGCGTGCAGGCTGGACCCGGCTACCTTGCCAATCCCGTCACCGAACGGATCACCACTGGTCGGCAGAGTTTGCAAAGTGAACACCTTTCGCCCCGCCTGTGAACCGACAGCGATACGGTAAGTGATCGAGTGCCCCAGCAGGGGTGTCATCGGGTCGTCATCCACCGCATCCGAGGCCAGATAGCTGTTTTCGACATCCCGTTCCAGCAGGCCTTGCCGTTCCAGATAGCGACCCACCCGGTGGGCGATGGTGTGCGTCAGCTGGGTGAGCTCTGGGCTGGTCGGCGCCTTGACCCAGCGGAAACGCGCTGAGCCGTGGGATTGCTCGACATACACACCGTCGAGAAACAGCATGTGGAAGTGAACATTCAGATTGAGCGCCGATCCAAAACGCTGGATCAGGGTGACCGCGCCCGTCTTGGCCACTTGGTGGGTATGGCCCGCTTTCTTGACCAGGTGCGTGGCAATGACGCGGTAAACGATGCCCAGCACCCACCCCATGATCTCGGGCCGGCTGGCAAACAGGAAACGCAGCTGAAACGGGAAGCTCAACACCCACTGACGCATGGGTTGTTCAGGCAGTACTTCATCAACCAGCAAGGCGGCACTTTCGGCCATCCGCCGCGCCCCACAGCTCGGGCAGAAACCGCGACGCTTACAGCTGAAAGCGACCAGGTGCTCGGCGTGGCAAGACTCGCAGCGAACCCGTAGAAAGCCATGCTCCAGCCGCCCGCATTGGAGAAATTCTTCAAATTCCCGTTGCACATAGCCCGGCAATTCCTTTCCCTGCTCTGCCATAAGCGCAGCGAATGCCGGGTAATACTCGTCAACGATCTGATAGAGAAGGGTTTGCTCGGGTCGGTGGCTCTGGTAACGACCAGTATCCCGATCCCGGCTGGCCGTCCTGGCCGCCACATGAGGCATGTTCCGCGTCCTTGCAATACTGTGTTTAGCAAAAATGCAAGCCGATGAACAACTCGCGATGGCAACAGCTAAAAAATTGGTAGAACAAAAACGCCAAATTGAAAAACAATGTTCTAAATAAATCCACCACTCGCACAAATCCCCCCTATTGTGCGAGCCTAAAAACACAGACACCTTATCACTGCTTTTCGAAACCATTAATCAATGCTTCTAAACCAAATAAAAAAGCCTCTGTGCCATCATCTTGATCCATAATTTGCAAAGCATCTTTTAATAGTCGAGGCATCGTATCATCTGCTATTTGTTGCCTATCATTAAGTGCTGCGATATGTTCTTGCTGCTCTAACACAGAACCTAACGTAAAATGACCAACCGCGCTTATTGCATATAACCCACATTTTAATGAAAAACCATTGTCCACCATAAACTGCAACTGCATTTCTACGGTGTCATATTGGTCTGAACTCGGGCGAGTCCCTAAATGCACTTTTGCGCCATCACGGTAACTTAATAATGCATCACGAAAGCTCAATGCATTATTACGTAAAAATTGTTGCCACGTTTCCCCAACTGCGGGTAATGAATGACGATGATTACGCTTTAGCATTTCAACAGATAATGCATCCAACAATGTGCGCTTGTTCTTCACATGCCAATATAGTGTAGGCTGCTCTACGCCCAGTTTTTGAGCTAGTTTTCGCGTTGTCAGCCCTTCCATTCCCACTTCATTTAGCAACTCTAATGCCACTGTGATGATGGTTTCTTTATCTAATCGCGCCATACTGCCCTCTCTTTTTTTCTATTGACACTCTATCACTGATAGGGATATATTCCAACTCTATCAATGATAGAGAAAAAACGATGAATAAATTTGCGATCACCGCTTTAACGATCACCGCCCTAGATGCTATGGGGATCGGCTTGATCATGCCTGTATTGCCTACATTGTTACGTGAATACGTGTCGGCTGAAAATTTAGCAAATCATTACGGTATCCTGCTGGCACTGTATGCCATCATGCAGTTTTTTTTTGCTCCTCTACTTGGCAAATGGTCTGATAAATTCGGGCGCCGACCAATATTACTACTATCTCTTGCAGGCGCTGCTGTGGATTACACTTTGCTTGCATTATCTAGCTCACTTTGGATGCTATACGTTGGGCGATTAATTTCTGGAGTTACTGGCGCAACAGGTGCGGTCGCCGCTTCTGTTATTGCTGACAATACTGCTTCACAAGAGCGTACTAAGTGGTTTGGACGCTTAGGGGCGGCTTTTGGTGTCGGGTTAATCTCTGGCCCTGCAATTGGCGGCTTTACAGGGCAATTCTCAGCTCATCTTCCTTTTATTATTGCTGCCATTTTAAATGCGCTCTCTTTTTTAGTTATTATGTTGATATTTAAAGATAATAAAATCAAAAATACTGAAAAAAACACCACAGAAACAGCAGAAAATTCGCGACCTTTCCTGCAAGTGATCAAGCCAGTCATACTATTGTTATTTATCTTTTTTATGACTCAAATGATAGGGCAAATTCCAGCAACGACATGGGTGTTATTTACGGAACATCGTTTTCAATGGGGCAGTATGGAGATCGGCCTATCTTTAGCGGGGTTAGGCATCATGCATGCCTTGTTCCAAGCATTTGTAGCGGGCGCAATCGCCAAGAAATTCAATGAAAAAGTGACGATTATTGTGGGCTTTGTTGTTGATGGAGCAGCATTCATTATTTTGTCATTATTGACAAAGGGTTGGATGATTTACCCTACATTAATCTTACTCGCCGGCGGCAGTATTGCGCTACCAGCCTTACAGGGGTTAATGTCAGCTCAAGTCAATCAAACTAACCAAGGTAAGCTACAAGGCGTTCTAGTCAGCTTAACCAATACGACGGGGGTGATCGGCCCATTATTATTTAGCTTTATTTTTGGTCAAACACTGGCAAGTTGGGATGGCTGGATATGGATGATTGGTGCGATAATGTATGTTTTATTGATTGTATTTATTTTATCTTTTTATAGAAGCACCAAAAAGATAGTTAAAATAGCGAAGCTACCAGCGAGCTAAGTTTTAGCATATCAATATTAAGTGCTATGATACCCCTATCAGATTTGCTTTTAGCACAAGATATTAAGAGACAAACCCTATGACATTACCCCCTAAAAAACCAAGAACAAAACCTGCGGAAGAAAGGCTAGATGACCTAATGAACGTATAGGAAGAATAAACGCCCTTTTCACCCAAGTCCAACAGCTTTGGACCGCAGTTGACTCTTTCGACACCCCTGCGATGCAACCCAATCCGGCTGACGGGGAGCCAGCAACGCTGAAAATTTACCCTCCTCTTTCCCACTAGCGGCTCCTTTTCCGACAACCAGCACGGCGGATCCCTGCCGCGGCGCTGTGAACGCAGCATTTTGATTGGTATCGTTGGCCTTCAGGCTCGTCAGTCAAACAGACCCAGGAGCAGCTCAGCCGGTGGCGCCCGGCTTTCGGGTAACGCCCTGGTCCCGCTGGTTTCGGCTTTGTGCTTCAGGTGATCAAGGATCTGCTTGATCACTATAGGGTCTTCAATGCAGGCGATGACTTTCATGGCGCCGCCGCAGCCGCTGCAGGTCTCGATGTCGATATTGAAAACACGCTTGAGCCGTTGCGCCCATGTCATCGACGCTCGCCGTTGTGCTGGTGTTGCCGGTTCATCAGCCACCCTGACCTTGTTGCCCCTGCCCCGTTTTGCCGGCGTGACCAACGCCCGGTGCCGACTGTTGGGTGCGAACACCCCGTGGAAGCGGGTTAGGTTGACTCTGGGCTTCGGTACCAGGGCGGCCAGCCTTGCAATGAAATCCAATGGTTCGAAAATGACGTGCGTGGTGCCGTCCCGGTACGGCGTCTTGAGCTGGTAGCGCACGTTGCCGCCTCGTGTTAACGACAGCCGCTTCTCGGATACCGCCGGGCGGCTGATGTACCGGCACAGCCGTTCGAGCTTCTTGCGTTCATCGGCCCTGGCCGCCACGCCGGCGTGCAGGCTGGACCCGGCTACCTTGCCAATCCCGTCACCGAACGGATCACCACTGGTCGGCAGAGTTTGCAAAGTGAACACCTTTCGCCCCGCCTGTGAACCGACAGCGATACGGTAAGTGATCGAGTGCCCCAGCAGGGGTGTCATCGGGTCGTCATCCACCGCATCCGAGGCCAGATAGCTGTTTTCGACATCCCGTTCCAGCAGGCCTTGCCGTTCCAGATAGCGACCCACCCGGTGGGCGATGGTGTGCGTCAGCTGGGTGAGCTCTGGGCTGGTCGGCGCCTTGACCCAGCGGAAACGCGCTGAGCCGTGGGATTGCTCGACATACACACCGTCGAGAAACAGCATGTGGAAGTGAACATTCAGATTGAGCGCCGATCCAAAACGCTGGATCAGGGTGACCGCGCCCGTCTTGGCCACTTGGTGGGTATGGCCCGCTTTCTTGACCAGGTGCGTGGCAATGACGCGGTAAACGATGCCCAGCACCCACCCCATGATCTCGGGCCGGCTGGCAAACAGGAAACGCAGCTGAAACGGGAAGCTCAACACCCACTGACGCATGGGTTGTTCAGGCAGTACTTCATCAACCAGCAAGGCGGCACTTTCGGCCATCCGCCGCGCCCCACAGCTCGGGCAGAAACCGCGACGCTTACAGCTGAAAGCGACCAGGTGCTCGGCGTGGCAAGACTCGCAGCGAACCCGTAGAAAGCCATGCTCCAGCCGCCCGCATTGGAGAAATTCTTCAAATTCCCGTTGCACATAGCCCGGCAATTCCTTTCCCTGCTCTGCCATAAGCGCAGCGAATGCCGGGTAATACTCGTCAACGATCTGATAGAGAAGGGTTTGCTCGGGTCGGTGGCTCTGGTAACGACCAGTATCCCGATCCCGGCTGGCCGTCCTGGCCGCCACATGAGGCATGTTCCGCGTCCTTGCAATACTGTGTTTACATACAGTCTATCGCTTAGCGGAAAGTTCTTTTACCCTCAGCCGAAATGCCTGCCGTTGCTAGACATTGCCAGCCAGTGCCCGTCACTCCCTGTCGTCTGGGCGTTCCTCTGGGCTAAACATCGACATGATCCGGCGCTTAATATCGCCGTCCTTGTTGACCAGCGTCTTGGTCACGAAGGCCGCGTATTCTTTGGCGTTGTCGTACCCTTTCCAGACCTCGTGGGGGTCAAGAGCGTAGGCGCAAACCCGCCCAGCGACTGGGATTCTGACCAAGGCGCGTTCTGTCTCAAGGTGGGGTTCTAGGGATTTTCCCCTCTAAAAAGACATAATCCTCTGTAGACCACACCAATAAATGGCTGCGGAGGTGGTTTACTTTCAGCTTGGAGCCTAATCATCCACTATCGGCCTTGTTATTTCGCCAATATTGGGCAATTTCCCAGTATTAGTGAAGTTATACGTTCCGCTTAAGTTGATATTTTGCCACGCAACGGGCGAAACAGCACGAGTGATACCCGCTTTCTCTTCATCTCCTCTCGCTTCAAAGTGTCCCAGAAGATGACTCAGTATCGCGGAGTTGAAGTAGATGATCGCGTTGGCAAGCAATCTTGCGCATTCATTCCAGATAGCGATTTCAGACTCGTTTTTGCCACGGAACTGATCACCATTCACCGACGCAATGGCTCGTCTAAGGAAGTGCCATGCTTCTCCCCGGTTCAGGGCACGTTGCACATACTGCCGCAAACTGGCATCGTCGATGTAGTCAAGTAAATATTGCGCTTTAACCAGTCGATTATACTCCGTCAGAGCCTGTAATATGGCACTGTTGCAAAGTTAGCGATGAGGCAGCCTTTTGTCTTATTCAAAGGCCTTACATTTCAAAAACTCTGCTTACCAGGCGCATTTCGCCCAGGGGATCACCATAATAAAATGCTGAGGCCTGGCCTTTGCGTAGTGCACGCATCACCTCAATACCTTTGATGGTGGCGTAAGCCGTCTTCATGGATTTAAATCCCAGCGTGGCGCCGATTATCCGTTTCAGTTTGCCATGATCGCATTCAATCACGTTGTTCCGGTACTTAATCTGTCGGTGTTCAACGTCAGACGGGCACCGGCCTTCGCGTTTGAGCAGAGCAAGCGCGCGACCATAGGCGGGCGCTTTATCCGTGTTGATGAATCGCGGGATCTGCCACTTCTTCACGTTGTTGAGGATTTTACCCAGAAACCGGTATGCAGCTTTGCTGTTACGACGGGAGGAGAGATAAAAATCGACAGTGCGGCCCCGGCTGTCGACGGCCCGGTACAGATACGCCCAGCGGCCATTGACCTTCACGTAGGTTTCATCCATGTGCCACGGGCAAAGATCGGAAGGGTTACGCCAGTACCAGCGCAGCCGTTTTTCCATTTCAGGCGCATAACGCTGAACCCAGCGGTAAATCGTGGAGTGATCGACATTCACTCCGCGTTCAGCCAGCATCTCCTGCAGCTCACGGTAACTGATGCCGTATTTGCAGTACCAGCGTACGGCCCACAGAATGATGTCACGCTGAAAATGCCGGCCTTTGAATGGGTTCATGTGCAGCTCCATCAGCAAAAGGGGATGATAAGTTTATCACCACCGACTATTTGCAACAGTGCCCAAAAAACACCTTTTTCATTTTCGCGTATCGAGGGGCGAATGTGTAACCAAAGAAATCTAATATAGCGAAGTTAACATTATTGGTACCATGCGTATCGGTCGATAAGGTATTAGGCTGTATATCTGAAGAGTTGTTATAGAGTAAGTCAAAAGCAAAGTGACCTTCATATTCGTTAGCGCCAATGACTTGCGTACTCACCGGAACATGACGTGGTCAACCAAAATTGACCAACCCAGTTAAGCTACTTTTTTCAATTTCTTCATGTCCGCCTCATATTGATTTGAAATTTCCATACTTTATCTAATTCATGTTTTTCTAAATTAGCTAAAATGCAACTCAGAAATGTCCAGAAGTGAGTTGTGTGGTGTCGAGTGGAGATTGTACGATTAAGCCCCTAAGTAATTAGTCCGTCAGTCTCCCTCGGTAATCAAATTAGTACATCTTAGCGATCAAATTGGTAAAAAATTAGACATGTAGATGAATGCCCACCTTAAAAAATAGACAGCGGGTTGGGCTGGGTGATTTTTCTGGTGTTAGACGCCAGCAACCCATGCGGCAGAATGGTTGCTCACTTACTCGTCTATTTTTAGCGGGAATTCTTAGCCAACTGTATGAGCTGTATGCGGATTTAAGCAGTCGAGTGATGCGCACTTTGGAGGAGATGGCACCACGAGTAGAGGTTTACTCCATTGACGAAGCGTTTTTGGACTTAACCGGTATTGAGTCTGCCATATCTCTTGTCGAGTTCGGACAACAAGTGCGAGAGCGCATAGGCCACTGGATTGGGATCACCGTCTGTGTAGGCATTGCACCGACTAAAACACTCGCCAAACTGGCAAACCATGCCGCTAAAAAGTATCCAGCCACTCAGGGCGTTGTAGACCTGACCAATCCAGAACGGCAACGTCGATTGCTCGCATTAGTTCCGGTTGATGATGTTTGGGGCGTTGGTAGACGGCTTTCTAAGCGTTTAAATGCGTTGGGTATCACCACAGCCTTAGATCTCGCCAATGCCTCTCCTAGAGCCATCAGAGACCAGTTTTCGGTGGTTTTAGAAAGAACCGTCAGAGAGCTCAATGGTGAGTCGTGCATTGAACTTGAAGAGATCCCGCCAACTAAGAAGCAAATCGTCTGTAGCCGTTCATTTGGCGCAAAAGTAACGCAATTTGAATTGTTACGTGAGGCCGTATGCGAATACGCAACCCGCGCCACTGAGAAGCTACGCAAAGAACAGCAGCAAGCCAAAGTGATGACCGTGTTTATACGAACCAGCCCCTTTAAGGACAACGAGCCGCAGTACAGCAATTCCGCATCCGGTGAGTTACTGATCCCCAGTTGCGATACGCGGGATTTTATCGAGCTGGCCAATCACTTACTCAAGCGAATTTGGAAGGATGGTTTTCGTTATGCCAAAGCGGGCGTCATGCTGTCTGACTTTTACGATCCTGGCATGTTTCAACCAGGACTATTCGATGACGTATCGACCCGCGCTAATAGCCAGCAGTTAATGTCTGTATTGGACACCATTAACCAAAGCGGTGCCGGAAAGGTTTTCTTTGCTGGACAAGGTACGAAGAAAGATTGGTCGATGAAGCGAGAGCATTTGTCTCCCGCTTATACAACACGCTGGGACCAGTTACCACGAGTGAAGTAGCGCAGTTGACTCAATATGCATTCACTCTGCGACGCAGCATGTTGAGCTTATCAACCTGGCGTCGAATATCACTGAAGAATTCTTCTTTCTCCATGGCCAGCGCTAACTCCCATTCTTTGGCTAGACCTTGGCAGTCCAAAAATGCGTATCTCAGCTTCGTCTTTGATATACGCAGCCCCTTGCTAAAGACTACGCGCTTGCCTCGTTGACCGTGAAAACTGTTGATGTACCACTCTATGCCAAAGCCATACTTAAAGTCTCTGATACGGACACCAAGCAGACCCCAGTCTTTAAAGGGCTCATTCTCTCGAACCTTGTAATGGGTAACCCAAAAGTCATCAACTTCAGCTCGTGCCAGCGCTTTTAGCCTGTCTGTTTCTTGCTGAAGTAAATCTGATACCTCTGCTTTCCATTGTTCATTGACGATTTCTACCAAACCAATTTCCCCATCCAATTAACCCCAAAAGCCAAAACCACTATCCGTTTGGCTTTTGGATCGAAACGCCAAACGTAAAACTGCCGTAACAATCACTGTTTGGCGTCTCGATATAAATCAACTCGCGCAATCCCATACCTGACAAGGGATACAGCCCGATTTCACTTAAAAACGCCTAAAACGACGTATCGTCATGAAGATACAAACCGTTTGGCGAGTTCAGGCCAGAATGCAAACGACGTTTGGCGTCTCGATTTTTTTGACTAGGTCATCCGCCGCCAAACAGAGCCTATTCTCATACTTTTGCGAAAATGCAACAGGCAGATAGATGAAAGGATTTGTCACCTTTCTGCCCACCGCCAGTGCACCGAATCCTGATAATGACATTTGAGTGAACCGCCAGAGCACTTGGAAATGCCCAAGCGTGGCCAGTGCGGTTGATTGAAAACCGTTAGAGCACTTTGAGTGCACAGGAGATAAGTATGTTTGTACTAGGCGTAGATATCGGTTACTCAAACCTGAAGCTGGCAATTGGCCAATCAGGCAGTGAACCGAAAACCATTATTCTGCCTGCGGGTGCCGGTCCTGCGGATCGTATGCCAGAGCGTATCGGTGGAGGCGATGATGAAACTTGTTTGTATGTGTCAGTCGATAATGAGCGCTGGGCCGCTGGTGTTCCTGCTGGACGCCTTCAAGGCTGGGAACGAGAGCTTCACCCGGAATATCCCACCACAAAAACCTATAAGGCACTTTTTCATGCCGCCTTGTTAATGGCTGAAACAGAATCCATCGATTTGGTTGTCACTGGATTACCGGTTTCCCAGTTTCATGAACCACAACGTAAATCTGACCTTGTGAAGCGCCTAAAAGGTGTCCATCAAGTGACGCCTAAACGCAGCATCACCGTTCATGACGTCAAAGTGCTGCCGCAGCCTGCCGGTGCCTATATGGATCTAGTTCAAACAGGTGGTGATTTGGGCTTGATTGAAGAAGGTCGCGTCGTCGTCATCGATCCCGGCTTTTTTTCTGTTGACTGGGTTGCCCTTGAGGCCGGAGAAATTCGCTACAGCTCATCAGGAACCAGTCTTCAGGCAATGTCCGTGCTACTGGAAACCATTGATAAGCTGATTTCAGAAGATCACGGTGCCAAAGTCGGAATGGATCGACTTGAAAAAGCCATGAGAACTGGCGACTTACAGGTCCTGCTATTTGGAGAAAAAGTCGATATTTCACCTTATCTGAATGCTGCCATGAAAAAGGTAGCGCCTGTTGCTCTTACAGCCATGCGCCAATCCATGCGTGACGAAAGCATCAATGCGGACTTGGTATTGATCGCCGGAGGTGGAGCCATGGCTTATAAGGAAGCGGCCAAGGAGATTTTTTCACGAAGCAAGATAATCGTGCCGGAACAGTCTGTTTTGGCGAACGTCCGAGGCTTCTGGTTTTATGGGGCCTGATTATGAGAGTTGTCGTCAACATTCCCCCAGGGAGCCACCCTGAACTGCTCAAAGAATTGGAAAAGACGCCACCACGGGAACGCGCTGAGCGTCTGCGGATGCTGGCCACCTTTGGGTTAATTCACATGAGCCAACCCAATCTATCCACGACATCTGCACCGGTGGATGGCCATGCACCAGATGGTGACGTTACTTCCATGAGTACAGCGCCAGAACCCAAAGCAGAATCACGTAAACAATCATTAAAATCCAAACTAGGGCTGGGCTTATAACATGGCGTTATCAGTTAGCTGGCTCGATGCCAGGTTAAATAAAGAAGCAAAAGAAACCGTAGTAAAAGCCGACCGAGATGGGCTAAGTGCTCGGGTATCGCCCAAGGGCAAAATTGTTTTTCAGTTTCGTTATCGTTTCGATGGCAAGCAACAGCGGGTAGACATTGGTACTTACCCACTTATGAAGCTTGCTGAAGCTAGGAATGAGCTGGATAGGTTAAGGGCGGTACTCGACCAGGGCAGAAACCCCAAGCTCTACCTACAGCAGGAACGGGCCAAGTATTCTGCCAATCAAAGCTTCGAATCGATTTTTCGAGACTGGATAGACTCTGCCGGTAAGCAAGGGCTAAAGGAGAAAACGTGGCACTACCAAAAACGCAGCAGTGAAATATATTTGCTGCCCCGACTTGGCAAGTACCCATTAACTGACATCAATGAATTGTCCTTGCGAAACTGTCTTCGTGAGGTTTCGGAGTCGTCCCCTTCAAACACAGAACGTCTGGTGTCTGTGCTGCACAAGTTTTATGACTGGCTGATTGATGAACAAATTTTGGAAATTAACGCTGCCGCTGGGATCACAGCAAAAAAGGTTGGCGGTAAGAAAGGCAAACGAACTCGGGTGCTAAATGACAACGAGATCAGGATACTTTGGCGCTATTTGCATGAGTCAAAAATCACTGAGAAGAATCGCATCTACATAAAACTGCTTCTCTTATTGGGAGGGCGCAAGGGCGAACTCATTCAAGCTGAAAAGCATCACTTTGACTTGCAATCTGCAATGTGGACAGTGCCCATAGAGATCCGCAAACAAGGTGAGAAAATTGGAGCGCCGATCATGCGGCCATTGATTAAGCCAGCTATTGAGCTGATTGAACTGGCGATGCAGATGAGCAAATCAACCTACTTGTTTCCCGCGAACGGACAAGAAGAGCTTGCCACAAATGGCTTTGATACCACTATTCCTAACAATGTGAAAATTTGGGCTCGCAGGTCGCTTAGTGTCGAGATGGAACATTGGTCTATGCATGATCTTCGCAGAACTATGCGAACGCGAATGTCGGCCATCACGACGCAAGAAGTTGCCGAGTTGATGATTGGCCACAGCAAAAAAGGGTTGGATGCTATCTACAACCAATATCAGTACCTGGATGAAATGCGTCATGCTTACGACGTTTGGTATCAACAGCTAGAGACCATCATCGAGCCGACAGGCTTTCCGTTCAACTGGCGTTTCGGACAATAAAATAAAAGAAAGAGGCTCAGTCCTCTTTCTTCTCATACTCCTCCAAATCTTCAATGTGCCACAGCTTGTTTCGTGTATTTCGGTTGATACGAGGTTGCGGCAAGCTGCCATCTTTTATTCTTCGCCAGAGCGTCGTATAGCTAATGTGGTAACGAGCCATCACTTCGTAAGATGTTAGAAAAGGGGTTACCTGGTGCGCTACTGCTGTCATCTGCATTCTCCTGAAAATCAATGTAAAGCTATCATCGCCTGATTCATCACTTGTTGATGGTCAGAAAGATGCATGATTTGTTCAGAAGATCAGCCTTATCGAAACACGAATGTTGCTATTAGGTACTTTTCAGCTCAAACCTATGAATAACAAGGGCTACAAGGCGGTTTGTGTCATGAATAGCAATCAACACGCCTAACGAGAAAAATTTGTACACACTGTTTGTACACTCGCAACAATGACACATCAAAAACCACAATGACGAACCCTTTAAATTCATAAACTTATAAACAAAAAACTAGAGATGATCGCATTTATTCCGCTTTTGTAATGTCGAAACCAAAGTACCAAAAGCAGGAAGTACTTTCTTCATCAAACCCAGTAAACACAAGGCCTACAGCCAGATTTGTGTCATGGAATTTTCACCAAAGGCCTCTAAAACGGAATTTGTACTCAAGTTTGTACACACTTTCCGAGGTTACGCTTGAACATCATTGAAAAGCAAAGAAACGAGAAAAAGACAAAAAGCCTTTAAATTCAGTACGTAGAGATGTGATTGTGGTGTGCAATGAAAGGTGGTTTTAAGCGTTGAAAGGCTGGGCGGCATCAGGGTGGGAGATGATCGCAAAGGTGCGTCGTTTATTAATTTCGGTAGTTAAATTAGACATGTAAGCTGCTTTTAGTCATAACAAAGCGCACTTAACTGCCTTATAAATTATAAAGCTCGGTGCGCACTGTAAAAATAAAATAGAATTGCCAAGTATTATACCTTGTTTGTCTTAGCCAAAAAAGCAGCGATTGTAAGTAATTATTCGCCTTTCGTTGAGGATTTTTGTTGTTCACTTTTTTGCTAAGCTTGTGTAATCAAGTTGTAACGCATACTATTGATAAATTGCACGGAGGGATATCAATTTAGGTCATGAAAACCAGTAAGCTCAGTATTCGATTATTATGGTATATCACACCATTAGTGATCTTACCTTTGTTGTTTTTAGGTGGCTTTACGTTAACCAATGTGACCAATTCAACAAAAAAACAAGCTGAGCTGATTGTCAGTCGCTTTGTTGAGCAACAGCAGCAAAAAATCTTCAATTACATTGACTCATTTCATTCGATTACCCGGTTGCTTTCGACCTCCCCTGTATTGGCAGACTTTTTAGCCCGCGAACCTGAATCAAAAAATCAATACATTGAACGCCTTGGCGAATTAATGAATGTATTTGCAAGCTATTCAGAAGCTTACCCTGATATAGTAAGCATTAACTATGTTGCCCCTGATGGTAAAAGCGATGCATTTTATTCAAGTCAATTAACCCCTGCGCCGAAAAGTTACCCGTTTTTTGATCAAGTACTACAATCAAATTTGCGCCAACAGCAATTTATGATCTCCAAAGAAGATGGCTCGACTAGCCTGTACTTTGTGCACCCAATTTATAATATCGATTACTACTTAAAACAGCCGCAGCAACTAGGGTTTATTGTTGTCCATGTTGAACCATCGATACTAAACGCCAGTATTTTAGAAGCGCCATTTAATAACACTCTAAATTTGTTTTTGACTACTAAAGGGCAAATTTTATTTAGCTCAGACTATGACCTACGCGGCAGTTACCTAAGTGAATACGAGCTTGAACAAATTAAGAGTTTGGCCGACTACGGCAAACTAGCCAGTATTGAGCTGTCGAGTATCGATAAAGAAGAGCGCATTATCTACGCGGTACAAATGACTGACGGTGATTATTTTATCTCAACCACTCCCAAAGATTTGTTGTATCAATCAGGTAAAGCCATCAGCTTAATTACTGCGTTAATTGTAATTATTTCAGTTATTTCACTACCTATTTTGATCTACATTGTGGTGCGAAACTTACTCCTCACCCCAGTCGAATTATTAGGTGCTGCAAGCCATCGGGTGGGTGATGGTGATTTATCTGTGTACTTGCCTGCCCATACAAACGATGAAGTAGGCGTGCTTTTCAACGACTTTAACCACATGGTGAACCAAATTCGTCATTACCAAGATGAGCTTGAAGAATATAAGCATCACCTAGAAGAAAAAGTAGAAAGTCGTACCAAAGCACTCGAAGCAATGAATAGCAAGCTAGAAGTGGCAATTGCCCAAGCTGAGCAAGCAAACCAACTGAAAAGCCGTTTTTTAGCGAATATGAGTCATGAAATTCGTACTCCACTAACCGCAATAATGGGCTTTACAGAGCAGCTCCTACACAACAAAGATGCGGTGAATGATGAGCAGCATTTAAGTACTATTTTACGTAACTCTAAGCACTTGCTTGAGCTCATCAATAACATTCTTGATTTATCAAAAATTGAGGCTGAAAAACTGGCTGTTGAACGCGGCCCATGCAATGTGGTGCAGCTTATTCATGATATTGATTCGATTATTCGCCCGCTGGCTAATGAGAAGCAACTGGCGTTTAATATCAACTACAAGCTACCAATACCCAAAACCATTAATAGCGATACCACACGCTTAAAACAAATCTTAATCAATATTGCCAGCAATGCGGTTAAGTTCACTGAGAAAGGCAGTATCTCGATTGATATTAGCTACAACAGCGAAAAACAGCATTTACAATTTGCGATTCAAGATACTGGTATTGGTATGTCAGAGCGCGAAGTTGAGCGGGTATTTAAACCGTTTGAACAAGCAGATGCGACGACAACTCGCCGCTTTGGTGGTACGGGTCTTGGCTTGTGTATATCGAAGAACTTAGCCCAACTGCTAGGTGGTGATGTACAGCTTATTAGTGAACCTGGAAACGGCAGTTGTTTTACCGTACAAGTTGCTGCTCACTTAAATGCCGAACAGCTTAAGTACGAATCCTTTATTCATAGCTATGAGCAATTATCGCCAAGTAAAGACGTTCAGCTTTCATTCGCGGCAAACAGTTTTGATGCCAACATACTAGTGGCCGAAGATAATCCAGATAACCAGTTGCTGATCAAACTACTATTACAAACTTGGGGTCTTGAGCCTGACATCGCGAAAAATGGTGCTGAAGCAGTAGAAATGGCATTAGTTAATGATTATCAGTTGATCATCATGGATATGCAGATGCCTGTCATGGGTGGCTTAGAAGCAACGCAAATGCTACGTCACGCAGCCTATGATGGCCCTATCATTGCGCTTACGGCCAATGTAATGAAAACCGATGTTGATACCTATATTGAAGCGGGCTGTGATGAAGCACTCGCCAAACCAATCGACAAAGATGCTCTAGAGCAAGTGCTTGTAAGCTACTTACACATTGAAAAAGACAGTCAAAACAAGTGGGAAAACTTACTGAAAAGTGAAAAGTTCCAACAAATTAACGACAACTATCGCTCAAAATTACCTGATTATTTAAGCCAAGTCGTGCAGTTGTATCGCGCTAAAGAATGGGAAGCGCTCCGCTCATTAGCACACAGCTTAAAAGGCAGTGCGGGGTGTTTTAGTTTTGAGGCCATTCATAAGACCGCCGGCCAGCTTGAAAATGCGCTACGCAGTAATCAAACTGAGCAGGTGGAGCAATGCTACGATGCACTTATCGATGCCCTTGAAGAAGCATCTTAAAGGCTAAAGCTCATTCCCATTAAAATAGCGTCTTCGTTGCCTGTCGCGGTTGGATAGTAGTTCTTGCGCACCGACATATGTGAAAAGCCAGCGCTTTCATACAGGCCAATAGCAGGAGCATTCGACTCACGTACTTCTAAGAATAGGTTTTCGGCTTGGTGCTGCTCGCCGTGCTCAATAAATGCATTTAACAACTGCTTAGCAATGCCCTGCCCTTGGTACTTTGGCGCAACACAAATATCCATTAAAGTGTAATCTGGGCCCGCTTGTTCACCGATATAAAAACCTAGCATCTCATCACCTTGAAAAGCAGCTAAGTTAAAATAACGCCCAGCTAAACACGACAGCATGGTTTTCTCTGTCCACGGGTGACTATGACAGGCGTTTTCGATAGCCATTAACTGGCTAATATAGGTTGTATCTACAGGTTTAAAGCTTATCAAGTTGTTCACCGATTAAAGACCAAAGTTGTTTTTTCTGTTCGCCATTAAGCTTATCGCTTGGTAAGCCTAAGCAGCCCTCTTGCCAGCTAATACTCGTTGCTTTAACGATTTGGGTAATAACTAACGGCGCAAATGCTTTTTCGAGGTCTTGGTGAAACTGTAACGGTAGCGTAAGTGTTTCTTGTTGAGTGTTTGGTATCTGTTCGCCAGAAGTATCAGGCGCAGTTCGATAGTGTTGATTCAGCTCTAAAGATTGTACAGAGAATATCGCAGCGTAACTTGGATTCATAACAACTCAATCATGATTAAGAGCAAGTAATATAGGGAGATTTGCGATTAAAGTAAAGAAGGAAGAAATGGCAGGGGCGGAGAGATTCGAACTCCCAACCGTCGGTTTTGGAGACCGCTGTTCTACCAATTGGAACTACGCCCCTGCAATGACGACGAATTATATAGAGCTTTTTTCAAAGGTAAAGTAAAAAAACACAGTTTTTAGTTTAACTGCTTCTTAAATAAACAAAACGGCGAATTAGCAAGCTAATTCGCCGTTTTTGTACCAATTCAGGTCAAAATAATAAAATTATTCCCACTCGATTGTTGCCGGTGGCTTACCTGAAATATCGTAAACAACACGTGAGATACCATCGATTTCGTTGATGATACGGTTAGAAACCACACCTAAGAACTCATAAGGTAAGTGTGACCAACGTGCCGTCATAAAGTCGATTGTTTCTACACAACGTAGCGATACAACCCAGTCGTATTTACGCGCATCACCCATTACACCTACCGATTTAACTGGTAAGAATACAGTGAAGGCTTGACTTACTTTGTGGTAAAGCTCAGCTTTGTGTAGCTCTTCGATGAAGATAGCATCTGCGCGACGTAGTAAGTCACAGTACTCTTTCTTGATTTCACCAAGTACACGAACACCTAAACCAGGACCCGGGAATGGGTGACGGTAAAGCATGTCGTATGGTAGACCAAGCTCAAGACCAATTTTACGTACTTCATCTTTGAATAGCTCACGTAACGGCTCAACAAGACCCATTTCCATGTCGTCTGGTAAACCACCTACGTTATGGTGAGACTTGATTACGTGTGCTTTACCTGTTGCTGATGCAGCAGATTCGATTACGTCTGGGTAGATAGTACCTTGACCTAACCATTTAGCGCTTTTCAGCTTTTTAGCTTGCTCGTCAAATACTTTAATGAAGGTATGACCAATCGCTTTACGCTTATCTTCTGGGTCTGACTTACCTGCTAAGTCTGCTAAGAATTGATCTTCAGCATCTACTTTAACAATGTTTAGGCCAAACTTGTTGCCGAACATGTCCATAACTTGCTGACCTTCGTTTAAACGAAGAAGACCGTTATCAACGAATACACACGTTAGCTTGTCGCCGATTGCACGGTGAATAAGCATGGCAACTACAGATGAATCAACACCACCTGATAAACCTAGGATAACTTCGTCATCACCTACAGTTTCCTTAATACGCTCAATAGCATCGTCGATGATTTTAGCTGGTGTCCATAGCTTTTCACAGCCACAGATATCAATCGCAAAGCGCTCAAGTAAGCGTAAACCTTGGTGAGTATGAGTTACTTCTGGGTGGAATTGTACACCGTAAAAACGTTTTTCTTCCCAAGACATTGCCGCATGTGGACATGTTGAAGTTTTAGCTGTTGTTTTGAAAGTCTCTGGTACTTCCATCACTTTATCGCCATGGCTCATCCAAACGTCAAGTACGCCTGCACCGCCGTCAGTAATGTGGTCTTCGATAGCATCGAATAACGCACAGTTACCTACTTTTTCAACTTGCGCATAACCAAACTCTTTCTTATCAGAGCTGTGTACACTACCACCTAGTTGCGTTGCCATTGTTTGCATGCCGTAACAAATACCAAGTACTGGAACGCCTGCGTTAAATACATACTCAGGAGCACGTGGGCTGTTTTCAAGTGTTGTAGACTCAGGGCCTCCCGACAAAATAATACCTTGCGGATTAAATTCGCGGATTTGCTCTTCAGTTACATCCCATGCCCATAGCTCACAGTAAACACCAATCTCACGTATACGACGTGCGATTAACTGTGTGTATTGCGAACCAAAATCTAAAATGAGAATTCGTGAATCGTGAATGTCTTTGCTCATGGAGTATCTCGTTAGTCAGGAACTGCTCTCCCAAAGGGAGATGATCAATAAATTAGGGCTAGCAGATGCTAGCCCATGTAATTTCAATACCTTAAGGTAATTAACCTAAGCGGTAGTTTGGCGCTTCTTTAGTGATTTGCACATCGTGAACGTGTGACTCACCCATACCAGCAGAAGTTACGCGAACAAATTGAGGTTTAGTATTTAACTCTTCAATTGTTGCACAGCCTGTTAAGCCCATTGCACTGCGTAGACCACCCACTTGCTGGTGAATGATTGTCGCGATAGGACCTTTATAAGCAACACGGCCTTCGATACCTTCAGGAACAAGCTTGTCTGCTTCGTTCGATTTTTGGAAGTAACGGTCTGATGAACCTTCTTTTTGGTCCATCGCACCAAGGCTACCCATACCGCGGTATGATTTGTAGTAACGACCTTGATATAGCTCAACTTCACCCGGTGCTTCTTCAGTACCGGCTAACATTGAACCCACCATTACACATGATGCACCGGCAACAAGTGCTTTTACGATGTCACCAGAGAAACGGATACCACCGTCAGCAATAACAGGAATATCACGGCCTTTTAAGCCTTCAACTGCGTCAGAAATAGCAGTGATTTGTGGAACACCACAACCTGTTACGATACGAGTAGTACAGATAGAACCAGGGCCGATACCAACTTTAACAGCATCAACACCCGCGTCAGCAAGGGCAATCGCGCCTTCAGCTGTTGCAACGTTACCTGCTACGATTTGTAGATCTGGGTATGCTTGACGTGTTTGTGCAACACGGTCGATAACACCTTGTGAGTGGCCATGTGATGTATCGATAAGTAATACGTCAACACCTGCTTCAACAAGTGCTGCGATACGCTCATCAGTACCCGCGCCAACACCAACAGCTGCACCTACACGTAGACGACCTTGCTCGTCTTTACATGCATGCGGCTTGTCTTGTGCTTTTTGATAATCTTTTACAGTGATCATGCCTTTCAATTTAAATGCATCATCAACTACGAGAATTTTTTCGATACGGTGCTCGTGCATTAGACCTAAGATTTCATCACGGTCTGCACCTTCTTTAACAGTCACTAACGATTCTTTTTTCGTCATTACTGTAGAAACAGGTTGCTCAAGTTTCGTTTCAAAACGCATATCACGGCTTGTCACAATACCAACAAGGTTATTGTCAGCGTCGGTTACAGGGAAACCTGAAAAACCTTTGTCTTCTGAAAGCGCGATAGCATCAGCAATTGTAAGATCCGCAGTCACAGTAACAGGGAAAGAAACAATGCCCGCTTCGTAAGTTTTAACTTTACGAACGTTTTTAGCTTGCTCTTCAATTGTCATGTTTTTGTGGATGAAACCTAAACCGCCCTCTTGCGCTAAAGCAATCGCTAAGCGTGCTTCTGTTACAGTATCCATAGATGCTGAAACTAGCGGCAAGTTAAGATTGATACCACGCGTTAAGCGAGTTGAAATATTTGCCGTGTGTGGCAAAACAGTAGAATGACCTGGTACTAAAAGTACGTCGTCAAAGGTAAGAGCTTCTTTAGCGATTCTTAGCATAGTGCAACTTCTCACATGTGGATCTGAGTATAAGGAATTGCGGCCAAATTTTATCAGCGTTGCGGGCACGAGTAAATAAAATTATTCATTTATTTGTGTTAAAGTACACAGAGAATTTTTTACTGGGGTTTTTAATGGCTTTTACGCACTCAACACAGCCTGTTTACACGGTCTCGCGCCTAAATAAGGAAATTCGCCATGTTTTAGAACAAGGCTTCTCATCGCTTATCTTAAATGGTGAAATTTCTAACTTTATAGCCCCTGCATCTGGACACTGGTATTTCACTTTAAAAGACGACCGAGCACAGGTTAAAGCGGCTATGTGGCGCGGCAATAATCGCGGCCAAACTTTTCGCCCGAGCAATGGTGCACAAGTAACCGTGCGTGCCCGCGTATCTTTGTATGAACCCCGTGGTGATTATCAGCTGATTGTTGAGCATATGGCCCCTGCGGGTGAAGGCTTATTAAAACAAGAATTTGATGCGCTAAAAATGCGTTTAGCTGCCGAAGGCCTATTTAGCTCAGCCCACAAAAAACCATTACCAACCAATATTAATCGCGTTGGGGTGATCACTTCAGCCACTGGTGCGGCTATACGCGATATTCTTACTGTACTTAAACGCCGTGCTCCGCAGCTTGAAGTCGTGATTTACCCAGCTATGGTGCAAGGTGCAGATGCACACAGCCAATTAATAGAAAAAATAAACATCGCCAATCAGCGTAACGAAGTAGATGTGCTTATATTAGGTCGCGGTGGTGGTTCACTAGAAGATTTGTGGTGTTTTAACCATGAGCAACTAGCTCGCGCTATTTTTGAAAGTCGCTTACCTATTGTTAGCGCTGTTGGTCACGAGGTCGATACCACAATTAGTGATTATGTTGCCGATATTCGCGCCGCAACACCTTCTGCAGCCGCAGAGCTAGTTAGTCCAAATACCGAAGAGCTACATAACAAAGTTACGCAGTTAGTTAGGCACTTAAATCATGCCTTTAAACACGCTTTAGCTGTAAAACGCAGTACTGCCACTCAATTTGAGCATCGCTTGCAGCTGTGCCATCCGCGGAATCAACTCAACCAACAAGCACAAAAGTTAGATGAGCTTAGTTTGGCATTACATGGCGCGATGAGTAGTAAAATCCAGCGGTATGAGCGAGTACTTGCTAACTTAACACCACGCTTAATGCAACGCTCACCCGAAAAGCAGCTAGCCAAAAGCGAGCATCAGCTGGCGCAATTACATGCAAGGCTTACACAGGCTATGCAACAACAGCTTTCAGGCTCTCGAAATCAGCTTTCTTTACAAGCGAGCCGCTTAGACTCTGTGAGTCCGCTCAGTGTGTTAGCACGTGGTTACAGCATTACTAAAAACCAACAAGGTGGCGTAGTAAAATCGGTTAACGATGTAAGTTCTGGTGAGCTTATAACTACCGAGCTTGCTGATGGTCAACTGCAATCAAAAGTTGTATAAAATTACTGCGTGCTTGCGATGATTGTAAGACTATCGTCACTTGAGGTGGTGGAGGTAAATTTAAATTGCTTCCACCAGCTTTGTTCCACCATTTTATCGGTCATGTTACGCCAATAATGGCTTGGCAAATCATCAACATCCTCTGGTTGCAATAGTTTAAACTGACACACAGAGCTTTTGCATCTAGAGATACTCAATTCTGGCAGCGCTGGTAAGTCTGCCATAATTAAAAAATCGCTCATGGCTGTTTCAACTTGGTAAGCCCACGCCTCATCACGAGATTGCTCTTCTAGCAAGGTATAAAGTTCCTCTAGATGTGAGTTGATTTGCTGCGGAGGCATCGCACTTAAACGATAACTGGCAATCACCGCTTGTTGGTTTTCGACTTGTAACTTTAACTCTGCTATTTGTTGCTCAAGCTCGCTTTTGCTATCAGCTACTAAACTATCTGAATTAACTTCAGCGACTTGTTTATTAATAACAGGCGCTTTAGCAGTGGCTTGCTGCTTTGGTGCTTGAACTATTTGTTCTTCAACAAATTCTTGCTGATAAGTGTGTGGCTGTTGTAGCGGGTTTGATTGAAAAAGTGACATAGCGACAGCGCCACAAATAAATGACGCTGTAACAGCTAATCCGAAGGATAATTTAGACAATTCCATTGCTCTTTTATAGTGTAAAACTACAACATAGCACTGGTGTGGGAGGCATTACTAGCGGTAGTCGTACCATCGTCTAAAAAGTTTTGGTTCATGCTTTCTGCTGGACAGGGGCAGCTCGGTTTGCCGACCACTTTAGCAGGCACACCAACCACAGTAGTGTGTGCAGGAACCGCACTTAACACGACAGAGTTTGCACCAATACGCGCCCCCTCACCTACTTCGATATTACCCAGTACTTTAGCGCCTGCGCCAATCAATACACCTGCGCGAATTTTCGGATGGCGGTCACCTTGTTCATTACCTGTACCACCTAAGGTTACAGATTGTAGAATCGATACGTTATCTTCAATAACTGCTGTTTCACCAATTACAATCCCAGTTGCATGGTCAAACATAATACCATGACCAACTTTACAAGCAGGATGGATGTCAACGCCAAATACTTCTGAGGTTCTGCTCTGAATGAAGCGAGCAAGCTCTTTTCGGTTTTGTTGCCATAAACAATTTGCGAGTCGGTGTGCTTGTATTGCATGGAAGCCTTTAAGGTTCAAAATAACAGTTAAGTAACTATCGGCCGCAGGGTCGCGATCTTTAACTGCTTTTATGTCATGAGCTACATGCGTCAGCATTAGGTCACATTTAACAAAGGCTTGGTCGAATAATTCACGGATAGTAAATGCTGATACCACCGCATCTGCAAGTTTATTTGCAACAATAAAGCTCAGCGCCGAACCTAAGCATTCATGATTTAACACACACGAATAAACGTGACTTGCTAAAAGCGGTTCACGGGAAACGACTTCGTTTGCTTCATCTCGAAGCTTTTGCCAAATTTCATGACGCATAATTTTGCCTTTCTGGTTGTACCTAACTGCTAAGCCTTAAGTTTAACGGATTTGTAGCAAGATGTACTAACCCGTTGTTTATTTGTTCTGGTTATATCTAATAACCAGAGTAACAATACCTATTTTTACTCTTTTAACTGTGCTTTTTAGCCAATCGCATATGACAGTAGCAAATTCTAATACCAGCCGAGAAACTTAATTAAAGTGCTTATTTTTCAATAACAAAACAGATATGACATCTTGCCTGTCATATGCCAAAATAGGCACTGGCATATCGCTGACGGCGTAAAAAACAAAAATAATCATTAAATTTACATCATCAACTTAACAAGGAAACGATGATGAAAAACGACGTACTAAACTCACATAAACTAGGTTATAAATTTTACTTTCAAGATGGTGACAACCAAATCGCATGCTTTGGTCATATCATGAGCGGTAAAGAGAAAGTATATGTAAACGACGAATTGGTAAGTGAAAAGCGCAGCTTCGGCTTTAAAAGTCATCATGACTTTAGCTACCAAGGTAATGCTTATGCAGTCAAATTCGAGATGAAAAATATACTCACAGGCAAGCTTGAATGTTCGTTTTATAAAGCTGACAAATTAGTTAAACAGAGCACACAAACCTCACTTACTGATAATCCAAAACAAGTGGCTTTGGTTACCCTGGGCTGTTTTATTGGTGGCGCAATATTTGGTTACGCAGTCGTTACTTTTATTGAACCATTTCTTGGGAAGTAAGTAATGCAGCTGAACCCTAACACAATAAAAGCACTTAGACTTAAATTCGATTGGACGCAGCAGCAACTGGCCGATGCCTGTGATGTAAGCCTACGTACCATTCAACGAGTTGAAAAAGAAGGTGCGGCATCAAAAGAAACCACCATGAGCCTATGTGCAGTGTTTGAAGTACGCCAAGGTGAGCTTATTAAGCTCGATGACGGAGTACCAGAACAAAGCACAACACACGCAGTGAGTAAGCAAAATCTCGCTGCAATCGTAGCGGCTTCTTCGTTTGTGAGTTTTGCCCTTGGTATGGCAACGGTATTTGTTATTTTTTAGGAGTGAAAGATGACCAAAGAACAACGCGGCCACGCCACACTGTTAGGCTTTGTAATAGCAATTATGTTATTTGCGCTAGGTGTTAAAATTGGCGCAATGTTTTAGCATTTCTCAGCGTATAAATAAAATATAACTGTCAAAACCGAACGTTAAGCAAGGTGTTGGCAGTTTTTACATATCCCCCCCGAAAAAATCTTTAGATATCTACTTTCAAATAAGAAAACTGTAGATAAAAGGTAATTGCTTATTAATTGTTTTTTCTGTTGATTACAATGAAAACCCAGCATTTGTTGCTAATCTTAAAAAAGTGGCAATGGCTAGGAACAAATGTGGTTGAATCAAAAGAGTTTCTAAAATCAATACTCGATACGATCTCAGAGCATATTGTGGTAATTAATGACCTCGGTGATATCGAGTTTGTGAATCGCAGTTGGCAGACATTTGGCGATGAGAATAATTGCCAGTGTAATACCCGGTGGGAAGATCAAAACTACCTTGCTATTTGCAAATCAGCTGCTGCTAATGGCGATGAGTTTGGTATAAAAGCCTACGCTGGAATAAACCAAGTTATTAATCAACAACTCGCAGAGTTTTACCTCGAATACCCTTGCCATAGTGATACCGAAAGCCGCTGGTTTATGATGCGCGCAGTGCCTTTAAAACTTGGCACAACAGGTTATGTTGTGATCAGCCACTTAAATATTACTGAACGAAAATTCGCTGAGCAGCAAGTGCAAGAACTTGCCCGTATTGACGGCCTAACACAAATTGCTAACCGACGTCATTTTGATGATTTTTATGAGCAAGAGTGGAGTCGCTGTGCCCGCTTAAAGCACCCCTTGTCGTTAGCCATGATTGACCTTGATAAGTTTAAGTCTCTTAACGACAACTTTGGTCACCTCGTGGGTGATAAATGCTTAATAGAGGTAGCAAAATTTTTGCCTGAATTTACTCGTAGGCCCGGTGACTTGTGTGCTAGGTACGGCGGTGAAGAATTTGTGCTGGTACTCGGTAATACACAAAGCCAACAAGCACAAAGACTAGTCACGCGCTTAATAGACGCGCTCAGTGAGTTACAATTACCAGAGCTTGCCGGTCATCCCTTGACGGTTAGTATTGGTTTAGCAACTATCTACCCTAGTAGCTGTGATGATGCCATGTTACTCATTGAAATGGCTGATAGCGCGCTTTATCAAGCAAAAGAAGCTGGCCGAAATCAGCTTGTGGTTGCTGATAACATCGAGCCATTAAACATAGAAAAATGCCCCTAATAAGGGGCATTAATTAGAGTCTGTTTATCTAGTTATTATTGAAATACTTTTTCGACATCAAGTACTGCAATATTTTTCGCTGGTATTGCAAGCTTATAGTCAGCAATCACTTTATCTTCAGCAACAAGTTCTGCTGGTTTTTCAGCGTTATACACCATAGGTGATGTTTGCTCTGAGACTAGACGTTTTTGCATGTCTTTGCCATCACCCGTAATAAACACATAGTGAATATTCTCTGTTTGCAGGTTATCGCGAATAACACGGTTAACATCATCAAGGGTTAGCTTTTCAAGCTTGCCGCGCACATAGTCAACAAAGCTCTCAGTGTTATAGAACTCACTATCAAGCGCATAGCCTAACTGGCGATCTTGGCTTGCAACCATTTGCGGCACAAAGTTAATTAAGAAGTTACGAGTCGCTTCAAAATCTTCTTTGCTGATGCCATTTTTAATGAGCTTATCAAGCTCAAATAATGCCGTACGCGTTGCGAAGTGCGCATCGTTATTAGAACGAAGCGGACGTAACCACACTTGGAAAATTTGCTCTGAACGACCTAAGTTAGCATCAGGTTTAGTTTGGAACATACCACGTGGGAAGTATTCAATGTATGCGTAGTCACCATAGTTCATACCACGGGTTTGACGAATGCGCTGATACAAGAAGCTGTTTGAGCTGCGGTGTTCGCCAAAGTAAGAGCGCACTAACCAAAGTGCGGTCCAGTCATCGCTACTACGAATTGTATCGATTGGGAAACCAAATGATACAGCGGTAGATTGCGCTGATTTTTCAACAATCGTTGCATGATGACCTATAAGTTCTGGCGCATCAGGGATCGTTAAGCGGCTTTCTTTACCTTGTGGAAGCGATGTTAAATCTTTCATCATTGTCGATTTAACATCACCCGGAATAGCACCAATTAGACCCACTGTTAACTTAGATTGAGTAAACTGGTTAGCATAAAACACTTTAACATCATCAAGTGTCAACGCTTCAAGGTCTGATAAATCGCCATAATTATAGCTTTCATACGGATGGCCTTTATAAAGCTGATGATATAGCACTTCTTTACCTAGCTCTTCGTCATTTGACGCTTTCAGACCTGCTTTAATGCTATCAATAAGCTCTTTTTTCAGACGCTTGAAATCATCTTCTCTAAAGCCAGGGTTTAACAACTGGTCGCTAACAAGTGCATACCACTGCGCGGCATTGTCTTTATGTACACGGCCGCGTAGTGAAATCATCTCTTTATCGATTTGATAGCCAAAACTTCCCGCCAGTGGGTATAGCGCTTTTTGAATATCTTTATAGCTCATAGTTTCTGAGCCACCTTGCGCTAGCATCGCAGCAGTGAGTGCCGCTAAGCCTTTTTTGCCATGTGGATCAGCTGCTGCGCCGGTATTAAATAACCAGTTCACATCAACCAGTGGTGAGCTATTGGTTTTATCAAGTACTTTAAAGTGACGTTCTGTTGGGGCTTGCTCGATACTGGCAACCAAGGCATTTAAGTCAACTTCTTGCTCAAAACCAGCCACTTTATCAAGCGCCGACATTGTCACCGTGGTACGGCTTGGATCAACAAAGTACTTGTTTGCTACCGCTTTGATATCTTCAGGGGTGATGCTATCAGCTGTGGCGTAAAGCTGGTTAATCACCTCTGGGTCGCGCTCAAAGTGCATGTAGCTTGCAAGTGTTGAGGCAATTGACTGTGATGAATCAAGACCATTGATAAAGCTGTATTTTAAGTTAGATTTTAAATCAGCTAACTTTTGTGCATCAACCAACTCAGTACGCGCTTGTGCATAGGTACGGTTAATCGCATCACGGGCTTTCGCAAGATCCGCTTCGTTTTCGACTTTTACAAACACATGTAATAAACCCGGATCTTTAGTATCTGGGTTATAGGTAAACATTTGGCTGGCAATTTGTTTATCAACAACAAGCTCTTGATAAAGTGCCGAGTTGTTAGAGAAATACAGCTGTGAGATCAAATCAAGCGCGGCACGGTCTTTTTGAGTAGGATCCCATGCAGTGCCTTTATATGACACAAGCAACCAATGGCCTGGTAAACCATCATTTTTCTCATGTACATATTTTGCTGCTTGTTGCTTTGGTTCAACAGGAATATCTGCTTGGTAATCGCCTTTTTTCCAGTTACCCCAATGCTTTTTCACCATTGCCATGGTCTCTTGTGGATCAACATCACCAACAATGACTAAAGATACGTACTCAGGTTTATAAAATTTTGCGAAAAACTCTTTACCATACGCCATTTGATCAGGCATGGCTTCAATGTCTTCGAAAAAGCCCATGGTGGTGTGCTTGTAGGTATGCTTTTCGAATGCTTCGTTACGAACCGCAGAAAGTAACTTGCGAATTGGGCTGGCATTATTCTTTAAATATTCACCTTTTACAGTCAGCGCTTCGGTGCGGAATTGCTCTTCACTGTAAGTCAGGTTTTGGAAAATATCAGCTTCAATTTCGAGTACTTTATCTAAGTGCTCTTTTGAGAAGTTTAAGTGATAGTTAGTGTAATCGTTGGTCGTATACGCGCGATTATCAACACCCGAGTTCTTTAAAATATCTGAATACACATCTTGCGGGAATTTTTCAGAGCCTTTAAACATCATGTGCTCAAAGAAGTGCGCAAAACCGGTTTTACCTGCTTCAACCTCATTACGTGAACCAACAGATACCGGAATTTGCAGTGACACAACATCTGGGTAATCAGTTTTTACTACCATTACGCGAAGGCCATTTTCAAGCTCTTCTAATAGGTAATCTTGGCTAAATACACGGTTATCATCTTGGCTTACTTGCTGCTCAATTTCGACTTCTTTAACCATAGTTGACTGTGAGTTACTTGCGCAGCCACTTAAAGCAAGTGTTACAGCAACACTGGTTGCTAATAATCTAAATTTCATAATGTTCCCTTGTTAGTTATTTTTCTCATAATCATTGCTGCTTGATTATGCATCAAAGCGCCAGAAAATATGAGGGTCAGAGCAACAAATTATGTAAACAGGTGTGTCAATTTTGCGAAACGCTCAGCTTTAAACTTGAGTAAAATTCATAGTCATTGAAAAACTTTCAAGAGAAAAATCTATCTAGACGTCTAAATGGCTGCTATATTGTTTGTCATAGACATTAGCACGAGCTGGAATGAGGATTATGGCTTTATCATTACAAGAGAAAATTGAAGACACCAATCAAGGCGTCTACCTAATTGGTACCACACCACCAAAGTCAGGTACTGATAAAGCACAGCTTGAGACCATTGCTCAGAAGCTACTTGGTCGTTTACACGAAATTGAATACGATGGCGTGATTATTTACGACATTCAAGATGAAAGTAGCCGCATTGCAAAGCCACGCCCTTTTCCATTTAAAAAAACGGTAGATCCACGTGAATACAGTCAGCTACTACGCAGCTTGTCGCAACTTGATGTGATCACATATAAAAGCGTAGCCCAGCGTGGTGAATCAGAGTTTACCGAGTGGTTAAACGAAACGCGCAACGACTTTGAGTTAAAAAACTTAGTGTTGGTAGGTAGTCCATCATCTCATGGCGATATCAAATTAAGCCTACCTGATGCATATAATACGCTAGCTAAGCAAAACAGTGATGTATTTTTAGGTGGCGTTACTATTGCCGAGCGTCATGCTAGCAAACGTAATGAACATGAGCGTTTAGTCGAAAAAACAGCGCAAGGTTGTAAGTTTTTCATCTCACAAGCTGTATACAATGCTCAAGCAACGATTGATTTGATCACCAGCTATGCGCGTAGCTGTAAAGCACAAGGCACAACACCAAAACGCATTATTCTAACGTTTACTCCATGTGGTGGTGAAAAAACCTTAGAATTTATGGAGTGGTTAGGTATCTCAGTACCTGAGGCTACCAAGTATCGTATGTTAGATTCGGCAAATACATTGAGTGAATCAGTGCGTATCTGCCGTGAGAATCTCGATTTAATTTTACAAAGCTGCGCACATTTAGATGTACCGCTAGGTTTAAATATTGAGAGCTTAACCAATCGTAAAGAAGAAATTGATGCGTCAATTAACCTTTACCGTTTACTTAAAGCAACCATGGAATTAAACCTAGCTGAGAAACAAATAGCTTAACGTGCTGTCTTAGAGGCTTGCTTTTTCTCATACATATCTTCATCTGCTCGCTTTAATAGCTCAGCAAAGTTTTCTTTTGGCTGAGCTATTACCCCAGAGCCAATACTTAAACTTGTAACTGGAATGCCCCGCTTTTCTAAATTAGATTGATAGGTGGTATTGAGTTTATCAGTGATGCTGTCTATGCAATCACCGGGCTGAACTTGCAATAACGCAATAAACTCATCGCCCCCTAAGCGGCCGATAATATCGGTTTCACGTAGGCACTCTTTCATCGTGTCAGCTAAACAAATCAGCGCAAGATCGCCAACTTCATGGCCATACGTGTCATTGAGCGGTTTAAAGTTATTTATATCAATAAACAAGCAACTAATATCAAAACCTAACCGTTTCGATATATTCAGTTTATGTTGGCAAAGTAGGTCTATTGCACGGCGGTTATAAATATTAGTAAGTGAATCGAGCATGGCAATTTCACGCATCTGCATAAAGTTATCTAACAGCGCAAGGTCATCTTCAACCATGTCGCGAAGCTGCTCGATTAATTCTAAAAAGCTTTGTTGATAATGGGTTTGTTTAAAATCCATAACACAAAAGGTGCCAAACGGGTCACCACTTGGCCAACTAATGGGCACCCCAAGGTAAGACTCAAAGCCATCTTTTACCAAAGGGCTGTCATCCCATTGACCGTCTTGACTGGCATGATCAACATAAAGAGGAGCCATATCGCGCAGTACTTTTTTGCAGAAGATATTATCGTCAGCACTTAACTCAGCCCCCGCTTCATAGGGGTTTTCTTGCTGCTCACTGGAGACGATAATGCGATAAACATCATCCGTTTTATGAACGATAAAGCCTGCGGGAGCAGAAAACAGCTCGGTCATGAGATCAATTGTTTTCTGCCACTTTTCTAAGGAGAACTGCTTATCAGCGCGGCGGAACATCCACTTATTCTCTTCTAACATACTAAACTCTCAACTTTAGCAGGAGGGTAGTATAAATATACGCCAGATTTAGGAACGTCTCCTACTTTTTTGCCCTAAAATACGTTTTTTATCGCGAGAGCGGCGTGCTTTATTCGTATTTTTACGTACTTGCTTCGGCTCTTTGGTTAAATCAGGCTCATAGCCTGGTAACCACTGCGGTGTGAGTCTTGTGTCGAGTAAGATATCTATTTCGTCCAATAGCCACTGCTCATCGATGCTAACCAGCGACATCGCCATGCCTTTCTCGCCAGCACGCCCTGTACGACCAATACGGTGTACGTAGTCCTCAGCCACATATGGCAGCTCATAGTTAATCACATACTTGAGTGAGGCAATATCAAGACCACGCGCAGCAACATCTGTCGCAACCAGTACTCTTGTGACACCTGATTTAAAATTTTGCAGTGCTTTATCACGCGCACCTTGGCTTTTATCTCCATGAATAGATTCGGTTTTTAAGCCGTCTTTACACATTTCTTTAGCAAGCACATCAGCGGTTTGTTTAGTACGAGTAAATATCAGTACTTGCTGCCAGTTTTTCATGCCAATCATGTGTGACACCAGCTCGCGCTTACGGTCTTCATCTACCGCATAAACTAGCTGCTCAACTTCAACCGCTGCTGAGTTGCGTTTATTCACTTCAACTAATTTAGGATCATTTAATAACTGCTTACTGAGTTTAAAGATGCTGTCGTCAAATGTGGCTGAAAACAGTAAAGTCTGGCGTTCTTTTGGCACATGGCGCAAGATGCGTTTAATTTCGTCAATAAAACCCATATCAAGCATGCGATCAGCTTCATCAAATACCAGCGCATTAATACTTGAAAGTTTAATACTACCTTTAATCACATGGTCAAGTAAGCGCCCAGGTGTTGCAACTACAACCTGCGCCCCTTTTATGGCTTTAATTTGTGGGCCAATACTTGCACCGCCATAAGCCAGTGCTGCTTTTATTTCAGTATGCGCAGCATAACGCTCTACACTTGCAAATACTTGCTGAGCGAGCTCTCGAGTTGGCGTTAAAATTAGGACTTTGACAGCATCTGGAAGTACTTCAGCAGATAACAAATTGTGCAGGAGTGGTAAAACAAACGCGGCGGTTTTGCCCGTTCCCGTTTGTGCGCTGCCCATTACATCATTGCCCGCTAAAATAAGTGGGATGGTTTGCGCTTGAATTGCTGTGGGGGTGTGATAATTCTCTTCTTGCAAGGCAGTAAGCAATGCAGGTGCAAGATTTAATTCTGAAAAGGTCGCTACTGACATAGTCTGAAGTACATTTGGCTATAAAAGCGCTATTGTACGCGGAACATCAGCAACAAAAAAGGCGCAATGAGCGCCCTTTATATCAATTGTAAAGATTACGCTGGTTTAAGTGATTCTTTACGTTGATTATAAAAACTAATTAAGTCATCAACCGTTGCTTGGCAATAGTCACGAATGCCAGACACAAGCATGTGTTTTTCACCCGCCCCTACTTTTTCGCCATTTTCTAACAGGTTGAAGCGAAGCGTGATTTTGCCGCGTTTGCCAGTAAACTCAAAATCAGGCTCAGCAAACTCTAGTTCAGGTGCACTGATATCAAGGCGGTCAAGGTTAATCAACATTGACTCGTAAATCACCATTGGACGGGCTGGGTTGATCATCACATCCTGCTTACCCATCAATGGAATAATTACATGCGGGAAGGTCGTGCCAGAAAACTCAACATAGTTTTTGATTAAGCTATTTGTTAACTCGGGACATTGGCTAACAGCCCCTTCGCGTTTCACTTTTAGCATAACTTTTTCGCCATCGGTGATCGCAAACTCATCAGCACCTTCTGGGAAGGTCAACTTTGAATTTTCATCAACCATACCAGCAAACGTGAATTCCATTTTTTCACTGATGCCATAGCGGTTTAAAACCAGCGAAAAAAGTAAATCGCCCGGCACACAAAACTTTTTGGCATCTTTATCGTGTAACGGATTGAAATCATCAGCCACTAACTTGGCAAAACGACAGCCTTGCTCACGTGAGATAGAAACGTAATCAGCATGTTGCTGATAATAAGGACTTAACATAATTGTTCACTGCTTAAACTACTTATAACCTGACTATACTACCAGATAAAATGGAAATAGAGGTCGAATCTGTTAATTATTAATCACGTGCTCAGCAAATGTTTAATTACATCAGCTAAAATAGTGGTCTCAATAAGCTAAATTTAAATTGTATCATTTTGTACGAAACGATTAACAAATAACGCAGAATAGTAAAGACTTAGGCCCAACTAAACTTAGTGAAAAACTATTAGCTAAAACTAAATATAAATTCAGTTTCCCTTTTAAAACAACAAGCTAACTTTAGAATATAAAGAAAATACGCCAATAGGTTGAAAATACTGGCTTTGCATAGCACCTATTTGTAGCTATAACGATAAATGAGGTATGATAGACCCGCTTTTTTATCGTGTAATCGCCACTCATAGGCTGCATAAATAATAATTATAATAAACGGCAAAAAAATGAGTACTCAAAGTGAGTTGGGCAGATTACATCAACTTTCGATGGTTATTATTACTTTGAAGAAAAGACTTATAAAAAACAGAGACTTGGTTAAATGATAAACCGATTGAGTTGGCTATTACTGTTTTTTTGTCTTTGTTTTTCGTCGCTTTGTTTAAGCGATGACAGTCCCGAGCAACCTTTTTTTAAAGTCTCACCCACCGTGTGTGTGATAGATGCTAAACAAAAAGCCTGTGAATTTAATATACAGATTCATTTTCGTGTTGCTCCCTTTAAAGAGCTTTGTTTAGAAATAACTCAGCGTCCACAATATACGCAGTGTTACACACAAGGTGGTTTAATTATCGAGAAATTAACGATTAAGACTGAGCATCCGCTTACAGTGAAATTAATCAATCCATTGAGCAATCAAGTTGTTAAGCAACAACTACTGTCAATAGCAAGCTATGAAGCTAAAGATTACCGAATAAAACGGCGCTTTGGCTGGAGTTTATAATGCAGCATATTTTTTTAATTGAAGATGATGTGAAATTAGCAAGCTTAATTCAAACGTTTTTGTTAAAGCATGGCTATACCATAGATGTATTTAATACTGCCGAGGCGTACCGTAGCAGTGAAATCACCTTTATGCCTTCGCTGATCATCTGTGATGTGATGCTACCGGATGGCAATGGCTTTGAGTTAATTTCTCAATTGAAAGAAAAGTACAGTTGCCCTGTTATTTTTCTAACGGCGCTGGATTCTGTGCAATCACAAATTAAAGGCTTAAACTTAGGTGCTTACGACTACCTTGTAAAACCCATTAAGCCTGAACTGTTACTCGCCAAAGTTAAAACGATTATCGCCCACACCGTTGGCCAAGATAACTTTTCGCACCAAATTGATATCTTGCGTATCGATAGTAAAAAGCGCGATATCTATTTTCATAATACAGCATTGAATCTCAATGAAAGTGAATTTGAGATCATTGCCTACCTTGCAAAAAACACCCCAGAACCAGTTTCTCGCGAGGTATTGTTCAAGCATGTTATTGGCCGTGAGTATGACGGACTTGACCGAGCGATTGATTTAAAAATTAGCCGTTTACGTAAAAAGCTTAAAGAAACCATTAGCGAGCAAAAAGAAGCCCTTGATATCAAGTCTGTACGAGGTAAAGGATACAGCTTGGATATTTCAAAAATATGAAGCAGCAATTTTTTAAGCTGTACTTAATTATCACAGTAAGCTTAATTGCCTTAGTTTTAGCTTTTGGCCAGCTTTATAATCAGTTTTTTTCTGAGCACATACCGAGTGTGCAAATAAGCGTTGCTGAACTTGCACAAATTGCTGAACAAAAAGAAGCGAGGATCAGCTCCTTTAACCAAAATGAGCTTGTTTTGCCTGATTCATTACAAGCCAAATTCGATAAAGATGGCATTATTAGCGTCACCGAAAACAATCAGCAGTATATATACCTCAAAGGCAATAACGGCAGCATCCAAAAAGTTGGCCCCATTTCTTTGATTTCGCAAGCAAAAACTGACTGGCTTGCATTTTTTGCCTTTTACTTTTTACTTGGTGCGATGATCTTATTATTCATTCGCCCAGTGTTTCGCGATTTGAGCTTATTACAACGCGCAGCTCATCGCTTTAGTAAAAAACCGCAACGTATAGAGCTTGATATAAAACCAAATTCATCTATTGCCCCATTAGCCAGCACCTTCACCCATATGTCTGAGCGCATCAATAAGTTTGTTCAGCTCCATAATGACTTATCGCGTATTATTTCTCATGAAATTCGCACACCTCTTACCCGTATGCGATTTGCTTTGTCGATTGCCGATTTGGAATCTCAAGAAAGTAGCCAAATTGAGCGTGATATCGATGAGATTGAATTACGTCTAGAGCAGTACTTATCGTTCGCTCGCTTAGAGCACCAGCAAAGTGTATTTAATCAGGAGAAAGTTAACTTAGCTAAACTGATCAACACAGAAATTGCTAAATTCGATTTATACAAAGAACTCAAATTCATTCCGGCGCTTGAAGTAGACACAGCCTATTGCGAAGCAAGCTTTATGGCAATCGCGGTACAAAACTTACTGATCAACGCCACAAAATACGCAAAACACACTATCCATATAAGTAGCAAAGAAAAAGCGGGCTATTACAGTATAAGCATTACAGACGATGGACCTGGCTTACCAATTAATGCGGATGCACTCATTGAGCCTTTTAAACGAGGTGAAGGAGATAAACTAGCGAGTGGTTATGGATTAGGGCTTTATATCGTGCATCGTATTGCCAGCTGGCATGGCGGTAAAATTAGCTTGGCTAACAGTTCGCAAACAGGCGGTGCAGAGATCACTATTCGCTGGCCTAAAAGTGGTAAGTAATGCCCGTAAAGCCAGAGAAATAGCCGTTTTTATTGATCATATGTGAGTTAGCTAAGTTGCTATCAAGCCAAGTGTGTTTAAGTTTGAAATCAAGACTGAAATTATCGCTGATCGGGTATTCGTAACTTACTTTTAAGTAGTAGTTGGTGGCACTTTCTAAGTTGTAACTTAGTAAACGCGTTTTGCTTTCTGATGGATTAACCGTGTAGTAATAATCGATCAGTTCTTCATTCTTGTAATTGATGCCTGCCTCAATGCCAGCAGTACCAGAAAACAGTTCAAATACTTGATAGCCGTTTAGCAAGATTTCATAACCATTATGAACATTAGTTACATCATGGACATACGCCGCACTTAACCAAATGCCATCGTAGACGTTTACTGCCGATGATAACCCAGCCATGTAAGAAAGGTCGCGCTCTATAGGTGTTAGATTAATTGGTGACGCGGTGGGTAATGTAGGTCGCCCAGAGCTTGAACGGACAACACCTGTGGCATAGAGTTTATCTACCCCATCCAACTCAAAGAAAAATCCATCATCATTAAAGCGCCCCAGTAAATCGACATAAAATTTTTCTGTTTCATATAGGCTGTAGCCAACAGAAAAATCATCGAAATACCAGTTATCACCGTAATAAGCAAAGCTTGGCAGAATTGGGGAAGTGACATCGTCAGCATCAAGTACCGGGTTCTCAATGCCTCCGTAACCCACTGTGATACTGGCATGTATTGTCGACTTTTTAATTAATTGTGGTTGTTTAACATCAGCCTGCGCAAACGCAGTTGATGCTGTTAAACAACATACTAAGCCAAACAATTTCTTCATTAACGCAATTCACCTTTATGTCATAAATAACAATTACTATGACAACTTTATACTACTAAAAACTATTTAGTCTTTACCCAATCAGGGTCGATCATATCGTTTGCGTGCTTTTTTGTATAATTTTTTTGACTAACAAAGCCGCGAAGACTGTTACTTTACGCCCTAATTCCAAACTAACACACTGAAAAAAATATAAAATAGCATGTACATTTTGCTACATAGGTTTTCAGTTGTTAGTTATTCTTTTTGGTTATTAAAAATGTATAACATGATTTTAAATACCGAAAAAAGGGCCCGAAGGCCCTTTGTCACATAACATACTTAGGGAGTACTTAGCCTCGTTTTACGCGGCGACGAACACCTGCAAAACCAGCTAATAGAACAGTGAACCAAGCAAGTGAACCACTTGATGATTTCGCTTTTTCTTCAGGAACAACGGTTGTTTCTTGCGCCGTTACCGTTACAGCTACACCTAGCTCCATGGCTTCTACACCATCACTAACCGTTACAGTAAACTGATGCTCACCAGCCGTTAAGCCTGATACTTCAGTGATTGCTGATGTTGGGCTTGCGATTGTACCAGGGCCTTCCCATGAGAAAGTTAACTCATCGTTATCTAAATCATGTGATGCTGATGCATCAAGGGTAATAACGCTGCCCTCAGTTACTTGCTGAGCACTTGCTTCAACGACAACTACTGGTGCATCATTAACTGCTTCAACCGTTAACATAAAGGTCGTGCTTGCAGCATCTGATGGGTATTCAATATCAGATACCATTACAGTTACTTCGGTCTCACCAGAGAAGTTCTCATTTGGTGTGATCGTGACTGTATCGCCATCAACTTCATAGCTTACGTCGTCAGAAATAACCGAGATTTCATTCTTCGAGTTCTTTTCATCAATATGATGAACATCAAAGCTAATCGGTGTTTCTTCTGTTGTTACCATGTCATCAAGCGCTACCACAGTGATGTTGCCTGGAATGGCCAGTGTTGCTGTTGAAGTCATGTCATTCAGACCTGAGATTGCTGCTTTAGCTGCAACTTCAAGTGTTTGACCTGCTGCAGACGGCGTAACTTCGGCCCAAGCAGTCACTTCAAATTGTGATGACTCAGGACCTACATAGTCCATACACACAACGTAACCATCACTGATCACTTCATCTAGGTTGTTATAAGCAATTTGGATACCACGGTAGTTTTCAAGTGGACCATATTCATACTGCGCACCACGGAAACCTTGCAGGCCGATACTACCTGCAGGACGTGTCGACCCATAATCTAGGTTATCGTATGCATAGTAAATTTCATGCTCACCTTTACCAAAGCGTGTATTTGCATTAAATAACACTTGGAAATCAAATGAGTTATCACGTTTAGTGTAAGTGTATTTGCCTGTTGTACGGTCATACACTGGGTTATCGTAATCTGATGCGTTATCCCACTCAATAATACCCCAACCAGTTGCCGTACTTGCGAGTGAAATACCTTCGTTAGACGATAAGCAAACTGACATTACAGAGCGTAATAAGCCATTATCAGTGAACTCCCAACCACGCCATAATGGACCCATGTTCTCATAAGGGAATGAGTTATAAGGGAACGGATTATGTACTGGATAGAAGTATCGGCTACCATTGGTATTCACTGTACCCATACCACGAATTTGGATTATCGAGTTTTGGATATTAGTATTTTCAGCATTGTTATACAGACTGAATGTGTCATAAGCACCATTGTAGAAACTTGCGATTGGTAATGAGTAACCACTTTGAGAATTGTAAAGATTACTTTCATCGAAACCTGATAGAGTTGGCGTGATACCAAACTCTGATAAATCGACATAACCACCTGGGTTTGAGTTACCAAAATCAGGCGTACGACACATTTCATCAGTGATGTTATCTGACACGATATAATCAGGCTCAACATCGCGAGTATCCGCTTGTGTGCCCGTTACAATCACTTTACCGTCGGCAATTTCAACGTTGATTTCAGATGCTGTTGAAACCATTACATTTTCTGCTTTGATATCCAGACCTGCAGGTATATCAAGCTCTAGTGAGAACTCACGATCTACACCTGAGTTATTCGCTAACACTTCAAATGTGTAAGGCACCATATCGCCCACTTTTGCACCTGTGTATGGCGCATCAAGGTGTGCAACATCATTACCACGGTTAAGCTTAAATGGAATAGAGCCTAGGTTGCCATGATTCACTGCCGATGTCCCTACATCTAATAGTGAGTAGTACACGCTGTCGGCATCAAGGTCCATGTCCCAGTCGACTGTCATTTCAACAGTATTTTGACCATCACTTCCCGGCAAACTTGCAGTCATACCTGATGCAACTTGGTCAGACACAATCGCTGTAGCAAGTTCAAACGTTTCTTCAACCGCATCAACAGACGATTTATTCGTATTATAAGCTACAACCCAGTACTCACCTTCTTCAGGGTTGTTAATATTACAGAAGTTTTTATAAATCTTATGATTAGATACACACAAGATTTCGTCTTGAGGCTGAACAATACCATCACCGTTGTAGTCTTTACCTACGTATAAAGTAGGATTACCTACGTTCAAGGTACCTTCTAGCTCTGATTCAACACCGACTGTTTCAGCAATAAAACGTTTTGAGTTAGCTGGCACAGTAACAAATTTAGTAAATGTTGCTTCATCTAAAATATCAGCCGCATCAACATCATCATTGCGATTCATAGCCCAAGGGTGAGTACGGTCATCGTCTTTAGGTAAAGTTACCGTGGTGATCTCAGCCTTAACCGGCTCATATGCACGAGCCACAGGCGCTTCAACGCTTGGTAGCACAATACCTTTAGCAACATAAGTACCTACATTTGAGTGAGCAGTCGTCTCTAATGATGATGGTAAGTTACCACGGTCATATTTAAACGCCACAGGCCAATGCGCATCAGGGATATCCGCTTCTTCAGCTTGGAAAACAAGGTTTGTATGCAGCTCAACTTCAGAGTTACTGAACCAATCTTGAGTATCCATGATTGATGCTTTAACAATGATTGTTTGTGTTTCACCTTTTTTCAGTGTGAAAGTTTTCGGGAAGATATCGATGTTCACACCATTTTGTGCTGCTTGTGTGTTTACATCAAATGCCCAGTTTTCAACATCTTCATGGCTTACAGTCCAAGTACCATCTTCTGTTGCTTTAATTGTACGAACCCACTGACACTCAGGCGCACACGAGAAATTTACAAGGTTTGGTAAGTTAAGTTTATGTGGTGTACCACCATTGTATGGGTCAGCAGCTAAGAAGTTATCAGCTGTTTCATCCATTACAAAACCCGCTTTTGCAGCTAATCCAACATTGATGCGACCTGCGCCAGAGCGATAGATTTTCGCATCAGCTACAACATCACTTTCGCTGTTTAAACGGTGATATTTAACCACGTTTTCTGCAGTCATTGATAGCGCAGATTGAATTTCTGCCGCAGTCCACTCAGGGTGAATTTGACGTAATAACGCCATTGAACCTGCAACATGTGGTGATGCCATCGATGTGCCGCTAATTGCAGCATAATCTTGACCGTGCGGAGTCACAAACGGATGCTCATCAGAGTATGCCGCGTAAATATCAACACCTGGAGCTGCAAGCGTTGGAGCAAGTACTTCAACATTAGAATAAGATGGACCACGTGATGAGAATTTTGCTAACCAATCCGCATCTTCAGCATCAACACGACGCTCAATCACAGTTGGTTTAATAGTGATCATGTGGCCAAGTTCTGAGTAGCTATCTACCCAATCTGCTAAACCGTCGTCAGGCCATACACCATTCCATTGATCATATGTAAAATGAACACCTGGTAATGAGTAACTTTCAGCTACAGTGCCTTGCTCGCGGTCACGGTTAAACATGATGAAACCATCTGCACCACCGGCTTTTACATGATCCACTTTTGCAGTACGAGCATTTGCAGCACTATCATTTGAGAAGTGGCGTTGACAGATAACAATGACATTCGTGCTACCATCAGCCGCACCTGCGATTTCGGTACCATCTTTATAGAAATTGAAGGTATTTTCTGGGTAATCTGCAGTACAGTAACCGTTGAAATCTTTAAAGCCGTTTACGTCTTCGTAATCTTTAGCCCAAACAACAACACCGGTAATTTCTTCGCTGTTGATTGAACCACCAACAAGGCCCGTTTCTGACCAGCTAGGGACTTCTGAACCCAGTGTTTCATCTGCAAATCCAGCATATTCAACCGCAGTTTCAACCGCCACAGTTCGACCATGCGTTGTTGCTGCAACTTGTGCAAGCCAAGGTGATGAATTATCTAGATAACCAAAACACTCAGCCGAGCCACATGCTTGACCACTGTTACCTGCAGCCGCTGCAACGTTGATGCCTGCTTCTCGCGCTGCTAAGAATGCAAGTTGTACAGGATCGGCCCAAACATTTGAATCGGCTCCACCAATTGAGAAGTTGATTACATCAACACCATCAGAAATTGCATCTTCAATACCGGCTACAAGCGCTTCGCCAGGACAGCCTGCGTATTCGTCACTTGATGGGTAACATACTTGATAAGCGATAATGTTTGCGTGTGGTGCAACACCTGAAATTTCAGGGAATAAGCCTTCTTTTAAGATATTACCATCGGTGTTTTCACCAAAGCTCGGAAGCATAAACGGTACATCTTTAACCACGTTACCAGCTGCTGTTGAAGCTACGTGTGAGCCGTGACCTTGGTAATCTTCACCAATTGCAGGCCAGCCTGGGATCATGGCATCAAATGCATCCGTGATCACATCATAAGAACGCACACCGATTAATTTATTATTACATTGAATTTCTTCAGGCTCTTCAACACAGTCACCTACATAAACACCTGGACCAAACGGGTTTTCATGCTCGTAACCATCACCACCTACAGCTGCAAATGAAGGGTGATCTGAGTTAATGCCGGTATCGATGATACCAACGATTTGGCCTTCACCTTTACCCTTGATGCCACTTGGAACGCTTGAGCCATCCCAAATTTGATCAGCGCCGATATGCTTAGGGCCTTCATCAGAAAGAAGATCATAGTTCTTTGAACGCATTACAGAAACAACTGCACCAAGCTCTGCAACACGCATCGCTTCTTGTTCTGTCATTTTTACAGAGAAACCATTTAATGCTTTAGTGAATTGACGACGCATCTGTGTACGACCTGTCACAGCTGTCACGTTATGCATTACAGTTCGTTGTTTTGAAAGTAATTTATTTTGATACTCAGTTACTGCGGAGACCGCCGCTTGACCTTTTTCAAATACTTTTGAAACGCCTTGTGCTTGAAGTGATTGTGATAATGGCGAGGTTAAATCGCGAGCTTCAAGAGCAACTGAGTTATCACGTAAACGGATAATATAAATATGCTCGCCATCAATACCTTCTTCAGCAAATTTATTTGCTTTGTTATTTAACTGAACATTTAGACCATCGTTTTGTAGCATGTTGCTAGAGTCACCTTGGTTAAACTCTTTGCTAAACGCTTTTACTTCTTCAAATGTGATATTAGGTGCTTTTAATTGGTGTTTAACTTGATTGTTATCTATACCTACTGCGTGAGCAGCACTGGCACTATAGAGAGCTGCGGCAACAGCAATCGAGAGTGTTTTCACTTGCATAAAGTATCCCCTGGATAGTTAATTAGAATAATTATTCAAGCTATGTGAACATCCATTTCACCGCTTGCGACTACAATATAACCACAGGGACAGTTAGATTTAGGCGTACATTCGTGTAGCGTTTTGTACACATTATTAACATTAAAATTACTTAACAGCCGTGAAAAGATACATCCATACCAATGTAAGGTAATAATAATAAAAGAAAAAAGGGCCAGAAGGCCCTTTTGTTAAATTGCTAATTATTGCAAGGTTTAGTCGCGTTTTAGTTTACGGCGTCTTACTCCAGCAAAACCGGCAAGTAGTACCGTTAACCATGCAAGTGAACCACTTGAACCTTGTTTAGATTCATCTTCTGGTTGTGGCTCTGGTGTTACTTCAGTTGGTTCTTCTACGCCATCTGAATTTACCGTTAATACAAATGATGTTTGTGCTTTATCTGATGGGTTTTCGATATCTGATACCACTACAGTTACTTCAATGTCACCATAGAAGTACTGATCTGGTGTAATCGTCACAGTATCACCTTCTACAACGTAGCTTGCATTTTCAGCAATAACTGAGATTTCGTTTTTAGAGTTTATCTCATCAATATGGTGTACTTCAAAGCTGATTGGCGTCTGCTCTTCAGTTACCATATTATCAAGCGCAACAACAGTGATGTTACCTGCAACTTCAACAGTATTTGTTACAACTTTGTCAGCAGTTCCCGACATTTGTGTACGTGCTTCAAACTCCATCATTTGCCCTGCACCACTTGGTAAGACTTCCATCCATGCGGTTACTTCAAATTGTGAAGATTCAGGACCAACGTAGTCCATACATACGACAAGCTCATCTTGAATCACTTCATCTAAGTTGTTGTACGCAATATCAACACCTAAGAAGCCTTCTAATGGGCCGTACTCATCGATAAAGCCTTTGTAACCAGCAATACCGATACTACCGCGCGCATCTGTTGAGCCAAAGTCGATATTATCGTAAGCAAAGTAGATTTCATGTTCGCCTTTACCAAAGCGTGTTTGTGCATTAAAAATAGTTTGGAAATCAAAGCTATTGTCACGACGCACACCTTCGTACAGACCTGTTTCACGATTTCGGTTAAATTCACCGTAGTCAGCTGCATTATCAAATTCAATGATTGCCCAACCACTTGAGGTACCTGCAACGGTAATACCTTCAGATGAGCTTAACCCCATAGAAAGAATATCTCTGTTTAAGCCAGCGGTGCCTGCCCCCCAACCACGCCAAAGTGGTGCTATATTCTCATACGGGAACGAGAAGTATGGGAAACGACTATGTGCAGGTTGTAGATATGGAGAACCTAAATTATCAATGGTACCGATACCTTTGATTTGGAAAAAGTTGTTGTACCAGTTTACGTGATCATAGTTATTGTAAAGGCTTAAACGATCCCATTGACTACCCCAGACTTGTGTTACGGGAATAATCCAACCTCGACGATAATTTGGTAATCCATTTTCTGCAAATCCTGATAATACAGGTGTCATACCAAACTCGTTTAGATCTACATAGCCACCAGGGTTTGAGTTACCAAAATCAGGAGTACGACACATTTTATCAGTGATGCTATTTGTAACAATATAGTCAGGTGCCACATCGCTAGTATCAAGCTGCGTACCAGTAAGCAATAACTTGCCATCAGCAACTTCAACATTGACATCTGATGAACTCGAGATAAGAACGCTATCTTTATGAAGAGCTAAACCCTCTGGAATATCAAGCTCGAAGCTATATTCACTGTCGATACCGGTATTATTCGCCAGTACTTCAAATGTAACAGGCACATAGTCACCCGCCTTCACTTTTTCTTTTGGCGAATCGACATGAATATGGTCTTTACCACGAATTAGTTTCAGCGGAATTGATCCTAAATCACCCATATTTGTATCAGAACTGCCAACATCAACGAGTGAGTAGTAAACGCTATCAACGTCCATTTCCATATCCCAGTTGATCGTCATATCAACCGTATTTACGCCATTACTTTGCGGTAAGTTGGCGCTCATCTGCTCCGATACTTGGCCAGTTACAACCGCTGTTGTGAAGCTAAATGTCTCAACAATATCACCTTCTGGGTAATCACTTTTGTAAGAATTATAAATAACAGCCCAATACTCACCCTCTTCAGGGTTATTAATATTACAGAAGTTGTTATAAAGCTTATGGTTAGATACACATAGGATTTCGTCTTGAACTTGGATTTGACCATCACCGTTGTAGTCTTTACCTACATAGATAAGCGCATTACCTGCATCATTTGTTCCTGCAAGTTCTGACTCAGAACCCATGATTTCAACCGTTAAACGTTTAGCATTCGCAGGTACGCTGATAAACTTAGAAAATGTAGCTTCATCAAGTACATCAGCAGCATCAACTGAACCTTCAACACGGTTAATCGACCATGGATAAGTTTTGTCGTTATCTTTAGGCAATGAAATCGTTTCTACTTCCGCTTTCACTGGTTGATATACACGCGCAACAGGCGCATTTACATTTGGAAGTTGAATATTCGGCGCAGTAAATGAACCTTGATCTGTATGCACCACTTTATTTAAGCGCGATGGTAAGTCACCACGGTCATATTTAAATGCCATTGGCCAATGAGCATCAGAAATACCTTCTTCTATCGCTTTAAAATGTAAGTTTGAATGAAGCTCAACTTCTGAGTTACTAAACCAATCTTGGGTATCCATGATTGATGCTTTCACAACGATAGTTTGCGTTTCGCCTTTTTTCAGTGAGAAAGTTTTTGGATAAACTTCAATGTTTACACCGTTTTGAACCGCTTGATTACTTGTATCAAATGACCAGTTCACCACATCGCCGTGTTCAACCGTCCAAGTACCATCTTCAGTTGCCGTAATAGTACGAACCCACTGACATTCAGGTGCACAAGTAAAATCAACTAAGTTTGGTAAGTTCAATTGATGAGGTGTACCACCATTAAATGGATCTGCAGCCAAGAAATTCTCAGCACTTTCATCCATGACGAAACCTACTTTGGCCGCTTTAGCAACATTAATACGACCCGCACCAGCACGGTAGATTTCAGCAGTATCAACGACGTCTGTTTCATCATTTAAACGATGGTATTTAACAACGTTTTCTGCAGTCATGGTTAATGCTGATTGAACTTCCGTTGCTGACCAATCAGGGTGAATTTGACGAAGTAATGCCATTGCACCTGCAACATGTGGTGACGCCATTGATGTACCGCTAATTGCGTTATAATCTTGGCCATGTGGGGTTGTAAATGGATGCTCATCTGAGTAAGCAGCTAAAATATCTACACCTGGAGCTGCTAAAGTCGGCGCAAGAATTTCAACATTAGAGTAAGATGGTCCACGTGATGAGAATGTTGCTAACCAATCAGCATCTTCTTCATTAACTTGGCGCTCAATCAGGGTCTCTTTGATAGTGATCATATGACCTTTTTCTGAGTAGCTATCAACCCAGTCTTCTAAACCATCATTAGGATAAACACCATTCCACTGATCATACGTAAAGTGCACACCCGGTAATGAGTAACCTTCTGTAACTGTACCTTGCTCGCTATCACGATTGAACATGATAAAGCCATCTGCACCACCTGCTTTAACGTTATCTACTTTTGCAGTACGTGCGTTTGCATTAGGGTCGCTTGCATTATGACGCTGACAAATAACAATTACATTAGTACTTCCATCTGCAGCTCCCGAAATTTCAGAGCCGTCCTTATAGAAATTGAAGGTACTTTCTGGGTATTCAGCTGTACAATAGCCATTGTTATCTTTGTAACCATTTACATCTTCATAGTCTTTTGCCCAAACAACCACACCGGTAATTTCTTCGCTATTAACCGCACCACCAATTAAACCAGTTTCTGACCAGCTTGGTACTTCTGAACCAAGTGTTTCATCAGCAAAACCTGCGAACTCTACAGCCGTTTCAACGACAACAGAACGACCATGCGTTGTTGCAGCTACCTGAGCAAGCCACGGCGATGAGTTATCAAGATAACCAAAACACTCAGCTGAGCCACATGCTTGACCACTGTTACCTGCAGCCGCTGCAACGTTGATACCCGCTTCACGCGCAGCTAAGAAAGCAAGTTGTACAGCATCAGCCCATACATTTGAATCTGAACCACCGATAGAGAAGTTAATTACATCAACACCATCAGAAATCGCATCTTCAATACCTGCTACCAATGCTTCACCTGGACAACCTGCATACTCAGCGCTGTCAGGGTAACAAACTTGATATGAGATGATGTTTGCATGTGGCGCTACACCTGAAATTTCAGGGAAAACGTCTTCTTTAATAACAACACCATCAGACTGCTCACCCAGTCCCATTACCATGTACGGCACATTTTTAACTACGTTACCCGCTGCTGTTGAAGCAACGTGTGAGCCGTGGCCTTGGTAATCTTCACCAATTGCTGGCCAGCCAGGGATCATGGCATCAAATGCATCAGTGATAACATCGTAAGAACGCACACCAATTAATTTGTTATTACATTGAATTTCTTCTGGTTCTTCAACACAGTCACCAACGTAAACACCTGCACCAAATGGATTCTCATGCTCATAACCATCACCACCTACAGCGGCAAATGAGGGGTGATCTGAGTTAATACCGGTATCGATAATACCAACGATTTGACCTTCACCTTTACCTTTAATGCCACTTGGAACGCTTGAGCCATCCCAAATTTGGTCAGCACCAATGTGCTTTGGACCTTCATCAGAAAGCAAGTCGTAGTTTTTAGAACGCATAACAGTTGAAACACTGCCAAGCTCAGCAACACGGCGAGCTTCTTGCTCGGTCATTTTCACTGAGAAGCCGTTTAATGCTTTCGTGAATTGACGGCGCATTTCGGTACGGCCTGTTGCAGCAGTTACAGAGCTCATTACTGTTCGCTGTTTGCTTAATAGCTTATTTTGATATTCAGTCACCGCAGCAATAGCCGGCTGGCCTTTTTCAAATACTTTACTAACACCTTGTGCTTTCATAGTACGAGCTAGAGGTGATTCAAAATTACGTGCTTCTAAGGCAACTGAGTTCTCTCGAAGTGTCACAATATAAACATGCTCGCCATCAAGGCCTTCTGCTTTGAACTTGCTCTTTTGGCCATTCACCTGCACGTTTAAACCGTCATTTTGCAGCATGCTATACGAGTCTGCTGTATGAAATTCTTCTGTTAATTTGACGATTTCTTCAGTTGTGAAATTAGCTGGCTTTAAAACATTAGCTTTTTTAAATGGTTGGTCTACGCCGACAGCATGGGCTGCACTGGCACTATAAATTGCTGCTGCAACAGCAATCGATAAGGTCTTAACTTGCATAAGTATCCCCTGGATAGTTGGTAAGTATAGTTATTCAAGATTTGTGAATATCCATTTCACCACTTGTATAGACAATTCAATCACAAAAGGGGTTAAAAGAAAGCTACATACGTGTAGCGTTTTGTACTTGAAGTTAACAAACAAACTACCAAAATAATAACAAGGTCAATTTTAAGCTTATAAAACAAACATTAACGGTAATAAAAATTTGGTCGCACTATCAAAATGTGAACTTTTTATCGATTTATTTAAAACATAATAAATCAGCCCCGTTAACAAACATGCAGACTCAGTTACATTTTCATTCGTAATTTGTCCAAATAAAAATGGTTATAAAAGGCGATTTATGCATCTAGCCAACAATTTTTAACAGCAAACTAGTGTTTTTAACGATAAAGTAATCGCATTAAATTGAGGTGAATAATATGACTCGAATACTAATTTTACTCACCACTTTTTCGGTTTTATCAGCCTGCGGCAATATAGGTATAAGACTAAACAGTCCCTATAATTTGTTTACCTATGAATTTGAAAAACAACGCTTACAGGAATTCATAAGTGAACAACAGGCTATTGAAAGTGGTGCATATTATTTAGGTGAAGTTGAAGGGCTTAGTTGTCTTGGTGAACGCTCAGTGCAATCTGGTGGATACAACCCTACTGAGGTGAATAGTATTGCTATTGAGCAGCTAAAACTTGAAGTAGTAAATAGAGGTGGCAATGGCTACTGGGTTGAAAGTTGTAAAGACTTTACCAGTGACTATCAAAACTGTGATGTTGCCACTGTATGTAAAGGTAAGGCATATAGTTACTGAGGCCGATTTAGCTTTATTACTGAGCAGGCGCTTTTAACAGCTACCAGCTACAAACAAAAAACCGAGCATTGAGCTCGGTTTTTGGAAGTTACATCACGATTATGCTTGTGGGTAATCGCGATATGCACGCTCAATTTTTTTCGCTTGCTTTTTAGACACACCAAGGTGCGCTAGTGCAACACGTAAACGAGCACGCGATAAATCAGAACCTAAAATTTCCATTGCATCAAGTACTGAAGTTGAAGATGTCTTACCAGTGATAGCCACAAAGATTGGCTCAAGGAAGTCTTTAATCTTCAATTCATGGAAAGTCGCCACTTCTTTTGCGATAGCAAAAATCGCTGGTTTTTCCCAACTGCGTAAACCTTCTAATTGCCAGATGAAAAACTGTAATGCTTGACGGATTACATCTTCATCAGCTTTACCTGCCGTTAATAGCGCAGGATCATAGCTTGGAATACCACCCACAAAGTGACCGGCAAGATCAACCATGTCAGAAAGCGTATTAATACGCGTTTTTGCTTCTGGCAATACTTTAGCGAATAGCTCAGTATTAAATTTCCAATCTACAAAACGTTGCATTAGTTCTGCATCAGATAAGTTTTCACGGATCCACATACCGTTTAACCAGCTCAGCTTATCGATGTCGAAAATTGGGCCACCAAGCGACACACGTTTCATATCAAAGTGTTCAATCATCTCTGCTAACGTGAACTTTTCACGCTCGTCAGGCATTGACCAACCCATACGGCCTAAATAGTTTAATAGTGCCTCTGGTAGGTAACCCATTTCTTTATAGTAGTTGATTGAAGTTGGGTTTTTACGCTTCGATAATTTTGACTTATCTGGGTTACGAAGTAACGGTAAGTGACCTAGTACTGGCGCTTCCCAACCGAAGTCTTCGTATAATTTTAATAGCTTAGGCGCTGAATTGATCCACTCTTCACCACGGAAAATATGGCTAATTTGCATGTGGTGATCATCAACAACGTTGGCAAGGAAGTAAGTTGGGAAACCGTCAGCTTTAAGTAGCACTTGCATGTCTACATTTTCCCATGGGATCTCAATTTCGCCACGTAAGTAGTCGTTAAACTTGAACGTACCTTCGCTTGGGATCTTCATACGGATTACATAAGGCTTACCCGCTTCAAGGTTTGCTTTAATTTCATCTTCAGAAAGATTTAAACCACGACCATCGTATTTAGGGCGTAGGCCTTCGGCCATTTGCTCTTCACGCATTTGGTCTAGTTCTTCGCTCGTAGCAAAACAGTAAAACGCTTTACCCTGTTCAACTAACTGATGCGCGAATTTCTTATATAAATCGCTACGCTCAGATTGACGGTATGGACCAAACTCACCGCCTACATCTGGACCGTGATCCCAGTTTAAGCCTAACCATTGTAAGCTATCCATAATAGCTTGCTCTGATTCTGGCGTACTACGAACTTGGTCTGTATCTTCAATACGTAACACAAACTCACCGCCTTGCTGCTTAGCAAAACAGTAGTTAAATAATGCGATGTATGCAGTACCTAGGTGCGGGTCACCAGTCGGTGACGGAGCAACACGGGTGCGAATTGTCATGGTTATATCTCTCAAAAGACAATTAAAAATTTGCCCAAATGCTAGCACAGCACGGGCTGTAATCGAAGTGAAAAGCCGCTTTATGCAGCGACTTTATCTAAATAAGCAATGATATCGTTTGATTCATACAACCAAGTTACTTGGCCGTTTTCTTCAATACGTAAACAAGGCACTTTCACTTTGCCGCCCTGCTCTAAAAGCTCTTGGCGAAATTGCTCGTTACCTTTGGCATCACGAGTTTCAACTGATAGACCTTGGCGCTTAATTGCACGACGTACTTTCACGCAAAATGGACAAGCTTTAAATTGATATAATTTAAATTGTGATGTCACTGAATCAAGCGCCGCTTGCTCTGCTGCCGGACGCTTTTTACTACGTGGTGTGAATACAAAATCAAAAAACAAAATGATGCGGCCTAACAACCAACGAACAAACTTCATCTTACCTTCTCATATGGCTCTAAAAAATAGTGGGCAATTTTAGCACAGCAAGGGCCGCTGCAACACCTTAAAACAGCTCTATTGAATCATCTTTGGGTTGGCTTTGTTGAATATCTAGTTCGGAATAGGCAGTCACACAATTACGACCACTATTTTTAGAATGGTATAAGGCTTGATCGGCTTTTTGGACAAGGCTGGCAACCATTTCAAACTCGTAAATTGGCATAAAACCACTACTCACAGTTAAGTTACCAACTTGAGGAAAGGGGTATTCTGCAACACAGCCACGGAAACGATTGAGGGCATTACGTGCATCGAGCTCGTCACTTGCTTGGAATAAAACAGCAAACTCTTCGCCGCCGTAGCGAAAAACGTAATCTTCAATACGAAAGTTATTTTTTAATAGCTGCGCTACTAACAAGATCACTTCATCGCCAATGACGTGGCCATAGTTGTCATTTACGCTTTTAAAGTGGTCAATATCGACCATAGCCAAATACCAATGACGCTGCTTTGAGTCATGGCTATCACGCTCTACGGCAGCACTGGCTGCAATTTCAATCACCTTTTTATCAAAGGTTTGCCTGTTTAACAGTTCAGTTAAAGGGTCAAGTTGCGACTTATAAAGTAACGACAGTTGATTCGCGTAGATATTTAGCATGTAGATGGCAAGCATGCTACAGCGCTCTGAAAGCTCTTTTTCGGACTCAATGACCAGTACACCAACCACATTGCCCATGTAATAAATGGGCACATAAGTAGAAATAAACCCATAGTTGCGACTGATGCGAATTTTATTGCGGCTGACTTTTTCGATGAGCTCATTGACTTCGTGTTCACTGAGTTCTTCGATAACCGAATCTTTATTTAGCAGCCTTGCAGGCAAGCCAGGTTTGAAAAACTTATTAATGTAAATAGCAAAACGAGAGAACTCATCTAGTTCACTCACGGCATTAATCAGCGCCTGATCGAGCTCAGGCTCTTCTTCTTGTTGGGTAATTTCTACAACCCAGTCATGTCCGCAAGCGTTAGCCGCCATCTAAAAAGTCCCCAAAACTGCTTATTACTTTAGTTTAGTTTAGTTAACTTTATCAGAATTACTAAAAAACTATAACAAAATCATATCATCTCGGTGAATTACTTCACTGCTTGGGGCAAATGCAAGTAACTGGGTAATTTGCGACGAATGACAACCCTTAATTTGATCAATTTCTTGATGGTTAAAATTAACAAGACCTTTAGCAATGCATTGCCCTTGGCTCGTCATCACTTCAATCACATCACCACGCTCAAACTGCCCTCGCACAGTTTTTACGCCTTTTGCCAGAAGACTTGCCCCACGCTCTTTTAGTGCAAGGCTTGCGCCATCATCAATCACTAATTGCCCCGTGCTTTTAGGTCCTGCAAGTAACCATTTTTTGCGACCATCTTTTGGTGCGGTAAGTTTTAAAAAGCGTGTACCAGGGAGCTTGTCGGCCATGCAATTTAAAATCACATTTTTGCCTGCGCCTTTGGCAATAATGACCTCAACACCGGCGCGACGTGCAATATCAGCCGCTTGCAGTTTGGTTGCCATACCACCGGTACCTAGGGTGGTGCCACTACCACCAGCGAGCTCTCTTAGCTCATCATTAATATGCTCAACTTCATTGATAAGTGTTGCATTGGCATCAGAGCGAGGATCGCCTGTAAATAGGCCTTCTTGGTCAGTTAACAGTAACAGCTTTTCTGCATTCGCTAATATCGCGACTAAAGCAGATAAGTTGTCGTTATCGCCCACTTTAATTTCGGCGGTTGCCACGGCGTCGTTCTCGTTAATAATTGGCACCACATTGTGCGCAAGGAGTGCATTTAAGGTATCGCGGGCATTTAAGTAACGTTCACGGTCTTCTACATCAGCGCGGGTCAGTAGCATTTGTCCAACATTCACACCATATAAAGCAAACAGACTCTGCCAAATATGAATAAGCTGTCCTTGGCCGATTGCGGCAAGCATTTGTTTTTCAATCAAAGAACGACCACAGGGGGTAATGAGTTGCTCGCGACCTGCGGCAACCGCGCCGCTTGATACTAAAACAACCTGATAACCCTGTTTTTTTAATTCACAACATTGGCGAACAAGTTCAACCATGTGTGCTTTATCTAATTTGTCGGTACCGCCTGTCAGCACGCTTGTGCCCAGCTTTACAACAACGACATGTGGCCTTTGCATTTGATTTTTATATTCTGTAATTAAAATTGAAAGTTTATACCCAAGCTACCTCAAGATGCAGAATTCAGCGTTTCACAGGTACTTAATATCAAGGCGTTACTTTGCAAGAATGGCAGTCCCTTTTAAGAAGTAACAACGATGAGAGTAAGTGCCTGTGAAGCGCCCAAAGGGTTGGTTTAAAAGCGATTTATACTGCGTTATTGATTTTAACAATAGAACCACTATTACTTGCAATCAATGCCTTGCCTAAATCGCTTTTAATTCCAACTGAAACTCGCATATTGAGGTAGTTTGGGTATATATATACCAGCTAACGGTTTTTGAACAAGTTAAAAAAATTCATGCTAGGATCGCGCTCTCGTTTTTTTACTCAATAGCGACACCTATGCCAGCCAGTTTATGCTTAATTATCGCGACCTTTTTATGGGGTAGCTCCTACATTGCTTTAAAGCATGCAATCAATGTTTATGACCCTGTGTTAGTGATTTTTTTAAGAATGCTAACCACGTTATTGATTAGCTTATGTTTATGGCGCTATATAATCCGCTTTGAGTTTAAACAAGGTGACTGGAAGTACTTAATTGGTATGTCACTGGCTGAGCCTTGCTTTTATTACTTATTTGAGGGGCATGCCCTTGAATACACTTCTGCATCGCAAGCTGGGGTAATTGTCTCTTGTTTACCAATTATAGTCGCTATTTTGGCGTTCTTAATATTAAAAGAGTACATCAGTAAAGCCATCGTCGTTGGTTTTACCTTGTGTATTGGTGGCAGTATTTTATTAACGCTATTATCACCAAGCACTGAGCAAGCCCCTAACCCACTGCTTGGTAACTTTTTAGAATTGATGGCGATGGTGTGCGCCGCCTTTTATACCGTCAGTGTAAAACACTTAGTGACCCGCTATTCACCACTTACTTTAATTGCAATTCAAGGGTTTAGTGGTAGCTTATTTTTTGCGCCTTTTTTATTTTTCATCGAACTACCCAGCGAAAATCAGCATGATTTAAGTGCCCTACTGAGCATTTTATATCTAGGCTCATGTGTCACTTTAGGTGGCTATGGCATGTACAATTACGCCATCAGTAAAGTGTCGGTGTTAACCGCTGCGGCTTACTCAAACCTCATTCCAATTTTTGCGTTAATCTTGTCAGCCATTCTACTTGGCGAAGTACTCACACTTTGGCAATGGGTAAGTATTGCGGTGGTATTTGCCGGTGTTATTGTTAGCCAACGTCATCAAGAGCTCAAAGTTGACGTGGACGATGATAATTTATCAGCCGACACCAATAGCCTAAACTCAGTCCCTGAAGCTAAGGAGTCAAAAGGGTAACAGGTTAATAAATAAAGGCCTGATTGTGCTAAAAACCCTTGTTCACTTTGATGAATAACATCAATGCTGCGAACTTGATAGTGTTCAATCTGGCCATTTTGCAACTGCATACTGAACTGCTCACCCACTTCGACATGTTTTAGAAATGCAAAGTGGGTGTCGTTATGACCAGCTATTAACACCCCTTTTGAGCTGCCAAGTTCACCGCTTGGCAAAAAATGCCCGGGGGCAAACGCGAGGTTTCGCCCCGATGCACCAGCAAGTACAGTCATCTCTTGCTGCTGACTTGGCCAATTTATGTGTGCAGTGACATAACCATCGGCGTAAAACCAAGGCCTTACTTGCTCATTAGGACTTTGCAAAGCTTGCTGCCAAGCTGACTCAATTAGAGCCTGTGCCAGCCAAGCTTTCGCCTGCATATAGCCACCATTAACAAACAATGCGATGCCAAGTAAGGCGCTGCAAACTGGCAGTGCTTTTTTTAGCGTCGCCATTGCCATAACCATGAGAATGTAAGCAGCAACAACCCAAGTAGCATAAACACTCGGCTTTGTCCGTCAGTTTGCGGTAGCGTCATGCCGTTAGGAAGCTTGTTTCGTACTTGCATTGAACGCTCTGCAATCTCATTACCCGCGTAGTTATCAACTGCAATAAAGGCAGTAAAAGGGCTAAGTAAATGGTGCTGAAGTGCCAATGCTTCGACTTCTGCGCGTACCGTTTGTTTTTCGTTATAAAGCAGCAATGACTTAATTTTTTGTCTGGCCCAGAGTCTAGCGATACCTTCGCCTTGTGCAGCATTGGCGGTTGCTAAATTAATGGTGAGTGGCCCTGTGTTTGTTTGCCCTTTTAACGTTAAGTGCTGACTGCCATCAAGCTTCACAGCAACCAAAACCGGCTCTGAAAAATACAAATCAGGTAATGGCGATGGCCAGTACTCAAGTGCTGCTTTGCCGCCTTCAAGAGCAAGCTCTGTAACCGCAGGATGCGCCAGCTTATCAAAAAGTAGCTGCATTTTTGGCTGTACTTGGCTGGTGCTACTTATAAAGGTAAATGTACCACGGCCAATATCAGCAGCTCTGGTCATAAAAAAGCTATTAGGCGCGCTACCTATTCCGACGGTAAAGAGTCGGCTGTCACCTAAATCAGTTTGAATTTGTTTAAATAGCTGCGTTTCGTTACCCACACTACCATCGGTTAAAAACACCACTTGGCGTACAAAGCCATCATGCTGTTTACCATCAAGTACCTGAGTCAGTGCTTTTGCGATTTCAGTGCCACCATCGGCTTGTAAGCCATAGATAAAGCGCTCTGCACGGCGAATGTTAAAGTCATTGGCAATCATAGGTGTGTCACTTAATACCGACACTTCGTTGTCAAAGCCGATGATGTTAAAACTGTCATTTTCATCCAATAACGAAAGTGCATAAAACAAGGCTTGTTTGGCCTGCTCCATTGATTGACCATGCATTGAGCCGGAGGTATCAACAACAAACACCATTTCGCGAGGAAGTCGAGCTTGCGAGGTAAAGTGATCGCTTGGCGGTACTAACATCAGTAAACCATATCCTTGCCCTGCTACTGTTTCGGTAAAAAATGCAGCCTGTGAGTGTGCTTTATCAAGGGGCTTAAATGTAAGCTCAAAGTCTCTATCCATCGGAACATCACGATTAAGTAATAATTGATAGCGACCAAAACTTGGATTATCGATTTGCATCCCCGCTAAATTAGCGCTGATATCACTGAGTTCAAGGCCAATATCCATCGAAATAGCAAGATTTAGGCTCGCATCAGACTCTTGGCTTTGTGCACGATGAAAAACAGGCTTTAGCCACGCTGATGCCACGTGCGCTTTGTTCGCTGTTTCTTCGCTCTGTTGTTCTGTGTCTGTTGTTTCTAGATTCGCTTTTTGCTGCAGTTCTGCCGTTAAAGGTTCGTAACGCGGCGTGATAGTGGTAGGAAAACGCAGTGAAAACACACCATCTCGAAAACCGATTATCTCTTGGTATTGCAAGGTGATTTCAATTTCTTCCCCAGCGCCAAGGTTTGCCACATCAGTAGAAAAAATATTCGCACGTTGCTGACGAACTAAAGCAGCGCGTTTACCCTGCTTTTGAGCTTGCTCAAATTGCTGCTCAGCCTGCTGCTTCAGGGCTATATTGCCAGTGATAATGCGCTCACCAATTTGCATTTGCATGGCATGAACTGCGCTTTCATCAGGTAACGGAAACACATAACGGGCATTTACCGCAAACGGGTGCGGGTTTTGATAACGTTGTTTAACAACCACATGATTAATAAGCCCAGTGAACGTCATAGTGACATCGTTTTTCACTAATAAGCCCGACGACACTTGGCTATTTGAATCATCATAAAAACGCAGTTCGGCACTGGCATTGGCCGCAAATGCAGGGTTAACTGCATAACCTAATAAGAAGATAAAAAGGCTCCCAAAAAGGAGCCTTTTGGTACGGTTACTCAACATAATATGTCACTCCATCGACAGATGAATTAGTGGTTACTTTGTGCTGTACGTAAGCTGCTTTGTGACACAGGGCGTGTCGTTAAGGTTACACGGCGGTCAAACACGTTGTCTTCGTAGTTGTCTGAATCAGCAACACTTTGCTGCTCACCAAATGCAGTTGCGGTTAAGTGCGTATGAGGCACACCTTGTTTTATTAAGTAGCTTTGCACGGCATTTACACGCTGTTTTGAAAGCATTAAGTTAGCCAATTCATCACCACGCTGATCTGCAAAACCATTTAAGTCGATAGCAAGGTTCGGCTGGGCAATCAGTAACTGCGCGACTTTGTCGAGTTGATTAGCAAAGTGCGGGGCAATTTCGCTAGAGCCAGTTTTAAACTGCACCGTCATCGCCAATAAGGTGTTTAATTGGGCTTGTAGTAACTGCTCTTTTTCATCTGCTAATAACTCAAGCTGCTCACTTAGGGCGGCGTTATCGGCAATCACTTGTTGGTAATCTGCGGTTTGCTCCTTCATTACAACTAATGCGTGAGCTTGTTCATCAATGGTGTTGTCTGCCGCTTCTTTTTCGCCAATTAAGCCACCAGCAAACGCGCCAATAAATGCGCCCACTGGGCCGCCGACTATGCCGCCAACAAGGGCACCTGCACCTAAGCCAATAGCTGTTTCTTTTGGTGTTTCTTGTTTAGTTTGACTCGCAGCGTCTGCAAAAGGGGCTACAGATACAGCAGACGTAATAACAGCGGCAATAATTAATTTTTTCATGGTTTAATCCTTTTTCTACTTAATTGCTTGGCAACATTGGTTGGTGTTGCGAACTTGGTATGGAGCTATTAAAACAAGTCGAAATGGCAATAAATGGGATCAAAAAAGGCAAACTGCTGAGCAATTGTGGCAGAAAAATGGCAATCGCGTTTTTGCCAGTACGCAAGGCAAAAAATTAGGTATAGTTCGCTATAGAAAGAATTTAAGTAAGTATTAACAATGAAGAAAATAGCAATCGTTGAAGATGAAACAGCAATCCGCGAAAACTACACTGAAATGCTCAGCGCTCAGGGCTATCAGGTTGTAGGCTTTGCTGACAGAGCCAGTGCTGAACTAGCATTTAGTCAATCTTTACCAGATTTAGCCATTGTTGATATTGGCCTTGGCCATGAAGTGGATGGTGGTTTTTTACTTTGCCAAACATTACGCAGCCTTTCTAAAACCTTACCGATTATATTTTTAACCGCACGCGATAGCGAAATTGATACCGTATGCGGTCTGCGCATGGGAGCAGACGACTACTTAACCAAAGACATCAGTATGGCGCATCTTGCTGCTCGAATTGGCGCATTGTTTAGACGCCTTGATGCCTTCGATCAACCCGCCGATCAAACCGCTCTTTTGCATCGCGGCCCGTTAAAGTTAGATACCCAGCGCATGCAAGTTTTTTGGCAAGAACAACTGGTTGATTTAACTGTGACAGAATTTTGGATGGTGCATTCACTTGCACAGCGTCCTGGCCATGTAAAAAGCCGCAACGAATTAATGAGTGATGCGAAAATTTATGTTGATGACAGCACCATTACCTCGCACGTAAAACGCATTCGTAAAAAGTTCATTGCTTTAGATGATGCATTTGACTGCATTGATACCGTTTACGGTATGGGTTATCGCTGGGAGCAAGCTTAATGCTGCGTTTGGGGCTTAGAACAAAGTTTATTTTCTTATCCTGCTTTTTATTTTTATTGCCTTGGCTTGGCTATGAGTATGTTTGGGAAATGGAAAAGTTCTTAAGACAAGGGCAAGAAAAAACCTTGGTGGGCACCACCCGTGCACTTGCAACCGCATTACATGAGCGCCCTGCTTTGTTTGACTCACAAACCAACTTTTTAGATCAAGTTGTAAAAGGCCGAGATTTATATGCCTATAACCTAAATAACCCGATTCAACTTGATGGTAAATTGTCGGAATGGCAGCCTTATCAAAGCTTATTTTGGCATTATGACAAACGCTATTTACAGGGGTTAAGTAATGAGCATCAAGATAGTGATCTAAGTTTTGATCACATGGTAGGTAAATACGAAAACTACCTTTATGCGGCATTTAAAGTCACAGACAGTTCGCTGGTGTATCGTGCTAAAAATGTGCTTAGCTTTACCCGCAATGATCACTTACAGATCATGTTAAAAACACCTGAAGGTGAATTTAAAAGTTATGTGGTGGCCGCACGTCAAGATGGTTGGGTTAATGCCTTTGATGCCACAACACAAGAACCTGTCACAAAAATCCAAGGCTATTTTAAAAGCACCAACACGGGTTACAATATAGAGCTGCGTTTTCCGCTTTCGATGCTAGGTAATAAGCTCGGTTTTGCGATTGAAGATTGGGATGAAGACAAAGTTGAGCCTCAACTTATGTCGACCTCAAACCTACAAAACCCCAATGATATCGGCTCAGTTTTAGTGCCTTCACCAGAAATTAACCGTATTTTGAAAGGCATGGGCCACAGTGGCAGCCGAATTTGGGTCGTCGATAACCATCACCGTGTACTTGCACAATCAGGCTCAATTCATCATGCCGATGGCGTTTGGGCAGACGGCCTAAAAGAGGAGCCTGCAACAACATGGTGGCAACGCTTTGAGCAAGATTACTTACACCCACTTTACTATAAAATTTTAACTCGCCCAGAAAATGAGTTCATTGATACCTTACATGATGTCGCTGCGATGCAAGGTACTCATATTGCCAGTGCTTTAAATGGTAAACCTGCATCATCATGGCGCTTAACTCCAGATAACAAAGCCGTTATTTTATCCGCGGCCTACCCTATTTGGATCCAAGACAAAGTCATTGGTGCAGTAATCGCAGAAGAAACCACCAATGGCGTGCGCACCCTACGTAATAAATCGTTAGAAAAGCTCTTTAATGTCATTTTAGCGGTGATGCTTGTAGGCACTGTGACGCTATTCTTTTTTGCTTCAAGAATTTCCAGCCGTATTCGCCGCTTACGTGACAACGCCGAGCAAGCCATTGATGCCCAAGGGCGGATCACCGGCAAAATTACTTATGCCGATTCGAATGACGAAATTGGCGACCTTTCTCGCAGCTTTGCCAACATTGTTAGCCGTTTAAGTGGTTATACTGATTATTTAGAAAATATGTCATCACGACTCTCCCATGAACTGCGAACGCCTGTGGCTGTTGTACGCTCATCACTTGAAAACTTACAAATGCAGCCACAATCTGAACTGAGTCAAAAATACCTCGACCGTGCCAGTGAAGGGGTTGAGCGGTTAGGTAAAATTATTACCACCATGAGCGAAGCAACGCGTCTGGAGCAAAGTATTCAAAACGCCGAGGCAGAAGAGTTTGATCTAACCAAGGTGATCACTGGCTGCATGCAGGGCTATCAAATAACCTATGGTGAAAGCCTATTTACTTTGTCGCTTTGTAAAGAGCCGTTAAATGTTAGTGGCGCTCCAGAATTTATCGCCCAATTACTCGATAAGCTCATCAACAACGCGCTTGAGTTTAAAACCCCGCAAAGCACAATTTCAGTCAGTTTAACCAAGCAAGAGCAACATGCATTATTAACAATTAGCAACCAAGGGCCTTTGCTCCCTGACGGTTTAGTTGAACACATTTTCGACTCAATGGTTTCGGTGAGAAGTCAGCAACATCAGCAGCAGCCCCACTTGGGTTTAGGTCTCTATATTGTAAGGCTTATTTGTGATTACCATCACGGTAAAGTATTGGCAGAAAATTTAGCTGATGGCACAGGTGTTGTGTTTACTGTGGAACTGCCTATTAAATAAGCATATTTGCGTTACATATGATTACAGTTTAATGACTGGGTATTCACCGATAATTCAGATTACAGGACGTAATATTTGTAATACAAAAGGCAAATTATTTTTGGAGGGCATCATGCGATCTGGATTACAACGTGAAGAGATTGAGTTCATTATGGGGCTATTTAGCTATAATGAAACAACCGATAAACCAGCGGCTCCAAAAAAGCAGCCTGTAAAAGCTGACACTAAAAAAGTTGATACAGCGCAATATAAAGCAAACTACAAAGCAACTTATTTGACCTGAGTAAGGCGAGATCATTACAATGGCGCACCTTTGGAATATAACGCCTTGTAATGAAAAAACACTCACCTAAAAAAGAACTGATTTTACTGCCCGTTTTGTTCGTGGCTATTTTGCTTTGTGTTGCAGGTCACTTCCTACTCCAACCTAACTACCAAGACAGCCATACCGTTGAGTATTTACTCGCTGCACTGCCATTTGCCTTGTTTGGATTGGTGATTATCGCCTTTAAAGTTGCCAGTAAAAACGATAACCAAGAATAGCTTATACCAATTCGCTTAATTAAGTGGTCTATTTTGAGGCAAGAAAACCTCGTTGATAGCAAGGCAAACATTTCGTTATTTAGTTGTTCTAAATCAGAAATTTTTAACGCAGGTAGCGACAGGTTTAATCCCTCAAAATGATTAAGTATTATTGCGGATTGGTATTACAGAACGTGATAGCCAAACCAATCAGGCTTCATTTCTTGAGCTTGCCCGCTTGGCGTTAATTTTATTGATAAGTTGCTATCTAACAAATCAATCGCAAAACAATCGTCTACATCGTGTAAGTCATCTTTATGAAGATGAGTCATTCCCGCCAATAAAGACTCTTTAGCGCGTTGCTTTGCTTCTTCACTGCTACGCGCAACGTACAATGCAAAATCATGTTGCTCCGCAAGACTATCTGCTCTATAGGCACCTAAGTTCACAAAATATAGTTTTTCAGCTTGGTGATGCGCAGTATCAACCACTTCGACCTGATAGCCATCAATGTGCTTAATTTGCATGTAACTATCCATATGTACATTGCTTTTATCACCCACCCATTGTGCTTTTAATTTTGAATAGGTTTGTTCAATGTTATCGCCTACGACAAATCGAACGTCGTGCATTTCAATGTGACAACCTTGAATACGACCGCCCAGATAGACTAAAAAAAGCGCCATGTTTTTCCTTATATTAAGCTTTCAACATTAATGTTGTGCTTTTTAATTAATTTATAAAAATCTGAGCGATTACGTTTCGCAAGCTTTGCGGCTTCAGCAACATTACCCGCTGACATTTTCAGCGTATTAATTAAATAGTCTCGCTCAAATTCTTTTTTTGCATCATTTAACGAAAGTGGCTCAGCAATACTAACATTACTATTTAATGCACTCTCAACTAACTGAGCAGCAATCACTTTACCCGGTGTAAGGGCTACAACTTGCTCTATCACATTTTGTAATTGACGGATATTACCCGGCCAGTCATAGCGAACCAAAGCATGCATTGCATCGTTGGCAAACTGCTTTTGCTCTTGCCCCATACGTTTAGCAATTAGACCTGCAAAATGCTGCGCTAGCAAACTTATATCTTCTCGGCGTTCACAAAGCGGAGGCAGTTTTAAGTTCACCACGTTTAATCGGTAGTATAAATCTTCACGGAACTGCTGATTACTAATTGCCTCTGGGAGGTTCTTATGAGTCGCCGACACCACCCGCACATCAATTGGGATCTCTTCTTGAAAGCCCACTGGGCGAATGGTTTTCTCTTGTAAAACCCTCAGCAGTTTTACTTGTAAATTTAGCGGCATATCACCAATTTCGTCTAGAAAAAGGGTACCACCTTGTGCTTGTTGAAACAAACCTTGATGGTCTTTGACTGCACCTGTAAATGCGCCTTTTTTATGCCCAAATAATTCAGACTCTAAAAGCTCTCCCGGCACAGCGCCGCAGTTAATTGCCACAAATGGCCCATCACTAACATGGCTGTGTTGATGTATCGCCTGTGCAAGCAACTCTTTACCGGTGCCGCTGGCACCTGAGATCAACACATTCACTTGCGTTGGACCAAGCAATTTAACTTGCTCAAGTAAATGCAACATCGCCCCGCTACGGGTGACAATATTGGTTTGTGTCGGTGTTTCATCACCGTGTACACCATGGATTTCGATAGCTTTGGCAAGGCTGTCGAACAGCTCATCTTTATCAACAGGCTTGGTAATAAACGCAAATATACCTTGCTTCGTCGCTTCTACTGCATCAGGTATCGAACCATGTGCTGTCATCATAATCACCGGCATCGAAGGATAGCGACTTTGCAATTGGCGATGCAATGCCATGCCGTCCATTTCATCCATTCTTAGGTCGGTGATCACCGCATCATAAGTTTGATTTTTTAGCGTTTGTAGTGCCTCAATGCCACTTTCAACCGTGCTTACCAAGTAGCCTTTAGACTCAATTCTAATCGCCAGTAACTTTAATAAACTCGCATCGTCATCTACTAATAAAACCCGTGGTTTTGTTACTTCATTCATGGTTACTGCTCCTTGGTTTCTTCACGTAGCAGAAGTTGTTGTTCGATAGTCGCAAGCGACGATAAGGTTTTTTCCATTTCATCACTTAGCGCCTGTTTTGCTTGTTTTGCCGCTAAATTCTGTTGTAAATATTGCTTTTGCAACCAAAGATACTGCTTAATATCATCTGGCCAATAAAAAGCATGGTCACTTTTTTCAAGCTGACTAAGGGCTTTTTCTGGCTCTGAAGCAGCGAGTAAACAAATCGACTCAAATAGACGTTTTAGCTCATTTTCACCAACATAATTTGCTTTCTCAGAGCTTGCTTTAAAGCCACCGCACTTGGCAGCATGCCAAGCAATGACTGTACTTGCAGGCGGATATAACGGCTCACTTTTCGGCCGAGGCTTTGGATTTGGTTGCCCTTGAGGTTTCGCATCTGTTGTCGGCTCTACTTGCTCTGTCTCGACATGCTTTTGCGTGATCGTGCACCCTGTTATAAAAAGTGTGCCTATAACAAGCATAAAACTGGCTTTATTCGCTAAGCCCATATCAGTTAACTCCTTGGGTTAATTGAATTGGTAAAATGGCTGTAAATACACACCCTTGTGGCTCATTATCTGTAATAGAGAGCTTACCGTTTAATTGTTCAACGGTTTCTTTAACTATGGTTAAACCGAGCCCGCTGCCCATTTCAGTATGTTGTTTTGCATTCTTGCCTTGGTAAAAAGCTCCAAACACAGCGGCTTTTTCAGTATCCTCTATCCCTACTCCTAAATCGCTGACACTCAAAATTAACTGCCCCTGTTTTAAACTTGCTTTTATTGTCACTGACTCGTGTTCCGGCGAAAACTTTAGCGCATTTGAGGTAAGCTGAATAAGCACCATTTCAAGTAGTTCAATATAAATAAACAAGGCTTTATTTGGTAACTCGTTCACCCACACAATGGATAAGTCACGCGCTGATAACCGGTGCTCAAAATGACGCTCAATTTTATTCATCATCAAGTTAAAGTTAAGCTCGCTTAGGCTTTGCTTACTTGTGCGAATAGCGTTGTAACTTAACAGGCTTTCAATCATAGCTCTGAGTCGCATCATACTTTGCGTTATTAGCTCAATAACGGCTTGTTGCTCGCTATTAATTGGACCAACAATTTCATCTGCGAGTAAGTCTGTGCCTTCAACCATAGAAGCTAGGGGCGTTTTTAATTCATGTGTCACATGGCGTAAAAATGTATCTTTTTGCTGCTCAAGCATATGTAGCTGTGCTTGAACCCACTCTAGTTTGTTACCTAATTCAACTAACTCTGACGAGCCTCGAACTTGAATTTTTTGCTGCCAATGGCCTTGTCCAAGTTTATCAATAACATGTGTGAGCTCTCTGAGCCGTCCGCTGATCCGCCAAAGAAACCCGCCCCCGACCAATAACGTGAGTGGAATTAACGCAACTAACCAATTAATAAATGAAGCTTGAAGTGCTTTTAATTGCTGCTGATTTTTTGTGATGCGCAATTCATTTTGCTCTTTGAGCCAATTTGTTTGCTCACTGATAAGCTTACTAGCAGGTGCAAACAGCTCACCATCTTGTTTTTGTTCTATCAATAAATGTTGATGCGCAAATTGTAATACCTCAGCTAATTGCCGCCACTGCGAGATATAATCATCGGTTGGGCTTAAGAATATAAGCTCATCAACACTTTGCAGTGACGATTGCCACTTGTTGGCAATCAAGCTATCGAGGGATTCACTTTTAAGCACCCAGTTTTGTCGAGTTGCCCTTTCTAGGCTATTTAAGTCTTGTTTGAGGTTGTTAAATGCTTTGGTAATTTCGTAATTGTCACCGACGATTTCTTGAGTCACTGCAAGCTGCTTATTGAGCGCATTTAAAAATAGAATCACCACCAAAGATAACGGTAGTAAAGACAGCAAAATGCTACAGACGAACTGGCCAATAAGACTAGGTCGCCAATTGAGTAACTGTTTTATTTTTATCGCTACTGTATTTTGCATATTCACTCTCAACATAATTTCAGATGCTGATTATTAGTGAACAAACTTAGACACTCGCTGAATCCGACCTTAAAAAGTACTGATTTTTACCCAAAAACCGATACAAAGTTGCTATTTGGCAACAGACTAACTCATTGAAATAAAATGGATAAACTTTTAACACCTGAAAATCGTTGCAAAAAAGACACAACACCCTGTAACTATTTCGCATTTAAAACTACAGAAAACCAATAAAACACTGATAAATAATGGTTTTTAATATTGGCATTGATTTTGATAAGTACTAAGCAAATTAGTTTTTTAGGACACAAAATGAAAGTAACGGCCCAGGTAGCCAGTCTGCTTATAAGTATCTTCTCGGTAAGTAGTTATGCACTTGATTTGCAAACAACGTTTAACGAGCTTGATAAAGACAGTAATGGTTTTTTGAGTGAAGCAGAAGCATCTGAAGATGCATTATTGCATGGCAATTTTACTCAAATTGATAGTAACCAAGATGGCCAAATTTCATTTTCTGAGTTTCAGTCGTTTATTCAATAGGAGATTGTAATGAAACAACTTTTAGCTGCATTTTCACTGATGTTTTTAGTTATCAGCGCTACCGTTTTAGCATCACAAATGGATGTTCGATTTGCTAAATTTGATACAAACGCCGACGGCGAGATTTCATTAACTGAAGCAACCAAACACGATAACTTACTTAAGCAATTTGCCGATCTGGATGAAAACGGCGATCAGGTTTTGTCTGAACAAGAGTTTGAAAAATTCAAACCTTAACGGCTTAAAGTGCTTGCCATAATCCCAGAGGGAATGTGTAAACGGATTTAAATTTTGGGAGTTAAATTATGGCAAGCACTTTTATTTATAAAGGAGAGTAATTATGAGAATTTTCTGGCTTGCTTCATGTACCTTAATTACTATAAGCTTCAATAGCTTAGCATTGGATGTAAAACAACGATTTGATCACCTAGATAAAGATAAAAATGGTTTTTTATCTTTGCAGGAACTGTCATCACAACCGCACTTGCAAAAACGCATAGCGCAATGGGATACAGATAAAGATAAACAAATCTCGCTCCTTGAGTTTAAACACTATTTAACAAACAAGAGTTAAAGTAATGTCAAAATTAACCTTTGCCAGCCTAATTTTATATTGTGTATCTAGCACAGTGAGTTTTGCTGCAGATAGTATTGGTGAAAAATTTAAACAACTTGACCGTAATGATGATGGTTACCTGACTCGTTCAGAGTCTGCCAGAGACCCAGCTTTGTGGTCACGTTTTAAAAACTACGACAGCGATAAAGATAATAAATTATCGCTCAGTGAATTTAAGATCTACGCAAGCAAATAAACAGTCCATGTTAACTATTTAATTGCTGCTGAGTTGCAGTTTACTGCAACTCTGATACTGTTTTCATAAATCAATAAAAACTATTAGAAGATTATGAAACTTATCATCAGCCTACTAGCAACAGCTTCGCTTAGCTGTTTTGCCAACACCACAGTTATTTACAATGTAAATGGCTACACGCCTACCTACAAGGGCGAAACTCAACACTTTTCAGCACTGGTTTTTAAAGACGGTAAAGTCGTAAAAACAGGCAATGACTCAATTAAAAACAGCTTCCCTGACGCCACCTCTATTGATGGTAAGCAAGCCACGTTACTACCTGGTTTAGTCGATGCTCATGGCCATGTAATTGGTTTAGGGAATAACCTCTCACAACTTGATGTCAGAAATACGAACTCGGCAGATGAGGTTGGCAAAATGCTGGCTGAGTTTGCCAAAGATAAACAAGGTTGGATCATTGGTCGCGGTTGGAACCAAGAGCAGTGGCCTGGCGGTGAGTTTCCAACTGCCTCTAATTTAGACAAATATGTAAAAGACAAACCTGTGGTACTTTCTCGCGTTGATGGCCATGCTGTGTGGGTCAACTCAAAAGCCATGGAGCTTGCAGGTATTGCTAAACAAACTCCCTCTCCTGCTGGCGGTGAAATTTTAAAGCTAGATTCTGGCTTACCTTCAGGGGTATTCATCGATAAAGCCGAAACACTTATTACCCAGCATGTACCAAAAGCAAGTCATACCAGCATTAATACCGCTTTAGATAATGCAGGCACACACTTGCTGAGTTTGGGCATTACATCAACCCATGATGCTGGTATCGATTACGACACATGGCAAGTGTACAAGCAGCGCTCTGAGCAAAGTACTCTTCCTGTCAGAATCGTAGCCATGCTAAGTGCAGCCGATCCTCAGCTAGAAACCATGCTCAAAGCGGGCAAATATAAAGACATGAATGACATGCTGTCGATTCGAAGTGTCAAAGTGTATGCGGATGGTGCTCTAGGAAGCCGAGGCGCAGCCCTTATCGAGGAATACGCAGATCGTAAAAATCACCATGGCTTAATGCTTGAAACCCAAGAGAAACTTGAGCAGCTATTTAACCTAAGTTTTGCTCATGGTTTTAGTGCGAACACCCACGCAATTGGCGATAAAGCCAATCACGTGGTGCTCGATGCTTATGAAAATGTGTTTAAAAAAACCGGTGGGATTTTACTTCGTAACCGAATTGAACATGCACAAATTGTGACTCCTGAAGATATCCCTCGTTTTAAAATATTAAAAATTATTCCATCAATGCAGCCTGTTCATGCAACCTCTGATATGCATATGGCAGAGCAGCGTCTGACTGAAAAACAACTTGAAGGGGCGTATGCTTGGAAAACCTTTTTAGCACAAGGCTCAGTAATTGCAGCAGGTTCTGACTTTCCTGTAGAGCTTGCTAACCCGTTTGATGGATTATATTCGGCAATTACACGAATGGATCATAATCAATTGCCTGAAGGTGGCTGGCGACCAGAAGAGCTACTATCGCGTGATGAAGCTTTGCGAGCATTTACTTTAGGCGGTGCTTATGCTGCACATCAAGAGTTTAAGGTAGGTAGTTTAGAGCAAGGCAAGTGGGCTGACTTTATTTTGATTGATAAAGACTATTACAAAGCACCTGTTTCTGAAATTCACGATATTAACGTGACACAAACCTGGATTGCGGGCGAGCTAAAGTATAAAAAAGAGGAATAATATTACTCGGCGTCAGCTTTTTGCTGACGCTTTAATTTAATAATGTGGTAAACATTCACAAATGCCAGTAAGCCATTGGTAAAGGCCACCGGAACGGCACCTATTGCCAGCCCGTAGAAGGTAAATGCAATACACCCAGCTAGGTTAAGCCAACGTAGCTTTACTACATCGCTCATTGTCAAAGAAGCAACCAACAGTGCTGACGCTAAATAGCCTAAATATTCCCAACTCAATTGTTCTCTCCTAGGCTTTAGGTTAGCATTGGAGCTTGTCATTTTTTTTGACGCACTCTGTGCTAGTTTGACAATAAAATAAAAAAGCTAACTTACTAAAAACCTTGTAAAGCTTAAGAATAATCTTGGCTTTAAAATCATTACACGGGAAATGAAGGTATCAGTAACGTGAATCACCTTACTAGCAAGTTAGCGTAAATTCTTAGAATCTTAATGCTAACGTCATTAAGGTGTAATAAATAGGACAATTGTCCGAAGAGCGGCGTTAATGTTTCAATATCATTTTTCAAGCTATCTTGTTGACCAACTACTGACATTTGCAGGCAGTAGTTTTCAACAAGCTAAAAAAGAAGTGCTGATCCACCAAGATCAACCCTTGTCAAAACTCGTATTAGTGAGAAGCGGCACAGTGTCGTTCAGCTATGACGTGGGTAATGGCCGACGTCTTCTTTTAGGCCAGCTTGATTGTAACAACACACTGATTGGTGAGATTGAAGCACTGAATAACTACCCGTGTATTTACACAGTTACGTGCTTTAGCGATGTAAGTTATAACCTAATTGAGCTTAAACATTGGCGCGCACTACTCTTAGAAAAGCCAGAGTTAAGCTTGTACACAGCGCAAACAATTGCCGCTAAGTTCCAAGAAAACCAAAAAATAAACTTAGATAAGCTGCTATTACCACTTAGCTACAACATAGCTAAAGATTGCTTATTAAGAGCTGAAAACAGTAATCCAACACTATTGCGTGCCTACCCTACAGTGAATGCTGAAGCAGAACGCTTTGCCACCACCGAAAGAGCTTATAGACGCGTAGTTACAGAACTAGTTGAAAAAGGCTTAGTGCAGAGAAGTAATCAAGGTTTACAAGTAGTAGATATCGACAAGCTTAGCGAATACGTAGAAAGTTTTGCGCAGTTATAAGTGTAGAACACACTCATAACTGCAAGATCATTCAAAGTTACTTTTCTAAAAGTATGTCATGAATATTAGCTAAATCAGACTTACCTTCGATAATTTCGTCTGGCGTTAGGCCTGAAAGCTCATGAGGGAACACTAACCACTCTTCAGACTCATGAATGAAGTAATCTGGCACCATATCTACCTTTGAGTTCTTCGGCTTGTAGTACGGGCATGCAACGCGAATATCACGTGGTAGGTTTAAACGCATTAACTCTGAAAGCTTTTCTTTTAATGCAAAAATGCTGCGGCCAGAATCAAACACGTCATCAACGATTAGTAATGAGTTATCTGCATTGGCATTTTCAATGATGTAATGCAGGCCGTGTACTTTGATCTCTTTAGACTGCTGGTTAATACCGTAATACGACGAAGTACGCACTGCGATATGGTCAGTTTCGATGCCTTTGTAATCATAATATTCTTGAACTGCGATACCAATTGGAGCACCACCACGCCAAATACCAATGATGAAATCAGGACGGAAACCATCTTCATAAACTTGTGCCGCAACACGAAATGAATCTTCAAGAAGCTGCTGCGCAGTGATATAGCACTTATCTGACATAAATAGAGACCCCAATGTGAAATGATCATTCAAGTGTAGCTAATTTAGTAATAACTAACCACAGGATGAGAAAATGTGGGGCGGGATTTTATACTAATTTACTCAAAAAAGCTTGTATCAGTTTGTAAAATTACCTGTTAGATCAAAAAAGCGCCTTAACTTAGATAAAGTTAAGGCGCTTTTAATTAGCTACAGAAAAAGTAAATTGCTTATGCTTTTTCTAGTAATGTTCTTGCAACGGTACGCATACCTTGTGTTGTCGCACCAGCAGCCCACTCGCTTGTGCTACCCATGTTAAATGCAGCGGCAAGGTCAATGTGCACCCAACCTTTACCTTCATTTGGCACAAAACGTGATAAGAAACCTGCCGCATTAGAAGCACCACCGTAACCACCGCCTTTTTGTGGGCGGCTATTTGCTGTGTCTGCATATGGCGACGGGCAATTTTGTTGATGCCACTTTTCTAGTGGTAATGGCCATGCAGCTTCCATTTCTTGCTCTGCAAAGTCTTGTACATCACGTACAAGCTCTTTATCAAGACCGAACAATGCATTGTACTCTTGACCAACAGCAACAAGTGCAGCGCCTGTTAACGTTGCCGCATCAATGATTAATGGCGCGCCAGACTCACCTGCAGCCATTAAGCCATCAGCGAGCACTAAACGACCTTCAGCGTCTGTGTTAACGATTTCAACTGTGGTGCCATTTTTGTAAGTTAAGATATCACCAAGTTTGTAGGCATGGCCTGAAATTAAGTTTTCAGCACAGCATAAGAACAACTTAATGCGTTTGTTGATACCACGGCTAATAGCAAGCGCTAAACCTGCAGTTACTGTAGCAGCACCGCCCATGTCGCACTTCATGCCTAACATGCCTTCACTTGCTTTAATTGAGTAACCACCTGAATCAAACGTAATGCCTTTACCAACTAAAGCGGCCGCAACAGGTGCATTCTCATCACCCGTTGGGTTGTAATCTAGTGCTAATAATACCGGTGGACGCTCACTACCACGGCCAACCGCGTGAATACCAATCCATTGCTGCTCTAATAAAGCATCACCTTTAATGATTTGGTAGCTTACGTGCTCTGGCGCTAATGACTGAATAAATTCTGCCGCTTTACCAGCTAGGCTCTCTGGGAAAATGTCATCAGCTGTGCCATTGATCATTTGACGAGCCCACGTCGCTGCTTGCTTTAAAGAAGCCAGTTCTTTGCCGTCTGTTTTTGCATTTTCAACAAACTCAATAGCATCTAAATTTTTTGGTGAAACAAAGCCTTGATAGAAAGCCCATTGTGTTTCTGTACACCAAACATCGCCCACTAAAGCAATATTTTTTAAGCCTTGATTAGCTAACGTACGTGCTGCTTTTTGTACGTTCTTGAGTGTATCTTGCTCAGTTAAATGAACAGTTGCGCCTTGTTCAGTAAAAGAAAGAGCGGCTTTTTCGCCCCAATGCGCGGCAGCACTCTGCTCGCTAAGTTGAACTAAAAATTTTTCTGACATGTTAGAATACTCTTTGCGCTAAAAATGTTGATCGAGTTTACTACAGCCAACGTCAGTTCCCAACAGCTTGCGATAAATAGCATTGTGCAGTGTGGTTCAATCCATGTAATGAATCACATACAATAAAGAAAAACGAATTTATAAGAGCCATGAAGTTTACTCCAGCATTACAATCAGCCACCTTAATCAAACGCTACAAACGTTTTTTAGCAGACTTAAAAACTTCCGAAGGCGCAGAGTTTACAGCTCACTGTGCTAATACCGGCAAAATGACGGGCTGTGCAGAGCCAGGGTTTAAGGCTTTTTATTCAACCAGTGATAATGCCAAACGCAAGTACCCTCAATCGTTGCAATTAACTCAGAACCAATTTAATCATTTAATTTGTGTTAATACCGCCGTGGCAAACTACGTTGTGCAAGAAGCGCTCACTGCAGGCACGATTGCTGAACTTGTTGACTATCAAACAATTGCTGCAGAAGTAAAATACGGCCAAGAAAATAGTCGTATCGATTTTTTATTAACAGATGAACACAAACCCCATTGCTATGTAGAAGTAAAATCAGTGACATTGCTTTCGCAAACAGACCCACAATCTGGGCAAGGTTATTTTCCAGATGCAAAAACTGAGCGTGGCCAAAAGCATCTGCGAGAGTTAATAGAAATGGGACAGCAAGGACATCGTGCCGTGCTATTTTTTGCCGTTTTACATGAAGGTATCAATCAAGTAAGTGCGGCTGCTCATATTGATCCCAAATATGCCCAACTTTTAACTGAAGCTATAGAAAACGGTGTTGAAGTCATTGCTTACAAAGCAAAAATTTCTGCTGAAGAAATTAAGCTGCAAGAAAAATGTGATTTTATTAGCTAAGCAACTCTTTTACTAAAAAGACAATAAAAAACACGATTTAAGTTGTATTATTTTTTTTTGCCTATATAACTTAGCAAATTTATTAAAATTATGAGTGACTCTACTCATAGAAAATTATGCAATCAGGGGGCGAGGCATATAAATTAAGCTAAAATAAATTTGCCTCAATCTAATGATTCTGCTATTTATAGCCGCCGGCTAATGCTGGGCAAAATATTAAGGATTTAGGAGAAAGTTATGCCAGACCAAAAAAGACTAGGGTTATTGGCTCAGGCCGGGTTGGAACCATATCAAGAACAGCCAGGTGAAGAGTATATGAATGAAGCACAACGTGCTCATTTTAAAAAAATTTTAGAAGCTTGGCGTAACGATTTACGTAACGAAGTAGACCGTACTAAATCGCACATGCAAGACGAAGCAGCTAACTTTCCAGATCCAGTAGACCGTGCAGCACAAGAAGAAGAGTTCTCACTAGAACTTCGTACTCGTGACCGCGAGCGTAAACTGATCAAGAAAATTGAGAAAACGATTCTATTAATCAAAGAAGATGAGTTTGGTTTCTGTGAATTGTGTGGTATCGAAATTGGTATTCGCCGCTTAGAAGCGCGTCCTACAGCTGATTTATGTGTAGACTGTAAAACGCTTGCAGAAATTAAAGAAAAGCAATCTGGACGCGGTTAATTACATCCTTTAATTAGCCCATGTCTACCACAGCCGTTAACACGCCAATGCGTGAATATCGTGGCCGCTTCGCGCCATCCCCTTCAGGGCCATTACATTTTGGCTCACTTATAGCGGCTGTGGGTAGCTTCCTTGATGCAAAAGCCAATCAAGGAAAATGGTTAGTACGCATTGAAGATATCGACACAACACGTGTTGTAAGTGGTGCTAGCGACGATATATTACATACCTTAGAGGCTTACGGCCTGCACTGGGACGAGCCTGTCATATACCAAACCCAGCGTCATGAGCAATACCAAGCCATTGTTGACGAGTTAATTTCGAAAAACCTTGTTTATGCATGTCATTGCACGCGCAAAGAAATTAAAGCAATCGGAGGCATTTACCAAGGCCATTGCCGACATAAAAACCTCTCTTTAACAGATTCAGCACTGCGTTTAACTCAGCAATTTGCAACCAGTCACTACCATGATTTAATTCAAGGTGAAGTGTATATTGATAGCCAACTTGCCAAAGAAGATTACTTAATAAAGCGCAGCGATGGTTTATTTGCTTACCAACTGGTCGTGGTCGCTGATGATATTGCACAAGGTATTACAAGAGTCGTTCGCGGCGCTGATTTACTCGAACCGACCGCCCGACAACTCAGTTTGTTTAAGCAGCTTAATAAACCGGCCCCAGAATACGCTCACCTACCTTTAGCAGTAGCTAAACCCGGTTTTAAGCTATCAAAGCAAAATTACGCTCCGGCAATAGCAAAATCAGATCCAAAGCCCGCGTTGTTCGATGCCTTGCGCTTTTTAGGTTTAAAGCCAGAAAGCTCTCTTTTATCGTTAAATATCGAACAGATGTTAGCTTGGGCTGTTGAAACTTACCGCCTTGAACACATACCAAAGGTGCAAGAAATACAAGTTAGCGAGGATCCAAACTCCCCTTTTTGTAACTTTGTTACTATTGAAAAATAAATTGCCAATTTTAAAGGCCGAGTAACTTAATTTTTCAGCCCTGCTGGTATATGATAGCGACCCAAAGTGTGCGAATCATCAACACCTTAATTTAGCGCCGTTAATTACACACTGATAACACGTCAATCTCACATCGGCGAAGTATCAAACAAACGCTATACTTGATGAGTCGCAAAGTCCGCGTCGTAGGAGACAGATTATTATTTCTAAGCTTTTTCAATTTTGTCGGCAGATTATTGGCCCAAATGCCTCGACATCAAGTGATGCTTTGCCAACGAGCGAGTTACCTTTGGTGATCGAACGCAGTGAACATGGTATTTCGCGCAAACAATTTAGCCCAAATGCAATCAAAGTATTGTACCGCCTTAAAGAAGGTGGTTTTGATGCCTACCTTGTAGGTGGTTGTATTCGAGATATATTGTTAGGCCAACAACCCAAAGACTTCGACGTTGTAACAAATGCAACCCCTGAGCAAATCAAAAAGCTATTTCGTAACTGTCGCTTAATTGGTCGTCGGTTTCGTTTAGCCCATATCGTGTTTGGTCGAGAAATTATTGAAGTGGCGACCATGCGTGGCCATCACGAAGCTGAAGAAAGCAAAAATCAAATTAGCCAATCAAGCGAGCATGGCCAATTACTTCGCGACAATGTATATGGCAGTATTGAAGAAGATGCCGAGCGCCGCGACTTTTCGATTAATGCGCTTTACTACTCAATTAACGACTTTTGTATTTATGACTATGCCAATGGCATTAGCGCGATAAAAGCAAAACAAATTGAGCTGATTGGCGACCCAGAAACACGTTACCGTGAAGACCCTGTGCGCATGTTACGTGCAGTGCGTTTTGCCACGAAACTAGGGATGAGCATTGCACCTGGCACCGAAAAGCCAATTAAAGGCCTTGCTAACTTACTTGATCATATTCCGCCTGCGCGTTTGTTTGAAGAATCTCTTAAGTTGTTTTTAAACGGCAAAGCAGAAGAAAACTACTTAATGCTGCGCCAGTATGGTTTATTCAAAGCATTATTCCCTGCGCTTGATAAAATCTTAGATGCCAACCCTGAAGGCTTTGAACATACGTTTATCCTGCAAATGTTTAAAAACACCGATAAACGTATTAATGCTGATAAAAAAGTCACCCCAGCCTTTATTTTTGCAGCCTTATTGTGGTTCCCATTGCAGAGCATTGCTAACAAATTACAACAACGCGACCAACTTTCAGAGTACGATGCATTTGCGCAAGCGATGAACAAAGTACTGAGTGAAAACGCGCAACATGTAGCAGTACCAAAACGCTTCACCCTGGGTGCACGTGATATTTGGCATATTCAGCAACGCCTTGATAAACGAGGTGGTCAACGTGCTTATAGGCTCACTCAACAGCCTCGCTTCAAAGCCGCCTATGACTTCTTACTTCTGCGTGTGCAAGCTGGAGAAGAGCGGCAAAAAGAGCTTGCTGATTGGTGGACAACCTACCTAAGCCAAGACATCAATGGCCAAAAAGAGATGGTTAAAAGTTTAGGACACCAAGGTGGCCCTAAGCGCCGTCGTCGCCCACGCAAGAAAAAAGTAGACTAAGTATGCATACCGTTTATTTAGGTTTAGGTGCCAATTTAAACGCGCCACGTAAACAAATTCATGCTGCTGTCGCTGCCCTAAAAGCACTAAAAGATGTTGAGTTTGTTTGTGTATCACATGATTACGCAAGCAAACCAATGGGGCCACAAGATCAACCCGATTATGTAAATGCAGTCGCGTGTGTTAAAACTGCACTTAAGCCAGAGCAGTTGCTTGATTTAACTCAAGCCATTGAGCTTGAGCATGGCCGTGTTAGAAAAGAAGAACGCTGGGGTCCGCGCACCCTTGATATAGATATTTTATTGTTCGGTAATGACGTGATAAACACTCCTCGCTTAACCGTGCCTCATTATGGCCTAACAGAGCGAGAGTTTGTTGTTTATCCCTTGTTGGAAATTGCACCAACACTTGTACTACCGAATAATCAATCACTTGCTGATATAAAAAAAACGTTGCCTTTAAACGATTTACAACAACTCCCTCAGCAGTAATCAACCAAGGCTAGGCCTTAGAGGAAATTATGTCTAAAATCACCGTTTCAACTCTCAATAAAATGAAACAAGAACAACAAAAAATCACCGCATTAACGGCTTACGATGCCAGCTTTGCTAAATTGTTTCATGATAATGGCGTCGAGGTGATTTTAGTCGGTGACTCACTAGGTATGGTATTGCAAGGTGCTGATGACACATTAGCGGTAACCAACAGTGATATTGCTTATCATACACGCTGCGTACGAGCAGGTAGCCGAGAGTTATTTGTTGTTGCTGACTTACCTTTTATGACCTATGCCAACCCAACTGATGCCTGTAAAAATGCTGCAGAGCTGATGCGTGCAGGGGCAAACATGATCAAGCTTGAAGGCGGCGAATGGCTACACGACAGCATTCGTGCGATGACCCAACAAGGTATTCCAGTATGTGGTCACCTAGGGCTAACACCTCAGTCAGTGCATGTATTTGGCGGTTTTAAAATTCAAGGTCGTGAGCAATCTCAAGCCGATAAAATGGTCAGCGATGCAAAAGCACTTGAGGCGGCAGGTGCACAGCTGCTTGTTTTAGAATGTATTCCTAGTGAGCTTGCTAAACGCATTACTGATGAACTGAGCATTCCTACCATTGGTATTGGTGCAGGTAATCAAACTGATGGGCAAATCTTAGTAATGCACGACCTAGTTGGTATTTCGGCAGGCTATATTCCTAAGTTTTCAAAGAACTTTTTATTAGAAACCGGCAATATGCCAGCAGCAGTGCAAAAGTATTGTGAAGATGTAAAAAGTGGTGCTTTCCCAAGTACCGAACACGAGTTTAAATAAATGCAATCAATCACTGAAATCAAATCGTTACGCAGCCAAATCAAAGCTTGGCGTCAAGCGGACCTGAGCATAGCGCTTGTGCCTACCATGGGCAATTTACACCAAGGTCACTTTTCACTTGTTGAAAAAGCCAAAACATTGGCTGATAAAGTGGTTGTGAGTATCTTTGTAAACCCGATGCAATTTGGTGCCAATGAAGACCTTGATAGTTACCCGCGTACACTAAACGAAGATAAACAAGGTTTAGCAGATCTTGGTACTGATATCGTGTTTACCCCATCCGTTGAAACGATTTACCCAAATGGTTTAGGCGAGCAAAGCTTTGTCGATGTACCGGGTGTTTCTATGGGTTACTGTGGAGGCTCACGTCCTGGTCACTTCAAAGGTGTTGCGACGGTTGTTACTAAGTTATTCAATTTGGTTCAACCTGACTTTGCTTGTTTTGGTGAAAAAGATTTTCAGCAGCTACAAGTCATTAAAACCATGACGCGCGATTTATCTATTCCAGTTGAAATTGTTGGCGTGCCTACTTGCCGCGAAATCTCTGGTTTAGCTATGAGTTCTCGTAATGGCTATTTATCTGATCAGCAAAAAGACACTGCAAAAGTACTGTTTGCCACGCTAAATAATACAGCAACAGCACTTAAACAAGGCAGCGCAGACATTGCAGCACTTGAGGAAGATGCAAAAGCACAGCTTGAAAGTGCAGGACTAAAACCTGACTATTATTCGATTGCAGAGCGCTCAACACTAAAGCCAGCCACCGCGGCTGATAAACAACTTGTTATTTTAGCTGCTGCTTATTTGGGTTCAGTACGTTTAATTGACAATTTACAAGTTGAGCTGGATTAAATAGCAACAATCTGGGTAAGATGGATTGCAAAGAAAAGACATAAACTAGGGATAAGCATGAAAAAACTACCAGCAATTGCAGCAACATTGTTTGCTATGACATTACTGTCTGCCTGCTCAAGCAAAATTGACAACCCAGAAATGCAGCAATGTGCTCAGCAAAACTATCAATGCGAAGCGAGCTGTGAACAACAAAGCACTGCTGATGGCTTAGTTCATAAAGTCTGTAGCAACAAGTGCATTGAAGCTTACAACCAATGTAAAGCTAATGCAGAAAAGTTAGGCGAAGTTAAATAACAACGGCTCGCTTTTTAGGGCACTGAAAACCTATTCGGTGCCTACACTCCTCTCCCGATTACAATTTCGCTTTCACAATTAAGCCTCTGGTAATTTTGTTCATATTTTTGTTTATCCTTTAAGCTATTCATATTAGGGCAAGCTTTCGTTCATTAAACTTCTCCATATTGGTGACGAATAAACAACTGCAACCGTGTAATTGTTTCTCACTAATTTCAAAATTTTACTCTTCGCATTTAGCTGCACCAACTCAAAGCCATTGAGATTATTAGTTTTTATTTTGGGTCCAGTAATTGCTATGAGATATGAAAGAATTAACGTGATTTACGGCTAAAGGAAAATTGAATGAAACCAGAAACCCGAACTAAGCTCTTCAGCGCTATTAAAAAGAAGACCTTCTTGGGCGTATTATTAGCCATCAGCGCAGGTCATAGTTACGCAGTTGAAGACCCAGAGCAGCCAAAAGCAACTGAAACAGAACAAACAGCCGCAGAGGTTCAAGCAACCGAAAATGAAAAACAGCAAGTAAAGGATACTGCTGCTGTTGAGCTTAAGCCTGCAATGATCACGATTCCTGAAGAAAAGCTATTTGAAGTTATCACTGCACGTGCGAAAAAATTAGCTTCAGAGCCATATGTAGCACCTAAAGAGTTAGAGCTTGAAGCATTAACTAGCATTGGTTATCAGGACTACCGTGCGATTCGTTTTCGTACTGAGCAAGCAATATGGAAAGATCAAAGCCTTTATGAGGTGCAGTTATTCCACCCTGGCTTCTTATATCGCTCACCGGTTGCAATTAATACTCTTGAGCAAAATGCCGAAGTAAAAAGTTTACCTTTTAAAACGGATTACTACCGTTATGACGCGACCGCTGCACCATTAGAGCAAGAGATCAGTACTGCTGTTGCCAATACCCAACTTGGCCATGCTGGCTTTCGTTTGCATTTCCCACTGAATAACAATGAGTACAAAGACGAAGTGGCGGTGTTCCAAGGAGCTTCATATTTTCGTTTAGTTGGTCCGCACCAAGTATATGGTCTGTCAGCTCGGGGGCTTGCAGTTGATACAGCACTGAGCTCAGGCGAAGAGTTTCCTGTTTTCAAAGAATTCTGGTTAGTAAAACCTGCCCCCGAAGATACTACCATCGTGCTCTATGCGTTATTAGATAGCCCATCAGTGTCGGGAGCCTATCGTTTTGAACTAACTCCATCTACCAACACTGAAGTAAAAACCGAGATGCAAATTTTTGCCCGTAAAGACATCAAAAAGCTCGGCATAGCCCCGCTAACTAGCATGTTCTACCACGGTGAAAACAGTACCAAGTTTTTTGATGATTACCGCCCTGAAGTACATGATTCTGATGGCCTATTAATGCAAACAGAACAAGGTCAATGGATTTGGCGTGCACTGAATAACCCGAAGAAATTAAGTGTCACTTCGTTTAGCTACGAGAACCCTAAAGGCTTTGGTTTAGCACAGCGAGACCGAGATTTTAATAACTACCTTGATACCGAAGCGCATTATCACAACCGTCCGAGCATGTGGATTGAGCCTGTGGGTAATTGGGGTAAAGGGCGTGTTGAGTTAGTAGAGATCCCAACAGATACCGAAACTAACGACAATATTGTTAGCTACTGGGTGCCAGAGCAGCCAATGAAAGCTGGTGACAGCTTAAGCTTTAGTTACAAGCTGTCGACTTTCAATGCCACGCTTGCAACTCAAGATAAAGCGAGTGTGTTAAGAACCCGAATTGGTAGTGCAGCATTACCTGGTGAAGACAATCCACCACCAAAAAGCCACCGCCAATTTACCGTTGATTTTAGTGGCGAAACGATTAATCAACTATCAGCTAATTTTGCCATGCAGGCGGATCTTACACTCTCAGCTGGGAAAATAAGCGATAAAACGGTACAGCAGTTACCAAACAATCAAGGATGGCGCGTAGCATTTAAAGTGGCGCCAGAGGGAGATAAGCCTGTTGATATGCGCTTATCGTTAAAACTACGTGATAAAGAAATCAGCGAGGTATGGAGCTATGTCTGGTATCCAAACGACGTCCAATAGTAAAGCATTAAAGGCAACAGCAATGCCATTTAAGAAAACCCGCGCTTGGCTTTTTTCAAGCCTTGCGCTCACCATTACCGCCTATGGCGTGTGGATCATGTTCGATATTTTAAATTCTAACGGCATGACACCCCTTGAGTACGCTTTACTGGCATTATTCACAGTTACCTTCGCGTGGATTGTTACAGCCTTTTGTAGTGGCTGTATGGGCTTCATCCTGCAATTATTTCGTATTGACCCGTTGACCTTAAAACGTCAAAAGCCAATCGAGATTAATCAGCATGCCTTGAGCCAAACTAAAACAGCCATTGTTATGCCTATCTACAACGAAGATACAGAGCGTGTCATCGCCGGTTTTGAAGTAAGTTTACGCTCGCTGGCTAAAACAGGGCAAATGCCGCATTACGACTTTTACTTGCTAAGTGATACGCAAGACCCTGAAATTGCACGTAATGAACTTAAAGCGTGGAATGCACTTACTGAGCGCTTAGGTGATTTAGCAAAGCATACTTTTTATCGTCGCCGTGAAGATAATAAACACCGTAAAGTGGGTAACTTAACTGACTTTTGTGAACGTTGGGGTAGCCAATACGATCACATGATTGTGCTTGATGCCGATAGCATAATGACGGGTCAATGTATGCTTGAACTGACTTCAAGCATGATCAGCAACCCAAAATCAGGTTTGATCCAGACGATCCCTATTCCAGTTCGCCAAGACACGTTTTTTGGTCGCTTTTTACAGTTTGCATCAATTTTATATAGCCCAATGTTGGCAACTGGTTCTGCTTTTTGGCAAACAAACCAAGCAAACTACTGGGGCCACAATGCGATTATTCGCGTTGAAGCATTCACAAAGTGCTGCGGCCTACCTGTTCTAAAAGGCAATGCCCCATTTGGTGGTGAAATCTTGAGTCATGACTTTGTAGAAGCTTCTCTGCTACATCGTAGTGGTTGGGATGTACTTCTGCTTAGCGATGTTGAAGGTAGTTACGAAGAAGTACCAAGTAACATTCTGGATTACGCGATTCGTGATAGACGTTGGGTGCAAGGTAATATCCAGCATTTAGGTTTACTACCTAAATCAGGTCTTAAGCTAATGAGTAAAATGCATTTTTTATTTGGTGCCACAGCATATATTTCATCGTTAATTTGGTTATCGATGCTGGCATTAAGTACCTTAGATGCAGTAACTCGTGCACTTAATAGCGACGTGTACTTTAACCATGCTTATCAACTTTTCCCAACCTGGCAAATTGCTAAAACGGATTTAATTGATTCGTTGTTATTTATTACAGCTGTATTGTTGTTACTGCCTAAATTAATGGGCGTAATTGTGACTCTAGTGCATCGTAATAAAGCCTTTGGCGGTACGATGAAGTTAATTGCCAGTTCACTCATCGAAACTATTTTTGCGATTGTGATTGCACCTTTAATGATGGTATTTCATAGCTACTTTGTCGTGTGCGTATTTTTAGGCAAAAAAGTTAGCTGGGATGCACAGCCTCGCGAAGGCAGAATGGTGCCGTGGAAAGAAGCGATTGGTTATACGTTATTTTCGACTATTACCGCGATTATCTGGGGCTCAGTTGCCTACTATTACACACCGACCTTCTTTTGGTGGTTATCACCTATTTTAGTAGGCCTTATTTTAGCAGCGCCAATTGTACGCTATTCAAGCAGCATCGGCTTAGGTGTGAAAATGCGTGAAATGGGTTTATTTTTATGTCCAAGTGAAGTTGAAAATGATGATACCTTAGTGGCACTTCGTGTACATCAACAAGAAATTGGCTTGCCAAAAGATGAACACGCTGACTTTAATGTACCAGCATTACCCAATGAATACCCAACGGTAATGCCTATTCAAAGCTTTAAGGCACCCTCGGGTAAAAAGCGCAAGCAAGTACGTATTGCTCAGCAACGTATTAAAGCCAAGCTCTTTGCCAAAAGCTAAACGAAAAAAAACCGCTCAATGAGCGGTTTTTTCATCTATGTCTGTATGGTTGTTACAGAAGGCCTAGCTTTTTAAGTTCAGCCATTGCCATTTTACCTGAAAGTGGCACATAACCATCTTTCTCAACAATTTTTTGACCGTCTACAGAAAGAACCATTTTTAAGAACTCTGCATCGATTGGTGAAAGCGGCTTGTTAGGGTGCTTGTTCACATAAACGTATAAGAAACGAGATAGTGGGTATTTACCTGTTGCTACGTTTTCTAATGTTGCATCAACAAAGTTATCGCCTTTCTTAGAAAGTGGAACTGTGCGTACACCTGATGTTTTATAACCGATACCTGAGTAACCAATTGCGTTCACTGAAGAAGAAATTGACTGTACTACAGATGCAGAACCAGGTTGTTCGTTTACGTTGTTACGGAAGTCACCTTTACACAGTGCTTTCTTCTTGAAATAACCGTAAGTACCCGATACTGAGTTACGACCGTAAAGCTGAATATCTTTTGCAGCCCAATCGCCCTCAAGACCTACTTCGCTCCAACGATTAACTTGTGCATCTGCACCACATTTGCGTGTAGAAGAGAAAATCGCATCAACTTGGTCAATACGTAAACCTTTGATTGGGTTATCTTTGTGTACGAATACAGCTAGCGCATCGATTGCAACGCGTACTTCAGTTGGCTTGTAGCCGTAACGCTTTTCGAATGCTTCGATTTCTTTTGACTTCATACGACGGCTCATTGGGCCGAAGTTTGCTGTACCTTCAGTTAATGCTGGAGGAGCAGTTGAAGAACCCGCTGCTTGGATTTGAATGTTTACGTTTGGATAGAAGCGTTTGTACTCTTCTGCCCAGAACGTCATCATGTTTGCAAGCGTGTCAGAACCTACAGATGAGAAGTTACCAGAGATACCACTTGTTTTAGTGTACTCAGGCATATCTTTATCAACTGCAGCTGCTTGTGCTGATACAAATGTTGTTACAGCCACACCCATTGCGGCAACGAGATTTTTGAATTTCATAGGGGTTACTCCGATTTGTTCGTCCCATTTCCTAACTGCGGTCTACTCTAATGACACTAGATGACAGTTAGATTACCCTTAAATGACATTTTTATGACTTTGCAGTTTTTTTGGTTTTTTCAATTTTTTCTGCAATACGCACGACTTTTTCGCTACCAAATGCAAACGCAAAGGTCGAGCCTTGTCCTAATTTACTGCTGATATCTAAACGACTATCATGCCTTGTAAGTACATGTTTTGTAATTGCTAAACCTAGCCCAGACCCACCTGTCGTACGGCTACGCGCTTTATCGACACGATAAAAACGCTCGGTTAAACGGTTAATATGCTCTGCGGCAATACCATCACCATTATCGGTCACACTAAATGCGGCTTGGTTATCTTTAAGCTGCCAATCAACCACAATCTTGCCACCTGGCTTGGTGTAATGAATGGCATTAAAAACAAGGTTAGAAAAGGCACTACGTAATTCGTCTTCGGCCCCTTTAATATCTAAACTCGTATCAACATTAAATATAAGCTCATGGCCTTTGTCCTGGTTCAATGACTGTGCTTCGGTTTGAATATAGGTAAGAAGCTGCGGCACATTAACCGGCTTATCGTTATCTTGCCGACGTGCCCCTTCAATACGCGACAACGACAGTAATTGATTGACCAAGCTATCCATACGCTTACATTGCTCAAGCATGGTTGTTTGCGCTTTTTGCCACATTGCAGGAGGTGGTAAGCTATCTGAATCAAGCATCTCTAAGTAACCGGTTACCACAGTAAGCGGTGTTCTTAGCTCATGAGAAACATTGGCCACAAAGTCTTTACGCATCTGCTCAAGTTGCTTTAAGCGAGTAACATCACGCACCACCATCATCAACTGTGAACTTGCATAGGGCATAACACGAAACTCTAGCGTTTGATCGTAGCTGTGGCCACCATCAAGCTCGAGCGGTTCATCGAAACAGGCTTTATGCATGTACTTTGCAAACTTAGGATCGCGAATAAGATTATCCAAGCGTTGCCCATGATCAGTAGGCCACTGTAACCCTAAAACCTTTAAAGCCAATTGGTTACACCAAATAATGCTAAGATCTTTTTGTAATACCACCACCGCATCAGGCACAGCTTCAGCGCCATCACGAAAGCGGCGTATTAAATCTGCCAATTCATTGCGTTTTTTTCGGTTGCGATGTTGTAAGTGATAGATCCCTTCAAAGACTTGCTCCCACGCTCCCTCCCCTTCGGGTGGATTAAAACTACGTTGATTCAGAAGCCAATCGCTGAGGCGATATAATTGATGATAATGCCAAATTAAAAGTGCAAAAGAGCCTAAAAATAAAAGCAAAAAAGGCGCACCTACAAGTACGCCAACTAATAACAAGGGTAAGAAATACATAAACAGGCGTTTTGCTAACGCCTGTTTATTCACTACTCGATACATACACTCACTTTACCTTAAGTATGTAAATTAGCTTGTTAAGGTCATTGCCATGACACTTATAATTTACTTGAAAAACGATAGCCTGCACCGCGAACGGTTTGCACTAAACGGTCATGCCCTAATGGTGCAATCGCTTTACGTAGACGACGAATATGTACATCAACAGTACGGTCTTCTACATATACATTTGTTCCCCATACATGATCAAGTAATTGTTCACGGCTGTAAACACGTTCAGGATGCGTCATGAAGAAATGTAGTAATCTAAATTCAGTAGGCCCCATATCTAATTCACTACCTTCTGATGTTACACGGTGTGAGATTGGGTCAAGGCGTAAGCCATGAACTTCAATGGCTTCTTCTAATGAGGTTGGTGAAACACGGCGAATAACCGCTTTAATGCGCGCCATTAATTCTTTAGGAGAAAATGGTTTGGTTACGTAATCATCAGCACCTACTTCAAGGCCGCGTACTTTGTCTTCTTCTTCACCGCGAGCTGTCAGCATAATGATAGGGATCTGACGAGTATATTCGTTTTGCTTAAATTTCTTAGCAATTTGAATACCGCTACCACCAGGTAACATCCAATCTAATAAAACCATATCTGGGTATGGTTCGACCATAGCTTCAATTGCAGAGTCATAATCTTCTGCTTCAATTGCTTGAAAACCATTTTGCTCTAAAACAAAAACCAGCATCTCTCTGATAGGCGCTTCGTCATCGACGACTAGTACTTTACGTGACATTCCAATTTATCTCTTTCGTTAGCGAACTGGTTTCATTATTATGACTAAGTATGACATTTTTATGAAAGTCTAACGAGTAATTGAAAAAGCGCAAAAGAATCAATGCAAAAATAGCCATTTTTTACGCTTAAATAGCAAATTTCGGATTAAAAGTCATACCTTAAAGTGACTGCGAGATGATCTTCGTCAGTATTATTATCTAGTGAAAATTGCGTATACCACATGTACATACGTGCTTGTTTTGACAGGCTTCGTTCAACCCCAATAGACGTACCACTCCCCGAATCTTTCAACTTACCAAAGCTGCCATCAGTATCTTGGTATTGCGCCAATAACTTATATTTATCGATTTTGTAAGATGCACTCACTAAAAAGCCATCTTCTTTATCGGAACCTGTAACTTTTTCACTTTGCTGATACATACCACCTAAAGTTAAATCGCCTAATTTACCTTGCGCCGTAAACCGCGTTGTATCATAACCAGCTACTTTACTGTCGTGGGCAACACTTACAAAGTAAGGCGTTTTCTTAAATTTACTATCACCATACATAAATGCCGCAGAAACACCGGTTTCTTCATCTTGTTTGGAATTATCTTCAGCAATATAGGTGACCACAAATTGCATATTGCCAACAATTGGCGAGCTATAATGAACCACATCGCCAAGGCGATTTTCCCCATTGAACAAGGCTTTAACATCACCGTTAAAGTCGTTCATTAAATCAACCTTACCTTGCGATTTTTTTAACGCGGTATCGTGACGACCAAGCACTACCTGCCCATAACTGCCTTGTAGACCAACATATTGATTACGAGCGGTAATATTCTCTTCAGTTTTACCATCGCTATCTTGATCAGCCGCATTTACTGCAAACTCAAACTTATATACGGCTTTTAACCCATCGCTTATTTCACCGCTGCCTTTGATCCCCATACGAGAGTTATAGCTCTCAATAGACGTTTCACTGCCATCGCCAGTGTCGCTATTAGCAACCCCTAAATGGGCCCGACCATACACATCTACAGCTTCGGCAGCACTATGAAAAGAAATAATGCACATTGCAAAGCTCGACAACATCATGGCAGGTTTATTCATGGTAGCGATCCTCATTTTAAGCAATAACTTAAAAATCGAACATAAAGGGCTTTTGGTCAAGGCGAGGAGGAGATATTTCACATAAAAATCACGGATCACTGATCTACCAACTCAATCAGATCAGGATCAGGTTTTTACTAAGAAGATCAACTTCAGATCAGTTTTTTACTTAGAGAATAAGATAACTTGTTGATTTAATGTTAAGATGCTCAGCATTTCGTTTAAAAGATGAGCAAAGAAAAGCCTGTGATCAGTATACAACTAGTAAAATAATGATCCGTGAAAGCTAAGCTTAGTAAAACAGTGATCCTGAAAAACACGAGTAAGTATATCGCTGATCCGCCTTGATCAAAGCATAAAAAAACCGGCATAAAGCCGGCTTTTTCAATTTATTATCAATTACTTAATTTGTGGATCAAGTTCACCTGATAAGTATTTAAGATGCATATCATCTAAAGAGATAGGCTTGATCTTACCAGCTTGACCTGCCGTACCAAATGCTTCGTAGCGAGCAACACAGATCTCAGTCATTGCTTTCGTTGCTTCAGCTAGGTATTTACGTGGATCAAAGTTAGCTGGGTTTAAAGCTAAGTGACGACGAATTGCACCTGTTGATGCTAAGCGAAGATCGGTATCGATATTTACTTTACGAACACCGTATTTAATACCTTCAATGATCTGCTCTACTGGCACGCCATATGTTTCAGGGATTTCGCCACCGTATTGGTTAATCACTTCTAACCACTCTTGTGGAACAGAAGAAGAACCATGCATTACTAAGTGTGTGTTAGGAATACGCGCGTGGATTTCTTTAATACGATCAATCGCTAAGATATCGTCTGTTGGTGGACGAGTAAATTTGTACGCGCCATGTGATGTACCACAAGCGATAGCAAGTGCATCAACCTTAGTTTTACTAACGAAATCAGCGGCTTCTTCAGGATCTGTTAGCATTTGATCAGTAGACAATTTACCTTCAGCACCAACGCCGTCTTCTTCACCTGCTTCACCTGTTTCAAGTGAACCTAAAACACCTAACTCGCCTTCAACAGACACACCACAAGCATGTGCCATTTCAACTGTTTGACGTGTTACATCAACATTGTATTCGTAGCTTGAAGGGGTTTTACCATCAGACATTAATGAGCCATCCATCATAACTGATGAAAAGCCTAACTGGATTGAGCGCTGACATACACCAGGTGAAGTACCGTGGTCTTGGTGCATTACAACTGGAATATGAGGCCATTCTTCAACGGCTGCTAAAATCATATGACGAATAAAAGGGGCACCAGCATAAGCACGTGCGCCTGCTGAACCTTGTACAATTACCGGGCTGTTTGTTTTGTCAGCCGCTTCCATAATTGCACGCATTTGCTCTTGGTTATTAACGTTAAAGGCAGGTACGCCATAACCATTTTCAGCTGCATGATCAAGAAGTTGTCGCATACTGATTAAAGCCATTTGGTATTCTCCAAATTGTATCGACAGTAGTTTCCTACTATCTAGTTTGAACGGATAAGTTATTTTTTGATGCATCACTGCATCACGAAAAGCTCGCGCCTACCGTAACAGCTGTAAATAAAACGAGGGTGAGAGGTATTTTATTAACAGCTAAACCAGCGTAATTACCTAATAATTACGCTGGCATACGCACTAATTACTTAGCACGTTCTTCAAGCATAGCAACTGCTGGTAATTTTTTCCCTTCTAAAAACTCAAGGAAAGCACCACCACCGGTTGAAATGTAAGAAACTTTATCGGCAATGCCGTATTTATCAATCGCTGCAAGCGTATCACCGCCACCAGCAATCGAGAATGCACTTGAGTTAGCAATCGCATCAGCAATAGCACGTGTGCCGTTACCAAATTGGTCAAATTCAAATACACCTACTGGACCATTCCATACAACGGTGCCCGCATTAGCAATGATTTTTGCTAATTGGTTTGCTGTATCAGGACCAATATCGAAGATCATGTCTTCGTCTGTTACTTCATTCACATCTTTTAATGTTGCCACTGCAGATTCTGAGAACTCATTGCCTACAACAACATCAGTTGGTACCGGGATTTCACCGTTATTAGCTTTTGCCGCAGCACTTAATTTGTTTGCTTCATCAATTAAATCAGCTTCAAATAAAGATTTACCTACTGGGTAACCTGCTGCTGCGATGAAGGTATTAGCGATACCACCACCCGTTACAAGTTGGTCAACCACTTTAGAAAGTGAATCAAGTACAGTTAACTTAGTCGATACTTTAGAGCCACCAACGATAGCAACTAAAGGACGAGCTGGGTTATCAAGCGCTTTACCTAATGCGTCAAGCTCTGCCGCAAGTAGTGGACCTGCACATGCAACATCAGCAAATAAACCCACACCGTGAGTAGATGCTTGTGCACGGTGAGCCGTACCAAATGCGTCCATTACGTAAACATCACATAATGCAGCTAGTTTTTTAGACAGCGCTTCGTCGTTTTTCTTTTCGCCCGCGTTAAAACGCACGTTTTCGAAAACAACCACTTCGTTATCAGCAACGTCTACGCCTTCTAAGTAGTCTTTTTCAAGACGAACTGTTTGCTCAAGGGCATCATTTAAATAATTAACCACAGGGGCAAGCGAAAACGCTTCATCATATTCCCCTTCCGTAGGGCGGCCAAGGTGTGACATCACCATTACTTTAGCGCCTTTTTCTAACGCTAATTTGATAGTTGGTAATGCTGCACGAATACGCGCATCAGAGGTCACTTTACCTTCTTTTACAGGCACATTTAAATCTTCACGAATTAACACGCGTTTGCCGTTTAAATCTAAATCTGCCATTTTAATGACCGACATGGACTTCTCCTTAGTTAACGATACTAATATTATATTTATAAATTATTGGCTTACAGCCATCATCGCACGCGCAGTGTCGAGCATACGATTCGCAAAGCCCCACTCATTATCGCACCACACTAACAACTTTATCAGTCGTTTATGACTAACACGTGTCTGAGTGCCATCTATGATACAAGAATGTGGGTCATGATTAAAATCTACCGATACCAATGGCTCTTCTGTGTAGCTTAAAATACCGTCAAGGCGGTCTTTTGCAGCTAACTTAAGTGCCTGATTGACAGTCGCTAAATTCACATCGGTATTCACTGTTACACTTAAATCCATCGCCGTCACATTGATAGTTGGTACCCTAACAGCAATGGCTTCAAAGCGACTATGAAACTTAGGCAAAATACGCTCAATACCACGAGCAAGCTTTGTATCCACCGGAATAATAGACTGGCTTGCAGCGCGAGTACGACGTAAATCATGATGATACGCATCAATCACTTGCTGATCATGCATCGAGGCATGAATCGTTGTAATAGCCCCAGATTCAATCGAAAATGCGTCATCCAGCACTTTAATTACTGGCACAATACAGTTTGTGGTACATGAACCGTTTGAAACAATCGTATGTTCAGCTTTTAGCTCATCATCGTTAATACCATACACAATTGTGGCATCAACATCAGCATCTGCAGGCTGTGAAAACAATACTTTTTTTGCACCAGCAGCTAAGTGTAGTTCTGCATGTTCACGAGAGTGATACACCCCAGTACATTCAAGAACCACATCAACATCAAGAGTTTGCCAAGGCAGTTCTGCAGGGTTTTCTTCTGCAAATAAGGCTATAGAGTCGTTAGCAACCGTTAAAGTATCTTCACCAAGATTAACAGGGAATGAAAAGCGGCCGTGAGATGTATCGTATTTAAGGAGATGGGCAATGCCCTTAGGGTCGGCTAATTCGTTAATAGCGACAATTTTGATTTGATCTTCAAGCCCTGATTCATACAGAGCACGGACGATGTTGCGCCCGATTCGACCAAAACCATTAATTGCAAGTTTGATTGCCATGAAGAAGAAAATCCACTCTATTTGCTTGCAGATAAAGGCAGCTGCCTTTTAGATGGCGGTATTGTAATCGACCTTTGAAGTTTTTATAAGAGGGCAAGGTAAATAAAAGTTGCTTAGCATGTTTTAGATGGCGCAGTTTTGGTAATCGACCTTACACATTTTTATAAGAGGGCAAGGTAAATAAAACTACTTTAACAACCCTAGATGGCTCAATTTTGGTAATCGACCTTTGAAGTTTTTATAAGAGGTCAGCCAAAATAAAAATTGCTTAGCATATTTTAGATGGCGCAGTTTTGGTAATCGACCTTAAACATTTTTATAAGAGAGCAAGGTAAATAAAGCTACTTAGTTAGTAAATTACCACTCAGCTTAGCTCTAATTAAAAAGTGAGTTAGTTGCCCAACCCTCACGCTAGTGCTAACATTTGTACACACAGATAAGGAGTCTAGCATGGATACCAGAATTCAATTTCGAGTTGATGAAGAAACTAAACGACTTGCCCAGCAAATGGCACAAAGCCAAGGTAAAACACTTAGTGATGCTTGTAGAGAACTCACTGAACAACTAGCTGAGCAACAAAGAAAAGCGCTGTCTCATGACGCTTGGTTAACAGAGCAAGTAAATCAAGCTTTTGATAAATATGAGGCTGGTGAAAGTACGTTTATCGACAACGAAACAGCTAAATCCCGCATGGCTGAGCGTAAAGCAAAAATACGCAATAGAGGCAATCTATGATCCTGTGGGAAGATGAATCTTTAAATGATCGTGAAAAAATCTTCGAATATCTTTATCACTTTAACCCAAATGCTGCAGACAAAACCGATGAGCTGATTGAAGCCAAGGTAGAAAATTTATTAGCACAGCCTTTGATGGGCGCAGAGCGTGCAGGCATCAAAGGGCGACTGCTCATTATTCCAGAAATATCGATGATTATTTCCTATTGGGTTGAGGGTGACACAATACGTGTAATGCGTGTTTTACATCAAAAACAAAAATTCCCCCAGGATTAAATAGCATCTCTTATTTAAATCAGCTCCCCTACTTTCAATGCCTTACCACGACTAATTTGATGACATTGGGCTAAGAATAACTCGGCCGTCGCCATGGCATCCGTAAGGGCATGGTGCGAGCTGTAATGCGGTAAGTTGTAGCGTTTACGGCATTCACTAAGTGTTAAATCATCGTGGCCTATTTCGTGGCCTTGCTGATGCAAGCGCTTTTTTTCAATAACAAAGGTATCAAGAATTAAACGCGCTTTTGCATCTAAGCCAAGCGTTCTGCACGCCTGTTTTAAAAACCCCCAATCAAGTGCCGCGTTATGAAACACTAAAATACACTCACCAAAATGCTGATGCAGCTTACCAAGAATCGTTTCGAGGCTTTCACCTGTATCTATATCTTGTTTTGCAATACCGTGATAAATCGGGCTTTGCTCTAAGCTTTGCACGTCTTTATTTATTAAGTGCTGCGCACCGCTGAGTTTAATGCACTGATCTTCAATCATTACCCACGCCACCGAGACTATTTCGTGCTGGCGAGGGTCAAGGCCCGTTAATTCCATGTCTATCACTACGTAGCGCTCTTTATAGGCATCGGCTGCCAAGAGTTGCTTGCGCGCTAAATACCGACTTAACCAGCGTTTAACCATAACCTCTCCTATAAACTACCGCGAGCAAACTTAAATGCGGCCGCTTGCTGTGCCTGTTTAACCAAATAAAATGCTTCTTTTAATTGATGTCGCTCTAATGAATTCAAAACATTTGGGTTAATACAGTTGCTAGGCAATCCCTCTTCGTTAATTTGCGTGCCTAAACGCAGCTGGGTTAAAAAGCGCCAACAGTCTTTTAAGTTATATAAGTCATCTTTGTTGAGTAGCGAAAATTTCATTAACGCGTCAATACGCTCTTGCGTATTAGCACGCTGAATACCCGCTTTAAGGGAATACAAACGTACTATATCGTTGATGATCACAACACCGCGTTTTTTTAAGTCGAGGTACTTATGCTGCTTTTCGTCAGTTTCTAATTTAAATTGATTAAACAAACCAATGGGCACTGGCGTATTTTTAATGTCACTCGCCATAGCCGCATAAAATAAGTCATTTTTAGAAATGCGCTTTAACTGCTCACAAAAGCGCGCATATAAGGTGGTTGAGCCTTCAATAAAACGTAAATCAAAAAATATCTTACAATTGAGCATCGCCTCTGGTGTGGGTGAAGTGATCCACTTATGAAACTTTTCTGTCCAAGCATTAATGCCCATTCGACACGCTGCATTGCTCGCCATAATATTGCCAGGGCAACGTTTTATACCGCACTCAATTAAATGCTCACAGACATACTCGCCCATGCGCTTAAAGTAATCATGTTGTTCGTCTGTTAGATCATCAGGTAGCAACAGGCCATTATCTTGGTCTGAATGCAGCGTTTGTTCTTCTCGTGCTTGTGAACCAAAACAAATAAAGCTAAAGCTGGTTGGTGCCGCGCCATTATCTTCTTGAAACAAACGGATCAAACGCGAAGTCAGTGCATCGGTTAAGCCACTTAATAATTTACCAATCAAGGAGATGTCATCAATATTGTTTGAAAAGCCTTTTAACAAACCGGGTATCTCTTGCGAATAACGCTTTAAATCAACTACGCTGTGCGCTTTGTAAATTCTCCCAATCAATTGTACTGGGTCGCTTTTTTGCTGACGCAGCAAATCAGTACTGGTGAGCATACCTAGGGGTTTGTGATGTTCATCAAGCACTGGTAAATGGTGAATATTGTGCTTAAGCATTAAGTGCAGCGCCGAAAACACGCGGTTATTTTCAAAAATAAATTTGGGCTTACACGTCATGATGCTACTAACAGACTCTTGTGGGTCTACCTCATCGGCCAATACGCGATTACGTAAGTCTCTATCGGTCACGACTCCTACAAGGCGATCATGCTCAGTTAACATAATCGACGAAACACCCTGTTGTTTCATTTTTTTAGCGGTTTGACGAATACTTGCATCTGGTGCCAAGGTGACGGCTTTGCGATTCATCAATTCGCAAATTTTTTTCTCCGACCAACTGTCGTTTTGACTTTTATAATGAGACGACAATAAACGGTTTTTATGGGCGCGAACAAAGTATTGCTCAAACACTTTATACTCACGGCGTAAGTAATCAAATGCCGCTTGGTTTAGCATGTAAACAATGCCTTCCTTTTGCACTGAAATGCTATTTTGAATCGCTTCGCCAGTTAACAGTGAAGGAAAACCAAAGTAATCGCCACTCGATAACTTAGTAATCACATCGCCTTTTGGGTCGACTAAATCATAATCGCCAGAGCGAATTAAAAATAATCTTAAATTATCAGAACTTAACCACTGATTTTGATTCTCTCGGGTCAGATAAATAATATCGAGATGGTTTACAAAATACTCGCATGCAGCGCTATCTAGCTGATTAAACGGCGTTTGTTGCATCACAAATTGGGCGACTTCCTGTTGCTCGGTATTCATGGTCATTCTCGCTATAAAATAGAGACAATATCTACACTACCCCTGTTTGAAATAAATAAAAAGCCCGACTTAAGTCGGGCTTTTGAACTTCAAGAGTGTGTTCTCATAAAATGGTTTTATTAGTGCGCGTGTGCTGCGCTCGAACCTTTAGGGTTACGGATACCTTCAACCATTTCTTGGATTTCAACCGGTGTTTCAGCTGTTAGTTTAAGTACGATACCTGCAACTACAAAGTTAACAATCATACCAACTAGACCGATACCCTCAGGTGAGATACCAAATAACCAGTGTGCCGGTGCATTCAGTTCAGGGCTTACGAACTTGAAGTAGATAATATAAGCCGCTGTGAATGTAATACCTGTCACCATACCCGCAATCGCACCTTCTTTATTCATCTTCTTAGAGAAGATACCCATAATGATGGCTGGGAAGAAGCTCGCCGCTGCTAAGCCGAAGGCAAAGGCAACAACCGAGGCCACGAACCCTGGCGGGTTTATACCAAAGTAAGCTGAAATCACAATCGCCACCATCGCTGCTAAGCGCGCAGCAAGTAGCTCTTGTTTATCGCTTATATCTGGTTTTAAGGTACGTTTTAATAAATCGTGAGACACCGAGGTTGAGATTACCAATAGTAAGCCTGCTGTTGTTGATAGCGCTGCTGCGATACCCCCTGCTGCAACCAATGCTACAACCCATGCTGGTAAGTCTGCAATCTCAGGGTTAGCAAGTACCATGATGTCGCGGTCAACTTTAACTTCGTTTGCGCTGTTTGGATCATCAACCTTACCTGCTGAGTAGAACATTTTGCCGTCACCATTTTTATCGTTAAAGGTGATTAGGCCTGTTCTTTCCCAGTTTTTAACCCAAGCTGGTGCTTCTGCGTACTCTGTACCGCTACCGTCTTTACCGTTAATTGTATCAATCATGTTTACACGAGCGAATGACGCTACAGCAGGTGCTGTTGTATAAACGATAGCAATGAAAACAAGTGTCCATGCAGCTGAGATACGCGTGTCTTTAACACGAGGAACAGTGAAGAAACGAACGATTACGTGCGGTAAACCTGCAGTACCAACCATTAACGCGCCTGTGATTGCGAATACATCAATCATGCTCTTCGAGCCTTCAGTGTATTGCGCAAAGCCAAGCTCGGTACTGAGTCCATCTAGTTTATCGAGTACAAACTGTCCTGAGCCATCGCTAAGCGTTGCACCAAAACCTGTTTGTGGGAAGAAGTGACCTGTCATCATCATTGAAATGAAGATTGCTGGAACAAGGTAAGCAAATACTAGTACACAGTACTGAGCTACTTGCGTGTAAGTAATCCCCTTCATACCGCCTAATACAGCGTAGAAGAATACAATCACCATACCAATGTAAACACCGGTCTCAATATCTACTTCTAAGAAGCGAGAGAAAACCACACCTACACCACGCATTTGACCTGCGATGTATGTGAAACAGATAAAGATGGCACATAAAATTGCAACAACACGTGCAGCTTGTGAGTAGTAACGGTCACCAATGAAATCTGGTACCGTGAACTTACCAAACTTACGTAGATAAGGAGCTAAACAAAGTGCAAGTAGTACATAACCACCTGTCCAACCCATTAGATATACACCACCGTCATAACCCGCAAACGAGATAATACCCGCCATTGAGATAAACGATGCCGCACTCATCCAGTCAGCAGCGGTTGCCATACCATTTGCTAGCGGCGGTACACCACCCCCTGCAACATAGAATTCATTTGTTGACCCAGCACGAGCCCAGATTGCGATGCCGATATAAAGCGCGAAGCTTAAACCGACGATAATAAACGTGAGTGTTTGAACATCCATTGCTTAGCTCCTATTCGTCTACGCCGTATTTTTTATCTAACGTATTCATTTTGAAAACGTAAACAAAAATCAAAGCAACAAAGGTGTAAATAGCGCCTTGCTGGGAGAACCAGAAGCCGAGTTTAAACCCAAAGAAACGTATCTCGTTAAGTACGTCTACCAGTAAAATGCCGAAGCCAAATGACACGACAAACCAAATTGCTAATAATTTAAATAGCAGTGCGAGGTTTTCCGCCCAATAAGCTTTTGCTTGTTCTTCATCTTTAAAAGCCATTTTTTATCCCCTTATGCATTACAAAAAAGTAATGAGTGGTATTAGTTGTCATTAACTAAGTTAGCAAGGGTTCTGATTTATGGAATTGAGACCATAGTCGTAACAGCCAATTTACGTTTACGTAAACTGTAAATTGGCATTTGTTAACGAATAGTAAAAAACAATAATTAACAACAACTTAACCTATAAAAATAAATTTGCGAAATAGCGAAAATAGTAAAAACGAATGATCTGCGACATTAGTCTAATAATAGCGCATAAAACATAACTACCTTTTAAATATCAATAACTTGCTTTTTATTAATTTTTATTGCAAAAAATCTAGCCATCGAAATCGCGCATAATTCTGGTAAGGTAGTGTTATTACAATAATTACTGAATTTAAACATGACAGCTGCGCTTTTATTTGTTGCACTCGCCTATATTGGCGTGTTGTTTTGGTTGGCAAATTGGGGAGACAAAACCACTCCTCTTGCTAAAAGAATTAGTCACCACCCATTTGTTTATTCTTTTTCATTAGGGATTTACTGTACGTCTTGGACTTACTACGGTTCAGTTGGTACAGCAGCCACCAGCAGTTGGAATTACTTACCTATTTTAATTGGCCCTGCGCTACTATTTTTCTTTGGCCAAGGGTTTTTACGTAAATTAGTACTGGTCAGTAAAAAGCAGAATATCACCACTATCGCCGACTTTATTTCTGCTCGCTATGGTAAACGGCAGACCACCGCCATTATGGTGACAATTATCGCTTTATTGGCGACGATTCCGTATATCGCACTGCAATTAAAAGCACTGAGTGGTAGCTTCTTACTACTGCAAAACGACGATCGTATTTCGGGCTCTATGCTGGCTCTTTCAGCGACACTTATCATGGCGATGTTTGCGATATTCTTTGGTACTCGTAAGGTAGATGTAACCGAATACCGCTCAGGACTAATGCTCGCTGTCGCCTTTGAATCTATGATTAAGTTACTGGCTTTAGTGGCCGTAGCGGGGCTTGCTTTATACACATTATTTAATTTAACTACGGTGCAAACAGAGCAGCTAACGGGCTCTATTTGGCAACATTGGCAGAACTTCGACTTTTTCAGCTTTAACTTTATTGGCCAATCATTAATGGCAGCAGCGGCGATTATCTGTTTGCCAAGACAGTTCCACGTTACTGTGGTCGATAACCAAGATAAACGCCATCTTTATACAGCCCGCTGGGCATTCCCCCTGTATTTGCTACTAACTGCAGCAATGATTTTCCCTATTGCTACGGCAGCTATACACCCAGGCATAGGCAGCGGCTTTTCTCCAGATAGCTTTGTATTAGCCCTACCGCTTATGCACGAAAATGCCTTTTTAACGACCTTTGTATTTATCGGGGGCCTATCAGCGGCTACAGCGATGATTGTTGTAGCTACTCTCACGCTCAGTACCATGATCTCAAACGATGTAGTATTGCCGCTAATGCTCCGTCGTAAGTTTAAACGTAACCTCATCACCAGCAGCTATAAGTCGCAAATCCTGTTAGTAAGACGCTTCACGATTGCCGGCATTTTGATTTTGTCGTATTTCTACCAGCAATGGTTTGGTCATGGTAAAGCCTTGGCTAGTATGGGTTTAGTTGCCTTTTCCTTGGTATCGCAATTACTCCCTGCGATTGTTGGCGGCTTATACTGGCGAAAAGGCCATGCGTATGGGGTTTATGCCGGATTATTAGCAGGCTTTATTTGCTGGGTCTTATTCTTAATGCTGCCTATTTTAGATGCAGGCAATACCTTAAATGCAGAGCTGCAACAAACACTTATTACTCGTGGCACCCTAATCGCCTTGTTTGCCAATATTGGCTGTTACATTAGTTTTTCGCTCGGTGCAGATGAGCGTTTAATTGATAAAATTCAAGCTGCTGCCTTTGTTAATCCAAAAGAGCAAGCCGTATTCGCCAGACGTTTAAATAAAAACGTTAAAGCCACCGTTTACGATTTTAAAGTGCTGCTGCAAACCTTCTTAGGCGTACAACGCTCGCAACAGGTGCTGGCTCACTTTGCGTTATCGCATAACTTAGGTGATAACAACGCACACCCAGAACCTGAGTTTATTGCTTATTGTGAACGCGCCTTAACCGGTGTGCTTGGCGCATCTTCAGCACAAGCGCTGATCCACACGGTTGCCTCTGGTAAACGCATGGCCTTTGAAGAAGTGGTTAACTTTTTTGATGAAACCACACAAGCTCTGCAATTCAATCAAAACTTATTATTCACCTCTCTCGAGAACCTCAGTCATGGTATTTCGGTTGTTGATAAAGAGCTTAATTTAGTAGCATGGAATAAGCGCTACGCAGAAATGTTTGCTTACCCAGATGACTTTCTCGAAGTAGGCCAACCTATTGAAGATGTGCTTAGATACAATGCCGAACGCGGTGAATGTGGCCCCGGTGAAGTTGAGCGCCATGTAGAAAAGCGCGTGCAGCATCTTAAAAACGGCACGCCCCATCACTTTATTCGCCACCGCCGTAATGGCCAAGTGTTCGAAATGATTGGTAACCCACTACCAGATGGCGGCTTTGTGACAAGTTTCTCTGATATTACCACGCATATCGAAACGCAAAATGCGCTTGAAGAAGTAAACATGGATCTTGAAAACCGCATTGAAGCGCGTACTCAAGAAATCCGTACTATCAATAAAGATTTACAAGCACAAATCGATAGCCGAGTACAAACTGAGCAAGCACTTACTTTAGCGAAAAAAGAGGCTGAGCAAGCTAATGACAGTAAAACGCGATTTTTAGCCTTGGCTAGCCACGATATTTTACAACCGCTGAATGCGGCGCGCCTATATCTTGCAGCTATTGATGATAAAACCCTTTCGAGCAACAACTTAAATAACTTTGAAAAGCTTGGCGCAAGTTTAGATTCAACGGTGCATTTGATGTCAGCACTGTTAGAGATTGCAAAATTAGAGCAAGGGGCAATGACCCCTACACCACGTCACTTTAGTATTGATGACATACTTGCTCCGCTGAAAAATGAATATGCCATTATGTCGAGCGAAAAAGGCTTGCAACTGACGGTGCGTTCAAAGGGAATTATAGTTCACAGTGATATCACTTACTTACGACGAATTATTCAAAACTTAGTGTCAAATGCGGTTAAATACACCGATAGTGGCCGAGTTTTAATAGCTTGTCGCAAACGCAAACATCATTTACGTATTGAAGTATGGGACACAGGCCCTGGCATTACAGAAGTAGAGCAAGCGAAAATCTTTAATGACTTTTATCGTATTGAAGCCGGTGATAACAAAGGGGTTGGCCTTGGCTTAGGAGTCGTAAAACGAATGGCCGACTTACTCTCTTTACGTTTAGATGTAAATTCAACACCAGGCAAAGGTAGCCGCTTTAGTATTGAAGTGCCTTATGGTGAAAGCCAATTTATTCAACAAAAAGATACGCCTAAAAAAGGGGTTGAGAACCGCAGTGCGATGAACATTATTGCAGTGGATGATGACCCTGAAAACCTTAATGCCATGGCAAGCCTATTACAAAAATGGCAGGCAAATTATCAGCTCTTTGATCAAGTTGAAACCGTAATGGCCTATGCCAAAGAGCACCGAGCGCCCGATGTAATCTTAATGGATTATCAGCTTGGTCATGATTGCGATGGCATAACGCTTATTAAAACCCTAAGAGAAATTTGGCAAAGCCCAGTGCCTGCCATTTTAATCACAGCGGTGCGTGATGAAGCCCTAAAACAGCAAACCAAAGAAGAGCAAATTCATTACCTTAGTAAACCCGTTAAGCCCGCTAAACTTAAGGCGCTCCTTAACCACAGTACTTAACAATAGTGCTTAACCAACGTTTTTAACAACACCGATTTAAGGCAAAGCTGCGGGCTTTGCCTTAAATTTTTGGAACAACCAACTAAGCGCAACTAACGATAAGCCTAAGCCGATAAACGAAATAGCCCGCAGCAACCCAGTTAAATTTGCCATATCAATCAAGAACACTTTTAACACCACCAGCGCCAATAAGCCAAGGCCGAGCTTTTGTAATACCGTAATGGTTCTTAACTGCCCCACCACAACCACCAAGGCACCGATAACAAGCCAAACTAAAGAATAACTGTAAAGCTCGGCATCTGAGGTCGGCAACGCAATATTTATAAACTCGCCTTGCCAGTTATGGCGAATTTCCGCATTGATATATAAAACACTCATCACACCTGCAAGTACTGTAAACAGCTTTTGTAAATAGTGCTGAGATTGAGTCAGTTGGCTTGCCCAAATTGCAATACAGGCGGGGACTAACCAAAGTAATAGTAACCAGTTAATAATCGGCCAACTGCCTATATTTATCGGCTCAAAAAACGGATTTACAGCAGTAAAGCTTTTCAGTATTAGTAAGCCACTCAGTGTTAATAACGCAAAACCTGCTACTTGATAGAGTTTTGCCAATTGCGCAGTAAAGCGTGAACGCAGCAAATAAACACAACCTAATATACCCCAGTTACAGGTTAATAAAATATGCTCATACACAGACAAGCTCTCAAAATCAGGGTAGCGCCCCACCAACTGATAGCTCGTCTCTGTGGTAATAAATAAAGCAATGCAATGAAGCGTTGCACCTTCTAGCCACACCCGAACAGATTGCTGCTGCCAGTGCCTCGCTGCCAAGTAAAATAAGCAAGCGCATACTGGGTACACAACCAAACTCCAGTGCACACCGAGCAGCAACGCATCACTGTACTCAGCAGACCAAGGTGCAAAGCTTAACCTAACAAGTAAAGCGCCAACTAAGCCTTTAAGCGGCCAAGTAGGAATGCTGAGTGACTGTTTATTGACATAAAAACTGATCAACAGCACTTGCGCAGCAAGCGCTAAGGTTAAGCTACTGCCTTCAAGGAGCATGGTTAACGCTAAGCTAATATTGGCATTGCCACCAAGCCAGTAACTAAATACCCGCATTGGATTTGTGCTATTGACTGATAACTTAAATAACCAAGCAGACAGAGCCAATAATACAAAGCACCAAACCGGATACGCCGTCATTAAGGCATGATCGGGAGTGATCACATATAAGCAACTAATAATCACAAAGCCTGAAAGTGAAGCGAGTAAAGCAAAACCTAAGCGTTTGGGGTATTTACGACCAAACAAAAACCCATAACCCGCAAACAAAGCAATAAAAAACAGCCCTGCTCCGTAATTTTGCCGAAATACAAAAAGCTGCTCAGAGTAATCAACAGCATTATATTGCCCTATGAGCAAACACATTACACTCACGACAGCTAGTATCAGCCAGTGATCCCATGCACTGTTTTTTAATACCAAAAACAACAGTAAAGCCACTAACGACAACATACTAAGCTGCCAAGTAAGCAGATCATTATGACTGATGAGTAAAAGGTAAAGTGGCACAACAACAGCTAACAACAGAGGGTTGTCGGGCAGTTGTTTCAGTAGCGTTTTAAAGCGATGTGGGCGGTGTTCAATTTGCTTAATACTCAGTCCGAGACGCGGAATCGCAATTAACAATACGATGCTAAATAGAGCATAAAGATTAATAAACCAATGCAGGTTTTTAGCTGCACTCATTGCAACTAAGTAATACCAGCCTAAATGACCTGCCCATAACAGATACCACAGCCAATGCCGTTTTACGTAATGCGCGACTAGGGAAGCCGATACACTGACAAACGCAACATAGGTTAGCAGTGCTATAAAGTCATTACTCCCGGTGTTGACCCAAACCGGCACGCTGTAGGCGCCAATAATACCAATGACCGCAAGCACTGGACCAAAACGCAGTGCCATCCAGCTAGCCGCTACAGAAACTAAGGTTAAAATGCTAAATGCAGGTAAAGCTTGCAGTAAGCCATAATGGCTGTAGGCCAGCAAGGTCAATGCAAAACAACTAATAAAGCCGCCACTTGCCAGCGCCGCGGGAATATAGTTGCTAAACCCATCAAAGATAATACCTTTACGATGTAAAACCTCAGCCGCAACAATTAAGCTCAGACCAAAAATAGCGCCAAGCGTGAGTCGCATGGTTTCGGATAATAAGCCTGCCTCCAGTGAATAGCGGGCTAAAAAGATACCGCCAAAGGCAAGTGCAACCGCTCCTACCCAAGTTAACCAATTGGCTTTGATTTGTGTAACGAGTTGGCTTACTAGCGGATTTAAAGTCGCAGGCTTGGGTTTTGTTTGCTCTGGCTTTTTATTAGTAGCCTCAATCGGCTTACTAATGATTACAGGCTCTGGTTCAAATTTTGCTGTGTCAGTCAGATCGGCGTTTGAATTATCAAACTGGTTTGCAGTATTTGTTTGTGGATTATGGGTATATGCCTCGTTAAGTTTGACTCGAAGAGCAGCTACTTCTCGCTTTAAACTGGAGAGTTGAAAAAAGGCAAAAATACCCGCAAGTGAGCCACCTACAACAACTAGTGCTAGTAATACTAGTAACGCAATACCGCCATCCATACTCTCTCCTTGTGTACGCTTTAAACAAAAAAGCAAAAGCCTTAATTGTTTATACAATAAACACTTAGCAAGAGAAAATAAACAACGATATTGCGTTTTAGCCGGTTAAGACTGTTCAGTCACCGTACGCTCTAAGGTCATTTTAAAACCTGAGTCTGTGGTTTCATCGTGTTCAATAACTAAGATATAGTTACCTTCTTCGGTAAAATCCATATCGCTTTGTTGCAAGAGCACAATCTGTTGACCATTGTCTTCATAGACCACATAGGTTGTATAAACTTCGTTATCAACCACCTGTTCTTGTTGGTCGTATTGATCTAACCCTTCAACAACATTGCTGGTATCTTCAACCGTTTCACCATTGAGGGTGAAGTACACATCAACTTCGTCAATCTCTTGCCCTGCATAGCTATCAATTAAGTTAACCACAGTAACTGCGTGGCTGTAGCTGCTTGGAGTTAGGTTTTCTTCAATGGTCATCATACGAGGTCCGTAATCTTTATCATTGTAGAAAAGACCAACCGCACTTTGCTCACGCTCTAATGTCATTAAGAAGTTATCTACAATCGTGTCACCCGCTTCATCTAACATGGCGACGCTGTAACTATTTGGCGACATGCTCATGTATTCAGAGTAACTATCGTTGCTAACAACTTCGGTGTTGGTCGCCGTTGTGCCTCGGGTTACTTTAAACTGGGTTTGCGTGTAATCATCGATGGTATTGATAAAACGCAGCTGACCTTGCGCGTCTTGGTGGTTTAGTTGTGTTACTGAGCTACTTGCCGTCACGACATCAAGCGTAATGCCATCTTCTTCTGTTGCATAACTTGGACGGATCATCGCCATGTACGTGGCTTCATCATTAAAGTACACGGTTGGTGATTCAAAAATCACATCTGTGCTACCGCTAGCGGTAATATAAATAGTGTAATACCCCTCCTCAAGCGTCGCTAATTCTGGCGCAACGAGGTATTGCGAAGTCATTAATAACTCAGCGGTATCAAATAACCCGTCGTCAGTGGCAACGTATACATCGTAAAGATTATCTTCACTAACGATATTAAAAAAGCCAACATTGAATTCATCTTCATCGCTTGACGTCGGCACACTTAGCTCTGTAAAAATTGGTTCAGCAAAATCACCGTTCATTACTAGCAACTGAGTTTGATCATTTTTAATTTTGCTGGTTTCTTCGTCGATGGTGATATAACTATCGTTGGCATCAACATATTCAAAACTGAGATCATACTCCCCCGAACTGTAGTTATGACGAGTTGATACATCACCAAAATCTGCCCCCGAACGTTCAGTGTCATCAACAAATAAACGCGTGTATGGGCTGTTGTAAGAGCCATTGTACAGTTGCACATAGCCACTGTTGCTACTGCTGCTGTCATCGCTTGAACAGGCAGCCAGTACCGAAAGCAAACTTGAGGCAACAATTGTTTTAAGCAGAGTGCTTTTCATGGAATTTTTTCCTTATTGTTTGTAATACCCCATTCTGACTCGAATAGTGCGAAAAAATTCTATGTTTTACAAACTATTACCTTCACTTACAGTTACTTACGATAAGGTTAAAAAGTGTAGAAAATGATGTAGAAAAGCACTTAATTAATCATAATTATGGACAGAAAATCACATTTATAGTGAAAGCAGCTTACTTTTACACGAAAAGTAAATAATGATTACATTTTAGGCGCTTATGCAATCAAATCAGATAAATTATTAGATAGTTAAATTTGCGCTATGCAGCACAAAAAAATTAGCAAATAATGGTGTTCACACAAACGGGATTAGAATGAGGACTATGAACACGATTTTAACCACACAATGCGATGATGATGTTGGTCTAATTGCCAAGATCACCGGCCTTTGTCATCAGCATAATTTAAACATTACACGTAATAACGAATTTGTAGATAAAGACGCTAAACGCTTTTTTATGCGTACAGAATTAAGCGGCGTTATTTCAGAGGACTTTTTACCAAGCCTTGCTGAGCTACTTCCTGATGGCGCAGAGCTTGCCCTGCACAGCAGCGAAAAAACGAAAGTGGTATTGCTTGCCACTAAAGAAGCGCACTGTTTAGGTGGTGTATTACTAAAGCAATTCGAAAAAGCCTTAAACATCGAAGTACTGGCTGTGATTGCCAACTACGCCGACTTAGCACCGCTGGCGGCAGGCTTTGGTGTACCATTTCATGTGGTATCGCACGAAGGTTTAAGCCGTGCGGAGCATGATCAGCAAGTCGGTGATTTAATTGCCAGCTACCAGCCTGATATTATCGGCCTTGCTAAATATATGCGTATTTTAAGCCCTGAATTTGTGGCGCGCTTTGAAGGTAAGATTATTAATATTCACCATTCATTTTTGCCTGCCTTTATTGGTGCAAAGCCTTACCATCAGGCGTTTGAACGCGGTGTAAAAATTATTGGTGCGACCGCCCATTTTGTTAATAATGAGCTCGATGAAGGGCCGATTATTTTACAAGATGTGACGCATGTCAGTCATGCGGATACCGCAGAGATGATGGCAAAAATGGGTAAAGATGTAGAGAAAACTGTGTTCTGTAAAGCGCTGCAACTCGCATCTGAACATAAACTGTTTATCAATGGTAATCGAACCGTGGTGTTCGCTTAAGCAATAAAATGAAGAGGCTGAGTGGCCTCTTTATTGTTTTTATTATCTTTTGTTATGCCGACTCAATAGGCTCTAATTGTAACTTAGAGGCAATTAATACCGCTTGAGTACGGTTATACACACCTAGCTTTCTAAAAATTGCTGTAATGTGTGCTTTAACGGTTGCTTCAGAAATATGTAACTCGTAAGCAATCTGTTTGTTTAACAAGCCTTCGTGTAAGTATTGCAACACCTTGTATTGTTGCGGCGTCAGTGAAGCCACTTGCGCTGCAATTTCTTTGTCTTCGCCATCTACGGCAGCCACTTTATCTTTAAGTTCAAGTGGAAGCCAAACATCGCCTTCAAGAATGTGGTTAATTGCCAGCGCAATATCATCTGATGAAGATGATTTAGGAATAAATCCCATCGCACCATAACCCATTACTTTAGAAACTACGTTGATGTCTTCGCTGCCAGAAACAACAGCTATTGGTAAGCTTGGATAGTCTTCGCGAATGCGAATAAGGCCGTATAAATCGCCATTGCCTGGCATGTGAAGGTCTAGTAGTAAGATATCAAGATCTTCTTGCTCGCTTAGCACCTGCAAAGTGGTATCAAAGTTTTCCGATTCAAACACTTCTAAATCAGCGAACTTAGCACTCAATGCCCCTTTCAGCGCTTCACGAAATAACGGATGATCGTCCGCTATTAAAAACTGACTCATGGTTCACTCCTAATAAATTCGGCTGACACCTATTTCTAAGTGACAGCCGATATACTACGTTTAGAATCAACTTCTAATCAAGTTTTTAACGCGATTTTAACGATTTAATCGGTTTTCGATTAGCTCATCAACAACGCTCGGATCGGCCAGTGTAGAAGTATCTCCAAGCTGTTGGTGCTCATTTGCCGCAATTTTACGTAAAATTCGACGCATGATCTTACCAGAACGTGTTTTCGGTAGACCCGGAGACCATTGGATCATATCTGGTGATGCAATTGGGCTTAATTCTTTACGAACCCAGTTACGTACCTCTTTTGTTAGTTCATCGCTGACTACAATCCCCTCATTTGGAGTGATGTAAACATAGATGCCCTGACCTTTAATATCATGCGGGTAACCTACTACTGCAGCTTCTGCTACCGCTTCGTGAGCAACCAATGCACTTTCGATTTCTGCAGTACCTAGGCGGTGACCTGATACGTTAAGTACGTCATCTACACGGCCTGTGATCCAGTAGTAGCCATCTTCATCACGACGACAACCATCACCTGTGAAGTACACGCCAGGGTATGCTGAGAAATAAGTTTGTTCAAAGCGTTCATGGTCGCCATAAACTGTACGTGCTTGTGATGGCCAGCTATCTAAAATAACAAGGTTACCGTCAACCGCGCCTTCTAGTGTATTACCTTCAGCATCAAATAGTGCTGGTGCAATACCAAAGAATGGACGCGTTGCTGAGCCTGGCTTCATATCTGTCGCACCTGGTAATGGTGTGATCATGATGCCGCCAGTCTCTGTTTGCCACCAAGTATCTACGATTGGGCAGTTTTCGTTACCAATATGTTCGTAATACCATGCCCACGCTTCTGGGTTAATTGGCTCACCTACAGAACCCATAACACGAAGACTTTTACGAGTTGAAGTCGCTGTTGGCTCATCGCCTTTCGCCATTAGAGCACGAATAGCAGTTGGTGCTGTGTAAAGAATAGTCACGTTGTGCTTATCAATTACTTCACCCATACGGCCCGCTGTTGGGTAAGTTGGTACACCTTCAAATACGACTTGCGTGCAGCCATTCACTAATGGGCCATAAGCAATGTAGCTGTGACCTGTGATCCAGCCCACATCGGCACTACACCAGAAAATATCATCTTCTTTAAGGTCAAATACATATTCATGTGTCATCGATGCATAAACAAGGTAACCACCGGTAGTATGAACCACCCCTTTTGGTTGACCCGTTGAGCCTGAAGTGTAGAGAATGAAAAGCGGATCTTCTGCATTCATTGGCTCTGGTTCGCACTCGGCTGGTAAGTCAGCGACAAGCTCATGCCACCAAACATCATGACTATTCCATTCAACTTCACCACCCGTTAGCTGATGAACAATAACGTGCTCAACGGTGGTTACTGAGTCTTGTGATACCGCTTCATCAACATTTGCTTTAAGTGGTACGCAGTTGCCAGCACGGCGACCTTCGTCTGAAGTAATTACCACTTTAGCGCCTGAGTCATTAATTCGGTCAGCAATCGCTGATGGAGAGAAACCACCAAATACGACAGAGTGAATAGCACCAATACGCGCACACGCTTGCATAGCGTAAATAGCCTGCGGTGTCATTGGCATATAAATAGCAACACGGTCACCTTTTGATACACCTAATTTTTTAAGGCCGTTGGCTAGCTTAGCTACTTCGTCGTGAAGCTGTTGGTAGCTAATATTTTCGTTGTGTTCAGGGTTATCGCCTTCCCAAATAAGAGCTGTTTTATAGGCTTTAGTGGCAAGGTGGCGATCAATACAGTTGTAAGATGCGTTAAGTTGGCCGTCTTCATACCAGCGAATGCTGATGTGGCCTTTGTCGAATGAGGTGTTCTTTACTTTGTTATAAGGAGTTGACCAATCAAGGCGTTTACCGTGCTCTCGCCAAAATCCTTCAGGGTCATCAATAGATTGCTTGTACAGTGTATTATATTTATCGTTATCAACTAGTGCTGCATTCTTGATATGCGCTGGTACTGGATAGATACTTTCTGACATTGTTGTCGTCTCCATTTTAATTACTTGCCTACGGCCTGCTTCAAGGATCACTCAGCAAAGCCCCTGAAAGTATTAGACCTTAGTTGTATATCTTGCCATTTAACAAAAAACTTTAAAATTGCCTTCTATAATCTAGTCCAATGTTAGGTTGGATGCGATTTAACTACCCATTCCACCTTAGTCTAATAGACCAATAGATAATTGAGAGAAGTCATTTCTTAAACAACAGTGATACAACAACATTAATGCAATCAACAAGTAGCTTCGACAGGAATACACATTATGACAACAACAAAAGTAACCGCATTAAAAACACTCACAGCTTCAGCTGTTTTATGTGCACTTGCAGGTACCGCTAACGCCGCAACCATTGGTAACACAGACGTTTCTTATGGAGGTTATGTAAAACTTGATGCTATGTGGAGTGATTACTCTGCAGGCGTACCAGCTGGCGGCAGCATTGGCCGTGACTTCTATGTACCAGGTACAACACCGGTAGGCGCAGACAGCGACAGCGACGCAGTATTTGACATGCATGCACGCCAATCTCGCTTTAACCTAGGTACCGCAACAAAATTAGACGATGGTAAAACCATCAAAACTAAAATTGAAATAGACTTTATTGCTTCAGCGCCAGGCGGTAACGAACGTGTTAGTAACTCTTACGCGCCTCGTATTCGTCAAGCATTTGTGACTTATGATGGTTGGTTATTTGGTCAAGCTTGGTCAAACTTCCAAAACGTAGGTGCATTACCAGAAACACTCGACTTCGTTGGTCCTGCAGAAGGTACTGTGTTCGTACGTCAAGCTCAAGCTCGTTACACTACCGGTAATTGGTCATTCTCTATCGAAAACCCAGAGAGCACAGTCACAGTTGGCGGCGCTCGTGTAGCCACTGATGATGCATCAATGCCTGACTTTACAGCACGTTACGCACATAAAGCTGACTGGGGTGAATTAGTATTTACCGGTCTTGCTCGCCAGTTAACTTATAAACAAAATGGCATTGATGCAGATACATCATCGTTCGGTATCAGCGCCTCTGGTAAAGTAAATTTTGGTCAAAATAACCTTAAATTTATGCTTACTCAGGGTTCAGGTCTAGGCCGTTACATTGGTTTAAACGTAGCAAATGGTGCTGTGCTTGACGGTGATGATTTAGATGCGATTGATTCAACATCTGGTTTTATTGCCTACCAACAACACTGGAACAGCCAATGGCGCTCAACTTTCCTTTATTCATTCTTCTCAGCAGATAACAACACAGATTTACTTGCTGTGACTGGTGACCCTACTGAAATGAGCCAAAGCTATAGTGCCAACCTTTTATATTCGCCTGTTAAAAAGCTTACATTTGGTGTTGAGTTTAAACATGCTGAGCGTGAGCTAGAAAGCGGTGCAGACGGCGATATGGACCGTCTACAGTTCTCTGCGAAATACGTATTTTAAGATTTAAACTTATTTTACTTCCTGAAGCGGCTTCGGCCGCTTTTTTTTATATCTCCTTTTTATATTTCTGTGCCCTTTAAACTTTTTTGCAAACAATTACTCACCAAAACACCAAGACCTAATTGCAAATTATTTTCATTTAGATTAAATTACGCATTAATTTCACTATTCATTGAACTAATTGGAACTTTGCATGTCATCAACAAAATTTTTGCGCTTATCTCAATTAAGCCTTGTGACCTCAGCACTTTTAAGTGGCCACGCTTTTGCAGAACAACAAAAAGAAGAACAAGCAATTGAAAAAATTGCCGTGTATGGCCAGCATCATAAAAACTACATCACTGAAGAAGCACAGTCAGCAACCAAATTAGGGCTAACAATTAAAGAAACACCACAGTCAATCTCTGTTGTTTCACGTGCGCTAATGGATGACTTCTCACTCGATAACCTTAACGCTGTGCTTGAAAGCACACCGGGTGTGACTGTTGAGCAAATCGAAACTGACCGTACTTACTTTAAAGCTCGTGGCTTTGAGATCACCAACTTCCAAGTTAATGGCATGGGTATGCCGCAAGACAACGGTTCAATCCAAGGTACTCTTGATACGTCTATTTTCGATAGTGTTGAAATTGTACGTGGTGCTAATGGTTTAATGACAGGTGCTGGTAACCCATCAGCAACAGTCAACATGGTTCTAAAGCGCCCTACTTATCAAACGCAAGTAAATGCGTCTGTATCGTATGGTTCTTGGGATAACAAGCGTTTAGAGCTTGACGCTTCAACTGCTATCAACGAAAACCACGCTGTACGTGCTGTATTCACTAAGCACAAAACTGAGTCATACCTTGACCGTTACGAGCAAGATAAAACAATTTATTACCTAGCCTACGAAGGCCAGCTAACTGACAGCACAGTAGTAACTGCAAACTATGTAAATCAAAAGAAAGATGCTGACAGCCCACTTTGGGGTGCCTTACCGCTTTATTACAGCGATGGTTCAGCAACAAACTTTGATGCTTCAACCAGCACTGCGTCTGATTGGTCATACTGGAATAACACAACAGAGCAGTTGTTCTTATCAATTGAGCAAGCAATCACCAATACTTGGTTCTTAAAAGCAAGCTACGCGCACTTAGAAAATGAGCAAGATTCAGAGCTTTTCTATGTTTACGGCACACCTGATAGAGAAACAGGCCTTGGCCTAACTGGTTATGCGAGTGAATATGACCACAAAGATAAGCACGACATTTTAGATATTTACGCAACAGGTAAATTTGATTTATTTGGTATGGAACATGACCTGTCGTTTGGTGTAAACCAAGCAGATATGGATAACAAAGATAAATCATTGTATGACTACACTACAGGCAATGGTTTCCCTGCAATGCCTGAGCTAGGTGGTTGGGATGGCGTAGCGCCAGTGCCAACGCTTACTGATGGTTTAACAGGCGCAGATATCACTAGCCGTCAACGCTCTGCATATATTTCAACACGCATCCGTGCAACTGACGCATTCAGCATTTTAGCAGGTGTGAGCCAAGTAAATTGGGAAACTGAAGGTACCTCTTACGGCGTTGCAAAAGACAAAGATAGCGAGCAAACCGTGCCTTACTTCGGTGCTGTCTATGATATCAACGAAAGCTTCTCAACTTATGCAAGCTACACAGAAACCTTCGTACCGCAAACAGAGCGTGACATCAATGGCGATTACTTAGATCCAATCACAGGTAAAAGTAGCGAAATTGGTGTTAAAGCTCAGCTACTTGATGACGACTTATTTGTAACAGTTGCTTACTTTGACGCTAAACAAGTTGGCCTTGCTGTTGCTATCCCTAATTCATTACCTGACGACACTCGCTACTATGGCGCAGATGGCATTAACAGCGATGGTATTGAAGTAGAACTTAGTGGTCAAATCAACGAAACACTAAGTGCAAGCTTTAGCTACAGCAACCTAAACATTGATGGTGATGAGTTAGTAAAAGACTACACACCTGAAAACCAATTTAAACTTGCTGTAACTCATAAAGTGCCTGAGATTGATGGTTTAACCTTTGGCTTAAATTACCGCTGGCAAGACGATACAAAGCGCGTACAAGTGCGTGATGCGGCAACGAATGCTGCACTTATCACCACAACGCAAGATGCGTACGGCCTATTAAACCTAATGGCAACGTACGATATTAACGACCATATGAGCGTTAACTTAAACGTTAATAACGTGACCAACGAAAAGTACATCCACAGTCTTTTCTGGGCACAAGGTTATTACGGCGCACCGCGTAACTACTCAGTGTCTTTCAACTGGCAGCTGTAAGCTTAGAAAGTTTTAAGTACATGAAAAGCCGCATCATATGCGGCTTTTTCATGAAAGAGTTGCAAGAGTAAAGTTAGAAAGGGGAAAGTTACAGGCACTATCGAATGCTCTGACAGCTTCAATCGACACGAAACCATTGAATACCGCCAACAGTGTAGTGATTAAACGCGATATAACATTGCTGCTACAAACTACCGTCTGCTCCTGTAACGGCGGTTTACCCCGCGTCAAAACGCTTTACTCTCGCTAACTTTACTCTCGCTAACTTTCCCCTTGCTAACTTTCACCCATAAAAAAACCGCTAACTATGTAGCGGTCTTTTTGTGTTAAGTGCGGGTCAAATCACGCTTAACTGTACTTTTTTGCGGTGTTTATAGCTCGTCTTCAGCTAATAGGCCTGCATCTTCACCATCTTCTGGTTGTTCAGTTGCCTGAAGTAATAGCATCTCACGTAACTTGCCTTCGATCTCATCTGCGATCTCTGGGTTGTCTTTTAAGAACTTAATTGAGTTTGCTTTACCTTGACCAACTTTGCTGCCATTGTAGCTGTACCAAGCGCCTGATTTTTCAACAATCTTATGCTTAACACCTAGGTCGATTAGTTCGCCTTGTTTAGAAATACCTTCACCATACATAATGATGAACTCAGCTTGTTTAAACGGCGGAGCAACCTTGTTTTTAACAACTTTAACGCGGGTTTCGTTACCTACAACCTCATCGCCTTCTTTAACTGAACCAATACGACGAATATCGATACGTACTGAAGCGTAGAATTTAAGTGCGTTACCACCTGTTGTTGTTTCAGGGTTACCAAACATAACACCAATTTTCATACGGATTTGGTTGATGAAAATACATAGTGTGTTTGAACGCTTAATGTTACCCGTAAGCTTACGTAATGCTTGTGACATTAAGCGAGCTTGAAGACCCATGTGTGAGTCACCCATGTCACCTTCGATTTCAGCTTTAGGTGTTAAAGCTGCTACCGAGTCAACAATCACAACATCAACAGCGCTTGAACGAACTAACATGTCACAGATTTCTAATGCTTGCTCACCCGTGTCTGGCTGAGAAACAAGTAAGTCATCAATGTTTACACCCAATTTTTGTGCGTATACAGGATCTAGAGCGTGCTCAGCGTCTACGAATGCACACGTTTTACCTTGCTTTTGAGCTTCAGCGATAACTTGTAAAGTAAGCGTTGTTTTACCTGATGATTCAGGACCATACACTTCAACAATACGACCCGTAGGTAAACCACCAATACCTAGTGCGATATCGATACCTAGTGAACCTGTTGAGATTGCTTCAATATCTAGGGCTTTGTTGTCGCCCAATTTCATAATTGAGCCTTTACCAAATTGACGCTCAATTTGTGATAAAGCAGCGTCTAAGGCTTTTTGTTTGTTATCGTTCATTCTGTTCTCCAAATCCGGCTAATGCAGACAGTATACTGTATGAAATCACAGTATCAAGCTAATTTTCAGATTTTATCAATTCAATTATATTTTTTAATGAATAAACAATAGCTTGCAGTCTAACTTCAGCTCGATCGCCAGAGAAAACTTGCTGACTTGGGTAGTTTTGACCAGCAAAATGAATGCAAAACCATACTAATCCCACAGGTTTATCCAGTGTTCCACCACCGGGGCCTGCTATCCCCGAAATAGCTATTGCGATATCTGCGCTTGCTGCTTTTGCCGCCCCCGATGCCATTTCAACTACGGTTTGCTCACTCACCGCACCAAAGCTGCTTAAGGTTTGCTCGCTAACACCTATAAGATCATGTTTTGCTTGGTTACTATAAGTGACAAACGCTCGGTCAATATAATTAGAGCTGCCAGGGGTATCGGTTAGCGCATAACTCACTCCACCACCAGTGCATGATTCTGCGGTAGTGATCCATAAGCGTTTATCCGTTAAAATAGCTCCTAATTTCGCAGCAAGTGTTTTAATCTCTTGATGTAATTCCATATTCAGCCTTTGGGTAAATACATGTCGTTTGATCTTTATGCACCGCACACTATAAAACAACAAACCCCTATGATGCAGCAGTATCTAAAAATAAAAGCCGAGCATCGGGATATTTTATTGTTTTATCGTATGGGCGACTTTTACGAACTTTTCTTTGATGATGCCAAGCGTGCTGCGCAACTTCTTGATATTTCTCAAACTCATCGCGGTAAAGCCGGTGGCGATCCCATTCCAATGGCGGGCGTACCCTATCACGCAGTCGAAAACTATTTAGCTCGCCTTGTACAAATGGGTGAATCAGTAGCTATTTGTGAACAAGTTGGTGACCCAGCAACTAGCAAAGGCCCTGTTGAGCGTAAAGTTGTACGTATTGTTACACCGGGCACAATTTCTGACGAAGCATTATTACAAGAACGCCAAGACAACCTGCTAACCAGTGTATGGCAAAACAAACAAGGCCTATATGGTATTGCTTATTTAGATATTAACTCTGGCCGATTCAATGTATTAGAAGTTAGTACTGATGAAGCATTTAGCTCAACATTACAGCGTTTAGCACCAGCAGAGCTACTTTATAGTGAAACCTTTGCGAATGTGCACTTAATTGAGCACATTAAAGGTGCGCGTCGTCGCCCAGAGTGGGAGTTTGATTTAGATACAGCACAGCACTTACTTTGCGACCAATTTGGCACTAAAGATTTAGTTGGTTTTGGTGTAGACAAAGCACACGCAGCTTTAGTCGCTGCTGGCTGCTTAATGCAGTACGTAAAAGACACTCAGCGCATTGCCCTACCGCATATTCGTGCAATCACCCTTGAGCAAAATGAACACGCGGTGATCTTAGATGCAGCAACTCGTAAAAACCTTGAGCTAACGGTTAATTTATCGGGCGGTTACGAAAATACCCTTGCACAAGTGCTTGATAAAACAGCCACAGCAATGGGTTCGCGCTTATTAAAGCGTCGTATTCATACCCCTGTGCGCAGCAAAACAGAGCTTAACTCTCGACTAAACGCAATTAGCGCAATTATCGATGCACAATTATGTGGTGAGCTACAAGAGTCATTAAAGCAAATTGGCGATATTGAACGTGTTATCGCCCGTTTAGCGCTTTGCACAGCTAGACCGCGAGATTTAACACGCCTACGTAGCGCACTGCAAGCTCTCGCGCCACTTCATGAGCTATTACTAGATGCTAACGATCCGCGTATTAGTCAAATTATTGCAAAGTCACAGCAATTACCTGAACTACAAGACTTACTAGAGCGTGCTGTAATCGAAACCCCGCCGGTACTTATTCGTGATGGGGGGGTGATTGCACCAGGTTATAACAGCGAACTTGATGAATGGCGAGCACTAAGCCAAGGCGCAACCGATATTCTCGAAAAGCTTGAAGAACGTGAGCGTGAACGTACAGGCATTAGCACCTTAAAAATTGGCTATAACAAAGTACATGGCTTTTTTATTGAAGTAAGCCGCGCGAACTCGCATTTGGTACCTGCGGATTATATTCGCCGTCAAACGCTAAAAAATAATGAGCGCTATATTATCCCTGAGCTTAAAGAGCATGAGGATAAAGTACTTGGAAGCCAGTCAAAAGCGCTGGCGCTTGAAAAACAGCTTTACGAGCAACTATTTGAGTTTATTGCTCCGCACATTGAGCAGCTACAAACAATGGCAGCCGTACTGGCAGATTTAGATGTACTGAACAACTTAGCTGAACGTGCGCAAGCGCTTAATTATGCTAAACCAACACTGTGCGATAACGATAATATCAGTATTAAACAGGGTCGCCACCCAGTGGTAGAACAGGTAATGAAAGACCCGTTTATTGCCAATCCTGTAGAGCTTAATAACGACCGTAAAATGTTGATTATCACAGGGCCAAACATGGGTGGTAAATCAACCTATATGCGCCAAACTGCGCTTATTGTTCTGATGGCTCACATTGGTTGCTACGTTCCTGCTGACAGTGCAGAGATTGGTAATATTGACCGTATTTTTACACGTATTGGCGCAAGCGATGACCTAGCATCAGGCCGCTCAACCTTCATGGTTGAAATGACAGAAACAGCAACTATTTTAAATAACGCCACAGCGCAATCACTGGTACTGATGGATGAAATTGGTCGCGGTACCTCGACCTATGATGGTTTATCACTTGCCTATGCAACAGCTGATTATTTAGCATCAAAAATTGCCGCAAAAACCTTATTTGCAACTCACTATTTTGAATTAACCGAACTGGCCGAACAAAAAACGGGACTGGTTAATGTGCACCTAGATGCCATTGAACACAACGACACCATTGCCTTTATGCATACAGTGCTTGAAGGCGCAGCAAGCAAGAGCTTTGGCTTACAAGTTGCTGCCTTGGCTGGTGTACCAAAAGCGGTGATCCAACAAGCAAAACAAAAGCTTAAAATGCTTGAGAATCATCAACCTGTTACTGCCCCCATTGAGCAACAACAACAAGCGTTAAGTTTTGATGATGAGCCTTCTGAGCTTGAATTAACCTTAAAACAGCTTGATCCAGACAGCTTAACGCCTCGGCAAGCTCACCAACTACTGTATCAATTAAAAGATTTACTGTAGTGCAATAGAAAAGGTATAAAAAAAGCTGACGTAACGTCAGCTTTTTTGTGTGTTCTAGGCCCGAAGGCCTATGTATTGTTGTCAAATTAGGTGAATTGGTCGAACAGGCTATCTGTACTTAACCCTTCGTGTTGCAAAATGTCTTTTAAGCGACGTAATGCCTCAACTTGAATTTGTCTTACACGTTCACGTGTTAAGCCAATTTCACGACCAACATCTTCAAGGGTTGATGGCTCATAGCCTAGCAAACCAAAACGACGAGCAAGTACTTCACGCTGTTTCGGGTTTAACTCTCCAAGCCAATCAACAATATGCTTGTTAATATCATTGCTTTGTACTTCGCCTTCAGGACCATAGTCTTTTTCATCAGCGATAATATCTAATAACGCTTTATCATTTTCACCACCGATAGGTGTATCCACCGAGGTGATTTTTTCGTTTAAACGCAGCATCTTGGTGACATCTTCAACTGGCTTGTCTAAGCACTCTGCAATTTCTTCTGCAGTTGGTTCATGGTCAAGCTTTTGCGTTAATTCACGGGCCGTTCTTAAATAAACATTGAGCTCTTTTACTACGTGAATAGGTAAACGAATTGTACGTGTTTGGTTCATGATGGCACGTTCAATCGTTTGACGTATCCACCAAGTTGCATAAGTTGAAAAACGAAAACCACGTTCTGGGTCAAATTTCTCAACGGCTCTGATAAGGCCTAAATTACCTTCTTCGATAAGGTCAAGTAGCGCAAGGCCACGGTTGTTGTAGCGGCGGGCAATTTTCACCACTAAACGTAAATTACTTTCAATCATTCGCTTGCGAGAGGCTTCGCAGCCTTTCAGTGCTTTTCGAGCAAAATAAACTTCTTCTTCTGCGCTTAACAGCGGAGAAAAACCAATCTCACCAAGATACAACTGTGTGGCATCAAGATTTTTGGTAACTTCTTCTTTCGCAAAAATTTCATCTTCGTTGTCGACTTCTTCTAGTAACTCAGAAGACTGTTCTTCGACCGCCGTGTCTTCAAATTTATCGTCAATCGCGTCAGTTTTTTTCTCAAGTTTTGCTGTGTGACCCATAAGCGTCCTCCCGAGCAAATATGTGATTGAGCTAAATCACTTTATCAATACCCTAAATGGCTAAGGTAGATACTTAGCAGGATTGACTGCTTGACCCCGATAACGAATTTCAAATCTCAATGCCGTGACCGAAGAGTCTGAACTGCCCATTTCTGCTATTTTCTGCCCCGCCTTTACTTCCTGTTTTTCCTTTACAAGCAACTTTGAATTGTGCGCGTAAGCACTTAGGTAATCATCATTGTGTTTCAAAATGATTAAATTACCGTACCCCCTCAATGCGTTGCCCGCGTATACCACAGTTCCATGTGCAGCAGCTAAAACAGAAGCCCCTTGTTTATTAGTGATCTGTAATCCTTTAAAGCCGTTCTCTTTATTAGAGAAGCGTTTTGTGACTTTACCTTTTGCAGGCCAGCCCCATACAACTTTGGCATTAGAATTACGCTTTTTTTCACTAATTATTTTGTTGGCTTGTTTCTGAACATACTCTCGTTGTTTTGGCTGATCAAGCCCTTTCTTTAATTTTTTGTTATTTTTTTGTGTAGAAACAGTAGACTTTTTACTCGAATTCGTATATTTTTTCGTCTTTTTTGCTTTTTGTGCCGATTTTGTGAGCAAAACACTCTGCCCGGGGAAGATAGTATAAGGTGCTGGAATATCGTTTATTTTTGCAAGCGTTCGAAAATCTTGCTGAGCGCTAAAAGCGATTGAATACAAAGTATCGCCCTTTTTGACTAAATATTTTGAGCCAGAGATATTTACTTTGCGAGTGGCGGGTTTAACTTTATTATCTAAACTACTAACCGGTGCCGGTGCTTCGCGAGAAGTACAGCCAAAGAGCAAAATACTAAGAAACAAAGTAACATAGACTGTTAACTGTCTGCTCATCGTAAAATGCTCCTTATCGTACTAGTTTAATGTTTTTGCGGGTTATCGTAGTAAAAAGTACGCAACCACAACTAAAACAACTAATCCCCAGCCAAGCGCTTCAACATATTGACGTAATTTTTGCTCCATTTTAACGCCGCCCCACTTCATTAAAGCCGACACTAAGAAGAAACGCGCGCCACGGCCTATTGCCGAGGCAACTAAAAATGGTAGGAATGCCATTTGCATTAAACCTGCACCTATGGTGAAAACCTTATAAGGTATAGGAGAGAAGCCTGCTAAAAACACCACCCATACACCGTAGTTTTCAAACCAACTCAGCGCTGTGTCGAATTTGGCTTGCCAACCCATTTGCGCAATAAGCGGTTCAACTACCGGTTCGAATAACCAAAAGCCTAGTAAGTAACCTAAAATACCGCCAATCACAGAAGCAATCGTGGTAAAGCTGGCAAAGCGCCATGCTTTATCTGGCTGAGCAAGCGACATAGGGGCTAGCATGACATCCGGGGGGACCGGAAAAAAAACAGATTCAGCAAAACTCATCCCTGCTAAATAACGCTCCGCATGACGGTGTTTAGCCCATACCAGCGCCATATCATATAACTTAGTAAACAACTTCAAAGTATAACGTCCTATTCAATATCACCAGGTACCAAAGGTACAAATCGTACTGGTGCAACTTTATGTTCTGTAAAAGTGTCGCCGTTTCTAACGACCATCATTAATTGCTGATCTTGCTCACCGATAGGTGCAATCATAACGCCCCCATCAGCAAGTTGTGCTAGAAGCCCTTGTGGCATAGTAGCCGCTGCTGCTGTGACAATAATCCCCTCAAACGGAGCTTGCGACTGCCAGCCTTGCCAACCGTCACCGTGTTTCATGGTGACATTATATAAATCAAGCTTATGCAAACGGCGTTTTGCTTGCCATTGCAATGCTTTAATACGCTCTACCGAGCAAACTTTAGTGAAGGTTTTCGCCAGTATTGCCGTTTGGTAGCCAGAGCCCGTGCCAATTTCGAGCACTTTATCACGTACGCCCGCTAAGCGAAGCAGCTCTGTCATGCGTGCGACAATATATGGCTGCGAAATCGTTTGTCCTTGACCTATTGGCAATGCGGTATTTTGATAAGCTTTGTGCTGCAAAACATCATCGATAAAAATGTGTCTGGGTGTTGAGGCTATCGCTTCAAGCACAGTACTGTCTTCTACACCCTCACGTTTTAATAGTTCAGCTAATGCCAGTGCACTGCGATTATAATTAGTCAGCACTATTAATCTCCATATTTGCTAACCAGCTATCGACGGCTTGTAAGCTTTCTTTCGCCGTCATATCAACACTAAGCGGGGTCACTGATGCGTAACCATTATTAATGGCATAAAAATCGGTGCCTTCACCTGCATCACTTTCAGCACCAAGGGTACCATACCAATAAATGTCACGGCCCCATGGGTCTTGTTGTTTAGTCATGGTTTCAGCTTTATGACGCGAACCTAAACGGGTTACCTTGACTCCTTTTAGCTCTGTAAGCGGAATATCTGGCACGTTTAAGTTGATGATTTGATCTTTCGGTAATGGGTGCGATGCCAACTCTTTGATAATACTCACCGCAACCGCAGCAGCAGTTTCAAAGTGATTTCCTTCTTTAGAGCATAACGACACAGCAATCGCTGGCAGTCCTAAGTGGCGGCCTTCAGTCGCCGCTGCTACTGTACCTGAATACAAGGTATCATCACCTAGGTTGGCACCGTGGTTTATTCCTGCTACCACTAGATCTGGCTGCAGCTCGACTAATTCATTAACTCCCAAATGCACACAGTCAGTCGGCGTGCCATTAATCGAAATAAAGCCATTATCAAGGGTAGTTGCACGAAGTGGATTCATGAGCGTTAATGAATTACTTGCGCCACTACAATTACGATCTGGCGCTACTAAGGTCACATCTGCTATTTGCGTCAATGCATGATACAAAACCGCAATCCCTTTAGCATGTACGCCATCATCATTGCTCAATAAGATTTTCATTTACGCATCCTTTTGTTTTTGTTCTCTGGGGCTTGCATCTTGATAATCCACCAGCTCACGCAGCAAGGCGGTAGCAAAACAGCCTTTTGGTAAACCAAAACTTAACTTTAAAGTAGTTTCGTCAATCGTTTCAACCGCTAATGAATCAGGAATAAGTCGTAACATTCTACGCTCATTCTTAAGGCCAAGTTCGCTAAGGCCATCTATCCAAGACTGATAAGGTTCGAGCCACTCTTTTTCGGTCTCGGTCAGGCCTTTTTCGCCTTTACCAACCATAGGGGCCGACATCACAATATCGCCAGACGCTAACCGAGCAATATTGTCATCACTAATGTTGTCTTCAAAAAAAGCATTACTGCCGCTGAGCATAAACACTTCGCGGTGCATTGTTTTCGCAAGGCCGTGCTCGGCAACCCGCATACTTACGATTTCATTAAATACATAAGAGCGCGCAGCTGAAATAACTAAACCACGCAATTTTTTATCGCGGATACGCTCTCCAGCAAACATTCGCTTTGCCATTTCAAGATTGTGACCACCATGGCCAAAGCGCTGCTCGCCAAAATAATTAGGCACACCTGCGCGCACCGCGTTAATACGACACAAAATATCCAGCGGCTCAGTCACATTACGTAATGTAATAGTAAAGCGATTGCCTTTATGGCAGCCAGTTCTGAGCTTACGGTTATGGCGCTGTTGCGATATTACAAAAAATTGCTCGTTATTCAGTTCACTAAATTCTATGTGCTTTTTAATTGGTACTGGCACGCTAAACCATTGGGTACACACGCCATGACGGTCTTTTAAGCCTGCATAACTCACATCACGTGGAGATACCCCTGCTTTTTCTGCAATGCGTTTCGCAATAAACTGAGTATTTTCGCCTTTTTTTACAACCTGCAAGCAAACATGTTCACCAGAACCGGTAAACTCAATACCTAAGTCTTCATCAACCATGAAGTCTTCGGCGTGAGTTTTGAAGTCAGCCTTAGAAAGAGGTTTACCGTAAAGGTAGTTTAACTCACTCATGCGCTTTGTTTGCTCATAATCACCACTGCGTGACTTGAGATACCTTCTTTGCGGCCTTCAAACCCAAGCTTCTCAGTGGTTGTTGCTTTCACATTAACTTGTGAAATATCAGCTTCAAGGTCTTGGCATAAGTTTTCACGCATTGCTTGAATATGTGGCAACATTTTTGGTGCTTGCGCAACAATCGTGACATCGGCATTGCCAAGTACATAACCTTGCTCTTTAGCAAGACCAACCACGTGGCGTAGTAAAATTCGGCTATCAATATTTTCGTATTCGCTAGCAGTATCAGGGAAATGCTTACCAATATCACCCATTGCCAATGAACCTAAAATAGCATCACACAATGCGTGAATGGCAACGTCACCATCTGAATGCGCTAAAAAGCCTTGTGGGTAATCTATTTTTTCACCACAAATTACCAACGGGCCTTCGCCGCCAAATTTGTGTACATCAAAGCCATGGCCAATTCGAATCATGAGGTACTCTCGTTTTGTTGTTTTTGCAGTAAAAATGCTGCTAAATCTAAATCTTCTGGGGTGGTAATTTTAATATTGTCACTGCGACCAGCAACCAGCTTAACAGGCTGCTTAGCCCATTCAATTGCCGATGCTTCATCAGTGATAGTCACACCATTTTTAAGGGCACTTGATAGCGCATTAGTCAGCGCCTGATAAGGGAAAAACTGAGGGGTGAGTGCCTGCCATAAATCATCACGTGGCACTGTTTGCTCACTGTGGGTATGACCGCGCTTAATAGTGTCTTTTACTTTTGCCGCTAAAATACCGCCTTCATTGGCAGCGATACATTCAGTTATTAAACGCTGAATATCAGCCAAGCACACTAACGGCCTTGCCGCATCGTGAACAAGCACCCAATCAGGTGGGTTATCCGCTAGTGATAACAATGCATTGAGCACTGAATCAGCGCGCTCTTTACCACCAGACACGCGCTCAATACGCTTATCAATGTGAGGTAAATCAGCAAAGTAACCGTCATCATCGCTAACTGCTACTTTGATGGTATTTAATTCGTTAAGTTCTGCAAGTTTACTCAGGGTATGTTCTAAAATAGTTTTACCCGCAAGTTCAATATACTGCTTTGGCGCCGAATGCTGCATTCGACTGCCTACTCCCGCAGCGGGAACAATGGCGGTGATAGTTTGCTTAGTGTTCATTTTGCTGTTGACCTGGTAATACGCGAATAAAGGTTTCGCCAGGTTTAATCATTCCTAATTCATTGCGCGCCCGCTCTTCGATGCCCTCTTGACCGAGTTTTAAGTCTTCAATATCGGCTTTGAGCACTTTGTTGCGCTTTAACAATTTCGCATTGGTGTCTTGATGAGAGGTAACCGCTTGTTTTAAACGAGTGTAATCTTGCACCCCATTATGGCCAAACCATAAGCGGTACTGAATAAATAAAGCCAAACACAACAAGGCGAATTGAAAAACCCGCATTGAACACTCCTTCGCGGTTAAATTAAGTCAAAGGGCGTTTTAAATTACGCCAATTTATATTGCTTGCTAGCAGCATTTCTCTTAATGACAAACGCTTGGGTGTGATGCGTTTATTAAATTGCCATTGATGACCGCAACACGCCGCTGCCATCACCGCCTTTGCAGGCTTAAGCAATTGAATATGCGTGCTTTCTAGCGATTCACCGGAAGTATCAAACCAACCAAGCTCGTTGCAATGTACCTTATTGTCGCTTACTTGATCTAAGCTGTCTATGCGCACAGTTGTACATTGCTCGTCATTAATTAGCACGGGAACAATTAACCCGCGCTTAGCATGTTGACTATAAAAGTCTTTTGAGTCTTTTTTATTATAAACAGGCGGCGTTGTTTTTTGTTTTTCAAGCCAACTGCCATTTTGTGAATCGAGCTGTAGTGGTGCATCACCACTGACAATACGCATGGCTAAACGCTCAATATAGTAAGGCAGGCTTGCTAATAAGCGTTTTAGCCTTGCAGCATCAGGTTCATCAACTAAACGCGGGATCTCACGAGCATAAAATGCATTACACAACTGCGCATACAAAGCACGCTCGGCATCAGTTTGCCAAATTTCGGCTTGTTGCGAGTGTTCGCTCTGTGAAGTTGGTTTAGACAATGCGCGCTCTTATAAAACAATTGCTTGACTGTTTTATAGCATAGAGCGTTTATTGAGCGCTACTTTACTGCGCCTTTTTTACCCAATTTTGCGTTACCAGTTTCTAAAAACTGCACCACTGCATCACGCTTTTTACCTAATAACAAACTACCATCAGCTAAAAACATAAAGTTTTGCCAACAACGTTTAAAAACGGCAAAGCTGGTTTCAATAATATTGTCACGAGCCATGCAAAAATAAACAGTGGTGTTTGCTTCCCACTCTAAGTGGTTAAGGATTTCTTCTGGTAACTGTTCGTCGCCAGCTTCCCATGCACTTTCCCAGTTAATAGTCTCTGAAAAGCTGTCGTCTTTGCCGCACCAATCTGTTTTATCAAAAAAGTCAGGGTGATCATGCTCGCGGCTCACCATAGTAGTCCATAAAACCGCAGCACGTTCAGCGCTCATTGGTTTAATTTGTGCTGCGTCTTCGCTGCTTATCGGCATATCTTTATGACGAAAAACCCAGGCTTTTTTGTATTCATCTAACGAAATATAATTCATAGTTTAGGCAGTTTGTTTCAGCGTAAAATGTGCAAACTGCAATTATACCCAAATGACTCCAAGATGCGAGATAAACACATGACAATCAAATCCGGTATTTACCAACATTACAAAGGTCCAAAATACAAAGTTGAATATGTTGCCACCCACAGCGAAACGAATGAGCCTCTGGTAATTTACCAAGCGCTATATGGCGAATTTGGGATGTGGGCACGCCCGCTTAGTATGTTTACAGAAACCGTCACTGTAGAGGGTAAAACGATACCGCGTTTTGCATACCTTTCAGACGCCGACTAACTGTGGCATCATGACGTTATTAATCACTGCTCAGACCAGATAAGGTGACATCGTGCTTTTTAATTCAACCGATAACTACATTGCCAGTAACTCATTAAAACAAGCGGTTAACGCAGCGATCTTGCTCGAAAAGCCGCTGCTAATAAAAGGTGAGCCCGGCACAGGTAAAACCATGCTGGCCGAGGAGCTTGCAAAAAGCTTAGACACCACACTAATTCAATGGCACATCAAATCAACCACTAAGGCGCAGCAAGGCCTGTATGAATATGATGCGGTATCGCGCCTTCGCGACAGCCAGTTAGGTGATGAGCGTGTGCACGATATCAGCAACTACATTGTAAAAGGGAAATTATGGCAAGCCTTTACCTATGGTGAGCAACATAACAAGCGCCCTGTGCTATTGATTGATGAAATAGACAAAGCCGATATTGAATTTCCCAACGACTTGCTATTAGAGCTCGATAAAATGGAGTTTCATGTTTATGAGACTGGCGAGCGCGTGGTTGCTAAGCAACGTCCTATTGTGATCATCACGTCAAATAACGAAAAAGAGCTGCCTGATGCCTTTTTACGTCGCTGTTTCTTCCATTACATTGATTTTCCAAGTAGTGAAGAAATGGCACAAATTATAGATGTACATCACCCGCATGTTAAACAAGACCTAGTTCGCCAAGCACTTGAGGTGTTTTTTAATCTACGTGAAGTAAACGGCATTAAGAAAAAACCATCAACCAGCGAATTGCTTGATTGGTTAAAGCTGCTGATGGCTGAAGATATAGATGCTAAAACACTGCATGATAAAAGCCAAAAAGGCGGCTTAATGCCCATGTTTGGCGCGTTATTAAAGAACGAGCAAGACATTAGCTTAGTCGAAAAGCTTGCGTTTATGAGCCGCCGTTAAGATGTTAATTGCGTTTTTCTTTAAGCTTCGCGAATACCGCTTACCAGTTAGTTTGCGAGAGCTACTTGATTTGATCAATGCGCTCAAGCAAGGGGTTATTTTTGCAGACGTTGACGCGTTTTATTACTTAGCGCGTACCATCATGGTTAAGGATGAAACCCACTTTGATCGTTTTGATAAAGCCTTTGCTGATTACTTTAGTGGAGTCGCCGACCTTGATCTGCTCGAAAGCTTAAAACAGCAACACGCCTTGCCTGACGATTGGCTACGCAAAGAGTTTGAAAAGCATTTAAGTGACGAAGAAAAAGCGCAATTACAAGCCATGGGCGGCCTTGATAAACTTATGGAAACCCTCAAGCAACGCCTTGAAGAGCAGCAAAAGCGCCATGCTGGAGGTAATAAATGGGTCGGTACCGGTGGTACTTCGCCATTTGGCGCCTATGGTTATAACCCTGAAGGTGTGCGTATCGGCCAAGACGGTAACCGACATCGCCGTGCGGTAAAAGTATGGGACAAACGCAGCTACCGAAACCTTGATAGTGACCGTGAAATCGGCTCGCGCACCATTAAACTCGCCCTGAAAAAACTACGTAAATTTGCCCGTACTGGTGCCAGCGACACTCTCGATTTAACCGAAACCATCCGCGCAACCGCAAAGCAAGGCGGCATGCTCGATGTAAAAATGGCACCAGAGCGCCATAATGCGGTAAAAGTATTGATGCTGTTTGATATCGGCGGTTCAATGGATGATTACATTCATACCTGCGAAGAGCTATTTAGCGCCGCTCATAGCGAATTTAAGCACCTTGAGTTTTACTATTTTCATAACTGTTTGTATGAGCATGTTTGGCAAGACAATGAACGTCGTCACGCTAACGTAATTGATACCATGACCTTGATTAACAAGTTCACCAGCGACTACAAGGTGATCTTTGTTGGCGATGCCACCATGGGTCCTTACGAAATCGCCTACCCCGGTGGCAGCGTTGAGCATTGGAATGAAGAACCCGGCAGCGCTTGGCTAAACCGCATAACTAATCACTTTGATAAAGTCGCTTGGCTCAACCCACAACCCGTTGAACACTGGCGTTATTATCAATCAATTGATTTTATAAAGCAGTTAATGGACAACCGCATGTACCCACTCACGCTAGATGGGATTAGTAATGCGATTAGGGAGTTGAGTTAGAGCCGTCAAACAGCATAAAAACCGAGAAATGAATGTAAAGTTACAATTGTTTATAAACACAAATAACTAAGCCACTTCTCGATCAGCTATAAACTGACGGCTGAAAGCTGACAGCTCCCTTTACATTACCTTCCAAACCAAAAACACCAGCGCAAAGCCTACTAAATAAACCAAACCCAGCCAGCTTAGGGTGCGTAATAAAGGTGAGTGATGAATGCTGGGCTCTGAGCGCACTAAACTAAAGTTCAGCCATGCAAATACAGGCGTGGTTACAAAAGCGAGGGTCATGGCAAAAGTAAGCATTGGCCCAAGGGCTGATTTAAAGAATAAAATCACTGCCATGCCAGCAAATGCTTGTAGTAATAACCACATATTTAAACTGTGTTTAGATTGTTTAATCGGTAGCAGTTTATGCGACTCATTTAATGTTCTGGCGTAGCCATCAAGCACTGTTAGCGTAGTGCCAAACATACATAAAAAAGCGATACCCGAAACCAGCGGCCTTGCCCACTCACCCATAGTGAGGGCATACATATCAATTAATTGCTTTGCAAAGGCCACACCACCTAATTGCACTGCTTGTGCTTGGCCATATTGTACTAATACACCTAACGAGAAAAACACTAACGCGAGTGCTGCGGTAAGCCAGTAACCCAAATTAAAGTCAAACAAGCCTTGCTGCTTTGTCACCGCTTGTTGATGCTGCTTTTCTTTTAGCCATAGTGAGCTGATTGCTGATATTTCGATAGGAGCAGGCATCCAGCCCATGAGCGCGACCATAAAGCCAAGCATGGCAAGTTCATACGGCGACGGGCCCACATAGTCAACTGGCGCCATAGCACCATTATTAATTGCCACTACCAACGCAGCCACGGTTGTAACCGTTAGCAAGCCCATAATAAGCTTTGAGACATTATCGAGCGCCTTAAAGTGCCCTAATAATAAAATGAGCAAACACACCGCCAAAATCAGCCAACATAATAAGGTTACAGAAATAGTGACAGGTAATGCGTAGTGCAGCAGGCTGGCTGTTAATAATAAAACCCCCGCAGTATTTACTACCGCAGCGACAATATTAAGCGCAATAAAACTATAGAAATACCCCGGCCCTTTTTGCCTGTAGCCCTCAACTAAACTTTGTTTGGTCGCAAGGGTGTACTCCATACCGAATCGAAAGAATGGATACTTCAATACGTTTACTACAATGATTAGCCAAAATAGCTGCCAGCCAAATAACGACCCGGCTTGTGTTGATGCTACTAGATGTGAGCCACCAATGGCGGCTGTCGCCATTAAAATACCCGGCCCTAATGCATTTAATTTAGATTGCCAATTTGATACTGCTGATTGCATAAGTTATGTGTGTTTTATTCTTAGTAACAAGCAACTTACAGCGTTTTGTGTGAGATTGGAAGGCAATAAGTTCTATAAAACCAATTTGAAAAAATATAGTAATTATCTATTAAAATTCAAGTATTAGAGTTTCTAATATGATAGCAGGTAAAATCTTTCAACCAATTAAGGTTTTTGCGTACGTACACTCTATCTTTACGGTGATTATCTAAATAAATATGCTCAAAGCCAAATCTATCTAGATGCCTACTTGAGTGCTTAATATCAATTACCGCAAACGTAAAATTTATTTTCGACAAACATTCTAAACCCAATACCTCTAATAGTTTTTTAATTAAGACAGAACCATCTTTACTATTTAAAAAATACGCAAATGAAAAGTAAATGCAATCACACTCATTTATTAACTCTTGGTTAAAAAAACCTTTTTCATCAATATCTCCTTTACAGTAAAGCTCAAATAAAAAACTATCTGTAAATGCAATTTGAAGTACAGATCTAAGAGTATCACCTTCAATTATTCCAATACTTATAGTCTGATTTGATAACAGTATCTCTCTTTGTTCTTCGTAGCTATAAGATACTCCGTTTATTTCGTATTCTCTTTCTTTATTTATAAACTGCTCTAAGTAAGGTAACAAATCAGCATTGGTTTTTATTGATATCACCATCGATTATAAAACTCTACTCTAGCTTTATTGCTTGTTGGTGTATTGTGCCTTGCACTTGTAATCACTTCACCTTCTGCTAATTGAGCTAAACTATCTAATTTGTATAAAGCACTACCAAAAACATCGACTCCATTATCTGTACAATAGAATGACAATTGAATATATCGTGATTCTGTTATTTTTCCTTTAAATTTATAAATAGTGTTACTATTTATAGCTTTTATTTTACCACGAATAGATGAACCAAACTGTTTTACTTGAACATCCTCTTCATGGATATAATTTTCTCCATCATAATATGATACTTTCCAGCTCCCCTTTAATTTTGGAACTCCTCTAAACTGTATTTTTCTTATTCCATTCAGGGAATTTAGTAAAACCCCTCCTAAAACAATACCACAAACATTAATTAACACTTCTTTGTACATCAAACCTCCTTTTTGAAATAAGATTAAAGTGTAAAGCCACATACCACCATCCAAATAAACTAGATCTATTATCTTTATAGGTCTACCAAACTTAAAACAAGTGAAAATATAAAAATCAGTCTATGATAATTAGCCAAGTTTGAAAATCGTTGAAAACAATTAATAGTTCACCTTCATACACGAAAATATCACTATAAAAGTGCTTTGATTTGATAATGGGGTATTATTTAGCTTCATTTCATAAATATATTAAAACAAAAAAAGCCAAGCGTTTCGCAACGGTTGGCTTTTTCAGATTTAGTTTTAAGGCTAGCCGCTTAGGCTAGCGTTCTGTAATTAGTTCAGGTTCATTTCCTGGATGATTTCGTGGGCAATTTCCGGTGTAGTACTGACCGGCTTTTCGTGTAGTTTGGCTTTCATTTGCCCTTTACGATGTTTAAGTGATGCATCAAGTTTTTTTGCAGCACCTGCGATAGCTGGGTACATCACATCATCTTCAGCTTTTACTGATAAACGTGCGCCTTCATAGGTTGTACTAATCTCAGCCTGATACTTATTGTGTTCTTTTGAAAGAATAATATCGAGTGATATTAATGATGGAAAATGGCTAGCAATTTTCGAGAACTTCTCGTTGATATGAGCTCTAACAGCCTCAGTAACGTCAACATGATGACCAGAAATATTAATCTTCATAGGGTATCCTTTTTTCTTGTTACCTCACAGTTAGTATTGGGGGCGAATTGAATTAACACAAGCGAAAATTGCAGATAATTAGTAATTGATTGTAACCACAGATGATTTAGATCATGCGTTGCGGATAAAATATGCAAAAGCCCGCATCACACGGGCTTTTCAGAGAGGTTAACAACTGCTCATTAACTATACGAACAACAGTAATCAGCAAACTCGCTGACCTTTACTAGAAAGGTAACATTTGCATCAACGGTAAATGACTCTCCAGCTTGCATTGTTTGCCATTCGCTCTCACCGGGTAAAAGCACTTGCCAACTGCCACCGTTAAGCTCCATCAACTCTTTTTTGCTCGTAGCAAACTCAAACTCACCCGGTTGCATAAAGCCTAACGTCTTCGTGCTGCCATCAGCAAATACCACAGTACGGCTAGACACTTTACCGTCAAAATACACATTGGCTTTTTTCAGCACACTTACATTATCAAACTGAGACATCCTCACTCCTATTGTTTTGTTATTAAGCTACAGACAGTGCCAGTTGTCGGTTTAGCATTCAAGGGGAGCTGGGTGAGAAATAATCAAGTCGGGTTAGCTTTAAGCCATAAGCTGTCAGTTTTGAGCAGCTCGTGCAATTGTGCTAGGTCGTGCTTTAGCGCGACAGAGTGTGGTAATGGTTTACTGGCTCTTCAATCGCAATAGGTTCATTTGAATAACACTTGTTTCCCTCTTAACAAATTAAAAGGGGTCACTCTTAAGATATTTTAAGTGTTAGACGTTGATTTTAATTTAAAATGGACTAACTTTCTGAAACTAAATCTTTTATCGATAAATTTTCAATCAAGCAGAAAACTGTGAATTTTGCTAGAAAAGCTATCATAATAATTGGTGAAATAATGAAAAAATTGCTTACAATCTGTTTGTGCACATTCAGCGTTTTGTCACACGCTTATTCTTCAGAAAGAGCCATAGCAAATTTATCATCAGACTATGCCACTTGTGCAGCATATTATCTATTCATGGCCAAAGGCCTTGAAGCCAGTGACTCTGATAGTTCTCAGCTGACTAGAATGGGAATATTAGCCTTTGAGGGTGCAGTAATGCTTTCAAATAAAAAAGTCACAAAGTCTCGTGTAAAGTTAAGTTATCAACAATTAGTAGAAGAAACAGGCAGTAACTTTTCCAATTCTGCAATTCTAATCGAGAAATATGGTTTGATATGTAAATCCGTTCTTGAAAATCCTGAAACACGCTTAAACTACTGGCTTAATAAAAAGTAACACAAAAGCATTACCGCTCGTTTGTATCTCACTTTATCTTAAACAAATTTGACTTCAAGTATTCAACCAAAAAGCATAACTTTTCACGCGAAATAAATTTCACGCCTACGGTGAGGTGGGTTTTAAAACTGATGGCTGACAGCTGCGAATGTGTTGGGTTTCACTCCGTTCTACCCAACCTACCAGTCAAACACAAAAAAACCCGCGCTGTAGCTAACAGGGCGGGCTTTTAAGTTTTAGCGGCTAAAGCTTAGAACAAGGCGTTTGCTTTGTTTACGATGTTTTCAACAGTGAAACCAAAGTGCTTGAATAGCTCGCCTGCAGGTGCTGACTCACCGAATGTCGTCATACCAACTACTGCGCCATTTAGGCCTACATATTTATACCAGTAGTCTGCGATGCCCGCTTCGATTGCTACGCGGCGTGTAACGCTTGCAGGTAATACGCTTTCTTTATACGCAGCGTCTTGCTCATCAAATAAATCAGTTGAAGGCATAGACACCACACGTACTTTTTTACCTTGTGAACGAAGTTCTGCAGCGGCATCTTGTGCAAGCTGTACTTCAGAACCTGTTGCAATAAGGATAAGCTCTGGCTCACCGTCACAGCTAAGTACGTAACCACCTTTTTTCACATCGGCTAACTGCTGTGCAGTACGCGCTTGTTGCTCAAGGCCTTGACGAGTGAAAATGAGTGACGTTGGGCCATCTTTACGCTCAATTGCTTGTTGCCATGCAATCGCTGACTCAACTTGGTCACATGGACGCCAGTTCACTAGGTTAGGCGTTAAACGCATGCTTGCGATTTGCTCTACCGGTTGGTGCGTTGGGCCATCTTCACCTAGACCAATTGAATCGTGTGTGTAAACGAAGATGCTTGGCTGCTTCATTAATGCCGCCATACGTACTGCGTTACGTGCGTATTCCATGAACATTAAGAATGTAGCACCGTAAGGAATAAAGCCTTTGTGCAATGCAATACCATTCATAATCGCTGACATACCAAATTCACGTACACCGTAGAAAATGTAGTTACCACTTGCATCGTTTGCTTCTAGGCCTTTTGAGCCATCCCAAAGTGTTAAGTTAGAACCAGCAAGGTCAGCAGAGCCACCCATGAATTCTGGTAGTAACGGGCCAAACGCGTTTAATGCATTTTGTGATGCTTTACGTGTTGCTGGGTTTGCTGGGTTTGCTTGTAGGCCTTCGATGTAAGCTTGTGACTTTTCAGCCCAATCAGCTGGTAACTCACCATTTGTACGGCGTTTAAACTCAGCAGCAAGTTCAGGGTGTGCACTTGCGTACGCTGCAAACTTTTCGTCCCAGCTTGCTTCTAGTTGCTTACCTTTTTCTTTGCCATCCCACTCGCTGTAGATATCAGCAGGGATTTCAAATGCATCGCCAGTCCAACCTAGGAACTCACGAGATGCTTTAATTTCGTCTTCACCTAGTGGCGCACCGTGACAGTCATGGCTACCTGATTTGTTAGGTGAACCGTAACCAATCACTGTTTTACAACAAATTAATGATGGCTTATCAGTGATGCTACGCGCTTCTTCGATAGCGGCGCGAATTGCATCAGGGTTATGACCATCAACATCACTTACTACGTGCCAGCCGTATGCTTTGAAGCGCGCTGGTGTGTCATCGCTGAACCAACCTTCTACTTCACCATCAATTGAGATGCCATTGTCATCCCAAAACGCAACTAGTTTACCTAGGCCTAATGTACCGGCTAATGAACAGGCTTCGTGTGAAATACCTTCCATTAAACAGCCATCACCCATGAATGCATACGTGAAGTGGTCAACAATATCGTGGCCTTCACGGTTAAACTGTGCAGCTAGCGCTTTTTCGGCAATTGCCATGCCCACTGCATTTGTGATCCCTTGACCTAATGGACCCGTAGTAGTCTCAATACCTGGTGCATACCCATACTCTGGGTGACCTGGTGTTTTTGAGTGCATTTGACGGAAATTTTTAATTTCATCTAATGGTAAGTCATAGCCACTTAGGTGCAGTAGAGAATAGATCAGCATTGAACCGTGGCCATTCGAAAGAATAAATCGATCTCGGTCTGCCCACTCTGGATTCGTTGGATTGTGCTTTAGATAATCGCGCCATAGTACTTCTGCGATATCTGCCATGCCCATAGGGGCGCCAGGGTGACCAGATTTGGCCTGTTGTACTGCGTCCATTGATAAGACGCGAATAGCATTTGCAAGTTCTTTGCGTGATGGCATGAATTCTCCTACCTTTATGTATTTGCGCTGGTTGTTTATGAAGCCCCATTCTTACTTATTGTAAGGGTACAGTGCAATTAAAAATCCGCATTAAATGCACCAATTATGGGCGTTTATTAAGAACAATACGTTATTAGTAATTTTAAATAGACGTCTAGGCGTAAAATTACTATGCAAACATATTTGTTTTAGATAAAATACGCCCCTTAATTTTTTAGCGCTATTACCGACGTTTGTGAAGCGCAATATTTGTGAGCAGAAATACAATGGCAAAACATTTATTTACTTCTGAATCTGTTTCTGAAGGTCATCCGGATAAAATCGCGGACCAAATCTCTGACGCGGTTCTAGATGCTATCCTTGAGCAAGATTCTCATGCCCGTGTTGCATGTGAGACTTACGTTAAGACCGGTATGGTGATGGTTGGTGGTGAAATCACAACTAGCGCTTGGGTTGATATCGAAGAAATCACACGTAAAACAGTACGTGAAATCGGTTACACGCACTCAGACATGGGTTTCGATGCTGACTCTTGTGCAATCCTAAACACTATCGGTAAACAATCTCCAGACATCAACCAAGGTGTTGACCGTGCTCGCCCAGAAGAGCAAGGTGCTGGTGACCAAGGTCTAATGTTCGGTTATGCATGTAATGAAACTGACGTTTTAATGCCTGCACCAATCACTTACTCACACCGTCTAGTTCAGCGCCAAGCTGAAGTTCGTAAAAGCGGTGAGCTTAACTGGTTACGCCCAGATGCAAAATCTCAAGTAACGTTTGCATATGAAAATGGCAAGCCTGTTGGTATTGATGCAGTTGTTCTTTCAACTCAACACTGTGATTCAATCTCACAAAACGACTTAGTTGAAGCGGTAATGGAAACGATCATTAAGCCGGTTCTTCCTGCTGAGCTAATCTCAAGCGCAACTAAGTTCTTCATCAACCCAACTGGCCGTTTCGTAATCGGTGGCCCAATGGGTGACTGTGGTCTTACAGGTCGTAAAATCATCGTTGATACATACGGTGGTATGGCTCGTCACGGTGGTGGTGCTTTCTCTGGTAAAGATCCATCAAAAGTTGACCGTTCAGCTGCATATGCTGCTCGTTACGTTGCTAAAAACGTGGTTGCTGCTGGCCTTGCTGACAAATGTGAGCTACAAGTTTCTTACGCTATCGGTGTTGCAGAGCCAACATCTATCAGCATCGAGACATTTGGTACAGGTAAATTAGATGAAGCGCGTCTAATCGAATTAGTACGTGAGCACTTCGACCTACGCCCTTACGGCTTAATCCAAATGCTTGATCTTGAGCGTCCTATCTATCAACCGACTGCGGCTTATGGTCACTTCGGTCGTGATGAGTTCCCTTGGGAGCGTACAGACAAAGCAGACGCACTTCGCGCAGCTGCTGGCCTGTAATAGGTTTAATAAAATGAAAAAAGCGCCTTTTGGCGCTTTTTTTGTGTCTGATTTAAAGGTAACTCACTATCTTTTCGTAAACGGCTACACCCCATACCAAAGCAAGAATTAGCAAGCTCAATGTCACTGCCGCAGAAGCCATATCTTTAGCTCGCCCCGATAATACATGATATTCAATCCCTACTCGGTCAGTGAGCGCTTCTATCGACGAGTTCAGTAACTCAACAATTAATAATAATAAGTAAGGAATAAACAGCACTAACCAATGATTTAATGACTGCGCAAGAACCACTGACAAGGGTAATAAGCACACCCCTAAATAGATTTCAGAGCGAAATGCCGACTCTTCTTTAAATGCCGCTTTAAAGCCTTTAATAGAACACTTGGTTGCTTTTAAAATACGCCCAAAGCCAATACCATTTGGCTTATTAACTAGGGGAATTTTTGGTTCTTTCATTTTTTACCTACCCGCTCAGAATTCACCTGATCATAATGATAAATTCTTACTCTGTCACCCAAAGACGCTTGATTAAACCCTAGCAATCACCTGGAATGCTGCTGGTGTTAGTACGGGAAAACTGATTGTTAGTTAATTGTTCTCTCAGTGCTTGTAGTGTTTTATAAACACTTTTTAGCGATACCTTGTTACTTAACCAATGTGGAATTGAACCACTTGGATCAGCATAGGCTTGATGGCTAACCAACAAATTACTTTGTTGCTGTTCTAAACGCCAATAAGCGGTGAGGTCTTTAATACGCACAACGCCAGAGGCTTCGGCTTTTGCATAAGGTTGGCTTTTGATTTGTAGTTCGGTTGTGTGTTCATCTAAAGCGCGATAACAAGAGTAACTTACTAAATCTCGGTCTGATACCGGCCAAGGCGAGTTAAAGTGGGTATAAACAAGGGTTTCTGAGGGGCTTAAGCGCTCCATTAGCGTCACGCTTTTGACATTTTCGAGCCAGTTTGCGGCGTTGTCAGTATCACTGAGTAATGCCATAAAATCACTGGCCTTGGCATTTTTTACCAGCACAGAAGCATTAATTTCTATAATGCCGGTTTCATGCTTTTTATAGCTAACCTTTATGCCGTCTTGCTGTTTATAGGATTGCCATTCAATAGGGTTAGCTACTGCCGAGAGACTCAAACATGCTAACCCTATCCATAGGCAAAAGTGCATTTATTTAAAACCAATAAGGGTCTGTATTAAATGACGCGTGGCGACTTTGCTCCATCGCACTAACCAAAAACTCTGACTTTTGATCAAGCCATGATTGAATTTTTGTCAGCTCTAAGTCGTCTTGCCCTGCACATAACTGCTTTAAATACTCAAGGGTGCTTAACTCATAAATACCATGAGAGATATCAACCCACGGCATACGGAACTCATTTCGATCTTCTTTATCGAACAAAGCGCCTAAGCAGTTGCCGCTGAGTAATGAGTTTTCAAGGCGGGTGCGTAGTGCCAAATAGTCTTTATCTGTAAACACTTGCTGCTCAGGAATAAGCTCGTGCATGTCGTGCCAATCTTTAGCAAATAAACGTTTAGCAATATCAGCAACTGGTTTTTCTGCTGCCTGAAACTCAGCTTGCCCCCATGATTTGCGCCATTGTTTTTCAATTAACCAGGTTGTTAATTGTAATAATAAGCGGTTGTATCGGGTGCTATGAAAAAGAGTTTCAATATCATCAATGCTTGGCTGAAGCTCTTTTAAGTCATCAATAACTTGTGTGAGCTCAGGCGCACTGTTGATTTTTTTGTAGTACGCGTGGCGCTTAGATGTGTAGGTTTTTAGCTGAATTGCATTTTCAACCCACGCTAATTCGCTTAGTAACCACTTTAACTCTGTTCGCAATGAGTCGGTATCGTCTTTACTAACAATATCGTCAAACAGCCAAAATGTATGGCGAATTAAACGAATACCGTCGGTGACACGCTTAAGGGTTTTTAGACTTGGTTTAATGAAATAGCAGGCTTCATGTTTTTGTACAAAGCGAATCGCGTAGTTGATGCTTTCTATTAAAGCTTGTTCTTGGGTTGCGCCGCGTTTTAGTGGCACAAAGCCAATTGACTTGCTTGCTTTTAATGGTTTGTCATCTGCAAGACGATAACCTCGAGCAGCTTTAGAATAAAGCCCTAAGCGAACATGGCTTTCACTAACCAGCTTATCTGCCAGAGCAAACAACTCATTGCGACTACCTTCAATCAGTTCGATTTCAAGTTCAGAGATTGGCTCAACCTGACCCGACGCAGCAACTTCACCTTTATCTAATACCACTTCAATTTTTGCGCCATTTTCGGTTTCGATTAACCAAGTACGGCGTATAAAGTTAGTGCTAAAAATTGGGTATAGGTTTTCTGCAATACCAGACACTTGCATGCCATGCGGCCAAATAGCAGCATCAAATGCGAGTAAATCAGGGCGGTTACCTGACAGTGGTAAATTGTATTCTGGGCGTTGATGTAAGCCGCCAACCACTTCGCCAGCAAGCTTGATGGTTTGCTCACACTCACCATCACAACAGCGAGTACGAAGGCCAATATCTAAAGCACGTAACTCTCGGCTTGGCGTGTCGTAATAAGCATTTTGTAAGTTGCGTGACGGTTTATTGGTAACGGTTTTTGCAAATTGGGTAATTAATGCGGGGATCAGTGGAACAACGGCATCTGACACCAAAAACTTCAATTCTATCTCAGTATCCATTCGCTTTGCGGAGTACATTTAAAATAAATAAGTGATCAAAATAAACAAAGCAGACAGTTAATGCAAATTTTTTCCTGTTTTTTGCGGTTAAGCTTACGCAAGGATTACAATATCAGCCTTGCTATTAATAGTTGAAATCCCTACTATCTCTATACATAAAGAAATTATAAATTTAGCCACTTCTAGGCAAGATCACATTAACAAGGTAGATTGATGTTAAAACAGTGTATTTTTGGGTTGCTCCTTGCGGCCACCTCTTTTATTAGCTACGCAGAAGAAGCGCCAAGCAGCGACAGCCAAAACACCGCCTACATAGTCGATAACCTGTACACCTTTATGCACTCAGGTCCAAGCAAAAACTACCGCATTTTGGGTTCAGTCGATGCAGGTACACAAGTTGTGTTGTTGTCAGGTGAGGATAATGGCTACTTTAAAATTCGTGATGATAAAGATCGTGAAGGTTGGGTAGAGTCAAAATTTGTTACTGAAAATGCCGGTATTAAACAACAATTTCAAGCGCTGAATAACGACATGACAGTTATGCAAGAGCAACTTCGCCAAGCTGAAATTGAACTGCCACAACTACAAGAGCAGAACAAATCACTGACAGAGCAAAATCTAGCTCTTAGCAAGCAAATCGAAACGCTTAAGAACACCATTGAGTCTGAGCGCAATGCAAAGCAAACAGCAAGTGCAAAAGAGAAACGCCAGCTACTTACTTATGGCGGTGCAATTGCATTTATCGGCTTACTGTTAGGTATTATCTTAACGGTGGTGTTATCTCGTCGTAAACGTTACGACGGCTGGGCATAAGCCACTAAATAGTCAACAAAAAAGCACCTGATGGTGCTTTTTTTTGTATCTATATATCGAACCTTAGCCCGTTGTCTTGTTTTATTTTTTCGATCACCATATAGGTGTGATGCGTACCCACCCCTGGGATATCAACTAAATCCCCCAGTACTTGGCGATATTCGTCCATATCAGACACACGTACTTTTAATAAGTAGTCATAGCCACCAGCAACCATGTCGCATTCAACCACTTGCGGAATATTTAAAATATATTCACGAAAGACTTTAAATACCGATGTATTCGAGGTCACCAACGAGACCTGTACATGTGCTAACAAGCTCTGGTTAAGTTTTGCCTCGCTAAGCTTTGCGTAATAGCCTTCGATGTAGCCTTCTTGTTCTAAACGTTTTACACGGTCTAGACATGGGCTTGGGCTTAGGTTTACCTGTTTTGCGAGGTTTACGTTCGATATTCTGCCATTTTTTTGCAGAGCGTCTAAAATTGCTAAATCGATGCGATCTAACATGCGTAATCTATTCGGACTGGTCATAACAGAATTTTATGCGGCTAAGTTAACGGTATGCCCTGTAAATTATCGTAAATCGAAAAATTTAACCAGCATATTCTGCTGGATTTTCATTAGAATGCACGAATTATATCAATGGTAAGAAATGTAATTAGTTCATTTTTTAGACTCCACATACCAGAGGGTTACATATGCTATTTAATGGCGATTTGACAACTGAATGTCCAATTAGACAAAAGATCCGTGATTTCTACCGTATTGACGAAAATGCGGTTATTGATCATATTTTGCCTTTGGCTGAAGTAGGCGTGAAAGCGCGTAGCCGAGCGTGGGAACGTGCTCGTCAAATGGTTTTAAATATCCGTCGCGATCAGGATGGTCAAAGCGGTGTAGATGCACTATTAAATGAATTCTCACTATCAAGTGAAGAAGGCGTTGTATTAATGTGTCTTGCAGAAGCACTATTACGTGTTCCAGATAAAGCAACACAAGAGTCACTAATTCGTGACAAACTTGCTAAAGGTGACTGGAGCTCGCATTTAGGTAGCAGCGATTCACTATTTGTAAATGCCTCTTCTTGGGGCCTGTTAGTAACCGGTAAAATGGTTAACTACAGCGACAAGTCAAAAGAGCAGCAATTCGGAGTTCTTAAGAAGACAATTGGTCGTTTAGGTGAGCCTGTTATTCGTAAATCTGTGAACTTCGCGATGAAGATCATGGGTAAGCAATTCGTTATGGGTCGTACTATCGACGAAGCGATTGAACGTGCAGCTGATAAAGAGCAAAAAGGCTACGTATATTCTTACGATATGCTAGGTGAAGGCGCTCGCACAATGAAAGATGCAGAGCGTTACTTCCAAAGCTACATGACAGCTATCCACGCAATTGGTAAAGCGGCAAATGGCCGTGGTCCAATCAAGAGCCCTGGCATCTCAGTTAAAATTTCTGCGATTCACCCACGCTATGAGTTCACTCACCGCGAACGTGTTATTGCTGAAATCGTACCTAAGTTAAAAGAACTTGCGCTTGCAGCGAAAAGCTACGATATCGGTTTTACTGTTGATGCTGAAGAAGCTGACCGTTTAGATATTTCTTTAGATGTTATTGAAGCGGTATTTAGCGATGACGATTTAGGTAACTGGAACGGCTTTGGTTTAGCAGTTCAAGCATACCAAAAACGCGCTATTTTTGTCGTTGAGTGGGTTGCAGAACTTGCTCGTCGCGTTGGTCGTAAACTAATGGTTCGCCTTGTAAAAGGTGCATACTGGGATACAGAAATCAAAACCACTCAACAAGATGGTTTAGATCACTACCCTGTATTTACACGTAAAGCGACCACTGACGTTTCTTACAAAGCTTGTGCAATTAAGCTTCTAGAAGCACGTGATGTATTGTACCCACAATTTGCTACACACAACGCATACACTGCAGCAACAATCTTAGAAGTTGCAAAAGGCGACAACGAAGGTTTTGAATTCCAACGTCTACACGGTATGGGTGAGTCGTTATTCGACCAAATCGTAACCCAAGAGAAAATTCAATGTCGTGTTTACGCTCCTGTGGGCCAACACGAAGACTTACTTGCATACTTAGTTCGTCGTTTATTAGAAAACGGTGCTAACTCGTCATTCGTAAATGCGATTGTTGATACGACTAAGCCTGTTGAATCACTATTACCTGACCCTGTTGAAACACTGCAAGGTTTACGTAACAAGTACAACACGCAAATTAAGATGCCAATTGATTTATATGGTGAAGAACGTGCTAACTCAAAGGGTATGGACTTAACTGATATCAACGTCATCACACCATTTAAAGAAAATCTTGATACGTGGTTTGATGAGCACCGCATTGAATTAAGCGATGTGCCAGAAGGCTCTCTTCCTGTGAAGAACCCTGCAAATCACAAAGAAATTATTGGTCATGTGAAACTACAATCTTCTGACGAAATGACTGCACTTTTAGAAAATGCAGAAAAAGCATTTGAGTCATGGTCACAAACGCCAGTAAAAGAGCGCGCAAACTTATTACGCCGCGTTGCTGACATCTTAGAGCGTCACCACGATGAGCTTGTTGCTATCTGTATTAAAGAAGCGGGTAAAATTACCCAAGATGGTATCGATGAAGTTCGTGAAGCAGTGGATTTCTGCCGCTACTACGCTGCACGCGCTGAAGAACTATCAGAAGATGAGCGCTTTGAAGCACGTGGTGTGATCTTATGTATCAGCCCATGGAACTTCCCACTTGCAATCTTCTTAGGTCAAGTAGCTGCAGCAATCGTGACTGGTAACACTGTTATTGCGAAACCTGCTGAACAGACTAGCTTAATCGCCCTCCGTGCAATTGAACTGATGCTTTCAGTAGGCTTACCTGAGCACGTTGTACAACCTGTTATTGCCCGTGGTAGCGAAGTGGGTAAAACCATCGTTCCTGATGAGCGTATTCAAGCTGTTATGTTCACCGGTTCTACAGAAACAGGGACTCTTATTTCGCAAACTCTTGCTGCGCGTAATGATATTCAAGTACCGCTTATCGCTGAAACAGGCGGTCAAAACTGTATGATCGTTGATTCAACAGCCCTACCTGAGCAAGTTGTTGACGATGTGATCAGCTCTGGCTTCCAAAGTGCTGGTCAACGTTGTTCTGCACTACGTGTATTGTTCTTACAAGAAGACGTTGCTGATGGCATCATTGAGATGCTCAAAGGCGCTTTAAAAGAACTTCACGTTGGTGACCCATCATTGCTTTCAACAGATATAGGTCCTGTTATCGACGAAAAAGCACTGAAAAACTTAAATGACCACGTTGAATACTTAAAAGGTAATGCAACTCTTCACTATGAGTGTGCGATTCCTGATAACAGCGAAAATGGCGCATTCTTCTTTGCTCCTCGTCTTTACGAGATCAAAGACTTATCTGTGCTTAAACGTGAGGTATTTGGCCCGTGTGTGCATATCATCCGCTTTAAAGGCACAGAGCTTGATAACGTAATTGATCAAATCAATGGCACTGGCTTCGGTCTGACCATGGGGATCCACTCACGTATCGAAGAGCGCTGCGAGTACGTGGCGAAGATGTCACGTGCAGGTAATGTTTACGTCAACCGTAATATGATTGGTGCGATTGTTGGCGTACAACCATTTGGTGGCCGTGGTTTATCAGGCACAGGCCCTAAGGCCGGTGGCCCTAACTACTTACAGCGTCTTGTGAAAGAAAAAGCATCACCAGATAACGTACAAATGACAAACCTAACACCTGATGAGTTAGATACTCACCACTATTCAGGTGCAGCTGAGCAAGTTGCTAAGCTGATGGAAAACTCATTACGCGATGAGAAAATCTGGCGCTCAACACCACTAAACGACCGAGTTTCTGCTGTGCGTCAATTACTTGCAAAAGTAGCGACTGTAGAAATTATCGACGAGCTTGCGGATGACTTAGCATTAACGTTAGCTGATGCACGTGCACAACTTAACCGTCTTGAAAAACACATGCGCAAGCACACTGTGCTGCCTGGACCTACGGGTGAATCTAACTCGCTTCACTTAGAGCCTCGTGGTTGTGTGGTTTGTTATGCAGATAAGAGTACGTCATTTAACTTCTGGGCAATTTCGATTATCACAGCACTTGCTGCTGGTAATACCGTAATCACGGTTGCTTCTGAGTTATTCTTTGACGAAGCGGTTGCGTTTAAAGATAAGTTTATCTCAACAGGTATTGCTGAAGGTGTATTCCAAGTTGCTAAACCTAATCAGTTACAAGCTATTTTGGCGCACCCTCACCTTGCAGGTGCGGTTGTTGCGGCTCGTTCATCACGCTTAGGCTACTTCAGCCAGCAGCTAGCACAACGTAAAGGTGCGATTCTGCCAGTGATCAGCTCTGAGTACTACGACACGCTAATCAAGCGTCTACTAACTGAGAAAACAATCAGTGTTGATACAACCGCTTCAGGTGGTAACACATCACTAATGACCTTAGTTGAAGACGACGAGTAATCGTATTAGTTAAAGGAAATTAAACTTTCCTGAGTTACTTAAAAGCCCTCGCATTTGCGGGGGCTTTTGATTTTTACAAATACCTTTTTACTATTCTTGTTTACCGAGCTACAAGTTTTCTGCTAGTTTTATAGTAATGTATTCGACTAGAAGTAAAGGCTTTGAAAACACTCCCTATCAATCAACTTAAGCCCGGTATGTTTGTCCAAAGCGTGACAAAACAAAAAGGCAAGATCCGTATAAAAAACCAAGGTTGGGTAAAAACACAGGGAAGCATAGACAAGCTGATCAAGGCTGGCATATTAGAAATAGCTATCGACCCGGACAAAACACTGACCTTAGACAATGAGAATAAAGTGGTTGAGCAGCAACATAATCCGCAACCTGTTGGCGAGACTAGCGCTTTTGATCCTTGGCACACAACCCATAGTGTGTCTGCAGAAATGGGCAAAGCAAACAGCTTATATAACGAAGCAAGATCATTACAAAGCAAAGCCTTTGACGATATCCGCGATGGCAACAAAATTGATATTGCCCCTTTTCAAGAGCTCGCAAGTGGCTTTATTGATTCGGTTTTTCGTAATCAAGATGCGCTTGCCTGTATCACTCGTATGCGTGAAAAGGATGCATACCTACTTGAGCATTCTATCAATGTATCAATTTTGATGAGTATTTTTGCTAAGCACCTAGGTATTGAAAAAGCCATTATTGAAGAGCTTGCGACCGGTGCTTTACTTCACGATATTGGAAAAATAAATATTCCCGATGAGATACTCAACAAGCCTGGTAAGTTAACAGATGAAGAATATCAAGCAATTCAAGACCATGCTCGCTTCAGTAAAGAAATTTTAGAGCAAGCAGGCTTGAGCGGGATTGCTGTAGATATAGCAGGGTTCCATCACGAACGTTTAGACGGCAGTGGTTATCCGTTTGGTAAAAGTGGTGAAGAGATAAGCTTATATGTACGCATGGCTTCGATTGTTGATGTTTATGATGCATTGACCGCTGAACGGGTCTATAAAGCTGGCATGGAACCAATTAAGGCGTTTAAGATACTTAAAGATGGCTGCCCAGATAGCTTTGACGGAGATCTAGTCACTAAGTTTATTCAGTGCATCGGTGTTCACCCCGTCGGCACCTTGGTTAAACTTGAGAGCCAAAAGTTAGGTTTGGTCACCCACAGTAACCCCACCAGCCCTTTAAAGCCTCAAGTGAAAGTGTTTTATAACGCTAAACATGCACGCTATACCGAAGTGCAAGATATTGATTTGGCCAACAGCCGTTGTCACGATAGCTTAGAATCAGCAGTCAGACCAAGAGACTTTAACATCGACCTGATCCGCTTTTTTAAGAGTGCAATTTTACCTTAATTCCTAAAGTAAAGACTGGCTACTCAGGCCAGTCTTGTAATGCTTTTAACGTAAACTCATACCCATCGTAGCTTAATAAGCTCTGCTCTGGAGTAATTTCAATTACTGATAATACGCCAATGTTATCGCCTTCGTATAACTCACGACCATTTAGCTTAATCCAGCGTTTAGACGCTTCTGAGGCATAAATATGCGCTTGATATTTAATCGTAGGAATAAGACTTTGTAATGCATCAGGCAATAGCTCAATAGGCTCTGCATACGATGTGTTTTTAGTGCTACGGGTAATATCAACGTTGTGTTTGTTATCAACATTTTCAACCGCTTTAGCAAAAGCATCTTTCAATGTATCTGGCACATCTCTGAGCTCATCATTTGTTGATGATTGAGAGACTGGTTGAGTTGGCTGACCATCAAAAGGCTTGCCAAGCACCTTGTATTTACTTAAATCAATGCCATTGCTGCTCATTTGCTGCGGATTGACTTGTTGCATTGGCTGCGAAAACTGTGGCTGTGATTGATACACTGGCTGATTTTGATACACAGCTTGCTGCTGGTACTGAGGTTGTACTTGATAACCTTGATTAGCATACACAGGGGCTGAGTTAACCGGAACTTGCACCCATTGATATTGCTGACCTTGCACCGGAACCTGCTGCATCATTTGTTGCGGTACAGATTGTTGCACTTGCCCTTGCTGCATCGCTGTTACCTGAGTTGGGTTGTTGGTCGCTTGCGGGGTTTGGCTTTGCGCTACTTGCTGTTGCTTAGCGGGTTGCTGTGTTTCAGGACTTGCCTGAGCCTCCGTAGCAACGCTTTCTGTGGTTTCATTGCTGTTATTAACAAGCTTTGGCTGCTCAGCAACAGGTTTAGTTTGCTGTAACCATTTACCAATCGAAAATCCTGCCATAAGCGTCAAGATTGCCGCCAGTAATAGCCCAAATGAAAAAGCTAAGCGGCGATAGCGGGTTAATTCTTGCTGTTGTTTGAGCGCAAGTGCGGCTTGGTCATGATCAACTGCAGTTTGTGCGTGCTGATCAGATTGTTTAATTGCATCTAGTAATAATGACATAAATGAACACTCGTTATATTAGGTAGGATAAACCAATACCCATTCCTAATACGGCTAAAAATGAAACTGGGTAGAGCCAAACATAACTCGGCTCTTTATTTGCTACAGCAACAGGAGTGCTGGTTGGCGGCAGTGCTTCTGCGGCTGAGCGCATCACAAGCTCACTGTCGATACTCAATTTTTGCTGTGAAAAAGCTCCCACTAAACAGCGCTCACATAATAAATTGATCAATCTTGGTACGCCTTGAGTAACCTGATAAATCGCTTTTAACGCATCCCCTGAGAACAATGCTTGCTCTGTGCCCGCTTTAAATAAACGGTGCTTAACATAGGCAAACACTTGTCCTTCGGTGAGTGGTAATAAGTGATAACGCGCAGTAATACGCTGGGCAAGTTGTCTTAATTCAGTGCGTTTTAGTAGTTCTTGAAGCTCAGGTTGCCCTACTAATACAATTTGCAGCAGCTTTTTATGATCTGTTTCGATATTGGTTAACAAGCGCAGCTGCTCTAGCACATCAGGTGCGAGTAATTGTGCTTCATCAATAATTAAGATGGTATGACCGCCCGCTTGATTATTTGCCTCAAGGTGCTTTTTAATCACGTCAGTAAGGGTCTTCAGAGTCGCATTAGTACTGTCATACTCAATCTTTAATTCGTCACAAATACTGGCAAGCAATTCAAGCTGTGACAAAGCCGGATTATGAATTTGTGCCACTTGGGTGTTTTCAGGTAATTGCTCTTGCAGACTTCTTGTTAGTGTTGTTTTACCTGTACCCACTTCGCCTGTTAACAAAACGAAGCCACCCGCTTCACCTAATCCATAGGTAAGGTGCGCTAATGCCTCTTTATGGCGCTCACTAAGAAATAAATACTCAGGATTTGGGGCAATCGAAAAGGGTTTTTCTGACAAGCCAAAATAGCTTAAATACACCGTGTTATTCCTTGCGTTTAAAATCACGGTCTATAATGGCAAAAAACATCGCTACTTAAAACCTTGTTTACATTTTATTGGTTAAATAACGTAAAATAGCGAAAAGGCAAAATTATAGGTGTTTTATGCAGGTTTATTTAGTCGGTGGCGCAGTTAGAGATGCCCTACTTGGTCGTGACGTTAAAGAGCGCGATTATGTGGTGGTTGGTGCAACACCTGAGCAACTGATCAGCCAAGGCTATCAACAAGTTGGTAAAGATTTTCCGGTATTTTTACACCCACAAAGTAAAGAAGAATATGCGCTGGCGCGCACTGAGCGAAAACAAGGCCAAGGTTACACGGGGTTCATTTGTGATTTCGCGCCAGATGTCACTTTAGAGCAAGACTTAATTCGTCGAGATCTCACCGTAAACGCCATTGCTCAAGCCCAAGATGGCAACTTAGTTGACCCATTTTCTGGCCAGCAAGACCTTGAAAATCGTGTATTACGTCATGTCTCTGAAGCCTTTAGTGAAGACCCTCTACGCATATTACGCGTAGCCCGCTTTGCTGCTCGTTATCATTACCTAGGCTTTACTATTGCGCCAGAAACCAAGGCGCTTTTAATTGATATGGTAAAAGCCAAAGAGCTAAACACTCTAACTGCTGAACGCGTGTGGTTAGAATGCGAAAAATCCCTCAGTGATGGCGCATTTAGCGAGTTTTTAAATGTGCTTGCCAGCATTGGTGGCCTGCATGTAATTAGCCCTGAGCTTGAAAGTAAATGGTGTGATGAGCTTTACCGTACCTTACAAGCTCGCTTTACCTATGCAAATGAGCAGCAAGTTAACGACACTTCGTTGTTATTTAGCCAAGTTACCTTAGCGCTTTCAAGCGACGAGATAAAAGCGATAGCTAGCAACATACGCTTACCTAATGAAGTGCGCGATTTAGCGCTGTTTAGCCAAACACATCAAACAACGTTAAGTGCGGAAAAACCGTCTAGCAAGGCCGTTTTTGCTTGCTTTAACCAACTTGATTTATGGCGTCGCCCTGAGCGTTTTGAGCAAGTATTAAAGGTGTTAGAGATAAGTCAGCAACAGCCAGTAGCCTGCTATGACTCTTTAGTAAACGCAGCTACGCAAGCACGCGCTGTCAACCCACAACAGTTTATTGCACAAGGTATTAAAGGCGCTGAAATAAAAACCGCGCTTGAGCAAGCGCGGTTAGAAATTATTAAAGACTACTTTTCGTAGCGCACTAAACGCAAATAAACATCGGACGTTTTTGCGTGAAGGCTGTTGATGCCTTTATCAAACTGGTACACCCAAGCAAGATCAGTGCGACTGATCCCTGAGGTGCTACTCCAATAGTTTTGCAGCTTAGTCGATAAAAATGCGTTTTCGTTGATACTAGGCTGCACACAGCTATGTTCTAAAATACTTGCTAGCTCTTTAACATTTGGCACATGCCAATCGCTGTAATCAGCAAAGGTTGCATTTTCAGCCCCGCGTAAAGCTTCGCCCCAAGTAAGCTGCTGGCTAGTGCCCTCACAGGTATCTGTTTCATTGTTATAGCTTTGACCAAACGTACAACGTTGCCACATAAGACCCGTTTCGCTATCACTTACAGTGCCATCTTCGTTAATTACAAAACGGCTATCAGGGGTCGTCTCAGTGACGGCGCTATAACATACTTGCGCAGCAGCATAACCCGATTGCAGAGCAATAACGCTAAGTACTGTGATTAAAGGTAACTTTCGCATATTACTCTCCCGGTGTTCTAACTAAGCGCACAAAGGCGGTGTTACTTTTCGGATACGCTAAATCATTAGCACTACTCATATCGATAATATAAGCTTGCGATAAACTCGTACCATCTGCCGCTGTTTGCGAAGTCCAATAAGGCATAAACGAACTGCTCCCGGAGCTTAGCTGAGTATCACTTGGTTGATTTGGGAAGAAATCACTATTAAGTAATGTAGACTCACCTTGTTTGGCATAATCTAATAACCCTAATAATTCGGTGTAAGTTGGCACACGCCAATTTGTACCACCGCAAAAATCGTTGCTGTTCACATCATTAATGTAAGTTTGCAGACCACAGTTACTGGTGCTTGGGCAAGTAGAGCCGGCAGCTCCTTGTACACTGCCCGTTTGCACACCACTTGAACCATTTAAATACCAGGTATAATGGTTTGTCGCTGCACGATCGGCTGTCGACGGCGGTAATGTTGAACTGGCTTCTTTTACTTCCCAAATAAGCCCTGTGACGTTATCGCGAACACAACTAAAGCTGGTCGCATCATCAGGCAGTTCGTCGGCAAATTCATTCATTTTAGTAAAATCAAACGCTAAGTCGCCCTGACCTACTTTATCTAGTTGGTTTGCGACACTATCACGACCTACATCGGCATCTTGGCTTGGGAAGTCTTCGCTGTCACAATTAATTTTTTGTGAGTTGTTATAGCAATCACTCATGCCTGTATCGTTAATTAAACCAAGTGGTTTTGGGCTAATATCGATAATCACAGTATCTGTGTCGCTTCGCGATTTACTGTCGGTCACGGTAACTTCAAAACTAAGCTCTGAATCGGTATCAACATCAGGGGCTACAAACGTCGTGATACACTGGTTCTGGTTTGCCAAGGTCACAGTTTCGCCTGTTAATTGCTCCCAAAAACATGACTTTGTTGCCGTCACAATTTCACTATTGCTGGCATCAAGGGTTACGGTATCGAACTCAATAACCTGCTGATCTTCACCTGCATCCGCAATAATCACTTCAACGGTTTTGTTTAAGGTAAACGACGCCTCAGTACTTGCTGAGCCACCTTCATCATCCGTTACAGTTAAACGCCACGTCATCGCTGTATTTGATTCAAGTAGTGGGTGAGTAAAGCTAATGGTTTGATTGTTGTAGCTGTCAGCCGTTAGATCAGGGCCATCAAGTTGCGTCCACAAGTAACTGTCAACTGAGCCATTTTCATCAATATCAGCAGACTCTTCGCCACTTAATGTGATCACATCATTATATTGCGATGGTAACTCCTCTGGTGCTGTTTGGGTGATTACAGCAACAGGAAGTTGATTATTTGAAGTAATAAAAATACTAACCTGATCGGAAACAAGTTGCCCATCGGTTTGATAATTCACTTTTAATATAAGTTCAGAGTCAAGTTTGATATCAGGAGCGGTAATGGTTTGTTCAGCGCCCTCTGCTGGAAAACCTTCTAGTGCGGGGCCACTGACTCGCTCCCAAGTAAAAGTGCCATCAGCTGGAGAGCCCTTGGCAGAGACAGTAAATTCACTTTTTTCAATAATTTGCTGATCTGAGCCTGCATTAACTGTTGCTGCGACTGGATTCGAATCACTCGAACCGCCACCACCGCCACAGGCTGTTAATGTCGTTAATGCAACTAGGGTAAGAGGCACTAATCTCATGTTTACCACCTTAAAATGCAAAGTCGGTCATGGCCGACTGCCAAATAAGTTAATAACAAGCAATTAAAGTGCCAGACCAGGAATTATAAATAACTATCTTGGTGAATACGTACGAAGAGCTTAGTGCCTATTTTACTGTAATCAACTTTGTATTCCCTGCCATCTAGGGCTTGGATAAACAACAAACGTTTTTCTTCTGCAAATACATCTGGGCTTGCTACATACACCATCTCTAAGTAGCGTTCTTTAGCTTCACGACGGTTTTTTGGCAGATCTTCTTTAAACGGCTCTAAACCATTTTGAGTAACTTTAATGCGTGGGTGGTTCTCACCATTCACAACCACTAAGTCGAGTTTTTTATCTTTATGTATAATTGTGTTTCGACCGCTTTTAATAAAAGAACGTTCTTGACTCATAGTCTTATCCTGCTACTTACTGCACCTAACTGCTTACTTTTTCTGTAAGCGAGCCTCAATAAACTCATTAGGGTTCAGTTTCCAACGATTTAAATCTGTACTAAATTGCCAAATATCAACATCAAGAACATTGGCTGGCAATAATAAATCGTATCCTGTTAATTGCCTTAAATGTTGCGTACGATTAGCAAACATGGCAATCAATCCTTTGTAAACCTGACCACTAGGGGCAGTGTAGTCCGTCTCTTCTATCAACCATTCTGATGGGCAATCACCATTTTTGCAATACTTTTGAATGACTTGCATAAATAAATGACGTTGCTCTATTAGTAATCGTCCGGCAATTCTCGGGGAAATCTGAGTTAAAAATTCATCTATGTTATTGAGTTTAATACCAACTGCGTTTAACTCAAGGTATTCTAAGCCCTGTTCCACTTTTGGTATACCACTATGATGAAAATTAGCACGATTTAGCTGCCAATTCCCAACCTTATGATGATAAATAAGTAAATTCTGAGTAAATACTAGGCTAAAGTATGGTTCTTGCGTTTTTAAAAAGCCAATAAAAATTGCTGCTATACAGGTTGTTGCCAAAAAAATCTCAACAATGCTAATTTCACCGGGCCTCAATAAGTTAACCAGCATAATAATGATTAACCCAATACCGCCAACAATTAAAAACTCACTGCCATGGCGAGATGCTTGAGCACGCACTTTGAGTGCAGGAACTTTCTTATCCATAAACAGAAAAGTAAAAAATAAACATCACAATTGTGACCAAAACTATCTTTCTAAGCGTTAAACAATAATTACATTTTGATTCTTTACCCATACTAAAACCTCTCTTTTAGTCACAATAAAGGAACAAATTAGCCGAACTTTTAACTTTTACGCCAAATGCACAAATTTATGAGATACCTGACATACGGGGCACGTACTAATTTTGTACACTACACTCAACTAATTTTCTGGTAACACGATGATGTATTCTACACAATCTGGTAAAGCACTTTTTCCTTTTATTATTACCCTTTTGCTAGGGTTATGTATTTATTTGTATTTACCTTCAAGCCAAGGTGAGCAAAGCAACTTTGGCGACCGTGCAACACAGGTGGCAGCGCACACTGTTACAGCAGAAGAAAATGCCGTGCTAATAGAAGCAATTGGTAGCGCTCGCGCTAACCAAGCGATTTATATTCGCAGTGCACAAAACGATTATGTTACCGATATCTTTTTCAATGATGGCGACTTAGTTAGTAAAGGTCAAAAACTGGTTCAATTGCAATCTCAAGAAGAAGAGTTAGCAGTGAAAGAGCTAAGCATTAATTTACGTGAAGAACGCCGTCAACTTGAACGCCTTACTGAGTTATCTCGCTCACAGGCTACGGCTAAATCGTTACTAGAAGAGCAGCTATCACGCGTTGACGCAACTGAGGCACAACTAGAGAGCGCCAAAACAAAGCTGGCCGAAATGACGATTAAAGCACCGTTCTCTGGCTTACTTGGCAAGCGCGAAATTTCGATTGGTACTTATGTTAGCAATACTACAAACATCACCACCCTTGATGATATCAGCATCATAAAAGTCGACTTTAAAGTGCCAGAAAAATACCTAGCTCAATTACAGCTAGGAATGAAAGTGATGACGCAAAATGATGCTTACCCAGAAAAAACCTTTAACGGTAAAGTGACGCATATTAGCTCGCGTATCGATTCAGTCACACGTAGCGTTGAAGTGACTGCAAGCTTTATCAATGACAAAGGCCTATTACGCCCAGGTATGCTGTTAAACACCGCATTAGAGTTAAGCTCAAACCAAGCGCTAATGGTACCAGAGAAAGCCGTCATCCCTCAGCAAGACAAACACTACGTGTTCCAAATAGAAGATGGCGTTGCTAACAAAGTCGAAGTACATGTGGCTGGTCGTCACAATGGCTGGGTAGCAATTGATAAAGGCCTTGAAAATGGTCAGCAAGTCGTGACTGAAGGCATCATTAAAATTCGTACTGGCAGCAAAGTAAGTATCAAGGGCTAAACCATGAAAATTACTGATACTAGCGTTAAACGCCCGGTCTTTGCGATCGTAATAAACCTGTTGTTACTTACCTTTGGTTTGGTAGCTTTTTCTATGCTACCACTGCGCGAATACCCAGATATTGAAACACCGATTGTCAGCGTTAGCACTGATTACACTGGTGCCAGCGCAGAGATCATTGAAACGAAAATCACCCAAGTACTCGAAAACCGCATTTCGGGTATCGAAGGCATCAAAAGTATTAACTCATCAAGCCGAAATGGCCGATCAAATATCACTATTGAGTTTAATATCAGCCGCGATATCGATGCCGCATCAAACGATGTACGCGAGCGTGTCGCCCGTGCCCTTGATAGCTTACCTGAGCAAGTTCGCCCGCCAGAGGTCTCTAAGTCAAACAGTGATGAAAGCCCTATTGCATGGTTCGTACTAAACAGTACCACTATGGATTCATTGCAGTTATCTGATTACGCACAGCGCTTTATTGTTGACAGATTAGCGGTTGTTGATGGTGTCTCTAACGTACGCGTTGGTGGCGAGCGTAAATACGCAATGAAAATCTGGTTAAACCGTAAAGCGATGGCAGCACGCGGTATTACCAGTAGCGATATTGAAAACACCTTACGCACTGAAAACGTTGAATTACCTGCCGGTGAAATCGAATCTATCGACCGTGATTTTACAGTACGTACCGCGCGTAGTTATAAAGATCAGCGAGACTTTAGAAACTTAGTAATCAAACGTGGCGATGATGGCTATTTAGTACGTTTAGGTGAAGTGGCTGATGTTCACTTAGAAGCCGCTGACGACGAAAGCTTATTCCGTGGTAATGGCCGTAATATGATTGGTTTGGGTATCGTCAAGCAAGCCAAAGCCAATACCCTAACCGTGGTTGATAATGCCCGCGCAGAGCTTGAAAAAATTAAGCGTAACCTGCCAGAAGGCACCACCATTCAAGACAGCTATGACTCATCAATTTTCATCAAAGAGTCTATTGATGAAGTATATAGAACCCTTGGGATTTCAATGGCGCTAGTTGTATTGGTTATTTACCTATTTTTAGGCAATATCCGCGCAACGCTAGTGCCTGCTGTAACCGTACCAGTGGCGTTAGTGGGCAGCTTCATGTTCTTGCTGGCTATGGGTTACTCTATCAACTTGTTAACTCTTCTGGCGCTCGTGCTTGCTATCGGTTTAGTGGTAGATGATGCGATTGTAATGCTTGAGAATATTCACCGCCGCATAGAGCTGGGTGAACCTCCACTGCTTGCTGCGTTTCGTGGAGCCCGTGAAGTTGGCTTTGCGATTATAGCAACAACCCTCGTATTGATTGCGGTATTCGTACCGCTAGTGTTTATGGATGGCCGTATTGGAGCCCTATTCACAGAATTTGCGATGGCAGTAAGCGCCGCGGTGTTCTTCTCGAGTATTACCGCATTAACCCTATCTCCGGCGCTTTGCTCAAAAGTGTTAAAAGCATCAGAAAAAGAAAGCAAGTTTAGCCAGTGGATGGATAGAACATTTAACAAAATCGAAAACGCCTATCGTAACTCGCTGACTTCAAATATGAGTCGTAAGTGGAGCTTACTACTGACTATGATTTTGGCCGGTGTTGCAAGCTTTATGCTGTTTCAAAAAGTACCATCAGAGCTTACTCCAAAAGAAGACCGCGGTACTTTCTTTATCATGATGAGTGGCCCAGAAGGCGCAAGTTATGAAAATAACGCTGCAAACATGGCAAAAATTGAAGAACGTTTAATGCCTTACTCTGAGTCTGGCGAATTGAGCCGAGTGCTTGTTCGTGTACCTGGCTGGGGCGGCCAAGGTGGTGTTGCTATCATTGGTATGGCTGACTGGGATAAGCGTAAGCGCTCGACGTGGGAAGTAATGGACGAAATCAGCGGTAAAATGACTGAAGTGACCGATGTGCGTGCGTTTGCAATTATGCGCCGTGGTATTGGTGGCGGCGGTTCATCTCGTCCGATTGAATTTGTACTGCAAGGTAACGATTACGACCAACTAGCCGATTGGCGAGACCGTATTATTGAGCGTGCTGAGAAAAACCCAGGCTTGGTAAGAATTGACCACGATTACAAAGAAACATTCCCGCAGTTTTTAATCAACATTGATAAAAACAAAGCCGCTGATTTAGGGGTTTCTGTATCTGATGTAGGCCGCACGCTAGAAACCATGTTAGGGCAACGCCGCGTAACGACCTTTATCGACCGAGGTGAAGAATACGATGTGATTTTAAAAGGCACCAAAGAAGACTTTGCTAACCCAACTGATATCTCAAATATCTATTTAAAATCACGCAGTGGTGAATTAGTGCCGCTAGATAGCTTAATTAGCTTAAAAGAAGAAGCCACCGCATCGCGTTTAAACCGTTATAACCGTATGCGCGCAATTACTTTAAGTGCGAACTTAGCAGATGGTTATACCCTAGAAGAAGCGCTTAACTTCTTAAATCAAGTGGCAGCAGAAGAAAACGACATCGACGGCGCAATTGACTACAAGGGTGAATCGCAACTGTTCTATGAAGGCGCATCGGCAATGACCTATGTATTCATTCTGGCACTGACTGTTACCTTCTTAGTACTTGCAGCACAGTTTGAAAGCTTTATTCACCCATTTGTGATCATGCTCACTGTGCCACTTGGTTTAGTGGGTGCATTATTTGGCTTGTGGTACACCGGACTTACTCTAAATATTTACAGCCAAATTGGTATCGTAATGCTGATAGGTTTAAGTGCGAAAAACGGTATCTTGATTGTTGAGTTCGCTAACCAACTGCGCGATAAAGGCGTAGAGTTTAACGAAGCGATTACCCAAGCTGCGACACAACGTTTACGCCCAATTATTATGACCTCATTGACCACCGTGATGAGCTCGGTCCCGCTAGTACTTGCAAGTGGCCCTGGTGCAGAAAGCCGCATGGTAATTGGTGTGGTGGTATTTACTGGTGTTATTGTTGCAACCTTACTTACCTTATTCGTAGTACCTGCAGCATACAGCGCACTTGCTCGAAATACCCAATCGCCTGAGTACTTACAAAGCAAGTTAGAACAACAAGCAAAAGACAAGCCGTTAGAAGAAATTTAAAACGGTTTAAGCTCAAACAAAACGCCGTCTTTACGGCGTTTTGTTTTTTCAGCTATAGTCAGCAAAACGGTAAGGGAGTTAAATATGGATAACAACATTCAAGTAGCCACTTTTGGCGGCGGTTGCTTTTGGTGTATTGATGCCGCATTTAGACGTGTAAAAGGCGTGCTTAATGTCAGCTCTGGCTATGCAGGCGGTGAGATTGAAAACCCAAGTTATCAGCAAATTTGTACTGGTTTAACGGGTCATGCTGAGGTTGTTCAACTCGACTTTGACAGCAGTATTATCAGCTATAGTACCCTCCTTGAAATGTTTTTCACTTTACACGATGCCACACAATTAAATCGCCAGGGCAACGATGTAGGCACACAGTATCGTAGTGTTATTTATTATCATACTGAGCAGCAAAAAGCTAAAGCGCAAGCGATGATAGCAGCTTTACAGAAGCAAATTCGTGAGCCTATTGTCACCGAGCTTAGCCCGCTTACAAACTTTTACCCTGCAGAGCAGTACCATCAAGACTATTACAATGAAAACCCAAATCAGGGTTATTGCAGTATTCTTATTGCCCCAAAGCTTGCGAAGTTCGAACAACATTACGCAGATAAACTAAAATGAAAAAAGCCCGCTAAGTAGGTAGCGAGCTTTTAGACGCAGAACTAATAATAATGCTGAGCTTGTTTTAACTTAAAGACTAATGACATGAATGGGCAAATTAATGTCAATTACTCGCTTTAAGCAAACAGCTCAGCTGACTTTAAGAGTTATTAGAACTGATAACGGGCACCTACAAACAGGCGACGCTCTGCCGTGTTGTAGTAATAAAATTCGTCGTTGATGTAATCACCATCTAGGTCTGTACCATAGGCATCAACGGCGTTGTACTCTTTATCGAATAGGTTTTCTACGCGTAGTGACACAGTTAAGTTGTCAGTCGCTTGGTAGTGACCAACTAAATTCCATAACGTATACGAAGGTAAGTGCGTTAACTTGCCATCACGGTCACCACGGTATTGCATATCGATACCAGCATCAAAATCTCCCCATGCTTTGTTTAATGACCAATTCACACTGTGATTTGACACATAGGTTAGTGACTGACCTGTCTCAGTATCTTCCGCTGAAAGATAGGTAAAGTTAAAGCTGTGATCAAAGCCAAACACTTGGTTTTTAAAGCTAAACTCAACACCTTCGTGGCGAGCTTCGTTTATATTAGTTGGCTGCCACTGCCCTGATGCATTTGGTGCCCAAGCGATTTTGTTATCGATTTCGCTGCGGAAAATCGCAATATCAAGGCTGATATCATTCACATTGAGTGATAAACCAAGCTCTTGGTTATCTGATGTTTCAGGATTTAACTCTGGGTTACCTGAGCCTGGGTAATATAAGTCATTAAATGTTGGAGATTTAAAACCAGTACTTTGACTTACGCGGAATGTAGCGATGTCATTTAAGTGATAGCCAACAGCTGCAGTGTAAGTTGTTTCATCACCAAACTGCTGATCATCATCTTGGCGCACGGTTAGGTTTGCCAGCACTTGTTCGTCGTCATAATAAGCACCAACAAACGCAGCGAATACCTCACGGCTGTCTTTTAAGTAAGTACCTGAGTTAGTGTTCACTTCATCTTTATACCAATTCAAACCGCCGCTTAGTGTCAATGCTTGATTTAAAAAGTATTGGCCATTGTAATCGATTTGCTCACGCTCAGTTTCAAACTTATCAACCACCGTTGCACCTGTGTAATCAATGCGTGAGTCATCTGAGCTATCACTTGATATGGCAATATCAATGGCATGGCTGTGTTTTTCGAAAGCTTTTTTCCAACCTAATGAAGCTTGGTAATTTTCGAACTCGCCTTTTTCTACGGTGCTGTCTGCAGGGCTATAAGCGCTATCATATTTTGCTTCGCCTTCTGAGTACTGTGCTTGCGCTAAAAACTCACCTAACTGCTCATTTTGATAACCTAGATTAAAGCCAAGGTTTTTGTTCTCGTAGCCGTCTTCATCTGGCGCTAAGCCTTGCAGAACATCAAATCCATCTGTTTTTTCATAACCAGCATTAACGGCAACATCAACCCCCGCAAACTGACCACCGGTCGCTACTTGATACTCTTGGTAAGAGTTTGAACCAAAAGTAACATCTAGGGTCGTATTTTGTGCTTTACGCGTAATGATATTAATTACACCAGCTAGCGCATCAGAACCATATACAGCAGCCCGTGAACCTTTAATTACTTCAACACGCTCAATACTGTTTAAAGGAATATTGCTAATACTTTTATAGCCAAGTGTTGCAGAGCCTGTGCGTACGCCATCAATTAAAATAAGCGTATGACGAGAACTTGCACCACGTAATGAAACACCAGAGCTTTGCCCAAAACCACCATTGGCATTAATTTGAAAACCTGCCTGAGTGGCAAGTAAGCTTGGTAAGTCACGAACATAGCTTGCTTCAATATCAGCACGGTCTATAACAGTAACGCTGGCTAATACATCATTAATTGATTGTTCGAATTTATTGGCAGTAACTGTGATGTGCTCGATTGATTGCTCGTCAGCAGATACAGAAAAAGACAACGCAGCAGCAACCGCTACGCCTAACGCAGATTTATTTAGCATGATATCCCCTAGCCTGTGCCCACCGCACACGCGAATAGTAAGTTACTTCAAGGCCGGTCTCCGGACTCTGTACATGCATGGCATATACATTACCGTTGCGGGGGCAGTGTTGGCATTGTTTTCTCCCTGAAAACGCACCGACTTCCCGATTATCTTGCGACTATTTCACCCTTTGAAATAAAACGTATCTGAAGATACAGCAAGCACCTCGAAAATAGGCCGTTATTGTGATGATTTTGGGGAAGAAAGTCAATGGACGGCTATACTGCTAAAATAAAGTTTTAAGATTTAAGCTGTAAGCCGAAAGTAAAAAAGCCAATCAGCATGGCTGATTGGCTTTTATAAAACAATGATTACCAGAAATACTCATGAGGTTTCGAGTTTCCTAACGGAAAAACAATTCCTTCTGGGTCAGCACCATTCAGCACAAGCTTACAAAGAGCTTTATTTAAACGTCTTCTTGGCTTGGTCATCGTCATTTTCACCCACCAACTTGGTGTTTGTTGGTAAAAATAAGTACTGTGTGGGCCTGTGTATTTTCTGTTTATTTTACCGTGTTTATTACGATCTATTGCTTTGTTTTTTACTGACATAAATATCCTCTAGCTGAAAATAGCTAGAAGATATCTTTTTCTCTGTAACCTAATATTCGTCTCAAAATACGCTCCTTGTAAAGTTCAGAAACTTGCAGGCTTATAGCTTAAAACTTACAGCTTAAAGCTAAAAACACAGAGTATTAATCGCGGAAGTTTTTGAACTGGAATGGTTGACCTAAATCAGCAGTACGAACAACTTGCATTGCTTCTTGTAAATCATCACGTTTTTTACCAGTTACACGTAATTCTTCACCTTGGATAGCGGCTTGTACTTTGATCTTTGAATCTTTGATTAACTTAACGATTTTCTTTGCTACGTCTTTTTCAATACCTTGCTTAAGAGCAACATCACGCATTACGTATTTACCGCTACGCGACTCATCTCTTAATTCTAGGCTAGATACATCTAAGCCACGTTTTGAAATTTTCGCAGCAAGAATGTCAAAAAGTTGCATAACTTGTTGTGGTGCTTCTGCTTTTAACTTGATTACTTTATCACTTAGTTCGATTGATGCATCAACACCACGAAAATCAAAACGCGTCTCTAGTTCACGCTTTGCATTATCTACTGCATTCTGCGCTTCGTTCATTTCTACTTCAGAAACAATATCAAATGAAGGCATGGGGTTCTCCTAACATAGTCTTTTTTAAATTCATTTATGGTTGGCAATTATAACGCTTATTTGTCGATTCTTTCTATTTTTATCCAACTTGTTCAGGTGCGATGCAAAAATTGTTTGATATACTGGCCATTCAATTTCGGCATTTTTAGGGTTTATTGTGACAAGGCGCGTTTACCAAGTTATCTTTTTAGCCAGCATTATTGGCTTTACATTTTTATTTGCCAAAGAAATTAAAGGGGTGAGCAACCTCTTTCCACACGTAGATAAAGTGGCGCATTTTGGTATTTTCTTTGTACTGGCCTTGGTGATGGACAAAGCCTTTAAATTGCCACTTATGGTGCAAATTTTACTGTTAGCCGGATATGGTGCAGCCATAGAGTTTATGCAAGATATGCTGCCTTACCGTCAGGCTTCGGTTGGGGATTTTGTCGCTGATTTTATCGGTGCAGTTAGCTACTTTATCATTAAACTTGGTTTTCATTTAGGTAGTAAGCAACGTAATGGCTAACATTTTAATTGTTGGCGACGGTGCAATTGGCTTGTTGTTTAGCCATTTTTTATCTGCACAACATGACATTACATTACTGACCCGTAAGCCGACCCTGACCACGCGTTTTTATCAAGCGAGTAATGGTAAATCACACCCAATTAAAGCTCGCCTAATTCACCACAAAAAGCTAAGTCAATCTGCCCCCTTTGATTTGGTGTTAATCACAGTTAAAGCATTTCAGGTGCAAACTGCCTTTGGGCAAGTAAAACCTTATCTCAATGACGAAAGCCAAGTCGTTATTTCTCATAATGGCATGGGGAATGTCGATGAGCTGAATGCCCAGCTGTTAAACACGCAAGGGTTAGCGTTTTTAACAACGCGTTTAGCTGGCTTTAAAACAACGCCTTATAGTGTGAGCCATACAGGTAATGGCGAAAGCGTGTTAGGTGCATGTAATGCAGCTGCAAGCGAAAAGCTCAATGAACTTAAGCAGCAGTTTAGTTACTTACCACACTTTTCTGTGAGCGATGATATTCACTCATTGCGATGGCAAAAACTGTTAGTGAATATTGCAATTAACCCGTTAACAGCGATTCATAACGTAAAAAATGGCCAGCTACGTGCACCACAATTTAGCACACGCATTATTAACTTACTTAATGAAGCGTGCCTGGTAGCCAATAAACAAGGGGTTAAAGTAAAACTCAGCGAGGCGCTGGATCAAGCCTATTCTGTGATGACAGCCACCGCTGAAAACTTTTCTTCTATGCAGCAAGACATCAGCCATAATCGAGAATCTGAAATTGATGCAATTTGTGGTTATGTGTGCGAGCAAGGCGCTAAGTTAGGGGTAAAAACTCCCTATAATCAGGCCATGCTGAGCATGATAAAAATAAAAAGTTAATGAGCTGCTAGTTACTAGGGGAAAGAGTAAAAAGTTAAGCTACAAGGGGAAAGGAGAAAGAGTAAAGTTTCTCGTTTCTCGTTTCTCGTTTCTCGTAATTATTTCAGGCATTAAAAAAGCGCGAACATGTCGCGCTTTTATCGGTATCCCTTACGGGCGATACACTTTTACGTTGCTAAAGCCTTCTTCGTGCAAGATCAGCGCTTGTAGCTGGCTCATCACACCTTTAGCACAATATAAGTAATATTCTTTGTCTTTTGGTAAGTCACCAAATTTAGTCGCTAAGCGGAAGAAAGGTAAATGTACAACTTCAATACCTTCAAGCTCTAATGGGTTTGCATCTTCTTCTTCAGGTGAGCGAATATCAACAACAACCGCCCCTTTAGGTAAATCAGATACAGACTCTGCTTCTTTCACTTCTTCTTTCGCTTCGGTGTCGATATCGCGAATATCCATTACACGGGCATTTTCAACAACCGTATTTAGCACGTCGAAGTCAAACTTAGCTTCTTCAGCAAGAATGGTTTTGATTTTAGCTTTAACCGTTGGCTTTTTAGAAATTACGCCACAGTATTCTGGCATGCTTTCTGCCATTTCAGCCGTGCCGATTTGACGCGCTATATTAATTATATCTTGTTTGTCGTGTTGGATTAACGGGCGAATGATTAAAGTTTCCGTCACACGGTCAATCACACTCAGATTAGCCAGTGTTTGGCTTGATACCTGACCAATACTTTCGCCAGTTACCAGTGCTTGTACACCGAGTTTTTCTGCAACTTGGCTACCGGCACGCATCATCATACGCTTAAGCACAACACCCATTTGGCTGTTTTCAACGTTCTCTAAAATCTCAGCAACAACAGGTTCAAAATCAACAGTAACAAACTTTACTTTGTGAGTAGAACTGAACTGCTTCCAGATATAATAACTCGCCTGCTTAACACCGATTTCGTGAGCCGCACCACCTAAGTTAAAGAACAAGAAGTGAGTACGCGCACCTTTACGGATCATTTGATAGCTGGCAACACCAGAGTCGAAGCCACCCGACATAAGTGACAGTACATCTTCTTGTGTAGGCAGCGGGAAGCCCGCCATACCAAAGTGAGTTTGAGTAACAATGTATGCTTTATCATCTCGTACTTCTAAGCGAACAGTCACTTCAGGGTGAGATAATTTAACGCGCGCACCTTCAACATGTTGGTTTAAACCACCACCTACGTAGCGCTCTACGTCGCTCGACGTAAAATCATGCTTACCAGAACGTTTACAACGTACACAGAAGGTTTTGCCCGCAATCGTATGGCCGATTAGTTCAAGTGCTTTTTGGTAAATATCGTCGATTGAGTCGAAGTCTGTTTCTGTTACTTCAATAAACTGTACGATACCTGGAATGCGTTTTAAGCCATCGATAATATCTAAGCGAACTTGCTCAGATTCTAGCAAGCTAACAACAGAGATATTGTCCCAGTTGTTTCTTACCTGAACTTTTTCGTCAACACGACGCAAAACGATCTTAATGTTATTTTCTAATAACTTGGTAAAACGCTTACGAACAGATTTACTCTTGATCGCGATTTCAGGGTGTAATTTGACGATAAATTTAAGCATAGTTCACTCTTAGACTGTGGATTTCACACGCCCCAAGGTATAGCAACCTCAAGGGCGCGCGATTATAACAAAAATTATAGCGTCTAGGAAATAAACTGCTTTGCGGGATTATTGTTCGCTTTGCTCTGTTTCTGCAAGGGCTAAATACTTAGCTCTTAATTCGTTAACTTGCTCTAGGTGTTGCTCTGTGCAATGAGCTTTTAATAGCAGTAATACTTTTAAAATACCGTTGTAAATATCTGCTCTGGCAAGTTCGCCGCTTAAGCGGCGAGCTTTGATGTAAGGCGTCCAAAAGCTCACGGTCATTTTAAGCATATGTGCAAGTTCTGTGACATCTTCATCTTCAATACAAATAACACCGCCTTCACGTAATGCCAAAAGTACATCTTTGACTTGCTCTAAAAGCTCAGCTTGAAACGCAATGTAGCCTTTTTTCAGCTCTTCATCACGAGATAAAATATCGCCTAAATTGTCGTAGAAAAACTGAAAACGCCACATGAGTTCAAACAGTGAATCTAAATAACCAGCTAGATTCTCTAGCGCATCATCATCAGGAGCCAATGGCTTAAAGTGAGTATGTAAATGGTCGCTATACAAAGCAAATATGTGGCGAATAATATCTTCTTTATTTTTAAAGTGATAATACAAGTTACCTGGACTTATCCCCATATGCGAAGCGATATGATTGGTTGTTATGGCACGCTCACCGTGGCGATTAAATAACTCGATGCTGGTGTGTATGATCTTGTCCTTTGTGCTCATAGCCTAATTACTCTGTTTTTTATGATTATTACGGTCCCCAGCCGAGCAGTATAAACAAATGCGCGACAATTAAATACTACCTTGAAAAATATAAACCTCAATCGGTTTAGTACCTTATATAGGTGAAGGTTCCTAATCCGATACGCGTATTTTCTAAGCTGCATAGTCGTGAAAACACTGTTAATATAGCAGGCAAATTTATAAATCGCTGATAGTTATGAACGTTACTGCAATCTATCCGGGCACTTTCGACCCACTCACAAATGGCCATACAGACTTAATTCATCGCGCGGCAAAAATGTTCGATAAAGTGATTGTTGCCATTGCGCATAATCCAAGTAAACAACCTTGCTTTAGCCTTGATGAGCGCGTTGAGCTTGCTAATAAAATTTTGGCGCATCTTGATAACGTGAATGTAATTGGCTTTTCAGGCTTATTAGCTGATTTAGCTCGCGACCATAAAGCCGAAGTGCTTATTCGTGGTATTCGTGCGGTGTCTGACTTCGACTATGAATTTCAGTTAGCCAATATGAATCGTCGCCTAAACCCAGATCTAGAAAGTGTATTTTTAACACCGGCAGAAAAAAACTCATTTATTTCATCGACTCTCGTCAAAGAAGTCGCACGCCACAATGGCGATGTGAGCGAGTTTGTTGACCCTATTGTAGCCAAAGCCTTACAGGATAAAATTCACGGATGAAATTAAAAAAGTTCATTAGCTTAACTGCATTACTAATGATCTCTGCGCCAAGTGTTGCAGGACCATGGATAGAAAGTGATGACCCATTGCTTCGCGCTTCAATAGAAATGCTCTTTAACCAAGGCATTATTAAACAGCCTATTAATAGCTACCCATTAATGTGGCAAGGTATCGCACGCGACCTAGACGTTGCCAATACCAGCCAACTAGATGAGCGAAGCTTATTTGCTTATCAGCATGTTAAGCATGCCCTTGATAATGCAAAACAAAAAACCAGCTCAGGTCTTCGCCTAAACTACAACAGCGAGCCACTCTCTCAGCAAGGGTTTGGTAAACGCCACCAGCAAGAAAGCGGTGTAAATAGTTATGGTTCAATCACAGGGAAGCGGGTTAGCGCTAAAGTCAGTGTAAATTACGCCGATGACGCCCTTGATAAACAACATGTTACTTACCAAGATAGCTATTTAGCCGTACTCCTAGGTAATTGGTCAATCAGTGCAGAGCAAGTTAGCCATTGGTGGGGGCCAAGTAACGATAACGCCCTACTACTATCAAATAACGCGGCGCCAATGAAAGGCGTGCGCTTCAGCAGAGCAAATACACAATATGTAGGCCCTAGTTGGTTATCATTTATTGGTAACTGGCAGTTAACGGGTATTTACGCCAAACAAAAGCCATATCTAAATAGCTCAGAAGACGGTGACTTTTGGGCGCTCCGATTTGCAAGTACCCCATTAACAGGCCTTGAAATTGCAATTAACAGTGCAGGCTCTGATTATTTAACTAACCTCGAAATTGACCCTGTTACACTCGAAAGCAGTGAATCAACACACCGTTTAACTAGCTTAGATGTTAAGTACTCAACCACTTTAGCAGCGCAACCTGTGGCATTCTATGCTGAGGTAATGGGTCGAAATGAAAGTGGCTTAGCACCCAGCGAGCCATTTTATACGCTGGGTGTTGAAAGCTATTTTGGCTCGAAAGAGAGCCTATTAAAAAGCTACTTTGAATACTCAAATACAGAGCAAACTTGTGAGCAAATTAGCGATTGCGTATATGGCTCTGGTAGCTATACACAACGCTCACGCTTAATTGGCAGCTCAACACCACTACAAAGTAAATCGGCTATCCTTGGCACCTATTACCACACTCTAAACGGTTATGGTGGCCATGCTAAGCTTCGTTGGATTGAAAGCGAAACCACACACGCTGAGCTCGCATCAGATATGAGTCAACTTCAGTTAGAACTCGGTTATCAGCAATCTGTGTTTAACGGCCTGTGGAAAGTGACAGGACTTGTTTCAAAAGATGAAATAGGTGATGAGTCAGAAACAAACACAGCCCTTAGAACCAGTTGGGAATACCGCTTTTAACTAATTGAGGTCAAGCAGGTTCAGCTTGGCCTTTAACTTTCCTGTATAGCTTCACAAGCCCTAAAAAGTCTTTATTACTGAAAAGTGCGATGAGCATCATGATATCCATCAGGTTCACTGTGATACTGTAAACATCCCAAAACCACCAGTTTCCTGTATAGGCGTAGTTAATATCGATATACATACCTAAAAACAGTGATGAGTTAACTATAAGCCCTGTGTATATATAAAGCTTTGCCGGAACCTGCTCAAGATTTCGCTTACGTGCAATTAACCACACAATGAGTAGTATTGTTAAATCAGATAGCGCCCAAATTACATAAGCAAAGCTTGAGTCTAACATATCATAGCCAAGCGCCACGTTAAGTAATGGGTCGCTCATCATATAGGAGATAAACAGTGCAAGTGAAATCCACATCACTGTTTTGTCACCATTTGGCGCTGATGATTTCTTTACCATGTTATAAAGAAACGACATCAAGAATCCCCACATGATGAATGCTGCGAGGTATACTCCAAAGTTGTCTTGGATTAGTTTAAGCATGAAGTAAGTCTTAAAATTCAGATACTCTTAAAATACGGCGAGTTTCATTAAGCGTTAGTGAGGTGTTCAGGTTTATCTAAAAATGACGGTCTAAATTTATATTTCATAAAACGGCAAAGTTTATGAAATAGTAAAAAGTCGCGATTCGTGATCAATGCAATGAGCATCATTATATCAATGGTATTTACTCCAAACGAATAGATACTCCAGAGTGCCCAAGGTGTTCTGTTTTCGATAACTACAATATCTATAAATATGCAAATCATCAAAATGGCGTTTAAAAACAATCCCAAGACTATGTAGTAGATCGCATTAAAAGCGACTATTTTTGCATAGTAAGTCCACGCTAAAATTGTTGTTATGGTTAGCAGGTCGAAATAAAACCAGTTTAGATAGCTATAGATAGATAAGTTAAAAATACCACTTAGAAAGTATGAAACCATCATTATAAACGCCAAGATAACCAAGCGTTTATCAGGTTTATTGATATGGGTTACCAAATTAAAAAGAAAAGCCATTAAGAACCCCCATTCAATGAAGGAGCCTATCACGTCACCAATATTTTCGGTTATATACATTTACTAAGCTTGTGTTCTAATTTCTTTTGGCTTAACTGACTCAGTGATATAGTTTTTGAGTTTATGGAGACCCAAAATATCACGGTCTACGATAAGCGCAATTATCATTGTTAGATCTATGATATTCACACCAAAAGAATAGATGTCCCAAAAAAACCAAGGTTGAGTGTTTCCATAAACATAAAGGTCAATATACATTAGGACAAAGAGAATTGAATTAAGAGATAAGCCTACAACAAGGTATAAAAATGAGGGTGTTGTTCTTCTCATAAAGAGATAAGCAATTGTTAGACAAACAATCGTTACAATGTCGTAAATCGCCCAATCAAGGTACGTTGCAGGAACTGGTGATAACCAAGTAAAGAAGTAGTCACCTGTTAAGTAAGATGTTGCCATGATGAATGAACTGAGCAATAAGGTAGTTTTTCTTTTTATACCTAAACTAAACACAAAGGTATTGAAGAAAAATGCCATCAACAAGCCCCAAACAGCAAAAGCTGATAATGAAAAAACACCAAAAAGCTCAGTCAAAAACATTTAATACCCGTCATCTACTCTTCTTTCTTTTTATTTGGGAATACAGCACCGCCACCACGTTGAAGGTCTGCGTCACCAGATAAAGCCAAGGCTTCACTTGATAAAGTTACTGTATCAGATTGCAGGGTTTTATTACTAGTAGTTTGTTCCAAAGCAGGCTTTGTTTGTTGCATTTGGCTGTAAGCTTGCATTTGCAATTGGCTATTGTTTGAAACTTGCATAAGTTAATTCCTTTAAGTTAATTGTTTTTTCAGTACAGCTTACAATAGCTTGCAAGCTGAGTTAAGCGTTCTCATTTTTTTGACGCTTTTTTGTACTTCATCGCGACGTTGCCACCGCCTGATTATAAAAGCAATTAACGATCCAACTTTTATAAATTTTGATCTTTTTGATCATAAAAGTCAGCGAATCTAAATTTCAGGCATAAAAAAACGCACAGGGGTAACCGTGCGTTTTTTTCATCCAGGGAATTTAAGCCACGTGTTTACACGGGATCACCGCGCTATAACTTGGCTTTAAAATATATTCCATTGCCACTTCATCGCAATTATCTTTACGAAGGCAAAGATCACAATCTTTGATCACTTTTTCTGGCAAACTGTCTTTGCTACAAAAGCTAAAACCTTGGCTTGCAAAAAATTCTGGCACTCTGGTCAGGACAATTACCCGACTAAGCGCCAAGCTTTTGGCTTTTTTTAGCAAATATTCAACAAGTTGACGTCCCTGCCCTGCAATTCGTGATTCGGGATCCACCCCGAGCGAGCGAATTTCAGCAAGGCCAGTGTCGTAAATATACAGCGAGGCACAGCCAGCTACTTGGTTTTCAACTTCTGTGACAGCAAACTCATTAATTGAGTGAATCATGTCGCTTTTAGCTCGTGGTAGATTTTCACCTACCGTAGCCCAATGCTGAATAAGCTTAGCGATGGACTCAACATCATTTAAGGTTGCGTCACGTACCGCTATTTGCTGTTTTTTTTTGCGTATTTGATGGCACTTGTTACTTGCTCAATAGAAGTGCCACCTTGTGCTTGCCTAGCTTTAATACAGGCGTCTATTTCTAATACAGGATATACATCTGATTCGAAAATGCTATGCACTGACTTAAATTGCTCTAAACTTAAATCTTCTAAGTTATTCCCTTGTGCGATAGCCATTTGCACGAGCGTACCAACAATGTGGTGACCTTCTCTAAATGGAATACCTTTAGCCACTAAATAGTCTGCAAGTTCAGTCGCATTTGAATGACCACCTTTTGCAGCAGCTAATGTTTTATCTGCATTAACTTTAATGCCTTTGATACACGCTTGCGCCATATGAATACATGCCAACCACGTCGGCATCGCATCAAATAAACCTTCTTTGTCCTCTTGCATATCTTTATTGTAAGCAAGTGGTAGCGCTTTTAGTGTCATCATCATGGCACTAAAAGCGCCAAAAACACGGCCCGTTTTACCACGGATTAATTCAAGTGCATCTGGATTTTTCTTTTGCGGCATTAATGAAGAGCCTGATGTTACCCCATCAGAAAGCTCAATAAAGCCCGCCTCACCCGAGTTATAGAAAATTAAATCTTCGGCCATACGCGATAAGTGGATCATCGAAATCGATGCACAGCTTAATAACTCAACTACAAAGTCACGGTCTGAAACTGCATCAAGGCTGTTGCGTGTGGCACCGGTAAAACCTAACCCTTCGGCAAGAGTTTGCCTATCAATTGGGTACGCAGTTCCGGCTAATGCACCGCTACCAAGTGGGCAATAATTCATACGGTTTTTCGCATCGCTTAAACGGCTTTCATCACGCTCAAGCATTTCAACATAAGCCATACACCAATGGCTAAATAATACTGGTTGTGCACGCTGTAAGTGTGTGTAACCCGGTAAAATAGTGCCAAGCTCACGCTCAGCTAAGGCAATAAATTCACCTTTCAGCTCTGCGATTGCTTCAAGAATATGCTCAGCTGTATCACGACACCATAAACGGAAGTCTGTTGCTACTTGGTCATTACGGCTACGACCGGTGTGTAACTTTTTAGCAAGGTCACCCACTTTATCAATCAGTGCTGACTCAACATAAGAATGAATGTCTTCATGCCCTGCTACAGCCACTGCTTGTGGATTCGCTTTAACTTCATCTAACAGCTTATTAAGTGCTGCAACGAGGTCATCGTATTCTTGCTGGTTTAGAACGTTTACTTGTTTTAACGCCCCAGCCCAAGCAACTGAACCAATAATGTCTTGCTCTGCAAGTTGATAATCAAAAGGAAGTGAATCGTTGAATTGTTTAAACGCTTCATCTGGACCCGTAGAAAAACGTCCGCCCCATAGTGCCATTGAACTGTCTCCAAATTCGGCTATTGCCCTGCTATTGCAGGGCAATAATTAAATTACTTTTTCGTTAGTGCTGAGATTCTGCTAGATAGCGAGAATAAACGAATGAAGCCTTCTGCATGTGATTGGTCATATACATCATCTTCGCCGAAGGTTGCGAAATCTTCGCTGTATAAGCTATTCGGTGATTTTTTCTGTACCGCAGTGACTTGGCCTTTATAAAGCTTAAGCACCACTTCACCCGTTGCTAACTTAGACAGTGATTCAGCACCTGCAAGAATCGAGTCTTTTAATGGTGTAAACCAACGACCGTCATAGACTAAGTGAGAGAACTCGCCACCAAGTACTTCTTTCCACTTACGGCTTGATTTGTCTAGCACTAGCTCGTCAATTGCTTGAAGAGCAGCCATGATCACAGTGCCCCCAGGAGTTTCATAACAGCCACGCGACTTCATACCCACTAAACGGTTTTCTACGATATCAACACGACCCACACCATGCGGCGCAGCAATGTCGTTTAATTTAACTAAGCAGTCATATGGTTTAAGTGATTCACCGTTAACAGCAACCACTTCACCTTCAACAACATTCAATGTTACATATTCTGCTTCATTTGGCGCTTGCTCAGGAGAGTTAGTCCAAGTCCATACTTGATCACTTGGTTGGCACCATGGATCTTCAAGCTCACCACCTTCGTGAGAAATGTGCCAAGCGTTAGCATCACGGCTATAAATTTTTGTTGCTGACGCAGAACACGGAATATTACGCTCAGCTAAGTAATCAAGTAATGATTCACGGCTTGATAAGTCCCACTCACGCCAAGGTGCAATCACTTTTAGATCAGGTGCAAGGGCTGCGAAACATGACTCAAAACGTACTTGGTCGTTACCTTTACCAGTACAACCATGCGAAAGTGCATCGGCACCTACTTTACGAGCAATTTCAACCTGCGCTTTAGCAATGATAGGACGCGCCATAGACGTACCTAGTAAATAAGTGCCTTCGTAAATAGAACCCGTTTTTAAAGTTGGGTAAATATAGTCACTGACCATCTCGTCTTTTAAGTCAACGATATGACACTCTGAGGCACCTGAAGCAATGGCTTTTTCTTCAACGCCTTCAAGCTCTTCTGCGCCTTGGCCAACATCAGCAACAAACGCGATTACTTCACAGCCGTAGTTTTCTTTTAACCATGGCACGATTGCCGATGTATCAAGACCACCAGAATAGGCTAATACGACTTTTTTAATTGAACTCATTGGTGTTCCTTAAACAAAATTTGGATTTAATAATGTGACAAGTAGAGCGTTTTGCGCGTGCATACGATTCTCTGCTTGTTGAATAATTTTTGATGCTGGGCCATCCATTACCTCAGAGGTAATTTCAAACTCACGATGCGCTGGCTGACAATGCAGTACCGTTTGCGCACCGGTTTTCTCTAGTAGGGCTTGGTTAAGCTGATATGGCATATATTTAGCTTTAACCTGCTCAAGCGGTGTTTTATCACCCATTGAAACCCAGGTATCAGCATAGACTGCATTTGCACCAACTGCCGCCTCAATTCTGTCACTCACCATGACAGAGGCACCATTCATTGCTGCAATTTGCTCTGCTTGCTTAAGAATTTGCGAATCTGGCGAGCTACCTTTAGGACAAACTGCAACAAAATCAGTACCTAAAGTAGCGGCTAATAACATTAGAGAGTGTGTGACGTTGTTACCTTCACCTAAGTAAGCAAGCTTTAGTTTGCTAACATCGCCATGCACTTCTTGTAGCGTTAAAAAGTCAGCAAGCGCTTGGCACGGGTGATATAAGTCACATAAGCTATTAACAACAGGCACCGATGAATATTCAGCAAGCGTGGTCAGTGTTTTGTGTGCATTCACGCGAGCAACAATGCCATCTGCCCAAGTTGAGATATTAAGAGCAAAGTCTTTAACTGATTCACGAGCGCCCATAGCACCATTTTGTGAATCTAAATAAACTGCGTGACCACCTAGTTTATTAATACCAATATCAAATGATAAACGAGTACGTAAACTTGGCTTTTCAAACAATGTGACCACTGATTTGCCCGCTAATGCTTGGCTGAAGTCAACTGGGTTTGCTTTAATTTTTTGCGCTAAGTTTAGTAATTTAAGTGCGCCTTTTTGGTCTAATTCAAGACCATTTAAGAAATTCTTTAACATGAAATACCTATGGTGTAATTTTCGTTCCTACATGCTCGCCTTTTAATAAAGCGACTAAGTTCTCTGGCTTAAGCCAGCTTGAGATATACACACCACGTCGTAAATGTTGGGCAGCAAGAAGGCTGGTCTTTACTTTGACCTCCATCCCGCCCTGAATAACTCCTTCAAGGATAAGTGTTTCGATTTGCTGCGTATTAAGTTGATGTAGAGGCTGCTTATTGGCATCAAGCACAGCTTCTACGTCAGTCATAAAAATAAGTTCTGCATCAAGCTCTTTAGCAATAGCCGCTGCCGCTTCATCTGCATTGACATTGTACCATTGGCCATCTTCCCCAAAGCCAATAGAGCTCACTAGGGGTAAACGACCTTGTTCAAGCATACTAGGTAGCACACTGTCACAACTACCTGAACACTGACCTACTTGCGCCAGCACTTTAAGTTTTTCAGATACCAGTACACCCGCTTCATAAAGGCTTAAACCCACAGGTTTGTGGCCAGCGCTGATTGCTTGGCTCATCAATTGTTTATTGGCACAACCTGCAAGAGCACCAACAATATAAGGCATTTGCTCATTTGGGCTGATACGTAAACCTTGATGTTTTGCAGTTACAAAGCCGGCGTCTTTAAGCCAAGCATCCACCAAGGCACCACCACCATGAACAATGACAAAGTTATCTTGCTCAGAAGCTAAAACATCAAAAAGCGCTTTTGCGGCATCTGCGCTATTTAACACAGCACCACCGACTTTAATGATCCAAGTTTTCATTACAGCGCTCCTACTAAGCCAGTATGGTGAGGTTCACCCATGGCTAAATTAATGCACTGTAATGCTTGCCCTGCCGCACCTTTTAGGAGGTTATCAATCGCTGACATAACGATGAGTTGTTCACCTTTTTGTTGCCATGCAATATCAACAAATGGTTGCTTAGCCACGCCTTTAATGCTTGGAATTTTATTGCCAAGTAAACGAATTAACGGCTCGTTTGCTAATACTTGATAAGCCTCATTCACTTGCTCTGCAGTTACGCCTGGTTTTAATTGCACATAAATAGTTTCTAAAATTCCACGGGGGAAGTTACCCAAATGTGGCGTGAATAGCACAGGGTGACCAAGGTGCTGCTCAATCTCAGGTGTGTGTCTGTGGTTAAACAAGCCATAAGGAGCAAGTGACACTTCGCAAAAGTGGGTATTAACACTGGCTTTTCTACCAGCGCCTGTAACACCTGACACCGCATTAACAATAATGGCTTGATCAGTTAATAGCCCTGCTTCTTTAAGTGGTTTTAAAGAATTAAGTGCCGCTGTTGGGTAACAACCCGCTACAGCAACAAGGTTTGCTTTACTAATCGCATCGCTATTCCATTCAGCTAAACCATATGCTGCTTGCTCTAAAAGCTCAGGATGTTCATGTGCGAAACCGTAATAAGTTAGGTAATCCTCATTCCCAGCTAAACGGAAACCACCAGATAGGTCGAATACTTTTTTACCCATGGCTAAAAATTGGGGAGCAAGATCAACACTGACCTTGTGATCTGTACACAGGCATACATAGTCAGCATTGCTTTCGATATCTTTATACGCTCCAGCAGTTAGAGGTTGTAGTGGATACTCTAACAATCCAAGGTGCTCAGGGTATAAATCGCTTAATAATTGACCTTTATCTAAACTCCCTTCAGACACATAACATGCTTTAAGGGTCAGTTTTGGATGCTTAACAACTAAACTTGCTAGCTCTGCGCCGCTATAACCACTTGCGCCAATAATCACTACATTCATTGCTTACTTTTACCTATTAAATCTATTTATCGATACGCCTAAAATTACTCGCTCAATTGCGAATAAAAACACTGTCTAAAGTAATGAAATCAGGTTATCGTCGTTTCGTGTTCATCGTACAGCTTTACTAATATTTATGCTTAAAAAGTGAATTGATATTCATCATAAATACTTTTATATTGTTATGCAATTAGATTGAATAATTATTTTTGGATTTTTTTATGTCACTACCCTCTTTTATATCTATGTATCAGCAGCTAATTGCTGCCCCTTCAATTAGTGCGATTGAAGATTCTTTGTGCATGAGCAATAAAGGAGTTATTACCTTGCTCGCAGACTGGTGCGAAAGCCTTGGTTTTACATGTGAAATCACAGAGCTTGAAAACGGTAAAGGCCGTTACAACTTATTAGCGAAACGCGGTGAAGGAGATGGCGGTTTAATGCTTGCAGGTCATACTGATACGGTGCCATTTGATGATAGCCGCTGGAACTACGATCCGTTCAAACTTAGTGAGCATGACAATAAACTTTATGGTTTAGGTAGTATTGATATGAAGGGCTTTTTTGCCTTTGTATTGCAAGCAATTAGTGAGCTTGATGCTACGAAGCAAACAGAGCCACTATTAATTCTAGCCACAGCCGATGAAGAAACCACAATGGCGGGAGCACAACAAATTTGCCGCCACCCAGACTTAAAACCAGCGCGCTGTATTATTGGTGAGCCAACTGATATGACACCGGTATTTACTCATAAAGGCCATATGAGTACTGCGATTCGGGTAATTGGTCGCTCAGGCCATAGCTCTGATCCTGAACGTGGTTTAAACGCCATCGAAGTCATGCATAAAATGATTACAAAATTGTTAATCATCAAAGAAGAATTAAAGAATAAATATTCAGTTGAGCACTTTGAAATTCCGTACCCTACTTTGAACCTTGGTCATATTCATGGTGGCGACAATGCCAACCGCATTTGTGGTTGTTGTGAAATGCACATTGATATGCGGCCTTTACCTGGTTTAAGTGTGCAAGAACTGCAAGCGATTTTGCTAACTGCAGCAGAAGAAATTAATGTCCAATACCCAAATGCAGTGAGTGTTATCGACATGCATGAACCTATCCCAGCATTTAGTGGTAGCACTGATACAGCACTTGTGAAGTTGGCTGAAAAAGTCTCGGGTCAACCTGCTGTCGCTGTAAACTATTGTACAGAAGCCCCTTTCATTCAACAGCTTGGCTGCGAAACCATCGTCATGGGACCTGGCTCAATTAACCAAGCCCACCAGCCAGATGAGTTTTTGGCGATGGAAAAAATAAAACCTTCGCAAGCGATTATCAGTGACATGATTAAAGCTAGCTGCTTTAGTGAATATACCCAAACCACCTAAAGATGCGAGTTTCAGTTGGAATTAAAAGCGATTTAGACAAGGCATTGATTGCAAGTAATAGTGGTTCTATTGTTAAAATCAATAACGCAGTATAAATCGCTTTTAAACCAACCCTTCGGGCGCTTCACAGGCACTTACTCTCATCGTTGTTACTTCTTAAAAGGGACTACCATTCTTGCAAAGTAACGCCTTGATATTAAGCACCTGTGAAACGCTGAATTCTGCATCTTGAGGTGGCTTGGGTATAATAAAAAGGGAGCATCAAGCTCCCTTTTCTAATCCATGTACTTACTCAAGTACTTTTTAAATACCGGATCATTTTTCGCCAGCTCTTTTTGCTCCGCTAAAATATCTTTTAGAATTGCTTTAGAGGTTAACGGGTTGGCTAATACAACGCGAAATACCACGGTGGGTTGATGGTCATATTTTGCAGGAGTTAAACGTGTACGCGATACAAAAGAACGACCCGCTTCACGCTGACGCTTTTGCATGCTTGCAGTAAAGCGATTCAAAGAAGCGTAAATATCTAATTTCGTTTCTTCATCAGCATCTTTAAGCTTCGCTTGGATTTCTTTTGGTACGTAACGATAGGTTAATAAGCAAAGCTCTGGCTCTGAGATTAACTCAAAGTCTTCATCTTGCTTGATCATGTCGGCAAAAGTGCGGGCTTTTACGATACTGCGATCAATTAGCATCTCGTAGCCTTTACGGCCAATAACACGTAAGCAAGCATGTACTAACATTGCCATACCTGGGCGGCTGCCCTCAAGGGTATGACTGCCTAAATCTTTTGAGCCTTTACGAAGAATATATTCCGCATGATGCTCAATTGCATCCGTCGCAGCAGGGTCTTTAAATAACACCAGACCCGCTCCCATTGGTACATACATTTGTTTATGTGCATCAATAGTAATTGAATCAGCGCGTTCGATACCGCTTAAAAGGTGGCGGTAATTTGAAGATAGTAAGGTTGATCCACCCCATGCAGCGTCGACATGAAAATGACAGCCAAGTTCTTCGCTCAAATCAGCCATTTCATTTAGTGGGTCTATGCTGCCTGTTTCAGTCGTACCAGCAACACCCACGAGTGCCATTACCTTAATGCCAGACGCTTCAAGCTCATGAGCCTTTTTACGCATCGCATCGACATCGACTTTATTATTTTCGCCGGTTGCAATTGCGACAATGTTATCGCGACCGATGCCCAGTAAATCAACGGTTTTACCTAATGAGTAATGGCCTCGCTCAGAAACAAGTACAGCTAAGCCTTTGTAACCATAGTGCAGCATTCCAGCGATTAAACCCTGTGCAGCAATGCCTTTATAGTCACCATCGGCTTTTAATAAACGGTTTCGGGCTATCCATAGTGCAGTAATGTTAGCAACAGTGCCACCTGAACAAAATGCGCCTAATGACGTTTTCGCACTGTGCATCCATTTACTATAAAAGCTGTCGTCTTCACCATAAGCAAGGTGATGCATCATGCCCAAAACTTGTCTTTCTAGAGGCGTAAATGCCTTAGAAGTTTCAATTTTTACTAGGTTTTGGTTAAGACCGACCATTAACTTAGAAAGCGGTAACACAAAATGCGGTAATGCTGAGGTCATATGGCCAATAAAGCTCGGCGCAGCGGTATGAACAGAATGAGCAACCAACTGCTCCATAATGTCTTGAGCATAGTCAGAAACAAAGGTCGGCTCTTCTGGAATAGTAGCCGTTTGAAAGTCTTTTTCAATTTCGTGCAAAGGCTTTTCGATAGCAGCTATGTTCTCATTTAAGAACCCAGCTAAGTTGCTAGAAATTTCAGATTCGATTTTACTTAATGTCGAGTCTGGTGCTTCTGGCACCGTAAAAATACGAATCAAGCTTTCTTTAGAGGCGACGGCACAACGCTTTTGATCCATCCTAATACCCATAATTAGCAGCTAAAAATGCACCCGATGATGGGACATCTAGGTAAGCACTTTTGCGGCACTGTTTCTACGAAATTGGCTAACTTTACTGGAATATCACGAAAATGTCTCGCATAAAGCAAAAAAGCGCTAATTTCGATGACAAAAAAGTGATCAGTTAATGAAATTTGCAGTCATTTTATACTATCAGACACGCTTTTTTTGAGTATAATCAAACGATAACTGCAAAGGGAACCTCTATGCCCAAAGGAATGCAAAAAACCAGCTGGCTGCTATATGGCTTCGCCGCATTTTTTATTAGCTTATTTGTCTATATCTATTACACCTATGAAACCACGCGTAGTGAGATCATGGAGAATATCGATACCAAACTGCTTAATGCTGCGGTCAGTGTCAAACATATCCTAGGTGATGACTACCACAATATAGTTAATGCGGGCTTACCAATCTCTTCGGCAATATATAAAGACAAAAGCCGAGCCCTATCTGAGTATGCAAAACAAATGCAGCTTGCCTATGTGTACGCAATGGTACTGCGCGACGGCAAAGTCTACTTTAGTGCTTCGAGTTACACGCAAAAAGATCAAAACAATGGTCGAGTCACACAGTTTTTAGATGCCTATCCCGAAGCGACAGAACTTAATAAAGAAGCCTTTTTTTCGACAGAGCCGGTATTTGAGATATCAAAAGATCAATGGGGCTATTTTAAAAGCATCTTTGTGACTTTCGTCGATGATAATGGCCACACTTACATCACGGGCGCTGACATAACCATTAGTGATTTGAATCAGCAGCTGCAGCACAGTGTGACCCGTGCAATGATCACAGGCTGCTTCTTTTTCTTTATTGCAGCGCTAATTGCTGGGCTGTATTTTTTACAACTAAAACGCTCCCTCTCAACAGATGCTCGCACCGGCTTTGCTAACCATGTCGCGCTTGAATACTACATAAAAAAAACCACTAAACACCGTATGGAGCTAGCCGTTATTGCCATTAATGAGTTGGAAGATATTAGTAGTTTTTATGGCACGCAAGTGAGCGACAAAGTAATGGCTAACTTGCTTAGCTATTTTCAATCAAGGATGCCTAGCGAAGGATTTGTCTATCGGTTAGCAACTAATAAAATTGCGCTATTAAGAACGCATAGTGATGAGCGTAATATCGATGATGTAATTAATGCTTTTAACTATGCTATTCCTGCGTTGAAAGAGCCTTATATCTACGTGAGCTTGTACGCAGGTATCGCCACGGGTAACAAGTCAATGTTGATTGAAAACGCCCATGTTGCGCTGCAACAAGCAAAGCTTAATAATCAGCGTATTGTGCGTTATGAAAATGTGTTTAAGCAGGTTGAAGAGAAGTTTAGAAGCAATGTTACGCTTGCCAAAGAAGTAAAAGAAGCCTTCGATAACAACCGTATCGTACCTTACTTTCAAGCTGTTTATAATAACCAAAGCAAACACATTGACCATTATCAATGCCTAGCCAGAATGGCCAGTGCTACGGGTCGTATTCATGCGCCAGATTACTTTATGATAGTGCTAAAACGCTCACGTATGGACGGTCTTTTAAGACGCACCATGTTTACTCGCTGCATTGAGCAGTTTAGAAAAACCAATGTGCGCTGGAGTATCAACATTACCGCGCAAGATATTCTCGATCCAAGCTTGAGCGAGTTTTTAGAGTTACAACTGAGGCGCTATCCGCAGCCTCATAATATTATTTTTCAGTTTTATGAGCGTGATGCCATCGCTTACTTTAGTGAAGTAAAAACCTTTATTAATACCCTAAAAAATAAAGGCGCACAGGTGATTATCAATGAATTCGGCGCGGGCTTTTCAAACTTACCCCACATCAGGAAGCTCGAAATTGATGGCTTAAAGCTGGATAAAGGGTTGGTGAGCCAAATTCATACCAATACAGATAACTATCTGTTTATTGAAAACTTGGTGAAATATGCTCAGCAACTAAAGTTAGATGTAATTGCTGAGCAAGTTGATAACGAACAAATAGCTGACGCGCTTGCTCGAGCAGGTGTTACTTTAATGCAAGGGAGCCATTTTGCGCCGCCGACTCCCTATATTCATTAAAGGTTGATCACTAAACGGTGACTTTGTTGACCACTGGCCCAATATTTACGTTCGAATGGGGTAATTGCAATATCGCTTTCATACAGCTCAACATCGCACTTATGCCCTGCAAGCTCTAATGAGCGGGCGAACTCTTTTACGTATATATCCCAGTTGCTTCTCAATTCTAAGCGACCGCCTAATTTAACAATATACGGAAAAATTGCAGCGCCGTGCCATCGTCTTTGCAAGTGCTTTGCTTTTGGCCAAGGATTTGGATACAGCAAGTAGTGATGACTCGGTTGCCAGTTTGCAGCCACCACTAAACGCCAAAAATCGTTTAAATCAGCTTGTACTAAAATGTACTGCCCCGCATCTGTTTGCTTGTACTCGATATCATGCTTATCTAAACGATGAGATGATTTATCAATGCCAATCACCAATGCATCAGGGTGGCGCTTTGCTAAGTTAGCGGTGCTTTCACCCACACCACAACACGAATCAAGAATAATAGGCCCGTTAAATGCCTGCACCTTTTCGTTTACCTGATCAAAAGCCGCTTGCGTATGCTCTGCAATCGGCTTTTTAAACTCAGCACTTAAGTGCTTTAAAACAACTTCGTCTAGCTTTTCATGTAAGCCAGGTTGATTCGATACAATACTTCTCGAATTTGCATCCGTCATTAGTGTCTAAGCCCCACACCACGTTTAATAAGGGTTAATGCTAATGTAAATAAACCCACAATAAATAAACCAAGTACACCAAATGCTACCGATAAGTCGACATCAGACACACCTAAGAAGCCATATCTAAACGCATTCACCATATAAATAATTGGGTTTACTTGCGATACACCTTGCCAAAATTCTGGCAACAAGGTGATAGAGTAAAACACCCCACCGAGATAAGTCAGCGGCGTTAAAATGAAGGTCGGAATAATACTAATATCATCAAAGCTATTAGCATAAATTGCATTGATAAGTCCGCCTAACGCAAACACAGCCGACGTTAGAATAACCGTAGCCATAATCACAAAAACATTATGAATTTGAATATCAACAAATAGCAAAGAGACACAGGTAACAATTAAACCAACCAGCATACCTCGTGTCATACCACCACCCATGTAGCCAAGTACAATAATGTAATTTGGCACTGGCGCAACGAGTAGCTCTTCAATGCTTTTTTGAAATTTAGTCGAATAGAAACTCGAAGCAACATTCGAGTAAGAGTTGGTGATCACCGACATCATAATCAGGCCTGGGACAATAAACTCCATATAACTAAAGCCACCCATATCACCGATACGAGAACCAATCAGATTACCAAAAATCACAAAATACAGGCTCATCGTGATTGCCGGCGGAACTAAGGTTTGCACCCAAATACGTAAAAAGCGAATACACTCTTTGATCCAAATACTTTTTAGCGCTACTCCATATTTAAACATTATTCGCCTCGCCCTTGTTCTAATAAGCCTACAAACAGTTCTTCTAAGCGGTTTGCTTTATTTCGCATACTCAGCACAGTATTACCTTGTTCAGTCAGCGCACTAAATACTTGGTTTAAGCCCTGAGACTTCGCCACTTCAACTTCTAAAGTATGGTCATCGGTCAGTGTGTATTTATAACCTTCAATGCTAATTGGTTGCACAGGTTGCTTTAAATCAAGTACAAAGGTTTCTTTATCAAGCTGGGCAAGTAAGGCTTTAATGGTGGTATTTTCAACAATCACACCGCTGTCGATAATCGCGATGTTTTTACATAACAGCTCAGCTTCTTCAAGGTAGTGAGTAGTCAAGATGATGGTCACACCTTGCTTATTAATCTCGCGAAGAAAATCCCACATAGAGCGGCGTAGCTCAATATCAACACCGGCTGTTGGTTCATCTAAAATAAGTAATTTAGGTTCATGCATCAGTGCGCGAGCAATCATTAAACGGCGTTTCATACCACCTGAAAGGGTGCGCGCTTGTTTATCTTTTTTCTCAAATAAACCTAGCTGCTTTAAGTATTTTTCAGCGCGCTCATGCGCCAACTTTCTTGCTACACCGTAATAACCCGCTTGATTCACCAATATTTGGTTTAATGTTTCAAATTGGCTGAAATTAAATTCTTGCGGCACTAAGCCAAGTTCTGACTTAGCGGCTTCAAGGTCTGTATCAATGTCGTGACCAAATACCTGGACACGACCGGCACTTTTGTTCACTAACGATGAGATAACACCAATGGTAGTTGATTTACCAGCACCATTTGGTCCAAGTAATGCAAAGAAATCCCCTTGCTGAACTTGTAAATCAATGCCTTTTACGGCTTCAACACCATTTTTATAAACCTTTTTTAGGCCTTCAATATTTAATGCGATCGTTTTTTCGCTCACTGTTTGCCCTCTCCATAACCCCAACGTTTCGTCAAAGTATGTTCAATGTTTAAATGATCTAAAATTCGCGCCACCATAAAATCAACCAAATCTGAAATCTGCTCTGGTTGATGATAAAACCCCGGTGCCGCAGGCATAATAGTTACGCCTAGCCTTGCTAGCTTCAGCATGTTTTCAAGGTGGATTTCGCTAAATGGCGTTTCACGCGGGACTAAAATCAGCTGCCCACGCTCTTTAATAACCACGTCAGCAGCGCGTTCGAGTAAGTTATCTGACGCCCCGACCGCAATTGCAGATACTGAACCTGCACTACACGGGCATACCACCATTTTTTTCGGTGCGGCTGAGCCAGATGCAACAGGACTAAACCAATTGTCTTTACCAAATACTTTAAGTTGCTCAGGAGCGGCATTAAAAAGTGTACTAAGCTGCTCTGTCGCTTTGTCTTCATTACCCGAAAGTTTGATATTCGATTCTGTATCAAAGACCACTCTTGCCGCACTTGAGATCAGTACATACACCTGAAACTGCTGTTCAAGTAATACCTCTAGTAACCGTAAGCCATAGGGAGCACCTGAAGCACCGCTAAAAGCTAACGTTATTTTATCTTTAAATTGCATACAGTTAAGCTCCGTATACTGATTAGTTTTGTTCAAGGGCAGTGATTAAACGCTGATGAATACCTTCAAAACCACCATTACTCATAATTAAAATATGTTGTGACGGCGCACTGTTGCCAACAACCTGAGTAATGATTTCCTCAGTGCTTTTCATGCAATGCATACCTGCTTTGTCTGCGTATTCTTTTAACGACCAGCTTAAATTTTCTGGCTCAAATAAATACACATCATCTGCTGCATCAAGAGAATCAATCAGGGTTTGTTGATGCACGCCCATTTTCATGGTGTTTGAACGAGGCTCTAAAATAGCAATTATCTTCTCAGCGCCTACTTTAGCACGTAGCCCTGCTAAGGTCGTTTTAATTGCCGTTGGATGATGGGCAAAGTCGTCATACACTTTTATTGAGTTAACGTCGGCTTTAAGCTCCATACGGCGCTTAGGTGAGATAAACTCAGCTAATCCTGCAATACTGACTGATACCGCGATGCCTACGTGTCTGGCTGCTGCAATGGCCATAACTGCATTTTTGACATTGTGCTCGCCCATAGCTTGCCAACTGACAACACCTTGCACTTGTGAATTTAATAGCACTTCAAACTCACTACCATCAGCTTTAAGTAAACGGTAATCCCAATCACCCGCCAGTGTTTCGCTTTCGCTCCAAAGGCCACGTTCAATCACATCTTGTAGTGCTTCGTCTTGGCTTGGCCAAATCACTTTGCCACTACAGGGTAATGTACGCATCAAGTGGTGAAATTGTTTCTTTATCGCGTTTAAATCTTCAAAAATATCAGCATGATCAAATTCAAGATTATTTAGAATTAAGGTGCGCGGTAAGTAATGAACAAATTTACTGCGTTTATCAAAAAAAGCAGTGTCGTATTCGTCGGCTTCAATAACAAAAAATGGCGTTTCGCCAACACGAGCAGACACGCCAAAGTTTTGTACGATGCCACCAATTAAAAAGCCCGGTTTCATTCCTGCGTATTCGAGTAACCATGCCAGCATACTGGCTGTAGTCGTTTTACCGTGTGTTCCGGCCACAGCCAACACCCACGAGTTTTGCAGTAAATTATGCTTTAACCATTCTGGACCAGAAGTATAAGGCAAGCCTTTATCAAGTACGTACTCAACGCAAGGGTTGCCTCGGCTCATAGCATTTCCAATCACCACCATATCTGGCGCGGGCTCTAGTTGGGTAACGTCATAACCTTGGGTGAGCTTTATCCCTAGCTCTTCTAATTGCGTGCTCATCGGCGGGTACACATTTTGATCAGAGCCTGTCACGGTGTGACCTAATGATTTAGCGATTGCGGCAATACCACCCATAAAGGTGCCACAAATTCCAAGAATATGAATATGCATCTACTGTCCTGAGCAAAATGAATAAGAGATAAGTAAGGCGTTATAATGCCAAATATAAGCTTTACTTACCATTACTACACGGCATTAGAGTATTGCCAAATAGCCAACATAAAAAAACACCTCAACTGAGGTGTTTTTGAATTAAGTTTAAAGCCTATTTTACAGCATTAAGAATGCAAACAAACCGACACCTAAAAGTAAGCGATAGATAACAAATGGCATCATGCCCATACGCTCAATCACTTTTAAGAAAAAGAAAATACAGGCATAAGCCGACACAAATGATAAGCCTGCGCCTAATAGAATTGCATGCCAATCAATCGCCTCGCCCGCTGTAGCCAACTGATATACATAATATGAACCAGCTGCAGCAATAACTGGAATTGACATTAAAAACGAAAACCGTGCAGCACTTTGCTTGTTTAGACCCAGCATTAAACCCACTGTAATGGTAATACCTGAACGAGATGTACCAGGAAATACCATAGCGAGAACTTGCGAAAAGCCGAGTAATAACGCACTGAAAAAGTTTACTTGGTAAATATTCTTAACTTGCTTTGCTTTTACATCGGCATACCAAAGTAACAAACCAAATACGATGGTTGAGGTGGCAATCACCCACGCATTACGCGAGTAGCTCTCCACAAAATCTTTGAACAGATACCCAATTAATAATGCAGGAATGGTCGCAACAATAATCCACCAGCCTAAACGACTATCATCGGTTGCGCCTTGTGAGCCAAACGATTTAAACCAAGCGCCGAGAATATCCACCACTTCTTTACGAAAATACAGTACCACAGCACCTAGCGTACCTACGTGTACCGCAACATCAAATGCCAAGCCTTGGTCGTGCCAGCCTAAAACTTGTGAGGGTAAAATTAAATGTGCTGAGCTCGAAATAGGTAAAAACTCAGTCAATCCTTGAATAAGGGCTAAAACAATTATCTCAATAATACTCATGGGTTAGAAAACTCCACCTTCCATAGTTTTTGTTGTGGGTTGTTATAATTATTCCATAACTCAGCCAAAGTTTGCTTAGCTACGGGGTGATAAAAATCAGGAGCAATTTCAGCGAGAGGCTGCAATACAAACGCATTTTTGGTTATTTCATCCCGCGGTAATTGCGCAGGCGAATCACAGACAATGTCATCATAAAACAATAAATCAAGGTCTAATGTGCGTGGGCTAAATTTTTTATCCTCACGGGTGCGGCCATTATCAAGTTCAATTTTTTTCAGTAGTTTACATAGTTCAGCTAATGGCATATCTGTTTTAGCTGCGACCACTGAATTATAAAAATTACTACCAGCAAATCCCACCGCTTCACTTTCATAAACAGACGAGTGTATAAAGTCTGGAAAGTAAGGCTTTAAGGCAATAAGCGCTTGTCGAAGATAATGCTCTTTATTGACATTAGAGCCCAAGCTTATAAAAATTTGCGCCATGTTAGTTTGCCTTCCGACGGGTGATCTCAACTCCCACAGTTTGCGCTTGCGGCACTGCGGCTGGTTTACTAACACGTATAGTGACTTGCTCAGTAGCAAATTCAGCTAAAATAATGGTAGCTAATTGTTCAACTAAAGTTTCAAGTAACTCAACTGGCTTTGCCGTTGTGTGTTCAATCACTCGTTCACTCACTTTGGCGTAATCAAGCGCTAAATTTATATCATCAGTTGCCGCTGCGGCAGAAATATCACATAACATTTCGATATCAAAATACAGGCTTTGTTTACTTTCTTTTTCAAAATCATACACGCCAATAATGGTGTCTACATGTAGTTGTGATATATATACCTTGTCCATTGATACTCCAAGTGACATGAATATTAAAACAACTCCTCATACTAAACGCTTATTGATAACAATAATGCGCTATATAAGCTGTCATACTGTTTTAATATATAAAAATTACCCCTACAATAACGGATAGATGCATTGCAATAAGGTGCTTACATTCTACTCGATGAGAGCGGCAGATGGTTTTGCCGCCAATGATAGCCCAAAAGTGCAGATTAAAAAATAAGGAAGCGCGTGTTAGAAGTTTTAATGTTAGTTTTAGCTTACATACTGGGATCGGTCTCTTCCGCTATCCTTGTATCACGGCTGTTTAAACTACCAGACCCACGCAGTCATGGATCGAATAACCCGGGTGCTACAAATGTTTATCGCCTTGGTGGAAAAGTCCCCGCTGTTTTAGTTCTTGTCTTTGATATTTTAAAAGGGACCATTCCTGTTTGGGGTGCCTACTTTTTAAAAATAGACCCACTAATGTTAGGTTTAATTGGTGTGGCTGCCTGTTTAGGGCATATGTATCCGCTGTTTTTTAGCTTCAAAGGTGGTAAGGCCGTCGCGACCGCTTTTGGCACGTTATTACCCATTGGTTTATCGCTAGGTGGAATGTTGATTGCAACATGGATCATAATTGTTGCTATAACGCGTTATTCATCACTTGCAGCACTGATCACGGTTTCATTAGCACCTCTTTATACGTGGTGGATAAAACCTTTGTATACCTTGCCCGTTACCTTTTTAACCGTGTTGATAATTTTCCGTCACAGAGCAAATATTACTCGTTTGATGGCTGGGGAAGAACCGAAAGTAGGGGCTAAAAAAAAAGCCCCTGAACAAGAATAGCGAGCAGTTATAACGCTTCGAGTGAATCAATAGGCCAGCGCGGCTTAGTTTTCATATCGAGGCTTGCAAATTGACCGGCTTTCAAACGCTGCATACCAGCATAAGCAATCATTGCACCGTTATCTGTACAAAACTCTGTTCGCGGATAATACACGCGCCCTTTCATGCCTTGCATTACTCGTTCAAGTTGCGCACGCAATTGCACGTTTGCACTCACACCACCAGCAATCACTAAACGTTTGATACCGGTTTGTTTTAATGCGCGTTTGCATTTAATGATTAAGGTATCAATAACTGCTGTTTGGAATGCATGAGCAATATCAGCTTTGGTTTGCTCGTCATCATCGCTATCACGAATCGCAAGCGATGCTGCTGTTTTTAAGCCACTAAAGCTGAAATCTAAGCCTGGTTTATCAGTCATCGGACGCGGGAATACAAAACGCTCAGGCGTACCTTGTTCTGCAAGTCTTGCTAAACGTGGGCCACCTGGGTAATCAAGGCCTAATAACTTCGCAGTTTTATCGAATGCTTCACCGGCAGCGTCATCAACTGACTCTCCCAGCACTTCGTATTCACCAATGCCAGATACTTTAACCATCATAGTATGACCGCCAGACACCAGTAGTGCGATAAACGGAAATTCCGGTTTGTCCTCTTCAAGCATTGGCGCAAGTAGGTGGCCTTCCATATGATGAACAGCAACAGCAGGAATATTCCAACCATAGGCCAATGAGCGACCAATAGAAGTTCCCACAAGGAGTGCACCAACAAGTCCAGGGCCTGCGGTGTAAGCAATGCCATCTAAGTCTTCTGGGCCACAACCAGCTTGTGCAAAAGCAGCATCAATCAAAGGTAAGGTTTTACGTACGTGATCGCGTGACGCAAGCTCAGGTACCACACCGCCGTAATCGGCATGCACTTTTACTTGGCTATACAGTTGATGTGCTAATAAGCCTTGTTCATCATCATAAATGGCAATACCCGTTTCATCACATGATGATTCAATACCTAAAATTCGCATCAATTACTCCGCCAAGAAAAAACAAACGCGTATTTTACAGTGAAAATACGCATTACTGAATATTAAATTGCAATACCGATATTGGTTTGGCCGTCAGATACTGCAAGTTGCTTAAGCTCTTTTACGTTCTCTGAGGTAATTCGGCCCATTTGCTCTACAAAATCAATAAGCTCTGCAAGCACATCAATTTCATACTGCATTAAAGGGTGTTCACGAACAGCTTTGTTATCAGCAATTTCACCATCTACTGTTAGTTGATATTCAATAAAACGAGCCACTGAAGCCTGTGAAATTTTACTAATATTTAAAAACTCTTGTTCATCTTTAGCTATCAAACCGTGCAACATGCCAAGCAAAGCGGTTGCTGTATCGATTGCGGGATAGGTTCCGAACATGTCAAAATCAGTAAGCTCTGGCACGTTCGGTTCTATTTTTTCAATTTGCTTTTCAAGGCTGATTTTACTTTTTGGTAGTAATATTTTTTCCCAGCAGACACTCAATGCGCTACGAAAAACCGCGGCATCACCAAACCCTGTTGCTTCACTAAATAAGCTGTAATTAGGCAGCATACGCTCAAGTAATGCGCCACCTAATACCGCTTTTTGCAAATAGTTTAATTCTCTAATACGTTGAAAATTATTCGCTTTTGTCATTCTTTACAGTCCCACAAGACCAACATATTTCAAATGTTGCTCCGTTAAGCTCATGACACTTAGGGCATACCCAGTCAGGAGCCGATTGTTTTAATTGCCGGTAGTTTAGCAATATTTCTTGCGCCTGGCGCTCTTTTAATGCGTAAACGAGTATATCGACCCCTGTTTGTTCAAATGGGATCTCCCCAAGCGCCCCTTGTAAAAGCTCACCTTGTAGTTGCGATTCGATCCCTTTACTTTTTAAAAGCCCTTTAATAATGTTTGCCTCTAAGCCATTTTCAGCCTGAAACACTTTCACCCAAGCGAATGGGTCCTGCTTCGCAGGTTGATTTAAATTATTGTTTTGCAAATCACTTCCCTTTTACTTTTCTATCTTTAAATCCTAAACTACGCTAGCAACTAACTTCGCTGCAATGCTTATTTCAAGGTAGCCACATGACTTTAACAACACCGGGATTATTATTCCCAGCTATTTCTTTACTGTTACTTGCTTACACCAATCGTTTTTTGGTGCTTGCTCAGCTTATTCGAGAACTCAATGCACGTGAAGGGGAAAGTATCCGCCCATTAGTTGTTGCACAAATTACCAATTTAAGAAAACGCATTAAACTCATTAGAGTGATGCAGGTTTATGGTGTTGCCTCTTTTCTAATGTGTACATTATCAATGTTTGCATTATTTATAGAATTTAATACCACAGGAATCATTTTATTTGGCATCAGCCTCGCTTGTTTAGCCTTGTCTCTTCTCACCTCTTTGTATGAGATCCACATTTCTTGCGATGCGATCGAAATCGAATTAAAGAATATCGAAAAAAAACCAGTTTCAGATAAGGCAGAGTAAATTTCTGCCTCTATACTTATTGTATGAGATACAACAATAAGTGGTGTTTTTGTGGATGATTTCTTATTTTCTGAAGAACAGTTAGAAGAAAATAATATAGAAACTGAAGAGCCTGAATACTGGCATATTCTTGTTGTTGATGATGAGGAAGATATCCATCAAGTTACGAAACTAGTATTAGCTGGCTTCACTTTCGAAAATAAAGGTCTGCGCTTTTATGACGCCTACTCTGCGGCGGAAGCAAAAGAGTTTTTAAAAAAAGATATTCCCTTTTCTGTTGCTCTAGTTGATGTGGTAATGGAAACCAATCATGCTGGTCTTGAGCTTATTCAATACATTCGCGATGAAATAGAAAACCACGATATTCGTTTAATTCTTCGCACAGGTCAGCCAGGTGAAGCCCCTGAAGAAGCGATTATCCGCGATTACGACATTAACGATTATAAAAACAAAACTGAGCTCACCGCGATTAAAATTAAAACCCTACTCTACTCAGCCTTAAGAGCACACCGCGATATTCAAATTATAGACCGCCACAAGCATGGTCTTGAACAGATCATCAACGCGTCTGCTAACTTTTTAAAATGTGACAGTGTTCATGAATTTGCTTCAACAATTTTAAGCCATGTCACTAACGTGATGGGCATTAATGACACGCAAATTTATTGTGCTGCAGCCGTTAATCTACAATCGTCACCAGCAAAAGATTTTCAATTGCTTGCAGCCTCAGGTGTAGGCCCCACACCACAGCAAAACACCATTCCTGATGAAGTAAAAAACTTATTTATAGATGCACATGAGCGAAAATCATCACTAAAAACAAGTAATGATTATATTGGTTACTTTCCTACCAAAGCTGGCCTTGAAACCATGCTTTATGTTCATAAAGGCAGTAAGTTACAGGCCACAGAACATCAACTGTTAGAGTTTTATGCCAACAATATCGCGCTTGCTTACGATAATTTAAAACTCAGAGAAATGGTAAAAGAATCGCAAAAAGAGCTGTCGTACATTCTTGGAGAAGCAGTAGAAAAACGCTCTAAAGAAACCGGCTCTCACGTTAAACGTGTTGCTTTATATAGTGAGTTACTTGCTCAGCTTTCAGAGCTTAACCCATTTCAATGTGAAATCATTAAGCTTGCTTCACCACTGCATGACATTGGTAAAATCAGCATTCCCGATAGTATTTTAAACAAACCTGGTAAACTCACTGATGATGAATGGGAAATAATGAAAACCCATGCAGAAATCGGCTATGAAATATTAAAAAATTCAAGTAACGAGATATTGACATGCGGTGCTTTAATTTCTTACCAGCATCATGAAAAGTGGGATGGTTCAGGTTATCCGCAAGGTTTAAGGGCAGACGATATTAATATAGTTGGCCGCATAACCGCCCTCGCCGATGTATTTGATGCCCTTTGTAGCGACCGTTGTTATAAAAAAGCCTGGCCACTGGAAGAGGCGTTAACTCTCATAAAAGATCAGCGCGGGAAACATTTTGATCCAATTCTAGTCGACTTATTACTTGAAAATTTACCACTTTTCTTAGAGATTAAAGACCGTTACCCTGACTAGATGTAACTTTTCTGTAAAACACTTCCCAAAAAAGGTACAATAATTTACTATGCCTACGTGAAGTATAATAATATTGCCTGGACGTAAAAGGCTTACTCATAACAAGGGACTATTAAAGTGAGATTTGAACAACTTGAACAATTTGTGGCACTCGGAGTGCTAAGGCATTTCCGCCAAGCTGCAGAAAAAACCCAAATCAGCACTTCAGCGTTAACTCGCAGTATTCAGACGCTCGAAGATGAAATTGGCTATGAGCTCGTTACCCGCTCTACACGCTCAGTTAAGTTAACCAAAGAAGGTGAACTTTTCCTTGAGTACGCAAAACAAACCCTCGACAACCTAGAAGAAACCAAAAAACGTTTATTCGAATCTTTAAACGGTTGCACTAGCGAAAAATTAGTTATTGGTTATACCAACAAAGCAAGCACGGTTGTGCCTGTTTCTTGCGGCCAATTTTTAGCGCAATATCCGCATGTAAAAATCGAGATGCAACTACAAGAGCAAAGTGAACTTGTACGTAAACTGCAATTAGGTGAAATTGATATTAGCGTATGCTCTCAGGCAATGAACAGCATTGGTAGTGATATACATTTACCTGATCAACTGATTATTTTTGTAGCTAAAAACCACCCACTTGCGCATAAGAGCGACATTAGTAAACGCGACTTTGCAGACTACCCTATGTACAGCTGTTTTTCACAGTCTAAACAAGTGCAAGCTATGCTAAACGATGCTATCGAATCATTTGATAAAACATCAAGCATCAAAGTAGGCAGCATCGAGCAAGTAATGGATGGCCTTAAAAAGTCAAACCACATCGCAATAGCCAGTATTGAACACACAAATATTGTCTCTTCAGACCCAGATTTACTGTTATTGAAAACCAATAAAGGTATCGCACACGAGCAGCTTGTGATCCAAACAAATCAACAAATCAATGAGAATTCTCATGTTAGTCATTTACTTGACCTCATTGAAAAAACGGCGTTATCAAGCCAAAGCTAAAAGCTATTTTATATGCTGCTAGCCTGTAATTAATCAGGCTAGCCAATCCCCTTTATTTCTTCATTTTTTACTGCATAAAAAGCGTGCATCACACAATTTTTCATATACACTTACGCACCTTTTTTTGATTGTGCACATGAATGACCGCACCGCTGATTACCGACACATACTTAGATGCTATTGAACGTACAGGATATGCTGTTGTTGAAAACGCGATTGATGAAAGCTTAATTGCTGATTTAATTGCCGATTGCTATCGCATTAACCCGCATTTTCATACCGCAGGTATTGGCCGATTAAACGACCAACAAATAGATAAAACCGTGCGTAAAGATAAAACCTTTTGGTTTGATAGCTCAAGCCAAGCACAAATTACTTATCTTGCGACCATGGAAGCGATAAAGACACAGTTAAACCGTGGCTTCTATTTAGGCTTATTTGATTATGAATGCCATTATGCAAAGTATCAACAAGGTGACTTTTATAAAAAGCACTATGATGCCTTCAAAGGCCGTTCGAATCGCATTTTTACAACGGTTTGTTACTTAAATACGCCAGAGTCTGGCGGTGAATTGGTGATCTACAAACCAAAAAGTAAAGACATTGAAATAGTCATTAAACCTCAAGCGGGCTTATTGGTTATGTTTGAAAGCGAACGCTTTATGCATGAAGTATTACCCGCAAACGATGTACGCTACTCTATTGCGGGCTGGTTCAGAAAAAATGCCTCAATCAGCGGCATTATCGACCCACCAAGGTAATTAAAATGGCAGTGGCAAGGATGCTGCCATACCGATAAAAATCACTAACCCTACATAATGGTTATTCAAAAATGCTTTGAAGCAAGGATCTCGCTCTCGTTTATGAATAAGCGTTTGTTGATAAAGTAAAAAACCCACCGCTGCAGCTAAGCCCAGCCAATAAGGCAAGCCAAGGTGATTACTCATACCTATGTAAGCAAGAATCGCAATAAACAAGGCATTGAGTAAAAAGATGATGTGTCTGTCATAGCTGGCAAACAAGATTGCCGTTGATTTAACGCCAATCTTTAAATCATCATCTCGATCAACCATGGCATACATAGTGTCATAAGCCACAGTCCAAACAAGATTCGCGGTAAATAATAGCCAGGCTTCTAATGGCACTGAGCCAATTGATGCCATATAGGCCATTGGAATAGCCCAGCTGAATGCAGCACCAAGCACAACTTGCGGTAGTTGCGTGTAGCGCTTCATAAATGGATAACAAAACGCCAGTGCTAACGCTCCCAACGACAATAATATCGTTGACCACCCGAGTGTTAACACTAAACCAAACGCCACCACAATAAGCAATACAAATAAGCTCAGAGCTTCACCACTTGATACCAAACCTGCTGCAAGCGGTCGCTGGGCTGTGCGCTTAACTGAACCATCTATTTTACGATCGGCAAAGTCATTAATTACACACCCAGCACTGCGCATCACAAAGACGCCCAAACTAAAAACCACAAAATTTAATAAGCTCGGCGTGCCAAGCTCAGCAAGCCATAGCGCCCAATAAGTTGGCCACAATAGTAACAAGGTGCCAATTGGCTTATCGGTACGCATTAACTGTTTATAGTAAGGTATATGTGCGACCTTAAGTGCAGCTAGCTTCATAGGTAAATATACGCTCCAGGTAAGAATACTTCAGCCACGAGAAAATGAGCATTAGATAAGCTAAAAACACTGCGTCTTCCCCACAGTGGTTGTGAAGAGAAGCCAATTTCAGATGTTAAAGCTTGGATAGCGTGCTGCTGTGAAAACTCAGCAACTTCTATTTCTGTGCGCGATAAGCTTGGGTCTTGAAAAATAACATCACCAAGCGGCCTTGTTCCCATACTTAGTAACTGCTGCTTTTTTAATGTATCATCTGCCGGCAACCAGCTTTGTGCATAAACCATTGGTTTACCATCGCATAGAAGTAACACTTCGCGATTTAATGCCTGACTTAGAGAGGTATTGAGTAACGCTTGTTGCTCGGCGGTTAGGTCAAAGGGTGCTTCGTTTAAAACTTCAACTGAAAAAGCCTGACAGTGACTTTTAAGCTTGGCTGTTAATGACCCAGCTTCAAGCAACCAACCTTGCTGTTGTTGCGTCAAATCTGGAAATGCTGAAGCAGGCTGCCAATTTGCAGCTAATGAAACTGGGAATGTGATCACAACGACTCATTATTTTTAAATACCGTGCAAATGATATCACTGCTGCACGTTTCGAAAAAGTCATGATTTAATCTCAAGCAGGGTTAAAAAACGCAGAACAGCCTGTATCTTAAGTGAATTTGGGTATAGACTAAAAATCATTGAAAGGGTGGAATATTCTTAACTATGAAAAAATCATTGTTATCAATTTACTTGATAAGCATGCTGCTTGTTTCTGCAACAAGTTGGTCTGTACGCGCTGAATCAAATGTTGGCTACTTTGGTTTTGAGCCTGACATCATCACTAACTACATAGGTCAAGGTAACAAAAAGCTTGGCTATGTTCGTATTACGGTGGATCTCATGCTCAATGATCTCTCTGATATCGCAATCGTAGAACATCACACTCCACTATTGCGTGATGCGATTGTTGAAATACTCTCAAAAGAGCCTGAAGAAAACATTAAATCGCTTACCGGTCGCGAAGAAATCAGAAAGCGCTGCACCGAAAAGCTAAAAGCACTACTAAAACAAGAAACAGGACAAGAAATTGTCCGAGAAGTGTTATTTACTAAGTATTTATATCATTAAAAGTAACATGGCGGCATAAGCCGCCATTTTTATTTCCGTGATTATTTACGCGATAACAGCTTATCTGATACAGCATAAGCCATACCAGCTAGTAACCCCGCTAAATGCGCCCAGTTAGCCATACTCACAGGCAACATATCTACAAAGCCTAGAATAAGCCAGACCAACATAAAACCAACAATGCTATTACTCACTAATGGCGGCTCTGTTGGCCTCATTACGCTGTAAATCCAACAAAAACCCAGTAAGCCATATACAACGCCACTTAAACCACCAAAATTAGGCCCAACAACTAAAAACTGTGCCCAGTTACTAATGAATGCCGTCACTAAAAATAAACCCACTAAGGTTAATTTACCGCTGCGTTTTTCTATATCGTTACCCAGCGTCATCCACCAGATCAAATTAAAAATAAGGTGAATAGCGCTAAAGTGCACAATGGCAGGTGTAAACCAAGTTAGTGGCTGCGCTGGGTTGAACTGCAACATACTGTATATAGTTTCAAAACCACCTAATAAGAAGGCAACAAATATAGCTATCGAGACTAAAGTAACCGTACGGTTTAGCCAGCTTAATCCCTTAAAGCGAGCTTTTAAATTAAGGGATTGCCCCTGATATGACAGAGGCGATTGTGTACTGCCTACCTGCCATGAAGCTTGTTGGTATTTTTCGTCATGAGGGTTAGCAGCAAACTCCTGCCAAAGAGGCTGAGCTTGATGAAAGTGCTCTGGAGCAACACAAATAATCACAGTTTGCCCATCTTGCGAGCGCAGCTCGCCATGTAAGCCCTTACTTTTGATGTAATCTATAAAGCCTTGTGCGGCGCGAGGATTATTTATGCTACCCAACTCAATCATCGTTCAATATGCTCCGGAAGTTGCGTCTGCCATGCTGTAAAACCACCATCCATGCTGTATACGTCTTCAAACCCTTGCTCAACTAAATAGCTCGCAGCACCTTGAGAGCTCACACCATGATAACAAACGATGATGATTGGCTGGTCAAACTCTTTATGCATCATAAAATCGCTGATATTGGCATTTGATAAATGCTCTGCACCTGGGATATGCCCAGTTTGAAATGAGTTAGGATCGCGAATATCGGCAATCACAACCTCTTCTTTATCTAACAGCGCAAATGTTTCGCTTACTGAAATATGTTTATACGACATAGTACTCTCTAAACTAAAAAGGCGGCCAAAGCCGCCTTATCAAATTACTCGGTGTTTAATCCCAGTTGAGGATTACTTTACCTGATTGGCCTGAAATCATTGTATCAAAGCCTGCTTGGAAGTCATCCACAGAGAACTGGTGAGTGATAATTGGTTTCAGATCAAGACCTGACTGAATTAGACTCGCCATTTTGTACCAAGTTTCAAACATTTCACGGCCATAAATCCCTTTAATGATTAGACCTTTGAAAATAACCTGGTTCCAATCAACCGCCATATCTGAAGGTGGAATACCTAACATGGCAATTTTACCACCGTGATTCATGTTGTTTAGCATGCTGTTAAATGCAACTGGCACACCTGACATTTCAAGACCAATATCAAAGCCTTCGGTCATGCCAAGCTCTTTCATTACATCTTCAAGCTTTTCAGTTGCTACGTTTACAGCACGAGTCGCGCCCATTTTACGCGCTAAATCTAAGCGGTATTCGTTCACATCAGTGATAACCACATGACGTGCACCCACGTGTTTGGCAACAGCAGCTGCCATGATACCAATTGGGCCAGCACCTGTGATTAATACGTCTTCACCTACTAAGTCAAACGACAACGCTGTGTGCACTGCATTACCGAATGGGTCAAAGATTGATGCTAGTTCATCAGGAATATTATCTGGAATTTTAAATGCGTTGAAAGCTGGGATCACAAGGTATTCAGCAAATGCACCTTCGCGGTTTACACCAACACCAGTTGTATTACGGCATAAATGCACTCGACCAGCACGACAGTTACGACAGTGACCACAGGTAATATGGCCTTCGCCAGAAACACGGTCACCCACTTGGAAACCACGTACTTCCTGACCCATATCAACCACTTCACCTACATATTCATGACCAACAACCATTGGCGTAGGAATTGTATTTTGTGCCCACTCATCCCATTTATAAATATGGACATCTGTTCCACAAATTGCTGTTTTGCGGATTTTAATAAGCAGATCGTTATGGCCAACTTCAGGTTTTGGCGCATCAGTCATCCAGATCCCTGGTTCTGCTTTTAATTTAGATAATGCTTTCATGATTTATACTCAATTAAACAAAACCGAAGCAAAAGCTTCGGTTTAGAAAATAAAATTAGATAACACCCATTTCTTTACCAATACGGGTAAAGGCAGCAATAGCGGTATCTAATTGCTCTTTTGTATGCGCCGCAGAAATTTGCGTGCGGATACGTGCTTGGCCTTTAGGTACGACAGGGAATGAGAAACCTGTTACGTAAATACCTTCGGCAAGTAATTTGTCAGCCATGGCTGAGGCAACTTTAGCATCGCCTAACATGACAGGGATAATGGCATGGTCTTTACCTGCACAGGTAAATCCTGCTGCTTCCATTTGTTCACGGAAATACTTTGCGTTATCCCAAAGCTTAGCGCGTAACTCGCCGCCATTGCTTAGCATCTCAAGTACTTTAATTGATGCAGTAACTATTGATGGTGCAAGTGAGTTTGAGAAAAGGTATGGGCGAGAACGCTGACGTAACCACTCTACAATTTCTTTTTTACCTGATGTGTAACCACCTGATGCGCCACCAAGTGCCTTACCAAGCGTACCTGTGATGATATCAACACGGTCTAGTACACCGCAGTACTCTGGCGTACCTTTACCATTTTCGCCAACAAAACCAACCGCGTGAGAGTCATCAACCATCACTAATGCATCATATTTATCAGCTAGATCACAAACCGCTTCAAGATTACAAATTACGCCGTCCATTGAGAAAACACCGTCAGTGGCGATTAGCTTAGTTTTAGCACCCGCTTCATCAGCAGCAATAAGTTGCTTTTCAAGGTCGCTCATGTCGTTATTTGCATAGCGAAAACGCTTTGCTTTACAAAGGCGTACACCATCAATGATCGAAGCGTGGTTTAGCGCATCAGAGATGATTGCATCATCTGGGCCTAGAATTGTTTCGAATAAACCTGCGTTGGCATCAAAACATGATGAGTAAAGAATAGTGTCTTCTGTTTCTAAGAACTCAGAGATCTTTTGTTCTAAAGTTTTATGAATATCTTGAGTACCGCAAATAAAGCGTACAGACGCTACACCAAAACCATGATCGTCAAGGCCTTGTTGAGCTGCTTTAATTAACTCAGGGCTATTTGCTAAGCCAAGGTAATTATTAGCACAAAAGTTAATAACCTTATCACCAGAGGCAACTTCAATTTGAGCCTGTTGCTGTGACGTGATAACACGCTCGCTTTTGTATAAGCCTTCAGCTTTCACTTCATCAATTTGCTGCTGCAACTGATTAAAAAACGCAGATGCTCTCATCTGTAATCTCCACATATTCTTGTATCTAACCAGAAATGATTAGCATGACATTAAATTTTGCGCCTATTGTAAAAGCTTAGCCGAACAATTGCACTGTTTGCAGTTCGTCGCAGACCTTAAGGCTTGAGAAATAAAACTGGTCTTACCTGCTAAGACTGTAAAATTAAAGCAGGTAACTCAGCTAAAGACTCACAGACTACATCGGCGTGTTGTTCTGTTGACTCGGCATAACTTTGCCCTGAACGAACTAAAACGCGGGTAGCGATATTGGCTCTCTCAGCGGCAATAAGGTCGCCAAGCTTATCACCAACCATAATACTTTGTGATGGATCGATTTGATGCTCATCAATGGCTTGTAAAAGCATACCCGGGGCAGGCTTGCGACAATTACATTCTTGCAAATAAGCAGGCTCAGCTTTGCTTGGGTGATGCGGACAAAAATAGACATCAAGAATAGTAACGCCGTTACGTAAAAACTCGCCCTTCATCCACTCTGTGAGGTTGGAAAAATCTTGTTCTGAATAATAACCACGTCCAATACCCGACTGGTTAGTTACCACCACAATTTTATAACCAGCATCAGCAAAAGCTTTGCACGCCTCGAATACACCGGGTACAAATTCAAACTCTTCTGGTTTGTATACATAGCCATGATCAATATTGACCACACCATCGCGGTCTAAAAATAAAACGTTGCTCATTACAATTGCTCTTTATCTACCACGTGGTCAAACATCGAAATCACCTTTTCAACACTTATTTGCGCCATTAAATCAGCCCCTTTAACGCGTGTTCCCCAAGGTAACTCTTGCGCCGTTTTGCCTGTTTGCTCTCGTAAGTTTTGGTGATAAACCTCAACAACATAATCTTGGTACAAATAAGGCCCTGTGCGTTTTGGGTTTGAGTGGGCATACAAACCAATAACAGGTGTTCCTACCGTTACGGCCATGTGCGCAGGCCCAGTATCTGGAGCTAACACTAACGCCGCACGTTTCAAAACACATAACAGTTCTTTTAGTTGAGTTTTCCCTACTAAGTTAAGCACAGGTGCAGAAGTCTGCGCGATAATTTGCTCGGCAAGTTCAATCTCTAAAGGAGTTGGGCCGCCAGTAATAACCACCGAAAAGCCTTGTTGATGAGCATGCTCAGCAAGTGCAGCATAACGCTCAGGTAACCAATTTCGTTCTTTTTTACTTGCCGCAGGCGAGATAACAAAAATACGCCCGGCTAAACGCTCCTCGCCTAATAGCGCATCGGCTGCTTGTTGGTGCTGCTCAGTAATTGGCATTTGCCATTGAGGTTTGTAATCAGGCGACCCAATTGCTTGAGCAAAGCCTTTAAAGCCTTCTAATACATGCGCCTCTGATTGCGGGGCAATACGCTTATTAATAAACAAGCTATGTAACTCTTTTGAGCGCGCCCAATCAAACCCCACTTTGACTTTTGCCGGAATACAACGGGCTGCTAAATTAGCTCTTAGTGCTACTTGCATATGTAATAGCACATCAAATTTACGCCCCTTGAACGTATCTTTTAGTTGCTGATAAGCCTGTTTGCCCTGCTTTTTATCGAATACAACAAACTCAACGCCAGGTAAATCAGCCAGTAACATGGCCTCAACTTTACCAATCACCCAGGTAATTTTTGCCTTCGGATGTGCCTTTTGAATTGCTTGCACTGCTGATACGGCATGACATACATCACCAATAGCCGAAAGCCTTAAAATACAAATATCTAAATAGGAGGTTGATTGAGTCACGTGCGCCCTTAGCTACAGCAAATAATATGCGATCTTAAATTAACTTGATGCTAATGCAAGCACTTATGCGAAAAGCTAAAAATACGGTAAGATAGCGCTAATTCTATTTAATCTTGAAGTTGTTATGTTCGAAACTCAGCATCTACAAAACACCACCCTTTTGTGTCACCCAGCTTATAAAGATGCGCTCACGCAACAGTGGTTCGATGCCAATTATTGGCAACAGCAAGATAAAATCGTTGGCGCCAAAAAAGGCCGCGCAACAGCATGGTTTTTTAAACATCAACAATTTACAGGTGTTCTGCGCCACTATTGGCGCGGTGGTTTAATAGGTAAGTTGCTGAGCGATCAGTACTTATATTTTGGTTTAAAGCAAACTCGTGTCTATAAAGAATTTACACTGATGATGCGCTTAATTGAGCTTGGCCTAAACGTGCCGACCCCCATTGCAGCAAAAGTTACCACCCGCGGCTTAATCTATCGCGGCGATATCATTACCGAGGCAGTGACAGGCGCAAAAAGCGTGTTAGATATTTTAATCACACGCCCGCTCAGCCCGTCTGAACTCAAAGCGATAGCCATAACTCTTAGCGAATTTCATAATCACGGCGTCTATCACGCAGATTTAAACATCAATAACATCTTGTTCGATGATAAAGGTAAGGTGTTTATCATTGACTTTGACCGCGGTGAAATCAAACAACCACACCCTAGCTGGCAAACAGAGAATATCAAACGCCTTGCCCGCTCATTTGCGAAAGAGCAAGGCCGTAATGAAGTGATGCATTGGCAACAAAGTGATTGGCAGTCACTGGTGTGTGACTACCAAGCATTGCTTAAGACTTAATTTTGCTAATTACGTTTGATGTTGAGCATCCATTAAGAAACTCAAGTACTTCGACTTTTCCGCCATGGCGTAGAACATGATCGGCACCGGCAATTTGGTCAACGGTGTAATCGCCGCCTTTGACTAATACATCAGGGCTAATTTGCTCAATGAGCTTAGCTGGCGTGTCATTTTCTTCAATGCTACCAAATGGAATAACCCAATCAACTGACGCAAGCGCACTTAATACCATGGCACGTTCATCCAACGGATTAATTGGTCTTTCTGGGCCTTTTAAACGAGAGATTGATTCGTCGTTATTTAAGCCAACAACAAGTCTGTCGCCTCGCGCTTTAGCCTGAGCAAGGTAGCGCACATGGCCTGCGTGAAGAATGTCAAAACAGCCATTAGTGAACACTATTTTTTCACCATTTTGCTTAGCAAATTCAATATGCTGAAGTACATCTTCAAACGGTGTTTGATAATGTTCACCAGTTTGCTGCAAATATTGACCAAGCTTACGGCTCAACTCTTCTGGCGACACGGTTGCGGCCCCCAGTTTACTCACCGCAATACCTGCAGCAAGATTGGCAATTTCAACCGCATCTTTTGCTGCCATACCCGCACCAAGCATCACTGCAAGCGTCGCAATCACCGTATCGCCAGCGCCAGTAACGTCGCTGACTTCAAGCTGTTGGGCCGCAAAATCATATTTATCTGCTTGGCTGATTAACGACATCCCCTGCTCTGAACGAGTTAACAACATAGCAGCTATGCCCGCTTCACTGATTAGCTTACGAGCGCTGTCAGTCAAGTTTTGCTCAGAATCAGTTTTACCACCAGCAAGCTTAAATTCATTTAAGTTAGGGGTTATGTAATCGGCACCACGATACAAGCTTAAATCAGATGATTTAGGGTCAATAAGTACCGTTTTACCCGCTTTCTTTGCAACCTGAACCATTTGTTGAATTAAGCTCAGCGAGCCTTTGTTGTAATCAGAAAACAATACAAAATCGTAGTCATCTAAAACCAGCTCTAAACGGTTTAATAACAATTGGCTGTGTTGCTCAGTAAAGCTCTCTTCAAGGTCTAAACGAACAACTTGCTGATGACGGCTGATTACTCGCATTTTAGAAATAGTCGGTAAATCGCAAACACTGACTAATTGCGAATCAATTTTCTCTGAACTTAAAATTGTTTCGAGGATTTGACCGCTTTCATCTTCACCAACTAAACCGAGTAGGCCCACTTTACCATCTAAACGGGCAATATTTTTTGCTACGTTTGCTGCACCACCGGCTTTGTCTTCAAACTTACTGACTTTTACAACAGGTACTGGGGCTTCAGGCGAAATACGCCCTGAGTCGCCATGCCAGTACCTATCTAGCATGACATCACCAACAACTAAAATACGTGCCTTTGAAAGGTTTTTTAGTAACGCTAAATCCATTACTTTTGCTCCGCTACAACCATATCGATGGCTTCACATAACCAATGCCCGATAAACATGTGCGCTTCTTGGATACGCGCGGTTTCATCATTTTTAATAATAATAGGTAGCTTAGCGATATCTTTTACTTTACCACCATCTCGGCCTGTTAATGCCACAGTAAAGGCGCCGATTTCATTTGCCGCTGCCAGTGCGAGGTTGATGTTAGGGCTAGTGCCAGAGGTGGTTAAGCCAATCACTAAATCTTCAGGCTTACATAACGCCTGTACTTGGCGCTCAAATACAGTATCAAAATGATAGTCGTTACTGTGAGCGGTTAAAATTGAGGTGTCTGTTGTCAATGCGATAGAAGCAAGTGGACCGCGCTCCAATTTATAACGCACCACAAACTCTGCAGCTAAATGCTGCGCATCAGCCGCGCTACCACCATTACCAAACCAAATGACTTTGCCACCTGCTTGCAAAGCACTGTGACATGCTTCAAGTAATTGCATCACCTCGGGGTGGTAGGTTTCCATCGTTTCAAACAACATTTGATGGCGATTTAAACTTTCGAGGTAGCTTGCCGCTACAGAATCAAGATTAGACATAAATATTCCTTAAAAAGTATTAACGGCTTTGCTTACCAAAAATAGGCAACAGATAACCAAGTATAGTTATCTCCAAATACATCTTCACCATAGGTAAGAGTTGTCTCTAATGTATGCTCGTCTAATTGACGTGTGTTACTTAGCTGAAGTTCAACGGCACGTTCATAATCGCCTGTCGTTTGACCCCACTCATTTAAATAGTTACTCTCATTCTCTATCAATGTTAGCTTACTGCGCCAAAATGAACGGTAGCTTTCACTATAAGTTAATTCCATGCTGTGCACTTGCGTCGGTGGCGCATCAGCATAAACTCTCGCAACGCCATTGGCATGTAAGTCAGTATATCGCTGATCAGCTGCATAGTGACCGGTTACAAAACCACCAACCGTATTACCATATGCAGGGTAAATTTCATTGACGTACCACAAACTGTGCATATTGGTATATTCATACCTTAGCGACATTTTATTACTCAGTTTTGGTAAGAAGAAGCCAAAATTACTAACAGTATTGCCAAATTGGTAGTTCTTATGATTTTTTGTATCTTCACCACCGTATTCAAAGTAAAGTTCAACTGGCATTCCCCAATTAAAATTCACAGTGCTGGTAATTGTTACGTATTGGTCACCTAACTCATTATCTTTACTACCAGTAAGGCCAGAGTTGTCATTACCTGCCGGATCAAAAAATGCGTCCACCACATCACCAGCATCTACCTTACGTGGCCCACCGCCAAACTGCATCATTCGATTAAGACCCAGCTTCCAACCATCAAGTGGCTCAATACTAAAATGCGTTCCTGCAAGTTTTGGTGTACCACTATGAAGCTCACCTTGATAAAGAATACCATTATCAACATGTTCTAATTCTGAATAATACAATTCAAAATCAAAATTCCACCAATTATGGGCAGGCTTTACCATACCAATTGAAATAGAGGGTGCAGTTTTAGCGTTAGTAGAAATAATCTGCGCAGAATGCTTAAACGGCGAGAACCAATGTTCTTTATAACCAAGGTTTAACTGCAAATCTTCGCCGGCAAAACTGATAAACGAATTGTAATTTACAAACTTATTTGCTTTGGCTCGATAATCAACACCAACTTGTACTAACGTGTAATCATTAGCACGCCAAATACCTTCGAAAAAGCCTTGTCCCCACTCATCAGAGCTGAGACCGCGTTGATTAGCAATTTTCTTTGTATTATCTGTGTCTACTTGCAGTTTTACACCAGCACGAGTTACTGCATCATCACTTTGATATGGCTTGATTTTTGAACGAATAGCAGCAGCTAACCCTGGCTCTTGCTTTTCAAGCACCAAAAGTGCTTTCTCGACTTCTGCTAAACGATAAGGTTTAGCCATAGGAGTGCCAATGGTTAGTGCAAACAAAGTATCTAATTGATGATCAAGCTGTGCATCCATACCCATAGGCAAATAAGCGGTTGGTGTTGCAAATAAAGGCATTGAGCAACTTAATAAGACACCTACTACCGAGGCTTTTATCATTTTAAATTTCATAATTGCTTCGTTGATTTGTTAAGTAACCGAAATACTACCAAATATGCCAATAGTAAACACTTAAAACTCTCATTGATAACCGTTTTTAACATTTTATATTTAGATTGCGTATGTTCCACGCTATCATAACGTTTTACCCATTTAGGCTAAGCAATGGCGCGCATTTTATACTCTTTACTTTTATACCTACTAAGCCCACTGGTTGTTTTTTACCTGTATGTTTTACGTGGCAAAAAGAATAAGGGTTACCGTGAGCATTTTGCTGAGCGCTTTGGCTTTTCGAATTTGTCGCTCCACGATGTTGTTTTTCATTGTGCCTCTGTCGGTGAAGTGTTAGCAGCAACGCCACTTATCAAGGCCGTTCAATCAGACAACCCTGCACTTACTATTTTAGTAACCTGCAATACCCCAACGGGTCGCGAGCAAATTAAAAATAACTTTAAAGATACTGTTAGCTGCTGTTATTTACCGATTGATTTTTTCTTCGCTACACGGCGTTTTTTAAAACGTATCCAGCCAAAGGTACTGTGTATTTTAGAAACGGAACTTTGGCCAAACCTTATGGCGCAAAGCAACAACACCGGCACAAAAGTACTTGTTTTAAATGCCCGGCTTTCAGCTAAATCACAGCAAGGCTACCAAAAGGTAATGCCTTTAACTAAGGTGATCATGCAATCAATTAGCGACCTTGCTAGTCATAATCAAGATGATGCCAAACGTTTTATTGAACTTGGTTTAAAGCCTGAAAAGGCACGCGTATTTGGCTCAATTAAGTTTGATATCACGCCAACCAATGAACAATTAAATAAAGTCGCAGCACTAAAAAAACAGTATAACAACGAGCGCTTTATCTGGATTGCAGGCTCTACTCACCCCGTTGAACACGAGCTTATTTTAACTGCTCATGAGAAGCTGTTAAAAGCGTTACCCAACGCTCTTTTGATTATTGCTCCACGTCACCCAGAACAATTTGGTAAAGTCGCTGAAATATTAAAAAGCTCAAATTTGAGCTTTAGTCGTCGCAGTGAAGATAGCTATAACAACCAACAAGTTGTGTTAGCTGATACGTTAGGTGAGTTACAATGCTTATATGGTGTGGCAAACATCAGCTATGTTGGCGGTAGTTTAATAGAGCGAGGTGGACATAACCCGTTAGAGTCAGCAGCGTTTTCTGTTGGCGTATTAGCAGGCCCTCATACCTATAACTTTGACCATATTTATCCTGAGCTGATTAGTGCTCAGGGAGCTAAAACCGTCACCGATGAAAATCACCTTGCTGACACACTTATCGCTTTGAGTAGTGATACTCAAGAGACGGTTAAGCTCGGTCAACAAGCTGCAAAATGCGTTGCTAACAATCAAGGCGCCATAAGCAAAACAGTTAATTTAATTGAGCATTACTTAGAAAAGTAAGATAGAAAAGTAAAATAGAATAGAGAAATAATGTGACTTCAAAGCAAGCGATGAATCGCCCAGAAATACAAATGCGCGAATGGGTATCAAGCGTAATCGTAAAATACAATTTCTGCCCGTTTGCTCGTAAAGAAGTTGAAAGCAATTGTATTCATTACCAAATCAGCCAATCTACTACTCTTGATGATGCAGTAATGGATATGCTTGAGCAATGTAGCGCCTTAGACCAACAAGCAGAGCGCGAAACCACTTTGTTAATGTTTGAGCAAGGCTTTAAGGATTTTGAAGAGTTCTTAGATTTAGTCGATTTAGCCAATGCGCTTTTAGCTGCGCAAGGCTATGAAGGTAAGTATCAAATAGCCAACTTTCATCCTGACTATGTGTTTGCTGATAGCGATGACAGCGATGCTGCAAACTATACGAATCGTGCACCTTACCCAACACTGCATTTGATCCGTGAAGCCAGCATGAGCGAAGCGTTAGACAGCTACAATGAACCTGAATCGATCCCAGAGCACAACATTAAACTAGCAAGACGCAAAGGCATCGACTTTTGGCAGCAGCTGCTGCAAAACTGCATCGATAAGCGCTAACACCTACCGGCGTTTAATAGATAAAAAGCCAGCAATGCTGGCTTTTTATTTTTTATAGCTATTAAATTTAGTGAGTTATTTTTTTACCCACTCACCGTTCACTTCAATGTAGTGACCCGGCTTAGTTTTCTCGATAGTTTTAGCAGCTGCAAGGGCTTCAACTTGCGCTAACGAAAGATTGTTCTTTTTCGCAAGTTTTAAATATTGCTCTTTACGCTTTGCATTAATTTCATCAACGACCGCTTTTGCTTCGCTGTTATTAACCACTAAACCTAAATAGCCTGAGCTGTCTTCACCTACTAAGCCTTGGCTTTTTGCATCATCAAGGCTGATAGCCCAAGCAGAGAAAGATAAACAAACAGCACTGATCAAGGTGATCACATTTAGTTTTTTAAGTTGTAATTTACGCATGTGTGCTCCTTAGAATAATTCGCTGTCATCACTGAATAAGGTATCAAGTTCTTTATCCACTTTTACGCGGATCTCATGGTCAACTTTTACATTTAAGTTGATTGTAATCGGCTCTTTTGCTGCCACCTCAACACGGTGGGTACAGGCACTCAGCATGCCTACTGCCGTCAGCATTACTAACCACTTAGCCATCATTGCTTCCTTTTTTTGCATACTCTTTCTCAACTTTTTGAGTAATTTCATCACTTAAACGCAGCGCTCTAAGTAAAGTAAATACATTCTCTTCATGATTATAATTAAAGTTCACTGCTTGCTGCTGCGCTTCATTATAACCCTCTAAATTAACACCTAAATGCAACCATCCATCCGGTTTGAGGTTAACACTGCTACGTAGTTTTTTAATATCTAAATTCTCAAGTAAACTCAGCGTTGTGCTCAGCTCCTGTTGCTGCGCTTTTACAGCCTCAAAGCCCGCATTATTAGTGATCAGTAACTTTCCATCACCTTGATTAACTAGCTGCCCTTGCTTTACCTCTATCCCCTGTTTGCTTATAACAACAGGTAAAGTGCCTGCTAAGCGCCCACTTAAGCTAATCCCAGACTCTGCATCAAGAGTGACCAATTTGCTGGCATCAATATTTTCAAATTTAACGGTCGCAGTTTGGTTATCACTGAGTGGGCAGTACTTATTCACCACAAATGCACCACCCATAACCTGACCAGTTAGATTAGCTGCGCAAGGCTGATTAGCCGTTACCTGCAACTGACCTTGTATATTTTTGACCACAGCACCTGCACGCAGTTCATTGAGTGTAAATTTAGTCGCTGCAATATTAAGCTGGCCTGAATTAAACGTGCCGTTCAAATTCACTGCAAAATCATTCGCTAGATAATCATTATAAAGCGCACTAAGTTTATCTATCTGCAAAGTGCCCTTTGCTTGTTGAAGATTTACATCCCCTTTTATATTGCCCGAAACGACTCCGTCGGTGACTGTAGCAAGCGGCTCAAACTGAGCAATTATTGGGTTAAGTTTGGATACTGCCTGCTCAGGTATCACCAATTCAAATGGGTGCGCAACCTCAGACATATGATGACTAATAAGCACTTCAAAACCATCTGCAAACACATGATGTGTTGCCTGCAAGGCGCGGCTTTGAAGAGCCTTTGTAACAACAGACAACTTATTTAAGCTAAGCTCTGGTGTTGATAATTTAGCGGCCGTGGTTTTAGCATCAATATCAGCAAATAACTCCCCCACACTGAGGTCTGTACTAAGGGTTAGCTCATTGCTGATTTTTGCTGCATTCATATCATCATAAGTTAATGATTTAACCTTGCTATTGGCTTTAACAACAAGGTGCTGCAGGGCATTATACTCAGCGTCAATCGCGCTGCTAAAATCAGCTATCCGTGCACCCGATATTAGGGCATTTTTAGCACTGATATTGGTATTCAGTTTAGCTGTAGGGCTAGTAAATAACTCATCGATATTTAGCTTTCCTTTAGCCCCAATATCCTCAACCAGAGCACCGTCAGCCTGAAAATCTAAAAATGCTGGTAATGACTCCATTGAAAGTTGAAAATCAGCGCTAACGTCGCTTTCATGCAAATGCGCATTGAGTTTAAACTCATCTATATCTTTACTATTAAAATCAATGCTAACTTGGCTATTAAGTGATGCGAGCGGCTCCAGCAAAGAAAGGCTCGTATTACTGACTGTCACCTCACTTTGCCCTTCTGTAGCTTGCAGCTTTACAGTTGGGATTGATAGCAGCTCACCTTCTACACTAACTGGTTTCTCAATGTGTAACAGCCAAGTAAGCGGTAACTGCGCTTCAATAAATGGTTGATGCTGTTGGTCTGCTATGATGTTTAAGCAATCTCGGTTTGCGCTAAGCTGATTTTGTAAAGCTGATAAATCCGCGTATAAATGCTGTTGATTTAATTGATACTTAGCACTCAATTGCCCTTCAGTGGTAATAGCTAGGTCGCACTGATCTATTGCATGCTGATAACTTGCATTAATTGAGCTTTCAATTGCAACTGTAATTCCATCAAACTTAATCTGTGACTGAGTGGTAAAATGGCTGCTTGTTGGCAATGCAGCGAACCGCTCTGCCACTTGCTTATCAAACGAGATGTTGGCTTTAACTTCATAATTAGATATTACAACGTCTGCATTAAGATCCCGTGAAATCGTAAAATGATTTAGGCGTTTTTCTTGTATCGCCAGCCTAACAGGGGTGTCGGTAAACGGTAAGACTACATCAAGCTGCTCAATGCTTATTAGCGGTCTTTGCTCGGGTAATACCAAAGCAAGCTTTTTAAACTCAGTTTGTGCTGAGTCAGGTTGTTGATTATTAGCCTGATTGCTAATTATAAGATTGGCTCGAGAAACACTAACCTGTTGCTTATTCGCAATAATGCCTGCTAACTCAATTTGCTGTCCTTGGTAAGTTAAGCATAATTTCTCGATATTCAAATCAAGCTTGCGAGTTAATGACCAATCAATGCAGTGAAGCTCAGCGCCATTTTTACTAAGCATAGGCGTTAAGTACCACGATGTCAGTGGTAGCCTGAACAGATACGCCAACAGCAGCATGCTTAGCAAGATGCCTAGCAACCCTACGCTTACCCGCTTAAAACTCAAAAAACTCTCCTTGCCTTTGAACTTATACCAATCCGCTTAATTAAGTAGTCTATTTTGAGGCAATAAAACCTCGTTGATAACAAGGCAAAAATTTCGTTATTTAGTTGTTCTAAATGAGAAATTTTTAACGCAGTTAGCGACAGGTTTTATCCCTCAAAATGATTAAGTGTTATTGCGGGTTGGTATTACACTTACTAGCACCATTATAAACAAAAAGGCTGCACTTAATAGTGCAGCCTTTTTAGTTTAAACGGTTTGTATGAACCTAGCTTGTATAGCTAGGCATTTACCTAAGTTCTAGCCAACGTTTTTACGTGCGTTGCGGAACATACGCATCCATGGGCTATCCTCAGCCCACTCATCTGGGTGCCATGAGTTAGCAACAGTACGGAATACACGTTCTGGGTGCGGCATCATAACCGTGGCACGACCATCAGTAGAGGTAATACCTGTGATACCTTCAGGCGAGCCGTTCGGGTTAGCTGGGTATTGCGTTGTTGGGTTACCATAGTTATCAACGAACTTCACTGCCACGGTGCCTGACTCAAGCGCTGCTTTAACTGCATCGCTGTTAGCGAATTCAGCATGACCTTCACCATGAGACACAGCGATAGGCATACGAGAACCAGCCATACCGTTAAAGAATACCGATGGGTTTTCTTGTACTTCAACAAGGCTAAAGCGAGCTTCAAAACGCTCTGACTTATTCGTTACGAAACGTGGCCAGTGCTCAGTGCCTGGGATCAATTCTTTCAATGTTGAAAGCATTTGACAGCCATTACACACACCTAAGCTGAATGTATCTTCGCGGTGGAAGAAGCTTTGGAACTGCTCACGCGCCATCTCATTAAATAAGATTGACTTAGCCCAGCCTTCACCTGCACCTAATACGTCACCGTAAGAGAAGCCACCACATGCTACTAAGCCTTTAAATTGCTCAAGTGTTAAACGACCTTCAAGGATGTCGCTCATGTGTACGTCAACCGCTGCAAAGCCAGCGCGGTTAAATGCCGCAGCCATTTCTAAGTGAGAGTTAACACCTTGCTCACGTAGAATCGCCATTTTCGGCTTCGCACCTGTTGCAATGTAAGGCGCTGCAACATCTTCGTTTAAGTCAAAGTTTAGTTTAACGTTAAGACCAGGGTCTTTTGCGTCAAACTTAGCATCAAACTCTTGCTTAGCACACTCAGGGTTATCACGACGCGCTTGCATTTGGTAAGTTGTTTCAGCCCAAATAGTACGAAGCTCTGTGCGCGTGTGGTTAAGAACCACATCATCACCACGAGTGAATAGCACTCGGTCGTCAGTGTTCAATGTACCAATTTCATGGCTGATAGCAGCTAGACCGTGGTCTGCAAGAACTGCTTTCACTGCGTCTAAATCAACGTTTGCCACTTGGATAACCGCACCTAGCTCTTCATTGTAAAGCGCTTCGATATCTGAACCTGTTAAGCCAGCAAGGTCAACAGTGACACCCGTGTGACCAGCAAATGCCATTTCAGCAACCGTGGTGTATAAACCACCGTCTGAACGGTCATGGTAAGCAAGTAACTTGCTATCAGCAACAAGCGCTTGCATTGCTTCGTAGAAGCCTTTTAATAGTGCAGGGTTATCAACATCAGGTGTTACATCACCTAGTTGCTTATAAACCTGTGCAAGGCTTGATGCGCCCATACGGTTTTGACCCGCACCTAAATCAACTAATAATAGTGATGACTCACCTTTATCAGTACGTAGCTGTGGCGTTACTGTTTTACGCACATCTTCAACACGACCAAAGGCAGTAATGATCAGTGATAATGGTGCTGTAACCGATTTTTGCTCACCGTTTTCATCCCATTGAGTTTTCATCGACATTGAGTCTTTACCCACAGGGATTGTTAAACCAAGTGCCGGACAAAGCTCTTCACCTACCGCTTTAACTGCTTCGTAAAGACCTGCATCTTCGCCAGGGTGACCTGCTGCAGCCATCCAGTTTGCAGATAGCTTAATATTTTCAAGGCTACCGATGTTAGCACACGCGATGTTCGTTAGAGACTCAGCCACAGCTAAACGAGCAGAAGCACCGTAGTTTAAAAGTGCAGCTGGTGTACGTTCACCTAGTGACATTGCTTCACCGTGGTAAGTATCAAACGCAGCGGCTGTTACCGCACAGTTTGCTACTGGCACCTGCCAAGGACCTACCATTTGGTCACGAGCAACTAAACCCGTTACCGTACGGTCACCAATCGTGATTAAGAATGTTTTCTCAGCAATCGTTGGTAAGCGTAATAAACGCTGTGCAGCGTCTGCAGCATCAATGTTAGAAACGTCTAATGGTTGCGATTGTGCTTTTTTCGACTCAACTTCTCGGTGCATCTTTGGTGCTTTACCAAGTAAAACGTCAAGCGGTAGATCAACTGGGTTGTTACCGAAGTGGCTATCTTCAACCGTTAAGTGACGCTCTTCTGTTGCTTCACCAATAACAGCGTATTCTGCACGTTCACGTTTACAGATTGCTTCGAAGCGCGCGAAGTCTTCTGCCGCAACCGCTAATACGTAACGCTCTTGAGATTCGTTACACCAGATTTCGTGTGGTGCCATACCCGGCTCATCGTTTGGAATATCACGAAGTTGGAATTTACCACCACGACCGCCATCGTCTACAAGCTCAGGGAATGCGTTTGAAAGACCACCTGCACCCACATCGTGGATGAAAGCGATTGGGTTTGCATCACCTAGCTGCCAACATTTATCGATAACTTCCTGACAACGACGTTCCATTTCTGGGTTTTCACGCTGAACAGATGCAAAGTCTAAGTCTTCGTTTGATTGACCTGAAGTCATACTAGACGCAGCACCGCCACCAAGGCCGATGTTCATTGCCGGACCACCTAGTGCAATTAGCTTAGCACCTACAGGGATTTCACCTTTTTGAACATGTTCAGAACGAATGTTACCTAAACCACCTGCAAGCATAATTGGCTTGTGGTAACCACGTACTTCTTCACCATTATGGCTTGATACTTTTTCTTCGTATGTACGGAAGTAACCAAGTAAGTTAGGACGACCAAATTCGTTATTGAATGCCGCGCCACCTAATGGACCTTCAGTCATGATATCAAGTGCATTAACGATACGACCAGGCTTACCGAAGTCTGTTTCCCATGGTTGCTCGTAACCAGGAATACGTAGGTTAGATACAGTGAAGCCAACTAAACCAGCTTTAGGCTTAGAACCACGGCCTGTTGCACCTTCATCACGGATCTCACCACCAGAACCTGTTGATGCACCTGAGAATGGCGCAATCGCTGTTGGGTGGTTGTGCGTTTCAACTTTCATCAAGATTTCGATGTTTTCTTGATGATATGCGTACTCGCCTTCGTTATTCGGGAAGAAACGACCTGCTAGCGAGCCCTTCATTACTGCTGCGTTATCTTTATATGCAGATAACACGTTTTCAGGATTTTGCTCGTAAGTGTTTTTGATCATTTTGAACAATGATTTTGGCTGTTCGATGCCATCAATTGTCCAATCAGCGTTAAAGATTTTATGACGACAATGCTCAGAGTTTGCTTGTGCAAACATGAATAATTCGATGTCGTTCGGGTTACGCCCTAACTTTTGGAAGTTTTCTACCAAGTAATCAATTTCGTCATCTGCAAGCGCAAAACCTTGCTCAACGTTTGCTTTAGCAAGCGCTTCACGGCCACCACCTAAAATGTCAACTGATGACATTGGACGCGGCTCATCGTGACGGAATAATTTAGCTGCATCAGCCATATCCGCGTGCGTTGCTTCAGTCATACGGTCATGTAATAACGCTGCAACTTCAGCTGTTTGCTCAGCTGATAGATTACCTTCTACGTAGTATGCAATACCACGTTCAACACGGTGAACTTGGCTTAAGCCACAGTTATGCGCGATGTCAGTTGCTTTTGATGCCCAAGGCGAGATAGTGCCTGGACGCGGCGTTACAAGAATTAACGTGCCAGCAGGGGTATGCTCGGCAATTGTTGGACCATAAGTAAGCAGTTTTTCCAGCTTGGTTTGCTCATCAGCTGAAAGCTCGGCTGTAAGATCAGCAAAATGCATGAACTCAGCATAAACGTCAGTGACTGGAAGTTGTGCCTGTTGGCAACGCGCTAAAATTTTCTGAACTCTAAAATCGGAAAGTGCTGGTGCACCACGAAGGATCAACATAGGTATTTTCATCCGGGGTTAGGGATTGAACGATATTTTAGGCGCATATTATAGTGCAAATAACGTCTAGATTTAACTCAAAATTACGCTTTTATTTAAATAATCTTCATAACCGGTTTTATGGTTGTAACAATTAACTATCTTAGTCGTCTTAATTTATTCGCAGGTTCTTGTTCTGTATGACTTATCTATCAGCTACCTTGTTATAGTTATTAATTTTTAAATAGATATATAAAACTATATGCGAAGTGACGTAGCTTAGAAGTTTTGTTATAACACTAAGGTAATGGTTTAAGGGGCATTTATAATCTATGCAAAAGTTACTCGCTATTTTTAGTTTAGTGCTCATGTTATGTGCATGCGATATGCAACAACAACCGTCGCAACTTGCTCATATCAAGGCGCAGAACAAAATTAGAGTTGGCACATTAGCTGGCGCGAGTAATTACTATCAGGCTCCACAAGGTGTGCAAGGCTTCGAATATGAACTCGCCCAAGAGTTTGCTGACTATGTTGGTGTTGAGCTCGAGATGGTGCCCTTTTTTAATCTATCCGATATGTTCGCACGCTTAGAAAGTGGCGATTTAGATATTATAGCTTCGGGTCTTACTTATAATACGATTCGGGCAGAGCATTACCGTTTCGGCCCTACCTACCGGACAATAAGCCAAAAATTAGTTTATAAACAAGGCCGTACTCGTCCTCGAGAGTTTGAGGATTTAACCGGTAATCTCACTGTTTTAGCCAAAAGCAGCCACTCGTTGGCACTACAACAATTAAAACAACTGCACCCTAAACTTAGCTGGAACGAAACAGAAGACATGGATGAAGAAGAGCTTCTGCAAGCTGTTATCGACGGTGAAATTGATTACACCCTAGCAGACTCACACACCTTGTCGCTGTTTCGCCGCTACCACCCAAACTTGAGTATTGGCTTTTCGGTTACCCGTAACGACCCTATCGCTTGGTTACTAAGAAAAGATGGTGACGACTCTTTATATGCCCTAATGGTGCCATTTTTTGGCGACGTAAAACAAAGCAACCAGCTTTATGTTTTAGAAGAAAAATACTTCGGCCATGTTCGTCAGTTTAATTATGTGAATACGCTTGCTTATATCGAAGCAATAAAAGACACCTTACCTAAATACCAACCTTGGTTTGAGCAATACGCAGGTAACATAGACTGGCGATTACTGGCAGCTTTGAGTTATCAAGAATCGATGTGGAACCCAAGGGCTAAGTCGCCAACCGGTGTTCGCGGTATTATGATGCTAACCCAAGCAACAGCAAAACAGGTCGGCGTAACAAATCGTTTAGAGCCAGAGCAAAATATTAAAGGTGGTGCGCAGTATCTTGCCAAAGTAATTTCTTGGATCCCTGAACGCATTCCGCAGCCCGACAGAACCTGGTTTGCCTTAGCCTCTTACAATGTTGGCTGGGGACACGTCAACGACGCACGTATTATTACCGAGCAAGAAGGTGCAAGCCCCGATAAATGGGCTGATGTTAAAAAGCGCTTACCGCTTTTAATTAAAAAGCGTTACTATCGAAAAACCAAATATGGTTATGCCCGTGGCGATGTTGCAGTAAAATATGTTGATAATATTCGCCGATATTACGACGCACTGGTTTGGCTTGATGAAAATGATGCGATTGCTAACCCAAGCGAAGAAGAACAAAGCACTGAAGAAGCTCAACCTGAAGCGCAAGCGAGCGAACCAAAGCCAAATGACAACACGCAACAAACCAACTCAGAGCAGCAAGAATTAGAAAACAACTAACTTCAAGCACCGAAATCTGTTTACTTGTCATCAAATGATCATTATCTTCCTGTAGAGATCAATATAATGCTTTACTCTCACTTAAGGAGCACTCATGTTAAAAAGAAGACGCACGACACATAAGTTCAAGCGTAATGTTATTTACTCAACGGCGACCCGCCGTCGTATCATGCTACGTAATACACACAAAAAAGTTATTTGGCGTCGCCGCTTATTTGCGATGCAGTTAATGGAAGCACAAGTTCCTGCAACGCCGGTTGTATAACTAGGCGTTGCGAGCAGCCTGCTTTGCCGCCTTTTTCTCTTCTCTACGACGCTTAAAAAACGCTGAAATTACCGCTCCACACTGCTCACTCATAACATCACCGGTTACTTCAACTTGATGATTAAGCCTAGGTTCTTGCAGCAGATTCATAATTGATCCTGCCGATCCAGTTTTGGCGTCTTTAGCACCAAATACCAATCGCTTAATACGGCTATGTACCAACAGACCTGCGCACATAGAACAAGGCTCTAACGTTACATACAAGGTGCAATCGATTAATCGATAGTTATTAAGTACTTTACCTGCTTCGCGGATTGCCATCATTTCAGCATGAGCGGATGGGTCATTATCAATAATTGAGCGATTATAACCATAAGCAATCAGTTGATTATCTTTTACCAGCACAGCACCAACAGGGATTTCATTAATCGCAGCCGCTTCATTGGCGTAGTTTAATGCTTTTTCCATCCAATATTGGTCGCTAAATTGTTCGCTCATATATCACACAAATCTTGTAAAACTGTGAGTAATTATACCTAGTTAGTGAAAAATGTCGGCAATAAATACTGCTACACTTAAAAATTAACGCAAAATTTAGTGGCTTTTTCATGGCTCAATGGACCCATATTGCGCTATAATCTCGCGCTTTTTTTATTTAGCTTACAACACGGGTAGCAAATGAAATTTCCTGGACGCCGCAGGCATAAACATTATTTTCCGGTGGAAGCCAAAGATCCACTGACGAATCAACTTAACTCAACCGACCGACTACAACGTAGTTATATTACGGGTATCGACCAAATTGTGGTAGATATTGAAGCGAAAGTTGATCAAGCTTTCCTAGATGAATTTCAATTGCGCCGTGGCATGTCGCAAGTGATCGATAACGATATTACCAACGCGCTATACGACAGACTAAAACTCGACAATATGATCGATTATGAGTTTGCCGGTGGTACGGTAGGTAACACCATGCACAACTACTCTACCCTAGCTGACGACCGTTCAGTGTTGTTAGGGGTAATGAGTGAAAATATCAAAATCGGCAGCTATGCATATCGTTTTTTATGTAACACCTCAAGCCGCGTTGACCTTGACTACCTTCAGCCTGTAGATGGCCCAATTGGTCGTTGTTTTACCTTAATTGACGAGACCGGTGAGCGTACCTTCGCAATCAGCGCGGGGCTAATGAACCACCTTCGTCCTGAATCAATCGATCAAGCACTTATTGAGAATTCATCAGCACTAGTGATCAGCGCGTACCTAATGCGTACTCAAGGTGATGAAACCATGACCGAAGCCACCATGCAGGCAGTAAAATATGCCAATGATGCAGGTGTACCTGTGGTTTTAACCCTTGGTACTAAGTTTCTAATTGAACAAGATCCTGCTTGGTGGGCTGACTTTGTTAAAGAGCATGTTGATATTCTTGCTATGAACGAAGAAGAAGGTCTTGCTATTACTGGCTTTGAAGATCCGCTTCTGGCAGCCGACAAAGCGCTAGATTGGACTGATTTAGTTATTTGTACAGCTGGCGAAAAAGGCTTGTTTATGGCCGGTTACGTAGACGACTCATTCAAGCGTGAAACAGAATATCCGTTATTACCAGGTGCGATTGCTGACTTTAACCGTTATGAATTTTCGCGCGCAATGCGCAAAGAGGACTGCAAAAACCCTATTCGTGCGTACAGCCACACAGCACCATTTATGGGTGGCCCAGATAGCATTAAAAATACCAATGGCGCAGGCGATTGTGCTCTGGCCGCGGTACTGCATGACCTATCAGCAAACGTTTACCACAAACTTAATGTGGCAAACTCAGCGAAGCATCAGCAGCCTGCGATGACCTACTCATCGCTTGCACAAATTAGTAAATACGCTAACCGTGCAAGTTATGAAGTACTTGTTCAGCACTCGCCACGTTTATCTCGTGGCTTACCTGAACGTGAAGATTGTTTAGAGCAAGTTTACTGGGATCAGTAACCGCGACTAAAAAATCGAAATATCCAGTTTCTGGGATAAACGCTCAAGAGCCGCTATCCCAGCTACTGAGTTACCATACGAGTTAAGTCTTGGCGCCCACACAGCCACAGTAAATTGATTTGGTAATACAGCTAAAATAGTACCCGACACCCCTGACTTACCCGGCATACCAACACGGTAGCCAAAATCCCCAGCAGCATCGTATAAACCACTGGTAAACAGTAACGAGTTTAACTGCTTATTTTGCCTTGCACTGAGCACTTCTTGGCCATTAGCATCTTTACCTTGGTTTGCTAAGTAATTGTAGGCTTTTGCTAATTCTACGCAGTTTAACTCTATGGCACAGAAGTTAAAGTAAGCCCATAACACATCATCAACTTCATTATTAAAGTTGCCGAATGACTTCATTAGATGCCCCATCGCGGCGTTGCGATGACGAAACTCATATTCAGAATTTGCCACTTTCTTATCAATAACAACCTGAGCATTCCCTGATAACTGACGAAATGACTCAAGCATAGAGTGCATCGGCGCAGATAAACGGCTATATAACGCGTCACAGGTGACAATCGCGCCGGCATTAATAAATGGGTTGCGTGGTATGCCCTGTTCAAACTCAAGCTGTGTAAGTGAGTTAAAAGCGGTGCCTGAAGGCTCTTTACCGACTCGTTGCCACAGCTCATCACCATAACGCTGAAGTGCTAAAGTTAAGGTCATTACTTTCGAAACAGATTGAATTGTAAAACGCGCACCACAATCACCCGCGCAATAGGTTTGCCCATCTACTGTATGAATAGCAATGGCAAACTGGTTTGGCTCAACCTCTGCAAGCGCAGGAATATAATCAGCAACCTTACCTTGGCTCAGTAATGGTTGAACTTCTTTTGTGATTTCATCTAATACATGTTGATAATCAATCTGTGACATACCGCGTCCTTTAAAACAAAAAGCCCCGCATTTGCGAGGCTTTGTAGTCTACTAAAGATGGTTTGCTATAGCGATTGCTATTAGCTCATCGCTGATTGCAGTTTTTTCATTGCTGTTTTTTCTAGCTGGCGAACACGCTCTGCTGAAACGTTATATTTCTCAGCAAGCTCTTGTAATGTTGCTTTATCGTCAGCTAACCAACGTGCACTTACGATGTCTTGAGAACGTTCATCAAGCGTTTTTAACGCGCTGAATAAACGTGCATGAGACTGTTCTTGCCATTGCTGCTCTTCGATATCATCAGCAAGGTCAGCACTGCCATCTGTTAAATACTGTACTGGCGAGTATGTGCTTGTCGGTGCGTCGTCATTGTCGTCGCCCGTTAAGTCAAAGCCCATATCTTGGCCACTCATACGTGATTCCATCTCACGTACTTCTTTTTCACTTACACCTAGCTCATTAGCAACTGTGCTAACCTCAGCTTGGTTGAACCAACCTAAACGCTTTTTATTTTTACGTAGGTTGAAGAATAATTTACGTTGCGCTTTTGTTGTTGCAACTTTCACGATACGCCAGTTTTTCAGTACGTATTCATGAATTTCGGCTTTGATCCAGTGAACAGCGAATGAAACTAAGCGAACACCTACACTTGGGTCGAAACGTTTTACCGCTTTCATCAGACCGATGTTACCTTCCTGAATTAAATCAGCTTGCGGTAAGCCATAACCTGAATAGCTTTTCGCAATATGAGCAACAAAGCGTAGATGCGACATAATGAGTTGCTTCGCAGCTTCAAGATCACCTTCTTCCTGAAGACGTGTCGCCAACTGCTTTTCTTTCTCTGCATCAAGCATAGGAATAGTGCTAACCGCTTGAAGGTAGCCATCCATACTTGCGCTCTGTTGACCTGCAGTAAGTGCCATTGCGTATAAATCTTTACTCATTTTTCACCTCAGTGATAAACATTTGAAACCATCTTAGCACTCTTTAAGCGAGAGTGCTAACTTCAATTAAAAACTTTTTTAAAGTTCAAATCAAGTGGTTTTTGCATCTATTTTTAGTTTACGCTAACACGCTGAATAAGCGATGAATTCTAGCTTGGAGTGATATTCTGATAAATTAACAGCGACTACTATTTATCGCTAAAAGAGCAGTGTAACAATGAATTGTTACACTTTATCGGGTTCAATTTCTTTTATGTAGCGGTTAACTGATAGGTAAGAACCAACAAATCCTAAGCCTGTTGCAAGAGCGACTAAAATGCCAAACTCTGTGAGTGTTAAACCAATTAAGTCAAAGCTGGTTTCATAAACACCTGCAACATCGCTTACAGCAGCACCAAGCCACCACATCATTAATGCAACACAAATAAAAGAGAACAAACCGCCAATAATACCGTACCAAATCCCTGTCCATAAAAATGGTGCATGAATAAAGGTATTTGTCGCCCCAACTAACTTCATCACCTGAATTTCATCTTTCTTATCCATGATTGATAAGCGGATAGTATTACCAATGATCAGGGTGACGGAGGTTAATAATAGTAGAGCAATAGTGATCACGCTTTCTTTTAATAAACTTAAAAGTGCATTTAATCGCTCAAGCCAAGCAATATCGAGTTTACCAAAATCCACTTCTCTTTCGCCTTCAAGCTTTTGCAGTAATTGTTTTGCTGTATTTGGCTGACGGTATCGTGCTGTCGGCGTGACGATAACAACATCAGGTAACGGGTTCGCATCTAAATATTCAAGTGCTTGGCCAAATCCTGATACTTGTTTAAATTCAGTGAGGGCATCGCCCTTTGATATAAACTCTACTTTATCTACCTCAGGGTAGAGTGCTAAACGCTTAACTAAGGTTTGCGTTTGCTGTTCGCTCATAGTTTCTTTTACGAACAACGAAATCTCTGCAGCATCTTCAAAGCCACTGCTCACTTTCGAGACATTTTTAACCACTAAATAAAGCGTCGCTGGCAGTGTTAAGCTTAATCCCAATACCGCAATGGTCATCAATGAGGCTAAAGGCGTTCGCCACATTTCACCGAGGCTGTGCACACCTTGGCGAATAAGATTAATAAAGAAGAAATAAGGCACTGCTAAAAATGACTTTTTCTGACGTTCGTTTTGGCTGTTGCGGCTTTTAAACAATAAACTCATAGTGCCCCCTCAGCTAACGGATCGTCAATCATACGGCCATCTTTCAGTGTTAGACTGCGATAACGCATACGCGCAATTAAGCCAATATCATGGGTTGCAATCAGCACGGTTGTACCATGATTATTAAAGTCTTCGAATAAACGTAATATGTCCATCGAAAGCTCAGGGTCTAAGTTACCGGTTGGCTCATCGGCTAATAGGATTGGCGGTGAATTAACGATAGCGCGAGCAATACCCACACGCTGCTGCTCACCACCTGATAAGGTTGCTGGATTACACTTCGCTTTATCGAGTAACCCGACTTTATCAAGCGCACCGTGAACGCGCTTAGCTATTTGCTTGTGGTGCGTACCTTCAATAATCAAAGGTAAGGCAACATTATCAAACACTGAGTAACGTTCTAGTAAGCGGTGATTCTGAAAGATGATACCAATATCGCGACGCACATAAGGGATCTGGCGTGATTTAACAGCATTTAAATCAACACCATTAATAAGCACCTGCCCTGCCGATGGACGCTCCATCAAACTAATAAGCTTCAATAGGGTACTTTTACCTGCACCACTGTGCCCAGTTAAAAAGGCCAGTTCGCCAGGCTTAATATGAAAGCTGACTTTTTCAAGGGCACGATGGCCACCTGGGTATGTTTTACTGACTTGCTGAAAATTTATCATTTTAGTTATCAATCATCTTGCAGCGAAAAAGGGAGCAAGCTCCCTTTAGTTAATTATGCGTCATCCTCGTCTTGGCTAAATAGTGCATCAATAAAGTCACTACTATTAAAGGTACGTAAATCATCAATACCTTCACCAACACCAATGTAACGAATTGGGATATTAAATTTATCAGCAACAGCGAAAATCACACCACCTTTAGCGGTACCATCAAGTTTAGATAAAGTAATGCCCGTTAAACCAACACATTCATTAAATAATTTAACTTGGCTAATTGCGTTTTGACCTGTACCTGCATCTATAGTTAGCATAACTTCATGCGGCGCATCTGGGTCAATTTTCTTCATTACACGGGCAATTTTTTCAAGCTCTTGCATTAGGTTATCTTTATTTTGCAAGCGACCTGCTGTATCGGCGATTAACACATCAGCATTACGAGCCTTTGCCGCCTGAAATGCATCAAATACTACTGACGCACTGTCTGCACCTGTATGCTGAGCAATCACAGGAATGCTATTACGCTCACCCCATACTTGCAGCTGCTCAACCGCCGCAGCGCGGAAGGTATCACCCGCAGCAAGCATCACTGACTTACCTTCGCTTTGGAACTGCTTCGCTAATTTACCAATCGTGGTGGTTTTACCGACACCATTTACACCCACCATTAAGATAACAAATGGCTTTTTATCACCACTTACAACCAGCGGCTGCTCAGCGGTTTTAAGCATACTTGCCATTTCTTGTTTCATTAACTCGTATAAAGCATCGCCATCTTTTAACTGCTTACGATCAGCGGCATCAGTTAGGTTATCAATCAACTTCATTGTTGTATCAACACCTAAATCGGCTGTCAGTAACTGTGTTTCTAATTCTTCAAATAACTCATCGTCAATTTTCTTACCGCTAAATATAGACGCAAAGCCAGAACCAATATTAACGCGAGTTTTTAATAGGCCTTTTTTAAGGCGTGCGAAGAAACCTTCTTTCTTTGGTTTTTCAGCAGCGGCTTGCGCTGCTTTCTCTTGCTCTAAGCGCTCCGCTTGTGCTTTTTCTGCCGCGATACGTTCTTGCTCTAAACGTTCAGCTTCTGCTTTTTCAGCTGCAATACGCTCTTGCTCTAAGCGCTCCGCTTGTGCTTTTTCTGCAGCAATGCGTTCTTGCTCTAAACGTTCAGCTTCTGCTTTTTCAGCTGCAATACGCTCTTGCTCTAAGCGCTCCGCTTGTGCTTTTTCTGCCGCGATACGTTCTTGCTCTAAACGTTCTGCCTCGGACTTTTCTGCTGCGATACGTTCTTGCTCTAAGCGAGCAGCTTCTGCCTTCTCTGCAGCAATTCGTTCTTGCTCTAGACGATCCGCTTCTGCTTTTTCTGCAGCAATACGTTCTTGTTCTAAACGATCCGCCTCTGCTTTCTCTGCAGCAATACGTTCTTGCTCTATACGTTCAGCATCGCGTCTTTCTGCAGCAATGCGTTCTTGTTCTAAGCGCTCCGCTTCTTCCTTTTCTGCCGCGATACGTTCTTGTTCTATACGTTCAGCATCGCGTCTTTCTGCCGCAATGCGTTCTTGCTCTAAACGTTCAGCTTGTGCCTTCTGTGCAGCAACTTGCTCAGCTTCACGCTGCGCCTGTTCTGCTGCAGCACGTTCTTGCTCTAATTTCATTGCTGCTTCTTGCTCAGCAAGACGAGCTTGTTGTTCTTGAAGTTGTTGTTCTGCCGCTTGTTGCTCTTGAGCTAAACGTTCAGCTTCTGCCTTTTCTGCCGCAATGCGCTCTTGTTCTACACGTTCCACCTCTGCCTTTTCTGCGGCGATACGTTCTTGCTCTAAGCGCTCAGCTTGTGCCTTCTGTGCAGCAACTTGCTCAGCTTCACGCTGCGCCTGTTCTGCTTCGGCACGCTCTTGCTCCAATTTCATTGCTGCTTCTTGCTCAGCAAGACGTGCTTGTTGTTCTTGACGTTGTTGTTCAGCCGCTTGCTGCTCTTGAGCTAAACGTTCCGCTTCTGCCTTTTCTGCCGCAATGCGTTCTTGTTCTAAACGTTCAGCTTCTGCCTTTTCTGTCGCAATGCGCTCTTGCTCTAAACGTTCAGCCTCTGCCTTTTCTGCAGCGATTCGCTCTTGCTCTAAACGTTCCGCTTCTGCTTTTTCTGCAGCAATGCGTTCTTGCTCTAAACGTTCAGCTTCAGCCTTTTCGGCTTCAATTCGCTGTTGTTCTTCTATTTGCTTCTGGTTATCAGCATCTTTTGCTGCTTGCTCTGCTTGTTGCTTATCTGATTTGCCAAAACCAAACCAAGACAGGAATTTACTTTTTTTTGCCATACTTGCTAATAACCACTTATAAAAATCTGATAAACTTACATGAATAATAGTTTGGTGACAGTTCAGCTTTTAAGCCAAACATAAACAGGTACCATCTATCGCTAAGGTCGCAATACTATCACTTTTAGCGCAGTAGAAAAATGACACGCTAGCTATTGCATACAATATTATCTGAGCTAGTGGTCAGTTACCAATGATTAGTGAGTTAAATGAGAAAAAAATCAACAGCTAACCGCCAAGCAAAAGCAGCGAACAATAAATCAGCAAATGGTTTTATTCGTATTATTAGTGGGCAATTTCGCGGTAGAAAATTACCAGTAAAAGATGTGCAAGGCTTGCGCCCAACCACAGACCGTATAAAAGAAACTGTATTTAACTGGCTAATGCAAGATACCCGAGGCGCAGCGGTACTCGATTGTTTTGCCGGTTCCGGCGGTTTAGGTTTTGAGGCGTTATCGCGCTTTGCTGATCATGCTGTATTTTTCGAACTAGATAAAAGTGCTGTTAGCCAACTAAAAGAAAACATTAGCACGCTTAAATTGGATAATGCCGTCGTAAAACAAGGCAATAGCCTTTCATTATTAGAACAAAACACGCAAAACGAGCAATTTGATCTAATTTTTGTTGATCCGCCATTTCGACAAAACTTGGCTGAAAAAAGTTGTTTTTTACTCGAAAAAAATAACTGGTTATCTGCCCAAGCACTTATATATGTTGAGGTCGAAAGCGAACTAAGCGACCTAGATACTCCAGATAACTGGATGCTTTTAAAAGAAAAAGCTGCCGGACAAGTGATTTGTCGACTATATCAACGCGAGACAAATTAACCCTGTTTTGCAAACCTAGTTTCTGTTAATATTATTCTTTACATGTGGTGTTGCTTCGGATTACAATACCGCACCATTTTTGAACCACTTGGTCGTTATTCGATCAACTTGAGCAACGCTCATTATTTAGGTAGGTGAATTTTTAATGCCAGTAATTAAAGTAAGAGAGAACGAACCGTTTGACGTAGCACTTCGTCGCTTCAAGCGTTCATGTGAAAAAGCAGGTATCCTTTCAGAAGTTCGTCGTCGCGAGCACTATGAAAAACCAACAGCTGAGCGTAAGCGTAAAAAAGCTGCTGCAGTAAAGCGTCACATGAAGAAGCTTTCTCGCGATAACGCACGTCGCGTTAAATTATACTAATCAGTATTTGGTCTTGTATAAATGAGCCTTTTATTAACGCTAAAAGATGCGCAAAAAGATGCGATGAAGGCAAAAGACAAAGAACGTCTTAAGCCTATCCGCATGGTACTTGCTGCAATCAAGCAACGTGAAATTGACGAGCAAATTACGCTTGACGACGACGGTATTACCGCTGTTTTAGTAAAGCTTGTTAAACAACGTCGCGATTCTTACACCCAGTACATTGATGCGGGTCGTGAAGATTTAGCTGAAATTGAAGCCAGTGAGATTAAAGCACTTGAAGAATTCTTACCTCAACAATTGAGTGAAGAAGAAATCATTGCTCTTATTGACTCGGCTATAGCTGATACAAACGCAGCGGGTATGCAAGACATGGGTAAGGTAATGGGAGTTATCAAAAGCAAAGCTGAAGGTCGTGCCGATTTAGGTAAGATTTCTGGCTTAATCAAGCAACGATTAACTGCCTAACCCCCACATACAGATGTATGATTCAAGCAAACCGAGCCTAGTGCTCGGTTTCTTGCTTTTAGTCTTTCATAAACACAGTAATTGTGTTCAAATCTTATTTTAGAACGCATAGATAGCGCAGGAAAATACAACAGCTATGGCCGGAAAGATCCCTCGACAGTTTATTGATGATTTACTCGCTCGCACAGATATTGTTGAGTTAATTGATTCGAGAGTTGGCCTTAAAAAAGCAGGTAAAGACTACCAAGCCTGTTGCCCATTCCATAACGAAAAATCACCTTCATTTACCGTTTCTCAAGATAAACAGTTTTATCACTGCTTTGGTTGTGGTGCCAATGGCAATGCAATTTCATTTGTCATGGAGTACGACAAATTAGAGTTCGTTGATGCCATTGAAGAATTAGCGAGTATGCTCAATTTAGACGTACCTCGCGAACAAGGTACAAGCTCAGGCCCACAACGTACAGCCGAACAAAAGCGATCTGATTACGATTTAATGTTACATGCTGCTCGCTTTTACCAACATCAATTAAAGCATCATGCCAACTCGAAAACGGTTATCGACTATATCAAAGGTCGTGGTTTAAGCGGTGAAACAGCGAAAAAATTCATGATTGGTTATGCGCCTAGTGAATGGGAAGCACTATGCCAGCAACTTGGCCGCAACAAAGAACAAAAAGAGCAGCTTGTTGAACTGAAACTAGCCTCTGAAAAATCACCAGGTCGTCAATTTGACTTCTTCCGTGACAGGCTCATGTTCCCTATTCGCGATAAACGCGGTCGGGTGATTGCATTTGGTGGCCGTGTTATGCAAGCGGATCAAGGGCCTAAATACCTTAACTCACCAGAAACCCGTATTTTCCATAAGGGCTTTGAGCTTTATGGTTTATACGAAGCCAAGCAAGCACATAAAAAACTTGAACATATTCTAATTGTTGAAGGTTATATGGATGTTGTTGCTTTAGCTGAGCAAGGCATCGAATATGCCGTTGCCGCCCTTGGCACAGCAACGACCGCAGAACATATGCACACTTTATTTAGAACCACAGATAAAGTGATTTGCTGCTACGACGGTGACCGTGCAGGCCGCGATGCTGCTTGGCGAGCTCTTGAGAATGCACTGCCTTATCTTGCTGATGGTAAGTCATTAAAATTTGTGTTTTTACCAGATGGTGAAGATCCTGATTCACTGGTACAACAAGAAGGCAAAGACGCTTTTGAAGCTAGGTTAAGCGAAGCGGATGATTTTACTAAGGTGCTGTTTAATAAACTCAGCCAAGAGATAGACCTGACACAAGACGCGGGTAAAGCAAAGCTCCTTAGTGATGCCCTGCCGTTGATTGAAAAAATCCCTAGTGATTTTTACCAAGAAAATATTTTGGAACATCTTGGCCGCTTAATAGGTCGTACAAGAGAGCAGTTAAATAATCGCGTTAAGTCACCCAAGCAACAGCATGCGATTGAACGTAAGTTTAAAATAACACCGATGCGCCAAGCGATTGGTATTTTATTGCAACACCCAAATTTGGCGACCAGCATTGCTTATATGCCAGAGTTAGCTGAGATGAAAATAGCCGGTATTGAGCTGTTTTTACGCATTCAGCACTTAGCACTAGAACGTGAAGGAATCACGACGGCACAAATTTTAGAGTCATTTAGAGATGGCGCTGAATATGACGCGCTAGTGAAATTAGCAACTTGGCAACACCAAATAAATGACGATCGTTTAGAGACGGTTTTTAAAAATACTTTTAAATTTATTGAAGACCAGTGTTTAAATTATCGACTAGAGACCCTATTAATAAAAGACAAGACCCAAGGCTTAAGCAGCGAAGAAAGGCTAGAATGCCACTTACTGACGCAAGCGTTAAAAGGCAGCAACAGCTAGTCAGAATTGAATAATGCTGTTATACTGTGCTATTCACTGCGTCTAGTTAGTTTTCGTGTCGCTTAATTAGTAAGCGAGCTGGCGCCTGTTGTATCAACTTTCAGAGTGGAAGAATAAATCTCTATGGATCCAACTCCTCAGTCACAATTAAAGCTTCTGATTCAAAAAGGTAAAGAGCAAGGTTATTTAACTTTTGCAGAAGTTAATGATCACCTTCCACAAGACATTATCGACTCAGATCAGGTAGAAGATATCATTAGCATGATTAATGATATGGGTATCAAGGTAAGTGAAAACGCACCTGATGCCGATGAATTAATGATGCAAGAAACAACGACAGACGAAGACGCAGCAGAAGCCGCGGCAGCTGCACTTGCGACTGTAGAAAAAGAGATCGGTCGAACAACTGACCCTGTACGTATGTATATGCGTGAAATGGGTACTGTTGAACTTCTTACGCGTGAAGGCGAAATTGTAATCGCTAAGCGTATTGAGGAAGGTATTAACCAAGTACAGATTTCAGTTGCTGAATATCCTGAAGCAATTACTTATCTACTAGAGCAATGGGACAAATTCGAAGCAGAAGAAATGCGCTTGAGCGACATTATTTCTGGTTTCTTTGATCCTAATAATGAAGATGAATCACAAATTTCTGCAACACACATCGGTTCTGAGTTAAACGAAGAGCAACTCGACGACGAAGACGACGAAGACGATGATGAAGAAGACGACAGTGATGACGATGATGATAGCGATGGCGACACAGGTCCAGATCCTGAAGAAGCCCGTATTCACTTCGAAAACTTACGTGAGCTTTATAACAAAGCACGCGAGACGTTCGAAGAAAAAGGTCGCTCACACCCTGATTCACTTGAAGCTATTACAGAAATCGGCGAACTATTTAAAACATTTAAATTAGTGCCAAAACAGTTTGACCGCATGGTTAACAACATGCGTGAAATGATGGACCGTGTTCGTGTACAAGAACGTATCATCATGAAGCAAGCTGTACAAATTGCTAAATTACCGAAAAAGAACTTCATCAAGCACTTTGCAAACAACGAAACAGATAGTAGCTGGATTGACCTTGAAATTGCTGCTAACGAGAAATACTCTGTAGCACTTGAAACAGTTAAACCAGAAATCATTCGTTGTATCAGTAAATTAAGTGCTATTGAAGAAAGCACGGGTCTTAGCATAGAACGAATTAAAGATATCAACCGCCGCATGAGTATTGGTGAAGCAAAAGCTCGCCGTGCGAAGAAAGAAATGGTTGAAGCGAACTTACGTCTTGTAATTTCAATTGCGAAAAAATACACCAACCGTGGTTTACAGTTCTTAGACCTTATCCAAGAAGGTAATATTGGTCTAATGAAAGCGGTTGATAAGTTCGAATACCGCCGTGGTTATAAGTTCTCAACTTATGCAACATGGTGGATCCGTCAAGCAATCACGCGTTCGATTGCTGACCAAGCACGTACCATCCGTATTCCTGTGCACATGATTGAGACGATCAACAAGTTAAACCGTATCTCTCGTCAAATGCTACAAGAAATGGGTCGTGAGCCGAGCCCAGAAGAATTAGCTGAGCGTATGTTAATGCCTGAAGACAAGATCCGTAAGGTACTTAAGATCGCTAAAGAGCCAATTTCAATGGAAACACCAATCGGTGATGATGAAGATTCGCATTTAGGTGACTTCATTGAAGATACCACTATCGATTCACCTATTGATTCTGCAACCATGGAATCATTACGTGGCGCAACAAACGACGTACTAGCGGGCTTAACAGCACGTGAAGCTAAAGTACTACGTATGCGTTTCGGTATCGACATGAACACTGACCATACATTAGAAGAAGTAGGTAAACAATTTGACGTAACACGTGAGCGTATCCGTCAAATTGAAGCGAAAGCGTTACGTAAATTACGTCACCCTTCTCGCTCTGACTTACTGAAAAGCTTCTTAGATGCTAAGTAATTTAGTATCGCGTTATTAACTAAAAGGCCGCTGTTGCGGCCTTTTTTCTATTCGAGAGATATTCATGGCTTGGATCCAAATTCGCATCAACGCAAATGCAGACAACGCAGAATTAATCAGCGACTTACTCATGGACACTGGTAGTGCCTCAGTCACCTATGTTGATGCCAAAGATACCCCTATTTATGAGCCAAAGCTTGGTACTGTGCAGTTATGGGCTGATACCACAGTGATTGGCCTGTATGACGCTAACCACGATATGGACAGCGTTGTAGCAACATTAAATGCTGAAGCAACACTCGCCGATAAGCTTGTTTATAAAATTGAACAGCTTGAAGATAAAGATTGGGAGCGAGAGTGGATGGATAACTTCCACCCAATTCAATTTGGTGAGCGCTTATGGATCTGTCCAAGTTGGCGCGATATTCCGGATCCTGATGCGGTTAATGTATTACTCGACCCAGGCCTTGCTTTTGGCACAGGGACGCACGCAACCACTGCACTTTGTTTGAAATGGCTAGAAAGCCAAGATTTAACAGGTAAAACTGTGGTCGACTTTGGTTGTGGCTCGGGTATTTTAGGAATTGCGGCGATCAAACTCGGTGCAGAGCGCATGATCGGTATCGATATTGATCCTCAAGCCCTTGAAGCAAGCCGTGATAATGCAAAACGTAATGGCGTTGCAGATAAGCTTGAAGTGTACTTACCTGAAAATCAACCAGAGTTTACAACCGATATTGTGGTTGCAAACATCTTAGCGCAACCACTTCGCGAACTACATGAAGTGATTTTAGGTCTTTTAAAACCGAATGGTAAAATTGCTATGTCAGGTATTTTAGAAGAGCAAGCTCAGTCTGTAGCCGATGTTTATGCCCCATTTTTAGCACTTGATGAAGTGGCTGTTGAGGGTGAATGGACCCGAGTAAGCGGCATCAAGAAAGCCTAAATAGCGCTAGAGCATTTACTCAAAAATAATAGGTAAAGCCAGTATTTAACAGGCTTTACCTTATTTTTACAGTTAGTAGTTTCTCACTTTTTTGTGAGTAAAAATTTTTCTGTTCAAATATCAAACAAATCAACCAGCCCTTCAAACTGTTATCAAAAGTCAATACAAAAAGGGCAAAAAAAAGTCACTTTTGTTCAATTTATAGCCTTTGATTTTTGCTCAAAAAGCCGTAAACTTAGCGCCCCTTGAAAAGAGGCCAATTGAATAACAGTGCGTATCGGTTCATACCAACTTGAGAACAATGTAATTGTCGCGCCAATGGCAGGCATTACAGACAGACCATTTAGACAACTTTGCCGTCGCTTAGGTGCGGGCCTTGCTGTTTCTGAAATGCTCTCGTCAAACCCGAAAGTATGGAAAACCGAAAAATCGATGAACCGTATGGATCACAGCGGTGAGTCGGGAATTCGTTCGGTGCAAATCGCCGGAGCCGATCCTGAGCTTATGGCACAGGCAGCACAATTCAATGTCAGCAATGGTGCACAGATCATAGATATTAATATGGGGTGCCCAGCTAAAAAAGTGAATAAGAAACTCGCAGGCTCAGCCTTATTACAGTTTCCTGAATTAGTACAAGAGATACTCGATGCCGTTGTTAATGCTGTCGATGTCCCTGTCACTTTAAAAATCCGTACCGGATGGGATCAGGATAACCGTAATGGTGTCGAGATTGCGAGAATAGCTGAACGTTATGGCATTGCTTCACTGGCAGTACATGGGCGAACGCGCGCATGTATGTATAAAGGTGAAGCAGAGTACGCCACAATTAGGGAAATAAAACGTTCAGTGTCTATCCCTGTCGTTGCTAATGGTGATATTACTTCACCAGAAAAAGCAAAGCAGGTTTTGGATTATACGGGTGCAGATGCCATTATGATTGGTCGAGCCGCCCAAGGTCGCCCTTGGATTTTTAGGGAGATAGACCACTATTTGCGAACTGGAGAACATTTGCCAGCACCTGAAATTTCAGAAGTGCGTAGCATTTTGATGGAGCATTTAGACAATCTTCATCAGTTTTACGGGGAGTCAATGGGAGCGCGTATCGCTCGAAAGCATGTATCTTGGTATTTGCAAACCCATGACAGTGACGGTCAGTTTAGGCGAGTATTTAATGCGTTAGATAACCCACAGGCACAAGTCGACGCATTAGAAGAATACTTTAAAACACTAGCAGCTAACTAAGAAAGAAAGAGACATATAACGATGTTCGAACAAAACGTGACTTCTCCATTTATCACAAACCCTCATGTACAGTCACACGAGAAACCACAGCCGTTGCGTGATGCAGTGAAAAAAGCTGTTCATCACTACTTAAAGCAACTTAATGGTCAAGACGTACAAGACGTATACGACCTTGTTCTTTCTGAGCTAGAAGCACCATTACTTGAAGAAGTAATGACGTACACGCGTGGTAACCAAACTCGTGCTGCAATCTTACTAGGTATCAACCGTGGTACTTTACGTAAGAAACTTAAAAAGTACGGCATGAACTAATACCAGTTATATTGAACGGTAATCATTCTAACGAGCTATCGTTATAATTGCTTACAGCTTCATAGTAACTGGTAATAAGTTATTTGAAAAAAGCACCTTAGGGTGCTTTTTTTATAGCTGTTAAAAACTATGCAAAATCCTCACGCTTTAAACGTCGTTTTTTAAAGCAGATTCAGTTAAAATACCGCCTTTCTAAGCTAGCTCAAACATTGAGGTAATCAAAACTACAATGGATACACATCGTCCAATTCGTCGCGCACTATTAAGTGTGTCAGATAAAACCGGTATCGTTGAATTTGCTCGCGCTCTTGAAGCACAAGGCGTGGATATTTTATCAACTGGCGGTACTTGCAAATTACTTGCTGATAACGGCATCAAAGTCACTGAAGTATCTGACCATACTGGTCACCCTGAGATCATGGATGGTCGCGTAAAAACACTTCATCCAAAAATTCACGGCGGCATCCTAGCGCGTCGCGGTCAAGATGAAGACGTAATGGAGGATCACAACATCTCTGCTATCGATATCGTTGTAGTTAACTTATACCCCTTCGCAAACACTGTTGCGAAAGAAGACTGCAGCCTAGAAGATGCGATTGAAAACATTGATATCGGTGGTCCAACTATGGTTCGCGCTGCAGCGAAAAACCATAAAGACGTAACTATCGTAGTTAATGCAAAAGATTACGACCGTGTGATCAGCGAAATGCAAAGCAACAACGGTTCAACAACGTATAAAACACGTTTTGATCTAGCTATTGCCGCTTACGAGCACACAGCTCAGTACGATGGTATGATTGCAAACTACTTCGGCAAAATGGTTCCTGACTACACAGAGGAAGCTGCTGAAGAGACTAAGTTCCCACGCACTATCAACATGCAGTTCACTAAAAAGCAAGATATGCGCTACGGTGAAAACTCACACCAAGACGCAGCTTTTTATGTTGAAAACGACCTAACTGAAGCATCTGTTGCAACGGCGGTTCAACTGCAAGGTAAAGCACTTTCTTACAATAACATTGCTGACACTGACGCAGCATTAGAGTGTGTAAAAGAATTCGACGTACCAGCGTGTGTTATCGTAAAACATGCGAACCCTTGTGGTGTGTCAATTGGTGACAACATTCTTGAAGCCTATGATCGCGCATTCAAAACTGACCCTACATCAGCATTTGGTGGCATCATCGCATTCAACAAAGAGCTTGATGCAGACACAGCTGAAGCAATTGTTGCTCGTCAATTCGTTGAAGTTATCATTGCACCTAAAGTATCTGAAGCTGCAGCCCAAATCGTATCTGCTAAGCAAAACGTACGCTTATTAGAATGTGGTGAATGGTCTGGAAATGCAACAGGTCACGACATCAAGCGTGTTAATGGCGGTATTCTAGTTCAAGACCGCGACCTAGGCATGGTAACGCAAGGCGACCTTAAAGTTGTATCTAAGCGTCAACCAACTGAGCAAGAATTAAAAGATTTATTATTCTGCTGGAAAGTAGCTAAATTCGTTAAGTCTAACGCGATTGTTTATGCACGTGATGGTATGACGATTGGTGTAGGCGCAGGTCAAATGAGCCGCGTTTACTCTGCGAAAATTGCAGGTATCAAAGCTGCTGACGAAAACCTAGAAGTTAAAGGTTCAGTTATGGCATCTGATGCATTCTTCCCATTCCGTGACGGTATTGATGCAGCAGCAGAGGCTGGCATCACCGCTGTTATTCAACCAGGTGGTTCAATGCGCGATGAAGAAGTTATCGCTGCAGCTGACGAAGCTGGTATGGCAATGGTATTTACAGGTATGCGCCATTTCCGCCACTAATCACATAAAGGGTTAAGCAAATAGCTTAACCCTTTTTGTTTGCCACAAATTCACGTATTCTGATTAATAATAATAATTACCCATATAATGAAGGAACAGATGATGAAATTTGCCGTAAAATCGTTACTCGTTGCCAGCCTAGCACTGACATCAGCACAGGCTTTAAGCCATTCTCATGAATCAGCGCTTACACAAGCCGTGCAATCAAGCGAACGTGATGCTAAAAATAGCGCACGTGATCAATATCGCCATCCAGTTGAGACTCTTGAGTTCTTTGGCTTTAAGCCAAACATGACAGTTGTTGAAATTGCACCTGGCGGTGGTTGGTACAGCGAAATTCTTGCGCCAGCTGTAAAAGGCCATGGTGTTTACTACGCGGCACATTTCCCTGCTGATTCTGACGTGGGTTATTACCAACGTTCATTAGCTGGTTTTAATAAAAAGATGAGCGATGACGCACGCTTCAGTGAAGTTAAACTAACTGAATTTGCGCCAGTAACACATCTTGATATTGCACCAGCGGGTAGCGCAGATCTTGTCTTAACATTTAGAAATGTACACAACTGGTACATGGGTAAAGATAAAGAAGGCGCGTTAAGTGCGTTTAAAGCATTTTATAAAGCACTTAAACCAGGCGGCACTTTAGGTGTGGTTGAACACCGCCTACCTGAAGCGCGCAGCGATGAAGATCAGAAATCATCAGGTTATATGAAGCAAAGCTATGTAATTGAAATTGCAAAGCAAGCTGGCTTTGAACTAGTGGCAAGCAGTGACATTAATGCAAACCCTCTTGATACAGCGGATCACCCTAAAGGGGTGTGGACACTACCACCACGTTTAGCACTTGACGAAAAAGACGCTGCTAAATATAAAGCGATTGGTGAGAGTGATCGTATGACGCTGAAGTTTAAAAAACCGCTATAAATAGGATTATACGCCATGAATGTACTTGTCATCGGCAGTGGCGGCCGCGAACACGCTCTTGCGTTTAAGGCTGCACAAAATACTAAAGTAAACACCGTTTTCGTTGCTCCTGGTAACGCAGGTACTGCACTAGAGCCAAAACTTGAAAACGTAGCTATCAACGTTGAAGACCTAGCAGGTTTAGTTACTTTTGCTAAAGAAAACAACGTTGAGTTAACTATTGTTGGTCCAGAAGTACCGCTTGTTTTAGGTGTCGTTGATACTTTCCGTGAAAACGGTTTAGCTATCTTCGGCCCAACAGCAGGTGCTGCACAGCTAGAAGGCTCTAAGTCATTCACTAAAGACTTCTTAGCACGTCACGACATTCCAACTGCTGACTACCAAACGTTTGAACAAATCGATCCTGCACTTGCTTACCTAAAAGAAAAAGGTGCGCCTATTGTAATTAAAGCTGATGGCTTAGCAGCAGGTAAAGGCGTTATCGTTGCAATGACTGAGCTTGAAGCTGAAGAAGCTATCCGCGATATGCTTGCAGGCAACAGCTTTGGTGAAGCGGGTAGCCGCGTAGTTATCGAAGAGTTCTTAGAAGGCGAAGAAGCCTCTTTCATCGTGATGGTTGATGGCAAAAACGTACTACCATTCGCTACTAGCCAAGACCACAAACGCGCTTACAACGGTGACCAAGGTCCAAACACTGGTGGCATGGGTGCATACTCACCGGCTCCAGTGGTGACTGATGAAATTCACCAACGTATTATGAACGAAGTGATCAACCCAACGGTTGAAGGTATGGCAAAAGAAGGCCACCCTTACACAGGTTTCTTATACGCAGGTTTAATGATCACCGCTGATGGTACGCCAAAAGTAATCGAATACAACTGTCGTTTTGGCGACCCTGAAACACAACCTATGATGCTTCGTCTTAAGTCTGACCTTGTTGAGCTTATCGAAGCGGCTAACCGTGAAGAACTAGATAAAACAGCAATCGAGTTCGACCCGCGTGCAGCAGTCGGTGTTGTATTAGCAGCAAAAGGCTACCCTGATAGCTACCCGAAAGGTGATGCAATCAGCGGCTTGCAAGTTACTTACCCTGAAGGTGAGAAAGTATTCCACGCAGGTACTAAGCAAGATGGCGAAAACGTTGTAACTGCTGGCGGTCGTGTGCTTTGTGCTACTGCACTTGGCAACACAGTAACCGAAGCGCAACAACGTGCTTATAAACTGGTTGAACAAATCAGCTGGGAAGGCATGGAATATCGTACTGATATCGCTTATCGTGCAATTGCTCGCGAACAGAATTAAGGTCAAACCAGTCTAATTCTGAAAAAAGCGCAGTTTATCTGCGCTTTTTTTATGCTACACTGTTAAGAACATTTACCTAGATAAAGAACTAATTTTGAATAATAAAGCACTGAAATATAACTTTGTTTCATTTCTTATTCTGACAATTTTGTTTTTTATCATTGCTACCCTAGCTGCACATTTAGCCAGCCCTACCCGCTACACCATAGATAAAACAGCCCCCATCTACAGTAATACAGCTTATCGAATAGATACCAGTAAAGCGCTGACTCTCGAGCAGTTTTTAGCTGAACCAGACAAACTTAAACAGCGCTCTTTTAAAGATGTTGAGTGGGATTTAGCGGCGCAAGATTATTGGTTAAAGCTTGATTTAGAAAACCGCCAAGCAAAGCCTGTTGAGCTGGCGATTCACTTTGATAACCCTATGGTTGATTATCTTAGCGTTTATCATGTTGATGATAAGGGCCAGCTTATAGATACAACCGAGTTGGGTGATAAAGTATCTGGCCTCAGTTTGTTTCAGTACAGTACACCGCACAGCATGCTCACCATGCAGGGCTATGAGCAAACATCACTCGTTATAAAAATTGATACGGTTGGGATTAGCAAAACGCCTATCAATATTTATGGTGAAAAAGAGTTTCAAGATTTACTACGTTCGCAATCAGGAATTTGGGGGATCTTCATTGGTGTGCTGATCATGGCTGCTCTGTATAACTTGGTATTATTTTTAGGGATCCGTGATCGCGTCTACCTTATTTATATAGGCTACATCATCTCAGCACTGTTACTTATGGGCTCAGTGCTCGGCTTTGGTTTTTATTTATGGCCGTTATCGTGGCAAGTCTTTTTTAATGAGCAAGTGGTGTTCAGTAACTACGCGATTGCATTTTTCACCGTCGCGTTTTGCACCATGTTCTTACGCTACCATAAAGACAATTGCCGCTTATACAAGCTCAGTATCAGCTTTTTAGCCCTGCTGTTTAGCCTCAGTCTTATCAGCTTTTTTATGCTGGAATACCATTCTTCAAAAATCTTTTTTGCCATCATGGTGCCGTTATACATTCTATGTATTTGCATGATTTACAAAAAGTTGGTGAGCGGTTTTCGGTGGGCAAAATTTTATGTCATGTCGTGGGTGCCACTGATTGTAGGCGCTGCCATTCAGCCTTTAGAACTAACGGGCTTTATTCCTTATAGCTTTGCAGTTAGGCACATATTTTTAGTCGCTATTCTCTGTGAGATTGTGCTTATGGCAATGGCGCTGGCAGATCGCGTTCGTTATCAACGTGAAAAAGCGCTGTATCATGCAACCCATACCCAACAAACTGAGCTACTCAACCAAGCAATGCTCAAACAAGCTTATATGGCGATTACCTCGGAGCATAGACTCGCTAATCTTTGTTTAGTGAAAATAGAGCAATTTAATGCCCTAATGAGCATTCTAAAGCCAAGCCAAAGCAGCCAAATAATTATTACTGTGGCTCAATCTTTAGAGCATCAAATTAATAAGAATAGGCAATTTATTAATTTAGAGTCAGCACTAGATAACAGTCCAAAAGTGGCTGACTTAGGCAATGGTGTACTGGCTTTCATTTCTACCAAAATTCAATCACAAGCAGAGCTACACCAAGAACTGAGCAACTTATGCAAACAGCTGCCTAAGCAATATAAAGTGGCAGGCTTAGACCTGCAGCTTTACTACCGCTATAGCATTACCGAACCGGTTAATGATGATGGCTTTGATATTTGGCTACAACGTGGCTACTTAGGGTTGTCACAAAAGCAGCAAAACATCGACTTTACTACACCGCATATCGATATGGATGTCAGCCTTGCCGCTGAGTTACAACAAGCAATGCGAAGCAATACCTTAGCCATTTACTTACAGCCCATTATTAATTTACGCAGCGGTGCTATCTGTGGCGCAGAGGCATTGTTACGCTGGCCTACAGCGGGTAAATACCTGGACATTGAGCAACTCATTTTATTGGCTGAACGTACTGGCTTAATTAACGAGTTGAGCTTATGGGTGATTGATCAGGCTTGCCTAGCAGCTGCCCAGCTTAATCGACAAGGCTATCGCGAGCATACCATTAGCGTTAATTTAAGTGCCAAGAATCTAGCTATCCCTAAGCTTGTCGAAAAAGTCGAAAACACCATTTTAAAACATGGCATTACTGCGGATCAGTTAAAGTTTGAATTAACTGAGTTTGCGCTTATCAAAAACCATGATGAAATGGTTAGCTTTATCAGTGAACTCAATAGACTCGGTAGCAAGGTGGTACTCGATGATTTTGGTACTGGTTATTCGTCGCTAAACTACTTAGTAAATTATTCATTTAGCACGATTAAAGTCGATAAGAGCTTTATTCTTGATTTAGTGAATAACACCACCAACCAGGTAGTGGTAAAAACGGCTATTGATATGGCCCATAACCTTGATATGAATATCACCATCGAAGGCATTGAAGACCAAGAAACAGAAAAAATGCTGATCAAGATGGGCGCAGATCAAGGGCAAGGCTATTATTACAGCAAAGCGGTACCGATTAATGAGTATCTAAGCTTTATTGCCTCACAATTTAAATAGGCCGTGTTACACTGCCCTTTTTAACATCTTTAGGGGCCATGTAAAGATGCAAGGTACGATCAAAAAATTAAAGTCGACACTGACCTCTCCTGTCGAATATCAATTACCTATCGGTGATGAGCTAGTTTCATTAAATGACTATATTGGTAAGCCGCTCACACTGACTTTTACCGGCAATATTTTTTGCTGTAACTGTGGTAAGAAAACCAAGAAAAGCTACTCTCAAGGCCACTGTTTTGTCTGTATGCGCAAACTGGCTAGCTGTGACATGTGTATCATGAAACCTGAAACGTGCCACTTTGATAAGGGCACCTGTCGTGAGCCACAGTGGGGTGAAGAAAACTGCATGATCCCGCATTACGTGTATTTAGCCAACACTTCAGGCCTAAAAGTAGGTATTACCCGCCATACTCAAATTCCTACACGCTGGATTGACCAAGGTGCGACGCAAGCTTTACCTATCTTCAAAGTACAAACCCGTCTTCAATCGGGTTTAGTTGAGGTTGCCTTAGCCGAATTTATTGCTGATAAAACCAATTGGCGAAACATGCTAAAAGGTCAATCTGAAGCGATTGATTTAAAAGCTGCTGCTGCAGAGTTGATCCCACAAATTGATGCTAAGTTAAGTGAACTTGCAGAGCTATTTGGCGCAACAGCCATTGAAAAGCTCGATGAAGATGTAGTTGAGCTAGACTACCCAGTAAGTGAATACCCAAGCAAAATCAGTTCTTTCAATTTTGATAAAGCACCAGAAGTATCGGGTATTTTAAAAGGCATTAAAGGCCAGTACTTAATTTTTGATACTGGCGTCATTAATATTCGTAAGTTCACTTCTTACGAAATTAGCCTAGCTTAGGCACTTTTTTCGCTATTGAGATAAAAATCATACCATTGCTGCTTCGCTATTGGGCGGCAAAAGTAATAGCCTTGAATGGTATCGCAGTTAAGTGAACGTAAGTAATTTAACTGCTCTACCTTCTCTACCCCTTCTGCGACAACATGAATACTCAAGCTTTTCGCAAGGCTAATAATCGCCGTAACAATTTCACTATTACCGTATTCATCGGGCACTTTTGCGATAAAACTGGCATCTATTTTTAACGTATCAATTGGCAGTTTAGTTAAGTAACTTAAAGCCGAGTAGCCCGTGCCAAAGTCATCTAACGTTATATGCACACCTAACTTTTTAAGCGCGAGTAACTCTTGCTTAGCCTCACTAAAGTGGCTGATAAAACAGCTTTCAGTGAGCTCTACTTCAAGCTTGTGTGGGTCTACATCGTAACGCTCAAGTAAGCGCTCAACATTCGACGCTAATTGCCCCTGACGTAAGTGATTTGCCGAGATATTAATTGCTAAGCGCCCTGCTTCAATGCCTTGTTGCTGCCATTTTTCTAACTCTTTACACGCTTGCTCGATGACCCATAAATCAAGTTTCACAATTAGGCCTAGTTCTTCAGCAAGGGGAATAAACTTAGCGGGTGATATCACCCCAAGGTTTGGCTCATGCCAACGTAAGAGAGCCTCTACCCCTAAAATTTTGCCTGAATTTAACTCCTGCTTAGGTTGGAAATAAAGCTCAAATTCATCACTTTCAATGGCTCCTTGTAACCGGCTCATCATTGCCAATCGCTCTAAAGAGCGTGCATTCATCGCAGGTTTGAATAATTGAAATGAATTACGTCCCACTTCTTTAGCACGGTACATAGCAATATCAGCATGCTTGAGCAGTGTAGCGCTATCTACGCCATCATCAGGGTAAACTGCAGCGCCAATAGAAGCTGTAATTGCAACCACATGCTCGTTAATGGCAAGCGGCATACTCACTTGCTGCAATACTTGTTCGGCAAAGTTGAGCAGCGTTTCAACCCGATTTACTTCGCATAATAAAACAAACTCATCGCCACCTAAGCGCGCAAGAGTATCCCCTTCAGGTAGAATTGATAAAATACGCTCTGCCACTTGCTGCAATAAGTTATCACCAGCGTCATGCCCTAAGCTGTCGTTAACCTCTTTGAAGCGGTCTAAGTCGATAAACATCACTGCTAATAGATCGTGGTTTCGTTTGGCAGAACTCAGTGCAATAGAGAGTCTGTCATGAAATAAGCGTCGATTAGGCAGGCCGGTTAATTCGTCGTAATAGGCAAGCTGGGCAATTTTTTCTTCGGCACGTTTGCGTTCTGTAATGTCGCTAAAAATTGCCGCATAAAGCACTTCATCAAAGTTAGGGTCTTTAATCTGGATAATGGTGAGCCACTCTACAAACTCTTCACCATCTTTTTTGCAATTGCAGATCTCCCCTTGCCAGACCCCTTCGTATTCAATGGCATGCCACATTTTTTGATAAAACGAACGGCTATGTTTTGTAGAGCTTAAAATATTGGGACGCTTACCGATTACCTCATGCTCAGCAAAGCCGGTCAGTTTAGTAAAAGCAGGGTTAACTTGAATAATAGTGCCGTCTTTACGGGTTAACATAATGCCATCGAGTGAGGCATCAATAATTTTATTTGCTAAAAACAAGTTACGTTGTGATTTTTGCAAAGCAATATCACGCTGCTCAATAGCACGCTCCAGCTCGCAGCAATAAGCTGACTCAATCTCTGTGATCAAATCAGCAAATGAAATCACCCCGCAAATTTCATCATCTCTGACCACCAAATGACGCACATTACGCTCTGTCATAGTGCGATACGCATCAAATAAACTGCTTTCACAATCAATTTCAATGAGCGGGTAGCTGGCATATTGCCAACAAGGATTTAGCCACTCGGTTTGAATGATCAGCTCAACAATATCACGCTGAGTAATAATACCGTGCAGTTCAAGCTCTCGGTTATAAACCAGTACACTATCAAGGCGGCCAGCGCGCATCAGTTGCACAACCTCTTCTATCGGTGTTTGCGCATCAACTATCTCTAGGTCAGTGCGATACTGCTCATGAATAGGTCTAAATTGTAAGTAGTGGTCCAAACCTTGGTTATGCACAATATCAGATAAGTTCAACATACCTGCAGGCTGATTCTCACTATCCATCACCAATAAATGACGAATGCCATGCTGTTGAAAACGCAGGGTTGCATCACTGACTGAGCATTGATTTGGCACTGTAATAACAGGCGCCGACATGACCTCGTGAATGGCAAGGTTCTTATAGAGCGGGCTGCTGATGTCAATTTTCAAACAATCAGCCTCAGTCCAAATACCAACAACAGAGTGCTCATGCTTGATAAAAATCGCCGTCACATTGTGAACATGCATCAACCTTACCGCATCGACCAAAGGTGTATGCGCAGGACACGATACCAGCTTTTGCGAAAAGACATCACTCACCTTTTGATGCCGTCTTGGTTGATTCATAAGTCGACTTTCCTAGTTCTTACATGAATTGGCAATTATAATCATTTCAACCTATGCAACTTTGACGCAGGACAATAAATGCGCTCATCATTTCCTAAGATTTTTTTTTCAGACCATGAATTAGCATTAGTTGAAGACGAAGCCGATATAGAAAGCTTTTTGTATGGCTTGAGTGAAGAGCAGCAACATGAAGCGATGCTACTTTTGGCAACAGGGCAGTATGTCAACTTGCAGGGAGAAAGCGTAAAAGCATTAACTGACGTTGAGCTTGCTAATAAAGTGACTGAGCACCTAGCACAAGAGGGAGTATGCTGTTTAAGTAAGGTTATTCGGCTTACACCAACGCAAGCCTTTGCGATGCTGGCAGATTAAGGCGCATCCACCAGCGCTTTAATGTGCGCAACAGCACTGCGGCCAAGGGCTGATAAAGCATACCCCCCTTCAAGATAAGAGATAATCCCTTTGCAATCATGCTGCTGACAGAACTCAGCTAATTGCGTGGTTAGCCAGGCGTAATCGTCTTCAACAAACTTCAAACTTGCCATGTCATCTTCAAGGTGAGCATCAAACCCGGCGCTAATAAACAATAGTTCAGGTTTAAATTCATTGAGTTTTGGCAGCCACTGCTCAAGGTAAACAGCTTTTAAGTCATTACCATCACTGGCAATTGGCAGCGGTGAGTTCACTAAAGTCGCGTTATTTTCAACAGCGGTATTAGGGTAAAACGGGTGTTGGAACAATGAACAAAACAACACATTATCATCATCTAAAAAGATATCTTGTGTGCCGTTGCCATGGTGTACATCAAAGTCCAAAATAGCGATACGTTTAACACCTTTGCTTTGCGCGTACTTCACGGCAATGGCTAGGTTATTAAAAACGCAAAATCCTGCAGAGGTACTGCGGTTTGCGTGATGCCCTGGTGGTCTAACCGAGCAAAATGCGGCATCCAGTTTATCAGCAAGAATTTCATCAACGGCGAGTAATCCAGCACCAACGGCTCGTTCAATCGCTTTCATTGAATCTGGGCACAGCCAAGTGTCGCCGTCTAATTCAGCAAGCCCTTCAGCGGGAATTGTTTGCTCTACATGGCTTACCAAAGGTTCATCATGAGCACGTAAAAAATCGTCGCGGCTGGCTTTAGGAGCTTGTAAGTGAGTAATTGCTATATCAACACCACTTGCTAGCAAGCGGTCGGTGATCACATCTAAACGCGCAGGGCATTCGGGGTGATCCTCAATCATTTTATGTTTACGACAAAATGGATGTGAGATAACTGCCGTTCTCATAATACGCTCCTTGAATTATTTTCCCCCAGTATAACAAAGCCACCTAATGGTGGCTTTGCGACTTTGGTTTACTTTTTAGCGCGTAAATCTAAATTCCTAAAGTCAAAACTAAAGTCTGTAACCGCCGTTGAGACAGCACGCATTTTTGCGCTACTCACTCGATTATCTGGGCTCATTTGAAACTCAATGTAAGCATCTGCTTCAAGTAACTTTTCATCCCACTTCACAATAAACGTATTGCCGGTGTAATGCTCAAGCTGACCTTTCAAACGCTTTGTATGAGTAAAATCAATACGTAGCTGACCATTTAACTCCTCGATTACCACATCACCATACCAGTTATCGTGCAGAGTCCCTGTGTAGTTGATGTTTGGTAGTTTCGCTTGATAATCAGCAGGTGTTTCTGGTTTTGCATTTGCGTAAGCTTCTTTTTTACCTTCAAAGTGCTTTTTAGCAAGGTCTTCAACCCAGTCTTTATCTTCAAGCTCTAATGCATCTTCTAATACTTCATAGGTCACCGCAGAGAGCGCACTGAATGCTTGCTGGTTACTAAGAATAACAATACCGAGGTTTTTCTCTGGTAATAATGTCACTTGAGACACCATACCTAAGATACCACCACCATGGCCTAGCTTTTTAATGCCGTGGAAATCTTCAATGCTCCAGCCTAAACCATAACCTCTAAATTGTTGGTGGTAAGCTTCATAAGCACTTTTTGATGCCATTGACGTAATGTGCGGGTGCCACATTTGTTGCTGCTGCTTTTCAGTAAATAATTGCTGGCCATTTGGCATTTTGCCATGTGCAAGCTGCGTGCGTAGCCATTGGCTCATATCGCTTACGCTTGATGCAATCGCACCAGCGCCACGGAAATCTTCAAGGTAGTTCACAAAAAATGGGTGTAATTGGCCATCCATTGGAATATGGCCCGTCGCCCAGTTTTTATTGCTACTAGGGATACGTGAAAAACCTGCGCGTGAGTTTTTCATATCAAGTGGCTGAAGAATATTTTTCTCGATGTAATCATTCCAGCTCATACCAGATACACGGGCTACCACCTCACCGGCTGTTACAAACATTAAATTGTTATAGGCGTATTTACTGCGAAAGCTACTCGCTGGTTTTAAGTATTTTAGTCCTGCGATAATTTCGTCAATCGATTTGTCAGTATCTGGCCAAATCATTAAATCGCCTTGCCCTAAACCCAAACCGCTACGGTGGCTTAATAAATCGCGAATAGTCATTTCACGTGTTACGTAAGGGTCATACAGACGAAACTCAGGAAGATGATCAATTACTTTGTCATCCCAGCTAAGCTTACCTTCATCAATTAATTTAGCTAACGCTGCTGCGGTAAATGCTTTGGTGTTTGACGCGATACCGAATAAGGTGTCTTTATTTACTTTTTTACCGGTATCAAGGTGAGATACACCAAACCCTTTTGCTAACACGACTTGGTCATTTTCAACAATCGCTACAGCCATACCTGGTACGTCAAAACGTGCCATTGAGGTTTCGATTACTTTTTCAATTTTTTTTGTATCAATATCGGCATAACTGTAAAACGAACAGCTCGATAACAGCGCCGCTGCAACGGCTAATTTACGAAATATCATAATATCCCTTGGTGATTTTTATTGTTGTGAATAGCGAACTCTTTCGCTGCTCGGGTTTTATCTGGATCATCGCAACTTGGTCTTGCGAGTATTGCTTCACTGTAATGATTTGGTACACCTGCTTCAAGCGCTCCGCGATGAACATGCTGAAGATACCAGTCGAATGGCAGTAAAGACTCATCTAAGGTGTTAGCGATATAACAATGGGCAGCAAGTTGCTCGCCTTCTAGTAGTTCAACAGTGATATCTACGCAGTCATAACGTGGCCCTTCGATATCATCAAGAATCGACTTTTCAGCTTTGTTTAACTGATACACAACGCCATATACCAAGGCATCTGGCTGATCTGTTTTGCGCACGCTACACTTTGCAGAGCCGTCGGTACTTACCATATCAAACGTCAGCTCATAGCCCTTTAAAATAGCCGTGCCAACCCGTTTTGCTTCAGGTAACCTTGCCAACAATCGACTCGATGACATATTTGACCCAAATGAAAAGTTATATAGCGTCATACTTACCTCACACAACAACGCGAATAGCTAAGGCAATTAAGATCACGCCAATGCCTCTATCAAACCAGTATCCGCTTTTTAAAAAAAATGCTCGCACTGATGCTTTTGTTAACACCAATGATAAAAATGAAAACCACAGCCAAGTCGCCATTGCCATATACACGCCATAACCAGCCTGCACTACAACAGGTGTTTCAGGGCTTATTACAAGAGTAAACAGCGACATAAAAAACAGTGTTGCTTTGGGATTAAGGGCATTGGTAAAAAAGCCGCGTCGAAATGCTTTATACACAGATTCAGGATCAGCAGGGGCAAGGGTTTGCTGTTTACTATCGCTAGGTTTTGCGCTTCGTAAAGCTTGCACACCTAAGTATGCCAAATAAGCCCCCGCAAGGTATTTTAAAGCCATGAATAAGCTAGGTGACTGGGATAAAATTAATGCCACACCTAATACACAATAAGCAATATGCAGCAAAATAGCCGCACCAACCCCAGCACTGGTCCACAGCGCATTTTTACGACCCTGTTGAATACTTTGTTTGAGTACAATTGCAAAGTCAGGGCCAGGGCTTGCTACCGCAAAAAAGTGAGCGATGGCTATCAATAAAAACTCATCTAAATACTGCACTCAATATTACCCTACTGCTTGTTCATCTAATGCTAATAACAACGGATTTGCACTGTCAAAAACCTGCGCTTTAATTTGCTTTTGCGCTTTTTTATATTGGCTGCGTAAATGGGGCTTTAAAAACTTCTTCGACTGATTATCCCCTTTAAAATGCGTAACCAACGCATGCATAAACAGCGTTTGTGGCTCAGTCAGCGCTGCTTGGCGATTAGCATAAGGGTTATAACCGCAGCCACAGCCCCCTTTAAATTGATACACCGTATTACTCATCATCACCCCAAAGCCTAAATAGCATGCCAACGCATCGCTTGCTTGCGGTAAGTACTCTTTACCGCCGGGAGGTAAGACACCCACATGGTGAATCAAAATGGTTGCTAAGGTACCAGCAAAACTTGCGACTAAATCTTGCGGTTGATTGATTTGGTTTGGGTTAAACGAGATATTCACCGGATGATTTGCCGGCACAATTAAACTCGCCTCGCTACCGCGTAAATTGTCTAGAAATTCAAAATGCGGAAACACCTGAGGTGTAAGCCCAGATGGCGCAACTAAGTTAATTGGCCACGCTTGCATCCCAGCATAATCAACAACTCGACTAAATACCTTTTCAGCCATTTCATTGACGCTCGACACCCTATCCGGAAAAAACTGCCCGCTAGGTAAAATGATTTGCGTGTGCTTTAAAAAATATTCACTATCAAAGTGTTCAACTGCCCATAAAAAGGTATCGATTAACCACTGCTGCTCTTGCTCATCAATGAGTGGGGCCGACTTAAATAACGCTAACATAAATTACTCTTGTGATTGTGCCCATTGCCATGCATCCGTATTGTAAAGAGGCACAGTTGATAAAGCATGATGATGACTACCGCTCGACTCTTTCGTTGAATAAGACAAATATAAAAGTGTGCGTGTTGGCGCATCATAAATACGACGAACTTTTAACGACTTAAACAAAATACTTTTCGATGATTTAAATACCACTTCGCCTGATTTACTGCGGTCAATTTGTTGTAATTGGTCAGCGGTAATGGGGCCTGTTTGACGACAGGCAATAGACATATCGGATGGATCAGCAAAATCAAGGTTCGCTTCAATATGGCTAATGTGACAAGTTACACCGCTGATCAGCGGGTCTTGTTGTGATACCACTTTAATATCTTTGGTCGTGAATAACCCTAAACTCACCGAAGCAGCATCATCCGAGCAACCGCTCAACAAAAACAGTGGCGCAGTAAGTGCAGCTAATTTTAGTAACTTCATCCTAGTGTTCCTTATTAAAAAGCGATAGTTGTCCGTTTACAACGATTTGCTTGCTATGTTTCAATACTATCTCAAAATATCTTCAACAACGAGCACCTAAACAATGAAAAAATCGCTTGGTTTACTGTGTTTAATGTTCTTAAGTAGTACCGCTCACGCTGACTACTCTATAAGCGCTGGTTTTGGCAAAAACTTTACTAACTCGGTTCAAACCGAAGAAAACCTTAAAATTGAGCTTGAGGATGACAGCCATTTTACTGTCAGTCTAGATAGAACCATTGATAATGCTCGTTATGGGTTCTTTTATTCAGCAACCGAACTTGATATGAAAGACCAAACCAACAAGCAAGTCGAGATGCAATACCTGCTTTTTCAAAGTGCCGTAGAAGTGCCATTAGCTGATCGTGTGGTTGGGTTTGTTGGTGCCCAAATTGGCGCAAATCACGTCAGCACTGACTTTGCCGACTCTGATACATATTTTACCTCTGGCCTTTATGCTGGCGCAGATTATTTATTTACTGAAAGAGCACGGGTTTATGTTGAAACTCGCTGGCTGGCAACTATTGTAAATAATGCAAGTAACGTATCGTGCACATTGCCAACATCAGAAGACAATCAATGTCTATGGCACTTTGATGGTGATGTGTTAAACCAATTTCAGACAAACATCGGTTTTAGTTACCGCTTTTAAGGAAGACCCCATGCCGCACATTGTTATAGAACACTCAGAAGACTTGCCAATTCTGCCACAAGTGTTAGTTGAAAAAGTTCACCAAGCCGTTTTTGACTCAGGCTTATTTGAGCTTTCGACCATAAAGACTCGTGCAATTGCTTATCAGCATTACGAATTAGGTGAAGGCAAAGATGGCTTTATTCACATCGGCGCATCAATCATGGCTGGCAGAACCATAGAGCAAAAGCAAATGCTCAGTGAGCAATTACTAAGTTGCTTAAGAACATACTGCCGCCGCTCGTATAGCTTAAGCGTTAATATTTACGATATGGATGCTGACATCTACCGTAAGTGTTAACTACTTTGGTAAATAGGCTGCGGGTAAGCGCTTGATTTCTATCTCAGGCGATAAGTACGCTGTGTAAACTAGCCAACGCTCATTGGGTATGTAGGTCAAGCCCGATGAGCGACTATAAGCTCGCTCCGGTAAAGCAATTAAATCATGATGCTGCTTAGTTGCTAAGTCATAGTAGCTAATACGGTAATCACCTAAGCGTTCTTTATAATAATAAATACGCCCCTCATGATACGCGTTCTTTGCCACCAGCAACCATGCATAACTGCGCGCCAACTTAACATCGTTCACCAGCATTTCTTCAACACCCGTATCATGATGTTTTATCCAAATAGCATGGCGCGAGTTGGTAAATAAAATATCCCCTGATGGTGTTCCAACGCCATATTGCGCTGGCACGTCAACAGCTTTACCTAGGCTTTTACCTGTTAAGTCATAACGGTAAAGGTAGTCACCATCAGACACTAAAATATGCTGGCTATCAGCGCTGAACTTGGGTTTAATTGCATGACTAAATGGCAGTTTGATTTGCTGGCTTTGCTCTACTTTGAAATCATAAATATATAAGCGGGTGCTGCCATTGTCATACAATGAAAACAAAATATAGCGTCCATCGGCTGACCAGGTTGGATCACGAACTTCTCCCGTGTTATGAGCAAAGTCAGTAAGCTGCTTTCGCGAGCTGCTATCGGGGTTAACAATCCAAAGCTGTGAACTGCCTGATTCATTCGACACATACAGCAGTTTATTTTGCTGCTGATTATATTCAGGGAATAGCGAGCTAAAATTGGTCGACAACATAGAAAACGGCGAGTTGGCCACTTGTTCGTCTATTTTCAGACGCGTGATCACCTTATCTAAATCCCACTGATGGTAATAAACACTGCCATCGCTACTGTAATTAGGTGAACTCATGCCCGCAATTTGTGTGTTGATTAGGGTTTGATTCTTAATGTCAAAGAAGTAGCCATACCGTTTACCGCCCTCAACTGCACTAAACGCCAATTGCTCTTTAGATGGATGCCAATCTACACCATGAATATCAACAAAATCATGAGTTAGCCGTTGGCTTTGCCCTGTTTTTACATCTATTAAAAACAGCGCTTTTTGGTTGTTTTTAACATTACGCGTAACCACAATTCGCTGTGCATCTGGCGAAAATGACACTGACTCATACACAGTTTCGCAGTCATCATTACAAGGAATAACTGTTTCTTTTGTATGTTTTGCCTGTAAATCGAGCAGTTTGATACGAGTGACATAGTCACCAGACTCGCTAGTGTGATCAGCAATGTAGGCCAAGATTTTACCATCACTACTGATATCAAGATCAGGCGCATAGTTATTACTGCACTCCCCTAACACGACACTGGTGGCATTTACCAAAGAGAGTTTTACAATTTCACAGACATCAGAGACCATACGGTAATAATATAATGTGTTTGCATCTGGGCTAAACACAGAGCGCCCTTCTGTAAACGGTGAGTCCGTTAATTGCTTTGCTGGGTGCTCAGGAAAATGTAAATCACGTAAATATAGGTTATTTGGTTTACCAAGCTGTCGCCATGAATACACCAAATAGTGCTGATCATCAGAAATTGAAGGATATATTTCACGACCAGGGCTTGCCGTCACGCTTTCGATGCTATTAAGCGGCAACACAAATCTTGAGTTAGTTTGCTTTGCAGGCGAAGAGAACAACCAATACATCGCAACCAAGCTAATGACACACAAAGCCACAAACAGCTGGCGTATTTGTGCAGCTGTGATATTAAAGCCCACTGAGTTCTCTTTATCGGCTGTATCTATTGGCTCAGGCTTTAATAAAACGCGATAACCCGTTTTACGTAGTGTCTCTATGTAAGTTTGTTCTGGGTCGAGTTCCTTAAATGCTTTTCGCAGATGCCAAATAGCATTTGTTAAGGCTTTTTCACCCACGTAAAAATTGCCTTCCCATACATGATTAATGAGCTCTTCACGGGTGATGGGTTCGGGGTAACGCGCCACTAAGCAAGCTAACAACTCAATAAACTTAGGCTGCAAAAGCTGTTCACTACCATTGCAGATCAGTTTATTTTCGAGTGGGTTAACAATACATGAGCCCAGCTGATAAACGCGATTAGATGTTTCCATTTACTCTAAATAAAACCCCATTTTAGAAGTACAGCAGTATAAAGCCCTATCAATTTATCGTAAAAGCAGCCCTTTCACCAGCTTTAACGTTGCAAAACAGTTAACAATGAACATTTCTTAAACCACTGATTTTAAATAAATAGATATTCAATAGATATAAAATAGAGACATAAACGAGCCACCTAAGATTGTAGTTAGGTTCACATTTCTATAAAAATTTTTATGTCAATACCGACCAACCAGAGTGTTGCTCACTGTAAATTTTAACTGCCCTTAAAAAGAGCATCACTCTGGTTCTAAAAACTAAAAATAAAACAACTAGGAACGCCTGTGAGAAATCTACTAACCAAACCTTGTGCTATTGCACTTGCTGTTGCCAGTGGTTTTAGCCAACATGCATTTGCCAATGAGGCTGAGATTGCCCGCCCTGCCAACACCACTCCAGCAGCTAATGAACAAACTGAAGAGCCTGAAAAAATCGTTGTTACGGGTTCACGTATTAAACGCGATAGCTTTTCAATTCCAACACCACTGGTCACAATGGACCGCGAAGCCATTGCCGATACAGGTTTAACCAACTTATCAGATATTTTGGTTGATAACATGCCTGCTCTTAGTGAGAGCATAGGTAATACCACCAGCCAATCAAGTGTTTCAGCGACCGGTTTATCAACGGTTCAACTTAGAGATTTAGGCGCTAACCGTACCCTGACACTGATTGATGGTCGTCGTGTTGTTTCAAACAGCTACAGTGGCAACTATGTCAGTTTAAATACCATTCCTAGCGGTATGGTTGAGCGCGTGGAAATAATCAGTGGCGGTGCATCTGCAACCTATGGTGCCGATGCCGTAGCCGGTGTGGTGAATATTATCACCCAATCAAAAAAAGAAGGCTTTGATTTTAAGGCGAACACTGGTGAAACCACCGATGGCGGCGGTAAAGAATTTACCCTTGATTTAAACTACGGTACCTCGTTTGCTGAAGATCGCGGTTACGCCTATTTCAGTGCCAACTGGGACCGTGATTTCGGCATGACTTTTTACGATCGTAAACGCGCACAAATTGAAGATAGTTATGATTACGATCCAGATCGCATGTGTAATGTAATGCAAACAGCAAATGGCGATCAATGTATGCGTGACATCACGCAAGCTGATTGGGTTAGCAAAAGTGATGGTATTCCGGGCGGTGTATTCTTAGAAAATAAAAACAACGACACACAATTTTGGTATGACGGTCAAACTCTACGTGATGACTGGAAAGGCAACGAAGAAATTTACGGTGTGAATTCAAATCAATACGTGATGCTTGATGTACCAAGCGATAACGTATCTGCTGCAGTTAAAATTGATTACGACTTAACTGACGATGTAATGTTTTACGCGCAAGTTCAATACAGTGAAAGTGGCTCTTTTAACAATAAATCGCCTGAAGATGAATACGAAGGTGCGTATGTACCGCGTTACGACCCTACTACGGGCGAGCCCCTTGCAGATGTAGCACCAGGTTACATCCCAATCGACAACCCATATGTTCCGCAAGAAATCCTCGATGCCAACCCATATAAAGATCGTATTTATTGGGATCGCCGCTTCAGTGAAGTGGGTAATATCAGCACTGATAATACCCGTAAAACCATTCGTAGTTGGGCAGGTCTTCAAGGCACATTATTTAACGACGAGTGGGACTGGGATCTATCTGCAAGTTATGGTCGTTTTACTCAACACCAAATTCGTAGCAATGAATTAAATACCGTAAAACTTAATCAAGCTTTGCAAGCAGAAGAATTAGCAGATGGCACCATTCAATGTATTGATGAAGCTGCTCGCGCTGAAGGATGTGTACCAATTAACTTATTTGGTGAAGGCTCTATCACCGAAGAGATGGCAGCTTGGATCCGCACTAATCCAATTATTGATACCGAAATAAAACAATACGGCGTGGTCGGCTACGTAGCAGGTGATTTATTTGAATTACCAGCAGGATCTGTATCTGCTGTATTTGGTGGCGAATACCGTAAAGATAGCCAAGACCTGTCAACCAGCGACGACATGAAAGCAGGCGGTATTACCTTCAACTATGTACCAAATTTTTATGGTGAAGTTGAGGTCTATGAAGCCTTTGCAGAGCTTGCGATCCCACTTTTAAAAGATGCTCCTTTAGCAAAAAATTTAAGTGCAGAAACTTCATTACGTTTAGCTAACTACAGCATGGAAAACGTCAATACTGTTGCCAGCTACAAACTAGGTATATTTTGGGAGCCAGTTGAAGGCTATGCATTTAGAGCGAACTACGCCCGAGCTCAACGTGCGCCAACGATCACCGAGCTTATGTCACCAGCACGTGGCGATTACGACAGCTATGATGATATTTGTGACGGTTTAACGGCAACATCAACTAAACCAGGTCACGATAACTGCCGCAAAGAGCCTACTTTAGCTGCACAACTTGCTGCTGATCCAGACTTTGAATTTAGCGATGAGAACAACAGTTACTCTCCAGGGGCAGGTAACGAAAATCTAAAAGAAGAAACCGCTGATACTTATACCTTTGGTGTGACAGTGGCTCCTGCCTTTTTAGAAAACTTTAATCTTGCCGTTGATTACTACGATATTGCTATTGTTGATGCGATTTCGCAGATCAGCAATGAAAACATCATGCGTGAATGTTATGACTCAGAAGCAGCATGGGGTGAAGACAACGTATTTTGTAATGACATTACCCGTAATAGCGAAGGTAACATTATCAAAATTCTTCAGCGTCAATATAACCTCGATGAGCTAACTGCTCGTGGCTATGATGTGGTTGCACAGTACAAATTAGACTTAGATAACCTAGGTCAGTTGTCATTTAAGCTAGATTACAACCATGTAATCGAAAACTCGCAAACTTATGAAGGCCTTGATGGGAGTTTAGTAACCAGTCACTACGCAGGTTACGGCAGCAGCAAAGATAAAGCCTCAATGTCGCTTACATGGCGTAACGATAACTTGCGTATTCGCTGGCGCACAAATTACTTAGGCTCGTTTAAAGCAAGCCAGAGTCTTGAAGAAGACTATCAAGAGTATATTGCCGAAAACGATGCCCGCTGTGAAGCTGGTGCAGATACTTGTATAAGTAATCCAGAAAAACTTGCCTACCAAGATTATGGCTCGTTCTTAAAACACAGCCTTTCCGCGTCTTACACCATGTCACTTGGTGAGCAGAGCCAATTGCGCGTATTCGGTGGTGTGAATAACGTGTTTGATAATAAAGGTGACTTTTATCCATATGGCCGTGGTAACTACTACAGCGCATACGGCGGTGGTGCTGGTCGCTACGTATATGTAGGTGCTCAATATAGCTTTTAACTGTTTCATATGAAGATCCCCAGCTAGGCTGACAACAAAGGCGCATGTTTATTGCGCCTTTTATCTTTTCCAGCTTTGCATCTCGACTAATCGAGACTCAGTACGTGCATATTCAAAGGCCAGTTTTTGTCCTTGATATAAATCGCTTATACCCAGCTCGGCCGAAATCACCAGTAATCGGTTGCGATCATAAAACTCATCAACCAAAGCAATAAAGCGCCGTGCTTCATCATCTAAAAAATGTTCTTGTAAGTCCTGCTTTTCTCGCTGATAACTATCTTCAATGCCGTGCACAATTTGTTTGCCTGTTGCTCCTCGCCCCATCACCGGCACATTGAGTAAATACACCCGCTGAAAGCGCTCTGCTAAATAAATATAATCCGCGGTGCTTCTAGGTCCTGAGCAAAGCGTCATAAAATCAAACATAATAGCGTCTTGAGCTTGCATTAAACAGCTAAGCTCGCGGTGGCAAACCTCTATCGTTGTTTGCCTTTGTACTGCTTGCTCTTGCTGCAAAAAGCGCTCTGTTAGCGCCTCTTTGTTATCAATAAAATAATGTTCGGTTTGTTTGCCAAAACGAAAGCGATGATCGGTGTCGCCTTCAACACTTAAAACATGGCAATGCCCATTTAATAAGTCGATAGTGGGTAAAAATCGTGCTCGCTGTAAACCATTGCGATATAACTGCTCTGGTTGGCAGTTCGACGTTGCGACTAACACTACTTGCTGCTCAAACAGGGCTTTGAATAAGCCACCCAAGATCATGGCATCGCCAATATCAGACACAAAAAACTCATCAAAACAAATCAAGCGAATGTGCTCTGCCCACTCTTTAGCAATCACCGTTAGCGGATTTTTCTGCCCTTGCAACTGAGTTAAGCGCTCATGCACTTGCTTCATAAAATGGTGAAAGTGCAAACGCTGCTTAGCTTCAATGTTAACAAGCTTGAAAAACACGTCCATTAACATGGATTTACCACGCCCTACTGGGCCATATAAATAAACCCCTTTTATTGGCTTAGCGCTGTGCCACCAATGGCTTGGTGCAGCCAGTTCTGTGGCTAGATTATCAAGAGCATTTATCGCTGTGCGCTGGGCACGGTCTTCTTGCAAATCACCTTTGGCTATTTGCGCTTGGTAATGCTGTAATATTTGTCCTTGCTGTACTGTCATAGGTAACTAGTATCCGCTATACTCGCCGCCATTGTAGCCGACTAAAAATGTGATCCCAATGAAATTTCCATGCCGTTTAGATAAATTTATTAGCCATATTGCTGAGTTACCGCGCAGTAAGACCAGAGCTGGTATTAAACGCAAATACGCCACTGTTAATGGTGAGGTGATTACCTCATTCGATTTGTCTGTAACACAAGATGATGATATTCGCTGGCAAGGTGAGCCTCTGGTATTTCTAGGTAAGCGTTACTTCATGCTACATAAGCCAGCAGGCTATGTATGTGCCAACAAAGATGACCTTCACCCGACTGTATTCGATTTACTTGATGAGCCAAACATGAGCGACTTTCATGTTGCAGGTCGCTTAGATATCGATACCACAGGGTTAGTGATCATCACCAATGATGGCGACTGGTCACATAAAATTACAGCACCAAAGCACAACAAATTCAAAACGTATTTAGTTGAAACTCAAGAACCTATTGATGATGAAGCGATTGCAGCGTTAGAGCAAGGGGTGCAATTGCACAACGAAAAAGAGCTAACTCGCCCTGCGATTGTTGAAAAACTTGCAAGCTACAGCTTACGCCTTTCAATTTGTGAAGGTAAATACCATCAAGTTAAGCGAATGCTTGCCGCTGTAGGTAATAAAGTTGTTGAATTACATCGTGAAAAAATAGCTGACATCACACTTGATGAAAGCCTTGCAAGCGGTGAATATAGAGCCCTTACAGAAGCCGAACTGAAGCTCTAAATAGGTACTTGAGCAAAAGTCATGATAACGCTGTCATTTTTCCTTAATAAAACCAGACAAACGTGGTAAAAGTTAACAGGGGAAATAATAAAGGAGGCTGACTGTGTTATCAGGACTAGCTTTAAAAACAAAAATCACCTTATTTGCTATCGCTATGTTTATTGCGTTATCTGCGATAGCGTTACTTGGCTTACAATCTTTACGCCATGCCAGCGAAAGCGACAACATCGCGCGTATCAACCAGCTCATGAAGAGCACCACCAATATTGTTGAGCAATTTGAGTTGATGGTTAAAAACAATCAACTCGAAGAAGCACAAGCAAAGAAACTCGCTATTCAGGTGCTTCGTGAAAATAAATACCACGACTCAGAATATGTCTACGTCGTCGACAACAACTTAGATTTTGTCGCCACACCGCACGACCCAGAACTACACGGCACCAGCTTTAACGATTTTAAAGATGCCAGCGGCAACAGTATCGGCCGTATGGTCGAAAATCTCGTGGGTAACACTACCAATAAAATCATCACCTATCACTGGGATTCAGTGCGAGATGGTGAAACCGTTGATTTAACCTCTGTAGTACAAAAAACACCGCTGTTTGGCTGGTATGTTGGTACTGGTATTAGCGCTAAAGAAGTTGATGAACGTTATTGGAATACCGCAAAGTGGTTGCTGGGCTTATCAATGCTTATTGCCATTGCACTGACCTTTGCCATTGCTCGTTTTGGTTCATCGCTTACCAATGCCTTAGGCGGCGAAATTGATGAAGTAATCGGTATTGTAAAAAACGTCTCTCGTGGCAACTTAAACTCACATATTCGCCAAGATGCCCCACCTGAGAGCATTATTGCTGCCATGCATTACATGCAGCAAGGTTTACGTGGCGTTGTCGGTGGTATTAAAGGCGTTACAGATAGCTTAAAAAATCAAAGTGTTGATAACGAATCACGCTCTGTTGAGCTCGACAAACTGACTCGTAGCCTAAACGAAGAAACCCAAATGGTTGCTTCAGCTATTACTGAGTTAACAGCCTCAGCACAAACCGTTGTGGAACATGCTGAACAAGCAGCTTATTCAGTGCAAGAAGCTGAACAACAAGGCCAAAGTGCCAGCCACTTAACCAGTGAGGCAGCTGATACCATTGCGCTTTTAGAGCAGCAAATTGACAGCGCTGGTAATAACATTCAAGTACTTGATGATGAGGTAAATAACATCGCAAATGTGCTGAGTGTTATTCAAGGTATTGCCGAGCAAACTAACTTACTTGCGCTTAATGCTGCAATAGAAGCTGCCCGTGCAGGTGAACAAGGACGAGGCTTTGCGGTGGTTGCTGATGAAGTCCGAGGGCTTGCTCAGCGCACGCAAACTAGTACTGAAGAAATCCGCAATATGATTGGCAAGCTGCAAGCTGCAACCCAAGATGCCAAGTCATCTGTTTCGCTTAGCATTAGTACCAGTGAACAAACCGTTGAAAAGTCGACTAGAGCCAATGAAGAACTAAAACGCGTTGCCAGTTCACTGAGTGCAATCGCGCAAATGAGCCACCAGATAGCCATCGCTGCAAAAGAGCAACTTGATGCCGGTGAAGACACAGCTAAACGCATCGTAACTATCTCAGACACGGCTTCACAAACGGCTGATGTATCAAATCAGGCCCATACAGCGACCGATTTGATCAAAGGTCTTACTAGCAATTTAGAAACTGAAACCGCTAAATTCAGTTAATTCAGCCAGTAAAAACGAGAAAGCCCAGCAACTGCTGGGCTTTTTCGTTTTAAATTCGCATTAAGACTTTATTTGTACCAAGTCAAAATCGGCCATACCAGGCACCATTTGTTGTAAGCGCGATTCAGTGACATCTAATGAGTTCAAACACTCACAGTACTCAGACGCTTTCATCTCTAACTGCTCAGCTTTCTTTTGCAGTGATTTGTCAATTTCAGTTGAGATAATATCCATACGCTGCCCCATATCATTGATACGGTCTTCGATGTTACCTTCGCGCGATTTAAAAGCATCGCCTAGCGAGACTAAAATAGCGCCAAGTGAACCATGGACTGCAGAGTGAATCTTTTGGCTGATTTCTTTGGTAAAAAAGTCATCAATTTTCGACAGCGACTGCGGGGCAATAAAGAAAAAGTCATCACCACGCTTAAATTTATCCATCAGCGCACGCTCAACATATTGCAGCTGAGTTTTTAGCACTTCAGGCTCTTTGTCTGACATGCCCTCAACAACTTGCTCGATGGCACTTAAGCCAAGGTTTACACCATCGGTCGCCAAGTCAACAAGTTCAGGGACTGTTTGCCTGATACCGCGGCTGAACTGCTCCACAACTTTGCTTTCATCTGGGCTTAAATCAACCCAGTAACCTCGTATAAACAATTGGTTATCGTTGTTGATCTGTACGCGGGTTTGACCTTTATCAACAATACGAATGACATCATCGGTGATGATTAAGCCATGGCTTAGCTCTACATCGCATTGTTTTTTTTCTAGGGTTGCGTAACTGGAAAAGCTAGAGAATGTAATGGCCGCTGCTAACAACGAGCGAGAAAAGAACGCCATATACACCTCAAAAAGACAAAAAAGGAAGGCCGCTAGATTAGCAAATATCCAATTTTATGCAAGTAAAACGCCTAGCTATGCTAGGCGCTTTGAAGTAAAAATGGATTAAATTGGCGAACCCGGTGGCATTGGCAACACTTTAAAGTTTGCAGGCCATTCACCGCTTTCTAAAAAGAGGCTGATTTGCTCGCTTAAATATTGCTTAAATGCACTGTTGCCAACGGATGCACTGCCTAGCATTGATTCTTGCTGGTAACTCTTTGCAAGTTTAGCTAAGTAGTAACGAAGCTGTGCTTGTACTTCGGGTGCCACCTCATTGCTTGCTACTAAGTCAGCAAACTGTTTTGCTGTTAAAAGCTGCACACGTTGGCTAATTTTACCCGCCATCCCTGAGGCAATTTTTTGCTCAAAAACTTGCTGATAAGTTTGTGCTAATAGCGTATCTAAACCATAAAATGCATCGCTTCGTGCTTGCTGCTGCGCTAAACGGTTAATGCGTTGGCTATTAAAAAGTAAGCTCAAGCTATGTGCTGCAGCAACCTCAGGCAGTGCCATCGCATCAAGCGTTAGCCCTGTGCGACCAACAATACTTTCGCGTGATTTAGATTCACCATACGCTTTTGGTGGAATAAGCGCTAATACTGACTCAGGCAAAACAAGGTTCTCAGCTTTTAATGTCGCAAGTAAGGCATCCACTGCAGCTTGTTGTGTTTGCTTTGCCACAACCTGCGCCCCTTTTGGTTGTGAGCCATCACGAACTTCATATTCGTAATTCACACCAGCAATTAGTTTAACCGCAGCCTCTACTTGATAGCGATGGAATAAATAAAGTGGCACCAGCATTTCTTCTAATTGCGATAAAGCAGTGCCTGTTTTGATGTTTTCGATACCAAAGCTCGTCAGTGCTTGTTTACGAACATCAAGTACACGCATTAGCTCATCACTTGGTGAACTGCCGTTATCCCATAAATGCCCTGTTGGGTGAGCACCACCTTGAGCACGGGCATCACTGTCTGAAATAAATTCCAGCCCTTTGCTTTTGTTCTCAGCTAAAATTGCGGCCAATTGCTGTGCTTCATCTTGATTGGTGAAGTCGCTATAACCGTATTTGACCACTTGGGTATCCCACACGCCCATGCCAGCAGCATAGCCACGACTTACATCTAATTTACCTTGCTCATTAAAGCTCAGTAGTGGGTGTGGGTAATCCATCACAGAGGCTCTGTCTGCCACTGACGCTGCAAAGTTATGCGAAATACCTAAAGTATGCCCGACTTCATGGGCACTTAATTGACGAATACGATCAAGTGCCATGGCTTGTAAACGCTTAGCCACTTCATTGCCCTCAAAATATGGGGCTGCTAATGCTTCTGCAATTAGGATGTCTTGACGAACACGCAGTGAACCCAGTGTCACATGACCTTTGATGATTTCGCCTGTTCGAGGGTCAATCACTGAGCTGCCATACGACCAACCACGGGTTGCACGGTGCACCCATTGAATTACGTTGTAGCGAATATCCATAGGGTCGGCATCATCTGGGAGCACTTTAACAATAAATGCGTTCTTATAACCTGCTGCATTAAAGGCATCATTCCACCATTTAGCTCCATCAAGTAACGCTGTTTTAACTGGCTCTGGTACGCCCGGATCTAAGTAATAAACAATCGGCTCAACGGGCTCGCTGATTGGCAGGCTCGGATCTTTTTTCGCTAAACGATGACGCGGGATGTAACGCACATACATAGACTCACCCAGCGCTGCCGCATAATCTTTGTGCTCAATGCTCCAAAAACCTGCTTGAGGGTGGAATTTGCGAGGGGTGTAGTTATCGTCCGGTAACTCAATTAATGAGTGATGCATATGTACTGTTAACGCGTAAGGGTCTGCGCTCACTTGGCGAACATACTTACCCGGGTTATTACCTTGAAAAGTAAGCACGGCTTCTAATTCAGTATTTTTTTCAAACGCTTTTGAGCGTGCTAAATAAACTGCACTGCGGTTGCTATCTAAGTTAAAACTTCCCTGCCCGGTTGCCGATAAACGACGGCTTACACCATGAACATCGCTTAATAAATAAGGGGTGTAATCCACAAGTACAGCAGTGTCTGACTGAGCTACAACACTGAAGCCCGCTAAAATACTTGATGCGAACGCCTCTTTAATACTTTGTTGTTCCGCAAGGTTATTAGTATTAGCACGGTAATAAGTATTAATAGCTCTTAGCATCACCTTATCGCCAAAACGCTCAAATTGAACTAAATGTGTGTCACCTAACTGACCACGATCTAAGCCAATATCATTTGAACCAACACCGTAAGGTAGGCTTTGTTGTAATAAAAATTGTTGCTCGAGTTTATCCACCTCAAGATACAATTTGCCGTTTTCTGTATCGTAGTAAAATGAAAAATAGCCTGAAAAATGTGTCATTTTTTCAGTAAAATCATTTATAGACTTAATTGCTGCGTGTGCTTGAGTTATCATAGTAAGTAGCACAGCTAAGAGCAGATATCGTAGTAATGGTATTTTTTGCATAATCTTATCTTTGTTATTCGCGTTTTAAATACTGTATAGGTATTAAGCAGTATAAAGTACCGCCAAGAAAAATCAGCTATTTAAGACGAAATTCAGCGCTTGCTAAGACATTCTCTCTCACACTAAAAATGTCTGGCTACAACGTTATCAGGAAAATAGAATGCGTAGACTCCCACCGGTATTGTTAGAAGATGGTTGCCCTCGTGAACTGATCTCATTGATCAGAACGGTACTTGCGGCATGTAAAGAAATTTCATTTCGTGTTGGTCAAGGCGCCCTATCTGGCGTATTAGGCTCAACCCTAGACGAAAACATTCAGGGTGAAACACAGAAAAAACTCGACGTTCTAACTAACCAACTTTTAAAAGATATTTTATTAGAATCGGGCTACGTAAAAGCCATTGCCTCTGAAGAAGAAGACTTCACCGTTGCGGGTAATCCAGATGCCAACTACATTGTTGCATTCGACCCACTTGATGGCTCATCAAATACTGATATCAACTCACTCGTTGGTACGATTTTCTCAATTATGGCGGCGCCTGAAGGTTCAGATCCGGCTGATCCTAGTATTTTTATGCAACCGGGTAAAAACCAAGTTGCAGCGGGTTATGTATTATATGGCCCATCTACCGTGCTGGCGTTAACAACAGGCAAAGGCACACGCTTTTTCACCTTAGATAAAACACACGGTACCTTCTTATTAACGCAAGATTTTGCGAGCGTGCCTGAAGAGACTAGCGAATTTGCAATCAATGCTTCAAACCAACGTCATTGGCAACCGGTAATGCAAAATTACATCAATGACCTAATTGCTGGTGATACAGGCCCTCGTGGCCGTAACTTCAACATGCGCTGGATTGCGGCAATGGTAGGTGATGTGCACCGTGTATTATGCCGTGGTGGTATCTTCACTTACCCAACCGACACGAAAGATCCAAATAAACCTAACAAATTACGTTTATTATACGAAGCAAACCCAATGGCAATGTTAATCGAACAAGCTGGCGGCATAGCTTCTACAGGCACTGAGCGCATCATGGACATTCAACCTGACGCAATTCACCAACGTGTGGCGGTGATCTTAGGTTCGAAAAACGAAGTGGAAACCTGCTTAAGCTATCATAAATAGCAAGCAGTAAATGCCTTAGGCTGAAAGGTATAAAATTCTTTCAGCCTAAAGTCACTGCTAATAACTTCTTTAGCGTACTTGTACTCAACCCACCCATCTGCTCGTTATTACTTAGCGCATAAATAGCCCCTTCAACGGCACTTTCGTCGATGTCTTGGCGAGACTCAACTACATTTGCCCAAAGTTCTAATTCATCGATATCTATTTCGCCGTCTATAACACACTGTAAAACCTGACAGAAAACATCTTGCGTTAGAATATACACATCTCCTTGTGTGTCTGGAGTACTGGTAATTACTGAGATTGCCTCAAATCGGTTATCACCAAAACGGGCAAACTCATCTAATGCGTCTAATTTATCCATTTGCTATGCTTACCTTTTCAATCTCAAAGCATCTTTTTACTTAATGACAACCCTTACTTGCTCACAATGCAAAGCAACGCTTAACTGCCAAGCCGACAATATTAATGCCTGTTGGTGTAGTGAGCTGCCCAACATTTTACCACTCGATGAGGCAGCAACAGAATGTTTATGCCGAGACTGTACTATAAAAAAGATAAATTCATTTTTATCTAAACTTTACCAGCAACCTCTTGAACAGCAGCTTGCCTTTGCTAAGCCTTATTTTACTCAAGGTAATTTAATAGAAAATCTCGATTACACCATGCAAAACAACTACATGGTATTTAGCCGCTGGTTCTTTTTAAAACGCGGCCATTGCTGTAGTAATGGCTGTACTGATTGCCCTTATTCCGATAGCTAACCCCTTACAGAGTATTTATTCAATTATTTTGCATTTAATTGCAAATAACGCATGGACGATAAGAATAAAAATACATTATAATTAGATATAAATTCACTAAATCATCAAGTTTTAAGCTTAAATCACTAGTAATGTCTATTTTTTAAGCATAAATTTACTGTAACTAAGTCGGAATCAATCATGAACACTTTTAAGCCTGCTCTACTTGCAAGTGCAATTTCTGCAGTTTTAATCAATAGCAATATGGCGTTTGCTGCAGAAGATGCTATCGAAGTTGATAAATCAATTGAAACTATTCAAATTACTGCAACACGACGTGCAGGCTCTGTGCAAGATGCACCGCTTAATATCACAGCGCTCAATGGCGATGTAATTAGCGACCAAAACATTGGCGATTTAGAAGATGTCGCACGCTGGGTACCTGGCTTAACAATTTCTGATCAAGGTGGTCGTGAAGGTTCTCCGATTATCGTTCGTGGTTTGAATACAAATACCTCTGACCGTATTTCTGATAGTGGCACAGTGGCAACCTATGTTGGTGAAATTCCACTGAGCATCGACTTACGTTTAACTGATGTTGACCGTGTTGAAGTGCTAATTGGCCCACAAGGTACACTGTATGGTGCAGGTACTTTAGGTGGTGCAATTCGTTACTTACTAAAGCAACCTGAGCTTGATATCACCGAAGGTAAGGTTACAGGCGATGTATTTAGCATTAACGAAAGTGACGGCACTGGCGGTGAGTTTGGTGTGGTATTCAATACGCCGCTAATTGAAGAAAAACTAGCGCTTCGTGCTAGCTTAAATTATTACGATAACCCTGGTTACATTGACTACACGCACGTGGTTCAAGAGCCAGGTGTATCAAACCCAAACCCTGACTTTTCAGACAGCAGCGATGTAAATGCCAACTTAAAAAGCGTAAGCGATGTTAACGATGAGCAAATCACCACAGCACGTTTATCACTTCGCTGGCTTGCAACCGAAGATGTTGATGCAACGCTTAACTACTTCTATCAAAAGCAAGAAAATGGCGGTAACTCGACATCGCAATACGGCTCTCTTGCTGATAGCAGTGCGCTACAAGGGATCCCTGGAAAATACGAAAACGTAGCTCGTGTACTTGAGCCTGGTGAAGAAGAAAACGATTTATTAAGCTTAGAAGTAAAAGCAGATCTTGGTTTTGCTGAGCTGGTATCTGCATCTGGTTGGTCTAGCTATGAGCAATCTGGACAGCGCGATCAAACTGATCTACTTTACGATATTTGGTCAGGTTATGCCGACTTCCCTTCTTTTGTTGGCTACACGCATGATACCTCAGATCGCGATACCTTTACGCAAGAACTCCGTTTAGTATCAAATAGTAATAGTGCTTTTAACTGGATTGTAGGCGGCTTCTACAACAAAGTAGAAAGCTACTCAGATGACCGTGAGTACACGCCGGGTCTGACTGAGTACTGGGGTGGCGGTATTCCTAATGTTGAACAAGATCTTGAGTACATTCTAATTTCAGATAGTGAAACCACTGAAAAAGCAATTTTTGGTGAAATCGGCTACAGCATCACAGAGCAGCTTGATGTAACTCTAGGTGCACGTTTTTACGAATACGATGTTTCTACAACATCAGGTTCTGCTACACCACTTTATTCTGGGGATTTTGATTCACTCGATAATCTAGCTATGGAAAATGTAAGTGCCAGCGATAACGGTAACTTATTCAAGTTTAATGCTAACTATACATTCGATAATGGTGTACTTGCTTACTTTACTGTGAGTGAAGGCTTCCGTATTGGTGGTGGTAACGGTATTGCTCCTTGCCCTGATGTATTACCTGAGCAACAAATAGTTTGTGCCCTGCCAAACGAAGAAGATTACAAACCAGATACAACAGTCAACTACGAGCTAGGCTTTAAGTCATCATGGTTACGTAACCGCCTACATTTCAATGCGGCACTATTTAATGTTGATTGGAAAGATGCGCAAGTGGGTAGCAGCACTGTAAATGGCCAAGAGTTAATTACCTCGAACGCAGGCTCTGCTAATTCTAAAGGTGTTGAGCTTTCTACTCGCGCTATGATTGGTGATAATTGGGCTGCATATGCGACATACGCTTATGCAAAGGCTGAATTGACCGAAGATGCGCCTTACTTATTTGGCGTGTTAGGCGATGACTTAGCGCAGTACCAAAGCTATTATGATGGTGCTAAAGGCGACCGTTTACCGGGCGCTCCTGAGCATCAATTCTCATTTGGTCTTCGTTACGAGCAAGATATCCTAGGCGATAAACTATTAAGCGTTAACTACGGTATCACAGCGCAAAGCGATGTGATCACCAAAGTAGGCTTAAAAGCAGACGGCGAAGTATTACCTGGTTATGCACTAAGTAACTTATCTGCCAAAATTACTGGTGATATGTGGTCTGCAACGCTTTACGTAGACAACTTATTCGATAAGTACGCATTCACTTCTGTACGTCGTGATAAGTCTTGGGCTGGTATGTCGCAATATGCTGAGCTTAATAAAGAGCTACCTGAGCTACAGCGTGTTTATGGTCACTACACCACAGCGCCTCGTACTATCGGTATGAAGTTTAGCTACAACTTTGAGCTGTAATTAAACATCCCCATAAAAGCCTTGCCACCTTCAGGCAGGGCTTTTTAATACCAATTCGCTTAATTAAGTGGTCTATTTTGAGGCAAGAAAACCTCGTTGATAGCAAGGCAAAAATTTTGTTATTTAGTTGTTCTAAATCAGAAATTTTTAACGCAGCTAGCGACAGGTTTAATCCCTCAAAATGATTAAGTATTATTGCGGGTTGGTATAAAATTAAGTATTCTGGTGAATTGGTATACTATGCGCTTATGCTAAATGATACCCAACAAGCGCTTCGCGCTCATATCCAACAGTTGTTAAGCAACAAAAAACTAACCGATGCACATCACTTACTTGTGCAGCGGCTAAAACAAAATCCTGAAGACCACGTTTGTTACTTTTTACTTAGCGAAGTCAACACCGCAGCTGGCGATATCACCAAAGCGATTAAGCTCCTTGAAAAAGCGCTAAGCCTAGCCCCTTTTGCAGTTTATCATTTAGCACTTGCCAAGTTATACGTACTGTTAGGCAAAGTAAGTAATGCAGCTGTGTATTATCAAAGCGCATTACAAACAGCTGACTTTAGTGGCGCAGACTTTGATACATTAGCCAACATTGCGACCCGTTTAGGGCATTATGACGACGCTCTTAACTTGCAACAAGCAGCCTACCAGCGCAATAAAGATAACCCTCAAATTAGCTATAATTTGGCGGTGAGTTATAAAATTCACGGACTATTCGATGAAGCTAAAAGCTTGCTTCAGCAACTAACCACAAAGCAACCTAGCTTTTATCAAGCCCACTATTCTCAGGCTGAACTCAATACTGTTATAGATGCAGAGCAACATATCCAAAAACTACAAGCCTTGGCGGATAAAGAAAAAAGCATTGTTGAACAACAAGTTTATTTTCATAGTCTTGCTCTTAATTATGAGCACCTTAATGACTACAAAGGTGCATTTAAATACTTTGCACTAAGTAAGCAAGCCATAGCCGGTAAACTTAACTATCAAGCAAGCCAACATCACCACTTTTGTCAAAAGCTCATTACTCAAAGCAAACATCAAGCACCAGCAAGTACTGACTCTGAGTTCTCACCCGTTTTTGTTGTTGGCATGCCCCGCTCTGGCACAACCTTAGTTGAAAAAATCCTTAATCAAAGTACACAGCTACGAGGTATTGGGGAATTAAATGATATTGCGCAATTGATACAACACGCCACGCAATCAGCTCGTGTGATTGATAGCGAAATGCTTGATAAAGCTTATTCATCAACCGCTGTAACTAAAGCACTCGCTAGCTATCAGCAAAGAGCAAAGCTGCTAAGTGTCGGCCTTATAAGTTGTGATAAACAGCCATTTAACTTTTACTATATTGATTTTATTTTAGCGGCATTTCCTAATGCTAAAATCGTTTGTATGCAACGAGAGTGGCGTGATTGCAGCATTGCCAATTTTAGGCAGATGTATAGCCCGCAAAGTGTGTTTCATCACTACAGTTTTACACTTGAAGATATTGCCTCGTTCTATCAAGATTACTCGGCATTAGTCAGTCATTTTGCCAACAAGTATCCTGAAAATGTTTTTTTGCAAAGCTATGAGCAATTAGTAGCAGAGCCTACCCAACAAACGCAAAAGCTCTATGCGTTTTGTGATTTAAGCTGGCAGGAAAACTGCCTGACTTTTTATAAAAACAATGCAGCATCAGCCACGGCGAGTAAAAAGCAAATCCGCCAGCCACTGAATAAAAACAGTATCGGCAGCTGGCAAAATTACGCTGATTTTATTGATGCGGACCTGTTTCAATAGGTAGGTCGTGACGAGCACCCCACTCACTCCATGAGCCATCGTAAACACGTAAGTTAGCGTAACCACATTCATCGGCACACAATGCAATTGCGCAAGCGGTTACACCTGAACCACAGCTAAACTGCAACTGGGTATGATGCGGCGCTATATGTTGCTCAAATAATGCCTGTAACTCGCTAAGCAGTTTAAGCTCACCATCATTCAATACAGTTGACAGCGATAAACAACGACTATTAGGAATATGACCACTGTGCATGCCTTCACGCGGCTCAGCGTGTTCACCGGTGAATCGCTTATAAGGGCGAGCATCGAGTGTTAGTGTACTTTGTTCATCAAGTGAGTTAAGTACTTGCTCAGCACTGATAAAGTAATCAGCGCGTGGGCTTGCAACAAAGTTGCCTTGACCAGTAGCAGCTGAATAACTTGCTTCTGTAGCAAAGCCAAGTGCCTGCCACTTAGCTAAACCGCCACTTAAAACTTTTACGTTATCAAAGCCCATGGCTTTAAACATCCACCACGCACGCGCTGAACTGAATAAGCCTTGGTCTTCATAAATCACAACCAGAGAGTCTTGGTTAACCCCAGCAAGCTGCATATGTTCTGTGAACTGCTCGCTACTGCACATCATACTTGGTACAGGATTACTGTTATCTGCCAGCGTCTTTTTGAAATCAAAACGCTGTGCATTAGGCAGCATAGCCTTAGGTGCATACTCACCCGGTAGACCAGGGCGCACCATTCCAGCATCAAATATGATCAAATTTTCGAGGCTTAAATGCTCGTTAAGCCACTCTGGCGAGACGATGTTCTTCATTAATTTTCCTTTTGCGATAGCTGTGCAAATGTATCTTGCTGAGTTAAACGCTTTTCGACCGCTTTAACATGCTCAGTCGCACATTCTTTCCAAACACCGGGCAAGCAATACACATGCTTTAAGTAGGTAAAAAACTTATCTCTCAGAATACTGTTAGGCTGCCAGCCGTTCTGCAATTTTTCTAAGCACTTAACCAAAGTAGCTTGTTCACTTGCGTGTAGTACAAGCTCATCAATATTGTAACAAGCAAGCCCTAAGGTAATGACTTTTTTATCAAGTAGTAAGGATTCTAAACCAACGGTTGAGTTAATAGTGATCACAGCCTCAGCGCCATTGATGAGTTCTTGAGTACAATTTCCGTTCGCAAAAACTGCAACACTATCTTTATCGTACAAGTGCTCATAATGCTTATGCCATGAAGGGTGCTCTTTAAAAACGACTTTAAGCTCTGGGTCATTTAACTTATTTACTGCTGAAACTACAGCTTCGTAATACTCTTCCATTGACTTAAGCCAAGGAGAGTAACATGCTATTTGGGTATCGTGTGGAACTTGAAATGGCACAAATAAGTATTTTTTGGGTAACTCAATTGCGTCAAACTTGCAGCGCTTTTTATGATTTGCTCTTGGGATTAAATCAGGTGCAGAGAATGGTAACTCCCCTTGCGGATCAAAGTTTAAATAAAATTGACTATCTCGCGGTACAGAAGCCGCAAAGTTAATACCTTTAGGATCTAAGCTTGTTGTTCCGGGCAGTAACCCATTTTCATAGTAATAGGTGGTCACTCCTAACGCCTTAGCAGCCATACAAACAGTAACATTCGGTAATTTATTACCATTCCAAATGACTAAAGCTTGTGGCGATTCTGACTTCAATAAATCATAATACTTAGCGAACCGACACCGCTCCACCAGCAGCATCAAAGCAGAGTAACTTTTAATTATTAGCGGGTTATTCCATAAACTATTACGCGCTTGTTTACGTAATAGTTGCTCCGAAATTATTTTACTAAAATCAATTTGTATTGCCTTACTAAAGTATTTAAGAGCAGCAAATCTAGGTAAGCCCATGCAGTGCACTTTACTCTTTAAAGGCAGTTTCCTAGTCAGTTCTTTGTAATAGCGGGCGTGCACATTGTTGCGAGAGATAAATAAAAAAGCCATATACACATCTTATTTTTGATTGAACGTAAGCGCATACAGCTATTATATTAATTATAAATGACAGTTTGAAGGTTGCCTCACAACTTCTATTATTTCTGTTGTAGAGATAGAGGGAGTACGCTCTAAATAAGTTACATCACAAAGTTGGCTAAATTGATCAAATCGACCAGCCCAATCGTCCCCCATAACTAGCAAATGAGCTTGATGATCTTTGATGTACTCACCTTTTAATTCTAGAGAATGCTCTACAAATACTTCATCGACACACTTCAATGAACTAATAATTTTTAGCCTATCAGCTTCACTATATACGGGCTTTCGACCTTTCTTAGAGAAATTTAGTTCATCGGAAGATACACCAACTATTAAATAATCTCCCAACGATTTAGCTCGTTCTAAAATATTGATGTGTCCCACATGGAAAATATCGAACGTGCCAAATGTAATTACCCGTTTCATTGGTGCTCCTCTAAATAAGATACAATTCTCTTAGCAGAGTGACCATCCGTAATACCTGCCAGTTTATAGACTATTTCTTTTCTTTTTTCTTTAAATTCGGCTGTTTCATTAAAACTTGAAGTTAATAACTGCTTTAAATCTTTATAACTTCCTGCACGAGTACATAGCTCATTGAAGTATTTGATATCTTCATCAAGTCGAGCTTTTAACCTATAAGAAAAAATACCTCTGTAAGACCAGCGCAGCTTATAGAAATCACACCAGATAACAGGCTTTTCTAATGCTGCAAACTCAAATATGGCTGACGATGCATCAGAAATCATTATATCAGCAAGTTCTAAAAAAGGAGTAAGGTCAAAATCGTACTCATTTGCAAGGTAAACATTCTTAGCGCTAGCCCACTTTTCAAGCTTTAGACGTTGTTTTTTATATTTTTTCTTAAACAAACTAAAGAAGTGAGGCTTAACGATAATATTAAATTCATCAAAATGCTCAGGAAAATCATCGCTAAAACATTCTAAAGAACTTGGATAAAAAGTAGGTGCATACAGTAAGGTTTTCTTTGTTGGATCTAGGCCTAGGTTTTTGAGGTTAATAATACCTAGAGTCTGATTAAAAATAGGGTCTAATTTTGCATAGCCACTATCAATAAAGTTACCTTCGGGGTAAAGCTCTCTTAAACGTTGCAGTCGGTGTTCACCTTCAACAAACCGTACTGTCATTTTGTTGTTCGATACGTCGTAATAACACTGCTTTGGACCTATACCATGCTGCATCAGTACGGTCTTTTTATTTAAATCCTCAGCACCTGCGAATGTATTGCCAAACACAACCCAATCTGCACCTGAGTTCTGATAAAAGTCAAAGGTTTCACTTGTATTTGTTAACCACTCTGCAACTATTGCATTTTTATCTATAAAATTACGACATACAGCACGACTTCGCTCATCCTGCTCTTCATAGAAAACCATAGAAATTTTGTAGCCTTTTGCTTTTAACTCCTTTAAAACAGGCAAGTACTGTGGAATGTAATATAGATGCTGAACATCAAAATATAACCGCATTATTTACAACTTAATAACTTCAACCAAGAGCTATTGTACATAAATTACATTTTTGTTTCAGCCCACAATTAAAGTTTGTTTTAGCTAAATATCAATTACCTCAGGACGAAGGGGTGCTAGGCGACTAAGGATTTTATTCTGTACCGTTTGCGGGACCTGTTGTTCGTCCATGGCATTAATCAATAGCTCTACTACGCGGTTAAAGTCTTTTTCAGGGATGTTCATTCCGGTGTGGATATCAACCATATCATCGCCTTTGTATTCACAAGGGCCGCCGGTGACGCTACACAAATGAGTAATAAAACCTTGTCGAAAATGGGCGACATTCGTTTGTTTAAAATAAGCTAAAATTTGTTCGTCACGGCCTATTTGATTAATAAAACTATCAACCAGTTTTTCAATACCTTGTTCGCCATTAATTTGCTGATACAAGGTGTTATTGTTGCTACTTGCACAACCAACTAACACAACGGCAAATACAAATGTAAAAAGTGTTTTCATCATTACCAATACCCTGTTACAGAAAGATACCAACCTGTTTGATCCTCAGCCCCAGCAATACTTCCTAAGTCTAACCAAGCAGCAGTGACACTAACATACTTATTAGGAAACCAAGCAACAAACACATCCTGCCAATCTTGCTCCCCTAAGCCAAGGTTATTGGACTTTTCACGATACTCAACACCCACAGCTATTTGATGGGTTAAAAACACCGCGGTAGATGCTTCAAATAACAATTCTTTATCGCTATCAGGGCCGCCAAAGCCTAACAAACCTAGCTGATTAGCATCACTATAACGAAAGGTGGTGTTCCAAAACCAGTTATACCCAGCAAGCGCCCCTAAATGTAATTTACTAGCAGCAAGATATACATCGGTACCGCTGGTATCTTTGGCACCAAGTAGGTTTGCGATACTGCCGTCATCCAGTGATTTATGTTGTACACCTAGGCTCAGCTGCGGCCATTTACTGTAAACGATATCGCCGTATAAGCGCACTTTTGCCCCTGTAATTGATTGCTCAATATCGGTATTTAATGCGGGAACTTCGAAGCGTTGCTCTGCGTAACTAAATTCAACGCGATCATAAATATTTAGCTGCGCGCCACAAACATCTAAGCGGTAATCACTCACATCAGCGCGGCTGCAAAAACCATTTATTGCTACTTCATCATCACTTGCATAGCCTGCAAGCTGTGCCCAAGGAACAATACCACCACCCGCACTACCTTCAACCTGGGAGACTCCGGGCGTTGCTAATAATTTACCCGATGCTGCCAACCCTGAACTTGCAAAAGCAAGACAAGTTAACCCAAACAACCAATTAAGACGCTTCATTGTACACCTCTAACCACTGCAAAAACTGCTCTGATTTTAGTGGTCTACTTAAATAATACCCTTGTGCATAATCACATTTATTTTGCACTAAAATATCCAGTGAATCTTTGTTTTCAACGCCTTCCGCTACAACCGAAAAGCCCAGCTGATGACCTAGAGTCACCGTAGATTGAACTATGTATTGATCTTGACGTGACTGATTTAATTGCAAAATAAAACACTTATCAAGTTTTAGCTCATCAATCGGTAACGACTTTAAGCGCCCAAGCGATGTTTGCCCTACACCATAGTCATCCAACGAGATTTTAACCCCCAAGGTTTTGAGGTTTTCTAGCGCCTTAATACCTTGCTCTTCATTCTCAATCATATCGCGCTCTGTGAGCTCAATTGTGATCAAACGCCCATTAACAGCATGTTTTTCTAACTGTTTAGCAAGATGTGAATAAAAGCTTGGGTATGCAATATCTTGCGCAGAGACATTAATCGCAGCCTGCATAGTAATACCTTGCTGTTGCCATGCAGCGACTTGAGACACTACCGTTTTCACAACCCAAGAAGTTAGCTCAACAATCACCCCTGATTGCTCTGCTAAATCAATGAACAGCTCTGGTGAAACCCACTGGCCATCTTTGCGCTGCCAGCGGATTAACGACTCAACTTTATCAATGCTATTAGTTTTAATATTTAGTTTTGGCTGATAGGTCATGAACAGCTGACCGTCGTCATCAACGAGGGCTTGCTTAAGTTCATCAATTATTGCTAGGCGCTCAAGATGTTCTTCGTCTTCACCTTCTTGATAATAATGAATAGTTTTATGCTCGCAAGATGCAGTATCAACAGCAATTAACGAGCGACGCATTAAATCCTCAGGGCTGACATTTTGCGAAAGGCAATGCACCACCCCAACACTAAAGCGTAACGTAATGTTTAAGCCTTGAATTAAGTAGCCAGCCTGTAACTGAGCAACTAACTTCATTACCGCATCTTTAAATTGTTTCGTTTCATCGGCTGGCAATAAAGTTAAAAATTCGTCACCGCCAATCCGAGCATTAACACCATTATGATGAGCTGAGTATTCACCAATACGCTCAGCAACCGCTTTTAAACAATCATCACCAATACGCGGACCTAATTTATCATTGATATGACGAAGGCCGCGGATATCTATAGCAACCAGTGTGTACTCAGCTCCTTCGGCAAACAAGTTTTCCATATTTTCTAACATAGCAGAACGGGTATAAAAACCGGTTAATGAGTCATGGCTAGCTTGAAAACTTATTTGCTGTTCACGCTCTTTGATGTCGTTACCCATGTTGTTAAAGGCATCAATTAAAGTGGTGATCTCGCTACTTTGCTTTTTACCTACAAATTCAGCTTTATAATTGCCACGGGCAAATTGCTGTGCAAGTAAAGTAAGCTTTGAAAGCGGTGTTGTGAGATTTTTAGCTAAGATACCACTGGTCAATACGCCTATCACAACCGTAATAGCAGCAAGAACAATAATGGTAAAAAACAGCTGTTCAAACTCACGATAACTCTGGGTTAGATCAGCACTCAGTAGCACAGAAACTAGGTGTCCGGGCAAAGATGGTAGTTCAACTAGTCGGTTTCTATAGACCGGCTTTTCACCAAATATGCGCTGCGTTGTCTCGTTATTAAAATGCGCTAATACAGAAGTGCTTTGTGGTTGCTTGGGCAGCGATGTCTCTACCACACCATCATCTTCACCAATAAAACTCACATCCATTGTGGTGAGGTTTTTAAGCTCTGCAGCAACAAGGTCGTTAATCTCGAATCCCACTAAACTGTAGGCAACAGTTCGAGGTGCGCGCACCGGCAGTAAAATAACTTGGTAAAGGGTTTGATCAAGTACAATGAAATTTGATTGCTCAGCATCAATGAGTAATTCATTCATCAATGCAGAAAACTCATCTGGCATATGATTAAATTCAGTATTTGCTGAAACCAATTGCCCTGATAAATCAACAAGCAACATCAAATCAGCATTTATTCGACGACTGTGGTTATTCAATACACTACTAATGGTATCGGCGTCTTGAGTTGCGACCGCTTGTTTAAAGCCAAAATCTGCGGTCAGCACCTTTGCAGCCGTTAATAACAGGCTTTCTTTAGCGCTTAAATATTGCTTAAAAACATTTTCAGCGACATTAATATCTTCACGTAGCTTTTGATCATTAAACCGATTTGTCGACCACCAGGAGCTCGCTAAACTGACTAAACTAGTTAATAAAACCAGGCTTACGCATAAGGCTATGATCCGCCCTCTTAAACTATGAATCATTATCTGCCTTAAACATCTCACCAAACGTATTACGCGGTGCAGGTTCATTGGTATTAATTGTAATATCAGCAACTTGCTCAGTTACAGTGACTGATAATTTTTTATTAATTTCACTTGCTTGGTTTGGGTGCCAAATCGTTATACTAGTTGGAACAGTAATACCTTTTAATTGTACTTTACCATCCTCTGCTGTTTTTAGTGTATTAGCGCTATTTGCGACATAGATATAACCCACCATAGAGTCGTGAATATTACAGCCTAAGACTACAACCCCGGTGTTATCAAACAACTCAGGTTTTTCTGGACGGTCAGCGTAAAGCTTAATATTAAAAGGTTTAGCACTTGAAAAAGAATAAACATGATGGCGAATATTATCGCTATTAGGAAAATCAACAGACTGCCCTTGCTGTATCACCAATACATTAGGTGAAAACTGCTTATTTACCTGATCCATCACAGCAACGGGTAATTGCGTGCTCGGTAAGTTCGCATTATTTTCTAATTCGATTACAGCATCAGCCAAAGGCTTACCAAATTGATCACGAACGGTAAATGAAATATCAGCAGCGAATGCAGTTGCTGCGCTGCACAGAACTACAAAAGAACATACCGTGCGAGCACAGTGCGCAAAAAACGTCATAATTGAACCTTGCTTAGCCTAGTTTGCTAATAAGTATAGATTAATCTTAGCTTAAGTTAATGAGAGAGGGGATGAAAAGCAAGAAAAAAGCCAAGCAGTTTTAGTAGAAAACCAACTTGGCTTTAATAATATTGACTTAGAGCATATCTAAGTTAAAAAAATAGCAATTAATTGTGCTTAATTAAGCCGTATTCTTTATCTAAAATAGCGATTACTTCACTACGTGGGTCGCTTGGAATAGTAATTTCTTGACCAATGATTTTACTCGCAATGCCAACGTAAGTATCAGACACTTCAAGCATCACTGATTCTGGCAAGGTGTAGTCTTTAGCAAGCTGCTCACGCTCGTCCATGCGGTCTTTATTTAATAACACATCGCTGTCTGGCACGTTATTAATTAATAACTGGCGGAAACCCTCTTTTGAGTTTTCAATGATTTTACCGTCACGGTAAGCTGGGCCATCCCAGATACGTGATGAATCAGGCGTGCCAACTTCATCAATGTAGATAAGCTTATCTGATCCATCAATGTCTTCAACATAACCAAATTCAAATTTAGTATCGACAAAAATTTGGTCAAGCTGTGCAAGTTCATCACTGATCAGCTTAAAGCCTTCAACAAGTAGTTGCTCATATTTAGCGACATCGTCTTCAGACTTGAAGTTAAAAACAGATAGGTTATTGGTGATGTTTTCACGAGTAATGTTCACATCATCTACTTCAGGAATGTCAGTAACACCTGTGATAATGCCTTTCGTTGATGGCGTAATTAAAACATCATCTAGCTTTTGGTTCGCAGCGAGTCCCTCTGGTAAATCAATACCACAGAAATTACGCGTGCCTTTCGCATAATCACGCCACATACTGCCAGTAATATATTGGCGAGCAATGGCTTCAACTTTTACAGTACTTGCTTTACGCACAATCCATACATAAGGGTGTGGAATATCAACAATATGGTTACCAGCAAGGCCTGCTTTATCAAATAACTTAAACCAATGAGATGCCACAGAGTTTAGCGCGATGCCTTTACCAGGAACACCATTTAAACCGTTTTCACCTTGCCAAATACAATCAAACGCAGAAATACGGTCAGAAATAACCATAATAGCTAGCTCAGTTCCTTTTGGAACTTGATAACCTTTGTCATTAATTAAACGAGCGCTGTCTTCATCAGTTAACCAATAAACTGAACGCACTTTACCACTGTGTACCGCACCTTTAGTACGGATCGGTAAATCATCGTTTACGTCTAAAACTTTATAGCTAGTCATGCTATCTCCGATAGTATTTGGCATGCTCTTGTGAGCACATGTATGGGATTGGGGTTATGGCCGCCTATAATAATCTAGACGCCTTGAAAGCTCAATCATTGCACTATCATCAGCAGCCTGCGGATGCGATAAAAACCATAAAAATTTAAACTTTCAGTAATTTTGCTGTCATAAACATTATTTCGCTATACTAGTGCCCTCGAAATAGGAGGTTTTCTTGGATTACTTAGCAGCTACCGCAGAAAAAAGATATTTAATGTTTATTTCGCAGAACTATTCGTACGCGATCTTACGCCCATTACAACGGGAGATTTTAGCCCGTGGCGGTGAAGTTAAATGGTTTTTACATGGGAAAACTGTAAATCGTGATTTTCTTGATGAAAGCGAGCAAACCTTAGATAGCGTTGAGGCTATACACGATTGGCAACCCGATGTACTTTTTGCACCTTCTAATAGTATTCCCACTTTTATACCTGGCGTTAAAGTTGGTGTATTCCATGGCTTTGATGCGGGGAAGTTAAATAGCAAAGGCCAAAATGACCATTTTAAAGTTAGAGGTTGTTTTGATTTGTACTGTACGCAAGGTCCAAATACTACTGCACCTTTCCAAGCTTTAGCTAAAAAGCATGGCTTTTTTCAAGTAAAAGAAACCGGCTGGCCAACACTCGATCCTTTTTTTAGTGAGATTAAAAACAATCCATACAAAAACCTAGACGACAACAGAAAAACCTTATTGATTTGCTCGACTTTCTCAAAGCGCCTTTCTCTTGCTCCTAAATTATACGAACAAATAAAAGCATACAGTGAGCAAGGCAAGTGGCGAATTTTGGTGCAGTTTCACCCGAAAATGCCAAGCGAGCTTGTTGCGAAATACAAAGCGCTTCAAAATGAGAATCTTACCTTTGTCGAGACCGATAATGTATTACCGCTATTACAAGCGGCAGATGTCATGCTATGTGATACCTCGTCTATTTTGTTGATGTTTATCTTACAAAGAAAGCCTGTTGTTACTTTCTGTAACCAAGCACCTGGCGAACACTTAATAGATATCACTGATGCCGATAAGCTAACTGAGGCGATAGATTATGCCTTTACACGACCAGCTGAATTAATGGAAAAAATTGAGCAGTTTTGTCAACAGCTTCACCCTTATCAAGACGGCTTATCGAGTCAACGTGTACTTGCTGCAAGCAATGAATTACTATTGAGCAATCCAGCACTTAAGCCAAAACCACGTAACTTTATTCGTAACTTTAAGATGCGCAAAAAATTAAATTACTGGCGATGGTAACAATTGATAGGTCGTTATGATCACGCTTGCAAATGTGCTATTCAAGTGGCACACAAAACAACCTGAGCCGACGATCAATATTACTAAATTAGATATTGATCAAGGCGAACATGTTTTTCTTCACGGTCCGAGTGGTTGTGGTAAGTCAACGTTATTATCCCTGCTTGCTGGTGTCACAGTGCCAACACAGGGCAATATCGAGCTTCTTGGTAAAGCAATAAACCAACTTAGTAATAGTAAACGTGACCGTTTTCGTGCCGACCACATAGGGTATATTTTTCAAAACTTTAATCTATTACCTTATTTATCCCCCATTGAAAACGTGACCTTAGGTTGCCAGTTTTCAAAACAAAGGCAAGAAAACGCATTAAAAAATAGTACAACAATGGCCGCTGAGGCAAGTCGCTTACTCACTGCTTTAGGACTAAACGACGCCTTGCAGCATCAAGCAGTTGCACAGCTGAGTATTGGTCAGCAACAAAGAGTTGCCGCAGCGCGAGCCTTTATTGGCAGCCCTGAAATTATCATCGCAGATGAACCTACCTCAGCACTCGACACACAAAATCGCCAAGCCTTCGTAAAATTGTTATTTGAGCAGGCAAGCGCAGCAAATAGCACGCTAATTTTTGTTAGCCATGATGAAACATTACAAACGCTATTTACCCGTAGTATCAGCCTTGTTGAGTTACAAGGAGGCACAGATGCTACTCATTAAACTCGCCACAAAAAGTTTATTAAACCGAAAGGCCAGCGCCCTACTCACCCTGTTTACCATAGCTATCAGCGTAATGTTATTGATGTCGATTGAACGGGTTCGAGTTGATGCTAAAAGTAGCTTTAGCAATACAATTTCTGGCACTGATTTAATTGTCGGTGCGCGTACCGGTGATATCCAACTACTGCTGTCTTCGGTATTTCGCATTGGCCATGCAAACAATGGTGTGAGTTGGAAAAGTTACCAGTACATCACTGAGCAAAGGGGTGTGAAATGGGCGATTCCTATGTCACTTGGCGACAGCCATAAAGGTTTAGCTGTACTTGGTACAAATAAAGACTATTTTGAGCATTATCGCTTTGCTAAAAAGCAGTCGTTAAGCTTTTCACAAGGTCATGAATTTAATCATTTATTTGAAGTTGTATTAGGTGCTGAGGTTGCCAATACCCTTGGCTATCAACTTGGTGATGAAGTGGTGATTGCACATGGCATGGGTAATACCAGCTTTCATAACCATGACGATAACCCATTTAAAGTGGTCGGTATTCTAAAACCAACGGGGACACCTGTTGATAAAACCCTGCATATTCCACTTGCAGCAATTGAGGCAATTCATGACGGCCATACTCATCAGCATGAAGCCGCTCAGGCTGATGCAAATGACCACGACCACGACCACGACCACGACCACGACCAGCATAATGATGTTGATTTAGTTGGTACTCCAAAACAAATAACCGCTTTTTTACTTGGTTTCGATTCACCACTTTATACCTTACAAGTACGTCGTAATATCAACCAATACAAAGATGAAGCACTGCTGGCCATCATGCCGGGGGTTACTTTGCGTGAACTATGGGAAATGCTCTCTATCGTTGAAAAAATCTTGCTGTTATTTTCTATTGTTGTGGTGCTGATCAGTTTGCTTGGCATGTTAACTAGCCTGCTTTCAAGCTTAAATCAACGCCGCAGAGAACTTGCAATTTTGCGCTCTGTTGGCGCAAGACCTTGGCATATCTTCACCTTGATCAGTGTCGAATCATTACTCATTACAGGGCTTGGCTGTATTGTTGGTATCGCATTATTCTATGCTTTAATGCTACTCGGCGCAGATTACTTGCAAAGCCATGCCGGAATAAGCCTAAATATAGCCTTATTGTCATCCTATGAACTCATGCTTTTAGCTGCGATAATGGTCGCAGGCTTTATTGTTGGGTTAATTCCCGCAACTCGCGCGTATTTCTACTCTCTTGCTGATGGTATGAGTATTAAAATTTAAGGAATGTTATGCCGTTTTTTCGAAAATTCGTCGCTTTAGTCGCATTAGTTGTGTGTGCTGGAGCTAATGCTGGCGCACCTAAAGAAATCTTCTGGGAAGATTTAATTCCAAAAGGTCATGTGCAAATCGATACCCAAGCGCAAGCAAACCATGAAGGCTCTGAACAAAACTGGGTGCAACCAGACCTTGATGCTCCCGTGGTAAAAGAACTTAATGGTCAATCAGTGAGTTTGCCTGGTTTTGTTGTACCACTAGAAGGTGATAGCGAAGTGATCACCGAGTTTTTATTGGTGCCTTATTTTGGTGCTTGTATTCACGTACCACCACCGCCGCCTAACCAAATTGTGCATGTCACTATTAAAGACGGCGTACCAATCGAAAGCCTGTACGATGCGATTGTCGTGACTGGCGTTATCAGCACCGAAACCTGGTCTGGTGAAATTGCTCAAGTTGGCTACAAGATGAAAGCCGTTGGTGTAGCACCATTTGAGTTATAAGTTTTTAAATGAGCATGCTTTTGCATGCTCTTTAAATTAATCCACCACTTTTTCTTTTTCTAGTTCCTGTTCGCTTAATTCATACCATCCGCCACCAAGGGCTTTATAAAGCGTTGCTAGGCTTTGCAAACGATCATTCTTTGCCTGAGATAACGCTATTTCTGCTGAAAATAACTGCCGCTGTGCATCCATTAAATCAAGGGAACTGGCAACACCATTGCTATATCTTAGGCGTGCTAAGCGATAGTAATCTTGGCTACTGAGCACCAAGCTTCTTTGCGCATCATAGCTTTGCTCTGCCGACTGATAGTTCGAAAGCTGATTGCTCACTTCTTGCAGTGCCACCAGCACTGTTTTTTGGTATTGAATACTTGCCTGATAAGCCCGTTGTTCCGCCACCGTTAAATTTGCCTGATTGCGTCCCATATTAAATATTGGCATTAACAGCTCTGAGCCCAGCAACCAAACCTGCGAATTACTGGCAAGCAAATCACTAAAATCAGTACTTTCACTGCCATATTCGGCATACAACTTAAGTTTTGGGAATAAGGCCGCTTTTGCGACCCCAATTTCAGCCATGGCCGCTTGCCATTGATACATTGCTTGCTGCACATCTGGTCTACGCTTTAACAGTTCACTAGGTAGTCCTGTGGGTAATTGCTTAGGAAGGGTTTGCACAGATAACTCATTCCCCCCTTGCACATCAGCATTGGCATCACCAATCAAAAACTTTAACTGATTAATAATCCGCCTTTCACTGTGCTGTAAAGGAGGGATCTTCACTTTCGCTGACTCTAATTCAACCTCGGCTTGGCGCTGTTCTAGGCCTGAAATAATACCGCCTTTTTTACGAATACGCGCAATTTCAAGCTCCTTCTCGCGAAGCTTAATCGTACTCAGGCTAATATTTAATTGCTCTTCAACTTCTTTGAGGGCAAAAAACTGCTGCGCAACATCAGCAATCAAGGCGAGCTGCAACGCGTTTCTTGCTTGCTCTTGGCTATAATAATTTGCCAATGCGGCTTCGCTTGCACGTCGGTTACTACCAAATAAATCTAGCTCCCAACTTAAGTAACCTTTTAAATCAAATGTATTTTCAGGGCTGCTATTGAGCTCTTCTTCTCGCTCTGAGGTAAGCCCCATGCTTACATCAGGCCATAAATCGGCATCGGTAATCCGATACTGAGCTCGCGCTTCAATAATTTTCGATTGCGCAATTAACATATCTTGGTTGTTAAGAAGCGCTTGGCTGATTAGTTTTTGCAAATGTAGGTCGTTATATATTTGCTTCCAGCCCGCTAAAGCCTCCGACTGAGGCGTTGCTGTTGCGCCCATAAAATTAGCAACTTCACTATGTGCAGGTGCTTCAAAATCAGGCCCTACAGCACAGCCATGAATGCAAGCGAAACAAAGCAATGGCAACAATTTATGCATCGACTTGCTCCTCTACTACTTTAAAGGCCGGTGTTTGCTGTTTTTTTACAAACCGTGCAGCGGTAATAAAAAACAGTGGCACTAATATAATGCCGATAGAGCTTGCCAGTAACATTCCCCCTAAAATAGGCATAGATACCGACTGCCGACCAACCGCTCCGGGGCCAGAGGCAAGCACTAACGGCAAAACACCAAGCACAAAAGAGGCTGCAGTCATTAAAATAGGCCGAAAACGAGAACGGGCGGCTTCTATTGCTGCATCAGCGGCATCCATACCTTCTTGATAAAGCTGATTTGCCACCTCAACAATCAATATAGAGTTCTTTGCCGCAAGACCTATTAAGGCAATAAAGGCGACTTGGAAAAATAAATTGTTTTCATGCCCCGTCACTAAGGTCAATACAGCGGCTCCTAACATAGCAATCGGGCTTATTAGTAGTACAGCAAACGGCAAGCTCCAACTTTCATAGAGTGCTGCTAAAAATAAAAATACAAACACGATAGCAAGGCTGATAGCGATACTTAGCTGACCCGATGAACGAATTTCTTGATAGGTTAATCCCGTCCATTCATAGCCAAGGTTAGGCGGTAGTTTTGCCATTTCTTCTTTAATTACGTTAATTACATCACCCGATGCATAGCCTTCAGCTGGCGATACATTCACCATGGCACTGGTAAACATATTAAAGCGATTTATCGCAGACGGGCCGGTTGTTAAATTTAACTTAGCAAGCACATTTGATGGCACCATAGCGCCATTTTTTGAGCGCACATAAAATTCGTTAAGGTTTTCTGGGCGCGCCCTAAACTCATCTTCAGCCTGAACTTTAACCCGATAAACTCGGCCAAATAAATTAAAGTCATTAATTGTTGATGAGCCAGTAAGCACTTTCATTGTGCTGTATACATCAGCAATCGGCACCTCTAAGGCCATGGCTTTTTCTCTATCTAACTCCAAAAATAGCTGAGGTACAGAGCCACGCAGTGAGCTACTTGCTTTAGCAACTTCAGGGCGGTTATTTAAATTTGCCAGTAATACCTCAAGCGATTCAACCAGGCTTGTTAAATTACCACCCGTTTTTTCTTGCAGCGCAAACTCAACGCCAGAACCCGAACCAAGCCCCGCCACAGCTGATGGCTGAAACACATTAAATTCAGCATCGGGAATGGCATAGAGCTGCTTACGAATATCATTCATCACACTTGTGACCGTAAAACCTTGCTCTGCACGGACTTGCCAAGGTTGTAAAATCACCTCCATTTGACCGTGCGACTGTGCACTACCAGCACGGCGGTTTTCACCGGCTAGCGTGAACGAATAAGCCACCCCCGCATGGTTCATAACAAATTGGTTTGCTTTACTTATCACCTCATTGGTACGTGAAACCGTTGCCGCATCTGGCAAGGTAATATCAACAAAAAAGCGTCCTTGATCTTCTTGTGGCATAAAGCTACTTGGTAATTGGCTAAACACAAAGTAACAACCACCTACCATTATAAAAAAGCCAATATAACTTCGTTTTGCTTTTTCGGAGCAGACCTTAACAAGCCAGGTGTATTTTTCGCCAACACCTTCAAGCCAGTTATTAAATTTAACAAAAATCTTATTGTTTGATGGGGGGCTAGGTTTTAAGAAAATCGCACATAAAGCGGGGCTCAAGGTTAGCGCAACTAGGGTTGAAATGAGTACCGCAACGGTAATTGAAATCGCAAACTCTCGGTACATAATGCCCGTAATACCGGCTAAAAAAGACACCGGAACAAACACTGCAGCAAGTACTAAAGAGGTTGCTACTATGGCGCCTGAAAGCTCTGTCATCGCTTGCTTAGTAGCAGCAACTACCTCCATATTTTGCTCGTTGATCAGTCGCTCAACACTTTCGACCACCACAATCGCATCATCAACGACGATGCCGATTGCCAACACCATAGCCAATAAACTGACATTGTTTATGGTAAAACCAAATGCAGCCAAGGCGATAAAGGTACCTACTATCGACACTGGCACAGCTAAAGCAGGTATTAAAGTCGTTCGCCAGTTTTGCAAAAATAAATACACCACTAAAATCACTAAGATCAGCGCTTGAATAAGGGTATTGATCACCTCATTAATCGATAGCTTGATAAACTCAGAGGCATCATAAAATAACTGCCACTTCACTCCCTTCGGAAAAGCCGCGCTCAGGCGATCCATCTCGGCCTTTACACGCTCAGTAACCGCTAATGCATTAGAGCCTGGTAACATATAAACCTGCAAAATAGTGGCTGGCTGTTCATTAAGTTTTGAATTTAAAGTATACGCAGACGACGCCAGCTCAACCCTTGCGACATCTCGCAAACGGATCATCGAGCCATCGCTATTCACTCGCAGCATAATGTTATTAAACTCATCAACCTTATTAAGCCTTCCTTGTGCCCGCACCGGAAAATTAAGCTTAATTGCATCGCTCATTGGCTGAGCCCCGATCTCCCCAGCAGCGGCCTCTTTATTTTGTGCTTTGATTGCTGCGGTCACATCATTCACGGTTAACTCGTAGCCCGCTAAAATATCAGGCTTTAACCAAACCCGCATAGCATAAGAACGCGAGCCGGTATTACGCACTTTACCAACCCCCGGAACACGCTTTAAAGCCGCCTCAACATTGATGCTGGCGTAGTTACTCAAATAGATTTCATCATAGCGAGGGTCGTCAGAGGTCAGTGCCAGTTTCAAAAGCTCAACGGAACTTTCATTAGACACATTCACCCCTTCAGTTTGCACATCAACAGGTAAATTACTGCCAGCTTGGCTTGCTGTGTTCTGTACATCAACAAGGGCGAGATCTGGGTCGGTGCCAACATCAAAGGTGAGTGTAATTCCAACACTGCCAGAATTAGTTGCCTTTGACTCCATATACAACATATTCGGCGTGCCATTTAATTCTTGCTCAAGTGGAATGGCTACCGACTCCGATGCGGTCTCAGCCGTTGCGCCAGGGAATGAAGCAGACACTTTAACCGACGGCGGAGCAATATCAGGGTATTGATCAATCGGTAGAGTAAAGAGCGAGACCAAGCCTGTGAGTAAAATAACTAACGAAATAACGATAGCAAACACTGGACGCTTGATAAAAAAATGCGAAAACATAGTTAAGCTCCCTGCTTATTTTTTTCATCATCTTGTTTGCTTGGTTTATCTGGCGCCAGTGGAATAGTGCCCGTGTTTGGCGTTAATCGGCGTTTTTCAAACTCGGCTAACGAAATCGCTTTTACTTGCTGACCATGACGAATGCGATGCAAACCTTTCACCACTACTTGCTCACCGGTACTCAAGCCACCGCTGGCAACAATTCCTTGTTCACCGTAATGCTCAACAACAATAAAGCGCCGCTCTATCTCACCTGAATCAAGTACCACCATCACATAAATACCACCCTGTTCCACTTGGGTGGCTTCCTCAGGGACGACAATGGCATCTGTAAGCTCAGATAATTTAATCCGTGCTTTTGTATATTGCCCAGGTAATAGCTCACTATTAGGGTTAGGCAGTTTTGCTCTTACTTTAAAGGTGCCCGTTTTAGGGCTAATTTTAGGATCGGTAAAACTCACATCACCCCAATATCGATACTCGCTGCCATCAGGCAAAGAAATACGTACGAAGCCTTCTAGCGCCTTGCCTTGTTGTTCGGCTTGTAGCTGCTCCATCATGCTGGTCATACGCCGCTTGGCATTCAAGTAATCAAGTGCCGACATATTAAAATTAACGAAAATAGGGTCTATTTGCTGAATGGTAGTAAGGAGTGAAATACCGTTACTGCCGACCAAAGCACCGAGATCGGCTTCAGAGCTACCAACCATGCCGCTAATTGGCGCCGTAATACGGGTATATTCTAAATCAAGCTTGGTTTCTTCAAGTTCTGCTTGGGTTGCTGATAATGACGCTTGCGCTTGCTCTTGGATAGAAATTGCATTGTCGTAGTCGAGCTGACTTGCTGCATCTTGCTCGTAGAGGGGTTTTAAACGAGTAACATCGCGCTTTGCTTTTGCCAGCGCTGCTTGGTCTTTTTGTAGTGCGGCTTTAACGCGATTAAGCTTAGCTCGGTAGGGTCTATCATCAATGGTGTAGAGTAAATCACCTTCGTTTACCCAACTACCTTCAACAAATTCAACACTTTGTACAAAGCCGGTGATCCGTGCGCGTACTTCAACATCAAGTGATGCGTCTGTACGCGCCACGTAATTTCCATACAGCGGCACATCAAACTGCTTAACCTCAGCGGTAACCACTTCTTCAACGATAACTTGAGGTTGCTCTTTAGAACAACCAACCAGTGCCGCCAAGCACACGCACCCTATAACGTATTTGTTTAATAGCATACAACCTTCTCATTCCTTAAGCCTGTCTCTATCTTGCTATCTGTTGCAATACTACATAGATGAGGGATTCTTTGTTATTTTTGACAATTAGAGCAGTACACAGTACTTCTTTGCCCTAATCTAATTTCTTTTAATGGCTCTTTACAATTAACACATGGCTCACCCTTGCGGCCATAAACCAGTAATTGCTGGGCAAAATAACCCGGCTTACCATCACTTTGAGCAAAATCTTTTAATGTTGTGCCGCCTTGCGTGATAGCCGCAGCAAGTGTTTCTTTAATAATAGGCACTAATTGCTGATAACGCTTTAAAGACACCTTGCCGGCTTCTCGCTTTGGATGGATCCCCGCTTTAAATAACGATTCATTGGCATAGATATTACCTACGCCAACTACCACAGCGTTATCCATAATAAACTGTTTAATTGGTACTTTTTTATTTCTAGACTGTTCATAGACTCGCTTAGCAGTAAACTCATCAGTTAGCGGCTCAGGCCCGAGTTTGGTTAGCAAGGTATGGCATTCACCTGGCGCTTGCCATAAGCAGGCACCGAAGCGACGCGCGTCGTTGAGTCTTAGCGCTTTACCTGAGGCTAAAATAAATTCGATATGATCGTGCTTTTTTAATGGTTCATCTGCGCTCACAACCCGTAAGTTACCCGACATTCCCAAGTGCAGAATAACACTACCCAGCTCACAACCGAGTAATAAATATTTTGCTCTACGCTCCACTGAAGTAACTTTAAGTCCTTGTAATTGATATACATCATCAGGCACAGGCCAACGCATACTGGCGTTATGAATATTTACTTTGGTCACTGTTTGGTTAAGCACATGCGGCGTTATCCCCAAACGGCTAACTTCAACTTCTGGTAATTCAGGCATCTGTGACTCTCTTAAAATGGATATAACGGAAATAACTTAGCAGCATCAGCTTGTTCAAGCTCAAATACTCGTTGTAACCGTTTATCTAATAAATAGTATTGCTGATCTATGTTGTACAACTGATACACCGCAGGCAACTGCTCCCCGGCTAGCCACACGGAGGCAGCATAATCAGCCGATGTCTGTGAAATTTTACTAACAGGGAGACCGGCAATAGTCAGCTTTTGATGTTGCCAAAGCTCAACAAGTTGTTCGAGCTGTTGTTCATCGCCTTGCCATGTGGTTTCTTGCAATGATTGGCTACGCCAAGAGGTGCCGATACGCTCGATTTTTAATTCTGGAAATGCCATCGCCAAAATAAAACTTTGCTCTGGGAGTAACGCTTGCACTCCTTCTTCAACAGGCTGTGTATTGAGCTTTTTATGTAGGCCATTGAAGAAAAAAATCATCAATAGCATCGAAATAATCACCACATTATTCCATGCTTTTCGGCTCAAGCGCATCAGTATCTTCCTCATTTTTCAATATCTTAAAGTGTAACCAAAAAGGACATTAATTGGCAGTTGTAATTGATCAACAAAATTTCATGTCTGTTATGTATCAATCTGTCGATACTTTGCTAAAATATCCGCCAAATTTAAAGGAGTTCCGTCAATGTCAATGTATGTAGTGGGTCATAAGATCCCTGATTCAGATTCAATTTGCGGTGCAATTGCGCTTGCTTACTTAAAAAACCAGATCAATGAACCTGCGATCCCGACGCGTTTAGGTGAAGTATCACCTGAAACACAATTTATCCTAGATAAATTCGGTTTCGAAGCACCTGAGCTAAAACTTAGCTACGCAGGCGAAGACGTTTATATCGTTGACCACACAGAAAAAACACAAGCACCTGATGACATCGATGAAGCACGTGTTGTAGGTGTTGTTGATCACCACAAATTAGGCGACTTAACATCATCAACACCACTTGAGTGTTGGATCCGTCCAGTTGGTTGTTCAAACACTATCATCAAAATGATGTATGATTTCTACAACGTAGAGATTCCAAAAGATATCGCAGGCATCATGCTATGCGCTATCTTAAGCGACACTGTAATCTTTAAATCGCCAACGTGTACAACGGCTGATATCAAGTGCGTTGAAGCACTTGCTGAAATCGCTGGCATCGAAGATTTCAAAGAACTTGGCATGGACATGTTCAAGGTTAAATCAGCAGTGGAAGGCACACCTGCACGCGATTTAGTAATGCGTGATTTCAAAGACTTCAACATGAACGGTAAGCTAGTAGGTATTGGCCAGCTAGAAGTTATCGACCTTGCAGTATTTGATGAAATCAAAGCAGATCTTGAAGCTGACATCGCAAAGCTTAAAGAAGAAGGCGGTCGCCACTCAGTATTACTCCTGTTAACTGATATCATGAAAGAAGGCTCTGAAATGCTAATTGCGTCTGATGACGTATCAGTAATCGAAGCTGCCTATGATGTTAAATCAGAAGACGGTCGCGTATGGTTAGATGGCGTATTAAGCCGTAAGAAGCAAGTAGTACCACCACTACAAGACGCTTTTGCAAAAATCTAATCAGAACTGTTAGATACAAAAAAAGCCGATGTAATATCGGCTTTTTTGCGTCTAAAATTTTCGCGGTAGTTAGATTTGCGTTGCATTACGCTGACGTAACACTTCAAATAAACAAATACCGGTCGCAACTGACACATTAAGGCTTGATACCGTACCAGCCATTGGAATTTTAACTAATAAATCACAATGCTCACGAGTAAGGCGGCGCATACCATCCCCTTCTGCACCCATAACAACAGCCATTGGCCCTGTTAGATTTGCATCGAATAACTCAGTATCTGTTTCACCGGCAGTGCCGACAACCCATACGCCTGCATCTTTAATTTCACGTAGCGTACGCGCAAGATTGGTTACTTGTACTAATGGCACTGTTTCTGCTGCACCACACGCTACTTTGCGCGCTGTGCCATTGAGTTTTGCAGACTTATCTTTAGGAACGATAATCGCGTGTACGCCCGCAGCATCAGCGCTACGTAAACATGCCCCTAAGTTATGCGGATCAGTAATACCATCAAGCACCAATAAGAAAGGCGTTTCTTCACGGGCTATGATCTCATCAAGATCTTTCTCGTTATATATACGCGCCGCTTTTACATTAGCGATAATGCCTTGGTGCTGCTCACCATTTGCTTTATTATCAAGCGCTTTACGCTGCATAAATTGTACAGAAATACCGAATTTACGTGCTTGGTCGATAACCGGGTTTAAGCGTTTATCTTCACGACCTTTTAAAGCGTATATTTCTAAAAAGCGCTCAGGCTCTTTTGCTAATATTGCTTCAACTGAGTGAAAACCAAAAATTAATTCATTACTCACGTATTGTTTGCTCCTCGGCTACTTTGTTTGCGGGCATTCTTACCCGGTCTTTTTGCCTTTTTGGTGGCTTTTTTCTTGCTCTTCTTTTTGCCGGCTTTTACAGCATCAGCTTGTTTACTATTAGGCTTTTTACGCCCTTTAGCATGAGAAGATTTGCCACGTTTATCATTATCTTTGTCACCTGATTTTGCTTCAGAGCGGCTTGATTCACCTTTTTTACCAGGTATTTTACCGGCCTTAAGCTGAGCGCGAACACTTGGCTTTGTTGATTCACTGCGACCACGACGACGCGCATAACGGTCTTGTTGCGCCTCACCTGATAACACTAAGTTTATGCGTCGCTCATCAAGACTGACAGATGACACCTGAACCGTTAATTTATCGCCTAAACGATAAACGGTGTGAGTTTGTTCACCAATCAAGCAATGCTTAGCACCATCGTAATGGAAATATTCATTGCCTAAGTTAGTGACATGGATCATGCCGTCGATTTGTAAATCGTCTAAGCGTACAAATAAACCAAAGTTAGTTACCGATGAGATCACCCCACCAAATTCGTCACCAACATGGTCTTGCATAAATTCACATTTAAGCCAATCAGCTACTTCGCGAGTCGCATCATCAGCACGGCGTTCAGTGGTTGAACACTGCTCACCTAAAATATCAACTTCGTCATCAGTGTATGCGTATTCACCCGATGTTTGCTGACCTTGCGCCTTAAGCACCGCTTTAATTGCACGGTGCACCACTAAATCAGGGTAACGACGAATTGGTGATGTAAAGTGGGCATACGCAGGTAACGCTAAACCAAAGTGACCAATGTTATCAGGCTGATAAACCGCTTGCTTCATTGAACGAAGCAACATGGTTTGAATAAGCTCAGCTTCTGGGCGGTCGCCTAATTTAGCTAACACGTGGGTGATTTCTTTTGGTGTTGGCTCATCAGAAATCGCGGTTTCTATACCAAGTTCTGATAAAAAGTTTCTGAAGAAACCCAGCTTTTCAGCATCAGGTTCATCATGCACACGATAAAGCGCACTTGCTTCGTGCTTTTCTAATAATCGGGCTGCCGATACGTTCGCTAAAATCATGCACTCTTCGATAAGTTTGTGTGCATCATTGCGAACCACAGGCACAATTGATTCAATCTTACGATGTGCATTAAACACAAAACGCGTTTCTAAGGTTTCAAACTCAATCGCACCACGCTCTTGGCGAGCAGCTTTAAGTGCCATGTACATTTGCTGTAAGTCAGTTAAATGTGGCACCATCTTGGCGTACTCTTCACGCAGCTTTTCATCGCCTTGTAAAATCGCATTCACTTTAGTGTAGGTAAAACGAGCGTGCGAATTCATCACCGCTTCGTAAAATTTATACCCAGATAACTTACCCGCTTCTGATACTGTCATCTCAGCAACCATACATAAACGGTCAACTTCTGGGTTCAATGAGCACAAGCCATTCGATAGCACTTTTGGCAGCATCGGAATAACTTGCTCAGGGAAGTACACTGAGTTACCACGTTCAATCGCTTCTTTATTCAGAGGCGTGTTCATACCTACGTAATGCGACACATCGGCAATGGCCACCCATAAACGCCAACCACCTGATGGTTTTCGCTCACAGTAAACGGCATCGTCAAAGTCTCGGGCATCTTCACCGTCAATTGTAACTAGCGGTAAGTCACGTAAATCAACGCGACCTTGCTTTGCTTGTTCATCAACAAACTCACCTAAATGAGCAACTTGCTTTTCAACCGCTTCTGGCCAAACGTGGGGAATATCGTGATTGCGTAGTGCAACTTCAATTTCCATACCCGGTGCTAAGTGCTCACCTAATACCTCAGTGACTTTACCTACCGCATTCATATGTCGGCTTGGGTTTTGGGTAATTTGCACCTGCACCATTTGGTTGTGGCGCGCGCCATTTTCACTACCCGGTAGAATCATAATATCTTGCGTTATGCGTGGGTCTTCAGCCACAACAACTGCAATACCATGCTCAACAAAATAGCGGCCAACAATCGGTGCACGTTCATTGGTTAATACCTTAATGATCCGTGCATCGCATTTGCCACTTGAGCCTTTGCGATTGCCTTTAGCAAGCACAATGTCACCGTGCAACACCATATTCATTTGGTGCTTCGCGATAAACCAATCTTTACTCTCACCTTCAACTTCTAAAAAGCCGAATCCGTCACGATGACCAATGACCTTGCCTTTAACCAGGCCTGATTCATCAATCAATGCGTAGCATTTAAACTTATTGAAATACAGTTGACCATCGCGCTCCATAGCACGTAAACGACGTTTAAACGCAATTTGACGTTCTGTATCATTCACATGTAATTCGTCACAAAGTTGTGTGAAGTTTGCTGGTTTGGCGCGAGATTCTAAGTGAGTAAGTATAAACTCACGGCTAGGGACGGGGTTTTCGTACTTTTCTTGTTCTCGACTGAGATTGGGATCCTGTTTTGACATTCACTATCTTGTTAGTTGGTTATGTTGTTATTTTAACCCATAACCTAACAATGAGACAGGCAAAAGCTATGAAACTTTTAAGAAATTGATTAATTCTGCCAAAAATGAAGCTTTGATATTCTTTGCAACAAACACTCTGTGTTAATATTTTCGGAAAATAACAACAAGCTAACATAATTATATGGATATTAACTTAACCCACTACCTCGCAACGATGGCCTATAACAGCGCCTATATTGGTCTATTCATTGCGATCATAGCGGTCGCAAAACTGTCGTATAACTTAGCAACCCCTTATAACACCACCAGCCAGTTAACCGACAATGCCAACAGTGCCTTAGGTTTATCTATTGGCGGCTACTTAGGGGCAATTACCATTATTTATGGCTTTGTTTTAGCTGGGCCTAGCCAAGGTTTACTAAGCGATTTAATGAATGTATCACTGTACAGTGTATTAGGTATGGTGCTGCTAACCTGCTCACGTATTTTAAATGACAAATTACTGCTACGTTTGTTCTGTAACCAAGAGCAATTAATTAACCAACAAAACGAGGCGGTAGGCTTAGTACAAGCAGCAAACTATATGGCTGCTGCACTGATCATTGGTGGCGCATTAACCGGTGAAGGCACTTGGTTATCAGCCATTGTGTTTTATTTTTTAGGGCAACTAATGCTGATCATTTTTGCCAAAGGCTATGATCACCTCACTGCTTTTAATCTTCACGAACAGCTCGAAAAAGGCAACAAAGCCGTTGCACTTAGCTTTTCTGGCACCATGTTGGCGTTAGCTATTATCTTGTGTCATGCGCTTATTGGTGGCTTTCATACTTGGCAACAGAGCTTAAGCTTATTCTTTATTGACGCACTATTTGGCTTTTTAATTTTACCAATTGTGCGTTACCTCGTTGATAAAATTATCTTTAGTAAAATTTCGCTAGACCAAGCAATGCACGACAAAAACACCGCTGTTGCGGTTATTGAAAGCAGCATTGCAATCAATGTAGCAGTAATCATCACTATCGCTATTTAAGCTTATTTATGGAGTAATGGATGAACATCTATAAGCTTTTTATTATTGCCGCTATCACATTTGTTGTTTGCTTAGTGATACGTGCAGATCTACAAGCGCCACTTATTAGTGGCCAATATGGCAACTTTAAAGACTACGACGGACAAGACAAAGCCTACCTATTTACAGTGCCGGAAGATGGCCAAATGATGCGCTTAGAAATTAAAGGCAGACTACCTTTAAACTCATGGAAAGCCATTGATATCGAAATTTTTGACCCTGATGGTAATTATTTATTTAGTTACTCTGATGAACTTTGGGCTGAAACCGGACACGATTCAGATGGTAAATGGACTGAGTACCGTGATTATACTCATCACGATGTTCACTTCCCTAAGAAGGGGCAATATAGCGCCTACGTCAACAGTACTTTCGGCCCAAATAAACGTGCCGAACATTTCAGCTATACATTTCGTATTATCCCAATCAAAGGTAACAGTAGTTTCATGCTTCCGCTGTTATGGATTTCTGGTTTCATTGGCGGTATAGCGCTGTTTGTAATGCTGCATCGTTCAGAGGCTGAGCGTGAAGGAACTGATATCACTTACAAGCCAATCAATAAGTTAAACCCAGAAGCTATAAAAGCAATGGAATCGCGTATCTCAGTTTGGCCTATTGTGTTACTGTTTTTAGCACCTGTGCTCTTCTTTTCTTTCTTAGCATATAGCAAAGGTGACAAAGAGCAAGATTGGCAAGTTTACTCTTATCACCACCTCGCTATAAGCGTTGATAAACAATTGCGTGAGCAAAGTATTGGTAGTGCAGGTTTCCGTTCACGAGGCGGCCCTGGTGGTAAATAAATCAATTCGCGAAAGCCACATTTTACTGTTTAGTATCTTTGTTGCTGGCCTTTGCTCTATTATTTATGAGCTGCTGATCGCAACGACCGGTGCCTACTTTCTGGGTGATAGCATCACCCAATTTTCCCTGACAATTGGCGTCTATATGGCGGCAATGGGAGTTGGCTCTTATTTTTCGCGTTTTGTGCCTGATAAGCCATTGCTGGTGTATTTTATTGGTTTTGAGCTTGCGCTTGCACTACTTGGTGGTTTGAGTGTGCCCTTGCTGTATTTCTGTTATGCATTTGGCTTACCATTGCAAGCAATTAGTATTTTACTCACCAGCTTAATTGGTATTTTGATTGGTTTAGAAATTCCGCTGTTAAGTCGTCTAATGGAAAAACATTATGCGCTAAAAGCAAACCTCGCCAATGTGTTATCTATTGACTACTTTGGCGCCCTGCTTGCGACGTTACTGTTTCCTTTTCTATTTTTACCTTGGCTTGGGGTTTTTAAAACAGCGTTAAGCTTTGGCTTAATGAATCTAAGTATTGCGATGTTATTGCTGTGGTACTTTATCGACCATATCAGCCCAAATCGTCGAAAAGTACTTAGACTCACATTAGTTTTAGTCTGCTCAGTATTAGTGCTTTGCTTATTTGCTAGCAAACAGCTCACCTATCTTTGGCAAAGCCAAATCTACGATGACCGTGTTGTACACTCGGAGCAAACACCCTATCAGCAAATCGTACTGACTCGTCATAAAGATGATATTCGGCTTTATTTAAACGGTGGCTTACAGTTTTCATCGATTGATGAGTATCGCTATCACGAAGCGCTTATTCATCCTGCTATGGTGCGCCATGGTAATGCCAAACGTATTCTAATTTTAGGCGGTGGCGATGGCTTAGCAGCCAGAGAGCTTTTGAAATACCCGCAAATAGAATCTATTACCCTAGTCGATTTAGACCCAGCAGTCGCTAGGCTTGCGCAAACTAATCACAACCTGACAACACTTAACAAGCACTCACTCAGTGACCCTAAAGTGACGGTTATTCATCAAGATGCTTATGTGGTTATTGAGCAAAACGAACAGCTGTTCGATATTATTTTTATTGATTTACCGGATCCAAAAGCAATCAATTTAGCTCGCCTTTACAGTCAGCAGTTTTATCAACTAGTAAAAACACGATTACCAAATAACGGTATTGTAGTGACCCAGGCCACCAGTCCATTTTTTGCGAAGCAAGCATTTTGGTCTATCAATAACACACTCAGTGCAGCGGGCTTTGCGCATACCTTGCCTTATCATTTAAATGTGCCCTCTTTTGGCGAATGGGGATTTGTTATGGCTTGCAACTTGATGTGCAGTAACCAAAGTGTATTGCCAGTTAAAACCCGCTTTTACCGCCCTGAAAATGACGCACAATTGTTTATTTTCACTCCGGATATTAGCGCAAACAATGAAAAAGTATCGACACTTGATGAGCCTAATGTGCTGCACTATTACTTGCAGGGATGGAAATATTGGAACTAAACAAATGGATTAGCCCATTTGGGGAGTTTACAAAGTAAAGGATTACCGTTACAAAGAGAGTTAATAACAACAATAACAAGGTTTGTAATGCAGGCGCACAAACAGAGCCTAATATACTTACACATTGCAGTGCTACTCTTTGGTGGTACTGCATTATTTGCCAAGCTAGTCAGCTTAAGTGCATTAGATATTACCGTTTATCGAACAGCAATTGCAGGCTGTGCCTTACTGATCTTACTTACAATTCAACACAAAGCGATTAAGCTTCACTCGCGTCGCGACTACCTTATAGCCTTGTTACTTGGCGTCACTGTTGGAATACATTGGCTCACCTACTTCGCAGGTATGCAACTAGCAGGTATTGCAGTCGGTATGATTGCCTTTTTTACTTACCCTGTTATCACGGTGTTTTTAGAGCCTTTTTTTCATGGCAGTAAACCACAGCTCAAAGATATTTTTAGCGCCTTGGTGGTGATGCTTGGTATTTATTTACTTATTCCTGATGCCAGCTTAGGCAATGATGTCACACTCGGTATTGCTATTGGCATTTTGTCGGCGTTCTTTTTTGCGTTTCGAAATATCGTTCACAAGCGTTACTTTAGCCAATATGGCGGCCCACAAACCATGCTTTATCAAACTTGGATCGCCTGCATTATGCTGTGCGCCTTTGTCGAAGTACCGCCATTACAAGTTGATACAATAAATTGGCTGCTATTAATTACCGTAGGGGTTATTTTTACAGCAGCACCGCATTCACTGTTTGCAGCAAGCCTGAAAAACTTATCAGCTTCAACCGCTGGTTTGATATCGTGTTTGCAGCCTTTATACGGTACGTTTTTCGCTTTTTTAATTTTGCATGAGCAACCTTCAATTAGCACTCTTATTGGTGGCGCGCTGGTGATTAGTGCCGCTTTTTATGAAACATGGTCAGTGACTCGTAGGTATAAGCAATGATGAAAGTATTCGCTCACAGAGGTGCCAGTGGTACCTACCCAGAAAATACTCAAAGCGCCATTATCGCTGCTGTTGATTTAGCAGTAGATGGCATCGAAATTGATGTGCAAAGCTGCCTTGATGATTACATGATTATTCACGACACTTGGCTTGATCGTACAACCTCTGGTCGCGGTAAAGTAAACGCCTGCTCAAAAGAGCAAATTCAACAATACGATGCAGGCAATGGCGAGTGCGTGCCCACTTTACAACAGGCAATCGATTGGGTTGGTGATAAAACTTTACTTAATTTAGAGCTTAAACATACTTTTTCGTTAGACAAGTTTGTAGAGCTTATTGAGTCAAATGTCAGTGCAGGGAAAATTTCTCGGGATAACCTGCTAGTCTCTTCATTCGATCACCACCAACTGATGTGGCTAAAGCAAAAATTGCCGTGGGTAAAGATTGGTGCACTTACCGCTTCTATCCCAATAAATTACAGCGAGTTTGCGCAAAAACTCCATGCCTATAGCATTCATGTAGATAAAAACTTTATAAACCATGAGTTTGTTGCTGACGCAAAAAAACGCGGCCTTCAAGTTTATGCTTACACGGTCGATAAAGTGGAAGATATCGAATTAATGCTAGAGTATGGCGTAGATGGTATTTTTACTAATTTTCCGTGTCATACACAAATGACACTGCAGTCACTGTAACTCAACAAAACTAAGCTATACTGTTGAATTATGTGACATTGAATAATAAAAAATTACGCCAAAATGAACCAACACAACACCTTAATGAGTAGCTATATGCGCATTTACAATTTTATCGAACAAACTTTCTTTTACACCCTCACACGTAAGATTGTCGGTAATTTAGGTTTTGTGTTTGCGTTTCAAGCCATTACTTTGATCTGGCTTTATAGCAGCCTTTCAGAGCAACAAGCTGGCATGGGACTATTTTGGTTAATGACCTTTGTTATCATCGCGAGCTTTATTTTTACTATTTTCTACATGCGCTTTTTAATTGTGCGCCCAGTGCAAGCAATGCGCGATACACTTGAGCAAATCAACCGCCATGATGCCGATTTATCTGCCAAGTTACCGCATTTTACCTATGATGAGTTTCGTGATTTAAGTGAGCAGTACAATACCTTTACCGTTCATTTAGCAAAGCTATTAGCCACCACTTACCAAAGCGCTCAAGCCAGTGCTGATAGTAGTTCAAAGATGACTCATTCAATGCAGCAAACCGCAGAAATGAGCCACCAGCAAATAAAATTCAGTCAAACCATTACTGATTCAAGCAACCAAATTACTTCAAGCCTTGAGAATATCTCAGCAAATACTGACAGCGTTCATCATGTTAATAGTGAACACTTAAACTTTGTTAAGCACTCAGCCACTGAGTTATCGGCATTAGTTAAAAAGGTCGCGATGATTAGCCAAATTTTGGGTAACTTCTCAGCAACAGTGTCTGGCCTTAAAGAAAACAGCGAGAACATTCGTGCCATTTTAAAAATGGTTGAAGAGTTTTCTGATCAAACCAATTTACTTGCTCTAAATGCTGCAATCGAAGCGGCACGTGCCGGTGAAGCAGGCCGAGGCTTTGCGGTGGTTGCCGATGAAGTTAGATCGCTATCGGTTAAAGTAAACGATGCAACTCGCCAGATCAGTGACTTTATTAATCAAATGAATAGCCTTGTTAGCGAAACCAATAAAGAGTCTGAACAACTAATTAGCCACTCGAGTGAAGCTGAAACTGCCATTAGCAACACCTCAACAGGCTTTAGCAATATGCTTGGCGAATTTGAGCAAAACCAACAACAACTACAACAGATTGTCAGCGCGGTGCATCTACTAGAGCAAACCCAAACCCAGACCCATCAAACGGTTGAGCAAATAGTTGCTTTGGGTGAGCAAGCTAAGCAGCAAATTGATGAATCACTCGCTGATTGCCAACAATCACACAAACTGAGCCAACAAACCCAAGAGCAATTAAAACGCTTTGTGTAATCGGCTTTTAACTGCTGCTCTGAGTCAAACTATGTTAAAGTAGCCGCTTCTTGGCTACTTTTTTATTGACCGTGACAACACCCGCTATTGATTATGAACAACTCGCACTGCAAATAAAGCAATGGGGAAAAGACCTTGGCTTTGCAGAAGTCGGGATCACTGATATTGACCTAACGAAGCATGAAACGCAGCTACAGCGCTGGTTAGATTTAGGCTATCACGGTGAGATGGAATACATGGCAGCCCATGGTATGAAGCGAGCGCGCCCAGCAGAGCTGGTACCTGGCACGCAGCGAGTCATCTCAGTAAAAATGAACTACCTGCCGCCTGATGCAAGCTTTGCTAAAAACCTCAAACAGACTGATAAAGCGTACATTAGTCGCTATGCATTGGGTCGTGACTATCATAAGTTAATTCGCAATCGTCTGAAAAAGTTAGGCCAAAAAATAGAGCAGCAAGTTGGCCAGCTCGGTTTTCGCCCCTTTGTTGACTCAGCCCCCGTGCTTGAAAGACAACTAGCCGAAAAGGCAGGCTTGGGCTGGCGTGGAAAACATAGCTTATTAATCAATAAAGAGGCGGGCTCTTGGTTTTTCTTAGGTGAGCTGTTTGTTGATATACCGCTCCCTATTGATGAAGAAAATAGCTTTGAAGGCTGTGGGAAATGCGTTGCCTGTATGACGCTGTGCCCAACCGGTGCGATTGTCGAGCCTTATGTAGTCGATGCCCGTAAATGTATCTCTTACCTTACTATTGAACTGCAAGGCGCAATTCCAGAAGAGTATCGCCCACTGTTAGGGAATCGCATTTATGGCTGTGATGACTGCCAATTAGTCTGTCCATGGAATCGCTATGGTCAGCTTACCGATGAAGCTGACTTTCATCCAAGAAAGCAACTTAAAGACCAAGACTTACTGACTTTATTTGCATGGGATGAAACTACCTTTCTTAAAAATACCGAAGGCAGCCCTATACGCCGCATTGGTCACGAACGTTGGTTAAGAAACCTCGCTGTCGGATTAGGTAACGCTGATTACAACGAGCAAATAATCGAAGCTTTAGAGCAAAGGTTAACAGCAGCTACAGCTTTGGTCGCTGAGCATATCGAGTGGGCGCTTGATCAGCAAAAAAATAAGCGCCAGTTAAAGCTTCGTAAAACTGCGCGCTTAATTCGCATTGTTGAAAAAGGCCTACCCAGAGATGCTTGATGACTAGTTAAAGCTTTGCCCTATCGCGTTAATAATAACGATAAGTCATTTTCAATTTCTTTAAAGGCCGCTTTAACCCCTTTTACAGACTCCTCTCGAGCCACTGAGTTCTGAATGGTTTCGTCGACCTTTTGATAGATAAACACCTCTTGGTCTTCATCTAAGCCCATGGTCGGTATGCGACTTTCTAAGTCTTCTTGAAGCCGCTTAAATACAGCTTCGTTATTGATACGGTTTTCATTTAAAAGCTCAATTAAACCTGTAAATTTGCTGTGCACCTTACCGACGGCATCATTTAACTGTTGCTGTTGCTGAAGAAGCTCTTTCTTCGTGAGAATCGCTTTTAGCTGTTGCTCTGTAACACTGACTAAAAAACAGATATGGTCTCGAATTCGACCATGCTTATCGGGGTCTTGCCCAGGCATATTTAAGATCAGCAAACTAATCATTTCATAGTTTACTAAAATCCGATTTGAGAACTCGTGCAATCGACCTTTGCTTTTCAGCATTTCAAACAGCTCGAGCACAATCGGCGAGCACACACCCGACACAGAGAAATGTAATACTTCGTTATCTAATCTAAACTCCACATTACTTTGTAAATCAAATGCACCTAAACAGTTTAAAAAGGCTTTGCCGAGTTCATGTTCGTTATCTATTGAACCTATATGCTCAATATAATTAACAATTTGTCCCATTTCACTGCTGTTTGCCATGGCATTAAATGCCGTTGACGTAGCATCTTCAACTTGTTGTTCTAGCGACTCTTTTTCAATTAGCACTTGATTTAAATGTTGTAACTTAAGCTTGAGCTCATTATGGCTAAATGGTTTAACAATGTAGTCTTCTGCACCAACAGAATAACCTTCCATGCGCTCCTCAACCGTGCCTCTGGCTGAGACAAACATCACAATAATTTTTTGCGTATTGGGGTTTTCTTTCAGCTTACGACAGACATCGTAACCACTCATTTGTGGCATACTCACATCGAGTAAAATCACCTGTGGGTCGAACTGCTCTACGACTTCTAAGCATTCTGGGCCGCTATTAACCATTTTCAGCTCAAAATCGAGATCCTCAAGGATCTCTTCGATTATCTCTAAATTAAATGGTTCATCATCAACCGCTAAAATACGTTTCAAGGCCATAATTATCTCTTCCCTTTTATTAATTTACCGATATAGACTGTTGTTCATTTGCCAAGTGTTGCGGCAAGTCTATTTCTAAGGGCAGCCGTACCAAAATAGTGGCGCCCCCGTACTCATTGTTACTTGCCGAAATAGTGCCTTGATGTAAGGCTACAAATTCCCGACAAATAGCTAATCCAAGCCCAGTGCCTCCCGCACCACTGTTGGTTTTACTGCTTTGCTCAAACTTAGCAAAAATCTTTTCAAGCTCTTGTTCAGGGATCCCTATTCCGCGGTCAATAACAGCGATTTCGGCCATCTGCTCATTCACCGCTAAACTAATATCAATTTCGCTATTCGGCTCACTAAACTTCAGTGCATTACCGATCAAGTTACGCATAATTTGATTAATTTGTTCTTCGTCGCACTCAAGCACAATGCCTTGTTCAAAACCTATAGGCCGAATAGCAATACTTTTTTCAAGGGCTGTGCCCGACACATCATCAATGCTGGTTTTTATAATATTGCTTAAGTTATGCTTTTGCGGATTGAACGGGAATTTCCCGACATCGAGCTTTGATAGATCGAGCAAATTATTTAGCAGCGATAATAATCGCTCACCACTTTGCTCAATTCTAGATAGATACTTGTTTAACTTGTCTTTACTTAAATCGTCATTAGCAACCTTATCAAGCCCAAAGCGAGCAAAGCTTAAAATAGAATGCATAGGTGTTCTAAGTTCATGAGACATGTTCGCTAAAAACTCAGATTTACTATGATTTGCCGCTTCTGCCACATTTTTAGCATGCTCTAACTGAGCAGTACGGGCTTTGACCTCTTCTTCAAGCAAATCTTTAGCTTCAACGAGTAAATCTTCTTTCTCTTTAAGATGCGTAACGTTCTTAAAGATCACCGCTAGCGCAATTTCTCCGTGGTGGTCGATTTCGTTAAACGAGCCAACTAAAGGCACCTCACTGCCATTTTTCTTGAGTAGTCGTAAGTCACAACTAAATTGTCGGTTTTTACTTAAAGTCGCAATCTTATCTTTGATGCGCTCAGTTGAAGCAACATCAAAAAATTCAAAAACAGAGCAATTCTCAAATTCTTTCAGCGGCTTTTCAAAAAGCTGCTCGCAGGCGTCGTTAGTTTCTATAACCTTGCCACCACGCTCAAATAGAATGATGGCATCGGGTGTGTGTTTAAAGATAACCCGAAGTAAACTGTCTTTTTCGATGAGCGCATCAACTGTATTTTGCAAACGCTCTACTAATTCAGTGTTATGACGCCTTAATAGCTCTGTTTGCCAAAGTTTGTGTACGGACTGCAGTAAAGTATTATCATCAACCGGCTTGATAAGAACATCTTCCACCCCTTGGCGAATAGCTGCCACCATAGAGACTTGGTCTGGTTTAGAGGTATAAAGCAAACATCGACTATTCGGCAGGCGTGTTTTGAGCTTATTAAAGAGCTCAAGCCCAGTGCCATCTGTAAAAGTAAAATCACTAATGAGTAAATCAATATTCTGCTCTTTAATAACATCCATAGCAGACACAGTATTATCAGCTGTGAAGGTTTTAATATGTGCCCCTTTTAGGTTTAAGGCAATTTGAGCTAAGCGCTCTTCACAGTGGTCTACAAGTAACACGGTAGGTAGTTGAAGAATATTATCGCTGTCGAGCTCAAGCACCCCTTCTAATAATGAGCTGATCTCTTTATTTGCAAAGAAGGGGTAAATCACCACAGCATTAGGTAATAGGCGGTTTACTTCACTAAAATGTTCTAGCAAATCACTACGTTGCGCTTTGGGCGCTAAAAGCATGAAGTGTTCTTGTGAGAACACTTCCATTAGCGTTTTAATAACGGTGGTTGGCACACCATGAGAAGCTGCAACAAGATCAAAGTCTTGCTCTAAAACAGCATCATCAACCAATGCAAAATGTAATAGCTCAACTCGACAGCCAATTAGCTCTAACAACACCTTAACCCGCATTGCTAAAACACTATTGCTATCAACAATTAAAATTCTTCGCACAGTAGACTAGACTCGCTTAATAATAAATACCTATTTTAGCGTAGCCTAAAATCGCAATGGGTCACAATTTGTACCGCATTTTTTTATTAGCTTTTTAGCTAATTAACTGTCTAAACGCTTACCTAAAATAGTAAGGCTATAGGCTTTATCATCCATAATCGCAATCTCAGGAAGCTCTCCCCAAACCTTGTAATCAAAGCGATTAAACAGTTTTATACTTGGTAGGTTATGACTAAAGATAAAAGCTAATAACACCTTGATATCAAGTGTTTTTGCATGCTGTTCTGAAAATGTAAGCAATTGTTTACCAAGTCCTTTCCCTTGAGCTTGCTGGGTGATGTAAATGCTAATTTCAACAGTACCATCATAGGCAGGTCGGCCATAAAATGACTTATAACTCAGCCAAGCAAGCACTTTACCTTGTTGCTCAAAAACAAAGATAGGTCTTTTCTCTGTATGGCTATCAAACCAGGCTTGTTTGTCTGCAACCGATACCTCTTCGGTATCTGCAGTTACCATACGCCCAGGGATGGTCTCGTTATAAATAGCGACTATGTCAGTTAAATCGGTTTGTGTTGCTTTGCGAATCGTCATAAATAGCTGAAATTAAATGATCACTTTGCTGCATATTAGCGTATATTCATCACAAATAACTAGCGGGAAATAACTATGTATAAATATGCTTTGTTACTTGCAGCAGGCCTAATAACAACTAACCTTGCAGCACAAACCACTGAGGCTACGCCAACAGCTAAAGCAAGCAGCCAATGTGATGACTTTACCAACGTTACAATGAGAAAGTTACGCTCAAAAGAGTCAATTAACTTCTGCGAATTCAAAGACAAACCACTGCTCATTGTAAATACCGCTAGTAATTGTGGTTTTACCGGCCAGTTTGAAGGCTTAGAAGCCATTCATAAAGAATATAAAGACCAAGGCTTGGTCGTATTAGGGTTCCCATCAGATGACTTTTTCCAAGAAGAAGACGATGAAAAAGACACGGCAAAAGTATGCTTCATCAATTATGGCGTAACCTTCAATATGCTGGCTACCAGTGCCGTTCGCGGTAGCGATGCAAACCCGATATTCAAACACCTAAACGAAGCAACCAGCTCACCTAACTGGAACTTTTACAAATATTTAGTGTCTGCAGATCGTAAGACAGTGCAGCGCTTTAATAGTAAAACTAAGCCACAATCGCAAACTTTACGCGATGCAATTGAAGCTGAGCTAACTGCAAAATAAATTTAATTTTTCGTTCGGTAAATATTGAACTAAACTAGTAATTTAATACTAAAACACACATTAGGAGATGTTATGGCAGTAGCCAGTGCAAGACACATTCTCGTAGACAGTGAAGCTCACTGTTTAGATTTAAAACAGCAAATTGAGCAAGGAGCTGACTTTGCAGAGCTTGCTCGTGCTAACTCTAATTGCCCATCTGGTCAAGATGGCGGTGCATTAGGTGAGTTTGGCCCTGGCATGATGGTTCCAGAATTCGACAAAGTCGTATTCTCTGCACCAATTAACCAAGTTCAAGGCCCAGTGCAAACCCAGTTTGGTTATCATCTTCTAGAAGTAACAAGCCGTACTGACTAATTGACAAATTGATTTCAAAAAGCCGCTTCACAGCGGCTTTTTTTTGCAAAGGACACCATCATGCAATTACTAGGCTCGACCACATCACCTTTTGTGCGCCGTATTCGGATTTGGGCGACACTTAATAACCTACCTATTGATTTTATTAATTTGGATATTTTCTCAGAGCAAGACAGACAAACCATGATTGCTCATAACCCTGCCAGAAAAATTCCTGTATTAATCGACCATTATTTTACCTTATGTGATTCCAACTCAATTATTCGCTACCTGCTCGAAAAAGCTGATCAGCCGTTACTTAGCTGGCAGCAAGAGAACTACTTAACCATTATCAATGCCTGCAATGATTCACTGGTAGAAATTTTACTTTGTCAGCGTTCTGGGTTTGATACCAACAGCGACAAACTATTTTTTAATTTACAGAATGAACGAATTGTTGAAACATTAGCCTATTTAAATACTCATTTATCGGAGCCAGTATTTAAAAGCTGTGAATACCTCAACATCAGTTTATACTGCTTGCTAGATTGGATCCGCTTCCGCGAATTAACTGATTTTAGCCAACTAGAAAACTTAGTTGATTTTTATCATAAATTCTCCGATAAAGCGGCGGTACAACAAACAGATCCACGAATATAAAGATAAGGGTTACGCAAATGAGCGATATCGAAATTGAATCAGAATTAGTTAGCTTTGTAGAAAAAGTTCGTTTGAACGAATCTATGTGGGCACTGGGTGCCGAAGATGGTGGTTTTGTTGTCTGTGAATCAAACCAATTTAGCGACACTGATGTCTTATTACTTTGGGGTACTAAAGACGCTGCAAAAGTACAATGCAAAGACGAGTGGCAAGACTATACCCCTGTTGAAATTGGCCTAGACGAATTTCTTGATGAGTGGGTTGAAGACCTTAACGAAGATGATGCGCTTGTTGGTTTAAACTGGAACGATGATCAAGTATGCGTTGAAATCGAACCGGTTGGTTTAGCTAAAGCTCTTTGCGATTAATAGCAATCCTTAAGCTTATAACGACACGGCCGTATTTATGGCAGTGTCGTTAAGCTGGAAACTTGATACTTATATTGATTTTAACAATAGAACCACTATTACTTGCAATCAATGCCTTGCCTAAATCGCTTTTAATTCCAACTGAAACTCGCACCTTGAGGTGGTTTGGGTATATCAGTTATACTCTTCGACACATCTTTATTATCAAGGTATTAGGTTGAAGTCCCATCTTGGTCGTAGGCCCTTTTCGGCCATGGAATTACATACCCTGTATAATGGTTACATTTATGGTGATCAGCGTTTAGCACGTGAACAAGCTAAGCATTGGCACTTTTGGCTGCCTTTATTTGCCTATTACACCGGTGCCTACAGCGATGAAATTGGCCATTTAACCCTTGATAATATTGTCACCCTTGATGGAATTCGCTGCTTTGATTTTCATACACATGGCAAGATAAAACCCCGCTATGTGCCTATCCACAATGCATTACTCGATGCAGGACTTGACCAATACTTAGGCTATTTAAATGAGCAAAACCAGCAACGGTTGATGTTTGATTTACCCGCTAAAACAGGTCGCTATAGCGAAAAAGTGCGCATTTGGTTTTCGGGTGAAGGTGAACGCGCTGGTTATTTACAAAAGTGCGCTATTCCTACTGTTGATCAGCAAGGTATGAAAACCGCGATAAGCAGCTTACGGCTCAACTTTGAACAACAAGTGCGAATTCATGCACTGCAAGCCAACTGCAAAGACGCCTTTAACTACTTGCTTGGTTTTAAAGATTTCAACGAGCAACGCTTTACTGATATGCAGTTATTAAATACCGTGCTACAAAACATACGACAAATAAACCCGCAACTGCATTGGCAGCGTTTCATTGACCGCCATAATTAACTGACAAACTTTGTTACTAACTATTTATTACTGTTCAAATTAAAACCTGATAGCATGGTGATTCGCCCCTCATAGCAGGTGCCTTTCTAACAACAAAAAATCAGGGATACTTATGTTCTTAAAAAGCCTATTAACGGTGAGTGTTGCACTTGCTGTTAGCTCTGCCCATGCCAATGAATATGTTATCGAAAAGCTTGCCAAGCCTAGCTCACAACAAGTAGAACTTACGCTTGATCCTGCCAAAGACAATTTTTCTGGTCATACCGAAATTGCTTTAGAGGTTCTAAAAGCAACGAATTATATCGAATTAAACGGTATTGATTATGCAGTGAGCATGGCGAAAATTTTAGGTGCAGAAAACTGCGACCTAAGTGCTGAAATGCTAAAAACAGGCAAAGTTAAATTTGCTTGTGAAGAAAAAATTCAGCCAGGTAAATACACTTTAAAAGTTGATTTTACCGCACCTTATAACCGCCAAAGTGTTGGTTTATATAAAACGCTAGATCAAGGCACGCCTTATCTTTTCACGCAATTTGAAATGAGCGATGCGCGTCGTGCATTCCCGGTTTTTGACGAGCCAAGTTATAAAATTCCATTTCAGCTAACTATCACAGCGCCAACATCACAAAAAGTGTATGCCAATACACCGGTTTTAAAAACCAAAGTAGATGGCGATATGACAACGCACTTTTTCGACAAAACGCCACCGATTCCTTCGTACTTAGTCGCTATGGCTGTGGGCCCATTTGAAGAGCTTGAAATAAAAGGCATGCCAATCCCTGGCCGCGTATTGACTCCACAAGGTAAAATTCACCTTGCTGATTACGCAAAAGAAAATATGCCGCGTGTGTTAAAAGCGCTAGAAGATTATTTTGGCATTCCTTACGTATATAAAAAGCTAGACTCAGTGGCAGTACCAGAGTTCCCATTTGGCGCAATGGAAAACGCAGGCCTAGTAACTTATCGTGAAGACATTTTACTAGTAGACCTAGCAACAGCAACGCGCAGCAAAAAAGAGCGTAATGTATCAATCATTGCCCATGAGTTAGCTCACCAGTGGTACGGTAACCTAGTGACTATGAAGTGGTGGAATGATTTATGGTTAAACGAAGCATTCGCAAGCTGGATGGCAGCGAAAATCACTGCACAAATCAACCCTGAATTTGAGTCGCACTTAGACTTACCACAAAACCATGTAATGGCACTGGATGCGCGTTTAAGTACTAAACCTATTCGTAAGCCAATCAAAACTGAAGCTGACATCATGGATGGCCTTGGCCTTGCCTACAGTAAAGGGAGTGCGGTTTTATCTATGGTTGAAAACTGGATTGGCGAAGAGGCATTCCAGCAAGGTATTCGTGCTTACTTGAAAAAATTCTCGTATAAAAATGCAGAAGCTGCTGATCTATGGCAAGCACTAGGCGAAGCGTCTAATAAAGATGTAGCAAGTGTTCTTAAATCATTTATCGAACAATCATCTTTCCCACTTATCAAAGTAACGCAAGATGGTAAGAAAATTAATATCAGTCAAAGCCGCTTTGTAAATGCTGGCGTTGATGCACCTGCACAACTGTGGAATGTTCCGGTTGCAATTAAGTATGGTGCGGGCGACAAAGTTAAAACCGCAAGTGTACTGCTGAATAAAGAAACACAGCAACTGACTCTCGACTTTGAACCTGAGTGGATCTACCCAGATCAAGGTGCCATGGGTTATTACCGCTGGGTATTAGATGATGCTCAGTTTAATGCTCTGCTAGAAAATGCCGCAGATAAGCTAACGGTTCGTGAACGCTTAGCGCTACTTTCTGCGGTTGATTCATTACTTGATGCAGGTGTTATCTCTGCGGCTCACTTAATGCAAACTTTAGAAGCCTTTGTGAGTGATGCTCACCCATTAGTAGCAAACACAGCGTTAGGTTACCTTGCTTCTCAAAAACGCGTATTCGAAGACGACAGCAACCGTGACTTATGGCCTAAGTTTATCCGTAACAGCATTGCACCAGCTGCTAAACAATATGGTTTAACAGCAAAAGCAGGTGAAGATGCAGCGGTATCGCAATTGCGTGCGCAAGTTATTGCCCGTTTAGGTTTTGATGGCCAAGACCAAAAAGTCATTGATACTGCAAAAGCACAAGCGGCACTGTACTTAAACAACCCTGAAAATGTTGACCCATATTTAGCCTCAACTTACTTAAACCTTGCGGCTTACCATGGCGATGCGAAGTTACTTAAAAAGTACAAGCAAACCTTTAAAACCACCAAAGATCCACAAGTGCGTACTAAGATGCTGGCAGCGATGGGTTACTTTGGTAAACCTGAGTTACAAAAAGCGGTTCTAGAGTACAGCTTAACAGATAACGTAACAGCCTCTGATATGCGTACGTTATTAGGTGGTTTAGGCTATGGTAAAGAACGTGAAGCACTGTTTATTGAGTGGATTTACAACAATTACGATGCCATCACTAAGAACTTACCGCCGTTCTTTGTACCAAACTTACCGTTCTTCACGACGGCAAGCTGTGATGCGAAAAGCCTAGAGAAAACCAAAACCTTCTTCAACGATAAAATCACTGAAGTACCAGGTTATGCACGTTCTCTTAGTAAGCTTGAAGAAAGCATTAATGATTGTATTGCACTGAAAAACCGTGAGTTAAACTCGGTGAATAGCTTCCTTAAGCGATAATTAAAGCAAATGCAAAAAGGGCCACAATGTGGCCCTTTTTTATTGCGCTAAAATAGCAGTTAACTTAGTTATAAATTGCTCTGCAGCTTCAGGTGAGGTGACTTTAAACGCAATACCATAATGAATGGGCTGTGCACTTTTATGAATGCGAGTTGGAAAACGGGTCATTTCACTACTGTGAAAATAATCTTTGATACGCGTAATGCCCTCTATTGACTCGAAATCAGCACTGAATACTTCAAATATAGGTCTAATAACGATTTTAGCTTGGCCACTTTGCTCATGAACATAAAATGCCTCTTTTGAGCTAGCTGGCATAAATTCGTTAATATTTTTAATCTTAAAATTACTGCGGCAGCCCGCTTTAACCAGCTGTACACTCACTTGCTCGGCAGAAAAAGACAAAGGCGTTCCTTACATATAACGTGGATAGTTTAGCCACAGTACAGCAATCAGGCAAAAACCGTTACTCATTTATTACATACAAATGCCAGTTTGCTCTGTTTGTAATTTAACCGTGAGATTGAACCTTCACAAAAGCGTCTTAAATCAAGCCACTGTGATACCACTTCAGGCTCAGTCAAACTGCGCTTATGAACTCGGTTATTAACCGCATAGGCCACAGTGTCTTTGTCAATTAAAGCAAAGTCTTGCACCGACTCAGGTAATCTAAATAAATCACTAACTTCCCCAGTTTGCGGTGCAAAGCGTGCAACCCAGTGTTGGTTATCTTTGTTATAACTAAATAAATAACTGTTTGTGTGCTTATCAAAAATTAAAGTACGGCCAATATCACCGGCAATGACACGTGGTTTAGCCGCAGCAACGCGAGTGTATTGTAATGTATGCGGCTCACCTAAGATAAACATAATCAGGTCTTCATCAGCGCCCCAAGCGTGGTAGCCAACCGGCTCAATCCATTCAAAAATTCGGCTAGCAACAGATTCTTCTGCTAATGGATACTGCCATAACTTTTGCTTGCCATCTGCTTCAACCACGATTGCCGACAAGGCTTGCTGATTTGGCATCAGCGTAGGCGAGTATTCACTGACAGGCGTGTTGGTGATATTCACGCTGCTCTTAGATGTAAAGTCATAAAACGCAATATCGGTTTGTGACTGGCCATTTTCGTCAACAACCTCATGGGTATAGTAAAGCCCTGTATCAACTAAAAATGGTTGATTATTATAAGCTTTATCATCTGTTACTCGCGACACCTGCATACCATAAGGGGTGTCTAACTCGGCAAGTAATATTTCGCTTTTAGGCATCGCTGCATGTACGTGACTGGTAAACAATGTCCCTGCTGCGACGAAAAGTAAAGACGAAATCAATTTCATGTTGTTCTCTCGTTTTAATTTTTATCAGCCCATGATAGCGTTAATTAATCCGCCAGTCACTTGACCTTACCATGCTCGACCTTTATAACTAGGACGTGTTCGTTTTTTATCAGTTTCTACTGATTGATTTTATGCACGATAATACCAATCGAGCTAAGTAACTGACCATTTAACACGCTAGAATGGTTAACAATTCAAGCCGACTGGTATCAACAATAACGAGAATAATTATGTCAGCTAAACACCCTATCATCGCTATTACCGGTTCATCTGGGGCGGGGACTACTACAACCACCAATGCGATTAAGCACATTTTTAGAAGCTTAAGCATTGATGCAGCCTTCATCGAAGGCGATAGCTTTCATCGTTATACACGTCCAGAAATGGATAAAAAAGTCCGTGAAGCACAACAAGAAGGCAAGCATATTAGCTACTTTGGCCGAGAAGCTAACGATTTTGGCGCCCTTGAGGAGCTTTTTTATCAATATGGCGAAACCGGGCAAGGTAAAATCAGACGCTACTTACATACTTTCGACGAAGCGGTTCCTTATAACCAATTACCGGGCACCTTTACCCCTTGGCAAGACTTAGAATCAAATACAGATATCTTATTCTATGAAGGTCTACATGGTGGTGCTGTCGATGAGAATCATGATGTTGCTAAGCATGTCGATTTATTGATTGGTATGGTGCCTATTATCAACCTTGAGTGGATCCAAAAGCTCATTCGCGACACCTCTGAACGAGGCCACTCTCGTGAAGCGGTAATGGGCTCTATTGTGCGCTCGATGGACGATTACATAAATCATATTACTCCGCAGTTTTCGCGTACTCATATTAACTTCCAGCGAGTGCCGACGGTTGATACCTCAAACCCATTCAGCGCAAAAGATATTCCTTCTTTAGACGAAAGCTTTGTTGTTATTCGCTTTCGTGGCATCGATGACGTAGATTTTCCGTACTATTTGAGCATGATTGAAGGCAGCTTTATGTCTCGTATCAATACCCTTGTGGTACCTGGAGGCAAAATGGGTTTAGCTATGGAGCTTGTGTTAACCCCATTGATCAAAGATATTATTTTGAAAAAGCGCGCCCTTGAAAATTTAGCCCCGGTTGACTTGCCGATTTAACTCACTCGGGTACACTGCTGACTCTGGTGAAAACAATGGAGTCGTCGGCTTGAAACAAACTTTACGTGTTATTGTTGGTTCAAAGAACCCCGTTAAAATTAACGCGGCTAAACATGTCTTTAGTCTTTATTTCCCAAATCATACCATTGAATGCAAAGGCGAACATGCGCCTTCTGGCGTGCCTGATCAGCCACTAGGTGAAGATGAAACCCGTATCGGTGCTGAGAATCGTGTTAAGTATTGCCAAGATCATTTTGACGCCGACTTTTATGCAGCAATGGAAGGTGGCGCAGAACAATTTAGTTATGGCGCTGCAACCTTTGCCTTTGTGGTGATTGCAAATAAGCAGCAATTTAGCGTTGGTCGCAGTAGCAACCTGCCGTTACCGCAACCTTTTTACGATGCCTTGCTGGCTGGCAAAGAGCTAGGTGATGTGATGGATGAGGCATTCAATACCGTTAATATCAAACAACAAGGTGGCGCTATTGGCTTATTAACCAATCACCTTGCTACTCGCGAAAGTACTTATGTACAAGCGCTGACACTGGCCATGGCGCCATTTTCACACCCTACCCTATTCAATCAGTAATTAGGATAACCATGAAGTATAGCCACGTATTATTCGATGCAGATGAAACGCTATTTAGCTTTAATGCATTTGAGGGTTTAAAAGTGATGTTCGCGCATTACAGCGTAGAATTTACTGAGTCAGATTATCATCATTACCAAGCAACCAATAAACCGCTTTGGGTTGCATATCAAAAGCACGAAATTACTGCCAGTGAGCTACAGATAACTCGCTTTACAGAATGGGCTAATAGACTCGATGTGCCAGCAAAAGAGCTTAACGATGGCTTCTTGGATGCTATGGCTTCTATTTGTGTGCCGCTTCCTGGTGCGGTTGAATTATTGACTAAACTAAAGCCACACGCCAAGCTAGGCATTATTACCAATGGATTTGCTAAGTTACAACAAAAACGCCTAGAGCACACCGGTTTACAGGATATGTTCGATTGGCTAGTTATTTCAGAGTTAGTCGGTAAAGCAAAGCCTGCCCCAGAGATTTTTCAACATACATTTCAATTAATGGGCAATCCGCCAAAAGAGCAGATTTTAATGGTGGGTGATACCGCTGCTAGTGATATTTTAGGTGGTCACAATGTGGGTATCGACACGTGTTGGTTACAACACCCGGGAGTTGAGCTACCAGAAGATATTAAACCAACTTATCAAATCAATCAGTTGGTCGAGCTTGAAGCTATTCTAGGGTTATAATTCTTGATAATAGTTTGGCAAAAAAAATGACGCTCAAAGCGTCATTTTTTATAACTGTAATATGCTTGCGATTAAGCTGTCGCTACTTCTAGGCCTGGTGCTGGCATAGTTACTGGGGTATCGAAAGTTGCCCATTCCCATGCTGACTCAGTCGCCATAATTTTACGAAGTAGTTTATTGTTTAAATCATGGCCTGATTTATAAGCCGTGATTTTACCTAGAATGTTGTGGCCAGTCATAAACATATCGCCCACACAGTCTAAGATCTTGTGTTTAACAAACTCATCGCTATAACGTAAGCCGTTTGGATTAAGTACTTTAAACTCATCCAATACAACTGCGTTATCCATGCTACCACCTAATGCTAGGTTGTTAGCGTGCATATACTCGATATCTTTCATAAAGCCGAAAGTACGTGCGCGGCTGATTTCTTCAGTGAAGCTTTGTGCCGTGATATCTAAACCGATACGTTGGCGGCTTTCATTGATTGCTGGGTGATCAAACGCAATTTCAAAATCGATGTGGAAACCATCGTATGGTTCGATCTCAGCCCATTTATCGCCTTCTTCAATGCGTACTTTTTCTTTAATACGAATAAAGCGCTTAGCTGCATTTACTTCTTTAATGCCGCCTTTTTGTAACAAATAGATGAATGGTAATGCACTACCATCCATAATTGGTACTTCTGAGCTGTCTAATTCAACAATTAGATTATCAATACCCATTGCCGCTACCGCCGCAATAAGGTGCTCAGTCGTTGATAAGCGAACGCCATCTTTGTTTGTTAAACAGGTACACAGTTGCGTATCACCAACGGCTTCTGGTGTTGTTTCAAAATCAACAACCGGATCAAGGTCTACGCGACGAAATACTATCCCAGTATTTGCGCTCGCAGGTCGGAGAGTAATAGTGACCTTCTCACCTTTATGAAGTCCAATTCCTATGGCTTTGACTACTTCTGCAATCGTACGCTGTTTAATCATAGGTTCGCTCACTTATAGTTACAGTTAGACGGCGAATTGTATCATAAATACATCCAGCTGCCAATTTGTTTATTTATCGAACAAAATAACCAGTAAAAGTCTTTTTAGTCAGCTTGCTTTCTAAGAAAAGCAGGGATATCGAAATAATCTCCCCCTTCTGACTTATCAGATTTTTTGCTGCTCTCAGTGCTGCTTGATACTGAGCTGCTCGATGTGCTTTGTTGTACTGGCTCTTGCTTTTCAGGCGCAGATGACATGCTTACATCATCGCTGCTACCTTGACTTGCAAAGCTTGGTACATACATGCTGCTAGTTGTTTGATTCATTGAGCTTTGTACATCAGAGCCTGATGCTTTCTTAAAGCCATTATCAACAATACCAAACTGAGGACGACGATCGCCGCCTAAACCTGTTGCAACAACCGTTACACGTAACTCGTCGCTCATTTCAGGGTCAATTACCGCACCAACAACCACTGTTGCGTTTTCTGACGCAAGAGCTTTAACGTGGTTACCAACAATTTCAAATTCTTCAATCGCAATATCCATACCTGCAGTGATATTAACTAGGATACCTTTAGCACCTGTTAAATCGACATCTTCAAGTAGTGGGCTTGAGATAGCGGCTTCTGCTGCTTCTTGAGCACGGTCAGGACCAGACGCAGATGCTGTGCCCATCATCGCAGTACCCATCGCTGACATAACTGTACGTACGTCGGCGAAATCCACGTTGATTAGACCTGAACGTGTGATTAGCTCTGCAATACCTTGTACCGCACCAAATAACACGTCATTCGCTTTTGCGAAGGCATCTAATAGTGTAGTGCCTTTGCCTAAAACTTTAAGCAATTTATTGTTCGGAATTGTAATAAGTGAGTCTACAGTTTCTGACAATTCATTAATGCCTTGTTCAGCAGCTGCAGCACGCTTTTTACCTTCAAAGTCAAACGGGCGCGTTACAACAGCAACCGTTAAAATGCCTAACTCTTTAGCAATTTTAGCAACCACTGGCGCAGCACCTGTACCAGTTCCACCGCCCATACCAGCTGCGATGAACACCATGTCAGCGCCTTCAAGGCTGGCACGGATAGTCTCAGCGTCTTCTTCAGCAGAGTTACGACCCACTTCAGGGTTAGCACCCGCACCTAGACCAGAGGTGATTTGTGTACCTAGCTGTACAGTTACATCTGCTGATGAATTACGTAATGCTTGTGCATCCGTATTCGCAGCAATGAAACGTACGCCTTCAATTTGTTGTTTTACCATGTGCTCAACAGCGTTACCGCCGCCACCGCCCACGCCAATTACTTTAATGACAGCTTCTTCGCTGTGCTGTTCCATCATATCAAACATGTTTACTCTCCGACTTGAGTCTTAAAACTCACCTTGGAACCACTTAGTAATACGGTTCCACCAATTATTATCACCTTCAGCTTTCGACTTTTGTGCATTCATCGATTGCATTGTACGGCCGTATTGTAACAAACCAACCGCGGTCGCGTACGAAGGATCATCTACATAATCTGTCAAACCAACAATCCCGATTGGTTTGCCAATTCTGACTGGCATTTGGAAAATGTCTTCTGCCACTTCCATTGCACCCGTCATTTTTGCTGTTCCGCCAGTAATGACGAGACCTGCAGCAATTTGGTCTTCAAAACCTGAGCGGCGTATTTCTTCCATCGCCAACTCGAATAATTCTCTAAAACGTGGCTCAACAACCTCAGCTAAGGTATGGCGCGACATAATACGCGCAGGTCGGCCACCAACACTCGGTACTTCAATTGTGTCTTCGTTGCTTGCCATTTGGCTACTCGCACACGCATATTGTACTTTGAGTGACTCAGCATGTGATATAGGTGTTCTAAATATTTTTGCAATATCACCAGTCACTTGGTTACCCGCCACTGGAATAACCGCTGAATGACGAAGCGCACCATTAATATAAATGGTGATATCCATGGTGCCACCACCAATATCTAACACGGCTACACCCAGTTCTTTTTCGTCATCTGTGAGTACTGAGTAACATGATGCCAATGCAGTAAAGATCAACTGATCCACCTCAAGGCCACAACGCTCAACACATTTCTCGATATTCTTTGCCATATCATTTGAGCAAGTAATAATGTGCGCGCGAGCTTCCATACGCACACCGCTCATACCAAGTGGGTTTTTAATCCCTTCTTGCATATCGATGCTGTATTCTTGTGGCAATGCATGTAGCATTTTTCGTTCTGCCGAAATAGGCACTGAACGAGCAATGTGAATGACATTTTCAATATCTTCGTCAGTCACTTCCGTATTGTTAATTGCCACTACACCGCTTTCATTTTGGCACTGGATATGTTTTCCAGAAATACCTAAATAAACCGAGCTAATACGGCAATCAGCCATCAACTCAGCTTCATCTATAGCTCGACGAATCGATTCAGAAACAAGGTTAAGGTCGTTAACGCCGCCTTTATCCATACCATGCGATACTTGGCTGCCAACACCCACAATGCTTAGTTTGTTATCTGCGGTGATTTCACCAACGGTGGCCACAACTTTCGATGTGCCAACATCTAATCCAATCACTAGGTTTCTTTCTGCTGACTTGGTCATGCCTTACTCTTATTTTCTAATTGTTCTTCTTGCACTGGCTTCCAGCTCACTGCAAGGCCGGTATCATACCGTAAATCAACAACATCGATTTGTGCATCTGCACGTTGTTCCATGCGCGGATACACGTCAATAAAACGCTGTACACGCTTTGCTTTTTCTTTGCGGCCTAAGTTCAGGCGAATGCCGTTATCAAGCCATAACTGCCACGAAAAGCGCTCAGAAAGCGCTAAACTGGTCAGCTCTAAGTTATTCACTCTGAGCATTTCTTGAAATTGACTAAAAGCAGTCCACGCCTCGATTTCACTGCCTTCTGGGCCATATAGTTGTGGCAAGCTTGTAGGTAATTTATCACTACTTGCTTGGAACACCTCGCCTGCTTGGTTTAACAGTAAATCGCTGTTCCAATGCGCTACAGCTTGATGCTCAACAACGTATACTTGCAAGGTATCTGGCCATTGCTTTCTGACCGATGCCGTTGCCACCCACGGCAAGCTTTGTACTAAGCGTTGCACATGTTTTACGTCTAATTCAAAAAAACTCGATAAGTCGGCTTTTTTTATTGCACCAATAATTGCTTTCTCATCAGTATATTGGGGTTGCCCAAGTACTGATAAGTGCTTTATTTGTGCGTCTTTGTTCTCTACCAACCAATCTGAGACGCCTGTAGTGATCTTTACTAATGCAAAAATCACTACTAGAAAAAAGCTCACACCAAAAATCAACGACCAATTTAGCTGCTGTTTTAATTGTTGCGCTTTTTCTAAAAAAGGATGCATATTAAAGGGTTTGCTCCAAAATGCGAACAACTAATTGTTCAAAGCTTGCACCATTCGCTTTTGCTGCCATTGGCACTAAAGACTTTTCAGTCATGCCTGGTACCGTATTTACTTCTAATAAGTAAAAGTTACCTTGCTGATCACGCATCGCATCAACACGTCCCCAACCACTTGCACCGACTAAATCAAATGCTTTTAATGCCATATCTTGCAACAATTCAGTTTCTTGCACAGATATATCTGCAGGGCAATGATACTGAGTTGTATTCGATTGATACTTAGCTTGATAGTCATAAAAACCATTTGGCGTCGTCATCTCAATGACAGGCTGAACATCTTGTCCAAGTACAGCAACAGTAAATTCACGGCCAGTGATCCACTGCTCAACAAGCACTTGACTATCAAACTTAAACGCAGCGTTAAGCGCAGCATCGAGTTGCTCTGCGCTGTTTGCTTCAGCCATACCAATGCTTGAACCTTCATGTGACGGTTTCACCATCACTTTACCAAATTCATTAATAATCGCTTGGCTGTCAAACTCATGGCGGCTATCAACAACAGCATAAGGTGCTGTGCTCAGCCCCATTGCTTTAAATAAATGCTTACAACGTACTTTATCCATCGCAAGCGCAGAACCTAAAACATCACTGCCTGTATATGGAATACCCATAAACTCAAGTGCACCTTGAATAGTGCCATCTTCACCACCACGACCATGAAGGGCAATGAATACACGTTCAATGTTTAATTCTTTTAATTGCCATAACGGCTGATCTTTCGGATCAAAAGCAATGGCATCAACGCCAGCACTTTGCAAAGCATTCAATACAGCTTGGCCTGATTTAAGAGATACTTCTCTTTCGGCAGATGTGCCGCCAAAAAGTACCGCTACTTTGCCAAATTTGTCACTTAACTGGCTCATACGTTTACCTGCTTTAGTTGTTCAATAGACAACTCGGTTGCTGCTAACTTTTTCACTAACTGGCCTATGTTACCAGCGCCTTGTGTTAAAACTAAATCATTATCTTGCAGTGTACTGGCAAGGACACCAGCAAGCTCAGAGTTACTAGCAACATGTAATGGCTCTTTACCACGCTGGCGTAAACTACGACATAAACTCTTGCTGTCGGCTCCCACTATTGGCTCTTCACCCGCTGAATACACATCTAGCAGTAATAACTGATCAACATCAGCCAGTACTTTGACAAAGTCTTCGTATAAATCACGGGTTCGACTATAACGGTGCGGCTGATAAATCATCACTAAACGTTTATCTGGCCAACCTTCACGAACCGCCGCAATCGTCGCCGCAACTTCTGATGGGTGATGGCCATAATCATCAACTAACATGACATTGCCGCGCTCATTTTCAAAGCTTCCGTAATGCTGAAAACGACGACCCACCCCTTCAAATTTTGTTAGCGCTTCTAAAATTGCATGGTTAGCGATGTTTTGATCTTTAGCGACCGCAATCGCAGCAGTCGCGTTAAGCGCATTGTGCTTACCCGGCATATTAAGCGTAACTGCTAGGCTTTCACCTTGCTTATTTACAACATTAAATGAACAAGTATTCGCTGTTTGGCTAAAATCAACCATGCGGTAATCAGCTTCTGCCGATTCACCATAGGTAATAACAGGACGCCCAAAGCGAGGGATTAGCTCTGCAGCAACCTCAGAATCAATACACACCACAGCTAAACCATAAAACGGTAAGTTATGAATGAAATCAACATACGTGTCTTTCATTTTTTCTAAGCTACCGCCGTACGTATCCATGTGATCTTCTTCAATATTTGTGATCACAGATACCATAGGCTGTAAATGTAAGAATGACGCATCGCTCTCATCAGCTTCTGCAATTAAAAAGTCACTTTTACCAACCTTGGCATTACTCCCAGCACTGTTTAGCAAGCCACCAATAATAAAGGTTGGATCAAGGCCTGCTTGTGCATAAATGCTCGCGATTAAACTCGTGGTTGTTGTTTTACCATGAGTGCCTGCCACTGCAATACCGTGGCGAAAACGCATTAATTCAGCCAACATTTCTGCGCGGCGAACAATAGGAATACGCGCCGCTTTTGCTGCTTTAATCTCAGGGTTTTGCTCGTTAATCGCACTTGATACCACCACCACGCTGGCATCTTTTACATTGTTTTCATCATGACCAATAAATACTTCTGCACCCACTTTAATTAAGCGCTCAGTCATCGCACTGTGCGCAATGTCTGAACCTGTGATGCGGTAGCCTTCAAAAGCAAGTACTTCGGCAATACCACCCATGCCTGCGCCACCAATACCCACAAAGTGGATAGTGTCGATACGACGCATCGCAGGACGAGTGTTGTTTTCTTTCATCGTGCTTTCTTTCACTACTAATCTCTTCTATCTGCTAGTTGCTCACAGCGTTTTGCAACATTGGCTGTGGCATCTAAAATAGCAAGCTGTTTTGCTTTACTTGCCATTGTTGAAATTTTTTCTGGTGCATTTACGTAAGGCTTTAATAACTCAACAACCGCCGCTTGGTTAAACTCACTTTGCTGCATAATCAACGCAGCTTGCTCAGTCACTAAATACTTTGCATTGGCAGTTTGATGGTCATCTACAGCATGCGGAAAAGGCACAAATAAGGCCATTCTTCCTGCTGCCGCAATCTCACTCACCGTTAATGCACCAGCACGGCAAATTACCAAATCGGCCCATTGATATGCACTATCCATATCATCAATAAATTCAGCAACTTTACTATTTTCAGTTAATCCTAACTGTTGATAGCTGGCAGTCACATTCGGTTCATTATTTTTACCCGTTTGGTGCCATATATTAAGCGCTGTTAGCGCTGAAAGTTCACTGAATACAGCAGGTAAAGTCTCATTTAGTACCTGTGCACCAAGTGAACCGCCTACCACCAGCACATTAATTGGTGTCGTTGTTTGCTTAGCAGTGACATTAGCGACACTTGCTCTGATTGGGTTACCCACTACTTCGCATTGTTCTTTTGCAAAAGCCGATGGAAAAGCTGCCAGCACTTTGTTGGCAAACTTCGCTAGCCAGCGGTTACTCATGCCTGCAACAGCATTTTGTTCATGAATAACCAAAGGAATTCCTAAGCTCTTTGCTGCAATTCCAGTAGGTCCGGTCACATAGCCACCCATAGCAAGAACAACATCAGGCTTTTGAGCTTTTAAAATTTTACGTGCTTGAAAAATCGCATTCATCACCATAAAAGGTGCTTTAATCAGGCGTTTAATTCCATTTCCGCGCACACCTTTCACATTGATAAAATCAATCTCAATATTGTGCTTAGGTACTACCGTTGCTTCCATTCTGTCAGGCGTGCCAATCCAACTAACTTGCCAGCCTTGCTGTTTTAAAAAGTCAGCAACTGCAATACCTGGAAAAATATGGCCACCGGTACCACCTGCAACAACAAGTAACTTTTTACTCATCGCTTACCTCCACGTGAGGTTGCCTGCTTAGTCGCCATCTTTGTTTCAAAATCTATTCGCAAAAGTACACCTGTTGCTATGGTCATAATTAATAAGCTAGAGCCACCGTACGAAATAAACGGTAGTGTTAAGCCTTTGGTTGGCAAAATACCGGCACTTGCACCAACATTTACCATGGTTTGAAACGCAAACCAGATACCAATAGCAAAGGCAAAATAGCCTTCGTACTCTTTGCCACATTGCAGCGCTTTTTGACCAATTAACAGGGCTCTGAATACAAATACAGCAAGCACAATCAAAATACTAAATACGCCAAAAAAGCCGAGCTCTTCACCAATCACAGCAAAGATAAAGTCATTATGTGCTTCGGGCAGGTATTGTAGTTTTTGTACACTATTACCTAAGCCTTGACCAAACCAACCACCTTGACTGTACGCCATTAGCGATTGTACTAACTGATAACCTTTACCGAATGGATCTTCCCACGGTTCTAAAAAGCCTGTTACACGAGCCATACGATATGGTTCAGCGATAATTAGCACTACCACTGCAGCAATACCTGTTAAGATAAGGCCAAAAAACTGCCATAACTTAGCACCTGCTAAAAATAACAAACCAACTGTCGTCACAAACAATACAACTACAGTTCCTAAGTCTGGCTGCATCAAAATCAAAAACGCATACACACCAAATACAGCTAATGGCTTAAAGAAACCTTTTAAGTTCTCTTGTACTTCTTCACGTTTACGCACTAAGTAACCAGCAATGTAGCTAAAGAAATACAGCTTGGCGGCTTCAGCGACCTGAAAGCCCACTGGGCCAATAGGTATCCAACGCTTTGCACCGTTCACTTCACGGCCAACAATCAGCACCAAAACCAGCAAACCTAAACCCAGCAACAATAAATAGGCGTTACTGCGCTTCCACCAATCCATAGGCACGTTAGTGGCAATCCAAAACAAGAAAAAGCCCATAATTAAGAACATGCCATGGCGAATGATAATGTGATACGGATTATCAAATAATCGCTCTGCTGTTGGCATAGAGGCACTGGTTACCATCACAAAGCCAACGCCAATCAACATCAACATGCAATACAATAACGGCACATCATAAAGTTGCGGCGATTGTTTTGGTGTTAATGCTTCACGGATGTCAGCAAATGCAATCATACTGCCTCCGCCAATACGCACTGCGCAAAGTCATCACCACGTTGCATATAATTGTTATACATATCAATGCTGGCACATGCAGGTGCTAATAAAACGATATCGCCACTGCTGCTTAACTGTTTTGCTAGTTTCACCGCTTCATGCATGTTAGTGGTTAGGTGGCCTTTTTCAGTTAGAGCCACTAACGCTTTAGCATCTTTACCAAAACAAACAAGCGCTTTTACTTTGTTGTTTAAGTATGGCTTTAAGGCATCTAAATCAGCCCCTTTTGCATCACCACCGGCAATCACAACTAATTGCTTTGCTTGATCAGCTAAGCTTTCAATCGCAGCGATGGTTGCACCTACGTTGGTCGCTTTTGAATCGTTAAAGTATTTTACTTCATTAATTTCAGCAACAAACTGACAACGGTGTGCAAGCCCAGTAAAAGCACTAAACGCTTGCTGGTAATGCTCTTTAGCAATATCAAACGAGCTCAGTAATGCCATTACCGCTAAGGCGTTTTGTTGATTGTGTGAGCCAACAACATTTAAGCAGCTTGCTGGTAATACTGGCTTACCGTGTGCTGCAAAGTATTGCTCACCTTGATGTTCAACCAAGGCAAAATCTGCATTAGCGAGCGCAAAGCTCACTTGGGGCTGCTTTGCAGTATGCGTTGCCACATCAATGGCATTAACTACCGCAAGCTCAGAGCCGTTATAAATACTTTGCTTAGAGTCAATGTATGCTTGGTAGCTTGGATAACGATCGAGGTGATCTTCGCTAACATTCAATACACAGGCGCTTTTCGCTTTTAAGCTATATGTTGTATCAAGCTGAAAGCTCGACAGTTCAAGTACATACACATCATAGTCTTGCGATAGTAAATCAAGTACCGCAGTACCAATGTTGCCACCGAGGCCAACTTTATAACCGGCCGCTTTAAGTACTTCAAACGCCAATGTAACTACCGTCGACTTACCATTTGAACCTGTCACCGCAACAATTGGTTTATCGGTTAAACGGGCAAAAAGCTCAACGTCACCAACCACTTCAACACCAGCATCAATCGCTTTTGCTACAGCAGGTGTCGCGAGGCTTAAACCAGGGCTGATGATAATAATGTCATTGCTGGCTAAGTCTGCCTGTTCTAAATCACCAAAGTGAGTCGTTAACTCACTAGCATGCTCATTTAGCCAATCAGCACCCGGCGGCGCTGTGCGGCTATCAACAACAATTGGCTTAATATTCTGAGATAATAAAAAACGCACAATGCCCAGACCGGTTACACCGAGTCCGAGCACTGAAATTTGTTTATTTTTAATCTCGTTAATAACTGTCATTTACCTGATCTTTAATGTCGCAAGGCCAGCAAGTACTAGCACGATTGAAATTATCCAAAAGCGCACAATTACGCGCGGCTCAGGCCAACCCTTTAATTCATAATGGTGGTGAATAGGCGCCATTCTAAAAATACGTTGACCACGTAATTTGTAAGAGCCTACTTGTAAAATCACCGACAATGCTTCCATTACAAACACACCACCCATGATGATAAGTACCAGTTCCTGACGAACCAGCACCGCAATAATACCCAAAGCACCACCAAGTGCTAATGAGCCTACATCACCCATAAATACCTGTGCTGGGTAGGTGTTAAACCATAAGAAACCAAGTCCAGCTCCCACAATTGCTGTACACACAACCACAAGCTCACTGGCGAGCGGTAAATGTGGAATATGTAGGTAGCTTGAGAAATTAACGTTACCTGTTAAATAAGCAATAATGGCAAGTGCTGCCGCCACTAAAATGGTTGGCACAATCGCTAAACCATCAAGGCCATCTGTTAGGTTTACCGCGTTCGACGTACCGACAATTACAAAATAAGTCATCACTATATAAAACAACCCTAGCTGTGGTAACACGTCTTTGAAAAACGGCACAACTAACGAAGTTTCGCTGCCTTGCTGCGAGGTAAAATAAAGCGCACAGGCAACCACTAACGCAATCACTGATTGCCAAAAGTATTTCCACTTAGCAATTAAGCCTTTAGGGTCTTTGCGGATCACTTTACGGTAGTCATCCACAAAGCCAACCACACCTAACGAGCCCACGACAAATAAGGTTGCCCAAACATATTTATTTGAAAGGTCTGCCCACAATAATGTACTGGTAAAAATCGCCCCTAAAATCAATATGCCGCCCATAGTTGGGGTGCCTTTTTTAGATAGGTGAGACTCAGGACCATCGTGACGAACCACCTGACCAATCTGCATTTTTTGTAATGCACGAATTAGCTTAGGGCCAAAATAAAGTGAAATAAGCAGCGCTGTTAAAATACCTAAAATTGCGCGCAGCGTTAGGTAAGAAAAAACATTAAAGCCACTGTAATACTGTGTTAAATACTCTGCCAGCCAAACTAACATGACGATACTCCATTGTTGCCATTTTGTTGGCTATTTACTAAATCTGTGACCACAAGCTCCATACGAGAACTGCGCGAACCTTTTACTACAACAGTGGTTTTCTGCATCGATTGAGCAAGCTCACTTTGTAATTGTTGTAGTAATTGTTCACGGCTTGAGAAGTGGCGGTTTGGCTTTTCAAATACATCACTGGCTGACTTGCTTAAAACACCTAGGCTGTAAAGCTCATCAATGCCTTTTTGTTGTGCGTACTCACCGACTTGTTGATGATAAAAACGCGCTTCTTCACCAAGCTCACCCATATCACCTAACGCAAAAATACGACGGCCCGGCATATCACTTAATAAATCAATTGCGGCTTTCACCGACTGCACATTTGCGTTGTAGGTATCATCAATAACCGTCAATGTGTCTGACACTTTAAGGACGTTCACACGGCCTTTAACTTCACCCATGGTTGCCAACGCTGATGCAACACTTTCTAGGCTTACACCGAGCTCAGTGGTTAACGCGGTGGCTATTAACGCATTAGCAATATTATGTTTGCCCGGTAATGCCAGAGTGACAGGTACTTTTTTATCTTTATTACAAAGCACAAAAGAAGCACGGGCTTGCTCATCAAGCACCACATCTTCTGCCCAATAATCTAATTGTTTGCTAGTAGAAAAACGTTTTACGTTGCGATCAGTTAACTTTTCAAGCCAAAAATCAGCATAATCGCTATCGCAATTTACTATGGCAACACCATCAGGCTTTAAGCCGTCATAGATTTCACCTTTGGCCGTTGCTACACCTTGTAGTGAGCCAAAGCCTTCTAAGTGAGAAGCTGCAACATTACATACCACAGCAACATCAGGTTTCGTCATTGCTACTGTGTATGCTATTTCACCAATGTGATTGGCACCTAATTCGATCACCGCATACTGGTGCTGCGGCTCAAGGCGTAATAAGGTGAGTGGTACACCAATGTCATTGTTAAAGTTGCCTTTTGTAGCCAGCACTTCACCATGACCAGATAAAATCGCCGCACACATTTCTTTAACGGTCGTTTTACCCACGCTTCCTGTAATAGCAATTGTTTTTGGTGCAACCTGTGCCATCACAGCAGCACCAATGTGGCCAAGCGCAATACGCGTGTCAGCTACCACAAACTGCACAATATCGACATTAACAGGGTGTGCCACAATAGCAGCAATCGCGCCTTTTTCTTTAGCTTGCGCAACAAATTTGTGACCATCAAAATTAGGCCCTTGCAGCGCTAAAAACACTTCACCATCGCACAAAGTACGCGTGTCAGTGTTAATATTTTTTACCGTTTGATTACCACCTTGGTAATCTGTTGCTAGAACTTTAGCTAGCCAATCAAAATCCATAGGGATCATAACTGCGCCCCTTGCGATTTTTCTTTTAATTGTTGTTGTACATATTGACGATCGCAGAAGTCGATTCGTTGGTCGCCAATAATTTGATAGTCTTCGTGGCCTTTGCCCGCAATTAGAATGACATCATCAGCACCTGCTTGCGCAATGGCATAACTAATAGCCTGCGCGCGGTCTGCTTCACAATGTGCGCGTTCAGGCTGCTCAAGCCCCGCAATCACATCAGCAATAATTACGTCAGGATCTTCACTTCTTGGGTTATCGCTGGTGACAATAATATGGTCAGCATTGCCTTCAGCAGCTTTTGCCATCATCGGGCGTTTGCCTTTATCACGGTCACCACCACAGCCAAACACACAGCTCACGCCACCTGGAACATGTTTTTGCAATGCTTGTAATGCCAGTGCTAATGCGTCAGGAGTATGGGCATAATCAACAATACAAGTCGGTTGACCTGGCGCACTAAATGCCTGCATGCGCCCAGCAACAGGCTGCAATGATTTACACCCTTCAACGAGTAATTCAAGTGGGTAACCCATACCTAATAAAGTGGCCATTGCAGCGGCTAAATTATATAAGTTGAACTCGCCAAACAGTGTGCAATTAACTTCAGCCTGCCCCCAACTGGTATCGAACTTCGCTGATATACCGGCATTATCATATGTTACATCGCTGAAATAAACAAAACGCGCATTTTTAGGCGTTAGGTTTTTATGGCCGTAACAAATTAGGTTATTGAAGTCGTATTTTTCTAACCATGCTTCAACTTGCGCATCATCTTGATTAAGCACCACAAGCTCAGGCATATGGTCACGCATTAACATCAACTTCGCATCACCATAGGCATCCATCGTGCCATGATAATCTAAGTGGTCACGCGAAAGGTTAGTAAATACTGCCGCTTTAAATTTACACTGATCAACACGTTGCTGAACTAAGCCATGAGATGAGACTTCCATAGCCACAACATCATGCTGTTCTGTTACAAGTTCAGATAAAATACGTTGTAAATCAACGCTCGATGGCGTGGTATTTGCAAGCTCTGTCAGGTTATCAGGATGCCCATAACCGAGCGTACCAATCACTGCTGCACGTTTGTGGCAGTGCTGTGCTAAATGCGCGATCATCGCAGTGGTCGTTGACTTACCATTGGTGCCAGTCACACCCACTAAATCCAACTGCTTTGAAGGTTGCTGGTAAAAAGCAGCCGCAAGTGCCGGTAGCTTTTTCGCTAAATCGGTAACTAAGTAAAGTGGTTCAAACTCACTTTCGAATTCACATAAACGGTCAGCAATAACTGCCACCGCGCCATTTTCAATGGCTTTTTTAATAAACTGTCCACCATCAAGCTGATGGCCTTTGATGGCAACGAACACATCGCCAGCTTTCACATCTCGACTATCAAGACGTAGTTGATTAACCACTAAACTATTGGCCTCAACATCAATATGATTAAGAATCGGTTTTAAATCACGCATCGTTATCTTTGCCTTCTACGTACGCAACCGCATCTTTGTCCGGTGCAACGTTTAGAATTCTTAAGGCATTGGAGACAATCTCTGCAAATGCAGGACCTGCCGTCGCACCGCCGTAATAAACATCTCCACCCGGCTCATTAATCAATACTACTACCGCTAAACGCGGGTTGCTTGCAGGTGCGATACCAGCAAAATAACCAACGTATTCGTCACCATAACCACCAACAGCGGCTTTTTTAGAGGTACCTGTTTTACCTGCAGCACGATAACCATCAACATGAACTTTTTGTGCAGTTCCGCCTTTCTCAAACACGCTTTCCATCATGTGAACAACAGCTTCAACATCTTTTTGTTGAAAAATACGCTCGCCTTCTGGTACCGACTCTTGTTTAAGTACAGTTAATGGACGCATAACACCGCCTGAACCTAACATGGCATAAAAACGCGCCATTTGTGCGGTGCTTACTGCTAAGTTGTAACCAAATGATAAAGCAGCAATTTCATGATCAGACCAGCGGCGATTTGGATAAAACAAACCACTGCTTTCACCAACCATGCCCGTACCACTGTCGCTGCCAAATCCGACTTTTTCATAAAGGCTAACAAAGTAGTCTTTTGGTAGTTCTTGACTCACCTTTGTTACACCCATATTACTGGAATACTTTAAGATCTCTCTTAACGTCATCTCACCATGGTTACGGGTATCTTGTACAAGGCTGCCACCAACACGCATCCAGCCAGGGTAAGTATCAACAATTGAATCCGGTTGAATTGCGCCGTAGTCTAAACCAGCTAAAATGGCTAGCGGCTTAACAGTTGAACCTGGCTCAAACAAATCGGTGATAGCACGATTACGACGCTTATGCGGTGCGGCATCATTGAGGTTGTTCGGGTTAAACGATGGGCTATTAACCATGGCTAACACTTCACCGGTTTTAACATCCACAACCATGGCTGAACCTGAGGTCGCTTTGTACGATAGCACCGCTGATTTCACCGCTTTGTATGCAATTGCTTGAATACGCTGATCGATACTTAAATGAATGCTCTCTGGCTCTACACGTTCTCGTTCATCAAGTACTTCTACTTCACGGCCTTGCGCATCTTTACGGATGGTACGTTGCCCTTCAACACCGGTTAACGATTTCTCATATAGCTTTTCAATGCCTTCAATACCATGACCATCAATGTTAGTGAAGCCAATAACATGAGCCGTCACTTCACCTGCTGGGTAATAACGTTTTGATTCATCGAGTAAATGGATGCCTGGTAAACGAAGGTCACCAATGTAGTTAGCTACAGCAGGAGTAACTTGACGTTTTAAATAAACAAAGCGACGCTTTGGGTTATCACGAAGGCGAGAGTTAATTTTACTAGGGTCAATACGCAGTACATCCGCAAGTTCACGCCAGCGGATATCATTATTGTAATAAGCAGCAATACGTTTGTTTAATTCAGCGGTGTTTTCAGCAAGCGCTTGTTGATCTTCGCCGTTTTTTCGGGCTTGACGCAGTACTTTACTGATCAGGGACTTGTTTAGCGCTTTAGGGTCGGCGTACACACTCACCACAGGCACACTGACAGCTAATTCTTTACCATTGCGATCGAAGATCATGCCACGCTGTACATGTTGTTTTTCAACTCGCACTGTACGTTTATCACTTTCTGAACGCGCTTTATCTGGCTCAATGACTTGTAAAAAAGCGGCTCGTGCAACCAATGACATAAATACTAAAAACACCACTGAACACACCAGCGAAAAACGCCATGTGATCAAGGTATTTGTTGGCTTTTTCCCTCTGCTTCTCATTGCAGTACCACCACTTGTTCATCTTTGCTAGTAGGCCGTTTCATTTCTAATTGCATGGTTGCGACTTCTTCAATACGCGCATGCTGGGAATAAAACTCTTCTTCAACAAGCAAGTAACGCCACTCTAGATCGAGCTCATCGCGCTCTTGCAGTAATTTATCTTGTTCTATCAATTGTTGGCGCGCCAGATGCGTCACCTGAACCACACTCAAGCTTGAAGCCAGAATCACAACCAACAAGGCCAAGGTCAGCTTGTTTACTCCTAGGCCTTTAAAAATCTCTACAAATAAATTAGGTTTGCGATTCACCGCTTTAGCTTTCATTACAACCTCTGTGCAACCCTTAACACTGAACTACGTGAACGCGGGTTCGCTTCAATTTCCGCCTTACTTGGCTTAATGGCTTTACCCACTGCCTTTAACGTCAGGTTTTTATTTATTTGTGCGTCAGTCAAAGGCAGACCTCTGGGTATCGCCTCTCCCTTACTCTGTTTTTTTATAAACTGCTTAACAATGCGATCTTCTAACGAGTGGAACGAAATAACGACTAAACGTCCACCAGGTTTTAAAACCTCAACAGCGGCTTGCAGTGCAGTTTGAATTTCTTCAAGTTCACTATTGATATAAATACGGATCGCTTGGAATGTACGTGTAGCTGGGTGCTTATACTTATCTTTCACTGGCACCGCTTCATCGACTAAGTCAGCAAGCTGCTTTGTGCTTGTGATTTCAGTGTGCTCACGTGTTTCAATTATTTTATGAGCTATACGACGACCAAACTTTTCTTCGCCGTAGGTTTTAATCACATGGGTAATATCTTCAAGTTCAGCTTCAGCGAGCCATTGTGCAGCACTGCGACCACTGGTTGGGTCCATGCGCATATCAAGCGGGCCATCTTTCATAAAGCTAAAACCGCGTTCAGCATCATCAAGCTGTGGCGAAGAAACACCGATATCTAACAAAATACCGTCTACTTTACCGATTAAATCGTTATCTTCGGCAACTGTTTTAAGGTTTGAAAAACGAGTGTGGGCAATCGAAAAACGCCCATCATCAGCAAACTTTTCGGCGGCTTTAATAGCTTGTGGATCTTGGTCAATTGCTTGTAAGCGACCTTGCTCACTTAAACGCGCAAGAATTTGCCCAGAGTGCCCACCGCGACCAAATGTGCCATCCATGTAAATGCCTTCGGGTTTAATATCCAAAGCATCTATGGTTTCGTCCATCAGTACAGAGACATGTTCAAATTGCGCTGTCATTAGCTAGTTTTTGCCTTTTTATTATTGTGGTTAGAGTGAGAAGTTATCGAACTCAGGATTCGCCTCAAAGTCGCCTAGGCGTTCAATTTCAGTATCTTGGCGCATTTGTTCATGCCAACGATCTTCATCCCAAATCTCAAACTTGTTCATCAAGCCAACCAACATGATTTTTTTTCCAAGATCTGCATGTGCGCGCAACGACGGCGCCAGCAAAATTCGGCCATTTTTATCTAGTTGATATTCTGTAGCGTTACCGAGCAACATACGTTGCATGCGGCGAGCGCGTGGATTCATGTTCGAAATCTTTAATAATCGTTCTTCAATTTCGAGCCATTCTGCTAGCGGGTATAACCACAAACAAGGTTCATTTAAGGCCACAGTGCAAATAACCGTTCCCTGATCTTCAGACAAGATCGCATCTCGGTACTTAGTTGGTACCGCAAAGCGTCCTTTATCATCCAAACTCAGAGAGCTCGCACCCCGAAACATAACTTGCCTTAAAAATAGGTTATTAATCGTTAATGATTATTTCCGATCCAGTTTGATCCACTAAAAACCACTTTTTACCACAGTGCTCCAGTTTAGGGCTTGACAAGCCATTTTGTCAAGTAAGCAGATCATCATAAGCGCCTTGTGAAGCCAGAAAAAATAAGGCCTCAAGCAAAGCCTATGAATTACGTGGGAAAAAGTGGAAAACATCGAAAAAAAATATTTTTTCAATTTTCCTGGCGATGTATTAGGGAAAAATGGTTAATGAATAACCAATGAATAATTACAAAATTATCTTCTGATGTAATTTTTACTCAATCACCCTGCAAGAGTTACGAATGTTCTCCCTCCAATGGTTGATTAAAAACTATAACGCATTGAAATAGTTGTTTTTTATTATTTGGTATGAAGGTTGCGATAGGTTAGCTACCAATTAAATGGCAATTTTTAAGGAATGATTATGACTACCGCAACTTCTAAATCGAACTCAAGCACAGAAACTAATAGCAGTGCAAACTCGAACGCGGCTCAAGTAGAGGCGCCATTCACAGAAAAAGCAACTGAAGCAGCACATCACGCTGTTGATGCACTTTCAACTCGTGCAGCAAGTGCTGAACATAGTGTTCGCCAAGGTGCGTCGAGCTCTGCTCAAACGTTTTCTGAAAAGCAAGCTGTAGCACGCGCTAAAATTAATGAGTACAGTGGTAAAACTCGTCAACTTGCATCAGAAAACCCACTTGCAACTGCAGGTATTGCCTTTGCTGCAGGCATGTTAGTAACTGCTCTTATTCGTCGTAAGTAATTGTTATGCAGTCTTCTCAATCTACAGATGAGAAAACGCAAGATGCCACTGAACAGCCGTTAAACGCTGATCAGTGGCAAGATCATCTTGCTAAATTATCTGATTACGGCAAACAGCTATACATTGACTACCGTGAACAAACTGGAACTTGTAAAAAGCTTGCAGCTGCTGAGTGGCGCTTATCAACACGCTCACTCGCCTTAACGATCATCCTACTCGTCTGTTTTGCAGGCGGCTTGGTGCTACTTTGGGCTGGTCTACTTGCTACTGTCGGTATCGCAATATTTAGCTTTAGCCAATCATTGTGGTTAGCCGCTATTTCACTGATTGCATTACAACTGCTATGCCTTGCATGGCTTTGGAAAAACATTGGTTATGTCAGCAGTAAGATAGGCTTTGATCACACGCTAAAAAGCGTTCGTCAATTATTTAATATTAATAAGGATGAATGATGTTAATTGATTATTTTATTAATAAACCACAGCACAGAGTGACTGAACTAAGCCAACAAATGGATCTACAAGATGAGCTTAAACGTCAACACCATCAAGCATTCAAATACCGTTTAAAACGCTTTGCAGTAAGTAAAGTAGGTATTGCCAGTGCCTTCACTGCGGGAATGGGCTACGAAGCACTTAATAACTCAGACCACAAAGACGGTAAATTGAAACAAGTCAGCCGCTTCAGCTGGTTACTGCGTTTGTTGTGATCTTTATCATGTAATGTTTGCTTTTTACTTCTCTTTGCCACCTATTTTCATTACCTTAAAGACAAACGAGCAATTTGTGAGAATGTAAGGTGAAAAAAAGGATTGTATTAACAGGCGGCCCTGGCGGTGGTAAAACAACAGCCATCGATCTATTAAGACGTGAATTTTCTAATCAAATTGTTGTTGTACCAGAGTCTGCGACCATGCTGTTCAGCGGTGGTATAGAACGTGGTGATGCAACTCACCTTATTAAAGCTCACCAACAGGCTATCTTCAGCTTACAAAAACACCTTGAACATATTCAGCGAACAATGCACCCTGATCGTTTAATGCTTTGCGATCGTGGTAGTTTAGATGGGCTTGCCTATTGGCCCGGTGAGCAAGATGAGTTTTTTAAGTGTTTAAACACCAGCCTAGAAATCGAACTTAACCAGTATGATGCGGTGATCTTTTTTGAAACAGCTGCTAAGTCTGGGCAAAGCATTCATTCTAATAACCCTGTAAGAAACGAATCTGATCAGCAAGCTATTTTGCTTGATGACAAACTACAAGCTGTTTGGTCACAGCACCCTAATTTTAATTTAGTGAAAAGTTCAGAGTCATTTATTCAAAAGGTGATGTTTGGCATCGACACTATCCGCAAGGTCATGGATAGTTATAACTAACAGCTTAATCAGTCATTAAACTGTTAGTTATCAGAGTCTATTAACCACGATTATGTGGTCGAGCGTAGTCTATATCAGGCCCTTTTGGCACAACTTGAGTTGGGTTGATCATGGTGTGGCTAAAATAGTAATGACGTTTTATATGATAAAAATCAACGGTCTTACTTACACCTTCAATTTGATATAACTCACGTAAATAGTTGCTGATCGCCGGATAGCTCTCAATAGTACGTAAATTACATTTAAAGTGGCCCACATAAACACTGTCGAAGCGAATTAAGGTGGTAAATAAACGCCAGTCGGCCTCAGTCAGTGTCTCCCCCACTAAATAACGGTTAGCTGTTAACCGTTGCTCAATCTTATCTAGAGCGGCAAAGAGATCATCAAAGGCTTCCGTGTAAGCTTCTTGCGTTGTCGCAAAGCCTGCACGATACACCCCATTATTAATGTTGTGATAAACAAACTCATTAACTTCATCAATTTCAGAACGTAACGATTGCGGATAAAAGTCACGTTCATTGCCTGTTAGGGCATTAAACGCGCTATTAAACATTCTGATAATTTCAGCAGATTCGTTGCTAACAATACGCTGCGTTTTTTTATCCCAAAGCACGGGAACCGTCACACGACCTGAATAATCGGCTTTGTTACGCGTATAAATTTGATGCATAAAGTCGCTATCGAAAAGTGTATCACCGGTGCTGTGATTATCTTTATCAAAACTCCAACCATGCTCTAGCATGTCAGGGCTTACAACCGACACACTGATATAATCTTCAAGGCCTTTTAAATGGCGAAAAATCAAAGTGCGATGAGCCCAAGGGCAAGCTAAAGAGACATAAAGATGGTAACGATCTTTCTCAGCTTTAAAGCCCGCATCACCACTTTGCCCTGCACTGCCATCTTCGGTAACCCAGTTACGTAACTGGGCTGCCTCACGTTTGAACTCACCTTGATTGTTATCGGTGTCGTACCATTTATCTTGCCATTGGCCATTTACTAGTAATCCCACAATAACCTCCTATAGTGTGCCAAATTTACCTAGCTGATAGTCACGTACTGCTTGCTGTAACTCAGCTTGGGTTGTCATTACAAACGGGCCCATATGAGCGATTGGTTGCTTAAGCGGCTCACCGGCTAGAATTAATGCCCCAGCACCAGTTTGCGAGTTAAACTCAATGTCACTGCCAGGCTCTAAAATCAATAAGCTGCCTGCTTTAACTGGGCCGCCCTGTTCAGTGTGAATTTCTCCGGTATGGATATAAATCATCACCTTCGTTTGTGTAAGCGGTGCATGGTAAAACTGCGTACCAGCCGGTAAAGTCACATCAGCAAGCATGCCATCAGCGGCGAGGTCTTGTAAGCTAGAGTCCTGATCTTCACCGGCAAACTGCCAGCTTCCAGCTAAGGCTTTTAGCTCAACACCTTGCTCATTTTGAGTCGTTGGCGCTGGCGCTTCAGTGGTATCTTGATAACGTGGTGCTCTGAGTTTCTCGGCACTTGGCATATTGAGCCAAATCTGAAAGCCGTGCATGCCTTCTTTGGCATCCGCTAATGGCATTTCACTGTGGATCACACCAAAACCGGTACTCATCCACTGCACATCGCCGGCACGGATCGCTTTTTTGTTACCCATTTGATCTTGGTGCTCAAAGCCACCTTTAATAATATAAGTAAAGGTTTCGATACCACGGTGAGGATGCGCAGGAAAGCCGCCCATAAAATCACTGTGATCATCAGACTTAAGCTCATCGATCATTAAAAAAGGGTCTAAATACTTGCCATCAAAGCCAGGAATACGACTGATGTTTACGCCGTCACCATCTTGTGTGGCATGGCTATTTAATTGTTGAATCACTTTCATAACTTTACTCCCGTAAATTGTATGAAATGATTGTAGGCGCTAATTTAACTAACAACCATGAGTAAAATTAGCGCTAATCATTCTATTTTCAAGAATGTTCATTTTGTTGTCTAGTTAACCTATCAGCCACTGTAGCACCCCGCTCTCCAACTTCTTTCTCTGGACCTATGGTGCTATCTACTAAGGTTTGCTGCTCAGCACTGGCATTAATGGCCGCACCAAAAATGATGATGTATGCGCTGATATAAAGCCACATCAACATGATCACCACACCACCTAACGATCCATAGGTTTCGTTGTAGCTTGCAAATTGCGATACATAATATGAAAAACCGATTGATGCGATGATCCAAAGTAACGTAGCGATAATTGAACCTGGTGTGATCCAACGCCACTTAGCGGGCGTCCTATGCGGTGCATAACGATATAAAAATGCTAAAGCACAATTAAAAATAATGGCTAATAGCGGCCAAGTAACAAGCTTAATCATTAAATCGATAAGCTCAGTTAAGCCAACTAAGTTAAGCACTATCGGTAAAATGCCAATGATCAATAACGCCACCAGCGCAACTACAATAGCACCCAACGAAAATAAAAAACGCACCACTAATGCTATAAAAAACTGGCGCTTGTTACGCTGATGATAAGTAATATTACAGGCAGTGATGAGTGCTTGGCAGCCTTTACTGCTACTCCAAACAGTCAATAATAAAGTACCTATAGCACTGGCACTCAATACCTTTTGTGATTGCTGAGTGATACCACTAACCTGAAGCAAAATGATGTCACGGCTACTTTCAGGTAAAATGGCAATCACTTTATCGAGCTGATCGTAAATATCTGTTGGCGAAGCAAAATAAGCATACACAGAAACAATGGCCGCCAGCGCAGGGAAAATCGCCAATAAGGCATAAAACGCCACACCCGCCGCCACAAAAGATAAATTGTCTTGTGATAGGTTGTGATAAACCCGCTTGCTGATATCCCACCAACCTCGCATTGGGATCTCCATTGGTGAGCGAGCTTGGTAACCTCGGTTGTCCTTACTCATATGCGACCTAAAAAATTGCTTCAATCACTCTCAAGCTGCAAACAACTTGCCAGTAATAATGGCGTCTGAATTGCATTAAGCTAAGCTTATAAAAACAGTAAAAAGGTCCATGGAGCGGTGCGATGAATTATTATTTACTTTTTAAAAATCAACTGGCTAGTTTGTTTACACCGACAGTCTCAGTAACATCGCAAGCAATCCCTGAGAGCTTATCTTGGCAAGACTTAAACTCTCAAATTACGCAGTTTTTACATACTACATGGCAAATGTTACCTGCACTGACACTCGGTATTGTAGCTATCATTATCTGCTACTTATTAGCCCGTCCTTTATCATATTTATTAATTAAACCGCTTGGTTTTGTCAGTGAAAGTAAACTTTTACATGTGGTGACCAGGCGCTTTTTCAGCATCATTATCATCTTGTTTGGGGTGTACTTATTTTTGCGTCTTGCTGGGCTCACCAGTTTTGCTGTGGCGATTATGAGTGGGACTGGTTTAGTTGGGCTTATTTTAGGTTTTGCTTTTCGCGATATCGCCGAAAACTTTATTTCAAGTATGCTGCTTAGTGTGCAGCGCCCTTTTCGTATTGACGATGTTATCGAAGTTGATGGTCGTTTAGGGGTAGTTAAAAAAGTTACGGCTCGCGCCACCACCTTGGTTGATTTTGATGGTAATCACATTCAAATCCCTAATGCGACCGTCTATAAAAACGTCATTAAAAACCTCACCGCAAATCCTAAAATGCGAGGTCACTTTAACGTAGGCATTGGCTACGATAATGACATTCGCTATGCCCAACAATTAGCAATGAAAGTGGTTAATCAAAACCCTGCTGTTATTAATGATCCGCCAAGCCAAGTGTTAATTGATTCATTAGGCTCCGCTACTCTTAATCTAACCATTTATTTTTGGGTTAATAGTAACGAACACAGTACTATCAAAGTCGCTTCACAATTAATGCGAGAATTGGTCAATACCTATTTAGCAGAGCAAATAAGCATGCCTGATGATGCTCGCGAGCGAATTATTTTAAATAGCGAGAACGATAATGAGCAGCCAAACAATAGTGTAAGTGCTGAGCCAAAAACAGCAAAATCACTCGACGACCATAGCCTTGATGACGTTAGCAGTGATGCCGATGATATTCGCGAACAAGCGGATCAATCTCGCGACCCTGAACAGGGTAGCAATATAATTTAAAGTACTTTAGAGCTAGGTTTCATCATTGGGTTTATCTTGCATAGCACGCTTAAACCCTTTGACTGACGTCCCTAGATCTCCACCTATTCGGGATAATTTTTTTGTGCCAAACAACAGCACCACAATTGCGGCAATAATGACTAATTGCCATACGCTTATTCCTGCCATAACAGCCTCTTTTTTTTAAATAAAAGCGCCCTTACAGGCGCTTGTACAACACTAACACTAGGAATACAAAGATTATACCAATCCGCAATAATACTTAGTCATTTTGAGGGATTAAACCTGTCGCTACCCGCGTTAAAAATTTCTGATTTACGACTGCATGGATGCAGAAGGTAGAGCAATGCAGGAGCAATTGCCGAGCACAACTAAATAACGAAATTTTTGCCTTGTTATCAACGAGGTTTTCTTGCCTCAAAATAGACCACTTAATTAAGCGAATTGGTATTAAAAACTAGCTCGAACACCCAAGGCTACTTGAGTACCAAAACGCTCAAGGTAACTCACTTGGTCAGTACGCTTGGTGTAACCCCAATAACGTTCATTCGTTAAGTTCGTTGCTTCGGCAAACACTGTGAATTGGTCACTGATGTTATAGCTCATGCTGGCATCTAATTGACCATAATCAGAGATCCAATATGGACCGCCCCATGCATCAGGATCCGATAAGAATTTGCTACGCCAGTTATACGCTAAACGCGCTTGGAAACCATATTGCTCATAGTAAACCACGGCGTTGTATGAGTTTTTCGACATGCCTCTAAATGGCAAGCCTGACTCTTTAAGCTCTGGCTCATCGTAACTACTGTCAACATAGGTGTAGTTCAGCTGAAAGCCTAAGCCATTGAAAGGTTCAGGTAATAAGTTTTCAAGTGACTGCTGATAAGCAAACTCAGCCCCTTTGATCGTTGCACCGTACTTACTCTTACCAGGGTAAGATGCAAAGTAACGTACGCCTTCAATTTCAACAGGACTTTCGGCGTAATCAATAAATGATTTCAGGTCTTTGACAAACACCCCTCCACTTAACGAACTACTGTCTTCAAAGTACCATTCTAAGGTCATATCAGCTTGATTCGCTTCTTCTGGTGTTAACGATGAATCGCCCATAGAAAGTTGCGGTAAGCCTTCACGATACGTATCAAAGTTTGGTGCAAGCCACGGACGTAAGTAGCTTAAAGATGGACGACTAATCACTTGTGCCGCAGAGAAACGGTAAATTAAATCATCGGTAATACTAAGCTTAAAGTTCATGCTGGGTAAAATGTTGCTGTAATCCCCTTTAAATGATTGCTCAACGGTTTCGCGCCAACCATTTTCAAGTGGTTTACCATCTTCTTGTAAGTCAATTAACGATAGATCATAAACCGACCCTTTAGAGCTCACTTCAGTTTGCGAGCCACGAATACCGACGTTTAACATATACGGCATGTTTGCAAGGGTGCTTTCAAGCGTCACTTGCGCATACGCGGTAAGAACTTCTTCGGTTACCTCATAAGTACCCGATGAATTGAGCGATGCAACAATACTCTTATCGGTCGCTTCAGCATTAATTGAACGATAATAAGCAAGTAACTTATCGTAATCGAAACTTGGCCACGGCTCTGGTGTAATGCTACTTTCGCCATCTAAGAAGTTATCGAAATTCGCCTCAACAAACACATCACTTGGGATTTCAAAAAGGTTAAAGTCACCAACATTCACTACTGTGCTGTCATCAAATTCATAACCATCGCGCTCTAAATATTGACCGCCATTACTAAATTGGCTGGCATTTTTTGATGCATATTCAAGCTGGCTCTTAGTTTGTTCAAGGTAAGTTAAACCAAAATCAACACGGGTAACTAAATCACTTTCAGGCACAAACGTACCGGTAAACTTAAAGTCATTAACCGTGTCTTCAACACCTGTACCAGTATTACGGCTATAGTGTGCACCGTATGATTGATCCGCAGTTAAACCAGGCGATAAGGTAACATCTGGCAGCATATTACCTGTCGTGTAATCAATGCCAATCGAGTCAATAAAACCACGCGCTACAACAAAGCGGTTATCACCACCGTTTTCGTTTTTCGCTTTTGAATGGGCAACATCCACAGCCAGTGTTAGGCCATCCATTGGATACCATTTAGCATTAAGGGCAAACTGATAAGTATCGGTTTTACGTGGGTTGGTTAAGTTGAGTAGCTCCACCATGGTGTTACCGGTTTGCGTCATTGATACTACACGACCTGAGTCATCAAATTCTGCATCGGTAAACACTGGCGTGCCTGGCGTCCAGCTTTCATCATAGTTAACAAAACCAATTTGATAGCGATGACCATCGGTGTTGTAACGTGAATAAAGAGCATCAAAGTTAATATCTAGGGTATCTGTTGGACGCCATTGCATTGCTAACGTCGCACCGACGCGTTCACGCACATCCTGCGCGTTGGCAAAATACATGTAGCTCGGAATTTTTGAGGCAAATATTTCACTTTGCCCATCAATTTCTCCGTTGCCGTTCATGTCGACTGGCACACCAGCGCTGTCTGCCCCCCAACCTTCTTCTTCGTCAAAAAAGCCGCTTGCCGAATACGTGTCTGCACGTAAAGTTTTCTTAGAATACGCACCCGAGAAAAGTACACCAAAGGTATCATCATTAAAGTTGTCACCTATGATGAATGAAGCATGCGGGTGTACATCGCCTGTTCGCGATTCATAAATCCCTTTTGCTGAAGCGCTCAAGGTAAAGCCATCTTGGTCTAGTGGTTTACGCGTTTCGATATCAACAACCGCACCAATGCCCCCTTCAATTAAGCGTGCTTCTGGTGACTTAGACACTTGTAGTGCCCCCACTAACTCTGAAGCAATCGTATCAAAGTTAAAGTCGCGGCCTGAGTTTTCAGAAGCCAGTTTACGACCATTCAACGTGGTAATGTTGTAGCCGCCACCTAAACCACGGACTAAAATATTTTGCCCCTCACCGCCATTACGAGTAATGGTGATGCCCGGAATACGCTGCAATGCTTCCGCTAAGTTTTCATCGGGGAACTTACCGATGTCATCAGCGACAACGACATCAACAACCGTCGTTGCTTCTTTCTTTCGAAAGTTTGATTCTTTAATACTGCTACGGATCCCTGTAACTTCAATAACCTCAACATCCTCTTCGGCCTTACTATCGTTTTCTTGTTGTTGGGCCGTCGCAGCGAAACTGACTGATGAGGCCAAAATCGAGCTTATCAGCACGCTCAAATATGTTTTTCTAGTTGTTGTTGCCATGATGATTTCCTGTTTTTAAATGTTCAGATTTTTTCACTATAAAAATGGTAATGAGTAAGGCCTTATATTTAACCTATAACAAAATGAAACAAACTAGCAACAATTAATTACCTATTGAAACTTTCGATAGTTACGAAATAAGTTTTAAAAACAGCAAAAATGGCTTCGTATGCCTTTAAAGATGGGGAGTTAATTTCGAAAGTTACGATAATGATTTTTTCTGAAGATTTTCTTTTCGGTGGGGAGATTCGGTTTTTATGAACAATAAAAAAGGCGGCAAAAGCCACCTATTCTCAATTCTATTTAACTAGAGAGTTAAACGATAATCACCTCGATGCCTGAGCTCGTTAATGATTCAACGAACTCTGCCGGCATATTTTTGTCGGTGACCAGCACATCGATTGATTTAAGCGGCAATACATTATACAAAGCACGCTTACCAAATTTACTTGAATCGGTTACTGCAATGACTTTATCTGCGCGGGTGCACATAGTGCGATTCAACATTGCCTCGGGCTCATAATGAGTGGTGATCCCCGCTTCTGAGTCGATACCATCAACCCCTAAAATAACCTTTTTAAAGTTATATTTACTAAGTGCTTGCTCAACTTCATTTGAGTAGAAAGACATTGATTTCTTTCGCAATTGCCCACCGAGCATAAACACATTTGCATCTTCAATATCAGCCAGTACATGGGCAATATTAAGGCCGTTTGTCATCACCGTAAGGCCCTGCTTATTGGTTAATGCTTTGGCAACTTCTTCTGTGGTGGTGCCAGAATCAATAATTAAAGAGTCGCCATCATCAACCAAACTTGCCACAGCTTTCGCTAATAACACTTTCACTGCGTAGTTTTCGTTATGCTTATCTTTTACCGAAAGCTCTTTTGCCAATTTATCGCAGGCAATTGCCCCACCACGTGAACGGACAACTAAGCCACGCTTACCGAGCTCGTTAAGATCATGGCGAATGCTAACCTCCGAAATATCAAAGGTCTTTGCAAGATCTTTAACATTTACTTTGCCATTTTCCTCGGTCATCAGGACGATTTTTTGTCTTCTTTCTATTGTGGTTAGCATAGCTGGCCTGTTGTTTTAATAGCTGCTTTCAAATTTGTAGTTCAATATTACACAATTTACAGTTTTAAAGCCAAATTTAGTTTCGAAATAAAATAAAACTTTCAAAACTTACGAATTTTGTTTTATGATTATTTCACAATAAACTTCTTTGGTGACAAAAATGACAACACAAAGCTCACTGTTAGAGCAAACAGAACACACCAATCGCACGCAATTACTGCCTATGATGATCATAGGAGGCTTGTTTTTCTTATTTGGTTTTATAACTTGGCTTAACGGCTCCTTGATCCCATTTTTACAAATGGTCTGCGATCTCAACCATATTGAAGCTTACATGGTGACCTTGGTGTTTTATATCGCCTATACCGTGATGGCACTGCCAAGCGCTAAGATTTTGCAAATATTCAGCTATAAGCATGGTATGTCGTTTGGTTTAGTTACCATGGCATTTGGTGCATTGTTGTTTATTCCTGCGGCACAAATTCAGGCTTATTGGTTGTTTTTGGTTGCCTTATTTACCCTCGGTAGTGGCCTCACCTTATTACAAACCGCTGCGAATCCTTACATCGTGCTAATAGGCTCTAAAGACACGGCAGCTGTGCGTATTAGCATTATGGGTATTCTTAATAAGAGTGCTGGTGTGGTGGCTCCATTGCTCTTCTCAGCAATTGTGTTTAGCGACATTGCCAACTTTAGCCCTGAAGCCCTTGCTCAATTGAACAGCATTCAAAAGCAATTGCAGTTACAAGAACTGGCTAATCGTTTAGTTACTCCGTACTTTGTAATGGCAATTGCGTTAGCGATATTAGCAGCGTTAATCATGCTGGCCCCGCTCCCTGATATTGAGCAACCAAAAACCAGCAATAACAGCGAGAGTAAATCAGTACTGCAATTTCCACACTTAGTTTTAGGCGTGATTGCCCTATTCTTTTACATAGGTGCAGAAGTCATTGCCGGCGACACCATTGGCCTTTACGGCAAAGAACAAGGGGTATTGCAGTTTGCAGGGCTCACCTCTTACACCATGGGCTTTATGGTGCTAGGTTATGTATTAGGTATTGTGTTAATTCCCCGCTTTTTTAGTCAGCAAAAGGCGCTGATATTTTCCGCATTATCTGGATGTGCGTTTTCACTTGGCATCATTTTGATTGATCAGCAACAAACTGCGATTTCGAATTTAGTGCTCTTTTGGCTTGCTGATAACAGTTTTCCAGATACCGTGTTATTTGTTGCATTACTTGGTTTATCGAATGCGCTCGTTTGGCCGACCATTTGGCCAATGGCCCTTGCAAACCTTGGCAATAAAACTCAAACCGGCGCGGCATTACTGATTATGGGGATTTCAGGTGGCGCGCTATTGCCTTTGGTATACGGTGTATTTGCAGAATATATGGGCAATGCACAACAAGCTTACTATCTGTTGATCCCTTGCTATGCGTTTATTCTTTATTACGCACTGATTGGTCACAAACTAACTAGTTGGCGTAAGTAAAGACATGGGCAGGCTTAGTTGTTTTAATATTTAACTAGCCTGCAATTTTTCTGATGTGAAATAGCCCAGTAGCAAAAATTCACGCACGGTAAAAATACACTTATATATTAAGTACTCGTCGCGCTTATCAGGGCTCACTTCTGAAAGAGGTAAGGCTTGCTGCGCTATTATGCGCTGTTGCTGCTGCAAAGAGATAGTAAATAAACCTGTGAGTTTATCTACTAATTGCGATGATGAAAGAGCACCTTCTGCAATCAGCTCTGCGCCTTTTAAACATGCCGTACGCTCAGTCACACTTAGTGTATTTGCTAGCATTAAATCTGTGAAAGCGACTAAATTAAAATACAGCTGCTCATTTGGCTCTAGCTCTAAAATAACTGCCTGCATGTGCGTGACCACATCCCGGTGAGGCGCAGCTTTAAGCACCTCAAAATGATTGTCATCCACTTTATCAAATAGCTGAGTCGCAGCCACAGGCGTAATAGCCGCACCGAATAATGCTGCTAAACATTTAATGGCATTTCGTCTTTGTAAATCAGCCATTGAACACCCCGTTTTGATAATGCCGTACAGCGTGATCGGCGGCTCTTGCAGTAAATGCCATATAGGTTAACGAAGGGTTTTGATAACCCGACGAGCACATAAACGAGCCGTCAGTGACATAGACATTACGCACACTGTGAATTTGGTTGTAACAATTAAGCACAGAGGTTGTAGCATCATGCCCCATACGCGCAGTTCCCATCTCGTGGATGGCCTGCCCCGGCGCTGAGCCTTTATCGTACGCTTGCACATTTTGATAACCAGCTTTGCTTAGCATCTCGACGGCTTGTGCTTTCATATCCTCGCGCATGCGCTGCTCGTTTTCAGCAAATTGGCAATCAAAATTAACTAAAGGTAATCCCCATTGATCTTTTAATACCTGATCTAAGCTCATTTTATTACGATGATAAGGCAGGCATTCACCAAAACCTATCAATGCAACTTGCCAAGGCCCAGGTTTGGCAAGTTCTTCACGAAAAGCCTTACCAAAGCTAAGTTCTTTAAAGCCCCGTCGCCAATCTTTGCGTGTTGCGTATCCTTGATAGCCATAGCCGCGAATAAAGCTATGCTGCTCGTTATCATCAAGGTTTCGAAAACGCGGGATATGAAAGCCAACGGGTCTGTCGCCATCATTAAAGTCATCTGCAAAACCTTTTGGTTCACCCGTTGCGCCAACCCTAAAATGGTGATCCATAAGGTTATGACCAAGCTCTCCACTATCGTTCCCTAAGCCATTAGGAAAACGGGCAGAGATTGAATTTAATAACAAGGCTGTTGTGGCTACCGTTGATGCACAACAAAAAATGATGTTCGCTTGCGCGATACGCTCTTTTTTAGATTCAGCATCAATCACTTTCACACCTGTGGCTTGCCCGCTACCTGGATTGTAAATAATCTCTTTAGCAATGGAGTGAGTCTGAATGGTGAGCCGGCCAGTACGCATCGCTGCAGGTAAGGTCGAGGCTAAACTACTAAAATAACTACCGGTTGGACAACCTCGCATACAGCGGTTGCGCTTGCTGCATGGGGCACGACCTTGCTCAGGCTTTGCCTTGGTTAAATGGGCTACTCGACCGATGGTGAGGTGACGATTAGTGTAGTGAGTTAATAAACTTTGTTTTAGCTGCTGCTCTACGGCATTAAGCTCAAAGGGAGGCAAGTAAGGTCCATCTGGTAGCTGAGGTAAGTTCAGCGCTTCGCCAATAACCCCGATATAGGCTTCGACTTTATCATACCAAGGCGCAATATCTTGATAGCGCACAGGCCAATCAACGCCGTGACCATCTTGTTTGTTGGCGGCAAAATCAATATCACTGAGGCGCAAGCATTGCCGCCCCCAAGTTAATGAACGACCACCCAGGTGATCCCCTCGGATCCAATCAAAACGTTGCGATTCTAGATAAGGGTGCTGCAAATCATTCACAAACCAGTGTTTTATTGATTGCTTGGTGGCATAGCCAGTGCGTGCTTGTTTAGCTTGGTTGCGCTTTTCTTGTAGGCTAGGCCTGTCGCGAAATGGCAGTTGCCAATCGTCTTTAAAGGCAGTGATATAGTCAGTACCGTGCACAACTTGCCTGCCACGTTCCAGTAGCAGTACATTCAGCCCTTTTTCGGTCAGTTCTTTAGCAGCCCAGCCGCCAGTAATACCACTGCCAATAACAATCGCATCGAATACTTTTGCCTGCATTCTCACTTAACTTTTAAAAGATTTGCTTACCCGCACAAATCGTTGCTTGAACAGAAAAGTCTTTATCGAGCAGGGCAAAATTAGCCTGTTTACCTACCGCAATACTACCTATTTGCTCCGCTTTATTTAAAAACTCAGCGGGTACTAAACTGGCCATGTTAGTTGCTTCAACTAGGCTTGCGTCGGTTAAGTTATAGAAACGCTCAACGCCAACTTCCATGGTTAATGTGCTGCCCGCTAAAGAGCCACTCTCAGTACGTGCAACACCTTGCTCAACCACAATAGGAAGCTCACCTAAGCGGTAGCGACCATCTTGTAAGCCTCCGGCGCTCACGCAATCTGTGATCAGAGCAATTTTATCTGCCCCTTTTAAACGGTAAACCATGTTCATGATGCTCGGGTGCAAATGAATACCATCAGGAATAAGCTCAACCATGGCATCATTGTCCATCAATAGTGCACCAGTACAACCGGGATCACGATGATGAATACCGCGCATACCATTAAAAATATGCACACCACCGCAGGCACCATGAGCAAGAGCTTGTGTTGTTTGCTCAAAATTAGCATCTGTATGGCCGAGCATCACACGCACGCCTTTATCGGTGATATAGCGGATCATGTCGGGCGATTTAAGTAGTTCTGGCGCTAACGCAAATGAGCTTAAGCAACCTTCACATGCGGCATAAATTTCATCAAATCGCTGTTTAGTAAGCTCTAAAAAAAATGACTCGTTATGCGCGCCCTTATGTGCTTCGGCAAAGAATAAACCTTCGTTATAAGCCCCTAGCAACTGCGCTCCAGCCAAGCCTTTTTGATAGGCACTCGCCATATTTTTATAAGCTTGAATTGATACGTCCCAGTCTGCGGTCACCGTTGTGCCAACAAAACCCGTTACGCCGTGCTTTGCTAAAGAACGAGAAATAGTCTCTAGTGATTCTGGGGTGCCGTCCATAATATCGCAGCCTTCCCGGCCATGAATATGCAAATCGATAAAGCCGGGAAATAAACTGTGCTCACCTAAATCTATTACCTCGATCTCGGGCGCTATTTGCTTGGTAATTGCAGTAATTTTACCTTGCTCGACCAAGACCACGTGATCGAGTAAAACCGCATCAGCAGTCACAACTTTTGCGGCTTTTAAGTAATAACGATTAAGATGCGTTGGAATTAGCATGAACACTTCCTATTATTGCAGCGCCTCTTACGCCGCTAGAATCACCAAATTTTGCGCGCTTCACTTCTGGCACGGCAAAACCTGAAAATAAATGAGTTTGAATTGCGTCAGGGAGCTTTTCTACAATTGCATCAATGAGCGACAACCCGCCCCCCAGCACGATAACTTCTGGGTGCAAACTTTTACTAATGGCAGCAAAGGTTTCGCCAAGAATATCTAAGTAACAAGCTAGCACCTTTAAGGCTTGCTCATCCGAGCGCTTGATATCGTTAGCCCATTCAATCGCAGATTTAGGAGATTGCGTAATATGTTGATACAAGGTTTGTACACCGGGCCCTGCAATATAACTTTCGACACAGCCATTTAAACCACAGCCACATTTTAAAACCGGCAGCTGGTATTTTTGTTGTAAATACGCAGACAGTGGTAAATGGCCGTACTCACCTGACATGCCCAAACCTTGGTTAAACAAGGTTCCATCAATGCACATACCACCCGCCGCACCCGTGCCAACAATGGCACCGAATACTCTGCTATAACCTTCACCGGCACCGCCATTTGCTTCTGATAAGGCAAAACACCGGGTGTCATTTAATATCGCAACAGGGCGTTTTAATAATGCTTGAAGATCGTTGGCAATCACTTTGCCTGTGGCACACGGCACATTAGCCGACAGCACTTTACCAGCATCATTCACGATACCTGGCATACCGATGCCCACCGCACCTTGGCTACCCGATAGCTCATCGGCTTTGAGTACTTGCTGATAAATTGCGTGCAAAAATTGCTGATAGTCATCTGTTGGCGTAGTAATACGCCAACTTTGCTGTTGCTCTAAATTGTCATTAAAAATGGCGGTCTCTATTTTTGTACCACCAATATCGAGTCCGTAAACAGCCATACTTTACCCACACTACTTAGCGAGAAGTTAATGGGTAAATAGTTACCCCTTTTACAACACGGTTAACTTCGCCCGTAGGACAAGGGTTATCAGGTGTTAAACCGAGTGACATTGATTTATAAAATGCAAAAATCTGACAATAGACAATATAATACAAGCCTTGCCAAACATCATCTAGCTCGACCAGTTCAGTATTTAATGCCAGCTTTTTAACCGCTAAACACTGTTGGTCATTTAATAGTTCATTATGCAAATCAGTATCATACAGACTACTATAAAAATCACTTGAGGCCATTAACAACACTGCGGTTTTCTCATTAATAATGGTTTTAGGACCATGACGAAAGCCAAGTGGAGTTTCAAAGTAACTTATTAAATCACCATTGGTCAGCTCCAAGCACTTTAAGGCCGCTTCTTTAGCATAGCCAAGTAACGAGCCTGCCCCTAAGAATACCAAACGTTCAATGTCAGTTTGCGCAAAGTCTTTAATCTCTGCAAGTTGAGTGTCGAGCAACTGCTCTGTCTGCGTGGCAACTTGTGCAAGCTGGTTAACATCAGGGGTAAAAATACATAAGGTTGAAAGCAGCATTGAGGTGAAACTGCTGGTCATAGCAAAGCTTTCATCAAGAGTTTCTTTTGGCATAAGTACACTAAAGCTGTTTCTTTTAGCTGCCGCCCTTTTCGCTAACTCACCATTTTCATTACAGGTAATAACTAAGTGGAAGCACTTTTCAACAGCTTGCTCTGCGATATCGACTGCTGCGACACTTTCAGGGCTATTACCTGAACGCGCATAAGAAACAAGTAAGGTTGGTGTATGCTTTTGTAAAAAACCATGAGGGTTAGACACAATGTCGGTAGTGCTAATTGCGCGCACATTTAACTCTGTTTTAGCTGTTAAGTGTGGTGCTAAAGCCTCGCCAACATAAGCCGATGTACCAGCCCCCGTTAATACTACTTGTAGGCCTTTTAGTGCCAAAACTGGCGCTAAAAATGCGTTTATTTCAGCTCGATGCGTTTCAATAATAGCGGCGGTATTGCACCATGACTCTGGCTGCTGAGAGATTTCTCTTGCTGTCCAATATGCGTTTTGCTGCTTAAGCTCTGTTTCGTTTAATGATAAATACTGCGTCATAATTAATTCTCTCTCAACACCACTTATTGATTACAAGCAAGCGAATAAGTATTCGTTACTTCCATTATTTTATTGAGTACTAACTCACGCGGTGATGAGTTAATTTGGCCATTGATCAATGCTTTGTATTGCGCTGGCATAAACTGACTAAGCAAAGTCTGTGGAATAATTTGCCCTTCTAAGTTGTCAAACAGTGTTTCTACCGTTTGTTTTATTTCATCTTCAGGCCAGTAATAACGAATACGGTCGCTATAACTGTAAGCTCTAAATAGCTTAGCTTCAGCGCCTTGTGTTGGGTAAAACTTATTCCAGTAATGCGGCTTTTCAAGCATGATGCGCTCGCACACATCACGTAAGTTAGAACGCTTAGCAGCTTCGACTAATTGATCTTCTATATATGATAAAGCGAACAACCCTTCGCGCAGTGCATAAGTAAGCTGTGGACCCACTTTTAATATGGCAAAGTGATCTTGCACCAGCTCGTGGTAGCAATGATCTGGCTGATAGTCGGTAGAGTGAGCTTCATAAACAAGATTATCGACAGTGGTGATAAACTCTTTTAGTTTTTGCGCTTCATTACGTTGGTAATCAAAAACTTGATGGTTATCAAATTCAACTCCCGGCTGCACAACAACAGCAATAACACGCGACCAGACATCGCTTATGTTTAAGTTAGCAAATGCAGCCTGATGTAATTCGATTGTTTGCTGCACGCCCTCAACATGGGATACCTCAATAATTTCATGTTCTTCTGTAGCGCCACCCGGAGGAGGAACCTCAGTACCCACCACATACAGAATATCGTTATCTTTTGAGACCGACTCAGCGGCTTGGCACATCAACGCTGCACGCTCAGCAATTACAGCATCAGCTAAACGTTTTCCATCGTCAGCGCATGGCATACTGGCATCTAAATGAATTTTCTTAAAACCAGCGCTTGCATAGGCTTTTACTAGGTCAACAGCTTTTGCCATCGCAACCTCTGCAGGCTCATTTACCCAACACACTGGGCCTAAATGATCGCCACCTAAAATAATGCGCTGGGTATCTAACCCTACTTTCTCGGCTATTGCATGAACAAACTCAACGAAGTCATGGGGCTTCATCCCTGTGTAACCACCAAACTGATTAACTTGATTCGACGTAGCTTCAATTAAAATTTCGGTGTCATCATTGAGAGCTTGCAACATTGCTGCTTCGATAACGAGCGGGTGTGCACAACACACAGAATAAATACCCTGCGCTTGCCCTACTCGATTGTTATTTATAATCGTTTTTAATGCATTCATGGTTTTCTCCAATCAGCTTACGCCTATGGTTAGATACGTGATTTGAAATTACATTAGCACAGCGCGAAACGCTGCGCAACAAAACGAAAGGCAATGAAAGAAGCAAAATAAGTTAAAAACACGCTAATCACGGTATTAAATAAGGATTAAAATGATAAAACTTAAAACTTCGAAAGAATTTGAAAGCATTTAATTGTAATTGACTTTGAGTTGCGATATAACAGAAACAACTGAAACCCACTATTAAAATAATCTCAGTGATTTAGGTATCGTTATGACAATAGATAGACGTAGTTTTTTAAAATCTGCCGCAGCCATTACCGCCGCGACAGTCGTGACTGGCTGTGCGAAAAGCCAACAAGGTGATAATCAAAGCACACCACTTGCAGCACAAGGTAAAAGCGTAATGGGCTTAGCTGTACCAGCAATGGATGTGGTACGTGTTGGTTTTATTGGAGTTGGTCAACGTGGTAGCGGCCATGTAAAACACCTTTGCCATATTGAAGGTGTTGAAATTAAAGCTATTTGCGACACTGATCAGCTGATGCTAGATAAGTCTGTTAATTATGTTGTTGAAAAAGGCTTACCTAAACCAACTGCTTATACGGGTTCTGATAAAGCCTATTTAGACATGCTTGCTCGCAATGACATCGACATTGTGATCATTTCAACGCCTTGGAAATGGCATACACCGATGAGTGTTGAGACCATGGAAAGTGGTAAACATGCCTTTGTTGAAGTACCTGCAGCAACTTCGATGGAAGAGTGTTGGCAACTAGTAAATACCGCAGAGCGCACGCAAAAGAACTGTATGATGATGGAAAACGTTAACTACGGCCGTGACGAGTTAATGGTATTAAACATGGTTCGTAAGGGTATATTTGGCGAGTTACTACATGGTGAAGCCGCTTATATTCATGACCTGCGTTGGCAAATGAAAGAAATTGACCGCAGCACAGGCTCTTGGCGCACTTACTGGCATACCAAAGTAGACGGTAACTTATACCCAACCCATGGTTTAGGGCCGGTTTCTCAGTATATGAATATCAACCGTGGTGACCGCTTTGATTTTGTTACATCAGTCAGCTCACCTGCACTTGGTCGCGCAGCTTACGCAGAACGTGAGTTCCCTGCAGGCCACGAACGTCGTTCACTGAAATTTACTGCTGGCGACATGAACACCAGCATTATTAAAACAGTGAAAGGTCGTAGCATTATGGTTCAGCACGACACCACAAGCCCTCGCCCGTACAGTCGCCATAACCTAATTCAAGGTACTAATGGAACATTTGCAGGCTTCCCTAATCGCATTGCTCTTGAAGATGTGCCACCAGCCATCGCGAAAATTTACCAACAACAATATGAAGCAGAACTCGCTGCATGGGAGAAAGCAGGTTCACAAGGTCGTAAGCCACATATGCAAAACTTCCATAGCTGGGATCAAGATATGGAAAAGTGGCGTGCTGAGTTTGATCATCCACTATGGAAACGCATGGGTGAAGAAGCGGTCAAGAACGGTGGCCACGGCGGTATGGACTTCATTATGCTTTGGCGCATGATCTACTGCTTACGCAATAATGAGCCTCTTGATCAAGATGTATATGATGCCGCAGCATGGTCATCAATCTTCCCGCAAAGTATGGCATCGGTTGCAGATAGAAGTAACAGCAAAACGATTCCAGACTTTACCCGTGGCGCTTGGCAAACAGGTGAGCCACTAGGGATTGTGTCTTAACACTTCCTCTCCATGGAACACTCAAAAGCCCGCTCTTTGCCCTGCGGGCTTTTTTATTTTATTGCTCACTCCCTTTAGAGCATTACTCTTTAAAACTTTGCCCACAAAAAAGCCCGCAACATCGGCGGGCTTTTTGATTAGGCTTTCACCTTACTGAGCATGTGCTGCAGCACGGAAAATCGTGTTAGTTAACAGTACATTCATGCCTTCAAGGTAAGCACGGTAGGTTGGTGATTGTGTAAAGCCTATCACCATGCCTTTGCCTTGCGGTTGATGAACAAGCAATGGCTTATACGCAAGCTGTGCTTTATTTTGCTGCCATAGATAACCACTTGCTAGCACATCATCTTTACCTGTAAACCAGGCTAAGTTTTTACCTGAGTTCAGTTTTATTGGCGTGTAAATATCATTACCGTAAGCTACCGCAACAAGGTCTTTATCAACCCCAGCGGTTAACCAATGCTCTTGGTCTACTTCAACATTTGCAAGTACACCAGCTACATAGTCTGGCGATGTATGTGGCTCAATGCTCGCTGCTTTTAAATCATCGCGAGAAGCGAATAACTGCCCTGCCACTTTACTGCTTTTATCATCACTGCTGCTTGCTTTATCTTCTCGGAAAGCTTGCTCGCGTTTAACATCTAACAAACCGTAATCAGCATTAGTGGTAAAGCGGTTAGCATTACCTAAAGCAATCAATACGCCACCCGCTTCAACCCAGCTTTTTAAATTAGCTGCACCCGATTTACCTAGTGCTTGCTCGTAATTACCTTCTGGTAAAATAAGCACTTGGTAATCACTTAAATCAGCCCAAGCAAGCATTGGTGTGCGAATAGCGGTTACCGGGTAGCCAAGCTGTCTTTCGATAACAAAACGAGTGTTACCGGCGCTTAGCTCACGAGTGGCTGCATCCCATGCAATCGCCACTTTAGGTGCAACCATAGGCACTGTTTTGTTACTACCAAAGCTTGGACCTTCAATCACCCAGCTTGAATCCACACCATCAACAATTGCACCAGTTTGCTCGGCAATTTGGCTAATTTTAGTCAGTAAGTCTTTATCGTTTAGGCGCTTTTCGATTACTAAGCTGCCCGCTGGGTAGTTAGTTTTATCACCTAATACAAATGATTGGTCAGCACTTTTCAGTTTAATGCCAGCTTGCAGTGCTGCTGTTAAAAAGCGTGCTGCGGCCGTATCACCCCAAGCAACAATATAAGCCACTGAGGCTTCTGGATTATTCACTTTACCAAGCAATGTGTCGTCGGCCTGAACCGCTTTGCTATCTGCGCTAACTGCGCGACCACAACTATCGCTATCAACATTAAACATCATCGGCAGCGACCAACCTGTGACATCGTAAATTTCATCACCTAGGTTACGAGCACGACGTCTTTCTTGCTCTTTTACAAATGCTTCAGCCATATCTACTTGGTCTGTAAATGAGGTACGTACAAATACCCCGCGTGGCTGTGCAGTATCAATAAAATAGCTACCTGCTTTGTACTTAACGCCACAGGCTTTGAAGTCTTCAGTTGCTTGTTTAACTTCAACACCATGCTCAGCCATTAAGGTTGCGAGTCTATGAGCGCCTTCACGGTTACTTTGCTTAGGTAAGATATAAACACGCTCTTTGCTATCTTTACCCGAATCAATTGCATCAACTTGATATTGGTAAAAATCACCCAGTAATTTTTCACGCTGATTGGCAGCCCCTTCGGCAGTCGAAATTGAGGCCACAAACTGACGTTTTACAGTATTAAAATAAGTGAGTAGCTCGCCGGTATTTTTCTCAAACACGTGGCCACGTGCAGAGCCTACTTCGTAAGTTGATGCTGATGCACCATAAAATACTGGCCAGCTATCACCGTAACCTGGATAAAAGGCATCAAAGATTTCACGGGTAAAGTAATCAAAGCCAAACTCATCAAAATACTTCGCATGATTTTGACCAATTGCATCCATATTAGCGATTTGGGTTTTCGTCATATGCGGATTAAATGGCTGAGCAGCCGGTGCAAAGTAGTAAGATTGGTCGCCGCCCATTTCATGAATATCAACCACCACTTGTGGTTTATATTTATTGATTGCAGCCACTCTGCCTTTACTTTCAGGCTGAGTAAGCGCTAACCAATCACGGTTCATATCAAACAAATAATGATTTGTTCGGCCTCTTGGCCATGGCTCATTATGATCTGCACTTAACCTATCTGCACTGTGCTCAAGACCTACGGTCGCATAATAACGAGTAACAAAACGCTCACGGCCATCAGGATTTTGTAGTGGGTCGATAAACACCACTGTGTTATCTAAAATTTTGCTGTTAACGGCATCATTAGGGGCTGCTAATAAGTGATATGCAGTAAATAATGCAGCATCGGTTGAGCTAATTTCATTACCGTGCACTGCATACTGAAGCCACACAGACGTAGGTAAATTTTTAATTAGCGACTTAGCTTCTTTTTCAGAGGTAATACGCGGATCAGCCAAAGCTTGGGTGTTATTGGCGAGGGTTGCTAATGAGCGAATATGCTCCGCTGTGCCAACCACCGCATAAACCAGTTCACGACCTTCCCAGCTGTTTGCGTACTTAAACACCTTAATACGATCAGGCGCAGCTTGTTCAAGGGCGCTAAGATAACGACGCATATCGTTGTAATTGGTAATGCGCTCACCTACATCGTATCCAAGTACTTGTTTAAATGTTGGTATTTGCTGATTATAAGCCGTGCCCGGCCACATTGCTTCGGTATTCGTTGCTCTGGCATTAAAGCTTGCCGTTATTGCCACAACACTGACTGAAATGGCTTTTATTATTTGTTTGGCGCTCATTATTTTTCCCAAGTAAAAGTATCTGCTTTGTACATTACAAAAGTATTGAAAATAAACAAATTAAAAACGTTAGATTGGCAAAAATTAAAGACATAAAAAAACCGCAGCGATTGCTGCGGTTATTATTAACATAGCGGAGCTATTTAACTAGGGTCATTTCATCAAGTAGGTAACCTGCGTTATCAACTTCTTCCATTAACCAAAGCATGTATCGAATATCAACGTGAATAGCACGGGTAATTTTGGCGTTAAAGTACCAATCTTTGGTGATTGATTCATAAGTCGAGTCAAAATTAAGACCCACCAATTCACCTTTACCATTCATGACTGGCGAACCTGAGTTACCACCAGTGGTATCAGCGCTACTTAAAAAGTTGACTGGTACTGAGTTAACTTCAAGAGGTTTAGCCGCTTGTGGCTCACAACCAAAGCTGAATAAACTACAGCTTACGCCAGGCAAACCTAAGTCACCGCGATAGTACGCGCCAAACGCTTGCTTTTTGTAAGCTTCAAGTACTTTATCGGTAACAACAAATGGTTTTTCACCTGTGTGTTTAGCCACTAAACCACGTAGTGATGTAAAAGGTGTTTTATAAACAGCATCTGCCGCTGGGTAACCATCAACTTGTGCATAGCTTACGCGTAGTGTGCCATTTGCATCTGGGTAAACTGGCTTACCTTTAGCATTATTGAAAGCGATCACGGCTTGCATATACTGCGGGCGAATTTCTGCTAAGCGACCCGCCATTTCTTTTTTATCAGCTTCTTGTGCCATGTTGGTATCGTATAGAGCAACAGCTAACTTTATGAATGGATCGTTTGATGCTTCAAACTCTGCGACAGATTTACCAATCCAGTTAACACGTGCTTCTACATCTGTAAGCTCTGTATTAGCATAAAAAGAAGCAATAATCGCATCAAGCTCAGCTTGTGTAGTGGTATCTGTAATACCTAAGCCGTCGTTTAATGCCGCAACTTGCGCTGCTTTATCTTGCGCTAAATAGTTACCTAAAAAGCTTAACCATAAGGCTTTATCGACGTCAGGCGTAAACTGTTTTTGTAAACGCTCTAAACGCGCTTTAAGCATAGGAAGATCGCGCTCTTGATAACCCATTTCGCGCTCTGCATTTGGCTTTTCGCTTTCTTTAGCTAAGCGGTATAAACGAATCGCCGTGCTTAGTAAGTCTGCGCGTTTTGCATAATCAAAGTAAAAGTGACTTTGTTGCTGAGCATGTGCTTCAACTAACAATGCTTTCAATGCATGATATGAATCTGCGTAAGCTTTTCGTTCAGCACTTTGTGCAAACCAAGCTAAGTACTCTTGTTCTTGCGCAGCTTTAATACCCGGAATATCCGTTACTCTAAAGCCATCTTGTAAGCCTTCAAGTTTCTTTAAGCGGTTGTTAGTGCTTTTCACACGAGAGGCATATTTAACTTGTGCTTGCTCATCGCCTTCGCTCTGCTTGGCAATCACATCAAGAGTCATGTTGTAAGTATTAAGCAATGTCGGGTAATACCAACTCGCAGAATAATTTACTTCATCTGCAAGCTTATAGCGGCTAGTGCGACCTGGGTAACCTGCCACCAGCACGCCATCACCTAAGCTTACGCCGCTCGCATTCACTTTTAAGAAAGATTTTGGCTCATAAGGTACGTTATCTTCGCTGTAATCTGCAGGTTTACCATCTTTACCAACGTAACCACGTACAAAGGTAAAATCGGCCGTGTGACGTGGGTATTCAAAGTTATCGATGTCACCACCAAAGTTACCTAGCGCTTCTGCCGGGGCATACACTAAGCGCACATCTTTGATCATCAATTGTTTGATCATGAAGTACTCTAAGCCATGGTGGAAATCACGTACCGTACAACGGTAGTTAGGATCTGACTCACACTCACTGATCAAGGCTTTGCGGTTTGCTTGAATCGCTTCATAACGCTCTTTGCCATGTAGGTCTGCTGGTAAGTTACCCAGCACGCGCTCAGTAACATCATCCACTTGTTCTGTTACGTACAAACGCTCTTGCGGGCCTGCTGGTAGCTCTTTTGATAAGTCAGCTGCTAAGAAGCCTTTTTCAATTAAGTTATTTTCTGGTGTACTGTTATTTTGAATCGCGCCATAAGCACAGTGATGATTAGTTACAGCTAAGCCTTTTGGTGACACAAATGACGCTGAACAATAGCCTAAACCAACCACTGCATTGAGTGGGTATTGGTTGAGATCTGCCACTTGTGAAGCCGGTAATTCGATACCAACGCGGTCAAACTCGCTTTGTAATTGTTTTAATTGATGCGGTTGCCACTGCCCTTCATCAGCGTGTGCGCTACCTACAGCGACAACACCCATGAGTGCTAATGAAGTAGTAATAATATTTTTTTTAATCATGTTAATCCCAGTCAGTGCAAAGCACTATTCCATTGTTGCCTTAAAAAATCGCGCTAAGACTACCATAACCTTGATTGAGTAAAGGGATATTGCGATTAAATACGATTGGAGAGTAAAAATAGAGTGGAGAAAAAGCTCCTACCGTAAGAATGCAGTTAGCAGGAGCATTAGCTTCGATTCATTTATTAAGCATTGGCTTTTAAAAAGTCATAAAGCTCATCTTTTAGCACGGCGCGTTGATGCTTCTTTTCATGCATTTCTGTGTCTTCGATTGGAGAGTCTTGTAACTCAAGAGAGCGAATTTCTTTATCCATATCATCGTAACGCTGCATAGTTTTCTTGAAGTGAGCATCGTGTTTCGCGAGGCTATGGATTAATTCATTAAACTCAGGGAATTCATTCAATAACGAGTGTTTTTCGCCTAGCATGGGCAACTCCTTTAGCTAGAATTTAAGTTCAATTTCACTGTACCACTGCAACAAACAGAGTCAACGCAGTAACCTTGTCCGAGATCAATAATCACAACGATTCAGAAAATATAGGGGTTAAACTAGAAATATTCCTATGGTTTAGTCCCGTTAAAACCAGGGCACATAAACGCGTATTCAATTTATATAAGAATAATTCCTAGACATAACTTATTGAATTAGGGATATAATAAAAATCTATGGAGGGGTTATGCGAATTGGAATCATTGAAGATCATCAACTGGTTAGGGATAGCTTTAAAAAACTATTAGAGCTACAAAGCGGGTGGCAAGTTGTCATAGAAGCCTGCTCAGTCACTGAGGCAAAACTTGCTGTTAACTTAGAGCAACCGAATGTATTTATTGTTGATATATCAATGCATGACGGTGAAAACGGACTCGCATTTCTTACCTATCTAAACACTCACTTTCCCGATATAAAAACCATTGTTGCTTCTATGTATGACTACGAGCCTTACGTTAGCAACGCCTTAAAGCTCGGCGCTCAAGGTTATGTTTCTAAACGCTCAGCATCAGAAGCTTTAATTGATGCAGTCAATTCAGTTATTAAAGGAGGGCGCTATATCAGTGAAGATGTGAAATTTAATACTACTTCCCCTGCAAGCAAACTTTCTTTTTTAACGCCAAGAGAGAAGGAGGCACTTCCCTTATTTGCCAAAGGGCTAAATGCTAAACAAGTTGCGCAACAACTCGATATGATGCCCAAAACAGCCCACGTACACAAAACGAATATATACAACAAACTTGAAGTCACTAATTCATTTGAATTATTAAAAATTGCTATAGATTCCGGGATGATCACACTTGATGAACTGGCATAAGCTCATTTCAACAAAGTGTTCTTCACTTAGCTTAATAACTGAAGCATTTAACCAGTTATTGGTGTTTGCGCTTTACTTTTTAGCCTTATATTTATCCTCTTGGGTGAGTAATCATTTAGAAACCGTTGCCCAAAGTAGCGCTATTTACCTGCCAGCAGGGGTGAAGCTCGCATTTTTTGTTATTTTTCCAGTGCGATTTTGGCCAATGCTTTGGATTGCTTCTCGACTTTATGCGTCGTATTTAGGTGTCTATTACAATGATGAATGGAGCTTTGATCTATTTCACGGTTTCTTTCAAGAATTAACCTATATGGCTATCGTCTACAGCTTTAAGAAAAGCCGCTGGCCACCAAATATCACCTCTAATTCCGGTGCTTTGTCGTTAATTCTACTTGCCGTTTTTTCAGCTTCTTTTAAATGGTTTTTGTTTTCGAGCGCCTTTGAATTCACAACCTGGTTAGAGGGTAAGCAAGTATTACAATACCAACTTAATATGACATTAGGCGACTTGACGGGGACATTATTAGTGGCCCCAGCATTATTGTTAATTAACCAAAGTTATAGCCTTGTCCCCTCTCGTCATCATGCTGTTATTTTACTAAGCTTATTAGCACTGGCATCTATTTACATTGTTAGTTACCTAGGTCACTCAGATCTTTATCCCTTACTTCGCCTTTGCTCACTTCTACCGGTAATTTGGTTCTCTTATAAATTTGGTATTAAAGGAGCAATAGCAAGTGCCTTGGTAAGTAATGCGCTGATCGTTGCACAAGCAGGCCTCACCCAAGATTCGATCAATACTTACATTAGCCAATTATTTATCCTAGCCAATTCAGTAACAGGGTTACTGGTAGGAACCGCCACTAACGAGTTAAAGATCAAAAATAATCAACTACAAGCCAGTAACGAAAAACTCACGGCGCTGCTTGAGAAAAATAAGCAGCTCGCTAAACGCATGGTAACTGTGCAAGAAAATGAGCGAAAGTATTTATCTCAAGAACTCCATGACGAATTAGGCCAAAATCTAACTGCACTTAAAACTGACCTGACGGTACTTTCGATAGCGCAACGAAATAATGAAAATGCCCTCGTAGAAGGCCTAAAAGAAAATGCAAAAGCGATGTATGACTCTGTCTATCAAATTATGCATCACCTAAGACCTAGAGAGCTTGATGAGCTTGGGCTTGAGCAAGCTTTTAAGGAAGGACGCTTTAAGAGCCTGCTAAGTAAAGCATCAATCAAATACGTAGCTGAAATAAACTTAAGTTCAGCAATATCAGATGAACACCAAACAGCTATTTACAGAATTTGCCAAGAAGCGGTTACAAACTGCATCAAACACAGTACAGCCACAGAGCTAAGGCTCAGCTTGTTGGCTCACGAACAGTATCTACGCCTTACTATTATGGATAATGGAAAAACCAAGACCACACAGCAAGAGTCTGGTGGCTACGGGTTATCATTTATTGAGGAGCGGGTTATTGCTCTTGGCGGTACATGTACAGTTACTGAAATAGATGGATTTAAAATTGAAGTGTATTTTGATATTTGAATACAGCTAGTTACCTTAAATAAACCTGCTTGGTAAGATATTTTTTCTTAATATTCGCAAGCTGTATTTCAGCTTGATTACCAATAAGCTGTAACAACAAGCCATGCGCTATTTCCCTTTCGCCCAACTTCGATTTAACAACAACTTCTTTACCAATCGCCCCTTGCAATCTTGGTTTAGGAAAGCTCGCTTTTGTAACAGGTTTAAGCCCCTCGATTTCAACAAACAAATTTAGACAATGCTGCTTAGCGGCACTGATCCAGTCATCATGGGATTTAACAATATCAACGTTATTTAGAAAGTGTATCAAGGCGCTATTTCGACTACTAAATTCACTCGAAACATCAGACATATTTTTCACTTGTGCCCACTTACGAATAACAACGTACTTGCCTTGCTTGAGCCTAGCTAAACTCGTCGATGCCCCCGTCATTCTGCTATACCATTCAATTCTATAACAAGAAGAGCCTAAGCTGTGAAGAAGAATAGTCGTATTGCCAAACTCCGTAGTACTTCCCTCAATAACACTCATTTTCAATCCTTTAAGTATAAGTAAACTAGATTTAAAGGATATAAAGAACAAGCCGTTATAGTAATGAGAGACTTTCTTAGTGAGCCTAAGAAAAATTCCTAGTTTGCAGAGAATGGTTAAGCAACTTAAGAGCAGGTAATTAAGATTCAGTTTGAGTGTTGAACACAGTGGTCTTTATTTGAGAAAGTAAAAAGTAAAAGCCAACAAGCCGCTGTTTTGTATGAGCGGAGTAGATTTTCTACGCTCTAAAAAGCAAAACAGCCCCGCATTGCTGCGAGGCTTTTATGTAATTTGGTGAGTCAGCCAGTAAGCCGGGTTCTGTCGTGGATAATCATTCGTCTAGGCCATAAATTGCTCTATGGCTCAAGCAACCTACCCGGTTCCAACGTGGGCCACGCCATAAGGAACCCTATTTGGTCTTGCTCCGGGTGGAGTTTACCTTGCAACCAACTGTTACCAGTGGCCCGGTGCGCTCTTACCGCACCCTTTCACCCTTACCAACCGAAGTTGGCGGTCTCCTCTCTGCTGCACTTGTCGTAGGCTCGCGCCCCCCAGCCGTTAGCTGGCACCCTGCCCTGTGGAGCCCGGACTTTCCTCCCCCTGCGCATTTTCGTTGCAGGCAGCGATTATCTCGGCTGACTCGGCGCGCAGTATACCTGAGCGCGCTCGTCTATGCAGTAAAGAATTAGTCTTTTTCGTCAATAATTGCTTTATAAAGTGCGTTTTTCTTCAAACCAAAATACTCTGCCACGACACCACAGGCTTTTTTAAGTGGCATTTCGGATTCAAGTAAACCTAGCATACGGCGCGCATCTTCTGGAATGTCGTCACTTTGCTTTGCTTTACCCGGTAACATCAATACGATTTCGCCGCGCTGCTTTGTTGGATCATCCGTTAAGAACTGTTTTAGCTCGGCAACTGTGCCATTGAAAAAGGTTTCGAAGGTTTTAGTAAGCTCTTTTGCAAACACCACTGGCTGCTCTGCACCGAGCGCTGCCTCTAAATCATCAAGGCTCGCCATAATACGGTGGGTACTTTCATACATGATGCTAGTAATACCTGAGTTAACCGCTTCAATGAAAAAGGTCTGCCTAGCTTTACTCTTTGCAGGTGTAAAACCAACAAACTGAAAACGATCTGTTGGTAAACCAGAACAGCAAACAGCAGTAATTGCAGCACATGCTCCCGGCACTGGTGTAACATGCGCGCCTTGTTCACGGCATAAGTTGACCACTGCATAACCTGGGTCGCTAATAAGTGGCGTGCCGGCGTCAGATACCAGCGCAATATTCATTCCTTGCTCTAACCAATCAACAATTTGTTGCGCTTTTTGTTTCTCGTTGTGGTCATGCAAAGCAAAGGTTTTTGCTTTGATATTAAAGTGGCTTAACAACTTTCCTGTGTGACGAGTATCTTCAGCGGCTATTAAGTCAACCTCAGATAGGGTTTGGATGGCACGCTGGCTGATGTCATCAAAGTTACCAATAGGCGTGGCAACAATGTAAAGAGTGCCGATTTTATCTGAATTGTCCTCATTTAACATTGAGGTCTCCTGCGTCAGTCAGTAATATAAGCAAATCGCGTTAACGTATCGGGAAATCATTGTGCGACTTAAACTTGTTAGTCTATTAATTGTATTGTCAGGGTTATCGGCTTGTAGCACAACCGAAAAACCGCGAAATAGTGCAGAAAATCAATCGGGCCAATCGAGTACAGCTCTATCACAGCTAACCGACGCACAATCAATGTATCAAGTGGCACTAAACCGTCAAGGTGCCGATAAAATCCAGCTTTTATACACCGCACGTGATGCGGCTATAAGTGAAGAGCGCTGGGCACTGCTAGAAAAAGTATGTCTTGAGCTAGAAGCAACTCCAAGTGTCGACCAAATTCAAAACAAACTTTATATTGCCCTTGCGCAAGAGCAGCAAGGTAAAAGCGATTTAGCTCTAGTGCAATTACAACAGCTTGAGCCACAATTGAGCCAGCCTGAGCATCTAGCATGGCATCAATATTTAACTGGTCGCGTTTATGCATCGCAAGGTATGCCAAAACAAGCGATGACATACTACTTTAAGGCATCAACACTTAGCAGCGAAAATAACTTTACCGTTGCGAATTTAAACAAAGATTTATGGCAAAGCCTAACCCAGCTTTCATCTTACGCACTTGAGCGCTTTAATCGTGGCTCTGTGGTGCAACAAGGTTGGGTTAACTTAGCGCTTTATCATCAAGTATATTTGGGTGCGCCTGTTGAACTTCACCAAGCAATGAATAACTGGTTGCGCCGCTACCCGGGTCACCCAGCTGCTGAGGTACTACCAAAAAAAGTGACTGAGCTGGTACAAATTGAACCTTTAAATGTAAATCGCCTCGCAGTATTGCTTCCACAATCAGGTGCCAATGAACGATTAGGTGATGCATTAAAAGCAGGCGTACTCGCAGCCCTAGATGGACAATCATTAGAGCAAACCCTATTTATTGATGAGTCACTATCGCCAGCAGAAATAACACTTAAGCTCAGCGAGTTTAATGCTGATTTTGTTATTGGCCCGCTACTAAAAAGCAATATCGAGAAGCTAACCAGCGCACAAACATTGGTTGATTACCCGGTTATGCATTTAAACACCTTTGATGGTGAGCGCATTTCGCAGCAGCATTTTTTCTTTGCTCTAAGCCCTGAGCATGAAGTTCAGCAAGCATTAGAGCGATTTTTAACAGCAGGCTATCAAAAGCCGATGCTACTAGCCCCCAATAATAGTAACGGTCAGCGTTTAGTTGAGCACTTTAATACGCAGTGGCAACGATACAGCGAAGTTAAACCGCAAATTGGGTTTTATTCAGGTAAAGATGATATGCCGAAAACGATCACTGGTTTACTTGAAGTAGACCAAAGTAAAGAGCGTATTAAAGTCGTCAAATCATTATTTAAGCAAGAAGTAGAAAGTGAAACTCGCTCCCGCAGCGATATTGACGTGATTTATATTTTAGGTGATGCCACCGAAACGCGCTTAATCAAGCCGTATTTAGACGTTAACGTGAGCACCTTTGCAGATAGAATCCCGCTATATGCCAGCTCTAAAAGCCACAGTAAACAAATTGATAGAACCGATAAAGGCGATTTAGATGGCCTGTATTTTACGGAACTACCTTGGATGCTTGACGGTCAAATATCACAACACAATTTACGCCAGCAGTACGAAAGCTTATGGCCTGAGAATGCTGATATAAGTCAACGCTTATTTGCCATGGCATTCGATGCAGCCAGTATGCTTGGTGATGTAAAGCAATTGAGCATGGTACAGGGCAAACGCTTTAGTGGTATTAGCGGTCAACTGAGCATTGCCAGTAATGGTTACGTTACCCGATCTTTAGATTGGGCGCAGTACAAGAATAAACAAATTATTGCGGTCGATTTAGCGACTGAGCAACCAATCCCACTATTTATGCAATCTGCTATTGGGATCAATGCCGCTGAATAACCTGTTTTAAACGTAGTATTAGCTCAAGGATGAAGCTATGTCGTGGTTTAAGCAATTGTGGCAAAATAGCCGCGAGAAAGGCCTGTATTACGAACATCAGGCTGAACAATATTTAATACAACATGGCTTAAAAGCCATTGAGCGCAATTACTTATGCAAGTACGGTGAGCTTGACCTAATAATGCGTGACGGGCAAACACTGGTATTTGTTGAAGTTAAATTTAGAAAAAACGCCCTGCGTGGTGGTGCAAACTATGCGCTCAGCAAACAAAAGCAGCAACGATTAAGGCGCACGATTAGCCATTATCTTGCCGAGAAAAAGATCTCAAATCAGGCAATGCGAATAGACTATGTCGCTATTACAGGTGAGCTTAACAGCACCCTAAACTGGTTTAAAAATGTTTACTAACGCCGTTTGGCGTCGGCTTAATTTGGTAGGTTATGCAAGAAACGATAAAAAAAATCTTTACTGAAAATATTCAAGTTCAAATAGCGGCAGGTGAAGTACTGCCAAGCGCACTTGAGTCAGCAGCATTCACCATTGCACAAAGCCTCATTAACGGCAATAAGCTGCTGTGTTGTGGCACTCCTAGCTGCCATATGTTGGCGCAGCATATGGCAGGGCTATTAATTAACTTTTATGAAACCGAGCGCCCTTGCCTACCTGCAGTTGCGCTTGCACAAGATCAAGTTAACTTAGGCTCAGCAGCCAATAACGATGAGCACGAAACCTTTGCACGACAAATTCGTGCATTTGCGCAGCAGGGCGACCTTTTACTAGCAATTGCTGTTAATGGTAATGAAAAGCAAATTATCTCAGCGGTTGAAGCGGCACTGACCCGTGATATGAAAGTGATTGTGCTTGTTGGTGATGATGGTGGTGAATTAGTTGGCTTACTTGGCCCAAATGATGTTGAAATTCGTGTGCCATCCAAACGCCCAAGCCGCATTGTTGAGTCACACTTAGTGAATTTACACTGCCTCAGTGAGCTTATCGATTTAACCTTATTCCCACAGGAAGAAAATTAATGTTTAAACAGTCTTTACTAGTATTTGGTACCGTTTTATTGCTGCAGGGCTGTGCAGCTGCCGTTGTTGCTGGTACAGCGGGTGCTGTAACTGCCGCGAATGATCGCCGCACGATTGGTTCACAAATCGACGATAACAACATCGAAATTAAAAGCTCTATTGCTATTAGCGAAAATGAGCGTCTTCACAAATACGCCAACGTTAACGTAATCAGCGTTAATGGTATTGTGCTTATGATTGGTCAAGTTGCTAACGCAGAAATGAAAGACGAAGCACAGCGTGCTATTGAGGGCGTTGATGGTATTCGTAAAATCCACAACCAAATTCGCATTGGTTCGAATATTGGTATGAGTACGCAAACGCACGACTCTTGGTTAACCTCTAAAGTGAAAACACAATTGCTCACCACAGAGAGCATCAGCAGCAATAACATTAAAGTAGTAACAGAGAATGGCGAAGTCTTTTTGATGGGCTTAGTGAGCGATTCTGAAGCGAATTTAGCGGTTGATGTAGCACGTAACGTATCAGGCGTTGAACGTGTTATTAAAGTGTTTGAATATTTATAATACCCAACCGTAAATGGATAATAAAAAACCCGCTTAATAGCGGGTTTTCTTTTGTCTGACTAAGGTTACTTAATCACTCGTAAGTGAGCACCTTTTTTCTTCTCTGGTTTAGCAGGTGGCTCATCATCTGGCGTAATATCGTCAGGTGTTTCAACACTTTCTAATACCGGAGCAAAATCGTCTTCGTCCTCGATGAATTCTTCTGCAGTAAATACAGTCCCTTCACCATTCTCACGTGCATAAATTGCGAGCACAGCACCCATAGGTACGTACACTTGCATTGGTTGACCACCAAAGCGCGCACTAAAGCTAAGCTGTTGGTTATCCATTGCAAATTGTGTTACCGCTGATGGGCTAATGTTCAAAACGATCTGACCGTCTTGCACAAACTGTGTTGGTAATTGTACAGCAGGAAAATCAGCATTAACCACTAAGTGTGGCGTGCACTGATTATCAACAATCCAATCAAAGAAAGCGCGTAGTAAATAAGGACGATTAGGCGTCATTATAAACGGATCTCACGCTCTGCTTCAGTTAGTGAAGCTTGGAATGATTCACGCTCAAATAAACGTAACATATATTCTTTAAGCTCTTTAGCGCCTGCACCATTAAGCTCAATACCAAGCTCAGGTAAACGCCAAAGTAGTGGTGCTAAGTAACAATCAACTAAGCTGAACTCTTCGCTCATGAAGTAAGGTGCTTCAGAGAAAATTGGTGCAATTGCAAGTAACGCTTCTGTAAGCTCTTTACGTGCTTGCGCCGCTTCACTGCTACCGCTAGTGATTTTGTTAGCTAGGCTATACCAATCCGTGTCGATACGATGCATCATCAGACGACTACGGCCACGCATAACCGGATAAACTGGCATTAGTGGAGGATGAGGGAAACGTTCATCAAGGTATTCCATGATGATGTTTGCCTGATATAAACCAAGCTCACGATCGATCAGTGTTGGTACTGTACCGTAAGGGTTAATCTCATGAAGTGCTTCTGGCAGGTTATCCTTTTCAGCCAGGTGAATGTCAACACTTACACCTTTTTCAGCAAGTACGATACGTACTTGATGGCTATACATACAGTTAGCACCAGAAAACAGGGTCATTACAGGGCGCTTATTGGCAGCTACGGCCATGCCTACCTCCATTATATTACAAAAACAGCAATAGGGGCTTAAGCCCCTATCACAAAACTACCTTTCAAAATGCCCAGGATTAGTGAACATCTCTCCAGTATTCTTTCTTCAGCATGAATGCCAAGATAAATAGAATCACTAGGAAACCAATTACCTTAAGACCTAACGCTTCTGACTCTAAACGTGACGGCTCGCCAACGTAAGCTAAGAAGTTAGTTAAGTCACGAGCAGCACGATCGTACTCGTCAACACTCATTTCACCAGAACCATCTGTTTCAACGCCAACAACTTTAGTCACTGTGTGACCATGTTCTTCCACTTCTTCAGTGATTGGTGTTGGTAAGCCTTGTAGTTCTTGAAGAACGTGTGGCATACCTACCGATGGGAAAACAACGTTGTTTACGCCAAACGGACGAGACTCGTCTTTATAGAATGACTTCAGATAAGTGTAGATCCAGTCAGTACCACGAACTCGCGCTACAAGCGTAAGATCCGGTGGCGCTGCGCCAAACCATTTAGCTGCGTCTTCTTTACCAATCGCATTTTTGATGTGGCTACCTACTTTTGAGCCATCAAAAATTAGTTGCTCTTGACCAATCTCAGTAGGAATACCGATATCACGGAACGTACGCTCATAACGTTGATACTGCATTTGGTGACAACCAAGACAGTAGTTCATGAACAATTTAGCACCGCGTTGTAAAGACGCGTTATCTTTAAGGTCAATGTTCGCATCCATTAAAGGAACCGAAGGACCTGCTGCCATTGTCAACGATGGCAACAATGCGAATAAACCGATAATTAGCTTTTTCATCATTTCGTCAACCTCGTTGGTAATGGCTTAGTTTTCTCATTCTTGCTGTAAACAAATAACAATACGAAGAACATGAAGTATGTCACAGTCGTGATTTGTGATAACAGCGTTTTGAAATCAGTTTGTGGTGTAGCACCAACCCAACCCAAGATAACGAAAGTTACCACGAATTGTGCGATGTTTAACTTGTGTAAACCACAACGATAACGAATAGAGCGAACCGAACCACGGTCAATCCAAGGTAGTAACGCAAGCACTACGATAGATGCACCCATCGCCGCAACACCCATTAACTTGTTAGGGATTGCACGAAGGATTGCGTAGAATGGCGTAAAGTACCAAACTGGGAAAATGTGCTCTGGTGTTTTCAGCGGGTTAGCTGCTTCGAAGTTTGGCGCTTCTAGGAAGAAACCATTCATCGCAGGCATAAAGAATACAACCCAACAGAATAAAATTAAGAAACCAACCACACCCACAATATCTTTTACTGTGTAGTAAGGGTGGAACGGGATTGCATCAACAATGTCTTTCTTGTTGGTGTAATACTCGTGGAATTTGAATTTAGGCTTATCTTCTTCAGCTACAGAGCCTTTCTTACGCTTGATTTCAACACCATCAGGGTTGTTTGAACCCACTTCGTGTAGTGCAACAATGTGTAAGAATACTAAGATTACGATTACTAAAGGTAATGCAATTACGTGTAGTGCAAAGAAGCGGTTAAGCGTAGCACCAGAAATTACGTAGTCACCACGGATCCAAAGCGTTAAATCATCACCAATAACCGGAATCGCACCGAATAGTGAAATGATTACCTGCGCACCCCAGAAAGACATTTGTCCCCAAGGCAGTAAGTAACCCATGAAAGCTTCAGCCATAAGCGCTAAGAAGATGAACATACCGAATAACCACAGTAATTCACGTGGTTTTTGGTAAGAACCGTAGATCATGCCACGGAACATGTGCAGGTATACAACGATAAAGAACGCTGATGCACCTGTTGAGTGAAGGTAACGAAGTAACCAACCGTATTCAACATCACGCATGATGTATTCTACCGATGCGAAAGCACCTTCAGCAGATGGTACGAAGTTCATTGTTAACCAAATACCAGTTACGATTTGGTTAACAAGTACTAACATGGCTAGAGAGCCAAAGAAGTACCAGAAGTTAAAGTTTTTTGGTGCTGGATACTGTGCAATATGCATGTTCCAAACACGTGTCATTGGAATACGATCGTCGATCCAACCAATAATTTTACCAAACATTACGCCACTCCTTTTTCTTCACCGACTAAAATAGTCGTGTCATCAAGGAAGGTATACGGAGGGATTTCTAGATTTAATGGTGCAGGTACAGATTGGAATACACGACCAGCCATATCAAATTTAGAACCGTGACACGGACAGAAGAAACCGTCGTCTGTGCCCTCTACTTTCTCACCAAAGCCACCTTGTAGGAAGCTAGGAGAACAACCTAAGTGCGTACAAATACCAACAGCAACGAAAATTTCAGGACGTTGCGAACGATATTCGTTGGTTGATGATTCAGGTTGTTGAGGCTCTTCAGACGCAGGATCACGAAGTTGACCTTCATGTTCTTTCATCTGTTCAAGCATTTTTGGTGTACGATTAATAACCCAAACAGGTTTTCCTCGCCACTCAACACGTATTAATTGTCCTGGCTCAAGCTTGCTGATATCTACTTCTACAGGCGCACCCGCAGATTTAGCTCGCTCACTTGGATTCCAAGACGCAATAAAAGGAACAGCAGCCCCAGCCGCACCAACACCACCAACAACAGAGGTAGCTATGGTTAAAAAGCGACGTCGGCCATTGTCTACAGGCGCATTGCTCATCCACTTATCTCCACTATGATTCCCAACACTTGCCATATTGAGAACATCAGTTACAGCAGGTTAATTTTTAGAAATTTCAAAATAGACGCGATCATAATTAAAACCCTTGATTAAAACAAGGTTATTCACAGTCTCATGCTCGAATAAACCCTATTTAATGAATTATTAATTTAGGTTAGCTCGAGTATGAAGCCGCTGGTTATGATAACGCATATAAAAAAACAATATACTGACCAAGATCAACCTCACTAAGAGGAAACAGAATTCTGCATTAGCTGTTGTTGAACTCACTCACATTACTTGCCCCCCAATTGTAGCAAAAAATTTCATCAATTAACTGATGGATTTAAGCTAATTTTGCTAAATCTTGAAGTTTTTTTACTGTAATACGTACTAATTATTAACAGTGGTTAAATATCGAACGAAAAAAGGTAGGATTTTTACTATCAGCTATCAGCTATCAGCTATCAGCTATCAGCTATCAGCTATCAGCTATCAGCTATCAGCTATCAGCTATCAGCTATCAGCTATCAGCTATCAGCTATCAGCTATCAGCTATCAGCTATCAGCTATCAGCTATCAGCTATCAGCTATCAGCTATCAGCTATCAGCTATCAGCTATCAGCTATCAGCTATCAGCTATCAGCTATCAGCTATCAGCTATCAGCTATCAGCTATCAGCTATCAGCTATCAGCTATCAGCTATCAGCTATCAGCTATCAGCTATCGAAAAATGAATGTAAAGCTACTTCAGTTCATTAACACAAATAACTAAATCTCTATCTCGGTCAGCTAAAAACTGACGGCTGAAAGCTGACGGCTCCAAGAAACAAAAAACCCAGCCGGAGCTGGGTTTTTGGTATTCTGATAAACGTAAATATTAACGTTTTGAGAATTGTGGACGCTTACGTGCTTTCTTAAGACCCACTTTCTTACGCTCAACTTTACGTGCATCACGTGTAACGAAACCTGCTTTACGAAGTGTAGGACGTAGAGACTCGTCAAACTCCATAAGTGCACGAGTGATACCGTGACGGATAGCACCAGCTTGACCAGTAGTACCACCACCTGAAACAGTGATGTGTAGGTCAAACTTTTCAGTCATTTCTACGTGCTCTAATGCTTGACGAACAACCATGCGAGCAGTCTCACGACCGAAGTACTCTTCTAGAGAGCGCTTGTTGATTACGATGTTACCAGTGCCTGGGCGTAAGAATACGCGAGCACTTGAACTTTTACGACGACCTGTACCGTAGTATTGATTTGCCATGATAGTGCTCCTTAAATGTCTAGAACCTGAGGCTGTTGTGCAGCATGGTTGTGCTCAGTACCTGCGTAAACTTTAAGTTTACGGTACATTGCGCGGCCTAAAGGACCACGTGGCAACATGCCTTTAACAGCTTTTTCGATGATCATTTCAGGCTTTGCAGCTTGAAGCTTGTCGAAAGTAGTAGACTTAAGACCACCTGGGAAACCAGTATGAGCGTAGTACATTTTGTCTTTTGCTTTATTACCAGTAACAGTAACTTTCTCAGCGTTGATAACGATGATGTAATCACCAGTATCTACGTGAGGAGTGTATTCAGCTTTATGCTTACCGCGTAGGCGACGAGCGATTTCAGTAGCGATGCGACCTAAAGTTTTACCTTCAGCGTCAACTACGTACCAGTCACGTTTTACTGTTTCTGGCTTAGCAACAAACGTTTTCATTTATTAAAATCCAATGTTTTTTAATTAAAACCACAGGTAATTATTATTAATTACCGCTCTAAGTTGAATGCTTTAACCCCTTCGAGTTTAAGACTTTGAGCCATCAATTAGAGGCTAAACTAATATCTGGCAATAGAACGCAACGTGGCAGACGCGGGAGTATACCAGCACTTGAACCACATTGCTATATGATGGTTGTTTTTTATTCGAGAAAATCAGCTATCAGCTATCAGCTATCAGCTATCAGCTATCAGCTATCAGCTATCAGCTATCAGCTATCAGCTATCAGCTATCAGCTATCAGCTATCAGCTATCAAAAACATAAAACCTGAAAAATAACTGTAAAGCTATTGTGGTTAAAAAACATAAATAACTAACAACGACCTCGATCAGCTAAAGACTGACGGCTGACAGCTCTACTAAGCTAGATGCTCTTTTGCTAAGTATTCTAGTGATTGCATTTCTTGCAGTCGGCTAATACAACGCTTAAATTCAAAATTTAAGTTACCTTCGCTATATAGCTCGGTTATTGGCTTTTCAGCAGAGATAATCAGCGTTACATGACGCTCGTAGAATTCATCCACTAACGCGATAAAGCGACGTGCCGCATCATCATTGGCTTGGCCTAATGATTTTACGTTAGACAAAATCACCGTGTTATAAAGTCGGCTTATTTCCATGTAATCAACTTGGCTGCGCGCTGTTTCGCATAGTTCACTAAACTCAAACATAGCAATACAGTCAGAAACTTTACGGGTTTTGATCATCCGCCCTTCAATTTCAATTTCTTTATCGAGCACACCTGGCTCAGGTGACAACTTATCGAAGTATTCAAATAAATTATCATCAGCTTGCTTATCAAGCGGACTATGGAAAATTTCGGCTTGCTCAAGGGTACGTAAGCGATAATCAACCCCCGAGTCTACATTAACGATTTCGGTATTAGCTTTTACCAGCTCAATTGCTGGTAAGAAACGCGCACGTTGTAAGCCATTTCGATACAGCTCATCGGGCACGATGTTTGAGGTAGCAACCAGCACAATGCCGCGCTCAAATAATGCTTCCATCAAACCACCTAGCAGCATTGCATCTGTGATATCTTGCACAAAAAATTCATCAAAACAGATAATATCTGTTTCTGATTTAAAGATATCTGCAACCACATTTAATGGATTACTGGTATTTTTTAACTTTTTCAGCTCATCATGCACGCGATGCATAAAACGGTGAAAGTGCACACGCATCTTACGATCAGTAGGTAAAGCTTCATAGAAAGTATCAACTAAATAGGTCTTACCTCTACCTACTCCGCCCCAAAAATACAGCCCTTTTATACTCGGCGTGCTATCTTTAGAGAATAGTTTGGCAAACCACCCCTTGGCGGCCGGTTTGTCTGCCGTTAGGTCATCATAGAGTCTTTGCAAATGGCGCACTGCATTTTCTTGCGCTGCATCATGTACAAAGTCTTCACGTTGTAAATCTTGTTGGTATTTCTGCCAAGGAGTCATAGGTCGTTACAATAAAACACAGTTAAATTTGCACAGTATATTAACACGCATCGTATCTCAGGGTATATTAGCCCGCAGTATGATTTCACAATCAAATTAAGCATATTTTAATAATGATTGGACTATAAATGCTTTTAAAGCATTTGTTTTTGTTATTTTTTCCCAAAGGGGTAGATTTATGGGCACAATTACCTGGATAGGTATTCTAATCATCGTTGCAATTTCAGCATTCTTCATTGGTGCTTTTGTAACCAAAAAACAATTTAAGCAAGACGAACTAGAACAACAAGTCGAGCAAGCTAACAATGCGCTTGAACAATATCGTCAGGATGTGGCTGATCATCTGGCGAGCACAGGTAAGCTAGTATCTAGAATGAAAGATAACTACGACCAGCTACTAAACCATGTAGAAGAAACAAATAAACTACTACTTGCTGATAAAAAACAGCATCCAAATGAGCCGTTCTTTTCTAAAGAAACGACTGAGCAATTACAAAACTCATTACAAGACCGCAGAGGCGATCGTTCAAGTGCTGAAGCACAACCTGCTGACTATGTTGTTGGTGAAACGGGCTTGTTTACTGGTTCAGAGAAAGTTTCAGAACATTCTAAAGCCTCTTGATGAACTTTTTTTTGACCCCATAGTCTTTAGATATAACAGCTTTATATCTAAACCAAGAAAAGGGCTGCTTACGCAGCCCTTTTTAGTTTTTGCTTTATCTCTGAAGTGGAGTAAACCCAGACTATGAAAATGAAATTATCTGTTATCAGTGCTGCTATTTTATCTTCTAGCTTATTATTAAGCCCTACAATTTCAATGGCAAAACTTCCTGTTGCTGTAAATGGTCAACAATTGCCAACCCTAGCACCTATGCTTGAGCAAATCACACCGGGTGTGGTGAGTATTCAAGTGTCAGGTTCAAAAGAAGTTCGCCGCCGTGCGACTCCATTTGATGACTTTTTTGGTGTTCCTCGTGGTGGCAGTCAAAAGCGTGAATTTAGTGGCCTAGGCTCAGGTGTGATCATTGATGCAGACGAAGGTTACGTGGTAACCAATAACCATGTTATCGAAGATGCCGAAAAAATGGTGGTGACCTTAGAAGATGGCCGCGAATATGAAGCAACTAAAATCGGTAGTGATAAAGAGTCAGATATTGCCTTATTGCAAATTGATGCTGAGGACTTAACAGCGCTTAAAATTGCCGATTCAGATCAGTTACGTGTAGGCGATTTTGCAGTTGCCATTGGTAATCCATTTGGTTTAAGTCACACAGTAACATCAGGTATCGTCAGTGCCCTTGGCCGTAGCGGTTTAAATATAGAAGGCTATGAAGACTTTATTCAAACCGATGCAGCTATCAACCAAGGTAACTCAGGCGGCGCGTTAGTTAACCTTAATGGTGAACTAATTGGTATCAACACCGCCATCTTAGGCGCATCTGGCGGTAACGTGGGCATTGGCTTTGCAATTCCATCTACCATGATGAAAAACCTTGTTGACCAAATTATCGAACACGGTGAAGTGCGCCGTGGCTCATTAGGTATTTCGGGTCGCCCACTCGATGCAGGCCTTGCTAAAGCACAACAACTCGACGTGAAACAAGGCGCTTACGTTATGCAAGTAATGGATGATACCGCAGCAAGTAAAGCGGGTATCAAAGCGGGTGATGTAATTATTAGCGTCGATGGCACTGAAATTAGTGGCTTCCATGAACTACGCAGTAAAATTGCCACACTTGGTGAAGGTAAAAAAGTCAAACTGGGTATTTACCGAGATGGCAAAGTTAAAACTGTTAATGTCACACTCGATGGTGCATCAGCAACCACTGCCGCCGGCGAAGAGACGCATCCAGCTTTCCAAGGTGCAACATTAGAAAATACTCAAAAGAGTGATGGTAAAGGTGTTGAAGTAACCGGCGTGCAAGCACGTTCTCCTGCTGCTCGTGTTGGCCTTGAAGAAGGTGACGTGATCATGCAAGTTAATCGTCAACGCGTTGAAACAATTCGCGACATGAATAAGATCATTGAAAATACCAAAGGTAACATCGTACTAGGTGTTAAACGAGGTAGAGAGCTTATTTTCGTACTTATTCAGTAAACCTAGTTGATAAATCATGAAAAAATAACAGCGGTGCTTGCCGCTGTTATTTTTTTTGTGCCATCATTAAGGGATTGCTCACTGATAATAAGAATACTGTGCTAAAACTTTTTAAATTTATCCTTCCTCCGCTTTTCACCGGTTTAGGCATTGCCTTTTTAGTGGTGTTATTTAGCCCAAGCCTTCGTAGCACACTGTTACCAGATATGAATTTACCTGCGGCGATATCATCAGAGCATATGAGCTTTGCTGATGCAGTACAAAAAGCAGCGCCGTCTGTTGTTACTATTTTTTCAGAAAGCATTTCCAATCAACCACGCTATAAACGCCAAAATACTGTTCAAGCTCTTGGCTCTGGCGTGATCATGACCCAAGACGGCTATATTCTGACTAACTACCATGTAATCAAAAATGCCGATCTCATTATTGTTACACTCGCTGATGGCCGTCGTTTTTATGATGTACAAGTGATTGGTTTTGATACTCAAACAGATTTAGCGCTATTAAAGATCAGCGCTGAGCATTTACCAAAAATTCCAGTAAATGATAAGTTTAAAACTCGTGTTGGTGATGTTGTTTTAGCGATTGGTAACCCGCTTAACTTAGGGCAAACCATTACCCAAGGTATTATCAGTGCGACGGGTAAACAAAACTTAATAGATAGCCCATACAGCAGCCTGTTACAGATGGATGCAGCGATTAACGTGGGTAACTCAGGTGGCGCGTTAGTCAATTCACGAGGTGACTTAGTCGGCATTACCTCTGCACAATTTAAAACTCATGAAAATCTCGATATTCAGGGTATCTTCTTTGCGGTACCTTACTCGATTGCCAAAGATGTGATGGATAAGCTAATAAAGCATGGTCGTGTAGTCCGTGGCTATTTAGGCTTTAGTGGCACAGGTATTGATAGCACAGGCAAAGATCTAAGCGATAGCTTTACACCTGTTGCAGGCATGCGTATTTCTCAACTTGATCCATTTGGCCCAGCTTGGAAAGCTGGCATCAGAGAAACTGACATTGTAATCAAAATTGGCGGTATTCCTGTAGCCAACCCACAACAAGTCCTTGAGAAACTTGCGAATACAGAGCCAGGTAAAGAACTTGAATTTGAGATTTACCGCGATGGTAAGGTCTTAAAAGTGATGGTGACTGTTGCAGAACTCGAAGACGAGCAGTAAGCAAAATAAAACGGATATAAAAAAGGCCTAACTGATATTAGGCCTTTTTTGTAAGTCTTAGCGATTAGCTTGAACGGCGCTTGATATTAGCGCCCAGCGCACTCAACTTGTCTTCAATACGTTGATAACCACGATCTACGTGATAGATGCGGTCAACAATAGTCTCACCTTGAGCAACAATGCCAGTAAGAATTAGACTTGCAGAGGCACGTAAATCAGTTGCCATTACCTGTGCGCCCGATAAGCTTTCTGTATCCCCACAAATTGCCGTATTACCTTCTAAGCGAATGTTTGCGCCCATACGCTGTAACTCAGGCACGTGCATAAAACGGTTTTCGAAAATCGTTTCTGTGATAGTTGCACTGCCCTTCGCTACCACATTTAAAGCTGTAAATTGCGCTTGCATATCGGTAGGGAAACCCGGGTGTGGCATAGTTTTAATGTTAACCGCTTTTAGTTCGCGGCCACGCATATCAAGGTAAATACTGTTATCAGTGACTTCAACCAAGGCATTGGTCGCGCGTAGTTTTTCAATCACAGGATCAAGACTATGGTGGTCTGTATTTTTACAAAGCACTTCACCGCCAGCCATTGCCGCCGCAACTAAGAAAGTGCCTGTTTCAATACGATCAGGAAGAATGCTGTACTCACAACCCGAAAGTGACTCAACCCCTTCAATTTCGATACGGCTAGTGCCTGCACCACTGATCTTCGCACCCATCGCAATTAAGCAATTAGCAAGATCGGTAATTTCAGGTTCGCGAGCTGCATTTTCAAGTACTGTTTTACCGTCAGCCAGCGTTGCTGCCATCAGTAGGTTTTCTGTTGCGCCAACACTGACCATCTCCATAAAGATCTCAGCGCCTTTTAAGCGACCATCAACCTTGGCGTTGATGTAACCATTTTCAACCTTGATGATTGCGCCCATGCGCTCAAGACCTTGAATATGGATATCAACTGGGCGAGCACCAATTGCACAACCACCAGGTAGTGATACTTGCGCTTCACCAAAACGGGCAACTAAAGGGCCTAATGCAAGCACTGAGGCACGCATTTGCTTTACCAACTCGTACGGTGCAAGTGTTTTATCAACCGTCGCACCATCAATGATTAGCTTGTCTTGCTGCCATTCGACATTTGCACCCAGTGTTTTTAATAAGGCTTCTGTGGTGCCGATATCGCGTAAACGAGGAACATTACTAAAGGTACTTTTACCCTGCCCTAAAAGCGCAGCAAAAAGAATTGGAAGAGCGGCATTTTTAGCGCCAGAAATAGTGACTTCACCTGCCAGCGAGGTGCCACCTTGAATAACAAATTGATCCATTAGGAGGCCCTGCGACTATTGAGGTAAAATAAATTTTTGTTCGCGTTTCCATTCAGTCGGTGTGAACGCTTTGATAGATACAGCGTGGATTGTACCGTCTGAGATTGTTGACATTAACGGAGCATAAACCAACTGTTGCTTCTTCACGCGAGATAAACCATCAAAACACTCACCAACAGCAATCACTTCGTAGTGGCTACCATTTGCTTTAACAATCACTTCATCTAGTTTTAGTTCGTCGCGTAATAACGTTTCGACTTGGCTTGTTTCCATAAATCTCACTCAAATAGGTTTGTGACCTGACCCAACTGCATTAAATTTTGCAATTGTTCAGGGCTATTTTGCAGTTCAAGGTGAATACCTCGCTGCTTTAATTCTGCGAAAGAGTGAATTAACCAAGCTAAGCCCGCCGTGTCAACCCTAGATAGCCCAGAAAGGTCAAAATACCATGTTTTATGGCTAGAATCTGGCTTTGCGTTCAGAAGGCGTTCACGGCCGATTGAATTTCGAGTCAGTTCGCCACTGACTCGAAACTGGTTATCTTCAAGTTGAGTAATCTCGACTTTACTCATCACCACCTTCACCTCTAAATTGCACTGGCAGTTGGCTCTTCTGCTCTAGTAAATCACTTACATAATCTAGACCATGTTGGCGTAAAATACCTTGTAATTCACTTTGTTTAGCATCAAGCAAACTAATACCCTCTGCGATCATATCGTACGCGCCCCAGTCACCACTGCGGTCTTCACGTACTTTAAAGTCGATTCTAATATCAGGTTTACCGGCTTCAACAATCTTAGTTTTAACAACCACCACATCTTGGCCTTTGAAAGGCTGAGGCGGAGCAAACTCAACGCTTTGGTTAGTGTATTGAGTAAACACACCTGCGTAAGTTGCAATTAAATACTTTTGGAAAACGTCAATGAAACGTTGTAACTCTTTAATCGCCTTTGCTTTTTCCTCTTTATCTTCGATAGCACGCACCTTTGACACGTGATTACCTAGTACGCGCAGTGCAGCATACTTGTAGTCAATGTAAGGCATTAGCTCTTCTTCTACGATAACGCGAAGATGCTCTTTGTCTTTCGCAATAAGAGGTTGATCTTTAGTAATACGAGCAAAGGTATTATCTGACACTGTACGAACCATTTTGTACGGGTCTTTTAAATCAACCTTAGGTTCAGCGGCTTGTGCGTTTAGGCTAAACAGCACAGCTATACATAACAAAAACTTCTTAAACATAATTATTCACCACCCTGGTTGAATAAGAACTGACCAATTAACTCTTCTAAAACAAGCGCTGATTTTGTATCAGTAATGTAGTCACCATCTGCAAGCGCTTTGCTTTCAACACCAAATAAATCATCTAGATCTGTATCATGCTCACTGGCTGTTACATCTTCACCCATACAGCGTTGCTCAGCAGATTCAGGAGCAATAACAGGGTTTATGCCTAGGTACTGCTCACCTAAGATACCTGATGTCAAAATAGAGATTGATGTTGTGTCTGAAAACTTACATAAGTAATTTGCATCAATCGCCATATTAACCACAGGCACAAACTCTTTTGGGTGAATAAAGATTGATTCAACTCGGCCAACAACTACACCACCTACTTTGATCGGCGCACGTGCTTTTAAAGAGCCAATATTTTCAAACTTTGCGTTCAGTTGGTAAGTCTCACCACTACCACTAATGCCGGCATTCGCAACTTTAAATGCTAATAATGCAAATGCAGCGATACCAAGGGCTACAAAAAAGCCAACTAATATTTCTAATTTCCGTGAATTCATCTTTATACCCTAATTAGCTGGTAAACATTACCGCTGTTAAAATAAAGTCAAAACCTAATACTGCCAATGACGAGTGCACAACGGTTTCTGTTGTCGCTTTACTGATCCCCTCAGATGTAGGAACACAGTCATAGCCTTTGTAAAGTGCAATCCAAGTCACAATCATGGCGAATACAAAACTCTTAATCATGCCGTTCACAATATCTTGTTGGAACGACACTTGCGCTTGCATGATTGACCAGAAGCTTCCTGAGTCAACACCAAGCCAATCAACACCCACTAAATGAGCGCCGATAATAGCAACCGCAGAAAATATCAATGCAAGTAACGGCATACTGATAAAACCAGCCCAAAAACGCGGTGCAATAATGCGTTTAAGTGGATCAATCGCCATCATCTCTAAACTTGATAATTGCTCGGTTGCTTTCATTAAACCGATTTCAGCAGTAAGCGCACTACCCGCGCGTCCTGCAAACAATAACGCTGTTACTACAGGGCCTAACTCACGTAATAAGCTCAATGCCACTAATGGTCCTAAGCTATCTTCAGCACCATAGCCTACTAATACGGTGTAACCCTGCAGGGCGAGCACCATACCGATGAATAAGCCTGACACCATAATGATTAAAAGAGATTGCGAGCCCACCATATATAATTGGCGAACAAGTAAAGGCGTGCCTTTTTTGAAGTTCGGCACATTAACGAGTGCACCAAACAGCATCTGAGTAGAGCGGCCAAGCGCTGCAAAGCGCCCTAATGTTTTGTGACCTAACTTCTGGAATAGATCAAGCATTATGCACTCCTAGTAATTCATCATCATACGCAGGAGCTGGGAAATGGAATGGTACAGGGCCATCCGATAAACCATTTAAGAACTGTTGTACAAGCTCAGATTCATGGTTTTGCATTTGCTCTGGTGAACCTTCGCCTATCACCCCTTGATCAGCAATGATGATCACGTGATCAGCAATGCTCATCACCTCTGTTACATCATGGGTCACGATAAGTGATGATAAACCTAACACCTCATTCAGTGATTTAATTAGCTTAACTAATACACCCATAGAGATAGGATCTTGGCCCGCAAATGGTTCATCGTACATGATAAGCTCCGGATCAAGAGCAATTGAACGAGCCAAAGCAGCACGGCGAGCCATACCACCAGAAAGCTCAGAAGGCATTAAGTCTTGTGCACCACGTAAGCCGACTGCTTGTAATTTCATTAAAACGACAAGACGAATTAAATCTTCGCTGAGTTGAGTATGTTCGCGCAAAGGAAAGGCGATATTGTCAAACACTGACATATCGGTAAATAAAGCGCCACTTTGAAACAGCATACTCATTTTGGTGCGGGCAGCATAAAGTTCCTTGCGAGTCATGCCAGGAATACTGTTACCTTCAAATAAAATGTCACCAGAATCAGGTTTAAGCTGACCGCCAATTAAGCGCAACATGGTGGTTTTACCAATGCCGCTTGGTCCCATGATAGCGGTAATCTTGCCTTTCGGAATGTTAAAACTCATATTTTTATATATGATTCTATCGCCCCGTGAAAAGGTTACATCCTTGATTTCTACTATTGATTGCGACAAGTCGCTCTCCATAACGTTTTTCACTAGTTTTGCCATTTTAAGGGTTTTTTAGTCAAGATGGAAAAAACAAATCGTAAAATTTTGTAATATTTTCTATCAATAAATTCTAAAGCTAGCTGCAAAGAGCTTAACGACACCTGAAATTTAGTTTCCTTGCTAAGCACGCTTTATGCTCGCCAGCCCATTCTTTTACTTATACTTTCAGGTTCGCTTTTGTTACTATTTGCAGTCATCTGTATAAGTAATGTTGGCGTATCACAATGGTGACTTCTTTTGTCATTTTAATTATTGGTTTTGCTGCACTCGTTTGGAGTGCCGATCGGTTTGTTTATGGGGCGGCTGCACTCGCAAAAAATATGGGGATCCCCACCCTAATCATTGGTTTAACCGTTGTTGCTATGGGCTCATCAGCCCCTGAAATGATGGTATCTGCATCGGCAGCACTTGCTGATAAAACAGATACTGCGGTAGGTAATGCAGTCGGCTCTAACATTACTAACATCTTGCTTGTACTTGGTGTCACAGCCTTACTGCGCCCTCTTTCAGTGTCTTCAATGACACTTAAACGCGAGATGCCGCTGGTCCTGTTAATCTCTGTAGCTGCTTGGTATGTGTTCTCAGACAACTATTTTTCGTTCGCTGAAGGCATTGCATTGATGATTGCTTTTGCGGTGTTCATTGGTGGCTTAGTTATTGTGTCTCTGCGTGCTAAAAATCAAGATGACCCATTCGTCAGCGAAGCATGTGAAGACGTTCCGAACGATGTCAGTACCAAATCTGCCGTATTTTGGTTAGTCATCGGCATGATTTTATTACCAGTCAGTTCACACTTTTTAGTTGAATCAGCCGTTGATATCGCAAAATATTTTGGTCTATCAGATCTTGTAATAGGTTTAACCATAATTGCTATTGGTACCAGCTTACCAGAGCTGGCAGCTTGTATTGCAGGGGTATTAAAGAACGAAGACGATTTAGCGCTTGGTAATATCGTTGGCTCAAACATTTTTAATTTACTCGCCGTATTACCACTTGCGGGTATTATCAATCCATCGATTATTGACCCTTCTGCGGCAAACCGCGATGCACTTATCATGATTGCAGCAACGATTGTATTGATTGCCATGTCATTGAACTTTAAAGGTGCTCGTCGTATCAATAGAGTAGAAGGTGGCTTCTTGTTAGTCGCATTTATTGCATATCAGGGCTATATTTTCAGCCAAGTAGGATAATTAATGACACAACCTAGCTTTATCGCGCAGGGTAAGCGCGTACTCGAAATTGAAGCACAAGCCTTACAAGAAATTGAGCAATATATAAATCAAGATTTCGATAACGCTTGCCAATTAATGTTCCAATGTACTGGTCGTATTATTGTGATTGGTATGGGCAAGTCAGGCCACGTTGGTAATAAAATTGCGGCGACTCTTGCAAGTACTGGCACACCGGCATTTTTTGTTCACCCAGGCGAAGCAAGCCACGGTGATTTAGGCATGATCACCCGTGATGATGTAGTGATGTGCATTTCGAACTCAGGTGAGACCAGCGAAGTACTTAGCATTATTCCTGTTATCAAGCGCATTGGCGCAAAGATGATTTCACTCACAGGCAACCCAGACTCAACCATGGCAAAACTGTCTGATGTACATGTGTGCATTAAAGTAAGCCAAGAGGCATGTCCGTTAGGCCTTGCGCCAACTGCAAGTACCACAGCAACCTTGGTTATGGGCGATGCAATGGCGGTTGCGCTACTTGAAACCCGTGGTTTCACTGCCGATGATTTTGCGCTTTCGCACCCTGGTGGCAGCTTAGGTAAACGTTTATTACTTACATTAGATGATGTGATGCACGCAGGCGATGCCACGCCAATCGTTAGCGAAACCCAAAGCATCAAAGATGCACTAATCGAAATGTCAGCTAAGGGCCTTGGTATGACCGCGGTTATTGGTGCTGATGAAAAATTAGCCGGGTTATTCACTGATGGTGACTTACGCCGTATTTTAGAGCAGCGCATCGATATCCATAGCACTGCAATTAGCCAAGTGATGACCCGTTCATGTACAACTGCTCGCCCTGACATGCTTGCAGCTGAAGCTCTAAATATTATGGAACGTAAACGTATCAATGGTTTAATTGTTGTAGATCAAAGTAATACGCCAATTGGTGCCCTTAATATGCAAGACCTATTAAAAGCAGGAGTTCTTTAAGCAATGACATTCGCCGAGCTATACCAGCCTCTTAGCCCTGATGTGAGTCAGCGCGCACAAAAAGTAAAATTGCTAATCTGTGATATAGATGGTGTTTTTTCTGATGGCCGAATTTATTTAGGTAATGATGGCGAAGAGCTTAAAGCATTTAATACTAAAGATGGCTTTGGTATTAAAGCGCTCATTAATAGTGGCTTTGAAGTGGCAGTGATTACTGGCCGCCATTCACAAATAGTTCAGCAGCGAATGACTAGCCTTACTGTTCAGCACATTTATCAGGGACAAGAAGATAAGCTGATTGCTTATCAAGAGTTAAAAGATAAACTGGGGCTGACCGATGAACAAATTGCCTATATTGGTGATGATGGTCCAGACTTACCAGTAATGGAAAAAGTAGGGTTTGCTGTTGCTGTAAACGATGCACACCCACTGATTAAAAAGCTGGCTCATTACACCACATTATTACCAGGTGGCTTTGGAGCTGTGCGTGAATTAACTGATTTACTGATGTTAGAAAACGGTAAGCCGTTAACTAGCGATGGAACCAGCGCATGAATATAGCCCGTATTTTACTGAGTATTGTTTTTGTTTGTTGCATGGTCTGGTTATGGTACCCGTACTTTAACCAATCAACAGACACAATAACTAGTGAAGACGAGATCATCGCAACACCTGATTACACTGCTGTGGCGTTAAAGCAAACAGCGTATGACGAGCAAGGCAAAATTAGTCATAAAGTGGCTGCTGCTAAAATGGAGTTGTATCAACAATTAGGGTTTACCTTTTTTGAGCAACCTATTTTTACTATTTATGGCGACCAGCAGGTTTGGCAAGTAAAAGCCAAAGAAGCCACATTGTACGAAAACGATCAGCTGATTTTTGAAGGGGATGTAGTTGCTAAAAACTTAACCCATAACGGTATGATCGAAGATATAAAAGCAGAAAACATTAATGTCGATATTGATAAAATGACCATGTTTTCAAAGCAACCTGTGACACTAACAGGACCGAATTTAAAGATTACCGGTAAAGGCTTAAAAGCCGATTTAAAAACCGAAATTGTTGAGTTAACTAACCATACACGAACCATATACTATGACCAATAAACTGAAGAAATTACTCCTGATCCCAAGCTTATTGATTGCCTTTTCGGGCGCAGCTGCCGAGCAAACTGGCGCTCAGATTAGCATTAGCTCAGATCGCCAAGTAGGGAAACTAAAAGATGGCGTTGGCATATTCGAAGGTAACGTAGAGATCGTGCATGGTAATCGTCGTATTACCGCAGAGCGCCTTGAAGCACATGGCGGCGACACCGAAGGTACAGTAGAGTTAATTATTGCCACAGGCACACCAGCTTACTTCGAAGAAAAACAAACTGATGGCACCGTGATGAGCGCCAGCGCCGAAGAAGTTCGTTATGATGTTGCAAAACGCTTCTTAACCTTAAACGGTGAAGCTGAAGTTACTCAAGCAGGTCAAAAAGTAACAGCAAAAAGCATTACCTATGATATGGCACAGCAGCTGATCAGTGCTGAAAAAGACGAAAATTCAACAGATCGTGTACACACTATTTTAGTACCTGTTGAAAATAAAAAAGACAATAAAGGCCAACCATGAGCACATTAAAAGCAGAGCTTTTAGCTAAAAGCTACAAAGGCCGTCAAGTGGTTAAAAATGTCGGTCTTGAAGTTGAGGCAGGCAGTATTGTTGGCTTGCTTGGCCCAAATGGCGCAGGTAAAACCACCACCTTCTACATGATTGTAGGCTTAGTACCAAGCGACAAAGGTAAAATCAGCATTGATGATAACGATATTACCCTTTTGCCAATGCACAATCGTGCCCGCTTAGGTATCGGCTATCTGCCACAAGAATCGTCAATTTTTCGAAAGTTAACGGTGTACCAAAACTTGATGGCTATTTTAGAAACTCGCAAAGATCTAAACAAAGCAGGTCGCGAAGAAACACTAAATAGCTTACTCGATGAATTTAGCATCCAACACATTCGCGATAGCCAAGGTATGGCGCTGTCAGGTGGTGAACGCCGCCGTGTTGAAATTGCTCGCGCATTAGCCGCAAATCCTAAATTTATCCTTTTAGATGAGCCTTTTGCTGGTGTTGATCCAATTTCAGTGTTAGATATAAAGAAAATAATTGAGCACCTAAAAAATCGTGGTATTGGTGTACTAATTACTGACCATAATGTTCGAGAAACCCTTGATGTTTGTGAAAAAGCCTACATTGTTTCTCATGGGGAGCTAATTGCATCAGGCACACCTGAGCACGTATTAGCAGACCAAACTGTACGCGATGTATATCTAGGCGAGCAATTCAGGCTGTAACCATTACGCCAGCGACTAGAGCATCTGCTAGACTTATAACAATGACAATAAATCGATAATGACTTAACTGTGTTTGCACAGTTATCGATAACTTAAAAAGGATTGTTAGGGATACATGAGGCAATCATTACAGCTGCGCATGGGCCAGCAACTTACAATGACTCCACAACTGCAACAAGCTATTCGTTTGTTGCAGCTCAGTACATTGGATCTCCAGCAAGAAATTCAAGAAGCGCTTGATAGTAATCCTCTACTTGAAGTGGAAGAAGCGGATTACAACGAAGAAAGCACCGGCAAGAATGAGCAAAAAGCTGAATCTGACGATGTGCAAGTCAGCGCGTCTGCCGAAGAAGCTCCTAGCGAATACGAGCAAGAAAGTAGTGATGCTCTCAATAAAGACACCGTAAGCGATGACTTAGCTATGGATGTTACCTGGGATGAGTACATGAGTGCCGCCCCTTCAACATCGTCAGGGCCAATGCCTGAAGATGAATCAATCTATCAGGGTGCATCAACCGAAACCCTTCACGAATACCTAATGTGGCAATTACAGCTCACGCCATTTAGCCCTACTGATGAAGCGATTGCTGTGGCAATTGTAGAAGCTATCGATGAATCAGGTATTTTAACGGTAAGCTGTGAAGATATCGTCGAAAGCTTTAATCAAAATAGCGATGAAGAAGAAATCGAACTTGATGAAGTCGAAGCGGTCTTAAAAAGAATTCAGTTATTTGATCCTGTTGGTATTGGCGCACGCAGTTTACAAGAATGTCTGTGCATTCAGTTACGTCAATTCGATGCTAATACGCCATATTTAGCTGAAACTAAAATGGTTTTATCTGAGCATATCGAATTATTAGCGAGTCGCGACTATCGAACTTTGATGAAAAAGACTAAGCTTAAAGAAAACGAGCTTAAAGAAGTGATGACGCTCATCCACAGCTTAAATCCTAAGCCTGCGGATAGCATAGTGCGCGAAGAGTCTGAGTACGTCATACCTGATGTATCAGTAAAAAAAGTAAAAGGTCGCTGGGTAGTCGAGTTAAACCCAGACTGTATGCCAAAGATTAGAGTGAACAGCCAATATGCGGCGATGTCTCGCTCTGTTAAATCAAGTAGCGACAGCCAATTTATTCGCTCTCACTTACAAGAAGCTAAGTGGTTTATTAAAAGCTTAGAAAGCCGTAACGATACGCTATTAAAAGTGACCAACTGTATCGTTCAACAACAACAAGCTTTCTTTGAGCATGGCCCTGAGGCAATGAAGCCGATGGTGCTAAATGATGTTGCTGAAATGGTCGAAATGCATGAATCGACGATTTCACGGGTAACAACGCAAAAATATATGCATACCCCACGGGGTATTTTTGAGTTGAAATATTTCTTCTCAAGCCATGTCAGCACCGAAAATGGTGGTGAGTGTTCTTCTACAGCAATACGCGCTTTAATCAAGAAGTTAGTCGCTGCAGAAAACTCAGCTAAACCATTGAGTGATAGCAAAATTGCAGATATATTGGCTGAGCAAGGAATTAAAGTAGCTAGACGTACAATTGCAAAATATCGTGAGTCTCTAGCAATACCTCCGTCTAATCAGCGTAAGAGTCTGATTTAGACGTTTTACATAGAAGGAAAAATGCTTATGCAACTAAATTTAACTGGTCGTCATGTAGAAATCACAGATTCATTAAGAGACTATGTAAACACCAAGTTTGCGAAACTAGAAAGGCATTTTGACCATATTAATAATGTTCATGTCATTCTAGATGTAGAAAAATTAAGCCAAAAAGCAGAAGCAACTTTACATGTAAACGGAGGCGAGTTATTCGCTTCTACAGAACATCAAGATATGTACGCAGCCATTGACTCACTGATCGATAAACTCGATCGCCAAGTCATTAAACACAAAGAGAAATTAGCTCGACATTAAATTATGAAACTAAGTTCACTTACTAACCAGGACTGCAGCAAAGCTGCGGTCCTTTTTAATAGCAAAAAAAGAATTCTTGAATATATCAGCGAACTGGCTCACCAGCAGCTTCCTCATTTATCGCAACAAGATATCCTAGATGCTTTACTCAACCGAGAAAAACTAGGTAGCACCGGCATTGGCCGAGGTATTGCTATTCCACATGGCCGAATGAGTGGCGCAGATGAACCTCATGCTTTTGTGATAGTGAGTGAATCCCCTATTAATTTTGATGCAATTGATAATCGCCCGGTTGATATTTTTGTAGCACTCATCGTACCAGATGGTGACTGTCAGCTTCACCTAAAGACCTTATCAACAATTGCTGATAGACTTAAAGATAAAGAGTTTTGTAAACAGCTGCGTAGTGCAACTACCGATCAGCAACTGTTTCAGGTCATATCAGCAGAGGCATAAATGGAATTAATAATTATCAGCGGTCGCTCAGGCTCAGGTAAATCGGTCGCTTTACGAGTACTGGAAGACTTAGGGTATTATTGCGTTGATAATATTCCAGTTAATCTACTTCCTTCGCTCGTACGAAGTGTGTCTGATAACTACGATAAAATAGCGGTCAGCATCGACGTACGTAACTTACCGAAAGAGCAGCAAGAATTTAATGATATTCTTGAGTACCTGCCAGGTTTCGCAAACCCAACGCTATTCTATTTAGACAGTGATGACCAAACTCTGATCAAGCGCTTTTCAGAAACACGCCGCTTGCATCCACTATCCATTGACTCTTTGCCGCTTGATCTGGCCATTAAACAAGAAAAAATACTGCTTGATGTGCTGATCACTCGCGCTGACTTTATGATTGATACCACTGATCTAAGTGTTCATCAGTTAGCAGAATCAATTCGCGAAAAGATTTTAGGTAAAAAAGATAAAAAGCTGATTATTACTTTTATGTCGTTTGGCTTTAAGCATGGTATTCCAAAAGAAGCTGACTACGTTTTTGATGCACGCTTTTTACCTAACCCACACTGGGAACCTGATTTAAAGCCACTAACTGGCCTTGATCAACCAGTCAAAGATTACCTAGCTAGCCACAGCATAGTGCAAAAATTTACGTGGCAAATACAAACATTTGTGCAAACTTGGTTACCGCACTTAGAGCGTAATAACCGCAGTTACCTGACTATTGCTATTGGTTGTACCGGTGGCCAACATCGCTCTGTTTACTTAGCGCAAACAATTGGTGAGAGCTTTTCTAAAACTCATGCTAATGTAAAAATTCGCCATCGCGAACAGGACATTTAATTAGGCACCAACAATGCACGCTGAAGATACCTTTTTAATTCAAAATAAACTTGGCTTACATGCTCGCGCTGCTACTGTTTTAGCGCAATTAGCACTGCAGTTTGATGCCAAAATTACGCTTTATCAAGATGATAAAGAAGCTGAAGGCGATAGCGTGTTAGCATTAATGCTACTTGAAAGTAGTCAAGGTAAAGAAGTTCGCGTTGTATGCGAAGGCCCTGACGCCGATGCTGCATTAACGGCAATCGGCGAATTAATAGCACAACGCTTCCACGAGCAAGAATAGCATTTGCTAAGACTTCAAGGTTTACGGTAAACTTAATTCGGATATTTAAAATTCCCTTTAAATATCCTACTTTTATATCGCTCGCTTTTCTAAATTACATAACTCTTAATAAATTTATCGCAGTGCGACGATATCTCTGCAAATACACTTCAAAGCAACTATGCTGTATTTGCTTAGCCTATTTAAACTTTTTTCAGTTGTAAGGACGCCAATGCCAGAAGCCTTTGAACAAGATTACCCACTACAACAACTCAAACAAGTGACCAAGTCACTCAATAGTGGTCAATTTGTTCAAGTGCGCGGTATGTTAGCCAAAACGGCACCTTGTGATACAGCCCTTTTACTTGAATCTTCTCCCCATAAAATTCGTCGTATGCTTTGGCAGCTGGTTGATCCAGATGTCCGTGGTGATGTTCTAGAAGAACTCTCTGAAGATGTACGTCTTGGCATTATTGCCCAGATGGAGCCTGAGCACATTGCTGCTGCCACTGAAGATATGGACGACGATGACTTAGGTGAGGTTTTACGTAGTCTTCCTGATACCGTATATCAAGACGTAGTCAGTGCCATGGACTCGCAAGATAGAGAAAGAGCAACTCAAGCACTTTCTTATCAAGAGCGCTCAGCCGGTGCCTTGATGAACAGCGATACAGTCACCATTCGTCCTGATGTTACCCTTGATGTGGTGCTACGCTATTTACGCTTACGAGGGGAGCTACCAGAAGGTACCGATGACTTATACGTAGTTGATAAGCATAACTGCTTTTTAGGCGCGCTCTCGTTAACTACATTGCTGACCAGTCCTTCGGATAAAATTGTCCGTGATTTAATGGATGAAGACTGTGAGTCAATCCTAATCTCTATGGATGAAAGTGATGTGGCGCAGCTGTTTGAACGTCACAACTGGATTTCAGCTCCTGTTGTTGATGATAACGCTCACTTGCTTGGTCGTATTACCATCGATGATATCGTTGACGTAATCCGTGAAGATGCAGAGCACAGCATGCTAAGCCTCGCGGGTCTTGACGACGAAGAAGACACCTTTGCGCCAGTACTGAAAAGTTCGCAGCGTCGCTCTATTTGGCTTGGGGTTAACTTATTAACCGCATTGCTAGCAGCAATTGTGGCAAGCTTTTTCGAAAACACCTTAGCAATCTTGCCTATTTTGGCGGTGCTCAATGGTATCGTCCCTTCAATGGGGGGGGTTGCGGGTAGCCAAACCTTAACTCTTGTTATTCGTGGTATAGCGGTTGGTCATATCAACCAAACCAACCAACGCTTCTTGTTACTCAAGGAGCTGGCGATTGGCGCACTGAATGGCATTATTTGGTCGATATTAATTGCTGGTGTGGTTGCCCTATGGCAGTGGGACTTTAAGCTCGGAGCAGTGCTGGCCTTTGCAATGTTCATGAACCTAGTTGCCGCTGGTATTGCGGGTGCGAGTATTCCGCTAATTCTTAAGAAAATGAAAATAGACCCAGCCCTCGCCGGCAGTGTAGTACTGACAACCGTGACCGATATTGTTGGTATCTTTGCCTTTTTAGGCACCGCGACTTGGTTATTGATCTAATACCAATTCGCAATAATACTTAATCATTTTGAGGGATTAAACCTGTCGCTACCTGCGTTAAAAATTTCTGATTTAGAACAACTAAATAACGAAATTTTTGTCCTGTTATCAACGAGGTTTTATTGCTTCAAAATAGACCACTCAATTAAGCGAATTGATATAAATAAACGGCCCTTTAAGGGCCGTATTTATATTTACATATTTACTTTGCGCGCTGCTTATTTTTACCGACTCTAGGTTTGGTATTCGCCTTTTTAAACTGGCTAAAACCGGTATGACGAGTCAGTGCCGCACGGCCTTTACCGCCCTTTCCTTTAGCTGCTTTCTCATTGCGGCCTTCTTCTGGTACCAAGCAGTTCGGTCCTTTACCGATTAGATTCGCTTTGCCCATTTTTCTTAGTGCTTCACGGATCATCGGCCAACCAGCAGGATCGTGGTAACGTAAAATCGCTTTGTGTAAGCGGCGCTGGCGTGCGCCTTTTGGAACAGGCACTTGCTCAGTATTGTTCTTAATATTGCGCAGCGAATTCATCTCAGTGTGATAAATCGTCGTTGCATTGGCCATCGGCGATGGATAAAAGTTTTGCACTTGATCAAGCTTAAAGTCATTAGACTTTAACCACAACGCCATGTTCACCATGTCTTCGTCTTTCGTCCCTGGGTGAGCAGAAATAAAATACGGGATCAAATACTGCTTTTTACCCGCTTCTTTTGAGTATTTATCAAATAACTCTTTAAACTTATCGTAAGCACCCATGCCCGGCTTCATCATCTTAGACAATGGACCATCTTCAGTATGCTCAGGCGCAATTTTTAAGTACCCGCCTACGTGATGGGTAACCAACTCTTTAACGTAGCGAGGGTCTTCTACAGCTAAGTCATAACGAACGCCAGACGCAATCAAGATTTTCTTCACACCTTTTACATCACGGGCTTTTTTATAAAGCTCAATGGTTGGGGTGTGATCCGTGTCCATGTGCTTACAGATATCTGGATAAACACATGATAAACGGCGGCACGTACTCTCTGCTTTTTTACTCTTACAGCGCAACTTGTACATATTCGCTGTCGGTCCGCCTAAGTCAGAAATAACCCCAGTGAAGCCCGGTACTCTGTCACGAATTTGCTCAATTTCATCAATAATTGATTGCTCAGAACGGCTTTGAATAATACGCCCTTCGTGCTCTGTAATCGAACAGAAAGAACAACCACCAAAGCAACCACGCATGATGTTCACCGAGGTTTTAATCATTTCATAGGCTGGGATTTTTTCATCGCCGTAGCTTGGGTGCGGAATACGCTGATAGGGCAAACCAAATACGCCATCCATTTCTTCTGTTTCAAGTGGGAATGCTGGCGGGTTAACCCAAATAGAACGGTCGCCATGGCGTTGAAATAACGCACGTGCGCAACCTGGGTTTGTTTCTTGGTGCAAAATACGCGAGGCATGGGCATAAAGCGGTTTATTTACGCTTACTTGCTCATACGCTGGCAGCTTAACGTAGGTCTTTTCCCATGGCTTAGGACGTGCTGGCTGAACAGTGATTGGCTTAGCCGCCTCGGCACTTAAATCAATACCCGCTTTTTTAAATTCAGATTTACTACAACCCACATCATCTGCGCCATACGGGTTTGGAATTGGATCAATCTTACCGATTTTATCAATTGCAGTTGAGTCACTACCACGCCAACCCGGTAATGGTTCTTTACGAATAACTGCAGTACCACGAATATCTTGAATTGTCTCAACCGACTCACCAGCGGCAATACGGTGGGCAACTTCAACAAGTGGGCGCTCAGCGTTTCCGTAAATTAAAATGTCAGCTTTGGCATCAAACAACACACTTCGGCGTACTTTTTCTTGCCAATAATCATAATGAGCAATACGGCGTAAACTCGCCTCAATACCACCAATGATCAGCGGCACATCTTTATAAGCTTCGCGACAGCGTTGGCTGTATACAACTACCGCACGGTCAGGACGTTTACCGCCTATGTTACCCGGCGTGTAAGCATCATCATGACGCATACGCTTTTCAGCTGTATAACGGTTGATCATCGAGTCCATGTTACCTGCTGTAACACCGAAGAATAAGTTAGGCTTACCTAACGCCATAAAGGCATCTTTTGAGTTCCAATCAGGCTGCGCAATTATACCCACACGAAAACCCTGTGACTCAAGCATACGCCCAATCACAGCCATACCGAAACTTGGATGATCTACATACGCGTCACCACTGACAATGATCACGTCACAGCTATCCCAGCCTAACGCGTCCATTTCTGCACGAGTGGTTGGTAAAAATGGCGCCGTGCCATAGCATTCAGCCCAATACTTAGGGTAAGAAAACAGGCCTCGCTCGGCTTTTAATGCGCTCATAAAGTGTACTCTGCTAACAAAAGGGGCGAATTATACCCCAGTCTTATGGATTATTATAGAAAACAAAACGCCCTCCACATGGGAGGGCGCTGTTTAAATAGTGTGCTTTTGTTGAAACTTGCTATTGTTTAGCTTGCAGGTAGGTAATTAACTCTTTTTCTGGCATAGGCTTAGCGTACATAAAGCCTTGCACTTCATCACAGCCAAGCTGGGCTAAATAATCTGCTTGCGCTTGGGTTTCGACCCCTTCTGCAATGGTTTTTAAGCCTAACCTTGCGCCGAGAGAAATAATTAACGCAGCAATAGCCTGACAATCTTGACCTGGTAAGTCTTTAATAAAGTCACGATCAATTTTGAGTCTGTCTAGTGGCAGTTTTTGCAAGTAACTTAACGATGAGAACCCTGTACCAAAGTCGTCAATTGCAATCTCGATACCAAACTCTTTTAGCTCTTTTAATGTAGTGATCACGTTTGCGAGTTCATCCATAACCACACTTTCGGTCACTTCGAGTTCAATAAACTGCGGCTTTACATCGTACTTAATTAAAGTGTCTTTAACTTGCTGCGCATAGCCTTTAACTTTAAATTGCGGCACTGAAACATTCACGGCAATACTAATTGCAAAGCCCATAGCTTCGAGACGCTTTTGTTGCATACATGCCTGCTCTAGCACCCATTGACCAATATCAACAATTAAACCGGCATCTTCAGCCATAGGCACGAAAATCGCCGGCGAAATATACTGACCATTACCTGACGGCCAACGCAGTAGCGCTTCACAGCCAATGATTTCAAGAGTGTTTAAATCAAGTTGCGGCTGAAACCAAACCTCTAATTTACGCTGCTCAAAATCTTGACGAAGCTGTCTGATGATCCCTAAACGCCAGGCCATTTGCTCTTCCATATCTGGGGTATACGTCACCACCATTTCAGAAGATTGTTTTTTAGCTTGGTTAAGCGCAATGTAGCCCAGTTTTAAGGTCTCGATCCCTGCTTGCAGGAAGTCACCTTGATAACATAAACCAATTTTAAAGTTGATTGGTAAAATGTGTTCACCAGCATTGAACGGCAAACTTAAGTGCTCGCGTAGTAACTCAACGTCACACTCAGCAACTGGTAACAGTAAACCAAATACATCTGCACCAATGCGCGAGAGCAGCTCTGCATTTGGGTATTCTTGATGTAGCCTATCAACAATGGCATTTAGTAATAAGTTACCAATCTCTTGCCCTAAGCCATTGTTAATATCTGAGAATTGCGCAACATCAATTAATAAAAAGACATAATCACTTTTACCCGGCTGGTAGTAACGCTCCACTTTATCCATAAAATCGTTACGATTCGATAAGCCAGTTAAAACATCTTTATAAGCTGCATCACGTAACCGGTTGAACAACCTAACATTATCAAGACCAACACTAACATTAGTCAAAAATATCTCTGCAAATTGGAGTTGCGAAGGACTTGGTGTGTGCTCGGTTTCTAAGTAAATAGCTGCTTGGCGGTTTTTGCTTTTTAATAAATACGTACTGTCTACATCGGTGTGCTGATGCTCAACTTGGGCTAGGCAGTTGTTAACTTGCATGATAATACGGCCATCATCAAGCTGCTCAATACCTTGGCCAATAAACTCATTATATTCAGCACAACCACCTAAAACATAAACCTGATTATCATCTTCGATAGAACCACACAGTAAACCTTGCGGTTCGCAATCTAAAATAATTGAGAGCTGCTTAATCACTGCCATCGAAAAAGCTTTTATATCAGTAAAGCCAAGAATAGCCTTAGATGCATACAAAATATTATTTAACGCGCGGCTTTGAAATTCGAGCTGACATACTTGCTCATAAGAGCGAATAGCAGTAACAAGGGAGGTGATAAGCTTACTGCGTGTTAGTTCTGTTTTTGTTTTGTAGTCGTTGATATCGTATTCGCGGATCACTTTTTCTTCAGGTGCATAGCCTGGTTGCCCGGTACGTAAAATAATACGCACATTGTGATTATTGAGGCACTCTCTAACCTGCTTTACAACTTGCAAGCCAGCATCATCTGACTCCATAACCACATCAAGGAGAATTACCGAAATCGAATGGTCATTTTTAAGTAATTCGAGCGCTTCTGCACCTGAGTAGGCATGATGGAATCGCAGCCCTTTGTCCCAGAACTCAACACCTGAAAGAGCAAGCTTAGTAACTGAATGTATTTCTGGATCATCATCGACAATTAATACGTCCCAAAAATCAGAAACAGTTTCATCCACTAACTGTTCGTCATCTTGGTCACTAAACAAAAAGTCGTTACTCTCTGATGCCATTAATAATTCCTTAGAGTGATCCCCGTAATACTGTAACTATGGTGCCACTCCATTTTACAGCGATGCTCAAAATTCTATCACTTATTTAACTATGATACATTAGTGATAGCTTATATAGTATCAAACAGATTATAGTCTATGTTACGTATAATGTTATGAAAGTTATAAAACAATTGCCTGAGGTGAGATTATTAAAATACTCATTTTTACCCTAAAAGCGATTTTTATCAGCATTCTGATCTCACTTGTGATTGGGCTCATGCTTTCACCGCAATATACCGTTCACAAATCAATTAAAGTGAATGCGAGCAGTGCTGAGGTTGCGAGCCTTGTTGGCGACTTTAATCAATGGCCCAAATGGCAACCATGGCAGGCTGTCGACCCGAGTATCGAATTTACCATTGCAGAACCTAGCCAAGGAGTGGGTGCACATCAATTTTGGCAAAGTCGCTTTGGCGAAGGTGAAATGACCATCACCCAACTCGACAACAGCCAGCTTTCATTTAATATCTTATTCAATAAAGAACACATTGCCCAAGGCACAATCCGCTATTTACCTGAAGGCGATAACGTTAACATTGAGTGTTCACTTAAAGGTGAGGTCAACACCCCTATTATTGGTGGCTACCTTGCTTTACTAAGCCAGTATATTCTCAATAACACAGTAAAACTGGCGCTCAATAACATCAAAACTCATGCGCAGTTAGCAACAACAGGCAAGGACAGTGTGACCGATGACAGTGAAAGCAGCTCAGGCGAGAGTTAATCTTGCTAATATCATAGAAAACCAGCTTGGCTACCCGATTCATAAGGCATCATCGGCTAGGATCAACCATGCAAGTGATGATAGCTACTCAGCACAAGGTCAACAGCAGTTAGCTTATCAAATTAAAGCACAAGCAAGCCTTTTAGAGCGCGCTCAAACTCGCCAAGAAATTCAATTCATTAAGCGCCAAGAAAATATCGAAACTATTATGGCGATGGCTATGGCGTTTTGCCCCGATGTTACGGGCCAACAACAGCCCGATTTTGATTGGATAGAGCGCTTTATTAGTTTATGTGAAGACACAGCTAATTCTTCAATGCAAAAGCTATGGGCAAAAATACTCGCAGGTGAAACCGTATCACCGGGCACTTTTTCGATTAAAAGCCTACAAACCCTTAAACATATGACACAGCGTGAAGCAGATGCCCTTCAGCGCTGTACATCCCTGTGTGGCTTCAATGAAAAAGACAATAGCCACCTAATTTTACTTGGCTTTTACAAAAAACCTTCGCTGTTTGATTTGCTTAGAAAAGGTAACAAGGTGTCTTTTAATTTAGGGAAAACTCCTGTTAGCTTTCCTGACATTCTTACTCTGATGGATATTAACTTACTGTATCGAAAAGAAATCGAGTCAGCGGTTTTAAAAGCAGGCCAAGAACTAATACTGAGCTTTATGAATCAACGCTTGGTTTTAAAAGCAAAAAGTAATGACTTAGTACTTAGCTATTATAAGTTCACACAAACGGGTGACGAGTTAAGAAAGCTAATCGCATCGCCAATAAATAAGGCTTATAAGCAGATACTTTCAACATCATTAGAAGATGAATTTGAAGTTAGCTGGCAAGCTTTAAAATAAAACTGCCAGCTAAATATAAATCGAAAAATTCGATTAGAAGTGGATTTGAATACCCGCAAATGGACCCGATGCATCTAAATCTGTGTAGATATCATCAATATCATCAAGCTCTAAAGTCATTGAGCGGTAACCCGCTTTAATGTCCATATCGATTGCTAGGTTATCAAGTAAAGCGTATGCAATACCCGCTTGGTAGTCTTGAACTTTGCTATCGTCGATAGCCAGTAAGCTACCTTCAAAGAAAACGCTTAAACCCGTTAACGGTAAGCCAACTTCAGCACGGCCATACACTAAAGGTACGAAACCAGAAAAATCAACGCGCTCAGTTGTGCTTGGACCACCATCTTGCGATGTACCTGTTACCGTAATTTCACCATCAAATTGTTTAGCATTTACACCTAAATCAATTGAAACCAAATCATTATCAAAGATTTCGTAATATAAGATGTAGTCAACATGTGATAAGTCACTCACTGTGCCTACTTGTGTACCTACAACGTAATCTGAACCACCAAAACTAAACGTTTCATCAAGTGTTGTATCACCATTTAACTCAAGTTCAGTGTATTTTAGTTTAATGTTTGGTACTAACGGGACTGGGTGCTCAAGTGCTGCGTAGTAGCTCGTAAACGTTTCATCATCAAATTTAAAGCTTTGTAGATTTCCGTCTTGAGCAAAACTACCGCTGTTATCTGATTGCCAGCCATCAACACCTAGGTATAAACCTAATAATGTATCAGCTTGCGCTGTTGGAGCTAAACAGGCCATTGAAAGGGCAGCTGCTAAACAGTACTTTTTCATCATTTTATCCTTGCGCTAAAAGTTCGCTAAGTTCAATTAGAGCCGCATTGGCTCGAGAAATATAATTCGCCATGACCAATGAGTGGTTAGCAACAAAACCAAAGCCACTGCCATTTAAGATCATTGGGCTCCACACAGTTTCTTGCGTGGCCTCTAATTCACGAATAATTTGTTGCAGACTAACACGAGCGTTTTTCTTTTCTAAAACATCAGCAAAATCATATTCAACCGCTTGTAAAAAGTGCAGTAATGCCCACGTTGCACCACGCGATTCATAAAACACATCATCAATTTGCCACCAAGATGTTTTCACTTGGCTTTGCAAAGGGGTGTATGTTGCTTGATGAGCCGCAGTATCGCCAGCTAAATCAGTGTTTAAACGATCTTGGCCAACACTTGCGCTTAAACGCTGACTTAAACTGCCTAAGCGCTTTTCAGCTTCTTTTAACCAACCACGTAAGTTATCTGCACGGGCATAGAATTGGCTATCACGATCGTTCTGATCCGCAATTTGAGTTCGGTACACAACCAGTAAATCGATACCCTTTTGATATTCAGTTTCTGCGCTAGGCCATGCCCAGGCAACAGAGCTAATATTAAATTGCGGCTGTGCTTTTTTAAGTGCTTCGTGCTCAGTTGATTGAGACTGCGAACGGCTGAAATCTTTTCGCATCGACAACACTAAATCACGGGTCATCTCAAGTGCGCCATATTCCCACGCCGGCATGTTATCCATCATCACACTTGGTGGCATCATATCGTTAGATAAATAGCCGCCAGGTTTATTTAATAATGTACTTGCCACATTGATCAATGTAGTCGTTGTTGTGTAGCCGGTGACAAACTTTTCGCCGCGCATTTGCGCTTCTTGTTTGGCCTTGCCAACAACATCCATACGAGCCGGTTCACTACTCCAGTAAACAGCAATCGCATAAAAAATAATTAATATAATAAGTAATGCACTGGCTATTTTTCCTTTATGCTCAGACATAATATCTCCTAGTGATGTGAGTGCTCTTTACTTTTTTGTGATGCCTGTTCAGACATTTCTTGTAAAGACACAACTTTAGCTTGAGTAAAAACGCGATTGCCATCATTAAAATATAGCGTGAGTTTGCGCTCTTGCCCTGCTTTTAACTGATCTTCAGGTTCAAACACCATTAAGTGATAACCACCTGGTTTAAACTCAACACTGCTGTGACCATCAATTTTTAATGATAAAACCTGCTCCATTTTCATCATGCCATCAACATGAGTATGCTGATGAATTTCAACGCGTCCTAAACCATCAAGCTCAGCTTTAGTTAACACTGTTGCATGCTCACTTGGGTTGGTAATAGTTAAATAAGCCACACTGGCTTTACTGGCTGGTAAAAATTCACGTACCTGCGCGTTGCTTACGGTTACTTCGGCAACATCGCTATGGTCATGGCCACTATGGGCAGATGAAAAAGTACTAAAGACTAAACTTGCGGTAAAAAAAGAGAGTGCGGGCCACAGTTTCATTATGTTTTAATCCTTGTTAAGACATTAACTTACCCGCTAAATTTAGCATATTTTATGTATTAAGGCAGTTTATTCGTACCTTAAGCTGGCGATTTTTTGTTATCGGCAATCAACCAGCATAATGCTGCGATAAGTAAAAGTGGCCATGCAATCATTACTGAGCCAAATAAAAACGCAAGCACAACACCAATCAAAGCAACAACACCTGCGCCAAGTAGGCCAATAGTAAATAACGCCACACCTGCAACGACGGCAATGACTGCCACTATTGCACCGATGACTTCAAGCCCAGCCCAACTCATATCAGCAATTGATAAAGGCAACTGCCATGAGTCAAACGATACAAATGAAACCGCATCAGTGCATAGTAATAACATTGCCAAAATGATGATAGCTAACGTTTTCATGCTCTACTCCTAGTAACCTTTCACTGGTAAAGTGCAATGAGCCACTAAATAACCCACGCCTATTAACAGCGGCATTTGAATAAGTAATATGATCATTACCAAACGTGTTGACCATACAGGGAAGCCCAAGCGCGCAGCGAGTCCGCTACACACACCCGAGATCTTTTTGTTACTTAGATCACGGTACCAACGAGTCGATGTGTGATAAGTATTCATCATTAACCTCCTAAGCCGACTGCTTCATCGTTGCTTTCAAGTCAGCAAGCTCTTTATCGATTGCTTCATCTTTTTCAAGGGCAGCGATTTGTGCTGCTGTTGAATTTGCAGCATCACTTTGTGTCAGTTCATACGCTTCAACTTGCGACTCAATGTTTTCAACGCGCTGCTCTAAGTAGTCAAAACGCGCTAATGCATCTTCAACTTTACTGCTATGCAGCTGCTCTTTTACTTTTAAGCGTGCTGTAACAACGCGTTCTTTTTGCATGTAAGTCAGCTGTTTGGCTTTTGCATCTGCAAGCTTGTTTTGTAAACGCTGACAATCTTCTGTCAATTTAGCGAGTGACTCTGCCACTTTATCCATTTCAGCTTGTTGCGCTTCGATTTCTGTCGTTAAACGCTGCTTTTCAACTAATGCTGCTTTGGCAAGATCATCACGATCTTTACTCAACGCTTTTTCTGCTTTCGCTTGCCAGTCAGCTACTTTCGCTTGTTTCGCTGCAATTTCACGCTTCATTTGCTTTTCTTGCGTTAAAAATGTCGCAGCAGTTGCACGGCATTCAGTCAGTGCATCCTGCATTTCTTGCACGAGTAGATTAAGTAACTTTTCAGGATCTTCAGCTTTGTCTAATGCTGCAGAAAGGTTTGCCTGAATAATGTCATTTACGCGATTTAATACACCCATGTGACTCTCCTGTTGATTATTGGGTTAATACAGCTAGGAGATTCCAATTCTTGTGCCAACTAACGAATAAATTAAAATTATCATTTATATACAATAAGTTGAGTCAATTAAATTTAGATTTAGGCTGACTAGTGACTGAATGAAAAATAACTAATTTGACTAAAAAATTAACTTTTTCACTAAATTTTAGGATCAAAAAAAGCCACAAAATGTGGCTTTTTAATAGGCTTTTTTAATAGGCTTTGTGATTAGGCTTCTGGGACAAAACTTAAGGCTTTATCCATAACAGATAAATCGGCCGCTTTACCATGGCCTTTTTCTGAGAGATGGCGTCTAAAACCACGCGCACCAGGTTGGCCTTGAAAAATCCCCAACATATGGCGAGCAATATGCCAAAAGTTAGCGCCTTTGCTCATTTCATCTTCAATATAGTCATACATCGAGCGCACAACCTGATGACGACTTAGCGTAAAGGCTTCATCACCATAAATGTTTTCGTCGACCTCAGACAAAATAAACGGATTACTATACGCCTCACGACCAATCATAATGCCATCAACATAATCAAGGTGAGCTACGCTATCAGCAATTGTTTTCACGCCACCATTTAAGCTTAAGTGAAGTTGCGGATAATCTTTTTTCAACTGGTAAACCCGCGGGTAATCAAGAGGTGGGATCTCACGATTCTCTTTTGGGCTTAAGCCATTTAACCACGCTTTACGCGCATGAATAATAAAGTCATCACAGCCAACATCATGACTCGCTTCAATTAAAGCACATAAAAACTCATACGAGTCTTGCTCATCAATACCAATGCGCGTTTTAACAGTAACAGGAATAGTCACTTCGGCTTTCATTGCAGCAACGCAGTCAGCAACCAGTTTAGGCTCAGCCATTAAACAAGCACCAAAACGACCATTTTGCACACGATCAGACGGACAGCCGACATTTAAATTTACTTCATTATAGCCACGCTCTGCGGCTAACTTTGCACACTTAGCCAACGCTTCAGGATCTGAACCACCAAGTTGCAGTGCCACTGGCCCTTCATGCTCATTAAAGTGTAAGTAATCGCCTTTACCAAATAAAATAGCGCCGGTTGTCACCATCTCAGTGTAAAGCACAGCATGCTTAGTCATTTTGCGGTGAAAGGTTCGACAATGACGATCAGTCCAATCTAACATGGGTGCCACGGAAAAACGGCGGTTTAATGTCGTTGTGCTCATAACATGGCCCCTTTAAAGATCAATGCATTTACTTGCAACTTAAATTACCTAATACGATTAACGCTTAATATAGCGATGACACATACCCTTTAGGTATGCACCGAAATGAAAAATTGCGACCATTATACCACCGAAGCTGGCTCGCGGCATGGCTTAATCGAAGATCAGATGATGAAAAGAGGCGAAGAAGTGTACTGCAATCTCACTTCTTTGACGAATAAGGTAAAATGCTAAGACTACATTTTTACTTTACTAAGAAGGTGTTCAAGGTTTTGGCCCGTAAGCTCCAAAATCGTAATTTCAAGCTCTTTGTAGTCCTCGTTTTTCAGGTTAACTAACTTAGCACCCACTGCAATTCGTGCTACTTTCTCAACAGGGTCCATTTCTACAATTTCAATTGATGCACGCGTATCATGATCTTTTGATTGCACATAATATTCACTAAAGAAGGTACCATCAGCACGTACATTTGGATTACTGTCAGACACAGACTGCAGGAGCGTGCCTTTCTTTAAATCACTTTTACGAAGTGAAAAGCTGTATTCCGCTACATTGGCATGACCAACAATTACGGTTACTGCGCTTTCACCATTAATTTTAAACTCATGGTCTGTTACTTCAATGACTTTTAGCTTACCACTATCATAGGTCGGCTCCATGCAAGCACCTAAACTAAAAATCAGAAAAACAGATAAGACGACATTTTTGATTAGCATTCTTTGTTCCTTAAATTTTATATTGCCTTCTTTAAAGTTAGATAAAAGAAGGCAATTATTCAAAGTTTAAATCACTGAAAATGCACTTTAAATCAAAACTAGCCGACAACACTCAAACCAAAGTAGTGAGCGATACCGCCTAAGATATTAGTCACCGCCACTGACGATAAAATTAAGCCCATCACCCGACTGATAATACTTGCGCCACTATCGCCAATTAACTTATGTACATGCGTGGCAAGCAGTAATAAAAACAGTACGATGACTAGTACAGAAAGCATAATTGATGAGGTTATAAGTTGCTCATACCAAGTGTATTCGGTATTTCGAGTCATCAGTACTGCACCAAGCATGGCACCGGGGCTGGCAATAGAAGGAATCGCCAAAGGGAAAATAGCGGTTTCGGTGCTATCTCGAACACTTTTGATCTCAGTTTCTGGTTTACTTTCACCGAAGATCATCGACAAAGCAAAAAGTAATAAAACGATACCTCCGGCAATCTGAAATGCCGAAAGTGGAATATTGATCGCGTTTAAAAGTAACTCGCCCGCAACAACAAAAAATAATAGCACTAATGCCGAAACACCAACCGCTTTTAATGCAACTTTGCGCTTAAATTTGGCGTCATCCCAGCGTGTAACAGCAATAAAAACAGGCACGGTCCCGATAGGATCAATGACGGCAAAAAAGAAAATGAATGCAGCTAGCAATTCACTCATTAAGAAAACTCCCTGAAAACGTGTTAGCGAATAAAAACACTGCAACTACAATACAGTATGTTAGTATATCACGGTAGCGTAAGGATAAGAGAAGATGAATATAGAATCACTCGTCAGTAAAGCAAAACAAGTATGCGATAATCGTGGTGCACGTTTCACACCTATCCGTGAAAAAGTATTCCGCCTGTTAGCTAGTGCGCAAGGTGGTGTGGGTGCTTATGACCTATTAGAACAACTCAAATTAACTGAGTCAGGCGCAAAACCGGCCACTATTTATCGAGCGCTCGATTTCTTATCGGAACTTGGCTTTATTCATAAAATTGAAAGCACCAACTCATTTATGTTGTGCCATCATTTTGATCACATTCACCCTGTACAGTTATTAATTTGTGACAGCTGTGGTTATGTAAAAGAATTACATTCAACAGTAATTTCTCATGAACTTAATAACTTAGCGGCAGAAAGTGGGTTTATTGTCTCAGGACAAACAATTGAAGCGCACGGTAAATGCGAAAAATGCAAAGAATAAGTGCGGTGTTTGAAACAACCACTACACTTAAAGTATGATTAACGGCATTTCGAAACCTAAGGGAAAATAAATAATGAATGTGGAGTTCATCAACCCTTTTTTATCATCATTATTAAATGTATTGAGCACTATGGCTCAAACAGAATTAAAGCCGGGCAAACCTAGTTTAAAGAAAGACGAACTAGCCCGTGGCGATGTATCAGGTTTGATTGGTATGGTTGGCCCACAAACTAAAGGTTCACTTTCAATCACCTTTGATGAAAATTTAGCACTGACGATTATGGAAAGAATGCTAGGTGAACGCCCTGATACGGTGAACGAAGAAGTAACCGACATGGTAGGTGAAATTACTAACATGGTAACAGGTGGCGCTAAAAACCTACTTGGCGAAAAAGGCTATGAGTTTGATATGGCAACACCAGTTGTAGTGTCTGGTAAGGGACATACAATTGCACATAAATGTGAAGGCGCCAAGGTGTTAATTCCATTCACGTCTGCTGATGGTAACGCCAATATTGAAGTTAGCTTTGATAAACTATGAGCTGGCAGCAAAAAACCATTCAATTGAAGCCTCGCTCACGAGGCTTTCACATCATTGATGACGAGCTACTTCGTCAACTTCCTGAAATAGCACAATACAAAGTCGGCTTATTACACCTATTCATTCAACACACTTCTGCAAGCTTAACTATTAACGAAAATGCAGATCCTACAGTAAGAATGGATATGGAAAGTCACTTTAATCATTTTGTGCCAGAACGACAAAGTTATTACCGCCATGATTATGAAGGTGATGACGACATGCCAGCCCACATAAAAAGCAGTACGCTAGGTGCTGAACTCACTATTCCAATTAACCAAGGCCGTTTAATGCTAGGTACTTGGCAAGGTATCTATTTAGGTGAACACCGAGATCATGGTGGCGCTAGACGTATTGTCGCGACGGTTCAAGGCCAGATCTAAAACTAGCTATAAGCTATAAGCTATAAGCTGTAAGCTGTAAGCTGTAAGCTGTAAGCTGTAAGCTGTAAGCTGTAAGCTGTAAGCTGTAAGCTGTAAGCTGTAAGCTGTAAGCTGTAAGCTGTAAGCTGTAAGCTGTAAGCTGTAAGCAAAACTTGGTATTAACTAAATTATTTAAGAAAGTGTTTTTGGGATTTTTTAGAGATTGGAGCGGCACACGAGGCTCGAACTCGTGACCTCAACCTTGGCAAGGTTGCGCTCTACCAACTGAGCTAGTGCCGCTTTTAAGTAGTCAGTGATTTGTCCGTTGTCGCACAACCTGAAGGTTGCGGTGAAACGTTCTGGCAACTGAGCTAGTGTCGCATAAATAAGTTTCTAGTTACAAGATTCAAGTTTGAATAGCTTGGAGCTTTCAACTTTCCTCTTGAAACTTAGCCAATTTCTTTTGGTGAGAAATTGGAGCGGCACACGAGGCTCGAACTCGTGACCTCAACCTTGGCAAGGTTGCGCTCTACCAACTGAGCTAGTGCCGCTTTATAAGTAGTCAGTAATTTGTCCGTTGGCGCACAACCTTGAAGGTTGCGGTAAAACGTTCTGGCAACTGAGCTAGTGCCGCACAATAAGTTACTAGTTTTAAGTTACAAGCTTCAAGTTAGTTACTTTCTTCTTGAAACTTAAGCCAATTTCTTTTGGTTAGAAATTGGAGCGGCACACGAGGCTCGAACTCGTGACCTCAACCTTGGCAAGGTTGCGCTCTACCAACTGAGCTAGTGCCGCTTTATAAGTAGTCAGTAATTTGTCCGTTGGCGCACAACCTTGAAGGTTGCGGTAAAACGTTCTGGCAACTGAGCTAGTGCCACACAATAAGTTACTAGTTTTAAGTTACAAGCTTCAAGTTAGTTACTTTCCCCTTGAAACTTAAACCAATTTCTTTTGGTGAGAAATTGGAGCGGCACACGAGGCTCGAACTCGTGACCTCAACCTTGGCAAGGTTGCGCTCTACCAACTGAGCTAGTGCCGCATTCAAAAGTAGTCAGTAATTTGTCCGTTGGCGCACAACCTAAAGGTTGCGGTAAAACGTTCTGGCAACTGAGCTAGTGCCGCATTCAAAAGTAGTCAGTAATTTGTCCGTTGGTGCACAACCTTGAAGGTTGCGGTAAACGTTCTGGCAACTGAGCTAGTGCCGCATTCAATTACTTAGAGACATACCAACCCCGCGGGGGTTAACGTCTTAAGCGGGGCAGGATTCTACAATAATCCGATGTGTTTGCAAATGTTTTTTACAAATTAAAGAATTTTTCTTGGTAAACCTTTAATTCCATGATCGAATCTTTGATATCGTCGAGGGCTAGATGTGAACCTTTTTTGTTCACTTGCGCTAATACGTCAGGTTTCCAACGACGTGCAAGTTCTTTAACTGTACTCACATCAAGGTTACGGTAGTGAAAGTAGTCTTCCAATTCAGGCATGTACTTATTCATAAAACGGCGGTCTTGGCCGATAGAATTACCACACATAGGTGAAGCACCCGCAGGTACCCATTGCTTTAAAAATGCCAATGTTTGATCAATAGCATCTTGTTCAGTGAATTTGCTTGCTTTACAACGAGCTGTTAAACCAGATTGACCGTGCTGAGTCGTGCACCACTCGTCCATGCCATCAAGCAGTTCATCGCTTTGATGAATAGCAATAACAGGGCCTTCAGCCAAGATGTTTAAATCACTGTCGGTGACAACAGTGGCAATTTCGAGTATTTTATCTGTTGCTGGTTCGAGGCCTGTCATTTCCAGGTCGAGCCAGATAAGATTTGATTTATGAAAAGACATAGTTACCTTAGCGGTGCTTTCCTTTAGATCCAACGCATTTAGATATATCATATTAGTATCATCAGTCGACCTAAAGCTTTTTTTTCAAAAAGCCCGACATTTACTCAAGTTATAGGCCAAAAGTGGCAAAACAAAAGAAATTAAGTAAAGGCCAATCGCGTCGAATTAAGGCCAATCATCAAAAACGCCTCTCTAATGCTGACAAAAAGCAACAGAAAGGGGCAACTGTGCAATGGCAAAATGATAATTTAGGCCCTGCCGAAAATGCGGTTGTGATCAGTCGATTTGGCCAACATGCCGACATTGAAACCGAATCAGGCGAAGTGCTGCGCTGTAATATACGCAGAACCGTATCGAACCTTGTGTGTGGTGATGAAGTTATTTTTCGCCGTGCAAAAGTTAGCGAAGGCGACTTAGCTGGCGTTATTGAAGCAACCCATGAGCGTCGCTCACAACTAACGCGCCCTGATTTTTATGACGGGGTAAAAGTCGTCGCAGCCAATATCGACCAAATTTTAATGGTCTCTGCGGTATTGCCTGAGTTTACGCCAAACATTATCGACCGCTATTTAGTTGCCTGTGAAGACATGGGTATTGAGCCTATTTTAGTGCTTAACAAAATAGATTTAATTGACGATGAAGGCCTTGCTTTTATTGATGAAATTCTCGATATCTATCGTGAGCTAGGTTATCAAGTACTGTTAGTCAGTAATAAAACCGGTCAAGGCATTGATGAGCTTAAACAAAAACTGGTCGATAAGAACAGCATCTTTGTTGGTCAAAGTGGTGTGGGTAAATCAACCTTAGTAAACACTGTACTGCCTGATGCTGACATCCTAACCCAAGAAGTCTCTGAGAACAGCGGCCTTGGCCAACACACAACAACCGTATCGCGATTACACCATTTACCGAGTGGTGGTAACCTAATCGACTCACCAGGAATTCGTGAGTTTGGCTTATGGCATTTAGATGTTGAGCGCGTTACATGGTGCTTTAAAGAGTTCCGCGATTTTATTGGTGGCTGTCGTTTTCGCGATTGTAAGCATTTAAACGATCCTGGCTGTATAATTCGCCAAGCTGTTGATGATGGTGAAATTTCAGAACTTCGTTTTGACAGTTACCACCGAATTTTAGAAACTATGGCCGACGGCCGTGCTGGTGCACGCGCTCCTCGCGTATAACTATTTAGGAAATAACAAGTGAGTTTAGATAAATTCAAAATTGCTATGCAATATGCCATGCCAAAACATTTCATTTCGCGCATGGTTGGCAAGTTAGCAGCAGCAAAAGCGGGTGGCTTAACAACGGCCTTAATTAAATTGTTTATCAAACAATACAAAATTGATATGAGTGAGGCTAAATACCCAGATCCAGCTCATTACAAAACTTTTAATGAGTTTTTCACTCGCCCATTAAAAGAAGGTATTCGTCCACTTGCTGAAGAAAGCGACATTATTGCTCACCCAGTTGATGGTGCAATTAGCCAATTAGGCGATGTAGTAGACGGTCAAATCATCCAAGCAAAAGGCCATGACTACAGCTTACAAGCACTCCTTGGTGGCAAAGAAGAAGACACAGCGCCGTTTTTAGGCGGTAAGTTTGCAACTATTTATTTAGCGCCTAAAGATTACCACCGTATTCATATGCCTGTTGATGGTACGCTGAGCAAAATGATCTACGTACCGGGTGATTTATTTTCGGTAAACCCGTTAACAGCACAAAATGTACCTAACCTATTTGCTCGTAACGAGCGTGTTGTAGCTATCTTCGAAACCGAAATTGGCCCGCTAGCCATGGTGCTTGTTGGTGCGACAATTGTTGCTAGCATCGAGACTATCTGGGCAGGCACAGTCACGCCACCAGCAGGTAAAGATGTATTTAGTTGGAATTACCCAACCACAGGTGACAACGCGATTACTCTGAAGAAGGGTGAAGAAATGGGTCGCTTTAAATTAGGCTCTACCGTTATTTTAGCCTGGGGTGCAAATCAAGCTGAGTTCTTATCAGATCAACACCCAGAAACAGTGACGCGCATGGGCACACCATTTGCGAAAATTAACGATTAATAAGTTCAATTAAGCAAACCACTTGAGCAAAAGTGGTTTGCTTAAAATTCACTATAAACCGCGCCTACACCCCACGATTACACTCCGAGCATTCACTATCTTTTTGAATATTAAAGCGCTGCTGCATTAGTGTTAGCCCATCAAATTGAATAAACTCGCTACCCGTTTTATGGCTAAGCAATATATTGATAGCCAATAAACTTTGCATGCTCCCAATAACACCCAGTAACGGGCTCAATACCCCTGCATTGTCACAATTAAGCGCTGTTTGCTCCTCCGTTTGCGGGAATACACAACCATAACAAGGGCTCTGTTCATCACGAAAATCAAAACTCATCACCTGCCCCTGCGTTGCAATAGCGGCAGCTGATACAAGTGGGATAGATTTAGCTAAACAATAGCCATTAACCAAATAACGGGTAGCAAAGTTATCACTGCAATCGAGGATGATGTCAGCACCTTCAAGTAGTTCAGCACAGTTACTTTCATCAAGCTTTTGGCTTAGAGGCTTAACCGTAATTTGATTATTTAAACTGCTTAACACCTTGGCAGCCGCCTGTGTTTTTGCCTGCCCCATGTGGTTTACTTTATAGAGTATTTGTCGCTGTAGATTTGAAAGCTCAACTTTATCGTCGTCAATCAAAGTGAGCGTTCCTATTCCTGCTGCCGCTAAATAAAACAGTGCTGGTGAGCCAAGCCCACCAGCTCCGACAACCACAATATGTGCAGTCTTTAACTTCTGCTGACCCGCATGCCCCACCTCTTTTAATAGTAAATGGCGGCTATAACGAATTTGCTCTTTGTCGCTTAACGCGCTCATATTAAGACTAACCTTCGACCAGCTGTTTTAACCTGGCAATGACTGCTTGGTAGTTTTCGGCTTCAGTAATCGCACGTACTACGGCAACACTGCCAACACCCGTTTTCGCAACTTGCTCAGCACGAGATAAGTCAATTCCACCAATCGCGACCGTTGGATAATCGGCCATTAACGGCACAAATTTTTCGAGCTTTTCTAAGCCCTGAATTTGCCCAGTCATGTCTTTGGTGGTGGTTGGATAAATAGCACCAAACGCCATATAACTTGGTCTGTAATTATGTGCACGCAGCATCTCATAAAAGCCATGAGTCGAAACACCTAAGCGTAACCCCGCCTCTTTTATGGCAATTAAATTAGCGGTTTGTAAGTCTTCTTGCCCTAAATGCACACCATAAGCGCCGTGCTTAACCGCCAATTGCCAATAATCATTAATATACACCTGCGCATCGTACTTCTGCCCCAGCATAACCGCACTTGCAATCGACTCATTAAGTGCTGCATCGTCTGCATTTTTCATTCTTAATTGAACTGTTTTAACCCCTTCGGCTAAACACTTCTCTAACCAATCAACCGTATCTACAACGGCATATAGCCCAAGCTGTTTAGAGTCGCACTCGGTAAAACCTGCTGCCATGGTAAAATCAACCGGGCAATCAAAGTCGAGCTCATCACCTAGCCAACTTCCCGCCTCGATGACTTGTGGGTAATCTTCTAGATTTGTTGGAAAGCAAGTGTGTGCAACAGGTCCAATCCCTTCACCATATCGAACGGCTGCTTTTAATCCTTGGTTGATATAGGCTTTCGCTAAAATAAAGGCATCTTTGAGTGGATACTGTTTGGCTAAACACGCAGCAATCACAGAGGCCATACTGCATCCAGTACCGTGACTATGCGGAGTTTGAATTTTTTCGTTACCAAGCCAATATTCCTGCTCACCTTGCACGCAGTAATCAATGCAATAGCCACTTGGGTAATCCCAATGACCTCCTTTGATAACCACCGTTTTTGCACCAAAGCCGATTAACTTTTCTGCGGCTTCTTTCACTGCACTTGGACCAATCAAATAAACACCGGTTAATAGCTGCGTTTCGTGGGTGTTCGGTGTTACTACATCGACTAATGGCAATAAGCACTCTTTGATGGCACTAACGGTATCTTCTTCTGTTAGTAAATCACCACTTGAGGCAATGGCAACAGGATCATAAACAACTAAAGGCGGCTCTACCCAAGTTGCTTTGTAATGTTTTAAATGCTCACTAATAAGCTGTATTTGCTGCACATTAGCAAGCATACCAATTTTAATCACGTTGGCAGGTATATCACTGGCTAAGGCTAATAATTGCGACTCAATCACTTCTGTTGAAATCGGGTTAAGCGCTTCTACACCTAAACTATTTTGTGCCGTTAAAGCAGTAATAACCGTACAGCCGTGTACATTAAAACTTTGCATTGCCTTTATGTCGGCTTGAATTCCTGCACCGCCGCCCGAATCTGAGCCAGCTATGGTCCATACAACCTGATTCATGTTATTCCTCACATTTTTTATTCTTGATGCCAAAATGGCATTCCAAGCGTCGGCGTTGATGGGCTTGCTACGTCTTTTTCTGGCATCGCTTTAGCCAAATAGCTATATCGCCCCGCTTCAACCGCACTCTTAAACGCTTTACTCATCGTTACTGGGCAACCTGCACCTGCAATTGCCGAATTTAATAATACGGCATCATACCCTAATTCAAGCGCTTGGCAGGCATGAGATGGTAAACCTAAGCCCGCATCAACAATTAACGTATGGTTTGGCAAACGCTCACGGATCATTTTTAAGTTATAAGGATTCAGCAAGCCTTTACCCGTGCCAATCGGTGCGCCCCAAGGCATTAATACTTCGCAGCCTAAATCAGCGAGGCGCTGACACAGCACTAAATCATCTGTGCAATAAGGCAAAACTTTAAAGCCATCGGCCAATAAAATTTTAGTGGCTTCGAGCAATGCGATTGGATCTGGCTGTAAATTATATTCATCACCAATCAACTCTAACTTGATCCAATCAGTGGCAAATACTTCGCGGCACATTTGTGCCAAGGTCACTGCTTCTTTTACGCTATGGCAACCCGCCGTATTTGGCAGCACCTTTAACCCGGTGTTTTTTATCAATTGCCAAAAATCATCACCCGCAGCAACACTTTGCTGACGTCTTAATGAAACCGTGACAATTTCAGCCTGCGAGGCCACTATCGAATCCTGCATAATACTTGGCGAAGGGTACAGTGCTGAGCCAATCAGTAACCGACTCGTAAATTGCTCACCATAAACCGAAAAACTATCCATCTTAGCCTCCTTGAATTGGCGACAATAACTCAATGCTGTCGCCTTCGTTGAGGGTTTTAGCATCGCATTGGCTGCGCGGTACAAAGTCACCATTTACGGCAACAGCAAATGGGGGTCTTGCGCCAAACTGGCTCAACGCCTGAGTGAGCGATGTATTCTCGCTTACTGTAACTGACTGACCATTAATTAAAATATTCATTTTTATCCTTAAGCAATTAAGCTCACTGCATCATCAACCACTTTAGGCGCAAGTAGATAGCCATGACGGTACAAGCCATTAATACTGATCACTCGACCTTGCTTTGTGACTTTAGGACGGTTGTCTGCAAACGCAGGGCGAAGCCCCGATTGCAAGCTCTCGATACGCCCTTCAGCAAAGCCACTATGCACCGTATAAGCAGCAGATAATAACTCCAGCGCCGAGCGCACGGTGACTTTACCTGTGTCTTGCGATTCGATTTCAGTCGCACCAATCACAAATTGATGATTTGGCTTAGGAGCAATATAAATTGGGTAACGCGGATGCATCAGTCGTATCGGTCTGGTTAGGTTCACCTCTGGTGCATATAAACGTGCTACTTCCCCTCTTACTCCACGCAGTAAGGGTTCAGCCTGTTTAGCACCTAAGCCGCGGCAATCAAATACATAATCATAGCTTTGGCCATTCACTTGATGGGCGTTCAATTCAACTTTACAGCCAAAGTTAAATTGCACACCTTGCGAGGTAAGTTTTTTAAAACTAGCGCCATAAAATGCCTGATTATCGAGCTGCCCTTCACAAGGTAAATACACACCTTGATGAAACCGCCCAGCAAGTTCAGGCTCAAGATCAGCGATTTGAGTGCCAACCAATGTCTGTGCCTGATAGCTTTCAAGCGGTTTTAAGCGGCTCACAAAACTTTGTAAATCGCCCTTATCTTGCTGATGAGCAACCACTAAACTGCCTGTTTGTTGAAAATACACAGCGTCATCGAGTTCACTTAAAATTTGCTGCCAACGAGTGATGCTATTAAGCCCTTGTAGGGCTAAATCCTGTTCACACAAGACTGATTCAGCAAGGGGTGCCAACATCGCTGCAGCAACGCTACCGGCACTGCTGCTAGCATGTTCATCATCTTGCTCAAACACACTCAGCTGATGCTCTTTAGCAAGTGCTAATGCAGTTAAACGGCCAGTTAAACCAAAGCCCAGTATCGCTATCTTTAATGACATAAACTTTCTAGGCCCTAGGCTCTAGGCCCTAGGTAAAAACCCAGAGCCTATCGCTGATGCCTAGCTCCATCAATTAAACGGCTTTGTGGTAAATCTCTGAGCCTGTTTTTTTGAACTCGTCTGATTTCGCTTTCATTTCGGCTTCAACATCGACCATTTTGATTTCGATAGCATCACCTACGTTATTTGGATCTATGCCTCTTGCTTCAAGATCTTTGGCATAATCACGTACTTCTTGAGTGATTTTCATCGAGCAGAACTTAGGGCCACACATAGAGCAGAAATGTGCAATCTTGCCTGATTCTTGTGGCAGTGTTTCGTCATGATATTCGCGGGCGCGTTCTGGGTCTAAACCTAGGTTAAATTGGTCGTGCCAACGGAACTCAAAGCGCGCTTTTGATAATGCGTTGTCGCGCTCTTGCGCACCCGGGTGGCCTTTTGCCAAATCGGCTGCATGGGCAGCAATCTTGTAGGTGATTAAACCTTCTTTAACGTCTTCTTTGTTTGGTAAGCCTAAATGCTCTTTAGGGGTTACATAACAAAGCATGGCACAGCCGTACCAAGCAATTTGCGCAGCGCCAATACCTGATGTGAAGTGATCGTACCCCGGTGCAATATCCGTGGTTAATGGACCAAGAGTATAAAACGGTGCTTCCTCACAGTGTTTTAGCTGCTCTTCCATGTTCTCTTTGATCATATGCATTGGCACATGGCCAGGGCCTTCAATGAACACTTGCACATCATGTTTCCAAGCAAGTTTTGTCAGCTCACCTAAAGTACGTAATTCGCTGAACTGGGCTTCGTCATTAGCATCGGCAATAGAACCCGGGCGCAGACCATCACCTAATGAAAAACACACATCATACTGTTTTAAAATTTCACAAATTTCTTCAAAGTGCGTGTATAAGAAGTTTTCTTTATGGTGCGCTAAACACCATTTAGCCATGATTGAGCCACCACGCGAAACAATACCGGTAACACGCTTTGCTGTCATCGGCACGTAACGCAACAATACACCAGCGTGAATGGTAAAGTAATCAACACCCTGTTCTGCTTGTTCAATCAAGGTATCGCGGAAAATCTCCCACGTTAAGTCTTCAGCCACGCCGTTTACTTTTTCAAGCGCTTGGTAAATTGGTACGGTACCAATTGGCACTGGCGAGTTACGCACCACCCACTCACGGGTTTCGTGAATATAACGGCCCGTTGATAAGTCCATTACCGTGTCGGCGCCCCAACGAGTCGACCACACCATTTTTTCTACTTCTTCTTCAATTGATGATGTGACCGATGAATTACCAATATTCGCGTTCACCTTAACTAAGAAGTTTCGGCCAATGATCATCGGCTCAGTTTCTGGGTGGTTAATGTTGTTAGGAAGCACGGCGCGGCCACGGGCAATTTCATCACGCACAAATTCAGAGGTAATAAAATCAGGAATACTAGCGCCAAACGATTCGCCTTTGTGCTGGGCCGCAAGTAACTCTTCGCGAATTTTAGCGCGTCCCATGTTTTCACGGATCGCGACATATTCCATTTCAGGCGTCACGATACCTTGTCGCGCATAATGCATTTGGGTAACGTTTTTGCCTGCTTTTGCACGGCGGATCTTTGGTAGGTGTTCAAAGCGGATATGGTCTAACCCTTCATCTGCCATTCGCTGTTGAGAAAATTGCGAAGTCACTGAGTCTAAAATTTCAGTGTCGCCACGGCTTTCAATCCACTTTTCACGGTATTTCTCAAGACCCTTGCGCACATCAAGTTTAAAGTCGGGATCAGTGTATGGGCCCGAGGTATCGTAAACACGAATTGGCGCATTAGATTCAAATACTGGGTTTTCTTCTGTACCACCGATAAAGGTATCGCTTAGGGTGATTTCACGCATCCCTACTCGTACATTGTCTTGTGTGCCTTCTACATAAACTTTATGAGAATTAGGAAAGGGTTGACCCGTTAAGTTATAAATATAATCTGATGCAGCCGCACGAACTTCGCGGCGAGATGGTTTAGTTGTTGTATTTGACATGACTTACCTCATTGCTTTAAGGGTTGTCTTGTCAGATATTGCAAGTGCAATAGAGAGTGGCAAACGCCATTGGATCGTTAATAAGCTAAGTGCTTACTAGTGCAGCCTGTGCCGCTTATGCCCCATAAATTTGGCGCACAAGCGCCCAGTGAGGCAGCTTGTTCCCTACGCAGGTGTTAGCCTGATCAGGTTCACGGATCCCGCTTTCGCGATCTCAGCCTTATTAAAGGCACTCCGACAAGTATAAATTCGTTTCTTTTAAAACGCCCTGAGTGTACGCCAGTTAAAAAATTGCTGCAAGCTCAGCCACTTTAGTTTTTTGCAATGAAGGTAAAATGATGTTCACCTTGCAGAGTTAGTTTCTCGCCTCTTAGAGTTATTGCCGCACCTTCTTTTAGCGCAGACAATAATTGCTGCTCAAGCTCATTAACTTGCTCACCACAAGATTTACGTGTCATACCTAACTTATTTACTGTTAGCGTATCTTCGCTGAGCGCACCTTCACCAAAAAATTTATTACAGCCAGCAAAACCGTTAACTTGCATCGCTTCGATAAAGCGTATAGAGGCTTTTTGAGATACAGGAATAGCTAAGCCATTCACTTTTGATAATTGCCACTGTGTATATTTTAATTGCTCACTAGTGACAGTCCCTGTCGATGAGCAACCCATGCAAAATAATACTAAAAGAAGGGGCAAGGCTACTAACTTCATAATTTTTTACGATTCAAATTTCAATGTAGTAATAATAACAACATTTAACGCAATTAATCGTTAAAAAAACATGTTTTATCTGTAAAAAATTGTTCTAAGTTAGCTTTTTAAATAACAAGGCAGACTATTTGAATAAGTTATCGACTTCTTCTGGTAAAAAAGGACGACCTTTTTCATTTACCGACGTACCAATCACCAAAGCTTGCAGCATCACTTTATCGTCATGTTTGCGATACACTGTTTGCCTAAAAGCAAACTTTAAACGGCTGATACGCTCAGGCTCAACTGCAACGTAAAATTCATCGCCCGGCACTAGTGATGCCTTGTAATCCATTTCGCTACGTAGCACGACAAGGTTTACTTTTTCTCTTGCTAGCTTTGCAAAGTCGATACCTTGAGCATGTAAAAACTCATGGCGAGCATGCTCTAGGTAATTAAAATAAACACTGTTATTTACAATACCTTGTAAATCACACTCATAATCACGCACTTTAAAGTCGACTTTAAAGGTCATAGTCGTATTCCTAATCAATTTACGTATAATTGCCTGCGTTTATACCATAAAAATTGATTTTATAGCCATTTGGCTAGCTAGGTTGCTAGAATAGCAGTCCCGAAAATGGAGTTAAGAATCCGCATGAAACGACGTTTATCATTATTATCTGCTGCCATCCTGCCTTTATTCGCAGCATCTTCGATTGCTTACGCTGAAGACGGTGATCTAGAAACGATTGAAGTTACCGGTGATTTCAAAAGAGAAAGCATTCAAACCCTTAGTGCCAGCGCAAGCTTGTTTTCAGACCATGAAATCAATCAACGTGGTGCAAAGTTTTTAGATGAAATGCTTGCTAGTGCAGCGAATGTAAACTTTACCTCAGGCGCATCTCGTGGTCGTTTCGTGCAAATTCGTGGTGTTGGTTTACGCTCACAGTTTGTTGACCCTATTAACCCTTCGGTTGGCTTAGTGATCGACGGTATTAACTACTCTGGTTTAGGCGGCAGTTCGCTGTTATTTGATATCGACCAAGTTGAAATTTATCGCGGCCCACAAGGGACTCGCTTTGGTGCTGATGCCTTAGCTGGCATGATTCAAATGGAGTCTGCAACACCCACTCTTGACCCAAGTGTGAAAATACAATTAGGTGCGGGCAACTACAACAGCTATGAAGCAGGTATTGCCGCAGGTACGGGTATTACCGACGACACAGCAGTACGCGCCAGCATTTATCAACGTGAGTCTGATGGTTATGTAGAAAACCGTTATTTAGGCGAAGATACCCAACAACAAGATGAGCTCGTTTCTCGCTTTAAATTACACAGTCAATTAACCGAGCATCTGCGTACTGAACTGAATGTACATTACATCGATATAAATAACGGCTATGACGCCTTCACACTAGATAACAGCCGTTACAGTGTTGCTGATGAGCCAGGCCAAGACAACCAAGAAAGCATTGCGGTTGGCCTAGCAAATATTTATACCGGTTTTGATTTATTTGATATCAGCTTAAACCTATCTGGTATCGACAGCGAGCTGTTATACAGCTACGACGAAGACTGGGTGTGTAATGATGAAGCCCAACCTGAATTATGTGCCGCAGGCTTACATGAATGGGGCTATAGCTCAACAGATGCTTACTTTCGCGATCGTCAAGATCAAGCGGCAGAGCTGCAATTTAGCGGTAAGTCTGGTGAGTGGGTTGCCGGTATTTACTACCAAGGCCGCGAAGTTGACTTAGAACGCCAATACACTTGGCTGGCGCAACCATTTGCATCAACTTATGAAACCAGCAATATTGCAGCTTATGGCCAACTAGCAACACCTATTGGTCCAAAAACAACCTTAATCACAGGTTTACGTGTTGAGCAGTATCAAGGTGACTACATCGACAATAACGGTTTTATTGAAGAAACCGATGATGTCATGGTGGGCGGTAAGCTTGCACTTGAATACCAAGTCATTGATCGCACCATGATCTACACTAGCATTACTCGTGGCTATAAAGCTGGCGGTATTAACTCTGAAGCTTTAGCAAAAGCAAAAGACGAAGGCTTAAACCTAGATGCTGATTTCTTTGCTAATCACACCTCATTTGCCCCTGAATACCTGTGGAGCGGTGAGTTTGGTGTGAAAGGCAGCTCTTTGGACGATAAGTTTGTGTTACGTCTTGCCGCTTTCTACATGTACCGCGAAGATATGCAGTTAAAATCGTGGCAAGTTGAAGGTCAAAAATTCACAGGCTATATCGATAACGCCAGCTCTGGAGAAAACTACGGTTTAGAAATTGAAGGCAGCTTCCAAGCTACTGACAATTTGCTACTAACAGGTAGTGCAGGTTATCTACACACAGAAATCAACGATTTTGTTGCGCAATCAGGCCTAGATCAAGATGGCCGCGACCAAGCACAAGCTCCTAAATACCAATACGCATTCACAGCGCGTTATAACTTTACGCCAGCACTTTATGCATCAATTGGTGTGGAAGGCAAAGACGATTACTACTTCTCTGATAGCCATAACTCACAAGCACCAAGCACCAACTTAGTAAATGCTTCATTTGGTTATGAAAGTGATAATTGGAGCATTAATGCCTGGGCACGTAACTTATTTGACGAAGACGTACCAACTCGTGGTTTTGAGTTTGGTAACGATCCATTAGATGGTTACACCACTCATACGTACACACAGCTTGGCGAACCTATGGTTGCCGGTGTGACATTTATTTACGAGCTATAAGCAATTAGGTGCTAGGTTTTTTACCTAGCACCCAAACACCTAGAGCCTAGAGCCTAGAGCCAAAAAAGTTAAGCCCTTTCAACATCAAAGGCGAGTACGTCTTTAATCTTTTGCTTATTCGTTGCCAGCATAATGAGTCGATCAATGCCCAGTGCGACACCTGCACATTGTGGTAAGCCATGTTCTAGTGCAGCTATTAAACGTTCATCCATTGGCACTTGCTTTAAGCCATTTGCTTCACGGTACTGATTATCTTCACTAAAACGAGCTGCTTGCTCTTTGCTATTGGTCAGCTCATTAAAGCCGTTTGCCAGTTCCATATTTTTAAAATATAACTCAAAGCGCCCTGCTACTCGCTCATCGTGCTGACAAATTTGGGCAAGAGCTGCTTGCGATGCAGGAAAATGATAAACGAAACAAGGCTTCTCTTGGCCAATAGTTGGCTCAACCTTCATGCAAAATAATAGCTGTAACAAGGTATCGCGGTGCGTTTCATTCGCGGCAATATCGGCAAAGCCCTGCTCTGTTGCTAGTTGCTGCAATGAGCTGATATCAGCAGTTAAAGGGTCAACACCTAAGGCGTTCATAAAGGCTTGCTGATAAGTGAGTCGCTCTGCGCTTTCTACGCCAAGCACCAATTGCATAAGCTCATCCATTTCATCCATAAGCGCAAATTCATCAAAACCCGGACGATACCACTCAAGCATTGTAAATTCAGGATTATGATGACTACCCGCCTCTTCATTACGAAAGGCTTTGCATAGCTGGAAAATAGCCCCAGAGCCTGCAGCAAGTAAACGCTTCATGGCAAACTCAGGTGACGTTTGCAAATAAAGTGGTAAGCCACCAGCATGACCAGGACCAACAAACTCGGTACTAAATGTCGCTAAATGCACATCGGTTACACTGGCCGCACTTAAGCTTGGCGTTTCAACCTCCATAACATCCCGCGCATAAAAGAACTCGCGAATACGGCGGATGATAGCGGCACGGTGGCGTAAAGTTTCAATATCGGCGCTTGGTTGCCAAAGGACATTAGACATAAAGTGTTTCCCAAAAAAAATCCCAGCAGAAGCTGGGATTTTATAATAAATTCATACCAACTCGCTTAATTAAGTGGTCTATTTTGAGGCAATAAAACCTTGTTGAAAGCAAGGCAAAAAATTCGTTATTTAGTTGTTCTAAATCAGAAGTTTTTAACGCAGCTAGCGACAGGTTTTATCCCTCAAAATGATTAAGTATTATTGCGAATTGGTATTATTTAAGCCTGTTACTTAACACGGCTCACGTATTCGCCGCTACGTGTATCAACTTTGATCACTTCGCCGATTTGTACGAATAGAGGAACACGAACAACAGCACCTGTGCTTAATGTTGCTGGTTTACCGCCAGTACCCGCTGTATCACCTTTTAGACCTGGATCTGTTTCAGTGATTTCTAATTCAACGAAGTTTGGTGGAGTCACAGCGATTGGGCTACCGTTCCAAAGCGTGATAGTACAAACGTCATTTTCAACTAACCATTTTGCATTGTCGCCAAGTGCTTTTTCGTCAGCAGCGATTTGCTCAAATGTTTCGTTGTTCATGAAGTGCCAGAACTCACCGTCAGTGTATAGATACGCTAAATCTGTATCCATTACGTCTGCACCTTCAACTGATTCACCTGACTTGAATGTTTTTTCTAGTACTTTACCTGTGATAAGTTTACGAATACGAACACGGTTAAACGCCTGGCCTTTACCTGGTTTTACCATTTCATTTTCTAAGATGCTGCAAGGTTCGCCGTCTAACATAATTTTTAGGCCGCCCTTGAACTCATTGGTGCTATAATTCGCCATCGTTTCCTCTGTCTAAATAATTTCGAGTAATCTACGTGTCAATGATACAAAGAAATGAAGTAAATTTGCATAAAAACTGGCAAAAAGAATTGGCAAATGTTGTCACTTGTCCTGAACGCTTGCTAGAAATGCTAGGATTATCAAGCAAAGTAGACGAAAAAGACCTCAAAGCACGCAGTCTTTTTCCTGTCCGCGTGCCACTGCCTTTTATCAAAAAAATGCGTTATGGCGACATAAACGACCCTCTTTTGCTGCAAGTGATGCCAAGACACCAAGAGTTTTTAGCAAAAACAGGTTACGACAAAGATCCTCTAAAAGAGCAAGATAACAACCAACCTGGTTTGTTACACAAGTATCGCTCTCGGGTTTTAGTGATGTTTAAAACCGGCTGTGCTGTAAATTGCCGTTATTGTTTTAGACGCCATTTTCCTTATCAAGAAAACCAATTAAACAAACGCAGCTTGATTGACGCACTGGCTTACATAAAAGCAGACAGCAACATCAACGAAGTCATTTTAAGTGGTGGCGATCCATTGATGGCCAAAGACGATGCTGTTAGTTGGTTTATGGATGAGTTAGAGCAGCTTCCGCAAATTAAACGCATGCGTATTCACAGCCGCTTACCTGTTGTGATCCCAGCAAGAATTACCGATGAGCTATGTGCACGCTTTGCTGCATCGCCTTTAAAGGTGGTGTTTATAAATCATATCAATCACGCTAACGAAATTGATGATGACTTTAAAACGGCCATGCAAAAGTTAAAAGCTGCGGGGGTTACGTTATTAAATCAGGCGGTATTACTAAAAGATGTGAATGATTCTGTTGAGTCGCAAGTTGCGTTAAGTGAAGCTCTGTTTGAGGCAGATATACTTCCTTACTACTTACATCTACTCGATAAAGTTGAGGGTGCTAGCCATTTTGATATCGCTGAGAGTCAGGCACGGGAAATTGTAACGGCTATGCTGGCAGCATTGCCGGGGTTCTTAGTTCCTAAGCTGGTGCGCGAGATCGGCGGCGAAAAAAGTAAAACACCTATCGATCTCAATCTAGTTTAACAGTTAAACGTATACGTTTACGTTGTTACCTAGTGTCGCAGTTACCGACTTAGCAGGTGTTTGTGCAGCACTGGTGTTCATTGCTGCGCCTTCGATAAGTGCAAGTGCCGCAGCACCATCAGCCTTTTGCTGTTTTTTAGCAAGCGATGCGCTGTAAACTTCTGCGCTCTCACCACCGCCACTCATCGCTGGTAAGCTTGATCCTGATATATTCATAGTTCATTACCTGACTTTTTATGACAATCCACGTACTATATCGGCATTGCAGTCTAAAGCTTTAGGAAAAAAATGGATTCAATTATTGAACAACTCAATGCTAACCTAAAAATCGTTTATCGTCAGGCACTTGATGCTGATAAAAAATTAGATGATTTACAGCAGCAAGGCCATGGCAAATTCAAAGCCTTATTTGCAAAAGATGCTGGCTTTGATTTTGAAGCGAAACGCTTTAAACCTTACGTTCTCGATGTTGCTGCTGATGTAGAAAGCTTAAGCAACGACGGGATGGACGAAGAAAAACTGAAAAAAACCGTTATTAAACTGCAACAGTTACTACAACTGTTAGCGACGTTTAAGTAACGTAAAAGCCTCTATTTTATTTATTGTAAATAGAGGCTATCGCGCGAAATAAATTTCACGCCTACATCAAAGACATTTAATCTCACAAAGAGGATAAGAGACGCTTCGCTGAAGAAGCAATAAATTAAGATATCTTTTAGTTTACTCTTTTTCTTCTCGTTTACTTCTCTTTGTGCAAAAACATGTTGAACCACAGAGAACACAGAGGCGCTACGCGCTACACAGAGAAAACCAAATTATCACAAAGAGGATAAAAGACGCTGTGCTTAACATGAAGGGTCTTTTGATTTCCTAATTCTCTTCTCATTCACTTCTCGTTGTGCAAATATTTTCGCGCGAAATAAATTTCACGCCTACATCAATCGTAGGCGTCACGCTTGCTTGGCGCGTCTTGCACTCAGCACCAAACCGAAAATCATTAAAGAACCCACACACAACACCGTTCGGCTCGAAACTGACGGCTGAAATCTGATGGCTACTCCTTAAACATATTTGAACCACAGAGAACACAGAGGCGCTGCGCGCTACACAGAGAGAACCAAATTATCACAAAGAGAATTAGAGACGCTTCACTGAACATAAACACTATTTGAATCTCTCTTTTTTCCTCTGTGCTCTCTGTGTCCTCTGTGGTTGGAAAAAGATCTTTAATTCACAAAGAGGCTAAGAGGCGCTGCGCTTTAGAGGGAAACAAAAAAGTACTATCATCACTTCCTCATTCACATATCTTTATGCAAATATTTTCGCGCGAAATAAATTTCACGCCTACATGTGGGAGCAGCTTTAGCCGTTAATTGCTTTTCGGCGTTAAAACGCCTCCCACGTTGCAGGTCTTTTACAAGACCCACAAACAACACAATTCTGCTTAAAACTAACGGCTGACGGCTGACGGCTGACAGCTGACAGCTGACAGCTGACAGCTGACAGCTGACAGCTGACAGCTATCATTCACCCAAATTTAACGACGGCAATAACTCATCTTCAAACCAATCCGTGATTAAACGCTTGTCGTAGTAATAGGCTTCATCGCGCCCCATTTTCATGCGATCCATGAAGCCCATGTCTTTAAGCTTTACATCGTTTGCTTCACTTATCACTTTACCGTCTTTGTCGGTAATCGAATAATTTAGGTCGATACGCGGAAAATAAATTGGCTTAACGATACGTAGTTCATTCATGGTACCAAAACGCACATCACCCGCTAGGTCGAGCTCAGTCACTTCAACATTGAAGGTGTAGCCTTCAGGTAACTTTTCAGCAAGTTTATTAAAGTGTTTTTCAAAATTCTTTGCCACATTTTTATGAAATGAACCTTTCGGTGAGTTGTTACCAGGTTCTACATCGCGGTAATCGTTAAAGTCATGCCATTTAACTTTTGCCTCTCCTGCGTGAGCAAAAGCAGGTAGTGCAACAACGATTGCTAAGGCTATTTTTTTTACTGTATTCATCTGTTTCTCCACTTAACAGGTATAGCTAATGATTAAATTTTAGCTGCTGACAATTAACTATAGCTTAATATCTAAACACTTAGGTGTAACCAATATGGTGCAAAATGTAATCAAAAACAAGCGATTCATGTTTTTGCTTTATCGCCGTAAATCACAATTAATTCATGTAATTTAGGCCGAAATGTGATGAAATAAGGCTAATTCAACCAGGTATAGTTCATGGATATTTTATGACCATTTTAGTCACCGGCGGAGCCGGATACATCGGTTCTCACACCGTATTAGAGTTATTACAACAAGATACTGACGTTGTTGTACTCGATAACTTAAGCAATTCATCAAATGAGTCATTGGCTCGCGTAAAACAAATCACCGGTAAAGACGTCACGTTTTATCAAGGTGATATTTTAGATAGAGCTTGCTTAGACAAAATCTTCAGTGAGCACACGATTGATAGTGTTATTCACTTCGCAGGTTTAAAAGCGGTTGGTGAATCGGTTGTAAAACCTATCGAGTATTATCAAAACAACGTACAAGGTACACTGACTCTGGTTGATGCTATGCGTGATGCTGGCGTATTTAAGTTAGTATTTAGCTCATCAGCAACGGTATACGGTGACCCAGCAAGTTTGCCAATTCGCGAAGACTTCCCAGTTGGTGGCACGACTAACCCGTATGGCACATCAAAGCTTATGGTTGAAATGATGCTGCAAGATATCGCGAAATCAGATGAACGCTTTGCCTTTGTTATCTTACGTTACTTTAACCCTGTCGGCGCACATGAATCTGGTCTTATTGGTGAAGACCCAAATGGTATTCCTAACAACTTATTACCTTATATTTCGCAAGTCGCTGTGGGTAAGCTAGAAAAGCTAGGTGTATTTGGGGATGACTACGATACTGTAGATGGTACAGGTGTTCGTGACTATATCCATGTTGTCGATTTAGCATTAGGTCACTTAAAAGCACTGAACCGAATTGCAAGTGATACAGGTGCGCACGTATTTAACCTAGGCACAGGTAATGGTTATTCAGTACTGCAGATGGTTACCGCTTTTGAGAAAGCCAGCGGTCAAGCCGTACCTTACCAAATTTCGCCGCGTCGAGCGGGCGATATTGCAGCCTGCTACGCAGCTCCAGAAAAAGCGTTAAAAGAGCTTGGCTGGCAAGCAGAGCGTGGTATCGATGAGATGATGCAAGATACATGGCGCTGGCAAAGCAATAACCCGAACGGTTACAAATAGTCAAAATCATTATAAGGCCGATGTTCACACATCGGCTTTTTAATTTGATGAGGCTTTCTTAAGCTGCGCAATACCCCAGAAAAGTATCCCTGCCCCCGTGCACGATAAGAAAAAGAACAACCCTAAGCCGACAGGCGATCCCCAAAACAAAATACTGTATAAAACTTCCATCTCTATATCCTTTATTATTATTTGAATAGTCAGTTATATAAGTTTTAGGAATAGCTCGTCAAGTCGCACATCAGCGCATTGCTTGAATACTCTCAAGCGCTACAGCTAGCTGTGCTTTTAGTTTTTTATAGCGTACATAAACAGCCAGCACGATAATACCATTAATACCAAGCTGGATAAGCCATAGGCTGTATGTTTTAAACATAACCATATTAAACAAGGCAACGATTAACAAAGCACACCAAAGCACAACGCAGCCAATAAAACTCACATGCCAGTAATGAGCTTGGTGTTTCAGCTGATTCTCTTTAAAATTAAGCATTGCATTAACGTCTAGTGTTTCTGCCTGCCAAAGCTTTCGTCTTAAACGGTATGACCAAATCCCAAAACCTAAAGGGATAGGCACTAATAGCGCAAACATAATTGTTTCATAGGTATTTTTTGCCTCAAACAACATGGCGTAAATACAAAATACGGTTACCACAACACCTAAAAAAGAGTCGATTAACCCTTTTAGCTTTAACTTAGTTCGCGACTTTTGTGTTTGTGCTATTAACGCTGCACTATCCACTTTCGGCGTTGCTTGCACGAATGCCTGCTGCCATTTAGCTAATTGATCATCTGCTTCGAATTTATCCACTTTATTTACTCCATTAGGCTCGCAAGTTGTTGTCTTGCCCTACTTACACGTTTAGCCACCGCATCTTCAGACAGTCCCAGTGTTTGAGCTATCTCACTTTGATTAAACCCTTCAAGCTGTAAAGCAAGCACCTGCCGATATTTCAGCGTTAATTTACGAAGGGCAGCCATTAAATCTAAACTGTCGTCTGGTGATTTATGCGCACTTAATGCTTGGGTGTAATCAATACTTTCAGAGCTTGCCACCTCTTTGCGGTTTTGCTCTTTTATCACATGATCAACCGCTTTATTGTGAGCTATTCGGGCAATATAGGTTTTTATGCTGGCATCGCCACGAAAGGCAACATCGGGTGATGAGTCATTACTTTCAAAAGCGCGCCAAACAGCCAACGACATCTCTTGAATTAGCTCATCTTGTAGCGCTTGATTGATCTCGTAAGTTGCAGCAACACGCGCCAACAGCGGCGCGTATTCATTCAGCAATGTGTTTATTTGAACATCAGCTTTCACTGTACTTCCATGTTTTTATTATTATTTGAACAAACGATTATAGGCACAAAAGTAGGTACATGCTAATACCGGCCCTACCAACAACATAGGTAAAAGGCTATAAGGGGCAGTAAAGGTAACAAGCATATTAATCAAACAAAGCATGCTTAATGGTTTAATCACCTTTAGTGCCGTTGTAATGCCTTCTTTAACAGCTGCACTAAGCGAAGCATTGTTTAAAAGTAACAGAGGTACCACAAACATAAGCAGCATATTTATAGGAACAATTGACACAAACATGACCCCTACGCGCCAGCGCTCAACATCAACAAACTGACCTGACAATAAAGCCGATAACTGCTCACTACCTATCAAAGCACTCCCTACTGCAAATTGCACCAGCGCCAGTAAAATACCAACAACTGACCACACGGCAACTCGCCCCCACTTAGCCCATGTTGCATTGTGCTTAAATGAAAAGCCTTGCTGATTATTCAGGTTAAATAACAAAGGCCACACCGTTGCCATTAACATAGGCGCTAACCACTTTGATACGGTTAAACCTGCAGGTGCAGGTAATAGCTGCACTAAACCAGGCACAATAGCGAACAGCGTCATAAGTAAAAAAAGTTTAAACGGTGCTTTTTTAAATAGCCCCCACCCTTCTTTTAACCAAAGAGCAGCATCACTAAATGGTGCATTTGTTGAATCAAGTTTTAGCGTATTCACAGTTGATGTTGTAGTCGTCATGAGTTTGTCCTTTTCGTAAAAATAGATACATAAGACACTGCCTATTGCTACCACCAAATAGAACAACTTCGTGTCATTTGCAGCTATAGACGAGACAAACACAGAAAACCTGACAAAATATTTTTAAAAAATTAAAAACAATTTTATTTAATTGAATTTTAAGGATAAAAAAGAGGTGGAACAATAGTGGAACGCAGCTCTTTAAGATAGATTTAAGCTTTTGATTTTTGGGTTTTTACACTAAGAAAATGGTGGCCCCTCCCAGACTTGAACTGGGGACCTAACGATTATGAGTCGTGTGCTCTAACCAACTGAGCTAAGGGGCCATTGTATTAGCGAAAGCTAAATTTTTTTGATGCGTTTAGCAGGTTTAACTGACTAAAGCGGGATGCAGTATAAAAAGTTTTTGTAACCTTGTCACTAGCAAAACCCTTTATTTTAACAATCACCAGATCAACTGCTCAAATAGTAAACTCTTTGTTTTTACAACGACCTTAAAGCATGCCGATTAGTTTCTAGCCTCCGACATTGTTCTAGATCAAATAGCTAACTTGCTAAACTCGTTAAAATAGCCGCTCAATCAATTGCGGAGTGCTGACTGTGATAAATTTACCTAGCTGGGATCAATCTCTGATCAACAAGTACAATATTTCTGGGCCTCGATATACATCTTACCCAACGGCATTGTCTTTAGCTGATGGTTATAACCAACAAGATATGATTAACGCAATTGCGGCATCGAAAAGCCGTTCTTTATCTTTGTATATCCATATCCCTTTTTGCAGTCAGCTTTGTTATTACTGTGGTTGTAATAAGGTGATCACGCGTCATCAATCTAAAGCCGATTTATACCTAGATAATTTAGCGCTTGAAATTGCTGAGCAAGCAACGCTTTTTGCCGATTATAACGTTGAGCAACTGCATTTAGGGGGTGGTACGCCAACGTTCTTATCGGCAGAGCAAATGAGCCGCTTAATGGCGTTGGTTGAGCAGCATTTTAATTTTGCTGATGATGCTGAGCGCGGTATTGAGATTGACCCTCGTTCTTTAGCTGATGGCATGCTAGTTCACCTACGTGAGCTTGGCTTCAATCGTGTTTCGTTTGGTATTCAAGATTTCAATGATGATGTGCAACTAGCAGTTAACCGCCCGCAAAGCGTGCAATCTGTAAAAGGTTTAATAAGTGAGGCTCGTGAACTTGGCTTTAAATCTATTAATGCCGATATGATTTACGGTTTGCCACTGCAAACACCAGAGAGCTTTAAAGAGACGATTGCACAGCTGATTGAGCTAAACCCTGATCGCGTGTCGGTATTTAACTATGCTCACTTACCAGATAGATTCGCTGCACAGCGTAAAATTAAAGACGCTGACTTACCGTCTGCGGGCGATAAGCTCACTATGTTCAAAAATACCCTTGAGCAGATGTTAGCGGCGGGTTATCAGTTTATTGGTATGGACCACTTTGCCCGTAAAGACAATGAACTAGCAATTGCACAAAACGCAGGTCAGTTACACCGTAATTTCCAAGGTTACACAACGCATGGCCAATGTGACTTATTAGGTTTGGGTGTGTCATCTATTTCGCAAATAGGCAATGCCATTTTACAAAACGAAAAAGAGTTAAAGCACTATTACAAAGCTGTGCAAGAAGGCTATGGCAGTGCAATCTGTAAAGGTGTTGCTTTAACTGATGACGATACGTTACGTGCAGCGGTTATCAAACAATTGATCTGCCAGTTTGAGCTGGATATTCCAGCAATCGAAAAACAGTTTAATATTAACTTTGCCAGCTACTTCTGCGAGGCACTACAGGCACTCGACCCATTACTAGCTGATGGCTTGGTGTCTGTTAGCCAAGATAAGATCACAGTAACAGCTCGCGGTAATTTATTTATTCGTATTATTTGTATGTGCTTTGATGCGCACCTACAACAACAAATCAAGCAAACTCGTTTCTCGAGAGTTATCTAGCCCAACAAAAAGCAGAGCCTAGGCTCTGCTTTTTATTGGGCTTAATTCAACGGTACGTCAACTTAATTAAATACTACGTTTTCGCTGCCTGGAGCGGCTTTAAACTCTTCAATTATACGTGCGCAATCCGCTTTAATTTCATCGCTATGCTGCTCTTCAGCACGCCAGCGAGCAGTGTCCATTTTAAAAATCTCTTTTTTAGAGTATTTCTTACGGGCATCGTGCGTTGGCATATCTTTTACGACTTCGTACATTTTAAATATGCCTGGGTAGCGCTCACTTAGCTCAAACTCTTCTGCAAAGCTGTATTGAGAGATCAGCACCCAAATACGTAAGCAACCTTCTGAGAACTCACATTGCTCTTCATTCATTGCACGGGCAATTAAATGAATGCTATCGGCTAACTTTGCATTACGCTTTGCTTTTGATGCCGCAAGCTTTTGCTCATGCTCAGCTTGCTTCTTGGCGATAAGCTTATTTTGCTCTTTTAGTTTATACAGAAGTTGCCCTGCATAAAACGCAAGCCCTGCGATAATTGCCGCACCAATTACAATGGCAATAATCAAGGTTGTGCTCATCGCTCATCCTCATCTTCGTCATCAAACCATTCATTGGCTAAGTCATCAGATAAGTACTTATCGAAGTCAGATTCACCTTCATCAACTGAATCATCTTCAAAGTCATCTTCGTACTCGTCTTCATCTTCAATGCCTAATAACTCGCACAGTGCTTGGTGGCGAGCAATACGGCTATTGAAGTACTTAGCGTCTTTACCTGTTAATAACTCACCGCGCTCATGACGCTCAACCAGCTTAAGTAGACGCTCGTCATTCTCTAGCGCTTCTAACTCTTGCTCTGGTGTTAGTTCAGGCTCAGTCACTTTCTTAAGCTCAACCATAGGTTTTAAGTTGCGTTTCATTTCAACTTTCGGCTCAGCCTTAGGCGCAACTAAAGAAACCGGCTTTTTACTACCAACACGCTTATCTTTCGGTTGATTGTTTGCAGCAGTGTTTTCTGCATTTTGTGCATCAGGTGCATTTCGAGACCCAGGTTTAGCACCTTTGGTCTTTTTAACTCGCTGCTCTTTTAACGCGCGCATCTCTCTAAGCTTTTCTTTGCTCAGACGTACAGGACCATTCGATGGAATTTTACGCGACTTTTTCTTTCTACTCATATCTTGATCATCTCACTTAAGAGGTTGTGCACAACGCCTTTGTGGCATTGTAATGCTGGCATAACCAGAAGAATTCGATGTGCGGATGTGGTTGGTCAACTTGACGAACTGCGCACTTTTCATACTTTTAGTACAAACGGTGGCTATTGTAACAGGACAAATAAAAAGGCGGTAGAGAAAACATCTCTACCGCCTACTAATCTGAGCGCCAATTATCTGGACACTTCTCCCTTCGACTTTTTAGTCTTTATTATTTTTATTATTATTGTTTATCCATTTTGTTATTGTTTTAACCTTCCGTGTAGCATTCCATTTTGTTTTTATTATTAAACTTCCATGAGCTTTTATTATTCTCGGTCAATCCTGACGCTTTTTTGTTATTTCCTTTAGGACACCTAACCAGTGTCAACCCCTAAAGACTTGCCGCAGTCACTTTCCTTATTACATTGTCCATGTTGTTTTTGCTGTCTCAGCGACAGTGGTTAATTTACTCATTAATAATTTTGTTACAACTGATTTATATAATTTTTCTTACAGATAAGATATTGCAACAAGATCAAACCATTTAATAACAAAGGGTTATGTATAAAATTGAAATAAAAATAAGATTTAGCTTACAGCTCGGTATGGACAATGTCTCACAAAGGCGTGGGAGATTTCGACATGGTTTAAATACAAAAAAAGCAGCTTGCGCTGCTTTTTTCACACTAATCACATATTACTGCGGAGTATTTCTACCCGCAATCAGACTTTAGTGTAAGCCACCTAAGTATTTTGAAAGTACTTCGATGTCTTTGTCTGTTAGCTTTTTAGCGATGTCTTGCATCATACCGTTTAAGTCGTTATTACGCGTACCATCACGGAATTTTTCAAGTTGTGACTTGATGTATTCTGGATGTTGGAACGAAACTTTCGGGAATTTAGCTAGTGATGTACCGTTACCACGAGGACCGTGACACGCAGCACATGCTGGAATACCACGCTCTGCATCACCGGCTTTATAAAGCTGCTGACCTACTTCTACTACATCTTTAGGTGTTGTACCTTCAGACATATTTAAAGAAGAGAAGTAAGCTGCTAGGTCTTTCATGTCTTGATCGCTAAGCGGCATAGCCATACCACTCATTACTGGATCCATACGACCTTCTTTGCCGCCAGATGTCATACCTAATTTAAACTCTTGTAATTGTTTATAGATATAATCTGCGTGTTGGCCTGCAATTTTAGGGTAGATATTAACCGGTGCATTACCGTCTGGGCCGTGACAAGCCGCACACGTTGCCGATTTCTCTTTACCTGCGTTTACATCGCCATCAAATGCTGTTGCGTTGCTTGCTGACAACGTACCAAGCAATATAGTTAAAGATAGTGCTATTTTTTTCATGGTGAATTCTCTGTTTCCGACCCTGTATCATCTACAATATGGATGTTGTGATTTCTATATTCTACACGATAATAAATTCTCTGGCACGTTTTCTGCCCACATTAAGCTCATAATTTATAGGGATTTGACTTAGATTAAGTTTATATCTAGTAATTTTCCTAATTTAAAGCCAATTTAGCACGCTTAAATACGCTTTTGAATGCTGCTTTAATAGTATAAAATACGTGCCTTAAGTGGAAATTAGCCACTGTTTGTTATTTTTTATAAAAGACTAGGAGAGCCTGTGCTCAAATCTCGTATCAAATACAATACTGCGTCCTTTGTTACCAGCGCACCTGATATCTCACGCTTACCTGCTGATACGGGGATTGAAGTCGCGTTTGCTGGTCGCTCTAATGCGGGTAAATCAAGTGCTTTAAACACGTTAACAGATCAAAAGTTAGCGCGTACTTCTAAAACACCCGGTCGTACTCAGCTGATCAATACCTTTGAACTTGATGCCGATAAACGCCTTATCGACTTACCGGGCTATGGTTTTGCTAAAGTTCCTATCGAAATGAAAAAGAAATGGCAAAAGTCACTAGGTGAATACTTACAAAAGCGTCAAAGCTTAAAAGGTATCGTTATTTTGATGGATATTCGCCACCCGTTAAAAGATTTAGACCGTGACTTAATCGATTGGGCGGTGGGCAGCGAAATTCCAGTGCTGGCACTATTAACTAAAGCCGACAAACTAAAACAAGGTGCGCGTAAAGCACAAGTTTTACAAGTTCGTCGTGAGTTAAGCAGCTTAGACGGTGATATTACAGTGCACGCTTTTTCTTCATTAAAAGGCACTGGCTTACCTGAAGTTGCTAAAAAGCTAGATGAATGGTTTTTAGGACCCATTGAAGCGCAAGCACCTGAGTCTGAAGAACAACCAGAAGCTTAAACGCTTAGGCCAGGTAATAACGCTTGGCTAATGATTCTATATAATAGCCCTGCTCGTCTGAGCAGGCTATTTCAGCCCACTGATAGTAAACATTTCTCGATACCCTCGCAGCCAAGCCATGTGCTAGTTGTAAATAGGGCACACTGACACCTTCAAATTCACATAATGCCAATGGTTGCTTTGCTGATACCAGCCATGCTCGCTGTAAATTATCAACGCAACAAAGCGCACGGCCTTCTTCTGTATCTTCAAAACGCCAATCAACAATTATAAAAGGCACATCTTCGACTGTGATGGCCATTTTCTCGACTGGTGTTTTTAAAAAATAACTATCTGCTTCTTTGCAAAGCACAGAGGCAAAGAGTTTAACCATTGCCTCGCGCTTTATTTCACTGCCGGCATAAAACCACCGCCCTTGTGCATCAATCAATATAGGCACTTGCCCACAGTTTTGTGGCTGCCATTTATCAAAAGGTTTATCGGGTGCCTGAAGAGCGGCTTCTAAGTCAGCAAGTGATTGCATTACTTTTCTTTATCTAGCGTCAAAGAAAATGTTACAGGCACAGCTGTCGCAATTGATGGTAAACCTGCAAGTTTTTGTAACTCACTAATACCTTCTGTTACTTTGAAGTCACTTGCATTAATAATCACCGGCGCAAACGATGAAACAGTAACATCGCCTTTCGGTGACATATTAGCAAGTACATCAATCGTTAGCTCTTTCTTGTTGCCATGAAAGTCTAATTCAGCTTTCAGACCTTTAAGCACATGTTGACCTGGATTTAGAGTTAACAGCGCTTTGCTTAAGTCAGCAGTTAACACTGCATTAGGAAATTTAGCTGTTTCAAATAACAACTTAGTCATACGCTCATTACGGATAGGGATCAGTGTTTCAACCGATGTCAGATCGATCATCAACTTAAATTGACCTTGCTCGTTAAGTGTACCCGACACGTTTTTGAAATGATGCGCTTCAGCAACTGAATTCTTTTTGATAGACACAAAGCTTACGTTGCTTTGCTCATTATTAACTTGCCAGTTTGCGCTGGCTAAAGGGGCAACTAAAATACTCGATAATGAAAAGGCAGCAATTGCCAAAGATTTAAACATAACGCATTCCTTCGAAAGTAAATAAGAATCACTTTGATGGTATCACTTGCGTATATTTGTGCAATGAATTGTATGATAAGAAAGAAAAAGCGACTCACTCAACAAGGAGTGAGCCGTTATAGCAAACTGGGGAGAAGCTATCAATACGTTGCATCCTTTCAGATGCATCATCAACAGGATGTCCTACAGGATGAGGACGGCGCGGACTTTAGCAAATACCAGATTAAAAATAAATTGCATAACCGCAGAAACAACACAAATTGATAAACATATAACGAAACACTAAAACTATCTTTTCTTGTTTACTTAAAACTAACATTACAGCGAGCCATAATTTAGGGTAAGGTTAATTAAAAGCACACGTAAATCAGGCTTTTTTAAGGCTTGTTAGTGATAAAAATTGCAGTAGAAGAGTATAAAGGTATGAAAAAAATCCCCCTAATTTTATTTACTACCTTACTTTTTTTAATGACCCCCTACTGTCATGCCAAAAAAACAACGACACAATATCCGGTCATTTTAGTTCATGGGCTAATGGGTTTCGATAACCTACTTGGCCTCGATTACTTTTATAATGTGGCTGCAAGTCTCAACCAAGATGGTACTTTGGTGTTTACGCCAGCGGTCTCGGCTATTAATAGCTCTGAAGTACGGGGCGAACAATTACTCACCAAAGTAAAGTCAATTTTAGCACTGACTGGCGCCAAAAAAGTAAACTTGATTGGCCATAGCCAAGGTGCGCAAACAGTGCGCTATGTTGCTTCAGTCAGGCCAGATTTAATTGCCTCAGTAACCAGTATTGGTGGTGCAAACTATGGCAGTGGCATTATTGATCTAATTAGTCAAAAACTGCCAGCAAACTCTCAAGCTGAACATGCGGCTCGATTAGTATTTGATGCATTTGGTGGTGTTATTTCACTACTATCAGGTAACAGTGATTTACCACAAAACACACTGGGTGCATTAAATAGCTTAAGTACACAGGGTGCGAACGCATTTAATCAAAAATACCCAGAAGGATTACCGTTAAATAAATGCGAGCAAGGCCAGCTAGTTGCCAAAAATGGGGTGTACTATTTTTCGTGGAGTGGTACAGCAGCACTCACCAATATACTGGATCCAACCGATTTGCCTATGCAGCTTGGTTCGTTACTTATTTTAGGCAAAGATGACGGCCTAGTATCGCGCTGCAGCAGCCATTTAGGTCACGTAATTAAAGATGATTATGAAATGAACCACTTAGATGAGATAAATCAGTTTATTGGTTTACACAATTTTCGGGAAGTTGACCCTATTGAGCTTTATCGCGAACACGTAAAGCGGTTGCAGGAGTTGGGGTTATAGTTAACGAGTAATGATTTATTTTTGGGTAAGTCGGGTCACACGAAGCGATGTTCTATATACAGAAGCGATCGCTTTCAGCCTTCAGCGGTCAGACGCGCGAAACAAGTTTCGCGCCTACCTGTAGCAGCGGCTTTATGCCGCGACCCTTAAATTAGAAACTAGATTCGAGATAAAACACGGTATAACGGTCAAGCAACTCGCTAACTTTTAATCTGAAAGCTGACGGCTGATAGCTGACAGCTTTCATTTTTTCGAGACTATTAGTGAGCCTGTTGCCAGTTGTCACCGCTGTCGGCTTCAACAATCAGAGGCACATCAAGAGTAGCGGCTTCTGACATTAGCTTACAGATTTCAGCTTTATAGTCGTCCACAGATTCTTCTTTAATTTCGAACACTAATTCATCGTGTACTTGCATTAGTAGCTTCACCGAACCTTCTGCTTGCGCGTTCACCCACTGGTGAACTTTTAGCATCGCTTTTTTGATGATATCAGCAGCAGTACCTTGCATTGGTGCGTTGATAGCAGCACGCTCAGCAGCTTTACGACGAGCGCCGTTACGGGCGTTGATTTCTGGTAAATGTAAGCGACGACCAAAAATCGTTTCTACATACCCTTTATCAGCTGCTTTTTCACGGGTTGTTTCCATGTACTCAAGTACGCCAGGGAAACGCTCAAAGTATTTATCAATATAATGCTGTGCTTCATGGCGTGGTACATCTAACTGACGTGATAAACCAAACGCCGACATACCATAAATTAAACCAAAGTTAACTGCTTTAGCTTTACGGCGCATATCGCTGGTAACCTCTTCAAGGCTAACCCCGAAAACTTCTGCCGCCGTAGCACTGTGTACATCTAAACCATTCGCAAACGCAGTTAGTAGGCCTTTATCTTGTGATAAATGCGCCATAATACGTAATTCAATTTGGCTGTAATCTGCAGCCACAATTTTATGGCCAGGTGCAGCAATAAAGGCTTCACGAATTCGACGACCTTCTTCTGAACGAATTGGAATATTCTGTAAGTTAGGATCAGTTGAACTTAAACGCCCTGTTGCTGTTACAGCTTGATGGTAAGAGGTATGCACTCGCTTGGTGCGCTCATTAACCATCAGCGGAAGTTTATCTGTGTAGGTTGATTTAAGTTTAGATAAACCACGGTGCTCAATAATCACTTTTGGTAATGGGTAATCATGAGCAAGTTCTTGCAATACTTCTTCTGCCGTCGAAGGTGCACCCTTAGGTGTTTTCTTGATAACAGGCAGCTCAAGCTTTTCAAACAAAATAGCTTGCAGTTGCTTAGGTGAGCCTAAGTTAAATTTTTCACCTGCAATATCATAAGCTTCCTGCTCAAGCTCTAACAGGCGTTCGCCTAAACGTTGGCTGTGAGCTGCCAGCATGTTGCTATCAATTGCAACACCAGTACGCTCAATATCAGAAAGTACAGTGACAAGTGGTAACTCAATATCTTCGAATACTGACTTTAACTGGCTATCGGCATCAATTTTTGGCCATAACACTTGGTGAAGACGTAGCGTTATATCGGCATCTTCTGCAGCATAAGGCGCCGCTTTTTCTAGCTCAATTTGGTTAAACGTTAACTGCTTTTTACCTTTTCCGGCAATATCTTCAAAGCTGATATTTTTATGACCTAGGTATTTAAGTGCCAGTGAGTCCATATCATGGCGGCTACCTACACTATTAAATACATACGACTCCAACATAGTGTCGTATTTAATACCCTTTAACTCAAAGCCTGCATTCGCTAACACGCTTTTATCGTATTTTAAGTTCTGCCCCACTTTCGCTTTGTTTTCGTCAGCTAAGATTGGGCCAATTTTTGCCATTACCGTTTCTAAGCTTAATTGCTCTGGCGCATCTGGGTAATCATGAGCAACCGGAAGGTAAGCCGCTTCACCGGCTTTAACCGCAAAGCTCATACCAACCAATTGCGCTTGCATATAATCAAGGCTGGTTGTTTCAGTATCAAAAGCAAACAATTCGGCATCATTTAACTGCGCCACTAAGGTATCAAGTTGCTCTTCAGTTAAAATAGTTTCGTAGTGCGCATCAGCAACTTTTGGTAGTTCGTTAGCTTCTGTTGGTACATCTAAATGCGTGTCAGCGTCTTTAGGGTTATCAAGTAGCTCAGCTAACCAACGACGGAACTCACACTCACCATAAAGTGCAATCAGTTCGTCACGATTAGGCTCTTGTAGCTTAAAGGTTTCAAGATCTGACTCAACCTCAACATCACACTTAATTGTTGCTAATTCATAGCTAAGTGGCAGATGATCAAGTGCTGCAGCAAGTTTTTCACCAATCTTGCCTTTAATTTCACCTGCATGATCAATAACACCTTGCAATGATCCATATTTTTGTAACCATTTCACTGCTGTTTTTGGACCACAGCCATCAACACCAGGGATGTTATCGACCTTGTCACCCATTAAAGCAAGGTAATCAATGATCAACTCAGGACCAACGCCAAACTTCTCAACCACGGTTTCTGGATCTGAAATGCTATCTGTCATGGTATTGATCAGCGTAACATGTTCATTAACAAGCTGAGCCATATCTTTATCGCCAGTTGAAATCAGTACATGACGCTGCTGCTCTGACGCTATACGCGCAAACGTACCAATAACATCGTCAGCCTCAACACCTTCAATACTAATCAGCGGGAACCCCATTGCTTTAATAATGTTATGTAGTGGTGCGATCTGTGTGCGTAAGTCATCAGGCATTGGCGGACGATTCGCTTTGTATTCACTGTACATGTCATTTCTGAAGGTTTTACCCTTGGCATCAAATACCACCACCATGTGCGACGGATCATATTGCTTGATCAAACTCTTAAGCATATTAACTACGCCATAGATTGCGCCTGTCGCTTCACCTTTTGAGTTAGTAAGGTGCGGTGGCGAATGGTATGCACGAAATAAATAAGAAGAACCATCTACAAGAATAAGTGGATTTTCAGGGATCTGAGCCATGGTGAAATTGGATCCTAATTGAATAACATTAAATTGTTTGTAAGCATGCCATAAGGCCATGAAGAAAACGACTGTGAATTATTAACCAATAAAGGTCTATGAAAGAGCAAGCTGTGGATAACTTTGTAGATAACAGACAGAGTTAATTCTCCCAAAATTAAAAAACATTTAGGAAAATTTAGTAAGTTCATGTTTTGATTTAAAAAAGATATTACGGCGTTCTTTTTTTATTATTTTCGTCCGATGTGGAAAACGGTTTTAGTAGCGATAACCTTTTGCTTATTCGATACCGAATTAACATCCCTTTTCATAACCGGAGGAGTATTCTAGCATAATGGATCAAAGATCATAGCGATCCTTTATACTTTTTTTTTCGTTAGTAATTTATAAAAAGGCATAAACAGCTATTCATCACGCTTTGCGAGTTATCAAGCGACGAAAATTTTTGTTTTGTCGCCATGCTCGTATCCTTGTTAAACTAAAGCTAGTCGCATTAAGGAGAGTTCAAAAATGAAAAAAGTTGCTGTAATTTTAGCTGGTTGCGGTGTTTACGACGGCGCAGAAATCAATGAAGCAGTATTAACCTTATTACATATCGCAAAAGCAGGCGCGAGCTATGAATGCTTCGCACCCGATATCGAACAAATGCACACCATTAATCACCTAACAGGTGAAGAAATGACACCTAATCGTAATGTGCTAGTTGAAGCCGCACGTATTGCCCGTGGTGAAATTAAAGCGCTCACTGAGCTAAATGTAGATGAATTCGATGCCTTGATTGTACCAGGTGGTTTTGGTGCCGCGAAAAACCTATCTGACTTTGCAGTAAAAGGCTCAGATGCCCAAGTTCAAGGTGATGTACTGACAAGTGCGAAGGCCTTTGTCGATGCCAACAAAGTAGCTGGTTATATGTGTATTGCTCCTGCCATGCTGCCGCTTATTTATGGTAAAGGTGTAAAAACAACCATTGGGAACGATGCAGACACCGCTGCCGCTATAGAGCAACTTGGCGGAGCGCACCAAAGCTGTGCCGTTAATGATATCGTTGTTGATCCTCAGCATAAAGTGGTCACAACCCCTGCCTATATGTTGGCCCAAAGCATTTTAGATGCTGATGCGGGTATCGAAAAATTGGTCAACAAAGTATTAGAGCTTGCTTAAACATCAAGCTTAGAGCCAGTATTTAATGCTGGCTTTTCTTGCGCTAACGCAAAAAAATGACGGTTTTTCTCAAGAAAAAGCCTTTTAGATCATTTTATAAATTGTGGCTTAGCGTTATAATCGTTCTAATTTCCGTCAGATATCGTGATTGATCACGTTCAAATCGAAGTGAGCAAGGCAAAATGAAAAAACTATCAGCTGCATTATTACTGCTAGCAACAACGGCATATGCACAAGCGTATGACAACTCTTTGACTGAAGATGCAATTAAAAAGCGTCTAGCGCCAATTGGTTCTGTATATCTAGAAGGTGATAAAGCTGCGGTCGCTGCTGAACCTACAGGTCCTCGTTCTGGTGAACAAGTTTACCAAGCAGCATGTTTTGCTTGTCATGGTACTGGCGCACTAGGTGCACCTAAATCAGCTGATGATTGGGCTCCTCGTATTGCTAAAGGCATGGACACTCTACTTAACCATGCAATCAACGGTTTCAACGCGATGCCTCCTAAAGGTACGTGTATGGACTGTTCTGATGAAGAGATCAGCGCTGCTATCGATTTCATGACTAGCAAGTAACAGTTCAAAAACTAATACTAAGGGCTTAATTTTATTAAGCCCTTTTTTTGTGCCTGCTTTTAGCCGCTAGACTAATGCTGTAGCCAAATACGCCCCATCATAAATTACTACTTTGTTAACATCTGTTACTTGACGATCTAATAAAAAAGTGGAACTATAGAGGACGAAATTTAAACAATAATAAGATCTGGTTCTAAATCATTGGAAGATTCTGCAACACACATTGATAAGCTAGCGCGTAAAAATGCTCGCTTAAAATCGCTTTTACAAAAGTATAAGCAATCACATCACTTGCAATATGCTCTTTTACAATTATCAGAGCAAGCAAGTACTGTTGCCGAATTAACCCTGCTCTACCCTGCTATCCACAATATTCTGCAAGACTATATTCCAAGTAAAAACTTCTTCGTTGTGTTGCATAACCCAGTTTACGATAACCTCGAGCTATCTTATTTCGCCGATGAAAAAGATGGCCTTTCAGTACCGTTAAAATATGAACAGTACTTTAAAGAAGGCTTAACGGGCTACGTATTTAAACAAGGTAAAACCTGTTACTTTACCAAACAACAAACAGAGCAAGCGGTTGAACAAGGCTTACTTAAGTGCTTTGGTACGCCAGCTGAGCATTGGGTTGGAGTGCCCGTCTATCGCGATAAAGTCATTATTGGCGTCATGGTCGCGCAAAGCTATGACAAAAAACAAAGCTATTCGGAGCAACAAATTGAGCTGCTAGAGGCTATGTCATTATATTTAGCGACAGCGATTGAACGAGTTAAAAAACGTGAATTGCTCGAATCTGAAGTTAAAATTCGCACCCGTGCACTGACACAAAGTAACCAAGCACTTAACGACGAAATTCAACAACGTAAAAGTGCGCTAGAACGCCAACAGATCCTGTTTAAAATATCAGAGCTTGCAACGCAAAGTAAAAGCCTCGACGATGTATATCAGCATGTTCATAGCATTATAAAAACCATTACCTATGCAGATAACTTATACATCGCATTATACGACCAACAATCACATTGGTTGAGCTTTCCTTACTGCGTCGATGAGTTTAACGATAATGGCAAACCACGACCATTTGCTAAAGGTTACAGTGAACTAGTGCTCAGCACTGAAAAGTGCCAAGTCATAGACAGTGAAAGAGCAAAAGAGCTTATCAAGCTAGGCGTTATAGAAAGACCGGTTAATGTACCACCAGAGCGCACCGCGACGAGTTGGTTAGGTGCTCCGCTTAAAACATCACAGGGTGTTATAGGCCTCATTGTTTGCCAAGCTTACAATAATAAGCATGAATTTAGTCAGGATGATTGTGAACTAATCACCTTTGTATCAAATCAAATTGCGAACGTTATTCAAACTCACCTAGCAAACCAAGAGTTAAAGCTTAGCCACCAAAAGCTTGAGCACCGAGTCACTGAAAAAACCAAAGAACTTCGCCAAGCCAATATGCACCTGCAAATGCAAATTGAAGAGCGTAAAAAAATAGAACAACAGCTGTACCATGATGCCCATCACGACTCATTAACCAGTTTACCGAATCGCAGCTTATTCTTAACTCAACTTGAAAAAACATTGCAGCACTACCAGCGCTACCCAGAGCAGCAGTTTGCAGTGCTATTTATTGACCTTGATAAATTTAAAGACATCAACGATCACCTTGGTCACCAAGCGGGTGATCAATTTTTAATTGGTGTTGCCGAGTCTTTCTCACATTGTATTCGTGAGCATGATTTGCTTGCACGTTTAGGTGGCGATGAGTTTGTTATATTACTCACTCATTTAACAGAGCAACAGCAAGCCCAAGATGTTGCCAAACGTATCATCGAAATTATGAGAAAACCTTTCTGTATGAAGGGTCAGTGCATTCAAAGTGGTGCCAGTATTGGTATTACCTACTCAAAACCAAGCTACAAGCACACCGATGAAATTATTCGCGATGCCGACGCTGCCATGTATTACGCGAAAAATGCAGGCCGTAATCGCTTTGAATGCTTCCATCCGCTGCTTAATGCTAGCAATGTGCAACATGATGCTGACAATATGCATCACCTAGATGACTTGCCTATGCACTTTAGAAGTGCCGAAATCATTACTTTGGATGAGCAAACTCGCGCAGAATCTTTACTCGAAGCATTTGGTGAACACCCAGTACTTGGTAGCACCAGCTTTGAAGTACTTAAAAAGTTTGCGACCGATAGAGTACAGCACTTTGAGGTTGAACTTAATTTACTAAAACAAGCCTTCAGCTTAGTAAGTGACAGTAATCTAGAAAAAGTATTGTTCCCTTGTTCTGGTTTAGTCCTTGAACGTATTAATTTTCAAGCACTATGCAAGCTATTAAAAGCCCACGATGCGAATAGAATGTGTTTATTATTCAACGAGCAAGAAATTCGTTATGCATCAGCGGTACAAATTGAAAATCTAAAAAACTTGGTTGCACAAGGATTTTCGATTGGGTTGAATGAGTTTGCTAAAGATCGCTGTGAGTTAAACTTACTGACTGAGTTCCAATTCGATTACTTGTTATTAAGTTCAACGTTCAGTAAGCGCGTACTACAGCAAGAAAACTATCACTTACAGCTGCAAGGTGTGCTGGCGATTACTAAGCTGCAAAATATCCAAGTAATCGCGAAAGGACCGTCTATTTTTAACTACCGCACGTTACTCGATAAGCACGGATTGTCGTTGTTTATTGGTAAGCAACATGCGCTGGCGCCCTTTGAACACGAAGCACCGAGCGCACAATTTATTACTTCTTAAGCATCGCTCTTAGATTAGCTACACGGGCTTGACCTTTTTCCATGCGCTCAGCTTGTGATGAAGGTGGCTTTTTCGCCTCAAAGGCTAAATCATCTTGTGGTAACTCCTGCACAAAGCGACTGAGCTCTGTATCTGAGGTTTCACCAAATTGACGACGTAACTTAGCATAGGTCATTACCAGCTCTTGCTGTGCACGCGTAATACCTACATAAGCAAGACGACGCTCTTCTTCAACGTTATCTTCATCGATACTTACTTGGTGCGGTAACAAACCCTCTTCCATACCAACCATGAACACATACGGATACTCCAAACCTTTTGAAGCATGCAGTGTCAGTAATTGTACCGCGTCAGATTCGTCTTCTTCTTCGTTACGCTCAAGCATATCGCGCAGGGTCAGTTTACTAACCACTTCAGCAAGGTTCAGCGGTGGATTGTCTGCATCCCCTGTTAACATGTCGGTGATCCAACGATAAAGCTCTGAAACGTTTTTCATGCGCATTTCAGCGGCTTTTGCACTCGGTGATGACTCATAAAGGTATGCTTCGTAGTTAATTTGCCTAACTAACTCTTTCACAGCCTCAAGGGTATCGCCCCGTACCGCATTATCAGAAAGCTCAACCACCCAGCGGGCAAAACCAGCTAAAGCATTAAAACCACGGCCCTTTAATCTGTGCGCAAGCTCAGGCTCAAAACAGGCAGCAAATAAGCTGATATGCTTTTCATTAGCAAGGGTGCCGAGCTTTTCAAGTGTGACCGTACCAATCTCACGGCGTGGCGTATTTACAATACGTAAAAAGGCATTGTCGTCATCTTGGTTCACCAATAGGCGTAAATACGCCATGATATCTTTGATCTCTGAACGCGAGAAAAATGACATGCCGCCGCTGATTTTATAGGGAATGCGGTTGCTCATAAGTGCTTTTTCAAACACGCGCGCTTGGTGATTACCACGATATAAAATCGCGTAATCTTTGTAGCTGGTGCGTTTCATGAATTTATGAGAAATGATCTCTGCCACCACTCGCTCTGATTCATGCTCTTCATCACGACAGCCAATCACTTTAATAGGCTCACCATAGCCAAGCTCACTGAATAGCTTTTTATCAAACTCGTGAGGGTTATTGGCAATCAAAATATTCGCCGCTTTTAGAATTCGCCCTGCGCTTCGGTAGTTTTGTTCAAGCTTAATCAAACGTAAGCCCGGAAAATCTTTACTCAATAGCACAAGGTTTTGAGGCTTAGCACCGCGCCATGAATAAATTGATTGGTCGTCATCGCCTACCACGGTAAAACGAGCTCGTTCACCCACCAATAACTTAACCAGCTGATACTGACTGGTATTAGTATCTTGATACTCATCCACCAGCAAGTAACGAAAACGCTGTTGCCAACGCTCACGCGCAGTGGCATTTTGGCCTAACAACAAAGTAGGGATCATGATCAGATCATCAAAATCTAGGGCGTTGTAAGCACGTAATTGATTTTGATAACGCGCATACAGCTGAGCAAACAAGGCTTTTTGCGGCTCACGGGCTTCGCGAACGGCACGCTCTGGTAGAATCAACTCGTTCTTCCAACTACCTATTTGCATTTTTAGTAGGTTGAGTAGATCTTTGTCTTTTTTAAGTTCTTCTTCGGTCAGCTCTGCTAATAACTGGTTGGTATCTTGATCATCAAACAACGAAAAACCAGGTTTAAACCCTAGTGTAGTTAACTCTTTTTTGATGATCTCAAGCCCAAGGGTGTGAAACGTTGAAACCCATAAGCCTTTCGACTCTTGTTTACCCAGTGTTTGCGTTACACGCTCGCGCATTTCTTTTGCGGCTTTATTAGTAAAGGTTACCGCCGCAATATTGCGCGCTTGATACTCACACTTTTGCACCAAGTAAGCGATTTTATTAGTAATAACACGCGTTTTACCAGATCCCGCACCAGCTAATACCAGACACGGTCCACTGATATACTTTACCGCTTCATCTTGTTTTGGGTTGAGTTTCATAAGCCCCTAAAGAAATTATCCAAAGACAGGACGGGCAATTTTACCGTAATCACTACACTACGCCTAGCCAATAAGGTAAGATTGTTTTTTTACGTGACTCAAGGGACGAAGATGATCAACCCAGCAAAACTTGAAGAAATCGCTAAGCAAATTACTGACAACATGCCGCAAGGCGTGAAAAACCTTGCCGAAACAGTGGAAGGCAAAACAAAGCAAGCTATTCAAAACAAACTTGCTGAGATGGACTTTGTAAGCCGTGATGAGTTTGATATTCAAAGCCAAGTACTTATTCGTACTCGTGAAAAACTCACTGAGCTTGAAGAGAAAGTTGCATTACTCGAGCAGCAACTTGCTAGCAAACAAGACGAACAATAAAAAAAGGAGAGCGAATTAGCTCTCCTTTTTTCTAACTAGCTAGTTTTAGCTTTTTTCTGCCACGCGTTCAAATACACGCTTAACGGCGATACCGTAGGTATCACTAGCTTCTTCAGCACAGGTCACTACCGACTCTAGATCATTAAGATGACCATTTGCTAAGCCATACACCCAACCATGAATTGTTAACTCTTGGCCTTTCGCCCAAGCATCTTGCACAATGTTAGTACGGCACACGTTACGTACTTGTTCAATAACGTTTAGTTCGATTAAGCTATTTAAACGCTCTTGCTCAGGTAATGCATTGAGTTGTTCGATGTGTTTTTCTTTTACATCACCTACGTGGCGAAGCCAGTTATCAATTAAGCCAAAACGCGCTTCGTTTAATACTGCTTGAACACCACCACAGCCATAATGACCAACGACCATGATGTGCTTCACTTTCAGTACTTCAACAGCGTATTGCATTACCGAAAGACAGTTATGGTCGGTATGCACAACGACATTTGCTACGTTACGGTGAACAAATAACTCACCCGGTAACAAGTCTACGATTTCGTTTGCAGGTACACGCGAGTCAGAACAACCGATCCACAGGTACTCTGGATTTTGCTGCATTGATAGAATTTTAAAAAACTCAGGATCATTTTCACTCGTACGCGCTGCCCAACGTTTATTATTCTCGAATAAATTTTTTAACTTTCTCATTGCGCCTCTTTACGGTATTTAATAATTAGCTTGGATCAAGATATTCCTTGGTGTCAGCTGCTTTTCGCAAAACGTACTAACCGTTACTTGATACCCTTGTTGTTGCAAATATAAAGCACGATCGAGCACGAGCCAAACTTCAATTGCCCTTCTGAACACATGTCGGACGAGTTCAACTCGCTCAGTAACCCTTTTGCGCTTTTTACCTATCTCTAAAAACTCATTGTAATCAACATCTTTCGGTAAATGTAATGATTTTTTCTCCGCTGCCCACAAACAAAATGAGCTAAACGAATCAGAGAAGATCGCTTTGTTCACTGATGGCACACTCACATAGTGCATTTCACCGGTCAGTGATTTACGTAACGCATCAAATCCAAGACGCCATTCAACTTCTGTTTTTCTTACCTTATCAACTCGGCTCGGTGCTGTTACCGTTTCTTGCAGAGCCAGTTTTAAATCGCGATGGGTAAGCGCAAGTTGGCTTTGCTTGGCAGGCTCGCTCATTGCTTGATAGGCGTTATCTGTGAATAAATGATAACAGCATGGTGAAAAGCTGATTTGCTGGGTTTTCGCTTTGCTTGCTTGCTGCATAAATGTTTGATGTAAACGACCACAGGCATGCAAAGCAACTGCATGCTGCTGGCTTTCAAAAAAGCCATCAGTGTCATCAGTTAATACATCAGCTTGAGAAAACTGCATCGCCAATTGCTGTTGTGTCGCACTGTATTGACCTTGGTCGCACAAGTGTTGTTGCAGCTCAATGCTATGCACACGAGGCGCACCATTGAATGCCAACATGCGACCTAAATGCCCTTTACCTGCACACCATTCTAAAACGGGCTGGTTTAATGACTGCTGACTAATCGCCGCGACAAAGTCTTGTAGTTGCTCAAATTTACGGCCTTTAATGCCATTACTTATCCAAAACGGAAATTCATTACGAGTAGCACTTATCGCTGGCAACTCACACAGTTCAGCCAGCTTTTCGATGTGTTTGATTTCATCAGCAAAATAACGATATAAAGCCTGCTGATCGGCATCAAGTTCACTCACTTGTTGGTCATCAAGCGCCCATAATAAGTTGGCTAATTCAGGCCAAGGAAGATCATCAAAATCAAATGCGGTACATTGCCAGTATTGGCGAGTTGAAAATAGCAGTGCATCTAAGGCAGCAAAGTGCTCGGCAAGTGTCATAACTACTTAGCGACAAGAAATAAAAAGCAGTATAACAGATTTATCTTATTTAACGTCGGTTACTGCTGATCAAGCGAATGTACAATGGCACACAGGCAATACTTAAGATGATGGCAAGGATCAGCATCCACGATAGTTCAATGCCTTCTGTTTGCTGTTGATTATACATAAAGCCATCAAAAGCTTGATCAAACTCATCCTGTTCTAAGCCATATAAATCTGCAATCAAGCGCCATTTTGCCATCGACATATTGCCTAGATTAATTCCCGGAGGTTGGATGTAGCTTTTTAAAACATGCGCTTCATAAGCCAGCTCTTGCACACTTTTATGTGTAGCATAGTGCTGCTTGGTTACATCGATACTTTCTTCTAAGTGCAATAAGGCATAACGCCACCCTTTTAAGCTGGCACGATAAAAGCGCTCAACAACCTCTGGCTTTTTCGTTAAAAGCTGCTCAGAGGTATATAAAATATCGCCATACACATTCAAACCAAACTTTTGCGGGCAAATGAGCCGGTGACCTACTCCTTGTAATGTCATCGTGTAAGGCTCATTGGTGACATAAACTTGCACCGCATCTAAATCACCGGCAAGCCACTCTTTAACGCCGCCTTCATGGCTAGCTGCCATCAAGCTTTCTAGGCTCAATCCTGCACGCTGTAACATAACCAGTAATTCAGCATTTTCTATTGAACCGATCTTGCTAAGTTTTTTACTAACAAAGTCTCTGGGCTGAAAAATATCTGAGTTATTTTTTACCATCCAGCAGTAAGGCGAAAACTGCAGTATGGCTCCAAGGGCAACAACTGGTGCGCCTTGCTGGCGCTTTTGTAATATGCCTGAGTGAGTAATGGCAAAGTCGGCTTTACCGCTTAGTACTTTAGAGAAGGTATCTGGGTGATTTGGATCAGCAGGAATTATAGAGACATCAAGGCCAGCTTGCTTATAAAAGCCTTTTTCAGCAGCCATATAATAGCCTGCAAATTGAAACTGGTGAGTCCATTTTAATTGTAAGCTAACTTTATCAGCGCACAGTGCGCTCATAGAAAGCATTAAACAGATTAACCCTAGTAGGCTTTTTATACCTTGCACGCATCATCCTTGCTTGAAACCGTGCATTAACTATAGGAAAAATAGAGGAAAAATCAAGACTGCTAATGAACAGTCCTGATTATATTAAGCTACTGATTTGCCGCTTTAACTTCGCTAAGTTCTTGACCTTGGCTGGTTAAGAACTGGGTGAAACATGGGTTGTTCGTTTCATCTTGAACGTTGTATCCCAAGCGGTTCAAATGCTCATTGAATACCTCATAATCACTCGGTTCAATAGCAAAGGCCGCCAGCACATTACCAATTGCCCCACCATGATTGCGGTAATGGAATAAAGTAATATTCCAATTACTACCAAGAGTATCTAAGAATCGCGCCAGTGCGCCTGGGTATTCAGGAAACTCAAAGCGCAGTAAACGCTCATGAAGTTGAGCTGGCGCTTTACCACCCACCATATAACGAATATGCAATTTAGCCAGCTCGTTATCTGATAGATCGCAAAACGTGTAGTCGTTTTCTGTCAGTGCCGCTTTTAATTCATCGAGCTCTTGTTGCCCTTGTCTTAATGCAATACCAACAAAAATTTGTGCTTCGCCAGGGCCTGCATAACGGTAATTAAACTCAGTAATAGCCCTGCCACCTAATGAGTTACAAAACTGCTTAAAGCTGCCCTTCTCTTCTTTAATGGTCACAGCAAGCAGTGCTTCGTTCTTTTCACCAAGTGCCGTTCGCTCTGCAACATAACGTAAGCGGTCAAAGTTTAAGTTTGCACCCGATAAAATCGCAGCTACGTTTAAGCCTTTAACACCATTTTGTTGGCACCACTTTTTAAGGCCCGCTGTTGATAGCGCCCCTGAAGGCTCCGCTATAGCACGAGTCGAAACAAAGATATCTTGCATTGCGGCGCAGATTTCGTCGCCCGTTACAGTGACCACTTCATCACAAAACTTTTGCGCTAAACGAAATGTTTCTGTGCCGATAACTTTTACGGCTACACCATCTGCAAAGCTACCAACACGGTCAAGCTCAACGGGCTTGCCTGCTTCAAGCGCTGCTTTTAGGCAAGCACTCTCATCAGCTTCAACACCAATGACTTTGATATCAGGACGTAACGACTTAATGTACACCGCCATGCCTGCTAGCAAACCACCACCGCCAACAGGAATAAAAACAGCATCAAGGTCATTCAATTGCTGCATTAATTCACGGGCAACGGTACCTTGGCCAACAATCACATCAGGATCATCAAACGGTGGCACAAACACCCCGTTACGCTGCTCTGTCAGCTCTAAAGCATGGGCTTTTGCCGCATCAAAATGATGGCCGTGTAATACCACTTCACCACCGAGTGAACGTACTGCATTCACTTTAATTTCAGGTGTGGTGACTGGCATCACAATCGTAGCTTTATGGCCTAAAAATGAAGCACTGAGTGCAACGCCTTGTGCATGGTTACCCGCTGAGGCTGTGATCACATCAGAACCTTTTGGCAACTTGCTCAGTTTATGAAATGCACCACGAAGCTTAAATGAATAAACCGGTTGTTGGTCTTCACGCTTTAACCACACATGGTTGCCTAGCCGTGCACTAAGATCAGCCATTTCGCTGACCTCAGTGACTTTTGCAAGGGGCTCCATGTTCGCTTGGATAATAGCGCGAAAGTAATCGAGCTCTTGAGAAACCATAATTAACTAAGCTCCTCAAGTTTTGCTAAATCGCGAACAGCTCCTTTGTCTGCACTGGTTGCAAGTAATGCATAGGCTTTAAGTGCAGATGAAACATAGCGGTCACGATCAAGTGGTTTATAAGCATCTTTACCGCGTGCTAGTTGCTTTTGTTTACGCGCTTCAAGCTCTTCACCTGACAGCGCTAAGGTAATTTCACGGGTTGCGATATCAATGACTATTTTATCGCCATTTTCAACATAAGCGATTGCACCACCGCTTGCTGCTTCTGGTGAAACGTGACCAATTGATAAACCCGATGTACCACCCGAGAAACGACCATCGGTGATAAGTGCACACTTTTCACCTAAGCCCATTGATTTTAAGTAACTCGTTGGATAAAGCATTTCTTGCATGCCAGGGCCGCCTTTTGGCCCTTCGTAGCGAATAACAACAACATCACCCGCTTTTACTTCGCCGTTAAGAATGCCTTCAACCGAATCATCTTGTGATTCGTATACAACCGCAGGGCCTTCAAAGTGCAGCATTTCTTCAACTACACCGGCACTTTTAACAATACAGCCATCAAGGGCTAAGTTCCCTGAAAGTACAGCTAAGCCACCATCTTGACGAAAGGCATTTTCAACACTGCGAATACAGCCGTTTTCACGGTCATTATCAAGTTCTGGCCAGCGGCACTCTTGGCTCATTGCTTTTGTAGTGCGGATACCGGCAGGGCCTGCTTTATAGAATTTTTGCGCCACTTCATTATTAGGATCGGTGGCATCCCATTTAGTCACCATTTCAGCCATAGTATGACCTGCCACGTGATCAACCGATAAATCGACAAGGCCTGCCTTACCTAACTCACGGATAATTGCCATCATGCCACCAGCACGATGTACATCTTCAATGTGATATTTATTGGTTGCGGGTGCCACTTTACAAAGGAAAGGAGTTTTACGAGAAAGCTCATCGATGTGCGACATATCAAAATCAACACCCGCTTCTTGCGCTGCAGCTAATAAGTGTAAAACCGTATTTGATGAACCACCCATGGCAATATCAACCACCATTGCATTCATAAAGGCAGTGCGATTAGCAATCGCACGTGGTAATACTGCTGCATTATCTTTTTGATAATACTCACGGCATAAATCAACAATGCGCGCACCTGCTTCAACATAAAGCTGTTTACGATCTTTATGTGTAGCAAGTGTGGTACCGTTACCCGGCAGTGCTAAACCAATCGCTTCTAATAAACAGTTCATCGAGTTAGCAGTAAACATACCTGAGCATGAACCACAAGTAGGACAGGCAGAGCGCTCAACTTTTTCAGAGTCTTCATCGCTTACTGAAGTATCAGCGCCTTTCACCATGGCATCCACTAAATCAAGTTTAATGTCGATATCAGCAAGGCGTGTTTTACCCGCTTCCATTGGACCACCTGATACGAAAATAACCGGAATATTTAAACGCAGCGCTGCCAGCATCATTCCTGGGGTGATTTTGTCACAGTTAGAAATACAGATCATGGCATCGGCACAGTGAGCATTAACCATGTATTCCACTGAGTCAGCAATTAAGTCACGCGATGGGAGTGAATACAGCATGCCGCCGTGACCCATTGCGATACCATCGTCGATTGCAATGGTATTAAATTCTTTTGGTACACCACCCGCTTCAGTGATGGTTTCGGCCATTAGCTCACTGAGTTGATTAAGATGAACATGACCCGGTACAAACTGAGTGTACGAGTTAACAACAGCGATAATTGGCTTACCGAAGTCTTTATCTGTCATCCCTGTTGCACGCCATAAAGCACGCGCCCCTGCACGTTTGCGACCTTCTGTTGTTGTTGCACTTCTTAATTTAGCCATAATTACCTCAGTTGTTGCAGTGGCATGCCACTGACTTCCTCATTCCTAATTTATTTCTCACTAAAGCATCAATCTGATTGCTCTAGTTACCTGTTGATTTTTTTACTAGATTGCTTGTTGTTGAAATTGGTTTTCAACATTGACGTGTTTAACATCAACCAATTTATTTAACTGTGATGTTAGTAGATAAATTGGCTTATCGCTGTCTACCGTCATAGTGACGTGAAACGCTTCGTCAGCCATTTCTAAATTCATGGTTGTTAGGTCAAAGCCGCGATGACGTGCAACGCGTAAAAAGCGCTCTACAGCGACACTTTGATTCTTAAGTGCAATCGTTAGGGTGTGTTTCATTTTACTGTCTCCGTCATCATTTCATCATTGGCAGCACCCGGTGGTACAAGCGGCCATACATTTTCTTTATCATCTATACAGGCATGCAGAATGTATGGGCCTTCACTATTTACTAACGCATCAACCGCAGCATCGACTTCATCTGCTTTAGTGATGGTTTGACCTGGAATGCCAAACACCGCTGCTAACTGCACAAAATCAGGATTATCTGAAAGGTTTGTTTCAGAATAACGACCTTCAAAAAATAGCTGCTGCCATTGACGTACCATGCCTAAGCGCTGGTTATCTAGGATTAGAATTTTAACTGGCAGGTTGTTACGACGAATTGTTGCCAGTTCTTGAATGTTCATCATGATTGAGCCATCACCCGACACCGTGATCACAAAGTCATTTGGGCGAGCAACTTGGGCGCCGATAGCGGCCGGAAGACCAAAACCCATTGTCCCCGCACCACCACTACTTAAATGATTACTTGGGTGGCTAAACTTCATGTGCTGTGCCACCCACATTTGGTGCTGACCCACATCACAGCAAACGACGCCAGTTGATGGCATTTTTTGACTTAGCTGGTTTAATAAATAAGGGGCAAATACTTTCTCGCCCGGATAGTCATAACGCCATGCATGCTCTTTCATCATGCTTTCGATATGCGTTAGCCACTCATCAGGAGCTACGAAGCAATCAAGTTGCGGTAATGACGTTTTTAAATCTGCGACTAATGATGCTTTTGCTGGCTTTCGCTTACCAATTTCTGCGGCGTCGATATCAAGATGTATCACTTTTGCTTTTGCGGCAAACTTGCTTAAGTTGCCAGTAACACGATCGTCAAAACGGGCACCGATACAAACCAAAACATCACACTCTTGTACTGCTAAGTTAGCTGCTTTACCGCCATGCATACCTAGCATGCCAAGGTCATATTCATAATCAGGTAATACACTGCCTAGCGCTTTTAATGTTGATACTGCTGGCATATGTGTTTTTTCTAAAAACTGCATAAGCTCGTTTTGTGCATCAGCAGCTTGTACACCGCCACCGATATACGCCACAGGGCGCTGCGCTTCACTTAAGATTTGATTGGCTATCGCAACTTGGTTTGCGTCTAATTTTGGTAAATGATCTTCGGCGGCTAACCAAGGGTGGAATGGTACTTGCGCCATTTGGATGTCTTTTGGGATATCAACTAACACAGGACCTGGGCGGCCGCTTTGTGCTAAGTGGATGGCTTCTTGTAGGATTTCGGCTAAATCTTCTGCCCTTTCAACCATGTAACTATGTTTAGTACATGATAACGACATACCTAACACATCCACTTCCTGAAAAGCGTCGGAACCTATCGCTGCGGTAGGTACTTGCCCTGTGATAGCAAGTAATGGCACTGAATCCATCATCGCATCAGCAAGGGCTGTTATTAAGTTAGTCGCACCAGGGCCTGATGTTGCAAAGCACACACCTAACTTACCTGTGCTGCGGGCAAACCCTACTGCTGCAAAACCCGCTCCTTGTTCATGACGCGTCAAATAATGTTTGACTGGCGCACCGTACAAAGCGTCGTAAATAGGCATGATGGCACCACCTGGGTATCCAAAAACATCCTTAACGCCATGTTTGGCTAATAAATCGATTGTTAACTCTGCGCCTGTCATCGTAAATCCTCATTCCTCAGTGACATTGTGTATTTGCTGCAACTTAAACTCTAAAACGAAAAAGCCCCCCGGACTGTTAAGTGCGGGGGGCTTTTTTAAATGCTTTAACTTTCTCTAAGCACTAACAAGCCCCCGCGGTAATAATAATCACCACGACGTTAATTAGAATTAGAGAAAGTTTGTTTGTAAGCATTTATCTATAACCAAATTCTGTTCATTTGTAGCGGATATCTAGCCATCCCGCTGCCTTTTTCTATTAGTACCGCGCGGGGGCCTGTAAGTCAACATAAAAATCAATTCAAAAAATAGGCTAAAAAGCAAAATTAAAGAAATAAATATTCAACAAATAACCAAAAATAGATTTATATTTCATTATATTCAAAAAATTGAAATTTCACACCTCGTTATTTGCCATTCTATGATTGATTAATTTTTAGCAATTAGATGTGATTTTTCTGCTTTGAACCGATTTAATTTAACGCATCAAAGAAAAATTAGTTTAGTATTGAAAAAACCACGTTATGAAAAGGAAAGTTATGAAATTCGTCCAGCGTATAAATGCCCTGTTTTTTATGGTGCTACTGCTTGGTTTTAGCCAATATGCACTCGCAGAGCCGGGGTTATGGAAAGTAGAAAAAAACGGTGTTGCTTCTTATTTATTCGGTACCGTGCATGTGGGTGACAACAGCATGAAAGGCTTACCAAGTAAGGTAACAAAAGCACTCGATAACTCAGATAAAGTCATTGTTGAGGTGGATATCAGCGCCATTTCACCGATGGAAATGCAGCGTCGCTCATTACCATTTATGATGCTGAAAAATGGCAAAACATTACAATCAGAATTATCACCTGAAAACTATGCAAAACTGCAAAAGTACTTTGCTGATAAATCAATTGATATTGCGATGTTTAAGAACTTAGCACCGTGGGCGGTGATGGTCACCATGATGCAAATGGAGTTCCAAAGCGTCGGTTTTTCAGATCAATACGGCATCGACAAGCAAGTACTTGCTTACGCTCAAGAACATAAAATATCTATTGGTGAGCTAGAAACTCTTGAACGCCAAATGGAAATGTTTGAGCATTTAGCAATTATGAATGACAAGATGATCGAAGAAACATTCGAGCAACTTGCAGATGTAGACACCTACTTTTTTGGTCTTATTAAGGCTTGGAAATCAGGTGATATGAAAACACTTACACAGTTTTACAATGAAAGCTTTGATGACTCTCAGTATGGTCAACTAAGCGAGCAAGTGATGTTGATAGACCGTAACAATGACTGGGTTAATCAACTATCTACTCGCATCGGTAAAGAAAAGCTGTTCATTGCAGTGGGCGCTTTACACTTACCAGAGCAACACGGTTTATTGAAGCAATTAACAGATAAGGGTTTTAAAGTTACCCGTATCTAAATGATTTCAATCGTTTAAAAAGCGCCTTATGGCGCTTTTTTTGTGAAATCTGCCATCTCTAAATAATTGTTGATACCGGCTATTTTGTCACTCGCGTGGTGATTAACATACACCACGGTGCTAGTGCCTGCAGCGCAGATTTTTTCTATTAGTAATAACACCCGTTGCCTATTCGCTTCATCGAGGCCTAAGCAAGGCTCATCAAGGATCAATAAGTTAGGGTGTTTAACCATAGCCCGAGCAATCAACAATAAACGCTGATCACCAAAAGACAGCTGGCTAAATGAACTGCTTTGTTTGTCACTTAAACCTAATAACGCTAACCACTTTTTGGCAATGGCAAGTTGCTTATCGGTGGCTTTTTGGTAAAGACCAATGCTGTCATAAAAGCCCGAAACAACCGTATTGAGCGCGGTTATACTCACTCGATAATCCATATGTAGCGCGTTAGAAATATAACCAATGTGTTGTTTAATTTGCCAAATACTCTCACCGCTTCCACGCTGGTAGCCAAACACCTTGATATCGTTGTTGTAACACTGCGGGTTATCGCCAGTGATAAGGTTCAGCAAACAGGTTTTACCTGAGCCATTTTTACCTGTTAACTGCCAATGTTCGCCTTGGTTAATTTGCCAGTTGAGTTTTTCAAATACAGCCTCGCCGCCATAACTCACTGCTGCGTTATTGAGTTTTACCAGCATAGAATCTGTGAGCGGAGGCGCTTGATGGTCAATATCTGCCTCTGGTATTTGTAACTGGGTATGAGTGAGATGCAACAGCTTTAGTAAATCATCGCGCTGCTCGGCTGTAGGCTTTGCTAATTGCTCTGTGACATGACCCTCTTTAACATAGGCGTAGTGATCAACAAAATCAGGGATCTCAGTTAAGCGATTGAGCACAAAAATAAGGGTCGTTGTTTTACTAAGCTCTGCGAGTAGCTGGTTAAGCCCAGCTATTGCTGTGACGTCTAAGCCATCAAAAGGCTCATCAAGCACTAGTAAATCTGGTCGACCTATTATGGCTTGAATCAGCATCAGTTTGCGGGTTTCACCGGTCGATAAATCGCGAAATGCCTTGCTAAGTTTATCACTAAAATCAAATAGGCTTATTAACTGCTGTAGCAAATCACTATCAAGCTGTTGCTCGTCTCGACCTGCAATAATTAACTCATAAACCGTACTCGAAGGCGTAACACCATCAATAATATCATCTTGATCTTTTGTTAGCTCAGCCGCAAGGAGTTGCTTTTGGCTGTCTGGCGAAACCAATGCAATACGCTCAAAGCTATTTTCATACTGGCCTTTTTCTATTTTCGCAAAACCGGCAATGGCAGCTGCCACGGCCGATTTTCCCGCCCCATTCGCACCAAGTAAAACCCATTGCTTCAATGGCGATACATTGATATTGAGATCATCTAAATAATAAACGTCATTGCCCTGCCCCTTTAGGCTGGCTCGAACATTAACCAACTGCACTTGTTGCACTTTGAATCCTCATTCTAAGTTACCGTTAGCTTGACGTTACCGCATTCGATAAAAAATTAAAAATCGTTTAAACCTTTTTTGAACACAGCTGCGACTAAGGTATAAAAGGTCATCAACAGGAAAAAGACAATGAAAAAATTACTTTGTGTAGCAGCAATTGGCTTAGCACTAACAACAACATACGCAATGGCAAAAGACTCACGTGAACTAAATCACAACTTCGCAGTGAATGGCGCAAGCCAGCTTGATATTGATTTTCCGGTGGGCAGCTTAGAGGTCGAAAGCTATGACGGTAGCGAAGTCGTCGTTACGGTTCGCATTGAACCAAAAAATGACAATAGCTGGTTCAGCTCTGATGTTGATTTATCAGATATCGAATTAAGCCACTCGCAAAGTGCCAGCTCACTTAGCTTAAAATTAGATAACGATGATATTCAACAAAACTGGCATGTAAAAATGCCTAAATCGATGGCAATTGATGTTGAACTTGGTGTTGGCGATATTGAAATTAACGACGCAAGTAATTCAGTTGAGATTGAGCTTGGTGTGGGCGCGGTAAGAATTGATAGCGCGCTTGATGACTACAAACGTATCGAGCTTGATACAGGTGTCGGCGACACTAAAATTCGCGGCTTAAAAAATGACGGTAACACTAGCCGTAAAGTGGTTAGCTCGCATTCAAGCTATCGTGGCAATGGCCAATACGATATCGAAGTCGAAGTGGGTGTTGGCGACATTAAAGTAACGAACTAATTTAACGCTTTGGTTATCCCTGTGAGCTCTCAGTAAATAAAATGCTGAGAGCTTTTTGCACTGAATCTAAAGAGATCGGTTTATATACGTGCAAGTTTGCTCCAAGCTCATATACTCGTTGCAAATCTTCATTCGATGTATTGGCGGTCACCACCAAAATTGGCACTTGTTGCCCCTGCTCATTACGAATAATATCAATCGCTTTAAAGCCATCCATAACTGGCATATTTAAATCCATAAAAATTAAATCGTAATGCTTATCTGAGGCTTTATCTGTGGCAATTAAGCCATTTTCAGCCACATCAAAGCTGTAATTTAAATGGCTAACCATGCGCCCTAAAATGGTGGCGTTTAGCGGGTTATCTTCCACAATTAAGCAGTGTAAAGCTTTCGGCAGCGGCGCTGGCATTGCTGATTTAGGCGTGCTCTCTAGCTCTAAATTAATTAATACTTTCACACCTTGTGGCTCAGCATTGAGAAATTGGATTTCTCCTTTTAATGCTTTAACAATGTGCATAACCCTAAGCAGCCCCGTTTTTAAGCCTTGAAAATGTTGCTCTGAGTCATTTTCGTAGCTAAGTAAATCTGTCGGCGGCTTTTCAAAGCCTTTACCGTTATCTTGTATTTCCATTACAAAGTGCTGCTCACCTTGGCACGCAGCAGTTACGGCAATACGGCCTTGGCTTGGAGTAAATTTAACGGCATTGTTAATGATTTCAGCAACAATTTGCGTCAACCTTGCGTGGTCAGTACTCACCTCTTTATTGAGTGACTCAGCTAAGTTCACGCTCAAGGTAATACCTTTATCGTTACAGGCATATTCATAGGGTGAGATAGCTTGCTTTAATGTTGATAACAAATTGCTGCTAGTGAAACTTAACTGCCATTCTCCCGAGGTTAGCTGCTGTAAGTCCATTAATTCGTCTAGCATAGCCACCAGCCTGTTAACGCAATAAAGCGCCTGCTGTTTAGTCAGCTGCTGACTGTCGCTGATATCGAGCGCTTCGATTGATGCGGTTAAACCTTGCAATGGTGTTCTAAATTCATGACTGGTACGGGCTATAAAACGCTCTTTATTTTTATTAACACGCTCAGCAAACTCTTTTTTTTCTTTGTATTTAGCAATATTTTTAGTGACCAGTTTCTCCATGGGTTTAAAAATGAAAAATAACTCAATGGCTAATAACACCATGGCGATAAGCCAAAACAATAACTCTAAAACCGCCAAAAATGTGACTTTTTGAACTGATTTTTGCTCGAGTAATTTAACCGCTTGGTCTAGCTTTGTGAGTAGTGCTTCAAGCTGATTGCTAACAAATGTTGAGCGGTCCACATAGGCAAAATTATCGGTATTGTTTAATAGCTGCTGCGCTTTACTCACATAGCGCTTCACGTGCTCATCTAATGCGGTAGGAGGCAAGAAGTAATGGGCCTCAAGCGCCTCATTTAAATAAATATAGTGACCTTGCTCATCCTGCTGAATTAAAAATTGATGCCCTGCAATAAATTGCTCAACGGCTTGTTCCAGTAGTCTTCGGTGTTGCTGTTGGAAATGTTCGGATTCATGGTAAATGAGTGCATTGCCGTACAAGGCTATTTTTTGTGACAGCATGCGTTGCTTACCGGCAATGTTGATAACTTTGGCGTCACCCTTTTGGATATACAAAAGGCTCTGTATCAAGATGGCTGATACAGAGATCAATATGGCAATCGCCAATAACCCCCAGCGATATCGTTTTCGGATATCTGTGACTAGCTGCAACATGCTTTACTCATTATTTTTTAAAAATAATTGTAGTTCATAGAATACAAGAAAGCCCACTTGAAGTGGGCTTTAAACATGATAGTTAACAGAAATTTATCGATTTTCGAGTCGGTTATAATCAAATAACCCAAATTCAACGCCGCGATACTCTTTCGCTACACGGTGTAAAATATCGCTGTATTGCCAAAACTGTGGATGTGTTCGGCGAATAGCGAACTCACTTTTCAGGTCTCTGTAAGCTGCTTCATCTGTTGCTTTAGCAAGCCCAGCTGCAAAAGCTGCAATTTGCTGGTCATTGTGTAAGTACCAAATTGCTTCTGGGTAATCACCTATGAACCCAGGCACAATTGTCACTGTATCTTCGTCATAAGCGCGCTGCCCTTCTTCATTCAATAAGCTCGAAATATTGTAATGAGCATTATGGTGGATAAGGGTATAGGCCTTGTGCTTATCAGCGCCATCTTTGACTAACACAAACGAAATTTGCGGCAGCAAGTTTACTGCTTTAACCGGAAGATCGTTAATTTTTGCGAGTGGTTCAGGCACTTTCGTATAATCGTAACGAGGGCTTAAAATTGGCTTAAGCTTCTCTTTTAGCATATTAAACAACTCTGACTGCGGATCCATTGTTTTGTATTCAATGCCTGTAGGTTGACTAAATGACAATTCATCTTCAAAGAAACTGGTTAAGCTAGGTGGTGATTTACGATACCACTGAGCTTTAATTTCTTTACGCTTAGCTTCTGGTAATAATGCAAGGTAGTTTGCTTCACCTTCTAAGCGTAAAAAGTCCATATACAAACGAGTCAATAGCTGATGACCAATGTTGCCATACACATCAAAACCCGCCACCAACAAGTAGTGAATACGTTCAAATAGTGCGTAGTCGAGTATCCAGGCGGTTTTTGGCTCTTGACCTATCCAGCCTTTAACAACTGTTGAGCTATCAAAGTGGCGGAACACCGTTAGTACTGCATTTTGGTTATGGCCATCACCCTGCCAAAGTAAATCGGTTGTTAGGTGCTGACCGTTTTCAAACATCTTATTAGCCAGGGCAACTTTGGCTGACAAATATTTGTTTTGACGTTTTGAGTACTTCACCCAACTAGAAATCGGCAAGGCATTGCTTTCTTCTTCAGCTGGTAATGCTAAGGCATCTTCATGTTGCAACAACAATTCACCCACTTTTGGTGTCGCCGCCATTTCTGGTTTAGCAAACCCCACCCAAAACTGGTCATTAATCACGTTTAACGCGATTTGACCTCGACAAACTGGCCCTTTAATAAAGCCCATAATAATCAGCTCAGCTTCATCAAGCATAAATTGATAACGTGAGTTTACAGGGATTGCAGCAAAGGCTTTAAATGGGTTTGAAGCCACTTCTGGCTTATAGCTTGGCAGTTTATTTACTTGATAATCAGCTTCAATAAATTGCGAGTGGATGCGCGCAAGCTTTTCGTCATTTAATGCTAATGGTAAATGTGTTTTCGCTAAGATAGTCGAGCGATCATGCATTAAACGGTAGTAAACACGCTCAACTTTAGGGTCTTCATAAGGGCGACGGGTGCTAATATGTTTGATCTCTTCACCCGGCGGCGTCGAAGAGCGAACTAGCTTAAAGTAGCTATGTTTATCGCCATGCTCAGGGAAGTAAATATGCGCTAAATACCAGTGCTCATAAATATAGCGAGCAGCCAGTTGATGCTTTAAACCATCTTGATTTAAGAACGCTTCCCAACGTTCAACTTGTTTTAGTACGCCTTCTTCAGGAGGCTCAATATGAGCAAGGTAACCGCCCTTCTTAAGCCATTTAGCAAGGTGTTGAAACTCTTCGCTTGAGATCCCCGGTAAACCATAAGGCATACCACTGTGTGGGTTATCTTTAGCGAATGAGTCAAACTCATTCATTGTGGTACATGTTTGTTCACGATCGAGCGAAAAATCAAACTCATCGCCTAAAATAGCTTGCTTAGGCAGAGGGCTACTTTGCTTAAGTACTAAGGCATTATAAAGCACGCTACCAGCTAGGTTCGCTTCTTCGGTTTGTGCTCGCTCGTTAAGTACTGGCGTAAAGCCTTTTTCACGCCACTGGGCGGTACTTGTCGCATCGAACAATAAACGGCTTGGCTCTTGGGCTAATAAGCGTGTACCGTCATAAACTCGCTCTTTGCTTAAGCCGCGGTCGATACCTTCCACAGAAGATAACTTAAGCTGACATGGTGCGTCATAACAGCCGTGACAAACCACACAACGAGTGTCTAGTACCGGCTTTATATCACTTAAAAACTCGGCGCCTTCAAGTGTTGATGCAGCAACAACACGCTCTCTAGGTTGCTCTTCACCAAACAGTTCATCGTAATGAGCGGCACCTAAATATGCACAGCCACTTAATAGAATAAGACCAAATACGGTAGTGAGGAGTTTTCTCATCCTTCCTCCTCGATATCTTCAACGTCATCGCCTAAATCGAAGGTTGGCATCATATCGACTTGCGGCGATACAAAGGTTTGGTCGTTGTCGCAACTAAGCATAGCGCTTAATAATGGTCCACGAACGAGTGTCAGCTGCGCATCATGCTCATCATCAATCAATGCTTGATAGTCATCATTTAACGCTTCAAGACGGTATTCATTAATGGCAATTGCCACACTACTATCTACAGCTGGATTTTGGCAAAGCTGCGCGAGTAACTCTTCGCTTAGCGTTACATGTAATAGTAAATCTGGAGATTCGATATCGCGGCTGTGAAGGTTTTCATCGAAACAAAAAAGAGGAAGGGTTAAATCGCTATTTTGCTCTAATTCCATGTGCTGTTCTCTACATCAAAATGACTTTTAATTGTACGAGTATAGCAAACTATAAGTTCAATAATTAGCGAAACTTATCAGCCGTTAGCAGCTTAATCACTACTAACTAGCTGACGATAAAAAAACAGAATAAATAATTACCAAGGTAGCGTTTCGCCGTTTGAATGCCAAAACCCACCTGTGTTGCTAAGGTTTAATTCGTCAATCCGCTTGATGAGCCGCTCTGCGGCAGTTTCAGGGCTAATATCGCCGGCAAAATTAACCATTTGCGTTTGTACAAAGCCTGGGTGGAATAACCCTACGGCAATTTTTTTATCTTTTAGCTCATGGGCTAAACTAACACTGGCAGCATTAAGTGCCGCTTTTGACATACGATAGCCAATGTAACCGCCCGAGCCATTATCAGCAATTGAGCCCATACGCGATGTGATCATCGCCACTTTGGCATCAATACCTAAGCTTTGCTGTAATGCATGAGTAATACGAATAGGTGCAATACTGTTCACGCTGATTTGTTTTTCGATGGCAGCAAAGTCCATATCAGCTAATGTTTCGTTATGAAAAATACCGGCGTTGTTAACCAAAATATCAATTTTGTCGCCATGTAAGTAATTGGCAAGTGTTGCAACATCATCGGCATCAGCCACATCAATATCGCTAATAATTTTCACATCGAGTGCTTGAAGCTCCTCACTTGGCGTGCGAACCACTGCAGTAACACGGTAACCTTGGGCTGAATACTGTTTACAAAAATTAAGACCAATACCTTTATTGGCCCCCGTAACCACCACATGCTTAGTCATCAATCTGCTCCTTAATTAGCTTTTTATACCCAAACCACTTCAAGGTGCGAGTTTGTGCATCTTGAGGTGGCTTAGATATATATACCTTGGGACAGATTGGCAAAAACCAAGGGCTTAAGTTAATTCATCAATGGTTGATTTAAGTATAGAAAATACGGCCCCTTGTGGATCGGTAATCACACTAAAACGCCCAACATCTGGAATGTCTGTTGCTGGCACACAAATAGCCCCATTAAGCTGCGTTGCTTTAGCGACAGCCTGATCGCAATCTGCTACGGCAAAATAAGGCATCCAGTGGGGTGGAATATCATCTGGCCATTCATTGGTCATCTCAAGCATGCCTGCTATCGGTTGCTCATCAATGGTAAATAAGGTGTAGTCCATGCCCTCCATTGGTTTCACCTCAAACTGCCATCCGAATAACTGACAATAAAAGTCGCGACTTTTTTGCATGTCTTTCGACACAAGCTCAAACCAGTAAGGTAGGTTAAGCTCTTGTACTCGTTTTGCCCCGATATGCTCACCGGCTTGCCATAAGGCAAATGTTGCACCGCCTGGTTCTTGAAGCATCACCATGCGACCTGCCGTCATAACATCATGTGGCCCTGCCAATACAGTTGCACCTAATGATTTTGCCAGCTCTGTGCTTTGGTCAACATCATCAACAGCAATGTACAATAACCAATGGGTTGGCATCTCGCTCATACTTGCTGGCAGTTGATACATAGCGGCAATATCATCACCTTGCTTTTTCAGCATAGTGTAATACATATCTTCGCCTATTGGCTGGTCGTCAAAACCCCAGTCAAAAAGTTGCGTATAAAACTGCTTTGCAGCTTGCCAGTCTTTCGCGCATAACTCGGCCCAGCAGAAAGTACCTGCTGGGTGTTTTGTATTTATTTTTGTCATGGCTGTTCCTCCTTCATTAACGGTAATCAACAAGCTGCTTTTTTGCCAATTATTTTTTAGATTTATTTAATTCACGTTTAGAAAAATTAAATAATCATAATCAATAGCTTAGGTTTAAACCCTGCTAAAACAGAGAATTGCAGTTATGGCACTATATTGATTGTCACAACAAACGCATGTATAAATGCGAACAATTTTTAATAACAATTGTATAGCGATTTAACTATGACAATGAAATTTGCGCTTCCTTTTTTACTTACTCCTATCGCTGCGTTTGCAAATCAGGCCCAGGATATTGAACGTATTACCGTTTCTACAACTCGTAGTACGGCACCTGTCAGTACTGTACCTGCAACTATCAGTGTTATTACTAGTGAAGACATTGCTGAGCAACTTGCTCATACTCAAGATCTATCGCAAATTTTAGGTAATTTATTACCGAGCTTTTCACCAAGTCGTCAAAAAATGACCAGTGCAGGTGAAACACTCCGTGGCCGTGAGCCGCTATACATGATTGATGGTGTTCCTCAGTCAAACCCGCTTCGTAACGGTTCTCGTGATGGGAATACGATTGACCCTGCAATGATCGAACGCATCGAAGTAATCAGTGGCGCAAATGCAATTCAAGGCATGGGCGCAAGTGGCGGTATTATTAATATCATCACAAAATCAGCTGGCGATTTTAATCACCAAATGAGCGCGGGGTTTAGCACTCCAACAGACGGTGGCAGCGACAGCCAAAGCTATAAAGCCAGCTACTTATTCAGCCAACAACTAGAGGATATTAGCTTCATTGGTGGTGTATCGGCTCGTAGTACGGGTATGTATCGCGATGGTAACGGTGACTTTGTTGGTTTAGATGGCACACAAGGTGACACGCAAGATTCAACCAGTCTAGACTTATTTTTAAAAGTGAAATATCAGCTTGATAACGAGCAAAGCATTCAAGCAATGCTGAATCACTACAAAATTGAAGGTAATGGTGACTTTGTAGCTGTAAATGGCGATCCAGCAACAGGCCTTGCAACCTCTGCTGAAAAAGGCGATGTAGAAGGCGACACGCCACGTAACCGTGTAACAACCTTTACCCTTGATTATAACCACAGCAATGTGGCTGGTGGTAACCTTGCTATTCAATTATTTACGCAAGATTTTGCAGCTATGTATGGAGGTGGCACATTTGCTACGTTCCAAGATCCAGCCTATGGCGAGACTATTTTCGATCAGTCTCAAAATAAATCACAAAAGTTTGGTAGCCGCGTTACTTACAATAAAGATAACCTGTTAAACAGTCAGTTTGATATTGCGACCGGTATTGATTTACTTTCTGACGAAACATACCAAGAGCTTGCGCAAACAGGTCGCCATTGGGTGCCAAAAACCAAGTTTAATAACATTGCGCCTTTCGCTCAGTTACGTTATGACGGCCTAGAAGATTGGACGTTCAATGCTGGCTTACGTTATGAATACGGCAAATTAAAAGTGGATGATTTTACTACCCTAGCATCTTACAACAGCAGCTTTGTAGAAGGCGGTGAGCCAAGCTTTAACGAATTATTAGAGAACTTAGGTGTTGTCTATCAAGTAACTGATGAACTTCGTCTATATGCAAGCTACAGCGAAGGCTTTAGCATGGCCGATGTAGGTCGTGTGCTGCGTGGCATTAATCAAGCAGGTTTATCGGTTGAGAGTTTCTTAAACCTAGAGCCGGTTATTTCTGATAACCGCGAATTAGGTTTTGAATATGCCAACGATAGCTTCAATATTAAAGCCAGCTACTTTGAGTCTGACTCAGACTTAGGTTCACGTTTACAAGCTGATGCTGATGGTATTTACAGCGTGCAACGTGAGCGTACTGAGATCTCAGGTTTTGAAGCAAATGCTCAATATTACCTAACTAACAGCACAACATTTGGTGCAAGTTACGCTGATACAGAAGGTCAATATGATGGTGATGGCGACAATAAAGTAGAGAGCGATTTAGGCGGCAGCAATATTTCACCTACACGTTTAAACCTTTACTGGCAGCAACAGTGGCCAGCGAACCTATCTAGCCGCGTACAAGCTAACAAAATATTTGACCGCGACTTTAATACTGGTGAAGAATTTGACGGCTACACAACCGTTGATTTATCGGTGCAATATCAAAGTGCTGAGTACGGTGCATTTAGCCTAGGTATCGATAACCTGCTAGATAAGTACTACATCACTTACTACGGTCAAACACGCCCAGCTGCAACACGCTATTTTGCGGGCACGGGTCGTACCGTAAACCTAACTTGGAACTATGCATTTTAGGTATAAGAAAAGTAATTAAACAATAAAAAAGGCACCTTGGTGCCTTTTTTTGTGGTTGGTACTAATTAGTGATGATGGCCATGCTCACCTTTGAGCTGATTACCTTGCGCATCATAAAATCCGCTTGCACCATGCTCAACAAACCCTAAGTTGATCATTTTAGCTAAAAACGGATCGCTTTCATTATCACCGATATCTGCATAATCGGTTGTTTGGTAGTTATCCCATTTCGCAAATTCTGCCTGAATCTTTTGCTGGTTGTGATGACTGGCTGTTAAAGCAATCTCACGGCTATAAGTTGGTGTTGAAATACGAATTGCTTTAAGTAACTTTTGATTGGCAAGCCAGCTTAGCTCTATTTTGCTATCACCCTGCTGTTGTGTGTAATACTCTGTTAGCTCACAGCCTTCACCTGTGCTTTTCTGGTACGTCATAGAGGCTAAAAACTTATCACTTACTAACTGATATTTGCTACTCCAATCTTGTTCACCTTGCACTTCCGATGGTTGATACTCAATACCACGCTGGGCATGCTGAAAATAACGAATTGGGCGAATTTGTTGATTGCGCAACTGTTGCCATAACTCAATAAACTGTGGATTCTGCTTAGCCACCTGGTGAGGCGTACGCCAAAGGGTAAAGGTATTTTCAGTATGCTGCTTATTAGCAACTATATCTGTTTTGACCGTATAGTCTGCTTGCGTAAAACCGGTGTTCATATCGCATTGCCCTGCAACAGCTAGTGGGCTAAGTAATGAGGCAAGTAAGATGGCTGCTTTCACGGGATTCTCTTTTTTGTCTTGGTTTTCAGTATAACTAATTGAGTAAGGGAGGCTCAGAGCCTCCCAAACACTCATTACTGTGCTAATTTAGCATCGGCTTGTTTAACAAGATCAGCGGCATAATCCATAACATGGAAAATAAGGCTTTGCTCATTAGTGCCTGTTACTAAATGTGCACCTGGGCCTACTGCATACACACCCACATCTTCTGCTGCGTGTGTTTCAGAGCCTAGTGGTACGACAGCTTCTTGGTGGAAACCAGGTGTTGTTGTGTCAACATCAGTTAAATCAACACGACCCGTTACTGGCGCAAAGTTATAGCCTGCATCAGCATCAGTCTCATCACCTAAGTAGCGGAAACCGCCACCATTTGTATAACCAACCGTTGTGTATGGCATGTTATCTGCTGCAAGTGATGGTTCATCACTACCCACAGGTACCACTTTACCTAAAATTGGGTTACCACGTTTTGGGTAGCCAGCAATAGTAAATACGTGGCTGTGGTCAGCTGTTACTATGATTAACGTGTCTTCGATGCTGGTTTTATCTAGAGCAACTTGGACTGCTTTAGAAAGCTCAACAGTGTCGCTTAGTGCATTGTAAGCATTACCAGCGTGGTGACCGTGGTCAATACGGCCAGCTTCAACTGTTAGCATGAAACCATTAGCGTTGTTATCTAACACATCAATTGCTTTTGCTGTCATCTCAGCAAGTGAAGGCTCGCCCGCTACATCGTTTGCGCGATCTGCTTCGTATTGCATATGTGACTCATTAAATAAACCAAATACGCGCTCTGTTGTATCTGCATCGATTGCATCAAAACTAGCTTGGTCCATCACATATTGACCTGCTGGGTATTTAGCTTTCCATTCAGCAGTTAGGTCGCGACCATCTGTACGGTCACCTTCTACTGAGCTCACAGCATCAGCAGAGTTAAAAGCTGCGTCTTTAGGTAAGAAATGACGACGACCACCACCCATGACAACTTCTAAACCATCAACATCTAGGCCTTCGTAGCGTGCTTCTAGGTTTGCTTCAAAGTTAACTAATTGCGATGCAATATCTTCACAGCCAGCGGTAACTGCCGCCTCTGGCATATCTGATACGTCTTCCCAGTTACGGTCAGCCGATTTTGCATACGTTGCTGCAGGCGTTGCGTGAGTGATACGCGCTGTCGAAACAATACCTGTCGACTTACCTGCAATCTCAGCAAGTTCAGTGGCTGTCACTAGTTCATTACCTGCAACTGTTGAACAGTTACCACGTTCGATGTCTTCATCTACACCGATAACACCAGCATCCGTTTTTACGCCCGATGCCATTGCCGTCATCGTACCCGCAGAATCAGGTGTTTGCGCATCAACGTTATAGGTTTTAGCAAACCCTGAGAATGGTAGTGTTTCAAAGCTAAGCTGATGCTCTTCACCCAGCTTACCTTCTAGCTGACCGGCCATGATACGTGCTGCAGTCACGGTTGAAATACCCATGCCGTCACCAACAAACAAAATCACGTTTTTCGCTTTACCTGACTCTTTTACAACAGCAGCAATGTTTTCTTCGCTAGTAGCGACTTTAACTTGTGCTGACTTGAACCACGCATTATCAGTCAACGGCGCTAATTGCGATGCCGTTAACGACGTTGCCGGTGCATTACATGCAACGGTTGTATCCGTTACTTCTGCTGAGTCTAGCTCACCGTTATCGTTACTATCTTCACCTGTGAGGGTTTCTGTACCACCGTTTACGCACTGCTCAGAACCAACAGCTAATGTATTTTCAACGGTTAATGTTTTTGGTGAGTTGTCATCGTCATCAGAACAACCTGCTAATGCCACTACTACAGCAAGAGAAATTAAATTTAGTTTTTTCATCGTCGTCGCCATTATTCTTCAATTAGTTCTAGAGCTTGGTTAATGATGTGGAAAATTACGTTTTGCTCCACAACGCCTTGTGCTAGTTGCGCACCTGGACCTTTTGCATGCAGTGAAATATCTTCACCCGCATGAGTCTCAGAACCTAATGGCACGGTAGCTTCTTGGTGATAACCAGGCGTAGTTGTATCAACACCCGTTAGATCAACACGACCTGCAAATGCCGCTTCGCTATATGATGCATCTGCATCAGTTTCATCACCTAAATCGCGAAATCCTAAACCATTTGCATAACCGACTGTGGTGTACGGCATACCATCTGCCGCAAGGCTTGGCTCTTCGCTACCAATAGCAACTACTTGACCTAAGATTGGATTACCACGTTTTGGATAACCCGCGATAGTAAATACGTGGCTGTGGTCAGCAGTAACAAGAATAAGTGTTTCTTCTGGGTTGGTGTTCTCTACTGCTGTTTGCACTGCTTTGGCAAATTCAACGGTATCGTTTAACGCGTTATAAGCATTGCCCGCATGATGACCATGATCGATACGACCAGACTCAACGGTTAAGAAAAAGCCTTTTTCATTGCTCTTTAAGATATCAATTGCTTTACCTGTCATTTCAGATAATGACGGCTCACCCGCAACATCGTTAGCGCGGTCAGCTTCGTATTGCATGTGTGATTCGTTAAATAATGCAAATACACGTTTGCTGTCGGCATTGAGCGTATCGAAACCAGCTTGGTCCATGACGTACTTGCCATCAGGATACATTTCTTGCCATTCCGCAGTTAGGTCACGCTCATCCGTACGATCACCTTCTACTTCACTCACTGCATCAGCTGAATTGAACGCTGCATCTTTCGGTAAGAAGTGACGACGTCCGCCGCCCATCACAACTTCAAGACCATCTACGTCAGTACCTACGAAGCGTGCTTCTAGGTTCTTCTCGAAATTAACAAGTTGTGAGGCAATATCTTCACAACCCGCTTCTACAGCATCAGCTGGCATGTCTGATACGTCTTCCCAGTTACGGTCAGCCGATTTTGCATACGTTGCAGCCGGTGTTGCGTGAGTAATACGCGCCGTAGAGATAACACCTGTTGCTAGACCTTTGATTTCTGCCAGTTCTGTTGCGGTAATTAACTCGTTACCGGCAACAGTTGCACACTCGCCACGCTCGATATTTTCGTTTACACCAATTACACCTACATCGGTTTTAACGCCTGAAATAATTGCTGTCATTGTGCCTGCAGAGTCAGGTGTTTGCGCATCAACGTTATAGGTTTTGATTTGCGCTGAGTAAGGGAATTCTTCAAAGCTAAGTAAGCCTTCTTCGCCTGACTTGCCTTCCATTTGCCCCGCCATAATACGCGATGCAGTCAGCGTTGAGATACCCATACCATCGCCAACAAATAAAATGACATTTTTAGCTTTAAACGTTTGCTCAGCCTGAGCCGCCGCTTCTTTTTCTGTTAATTTTGTTTCAGCAGCACTATACCAATCATTTTGTTTTTGACTGTCTGGTAACACACCTGCATTGGCCGTCGCTGACAACGCCAGCGTTAAACCAATTGCAGTAGCAATTTTATTAATTTTCATCGTTACGTTCCGTTAGTACGTTATTTTAAGAATTTGAGTGCTAACTAAACTGCACTTGGATAATTAGCGCAGCCATACTAAGAAGGCATTGTTACTAAAAAAGTGAGTTTTCATGACGAAATGATGAAACAAAAACGACTTTAGATATAAGCAAGTATTTAGTTTTAGAGGAAATAATAGGGTTAGTGGTTTAAGAGTAATTCAAGCTTCATTTTAAATAACTTCAATGTAATCAACATGAATAAAAAAGCCCTTGAGCATATTACTCAAAGGCTTATAGTTGCATTGTTATTTAATTTACTTACTTTTTGCGACGTCTTAGCAAGCTAAATGGCGCTAGAAGTAAAGTTAGCCAAAATAAACTACCGCCGCTGCTTGAAGATGATTTTTCAACTTCAGGTTTGCTACCTTCACCGTTTACAGTCACAGTAACGGTTGTTGAAACTTGTTCTGAACCATCAGATACAGCATAGCTAAATGTTTCTGTCGCTGAGCTGCCAGCATATAAATCAGCAAACTTCCCAGCTGGGTCATATGTGAATGTACCATCCCCATTATCAGTAACAGTTCCTTTAATACCTTCCACATCTAACGAGACCACAGATAGAGCATCGCCATCTTCATCACTATCATTCCCTAAAGCATCTATGAGTACTGTTGATGATTTAGATGTTGAAACCTCGTCAGCTTCAGCTGAAGGTATAGTATTGATACCCGTAATAATCACAGAAACCTGAGCCATAGACTCTGAACCCACTTCATCAGCTATCGTATAAGTCAATGCATCTGTTACTTGTTCACCTTTTGTCAATGAATCAAATTGACCATTTGTAGAATATGTCCAAGTACCATCATTATTATCTGTTAATTCACCTGTTAGAGTATCCAAATAATCAATTAATGTTATTGAATGACCATCAGCATCACTATCATTTTGTAATGGTGAAATATTTACAGTTCCATTTTCGTCAACATAAACAATATCGGCTTCAGCTGTTGGAGGCGTGTTGATAGATACAGATATGGTTACCTGCCCCTCAACAAATGCACCATTATTATCAGTCACAATATACTTAAAGGAATCGGAAATAACTGTTCCAGGAACTTCATCATCAAACGCGGTTGATGCATCGTATGTAATCTGACCATCAACTAAACTTACAACACCCAAGGTTCCATTATTTTGTACACTATCAATTGATAGAGTATCACCATCTAAATCTGTATCATTTTCTAAAACATTGATAACTGTTGTTTGACCTGACCAAATTGATGCAACATCTTCAGCTGCTACAGGTGCGTTATTTGGAGGCGTATCAGTATTTAGTGGAGCACCCGCACTAATTTGGTATCCACCAGTAGTTGCGGTCGTATCTTCATGCTGCACTACGGCGTAGAGAGTTGACTCTAAGTCCGTAGTAGCAACTTTATAGAACACATAGCCTGTTTTAGAAGGGTTTGTATCTAACGTAATATCTTGATCAATTACAGTTATGCCATCTGACTTATATAATGTAAGGCTAGGTTTCATCCCCAAGCTTAAGTCAGATACACGAACAACAAACTCACTTGTCGTATCAATGTTTTCGATTTGATAAAAGTCTAGGTCTCCCTGAGAGTCAACCATCCCCTCGATTCCAGCATTACTTGGAGTAAGATCATCACTCAGATAATAACTGTCATTACTATCGCTGTATGGGACATCACTGACTACTAGTGAAGTTTTAGCTATGCGAACAAAATTCTCATCGATACTTGGCAATGTCTCAGTTTCTGGTACTGAGCCATCAATAGTTGGCGTTAATAACCCTGTTGTGGTGTACACTGCATTGCTGTCATTATTGTCTACATGCACTTCAACTTGATAAATACCATTTTGATTATAAGGTGCAATTACTGAGTAAATTCCGTCCCCTGAAACAGCATCTCCACCAATACCATTATCAAACATTTCAAGTTCGCTTTTAACTTGGTTTGGATCTGTAATAGTTGCCTTAACATTAGCGCCTGTAATTAGTTTATCTTTTGTGATTGCCGTAGTCAGGATCATAGGGGCTGGATAAGTAACTGCGTTCCCATCAACTCCTTCAACGTTGACAGAGTATGTACCTGATAAGCTTGGTTCAGCACTCACATTTACCGCAGCAGTAAGGCTAGTACTTTGATTTAGATTCGTTAACTGTAACTGCCACTGCCCTGCACCATGTGCAGATAGTTTCTGGTTAGAAATATTAGCACTACATGATTGAGTGCTAGCAGTATCTATACAGTTGAAATCTATATCGGTAACGAGTGTACCAGCACCATCAAATAGCGCTAACTCAAGATCTGCAAGATCTGCATTGTGATTTACAAAAACATTTATGTTATCTAGCCCAGAATCAACATAAATTGGCTGACTGGCGCTTTGAGCACTATCAATTGAGTATGTTGTAGATGCAAGATTCTGATTATCTGTCGCAATCGCATTAGCTTGCAAGAAAGCATCAACAATTTCAGCCAATGATGTTGGTGAAGAAAAGTACTTACCACCAGTAGCATTAGCTAAAGTGAGAAGTGGGCCAGTTGGTGATGCACTACCATAGCCAAAACTGAAAATTGGCATATTGGCTTGTTGATAATTACTGATTACTGAAGCCTGTGACAAGCGAGAATGATTGTCATCACCGTCAGCTAGGACAAAAACAACACCAGGGGCACCGCTTGCTTGAGTTTGTTGATATTGTTCTAAGTTATCAAGCGCTAATTGTGAACCATCGTAAAGGGCTGTTGACCCTCCTGCTCTGATTGAATCAATTGCTGCTTTTAGTTCAGTTTTTACTGAAACATCTGGGCTTTCAATTTTAGTTACTGGATAATCTTGTATCACACTATAGTAGCTAGAGAAGCTAACTAACCCCATTGATGTAGTACCTTCAGCTGTAGCATCAACAAGTATTTTAGCTGCTTGTTTGGCATTATTGATTGCCGCGCCGCCCATACTACCTGAACGGTCAATAACCACTTGCATATCAATATCACCTTCAACCCAAACTACATCAAGCTGATCTCGGCATGATACTTGAGCTGAAGGTAGTTCAATCTTTACTGGTGTTACATCATCTGGAGCATTGTTAGCCAGAGTAAGAAAACGAGTACGCTCTGGTTGAGCCGTTTTTCTTCCTAACTTAGGATCATCTTTAGCATCTTGTAATAGCACTTCCCAAGCACTTTTTCCGTATACTCGACCTTGAGCTGTTCTATCAACATTGCCAATATTTGTTGCTGTAGAGTGATTAAGCCAAAGCATATCACCTTGTAGAGCTTTCCACTGATTACTCATAATAGAGTTTGTGGCTAAATCTGTTTTTATAGGGCTATTTGCATCTGCGCTTTCAGCTACGCCCTGATACTCGTCAAAAAGGCCATAAGCATAGTGTCCCCATTCATGAGCAAGTGTATAACCAGCACCTTGAGGATCTTGAAGCATATCATGGTCTTTACCAGCACCTGCGCCGTTCGGGAAAACATCACCAAACCAAATATGCATGCCATTCGCACCAAAACCTGACGCATTAGCTCTAGGCCATTCTCTTGCCCCCCAAATAATATCTGATTTTGAGCGATGTTTATTTTCTCTAAATACACTCACTGTGCCAAGCTTATGCTCACCATTTGTTTGCTCACAAATAGCATCTGCGAAATTATTAAAAATTTCTTCATAGGCACTCTGCTCTGCACCTTCTGGATTATTGTATAACGACACTGTTATATCAAAAATTGCAGTTGACGAATCAGTACTGACAGCAGAAAGGCTTTGCATCCTGTTAGCTGCAAATACTTTCTTTTGCTGATGCTGATCGACGGTACTGACTCTAGATAACCAACTATTGGCAGCAATTGTTGATGTTGAGGCAAGTGCAGCGGCAACGCATAAAGCAGTTTGCGTAAGTTTATTTTTATACACTAATAATTCCTTTTTATATTAACAACTTAAATTTAACCCACTGTTTTAAAGCTACTATTCTATTTAATAACTAAAAATATTGGGCGATAACTCCTTACTTAAATGTGGTCTATATTTTAAAAGTTTTCGACCACTACAGAAGGAAGTGCCTGTTACAGGAAAGGAATTAACATTAATTAGATTGATATATACATAGTTATTCATACCGATTGTTGGCAAATAATTAACACAACAATCCCCACCGAGGTGTGAATTTTATGTATGTCTTCAGTATTTCAGAGCTTTTGAAGATAGAAAGAAAAAACCTACTGCAACTTATGAGCAATTTAGATCAAACCATCAAAGTACATGCTATAAAGATACTGAGCATCTAAAGGGGAATTAAAAATATACAGCAAATAGCAAAGCTATTTTTTGACAAGTAGCACTTAAGCTAGTCATTAGCCATCCCTGATAAAACCATTCCATTTACATGACGGCAGTGATTCTAACAAAATCCATTAACAAAATACTACTATAAGATTGATTTTCGATTTCCTGTTTAGGAACAATATATTAAGCAAGATTTACCCAACCCTTATAATATTCAACTGACATCTAACTGATACTTAGGCAATTTAAGCTAATTTCACATAAAGAATCTAATATCCCCAATACAGAAACCATATTAACAATAAAAATTTAGTGAAATATTCACATTAAAATGACGTTATTAATGAATAAAACGATAAAACAATAGCGTAATGGTGATTTTTATACAGTGGTTAACGAGGGTAAAGTTCAAAGGGTCTAGGTAAAGCCATTAGGAGGAATGGTTTATGGTAATGGGGGTCATAAAAGAAAAGGTTTACATGGTTGTGTTGGGTTTCGCTGCGCTCAAACCAACCTACCGGAAGAATGAACAGGCCGAATGCTGAGTGAGATACCACACAAACCAACCCTACCAATCTAATCTGACGTCTGAAAGCTGATAGCTCTGTTTACGTTGGGTTTCGCTCCGCTCAAACCAACCTACCCGAAGAGTGAACAGGGCAAATACTGAGTGAGACACCACACAAACCAACCCCACCAATCTAATCTGACGTCTGAAAGCTGACGGCTGATAGCTCTGCTTACGTTGGGTTTCGCTACGCTCAAACCAACCTACCCGAAGATTAACAGGTAGAGCGCTGAGTTAGACACAGAACTAAACAACTCCACCAATCCAATCTGACGGCTGACGGCTGATAGCTTTTCTACAGGCATTAAAAAAGGCCGCCTAGGCGACCTTTTTATAAGCTGTGAAGCTCTATCTGTTGATATTACTCAACGATAGTTGCAACAACACCAGCACCAACTGTACGGCCACCTTCACGGATAGCGAAGCATAAACCTTCGTCCATTGGGAATTTGAAGGCGGCAGATTAGCCTTTCACTCTAAGCTGCTTAAAACTTACAGCTTCCAGCTTTTCTTCACCCATAAAAAAACCCGAGACTAAGCTCGGGTTTTTCTTAATGCTCGATGCATTACTATAGTTGATTACTCAACGATAGTTGCAACAACACCAGCACCAACTGTACGGCCACCTTCACGGATAGCGAAGCGTAGACCTTCGTCCATTGGGAATTTGAAGGCGGCAGATTAGCCTTTCACTCTAAACTGCTTAAAACTTAAAGCTAATAGCTTTTTTCACCCATAAAAAAACCCGAGACTAAGCTCGGGTTTTTCTTAATGCTTGATGCATCACTATAGTTGATTACTCAACGATAGTTGCAACAACACCAGCACCAACTGTACGGCCACCTTCACGGATAGCGAAGCGTAAACCTTCGTCCATCGCGATTGGGCAGATTAGTTCTACAGTCATCTTGATGTTATCACCAGGCATTACCATTTCAACGCCGTCTGGTAACTGTACGTCACCTGTTACGTCAGTTGTACGGAAGTAGAACTGTGGACGGTAACCTTTGAAGAATGGAGTGTGACGACCACCTTCATCTTTAGAAAGTACGTATACTTCTGAAGTGAACTTCGTGTGTGGAGTGATTGAACCAGGCTTAGCTAGTACTTGACCACGTTCAACGTCTTCACGCTTAGTACCACGTAGAAGTGCACCGATGTTCTCACCCGCACGACCTTCGTCTAGAAGCTTACGGAACATCTCAACACCTGTACAAGTTGTCTTCGTAGTTTCTTTGATACCTACGATTTCAACTTCGTCATTCACGTTGATGATACCAGCTTCAACACGGCCAGTTACAACAGTACCACGACCTTGGATTGAGAATACGTCTTCGATAGGCATGATGAATGGCTTATCGATGTCACGCTCTGGCTCTGGGATGTAAGAATCTAGTGCTTCTGCAAGCTCAACGATTTTGTCTTCCCACTCTTTCTCGCCTTCTAACGCTTTAAGCGCTGAACCTTGGATTAGTGGTAAGTCATCACCTGGGAAGTCGTACTCAGAAAGAAGTTCACGAACTTCCATCTCAACTAGCTCAAGTAGCTCTTCGTCGTCAACCATGTCACATTTGTTCATGAATACGATGATGTAAGGTACACCAACCTGACGAGAAAGTAGGATGTGCTCACGAGTTTGTGGCATAGGACCGTCAGTCGCAGCAACTACTAGGATTGCGCCGTCCATTTGAGCAGCACCAGTGATCATGTTTTTAACATAATCGGCGTGTCCTGGACAGTCTACGTGTGCGTAGTGACGAGTTGGAGTATCGTACTCAACGTGTGAAGTTGAGATTGTGATACCACGCTCACGCTCTTCTGGAGCGTTATCGATTGATGCGAAGTCTTTAGCTACACCACCGTATACTTTTGCAAGTACGTTAGTGATTGCTGCTGTTAGAGTTGTTTTACCGTGGTCAACGTGGCCGATTGTACCAACGTTTACGTGCGGTTTTACGCGTTCAAACTTTTCTTTTGCCATCTTAAAAAATTCCTATAAAGAAATTAACGCCTGACCCACTATTGGGCCAGACAAGCTAAATCATATAACAGCGCGAGCTGCAATTATTGCATCTGCAACGTTTTTAGCGGCTTCTGCATACTTCAAGAACTCCATAGAGTAAGATGCACGGCCTTGTGTTGCAGATCGCAGATCAGTTGCATAACCAAACATTTCAGAAAGTGGTACTTGCGCATTAATTTGCTTAAGACCACCGAATGCTTCTTCCATGCCTTCGATCATGCCGCGGCGACGGTTTAAGTCACCAACTACATCACCCATGTTTTCTTCAGGAGTGATAACTTCAACCTTCATTACTGGTTCTAGAAGAGCTGGGTTTGCTTCAAGCGCACCTTTCTTCATTGCCATTGAACCTGCAATCTTAAATGCCATTTCATTCGAGTCTACATCATGGAATGAACCATCATATAGAGTCGCTTTAACGCCAAGTAATGGGTAGCCTGCAAGCACACCTTGAGACATTTGCTCTTGGATGCCCTTGTCTACCGCAGGGATGTATTCTTTAGGAACTGAACCACCAACGATTTCGTTAACGAACTCGTAAGTTGGTGCTTCATCATCCGAAATATCCATCGGTTCAAGTTTAAGCCAGACGTGACCATATTGACCACGACCACCTGATTGACGTACAAACTTCCCTTCAACTTCAACAGCTGAACGGATAGCTTCACGGTATGCTACCTGTGGCTTACCAACGTTACATTCAACACTGAATTCACGTTTCATACGGTCGACAATGATATCAAGGTGAAGTTCACCCATGCCAGAAATAATAGTCTGGCCTGATTCTTCGTCAGTTTGTACTCTGAAAGATGGATCTTCTGCCGCTAGTTTACCTAACGCGATACCCATCTTATCTTGGTCAGCTACTGTGCGAGGCTCAACCGCAACAGAGATAACTGGCTCTGGGAACTCCATACGCTCAAGCGTAATGATTGAGTTCGGATCACACAGTGTCTCACCTGTTGTTACGTCTTTAAGACCAATAGCCGCTGCGATGTCGCCTGCGTAGACTACTTTGATCTCTTCACGTGAGTTTGAATGCATCTGAACGATACGACCAAGTCGCTCACGCTTACTTTTAACTGGATTATATACCGCATCACCCTGTTTAACAGTACCAGAGTAAACACGGAAGAAGGTCAAGGTGCCAACGAACGGGTCTGTCGCAATCTTAAAAGCAAGTGCGGCAAACGGTGCGTTGTCATCAGCAGGACGTTCTTCCTCAGTACCATCTTCAACGATACCTTGGATTTGTTTCACTTGTGTTGGCGCAGGCATATATTCGATAACAGCATCAAGCACAGCTTGAACACCCTTATTTTTAAATGCACTACCACACGTCATTGGAACAATTTCGTTTGCTAATGTGCGCTGACGTAAAGCTGCTTTAATTTCAGCTTCGGTCAGGTCTTCACCTTCTAGATATTTGTCCATTAGTTCATCTGATGCTTCAGCAGCGCTCTCAACCATGTGAGAACGCCATTCTTCTGCAAGCTCCAGAAGCTCTGCCGGAATGTCCTCATAAGAGAAAGTCATGCCTTGATCTTCGGCATTCCAGTTAATGGCTTTCATCTTAATAAGGTCAATAACACCTTTAAAGTCGTCTTCAGCACCAATAGGTAGCTGAATTGGAACAGGCGTTGCTCCAAGACGAGATTTCACCTGGTCCACAACTGTTAAGAAGTCAGCGCCAGTGCGATCCATTTTGTTTACGAAGATCATGCGAGGAACTTCGTATTTGTTCGCTTGACGCCAAACTGTCTCAGTTTGCGGCTGTACACCAGATGAAGCACAAAGAACAACTACCGCACCATCTAGTACGCGTAAAGAACGCTCTACTTCGATAGTGAAATCTACGTGTCCTGGTGTATCAATAATATTGATGCGATGGTCGTCAAATTGAGCGTCCATCCCTTTCCAGAAACACGTTGTTGCAGCAGAAGTGATTGTGATACCACGCTCTTGTTCCTGCTCCATCCAATCCATAGTTGCAGCACCATCATGAACTTCACCGATCTTATGAGAAAGACCCGTGTAGAACAGAACACGTTCTGTTGTGGTGGTTTTACCTGCATCTACGTGAGCGCAAATACCGATATTGCGATAGCGCTCAAGTGGAGTTGTACGTGCCATATGATCCTCTTAAAGGTTAAGGGCAGATTACCAACGGTAATGAGCGAATGCTTTATTCGCTTCAGCCATACGGTGAACGTCTTCACGTTTCTTAACCGCAGTGCCTTTGTTGTCAGCAGCGTCAACGATTTCTTGAGCTAAACGTAAGCCCATAGATTTTTCGCCACGCTTACGTGCAGCGTCTACTAACCAACGCATACCTAATGCGTTGCGACGTACTGGACGTACTTCAACTGGTACTTGGTACGTTGAACCACCAACACGGCGAGATTTAACCTCTACCTGTGGGCGAACGTTATCAAGTGCAGCTTCAAAGATTTCAAGGTGCGACTTGCCTGATTTCTCAGCAGCCACGTCTAACGCACCATAAACGATTTTTTCAGCAGTAGATTTCTTGCCGTCTAACATTACTACGTTAACGAATTTAGCAAGAAGTTCCGATCCGAACTTAGGATCTGGAAGAATTTTACGTTGACCTATTACGCGTCTTCTAGGCATTTTGTATCTCCGGTATCTTCAGGTTTGCTCTTTTAGAGTCAATACCCAAAACAATTAATTTAAAAATTTAGTGCTTGGCCTTACTAACGGAGAACCATTAGCCCTTAGGGCGTTTAGCACCGTATTTAGAACGAGCTTGACGACGGTCGTTTACGCCTGCACAGTCAAGTGCACCACGTACAGTGTGGAAACGCACACCTGGTAAATCTTTAACACGACCACCACGGATAAGGATTACACTGTGCTCTTGTAAGTTGTGGCCTTCACCACCAATGTAAGATGTTACTTCGAAACCGTTAGTTAAACGAACACGCGCTACTTTACGTAATGCAGAGTTTGGTTTCTTAGGTGTAGTTGTATATACACGAGTACATACACCACGCTTTTGCGGACAAGCTTTAAGTGCAGCTGAGTTACTTTTAGTAACTTTGCTACGACGTGGCTTACGCACTAGCTGGTTAATAGTTGCCATTTAAATAGCTCCTGAAATTAAAATTACTACTGAAAAAATAAAAAAATCCGCCCTGTTTACATGCTTGTTACAAAACGTGCAGGCAAATGGGTGGCGGAATTTTAATGAGCAAAGTTTAACCTGTCAACCTTAACTCATCGTAAGGCAGAAGATAACTGCCTTACGATTTCTTAATCTATTGATTAAGCTGAGATTATTGGTTTCCAGAGATATCTGCGTTTAGTGCGTCAGTTAGTGCTTGAGTTGCCTCTTCAGCGCTTACTGTTTGCTCTTCAACGATTTCACCTTGCTTGCGACGGTTTAAACGGTCTTGGTGATACGCAAAGCCTGTACCAGCTGGGATCAGACGACCCACGATTACGTTTTCTTTCAGACCACGAAGCTCATCGCTCTTACCATTTACAGCGGCTTCAGTTAGGACACGAGTTGTCTCCTGGAACGATGCTGCAGAAATGAAAGATTCTGTTGCAAGTGACGCTTTAGTGATACCCATTAACTGGATTTCAAACTTCGCTGGGATCTTGCCTTGTTTCTCAAGTTCACGGTTAGAAATATTAACGCGCGCTACTTCAACTTGTTCACCGGCTAAGAACTCAGTGTCACCGCCGTCAAGGATGATACATTTACGTAGCATCTGACGAATAATTGTCTCAATGTGCTTGTCATTGATCTTAACGCCTTGCAAGCGGTAAACCTCTTGCACTTCGTTAACGATGTAGTTAGCTACATGAGTTACACCACGTAGGCGTAAGATGTCATGTGGTGACTCAGGACCATCGGCGATAACCTCACCTTTAGACACTTGCTCACCTTCGAACACGTTAAGTTGACGCCATTTAGGGATCATCTCTTCGTATGCGTCACCCTCAGCTGGAGTGATTACAAGACGCTTCTTACCTTTTGTTTCTTTACCGAAGCTAATAGTACCCGTGATTTCTGCAAGGATTGCAGGATCTTTCGGCTTACGTGCTTCGAATAAGTCAGCTACGCGAGGTAGACCACCCGTGATATCACGAGTTTTCGAACCTTCTTGTGGAATACGTGCAAGTACGTCACCTGGGTTTGCAGTTGCACCGTCAGTTACTTCAATCGTTGTGAATGAAGGTAGACGTGTTTCTTGCAGGCCACGCTCATCGCTTTCGATGATTAGTTTAGGTTCTTTCGCATTCGCTTTACCTAAGTCTTTAACAACCACACGTGTTAAACCAGTTAACTCGTCTGTTTGTGCTTCGGTATTTGAGTCATCAATGTCGCTGAACGAGATTTTTGACTTGTGCTCAAGAACGATTGGGTGACTATGCGGATCCCAAGTAGCAACGATATCGTTACCTTGAACTTCTGCATTGTCTTGTACTGCTAACACCGCACCGTAAGGTACTTTATAACGCTCTTTCTCACGACCAAAGCTATCGATGATAGTGATCTCTGTTGAACGAGACGTGATAACAATCTTACCGTCTGTGTTTAATACGTACTTCGCATTGTGTAACTTCAATGTACCGTTAGTTTTAACTTGTACACTGTTTTCAGCAGACGCTCGAGATGCCGCACCACCGATGTGGAAGGTACGCATCGTAAGCTGTGTACCCGGCTCACCGATTGATTGTGCCGCGATAACACCTACTGACTCACCTGGATTGATGATGTGGCCACGCGCAAGGTCACGACCGTAACACTTAGCACATACACCAAAGTCATTATCACAAGTGATTACTGAACGAACGCGTACTTCATCCACTGAGTGCTCTTCTAAAAGGTCACACAGCTTTTCGTCAAGCATGATGTTACGCTTAACAAGTACTTCGTTAGTATTTGGAATTAATACATCTTCAGCAACAACACGACCTAGTACACGCTCGCGAAGTGCTTCTACAACGTCACCACCTTCGATAAGCGGTTTCATTGTTAAGCCATCTTCTGTGCCACAGTCGTCTTCGTTGATTACTAAGTCTTGTGCAACGTCTACTAGACGACGCGTTAAGTAACCCGAGTTTGCTGTTTTAAGTGCTGTATCGGCAAGACCTTTACGCGCACCGTGCGTCGAGATGAAGTACTGTAGTACGTTTAGACCTTCACGGAAGTTCGCCGTGATTGGTGTCTCGATGATTGAACCATCTGGACGTGCCATTAGACCACGCATACCCGCTAACTGACGGATCTGAGCGGCGCTACCACGTGCACCTGAGTCTGCCATCATAAACACTGAGTTGAATGAAGATTGCTCTTCTTCTTCGCCTTTAGCGTTGATTACAGTGTCTTTTGATAAGTTCGCCATCATCTCACGTGATAAGTTTTCATTTACACGTGACCAGATATCGATAACTTTATTGTACTTTTCACCAGCCGTTACAAGACCTGATTGGAATTGTTGGTTGATTTCAGTTACTTCAGCTTCCGCTGATTCAATGATTTCTGCTTTAACCGGTGGGATAACTAAGTCATCGATACCGATTGAAACACCTGACTTCATTGCGTAGTGGAAACCTGTGTACATTACTTGGTCAGCAAAGATAACTGTATCTTTAAGACCTAGACGACGGTAACACTCGTTTAATAAGCCAGAAATTTGTTTCTTACCTAGGGCTTGGTTGATTAACTCAAACGGCATGCCTTTAGGTAGGATTAGTGAAAGAATCGCACGACCTACTGTTGTTTCAACAATAGATACTTGCTCAACTGTTTCACCTTCTTCATTGCTGATTGTCTCGCTGATACGTACTTTTACGCGTGCATGTAACTCAGCGTTACCGCTGCGGTATGCTTTTTCAGCTTCTTTAGGATCTTTAAATACAATACCTTCGCCTTTCGCATTGATGCGATCACGAGTCATGTAGTAAAGACCTAATACAACGTCCTGTGAAGGAACGATGATTGGCTCACCATTCGCTGGAGATAGGATGTTGTTTGTAGACATCATTAGAGCACGTGCTTCTAACTGTGCTTCAAGCGTTAACGGTACGTGTACCGCCATTTGGTCACCATCGAAGTCAGCGTTGTACGCTGCACAAACTAATGGGTGTAAATGAATCGCTTTACCTTCGATAAGCACAGGTTCGAACGCTTGGATACCCAAACGGTGAAGTGTTGGTGCACGGTTAAGTAATACTGGATGTTCACGAATTACTTCGTCTAATACATCCCATACTTCTGCCACTTCACGCTCAACCATCTTCTTAGCAGCTTTGATAGTCGTAGCCATGCCGCGACGCTCTAGTTTGCCATAGATAAATGGTTTGAATAGCTCAAGTGCCATCTTCTTAGGAAGACCACACTGGTGTAGTTTAAGCGTAGGACCTACTGTGATTACAGAACGGCCTGAATAATCTACACGTTTACCAAGTAAGTTCTGACGGAAACGACCTTGCTTACCTTTGATCATATCAGCAAGCGATTTAAGAGGACGTTTGTTAGAACCTGTAATCGCACGACCGCGACGACCGTTATCAAGTAGCGCATCTACCGCTTCTTGTAACATACGTTTTTCGTTGCGTACGATAATGTCTGGTGCTGCAAGATCTAATAGACGCTTAAGACGGTTATTACGGTTAATAACACGACGGTAAAGGTCATTCAGATCAGAAGTCGCAAAACGACCACCGTCTAGTGGTACTAATGGACGTAGATCAGGCGGAAGTACTGGAAGTACTGTCATGATCATCCACTCAGGGTTATTACCTGATTGGTGGAAAGATTCCATTAATTTAAGACGTTTAGTGATCTTCTTACGCTTAGTTTCAGAGTTAATTGTTGGTAACTCTTCACGCATTTCAGCAATTAATTGGCCAAGATCAAGTTCACGAAGCAAGTCTAATACTGCTTCTGCACCCATCTTCGCTTCAAACTCATCACCGTGCTCTTCAAGTGCATCTAGGTACTCTTCTTCACCTAAAAGCTGACCACGCTCAAGCGTTGTCATACCAGGCTCAGTTACTACGAATGATTCGAAGTAAAGTACGCGCTCGATGTCACGAAGTGTCATGTCTAGCATTAAGCCGATACGTGACGGTAATGATTTTAAGAACCAAATGTGCGCAACTGGGCTTGCAAGCTCAATATGACCCATACGGTCACGACGCACTTTAGTAAGCGTTACTTCAACGCCACACTTTTCACAAATAACACCACGGTGCTTAAGGCGCTTATATTTACCACATAAACACTCATAATCTTTCACTGGGCCGAAAATACGGGCACAGAATAAGCCGTCGCGCTCAGGCTTGAAAGTACGGTAGTTGATTGTCTCAGGTTTCTTTACTTCACCGTATGACCATGAACGAACCATATCTGGCGAAGCAAGACCAATGCGAATTGCATCGAATTCTTCGGTCTTATTTTGTTGCTTCAGAAACTTAAGTAAGTCTTTCACCTTAGCTCTCCTGTCGGAGGTTAATCTTGAGGGCGAACCAATCGCCCCTACATTCTATTCGGCCTAACAGGTGCGGCTTACGCCGCACCTAAATGGCTTAATTTTCTTCCAACTCGATGTTGATACCCAGTGAGCGGATTTCTTTCAACAATACGTTGAACGATTCTGGCATACCTGGTTCCATCTTATGGTTACCATCTACGATGTTCTTATACATCTTAGTACGACCGTTCACGTCATCCGATTTCACTGTTAGCATTTCTTGTAGAGTATATGCAGCACCGTAAGCTTCTAGTGCCCACACCTCCATCTCACCGAAACGCTGGCCACCGAACTGAGCTTTACCACCCAGCGGCTGCTGAGTAACAAGGCTGTAAGAACCAGTTGAACGTGCGTGCATCTTGTCATCAACCAAGTGGTTAAGTTTCAGCATGTACATGTAACCAACAGTTACTTGACGTTCGAACTGATCGCCAGTACGGCCATCATAAAGTGTAACTTGACCGCTTCTTGGATAACCACCAAGCTCTAGTAAGTCTTTGATTTCGCTTTCACGAGCACCATCAAAGGCTGGAGTTGCGATCGGTAAACCACCTTTCAAGTTATCAGCTAAGCGACGAACTTCATCATCAGAGAAAGAGTCGATATCAACTTTCTGACGACAATCACCTAATTCGTAAACTTTCTTAACGAAGCTACGGATTTCGTGCAGTTCACGCTGCTCTTTCATCATTTCTTCTAAGCGCTCACCCACACCACGTGCAGCAAGACCCATATGTGTTTCTAGGATCTGACCGATGTTCATACGTGATGGTACACCTAGCGGGTTCAGAACGATGTCTACCGTACGACCTTTGTCATCGTATGGCATATCTTCTACTGGTACGATAGTCGAGATAACACCTTTGTTACCGTGACGACCCGCCATCTTATCACCCGGTTGGATACGACGTTTAACAGCTAGGTATACTTTAACAATCTTAAGTACGCCTGGTGCTAAGTCATCACCTTGAGTGATCTTACGACGTTTGTTTTCAAACTTCTTATCGTATTCAGCTTTAAGCTCATCGTACTGTGCAGCTAGTTGCTCAAGTTCAGCTTGCTTGTCTTCTTCAGCAAGGCTTTGAGTAAGCAGCTTTTCAGCATTTAGTGATGCAATTGAATCTGCGTTCAGACCTGAGTCAACAAGTAGCTTACGAGCACGGTCTAATACACCTGCTTCTAAGATACGGAACTCTTCATTGAAGTCTTTCTTCGCTTCGCGAAGCTGCATGTCTTCAACTTCTAACGCACGCTTATCTTTTTCAACACCGTCACGGGTGAAAACTTGTACGTCGATTACAGTACCAGTTACAGAGTTTGGTACGCGTAAAGAGCTGTCTTTAACGTCTGATGCTTTCTCACCGAAGATAGCACGTAGTAGCTTTTCTTCTGGTGTTAATTGCGTTTCGCCTTTCGGAGTCACTTTACCTACTAGGATATCGCCGCCTTTAACTTCAGCACCGATATAAACAACGCCTGACTCATCAAGCTTGCCTAGTGCAGACTCACCCACATTAGGGATATCTGCTGTGATCTCTTCAGGACCTAATTTAGTATCACGTGCGATACATTGTAGTTCTTGAATGTGGATAGTCGTTAGACGATCTTCTTGAACTACACGCTCAGATAGTAGAATTGAATCCTCGAAGTTATAACCGTTCCATGGCATGAATGCCACGCGAAGGTTTTGACCAAGTGCTAAGTCACCTAAGTCAGTCGAAGGACCATCTGCTAATACGTCACCACGTGTTACCGGCTCACCAACCATACAAGTTGGCTTTTGGTTAATACATGTATTTTGGTTTGAGCGTGTGTACTTAGTAAGGTTGTAAATATCGATGCCCGCTTCACCTGGAATACGCTCATCTTCATGTACATTTACAACGATGCGGCTTGCATCCGCATACATTACTTCACCACCACGCTTAGCAACGATAGTTACACCAGAATCTTTCGCTAGTGTAAGCTCGATACCTGTACCTACTAGCGGTTTGTCCGCAATAAGTGTTGGTACGGCTTGACGTTGCATGTTTGAACCCATCAATGCACGGTTAGCATCATCGTGTTCTAGGAACGGGATAAGTGCTGCCGCTACAGAGATCACCTGTTGTGGTGATACGTCCATATATTGTTGGTCCATTTTGCCCATAAAGGTTGATTCACCTTTGTGACGACATGGAATTAGTTCATCAACAAACTCATTGTTTTCGTTCAAGTTTGAGTTCGCCTGAGCGATAACAAACTGACCTTCTTCAATGGCTGATAAGTAATCTACTTCATCAGTCACTACACCGTTTACCACTTTACGGTAAGGTGTTTCTAAGAAACCATAGTCATTAGTACGTGCGTACGTAGACAATGAGTTAATTAGACCGATGTTTGGACCCTCAGGCGTTTCGATTGGACATACACGACCATAGTGAGTTACGTGAACGTCTCGAACTTCGAAGCCAGCGCGTTCACGTGTTAAACCACCCGGGCCTAATGCAGAAATACGACGCTTGTGCGTTACTTCTGAAAGCGGGTTATTTTGGTCCATGAACTGTGATAACTGAGATGAACCAAAGAACTCTTTAACCGCTGCCGAAATTGGCTTAGCGTTAATAAGATCTTGTGGCATTACAGCGTCAAGGTCACCTAAGCTTAAACGCTCACGTACAGCACGCTCAACACGTACTAGACCAACGCGGAATTGGTTCTCAGCCATTTCGCCAACACTACGGATACGACGGTTGCCTAAGTGGTCGATATCATCAACATCGCCAACACCGTTACGAATAGCGATAAGCACTTTCATAACAGCTACGATGTCTTCTTTCGATAATGTGCCTGGGCCGGTATCTGAGTCATAACCTACACGGCTATTGAACTTCATACGACCAACTGTTGATAAATCGTAACGCTCGTCAGAGAAGAACAAGTTATCAAATAAGGCTTCAGCCGCGTCTTTCGTCGGTGGCTCGCCTGGGCGCATCATGCGATAAATTTCTACTAATGCTTCTAAACGGTTGCTTGTTGTGTCGATACGTAATGTATCTGACATGTAGGCGCCGCTGTCCACTTCGTTGATATATAGTGTATCAATCTTAGTGTGACCTGCTTTAACCAATTCAGCCATTAGCTCAAGTGATAGCTCGTCATTCGCGTTTGCGATGATCTCACCAGTTGACTCATCAACATAGTTTCTAGCTACAACACGACCAATGATGTACTCATGCGGTACTTCTAATTGGTTAATACCTTTTTTCTCGATGTTCTTGATGTGACGCGCAGTAATACGACGACCCGCTTCAACAAGGACTTCACCGTCTTCGCCTTTGATATCAAAAGCGGCAGTTTCACCACGTAAGCGTGAAGGAACAAGTTCCATAAGAACTTTACCGTCAGCAACTTCAAACGCAGTTGTATCGAAGAATATCTCTAGGATTTCATCCGTTGAGTACTCAAGTGCACGTAGGATGATTGACGCCGGTAATTTACGACGACGGTCAATACGTACATAAAGGTTATCTTTTGCATCAAACTCGAAGTCTAACCATGAACCACGGTAAGGAATTACACGCGCGTTATAAAGTACTTTACCTGACGAGTGAGTTTTACCACGGTCGTTATCAAAGAATACACCAGGGCTACGGTGTAGCTGAGAAACGATAACACGCTCTGTACCATTGATAACAAAGGTACCGGTATCAGTCATGAGCGGAATTTCGCCCATGTAAACTTCTTGCTCTTTAATGTCTTTAACTGTGCCTGGTGCTTCTTTGTCCATCACCACAAGACGCAATTTTACGCGAAGTGGAGCAGAATAAGTCACACCGCGAATTTGACATTCTTTTACATCGAATACTGGCTCACCAATACGATAACTTACGTATTGAAGCTCAGAATTTCCCGAGTAGCTTTTGATAGGAAACACAGAACGGAAAGCAGCTTCCAAACCGTGATCGCCATCAGCGTCAGGGACTAAGAATTTTTTAAACGATTCTAACTGCGTCGACAGTAAGAAAGGTATATCCAAAACTTGTGGACGTTTACCAAAATCCTTACGGATACGTTTCTTTTCAGAATAAGAGTAAGCCATGGGGTTCCTCAGCTTGCTGATCTTTGACCCGACCTGTTCTTGTAAGAACAGACTTAACTGGCATCTAAGCCAAGATGTACAACATTAAATTGTTGTTCTATTTTGCTCTGACACTTTCAACACCAAACTAGGTAACAACTTGAAAGTAAAGAGAAAATTAGATTTTATTTGCGTTACAGGATTGCATCGCTCTATAGCGCAAAAAGGCCGGTGATTAAATAATCACCAGCCCTTGCCTGATTACTCAGGCAGCGAACCTAGCGTAAGCTAGATTACTTAACCTCAACTTCAGCACCAGCTTCAGTAAGGTCTTTTGCAAGTGCTTCAGCTTCTTCTTTAGATACACCTTCTTTGATAGGTGCAGGAGCTGCTTCAACAAGTGCTTTAGCTTCTTTAAGGCCAAGACCAGTAGCACCACGTACAGCTTTGATAGCTGCAACCTTGTTAGCGCCAGCGCCAGTAAGGATTACGTCGAACTCAGTCTTTTCTTCAGCTGCTTCAGCAGCAGGACCAGCAACAACAGCAGCAGCTGCAGTTACGCCGAATTTTTCTTCCATTGCTTCAACTAGAGCAACAACGTCCATTACTGACATTTCAGCAATAGCATCAAGGATTTGGTCTTTAGTTACAGACATTACAAATTTCCTAATTATTACGGACTAAATATAGCCCAAAAAAAATATTACACCGAAAGTGAACAAAAAAACAGCTTAAAATTAAGCAGCTTGCTCTTCTTTCTGTACACGTACTGCTTCAATTGTTTTACACAATTTACCTGCAGACGCTTCTTTCATAGCGCTCATTAAGCGTGCAACAGCTTCGTCGTAAGTAGGTAGAGTTGCTAGCATAGCTGCGTCTACTACGTTACCTTCAAATGCAGCCGTCTTAACTTCGAATTTCTCGTTCTTCTTCGCGAATTCTTTAAAAATACGCGCAGCAGCACCTGGGTGCTCTGAAGAGAAAGCGATTAAGCTTGGACCAACAAGTGAGTCAGAAAGGCACTCAAAATCTGTACCTTCAACAGCACGTTTAGCTAAAGTGTTACGAACAACTTTCATCCATACACCAGCTTCACGAGCTTCTTTACGAAGGGCAGTGATAGCACCAACTGTTACACCACGAGAATCTGCAACAACTGCAGAAAGAGCACCAGTGGCTGCTTCGTTGACTTCAGCAACAATTGCTTTTTTGCCTTGAAGATTTAAAGCCATGGGTGTTACTCCTGGTTTAATGGGTTGCCGAAATTGGCTTCCCTGTTCTACTCTTCCCCATCAAAGATGGAGATGCTTTTTACGGCGAGAGCCAGAAGATTAGGAAAAATCTATCTGGGGATTCACACCGTCTACGTAGGTAAAAATATTAAGGCCGAAGCCGCCTACGGTCTTGGACGGAAGCCCAATTTATCGTTTTTACCCGAAGGCATTACGAAATTATGGACTTCAACCCGAATTCTTTACTTGTTTTGAAATTAACTTTCTCAACAAAATGGCGCAAAATTATAGTTCAAATTTCGCGCCATGTAAACTCTTAATTAAGCAACAACTGTGCTTAGAGAGTTTTGGTCAACAGCAACACCTGCGCCCATTGTTGTAGAGATAGTTACTTTCTTCACGTAAGTACCTTTTGCTTGAGAAGGTTTAGCCTTCTTAAGCGCAACAATAAGAGCTTCAAGGTTTTGTTGAAGTTGCTCAGCAGTGAAATCAACCTTACCGATAGTAGTATGGATGATACCGTTCTTGTCGTTACGGTAACGAACTTGACCTGCTTTCGCGTTTTTAACTGCTTCTGCAACGTTAGGAGTTACAGTACCAGTTTTAGGGTTTGGCATTAGACCACGTGGACCTAAGATTTGACCTAGTTGACCAACAACACGCATAGCGTCTGGAGATGCAACAACAACGTCAAAGTTCATCTCGCCTTTCTTAACTTGTTCAGCAAGATCTTCCATGCCCACTAATTCAGCACCAGCTTCTTTCGCAGCATCTGCGTTAGCGCCTTGTGTGAATACAGCAACACGAACTTCACGACCAGTACCGTTAGGTAGTACAGTTGCACCACGTACGTTTTGGTCAGATTTACGAGCATCGATACCAAGGTTAACAGCAACGTCAACACTTTCTACGAATTTAGCTGTCGCTAACTCTTTTAAAAGAGCAACTGCTTCGTTGATTTCGTAATCTTTAGTTACATCCACTTTTTCGCGGATTGTACGCATACGTTTAGTTAATTTTGCCATTATCTTAGTCCTCTACGTTCAAGCCCATCGCACGCGCAGAACCTGCGATAGTGCGAACTGCAGCGTCCATATCAGCCGCTGTAAGGTCAGGTCGTTTTGTCTCAACGATTTCTTCAAGTTGAGCACGAGTTACTGTACCCACTTTTTCAGTGTTAGGACGGCCAGAACCTGATTTGATGCCTGCAGCTTTCTTAAGTAAGTAAGCAGCCGGTGGAGTTTTCATGTCGAACGTGAAAGAACGGTCACCGTAAACAGAGATCACTACAGGAACTGGAGCGCCTTTTTCGATAGATTCTGTACGTGCGTTGAACGCTTTACAGAATTCCATGATGTTTACACCGTGTTGACCTAGTGCTGGACCTACTGGAGGACTAGGGTTAGCCATACCAGCGGCAACTTGTAGCTTGATAATAGCTTCAACTTTTTTAGCCATAATAAATACCTCATTTGGTGGGTCATAGCCTTGTGCGCGCGAGGACGCGTACTCTAACGGCTTCCCAGTTTAAAAATTGGTTCTCACTTTTTAGTGATAAAACAAGTTGTAACTTGCCCTAACACAAAAGGCCGCTGATTATAAGTTAATCAGCGGCCTTTTTCAAGCTTATTGCCAAAATATTAAACGATTTTGGCAGCTTTAATTTTTTACTTACTTGTCTTGCTCAACTTGACCAAATTCAAGGTCAACAGGTGTCGAACGACCGAAGATAAGAACAGACACTTTCACGCGGCTCTTCTCGTAATCAACTTCTTCAACAACACCGCTGAAGTCAGCAAATGGACCATCGATAACACGAACAACTTCGCCTGGCTCGAATAATGTAGCTGGCTTAGGTGCTTCAGCGTTCTCTTGAAGACGGTTTAAGATGCGGTCAGCTTCTTTTTGGCTAATTGGTGCTGGACGATCAGACGTACCACCAATGAAGCCCATAACACGTGCAGTGCTGTTCACTAAGTGCCAGCTTGCATCGTTCATGTCCATTTGAACTAGTACGTAACCTGGGAAGAATTTACGCTCAGATTTACGCTTTTGGCCAGCGCGCATCTCAACAACTTCTTCAGTTGGTACTAATACTTCACCAAAACTATCTTCCAAACCTTCGATCTTGATGTGCTCAAGAATAGTTTGTGCTACACGCTTCTCGTAACCAGAGAAAGCTTGTACTACGTACCAACGTAGTTTCTTTTCGTTCTTCTCATCCGACATGGGATTAGATCTCCAATCCAGTTAAAAAGCCTACTGCGCGGAATAAAATGCCATCTAATCCCCAAAGGATAAGCGCCATAATCACAGTTGCAACCATTACAATTAATGTCGTATGTGTTGTTTCTTGGCGAGTTGGCCACACAACTTTACGTACTTCGATACGTGCTTCTTTTGCAAACGCAAGAAAAGTACGACCTTTTTCAGTTAGTGAGGCAATGCCTAAACCAGCTGCAACAGCAACCACTACACCAATAGCACGTAATAATACAGATTGGTCTGCATACATGTGGTTACCAACGACTGCGCCTGCTAGTAGCGCAATTGCTACAATCCACTTTACTGAATCCATCGCACTTGATGGTGTTTCTACATTCGTGCTCATAATATTTTTACCTTAACTACAGACACAACAACCCTGCGCTCTGGCAGGGTTAATCCATTAAAATCTAAACTTAAAAACTGACTTGTTTAAACCGATTTTTAATTTCAGACTTAACACACATTGTGTAAAAAGTGGCAGGGGCGGAGAGATTCGAACTCCCAACCGTCGGTTTTGGAGACCGCTGTTCTACCAATTGGAACTACGCCCCTGCAAAGTGGATGCCTATTATACTTACGCAATTCATTAACACAAGAGTAAAAGATACCCATTAGTTAAAATCTCATCAGTTCGTTTAAAAATCAATATTAACATTGATTAAAAAGCAGTTTATCATAAACCCATTACAGGAACACAAAACAACATGGATCAGTGTGCTGCTATTAAAATCTCCTTCTAATATTGTATTGTTATGCCTCGTTTTGTTGATGGCTAATCAGACTAGTGCCCGTTCTTTACACCTTAGCACTTTTAATAGTCAGCAGGGCCTGAGTCAAAATTCAATTACATGCAGCATCACCGACCAGCAAGGCTTTTTATGGTTTGCCACACAAGGTGGCTTAAACCGCTTTGATGGTTATGAATTTAAACGCTTTAAAGCTAACAGCGATGATAAAAGTATTTCAGGAAACTGGATCACCAGTTGTGTTAAAGACAGTAAAAACCAGCTATGGTTTTCAACCGCAAGCAAAGGGCTTAATAAACTCAACCCTAAAACCGGTCAGTTTGAGGTTTACTCTACATCTAATAATGATGGACTGAGTGAAAATAAAATTTGGTCAATGGCTGCAACTGCAGACGATATTCTTTGGCTAGGCCACGAACACGGTAAGTTAACTCGTTTTGATACTGCAAACCAAGAGTTTGAACATTTCCAATATACAATAGAGCAGCAGTTGCCGCTTATTCGTGACATTGTCATTACCGATGAACTCATTTGGCTTGCCACGGATAAAGGGCTTATTTCATTTGACCCAAGCACTGAGCAATTTACCCAGCATGCTCAGATCTCTACACCGCTCTGGCACCTCAAGTTGCTTAATAACGAAAAGCTGCTTATTGGCGCTAAACAAGGTCTTTATATATTAAATTTAGCTACGCAAAGCAGTGAGAAAATCGAACAGTTTAATGCAGCTTGGATCACAGACAGCTTTATTGACCAACAGCAAAACCTTTGGCTTGCAAGCTACGGACAAGGGCTCTACTTTTTACCTGCTGATGCTGACTTACAAGAGCAATTCACTCAATATCGCCATGACAAACAAAATTCCAATGGCTTAAGCAGCAACTACCTGCTTTCTCTTTATCAAGACTCACAAGGTATTATTTGGCTGGGCACCGATGGCTATGGTGTGCACCGCTATGATCCTAAGCAGCAACAGTTCTCTCATCAATTAAAAACCTCTCAAGCAAATTCGTTAAGCCATAACTTTGTTCGTTCAATAGTTAAAAGAGCCAATGGTGAGGTCTGGGTTGGTACCCGTGATGGACTCAACCGCAAAACAACGTCTGGTTATCAGCACTTTAGAAATGTCCTAGCAAATAACAATATATTTGCCCTACACGAAGACGCTAACAAGCAGTTGTGGATAGGTACGTACGGTGGCGGCTTAATTAAGTATCAAGACAGCCTTGATGAGTTTACAGCTTTCACTATGCAAAGCCACCAGCTAGCCAGTGACCGTGTTTACGCAATTACCAGCGACAAAACAGGTGCGCTTTGGCTTGGTAGTAACCAAGGCCTAACCCGCTTTGAGCCAAAATCTGCCAAGGTGACTCACTATAAGCACAGTGATGCGCAAAATAGCCTTGCCAACAACACCGTATTTACTTTGGCCTATGATAATAAAGAGCACGCACTGTGGATTGGTACTCGGGCTGGGCTCAATAAACTCGATATATCAACAGAGCAATTTAGTTTATTAGATGAGCAAGATTCAGGCGAGACAGGGCTTAGCCACAATATGGTTACCTCTTTATTACTCAGTGAAGACAGCATTTGGGTTGGCACCATGCAAGGCTTGAATCAAGTCAACAAGCATACCCTCACAGTGAAACACATTACTGAACAGCAAGGATTAGCTAACGACAACATTTTTGACATTCTTACCGATAAACAGGGCACGCTTTGGCTTGCAACCAATGGCGGACTCACTCGCTATAACCCCAGCACACAGCAAATGCAGCAGTTTTTGCCTGAAGATGGTATTCAACACCAGTCATTTATACTGGGTGCGAGCTTTCAAGCTGACGATGGCGAATTATTTTTTGGTGGTATTAATGGCTATAATCATTTTTACCCTGAGCAACTAACCTTATCGCACACTCCCCCTACTCCAGTGTTAACCGAGTTATTACTTAATAACCGTGCAATCAAAAGTAATCATTTTGATAAACACACTAATACGCTTGCAAGTGCCACTCAGACATTCTCGTTTGCCAAGTCAGCGGGGGTTATCGGCTTTAAATTTAGCGCTTTAAAAAATGGTGCTACTCCAAAACATTATCAATATGGCTACAAGTTAGCTGGCTTTGATGAACAATTTTTATATACCGATGCATCCCTTAGGCACATTAACTATCCGCAGTTGCCTGCTGGTCACTACCAGTTATTGATAAAAGCAAAAGATCAATATGGGCAATGGAGTGACAGTACACAGCTATTAGCGCTTACTGTTGTGCCTCCTTGGTGGCAAACTAAATTAGCCTACGGCATTTACTCTATGTTTGCTTTAGCACTGATTTGGCTTGTTTTAAATGCTTTGTACAAGCGCAAACTAGCAGAGCAAGAGAAGCAAACCGAAATTGAGTTAAACAAATTAAAAGATCAATTTTTAGATAACATTAGCCACGAACTCAAAACACCACTTAGCTTAATACTCGCGCCGGTAAGTCAGTTACAGCGAAGCAATGTAGACTCCCAAGCTCAAACGCAATTAGCTAGCATCAAACGTAACTGCCAGCGCTTACTAGAGCTAATCAATCAACTTTTACAATTGAGTCAACGCCCAAGCACGGCAATTTACACTGTCAGCCCTTATGCTATTACGCCATTTTTAACAGATTTAGTGGCGGATTTCAGACCCCTGTTTGAGCAAAAACAGCTGCAATTTAGCTTCACTGACACCACCTCTAAAGCACTTAAGGTTAACCTTGCCCCTGAACATGCCCACTCGATTTTTAGCAACCTGATAAGCAATGCACTTAAGTACACCCCAGCAGGCGGCAAAGTCGATATTCACCTTAGTGAAGCGCAGCAAGCGTTACAGTTTAAAATTACGGATACCGGCGTGGGTATTGCCAGTGAATATCAGCAGTCAATTTTTCAGCGATTTACTCGCCTAACGTCATCAGAACCTGGAAGTGGTATTGGCCTGAGCTTAGTAAAACAACTCGTTGAACAATACGGTGGTTCTATCAGTGCAAGCAGTAAAATCGCTCAAGGTAGCTGCTTTACTGTGTCACTACCTATGGTTGAAAGTGCTGAAAATCACGTTCATAGCGCTATGCAAGTTCATACCTCACAACAAACACTGCTGATTGTTGAAGATAATGAGGAAATGGCAGAGCTACTCCTTTCTTTATTTAATAAAGAGTTTAACTGCATCCATGCGGCCGATGGCCAGCAAGCGCTTGATTTATGCCAGTCAGATCTGCCTGACCTCATTATCAGTGATGTGATGATGCCAAATATGGATGGTTACCAACTACTAGCAGCCCTTAGAGCAAACTCGGCCACCAGTCATATCCCGGTATTATTACTTTCTGCTAAAGCGGACACCCACAGCCGCTTAAAAGGGCTGGATTTATTAGCTGATGACTTTTTAAGTAAGCCTTTTGAACCTACTCTACTAGTAAGCAGAGTAAAAGGGCTGCTAAATCTGAGACAAATTTTAAACCAACACCTAACAGCACAACTGGCAGCTCCTCTGAATAGCGATACAGCTGCAGTAACTGTGCAAAATAAAGATTACTCTTTTACAGAAAAGCTTAAGCAAATAGTACAAGCGCATTACCAAGATGAAAGTTTTTCGGTTGAACAATTAGCCTCAGCATTATGTTTAAGCTCTCGAGCTCTGCAACTAAAAATGAAAGCCTTGTACTCACAAACGCCTTCTGACTATTTACGCAATACTCGCTTAGAATTTGCAAAAAAACAGCTAATCGATAGCGAATTAGCAATTGGTCAAGTCGCGGAGCAAGCGGGTTTTAGTTCACAAAGCTATTTTGCTCGAAGCTTTAAGAGCTATGTTGGCTTATCACCAAAACAGTATCGAGAAAAACATCAGAAACGCGTTGAATTTCGCATCAGTGAATAAAGTTTTCGCCTTAGTACTATTAATAAAAGACTGATTTTTATAGCTTATCTATATAAACATGAATAACAACAAAGCCCATAGTGCGGCGTTATTTACTGCATGAGATATAAGTTAAGGAAAGTCATATGCTCACCAAAACACACAAAGCAATTTCGATTACGTTACTTACTGCGGCACTGACTGCATGCCAGAGTACTTCGACAACCACCAGCAATAACAACAGCCCTGATATAAATGAAGTTGCACAGCAGCAATACAATGGCCCTAAAGCTCGTATTGCTGTTGCCCGCTTTACTGATAAGTCAAACGATTCACGTTGGTGGCGAAAAGAAATTGGTGAAGGGATGGCTGATCAACTCACAACCGCATTAGTTAGCACCAATCGCTTTATTGTTTTAGAGCGACAAGCACTCGATGCTGTATTATCAGAACAAGACCTTGCTGTGTCAGGCCGTGTGAGTGCAGCTTCTGGTGCTGCGTATGGTGAAATAGAGGGAGCCGAAATTGTTGTGGTTGCCGCAGTCACAGAGTTCGATGATGACAACTCAGGCACTCGTGTCGGCAGTGGTGGCTTTATCGGTGATGTATTTAGCTCGGTATCGGCGGGTTTTTCAAGTTCGCACATGGCGATAGATTTACGCTTAATCGACACGCGAACTTCTCGTATTCTCGCGGCTACCAGTGTTGAGGGTGGCAGTAAAGATTTTGACTTTACATCAGCAGCAACCAATTTTGGTGGCGCACTCGTTGGTGGTAATCTAAGTAGCTGGTCAAACACACCAAAAGAAAAAGCATTGCGCGAAGTAATCGTAAAAGCCGTTGAGTTTTTAGAATCAAAAGTGCCAACAACTTATTATCGCTATAATAGTGATAACACCATTGCAGCTGGCCATACAGCCCCTGCACCACTAAAAGTAACCGCAGCTGCAGCTCCTGCTAAAGCGCCAGTTGCATCGGTTAGTGTTCCAACTCACAGAATGCCTTACTACGAAAAAACAGACTTAGCGATGTCACGACTGAACTTGGTTTGTTTGGGTTATTTGAAAAGGCAGCCTCACTACGAAGAATATGAAATAGAAGACGTAGAGTACGATCAAGCAACCGTGATTGCGCTCACTGAGTATCAGCAAGAAAAAAAGCTGAAAGTGACAGGCCTTGCTGATGAGACGACTAAAAAGTCTCTTGATGATTCAGGGTGTATTGCCAAAACGAACAAATCAAGTTTAGAAAGCTTTGGCAGTATGTTTAAATTTAACTAAGCAAACTTACAGCCAGTGCCAGCACTGGCTGTTTAAAACCTTAGTTATAAAATTTGTAATAACTCACCACGATAAAAGTCACATAACAACCAAATTTGTTGAAATGGATGTTGCTTTGGCACATCAAGGTGAGTAAGTACTGACTTAAAATCATCAAGATGCCATATAGTACTGGCATTTCGAATTAATAACCAAGGCTGAGTAGACTCGTAGTGTTTCTTAGCTTTTTGTGCCAGCAAGCGATGCAAAGCACAGTGCAGACGCTCGTTACTCGGTGCTAAAGCCATTTCAGCGAGATCTCGTTGCATTGAGATAGACAGCGGCCGACCTAACACCGCCATTGCTTCTGTTTCGCTGGCATATAAATGTGCGACTTCAATATCGAGCCGTTTATCACCTTTATAACAACTCACGTCTGGTTTACTCGGCGTGTTATGCCAAATATTACGCATACTTACGCCAAACTGCTTTTCGTAACAGCGCAAAAACAACTTTGCTGCGCCATGCTCGAGCGCTATTTTTTCTTGTTCACTTTCACGATTCATTTAATGTTGCATACACATCTTTTAATAACCCAGAAGCGCCAAAACGAAATAGCTCGGGTTGTAAGTACGCTTCACCCATGATTGATTCAGCTAGGTCTAAATACTCAGCAGCATCGGTAACTGTTCTGACCCCGCCTGCCGCCTTAAAACCAACCTTTTTACCACTCGCTTTTATGCTGTTCAACATGATGTCTGTTGCAGCTAGCGTTGCATTAACAGCCACTTTACCGGTACTGGTTTTTACAAAATCAGCGCCGCCATCAATTGCCAGCTTAGTTGCTGTTGCAATGAGGTCATCGCTTAATTCGCCACTTTCGATTATGACTTTAAGCTGCGCTTGAGTCCCACATGCCTCTTTTGACGCTTTGACATACTCTAAAACTTTGCGCTCATCACCAGCAATAAGCGCTTTGTAGGGGATCACTAAATCAATTTCATCAGCGCCGCGTTCAATGGCGAATAAGGTTTCATTTAGCACTTGCTCTAACGGTTGCTCCCCACTAGGAAAGTTAGTAACGGTAGCCACTTTGACTTGCTGTAGTTCGCGCTCAGCGAGAGCAAGCTTTGCATCGCTTACAAACTGGCTATACACACAGACTGCTGCGGGAATGCCTAACGTTGGCTCAATACTGGCAACCAAGTTATTAATGGTTTCTGTTGTGTCGCTGTCATTCAGAGTTGTTAAGTCCATCAGTGCCACCGCTTGGGCAGCGCTTGTTTGCATTTTAGTCATAGCTCTTATATTTGTGTTGCCATATTAGTGACCTATAGTAGCAAATTTTTATCATTCGGCTATAAATCATAACTAATCACCATAAGGCTACTTATTTACTTGTAACTCGCCGCAATCCCTTGTTAACTAAGTCTTAAGCCAAAACAAACCACCTGGTATAACTTTTAGTTATATAAACTTGGTTTTAATTATTTTTTACTTTTTTTAGAGCACTATATTCTGCTTGCCTGCAATAAGCAGTTTCTTGATGTGTTTTAGGGGTGAGAACAAAGTGCAATATTTACCAATCTTTACCAAATTAGACGACAAACCTGTGCTGGTAGTCGGCGGTGGAGATGTTGCGTTACGCAAATGCCGCGCGTTTTTAAAAGCACGTGCTCATGTGACGCTAGTCGCCCCTGAATTTTGTGATGAACTGCGAGAACTTGCTGAACAAGGTGATGTAACGCTCATTAACGACTTTTTTAAAGAACAGTATTTAGATCAGCAAATGCTGGTAATCGCTGCAACTGATATAGACAGTGTTAACAAAGACGTGTTCGAACTTGCTAATGCGCGCAATATTTTCGTTAACGTGGTGGATGACCAACCTAAGTGCAGCTTTATTTTCCCATCAATTGTTGACCGTGACCCGATCACAATTGCAATTTCAAGCGCAGGCACAGCGCCAGTATTAGCACGTCGTTTACGCGAAAAACTCGAAACCCTTATTCCACAGCATATTGGTCCACTTGCTACATTAGTTGGTAGCTTTCGCGACAAAGTAAAACAGCGCTTTAAACACTTTGCTGATCGCCGCCAGTTTTGGGAAGGCGTATTTGATTCATCAGTTGTAAGCGAAGTACAAGCGGGCAATACCGAAGCTGCCACAGCGCAGTTAGAGAAATTGTTAGATGCAAAACCAGAGCCTGAAGGCGAAGTGTATGTTGTAGGTGCAGGCCCAGGTGACCCAGAGCTATTAACACTAAAAGCACTGCAGTTAATGCAACAAGCCGACGTAGTTGTATATGACTACTTAGTTTCTGATGAAATTATGGATTTAGTACGCCGTGATGCCGACCTAGTTTGCGTAGGTAAACGTTTAGGCGATCACAGCGTAGCGCAAGAAGATACCAACCAGATGTTGGTCGATTTTGCCAAGCAAGGCAAAAAAGTTTGCCGTATTAAAGGTGGCGACCCGTTTATTTATGGTCGCGGTGGTGAAGAAGTACAAGTTCTTGCCGCGAATAAAGTGCGTTACCAAATCGTACCGGGTATTACTGCTGCTGCAGGTTGTAGTGCTTATGCTGGTATTCCTCTTACTCACAGAGATCACGCTCAAGCCATTCAGTTTGTAACGGGTCACTGTAAAAAAGATGGTCAAGAATTAGATTGGCAGTCACTTGCCAAGCCAAATCAGACCTTAGCGATTTATATGGGGGTGATTAAATCACCACATATTCAAGCACAACTATTAAAACATGGCCGCGGTGCAGACACTCCCGTTGCCATTATCGAAAACGGCACACGTAAAGAACAACGTGTGGTAACAGGGCAATTAGGTGAACTGGCCGATTTAATTTCGCGCCATAGCATTATTTCACCCGCCTTATTAATTATTGGCGAAGTTGCATCATTGCACCATCAGCTTGCATGGTTTGGTCAAACAGAACAAACCAGCAGCTTTGCCCAGCCAATTACTGGCGTAGCTTAATTTAACTTTTAATCATTTTAGTAGGACGACTAACAATGGCTTTAACACACCTTCAGCAATTAGAAGCTGAAAGTATCAAAATCATGCGCGAAGTTGCTGCTGAGTTTGAAAACCCGGTGATGCTTTACTCAATAGGTAAAGATTCATCAGTGTTATTACACTTAGCACGTAAAGCGTTTTATCCAGCAAAGATCCCATTTCCACTTTTACACGTTGATACCAACTGGAAGTTTAAGGAAATGATCGAGTTTCGTGACCGCCTAGCTAAAGAGTATGGCTTTGATTTAATCGTCCACAAAAACCCTGAAGGGTTAGAGATTGATATCAATCCATTTGTACACGGCTCAGCAAAACACACTGACATCATGAAAACGCAAGGCTTAAAGCAAGCGTTAGATAAATACGGCTTTGATGCTGCGTTTGGTGGTGCACGTCGTGACGAAGAGAAATCACGTGCTAAAGAGCGTGTTTACTCATTCCGTGACAAACACCACAGATGGGATCCAAAAAACCAACGTCCAGAGCTTTGGAATACATATAACAGCCAAGTTAACCCGGGTGAAAGCATTCGTGTATTCCCGCTATCTAACTGGACTGAACTTGATATTTGGCAGTATATCTACCAAGAAAACATTGAAATGGTTCCACTTTACCTTGCTAAAGAACGCCCAGTCGTTGAGCGTAACGGCACGCTAATCATGGTTGATGACGAGCGTATGCCATTAGAGGAAGGCGAAGTACCACAAATGAAATCTGTCCGTTTCCGTACCCTTGGTTGTTACCCACTAACAGGTGCTGTGGAATCAACAGCAGGTACCTTAACTGAAATTATTGAAGAAATGCTGCTTTCAACCTCTTCTGAGCGTGAAGGTCGCGTGATTGATCACGACTCTGCTGGTTCAATGGAAAAGAAAAAACGTGAGGGCTATTTCTAATGTCTAAAACAAACGACACGATTAATGAAGTAAGAGAGTTAGGCATCGACGCCTACCTTGCACGTCAACAAGACAAAAGCCTTTTACGCATGCTGACCTGTGGTAGTGTGGATGACGGTAAATCAACGCTGATTGGCCGCCTTTTACATGACAGTCACCAAATTTATGAAGACCAACTTGCTGCCCTGCATAAAGACAATGAAAAAGTCGGTAATGCCGGTGAAGAGCTCGATTTAGCACTCCTTGTAGATGGTCTTCAAGCTGAACGTGAGCAAGGTATTACCATTGATGTGGCTTATCGTTACTTCTCAACAGCAAAACGTAAGTTCATTATTGCTGATACGCCAGGACATGAGCAATACACGCGTAACATGGTAACTGGCGCATCAACCAGTGATGTGGCGATTATCTTAGTTGACGCTCGTTACGGCGTACAGGTGCAAACTAAGCGTCATAGCTTTATTTGTGACTCGCTAGGCATTAAACAGTTTGTCGTTGCTATAAACAAAATGGATATCGTCGATTTCGATGAAACCGTTTACGAGAAAATCAAAGCCGACTACCTTAAGTTTGCAGAGCAACTAAACGTTACTAATATCAAGTTTGTGCCTATGTCAGCGCTTAAAGGTGACAACGTAGTCACACGCTCAGAGCACACACCTTACTACACTGATAAGCCATTACTTGAGTTACTTGAAGACTCGCCAGCTGCAGAACTTGATAACGGTTTTGAAGCACGTCTTCCGGTGCAATATGTGGTACGCCCTAACTTAGACTTCCGTGGCTTCCAAGGCACTTTAACCTCTGGCAAGTTCAGCGTGGGTGATGCAGTGAAAGTGTTACCATCGGGTAAAAGCTCTAGCATCAAAGAAATTGTGACTTTCGATGGCAACTTAGATACCGCTGAAGCTGGCCAAGCAATCACTTTAACGTTAAACGACGAAATTGATATCAGCCGTGGCGATGTAATTGTGCCAGCCGCTTCAAAAGCCGCTGTAACAAACCGTATTCAAGCTAAATTAGTATGGATGCATGAAGCACCGTTAGTATTAGGTAAAAGCTACAACTTTAAGCTAGGCAGCAAAAACACCTCGGCAGTGGTAAGAAAAATCGATCACACGATTGATGTAAATACCCTTGAGCATGGTCAAGCAGACTCATTACAACTTAACGAAATTGCGATTGTAACTTTAGAGCTTACAGAAACAATTTTAGCGGATGAGTACCACAATAATCATGAAACAGGTGCGTTTATCTTAATTGACCGCCTATCAAACCTAACCGTTGCGGCAGGTATGATTGAGCAATTACTTAGCACTGAAGAACAGCAAAGTAGCTTTAGCGACTTTGAAGTTGAGTTTAACGCTTTAGTACGCAAGCACTTCCCTCATTGGCAAGCGCTTGATATAACTAAGCTTAAATAATCACTATTCGCCTGTTATAGGAAGTAAAAAGCATGTATCAACAGCTGGTATTAACAGGCATTTTGCTGGTATTAGTGGGGTGCCTTTTTGGCACTCGACTAAAACCTGCATGGTTATTTGTCGGCGCCATTGGTATTAGTTATTTAGCTGGGCTGATAAGCCTTGAAGATATGCTAATTAACTATGCAAACCCTTCTTTAATTACCCTTATTCTACTTGTACTCGTTTCGATAGCTGTAGAAAAAACCACGTTAGTACAAAAACTTGCTCAGTCACTTTCGAAAGGCAGCCTGACAAGTTCGGTGACCAAGCTTGGTTTATCAACCGCCTTTTTATCATCATTTACCAATAATACAGCGGTAGTGGCATCGTTAATCAGTGCGATAAAAGAAAGTCCGACACATTCACCGTCTAAGCTTTTATTACCTTTATCGTACACTGCCATTTTAGGTGGCACGATCACCCTGATTGGCACTTCAACTAATTTAATTGTGAATGGCTTTGCCGTTGAAGCGGGCATGGAGCCGCTTGGCTTTTTTGATTTTACCTTGATTGGTTTAGGCGCATTGAGCGTCGGACTTATCACTATTTTAGTAATGCTCAAGTATTTACCAGATAACGGTAAAAATAACCAAGAAGTGGTGCCCTTTTACCTTGAAGGTAAAGTAGAAACCGGCTCAAAACTCATTGGTAAAAGTGTTGAGGAAAATGGCCTTCGTGAATTAAAAGACTTGTTCTTAGCTGAAATTATTCGTGGTGATAAACGTATATGCGCCGTTACGCCAAAACAAGTTATCAAAGAAGGTGACGTATTACTTTTTGTAGGTGATATAAAGTCAGTGCCTCTGCTTACCCGATTTGATGGCTTAAAAGTTGTTCACGACAAACATGAAAAAGATGTTGAACACCTAGTTGAAGTCGTTGTCAGCCATTCTTCAAAATACATTGGTAAAACAATTAAAGAAGTTCGCTTTCGTGAACAATTCCATGCAGCCGTTATTGCTATTCGCCGCGGCCATGACCGTTTACAAGGCGGCTTAGGTAAAGTTCAATTGCAAGCCGGTGATTCATTGATCCTTGCGCCTGGCAAAGAGTTTTACTCGCTACCTAATTTAAAACGTGAGTTCGTTTATATATCAGGCCTTGATTTACAAACCCATTTAAAACCTAAGCAATCAAATATTGTGTTAGCAAGTTTTGCAGCCGTATTAGGTTTAAGTATTGTTGGCCTAGTACCATTAGTAAAAGGCCTACTCGTTCTTCTTATCGGCTTAATGCTAACTGGCACAATCAAGCTAAGTGAAGTAAAACGTCGTTTTCCGATTGAGTTACTCGCAGTAGTGGGTAGTGCTATTGGCCTTGCCAAACTGATGATAGGCACAGGCCTTGCCGGTGAAATTTCATCAGCCATGTTATACGTATTAGGTGATTTTGGGCCTTACGGGGCATTTATCGCAATATTTTTAATGACGGTTTTATTTACCGAACTCATTACCAATAATGCCGCTGCCGCGCTTTCATTTCCGGTAGCGTATGCACTCGCCGTTGGTTTTGATGTATCACCGTTGCCTTTTATTATGGCTGTCGCATTTGGTGCATCGGCTAGCTTCATTTCGCCATTTGGTTATCAAACTAACTTGATGGTTTACAGTGCGGGAAATTACCGCCTTAAAGATTACATTGCCATGGGCTTACCTTTATCGATTATTTACTCGATTACAGTATTAATACTTATACCACTGGTATTCCCATTTCAATAACGAGAGTAAAGACAATGGATGAAAATATCGTTTGGCATAATTACGCCATTAGCAAATCACAGCGTAGTGAGCAAAAAAAGCATAAGCCTGCCATTCTATGGTTCACTGGTTTTTCAGGTTCAGGCAAAAGCACAGTTGCGAACGCACTAGAAAGCGCATTAAATCAATTAGGCGTTCACACCTATCTACTCGATGGTGACAATGTGCGTCATGGCTTGTGTAAAGATCTTGGCTTTACAGATGAAGACCGCGTGGAAAATATTCGCCGCGTTGGTGAAACTGCAAAGCTAATGGTCGATGCCGGTCTTGTGGTATTAACCGCATTTATTTCGCCATTCCAAAGCGAACGCGATATGGTAAGAAACTTAGTAGACGATGGTGAGTTTATTGAGGTATTTTTAGATACACCACTCGACGTGTGTGAAACACGCGACCCTAAAGGGCTTTATAAAAAAGCGCGAGCAGGTGAAATTAAGCACTTCACTGGTATCGACTCTGACTATCAAATCCCTACATCGCCAGAAATTAAAATCGATACTAGCAAAAACACCCTAGACCAATCGGTGCAAGAGCTGGTAGCGTATTTAAAACAACAGCAAATTATAGGTTAAGTCATGAATCAAACGGAACTGCTAGAAGAAATCTTACTCCTCGCACGCCAAGCCGGTAGTGCAATAATGGGGATTTACGAAAAGGACTTTAATGTTGAGTACAAAGCTGATGAAAGCCCAGTGACCGACGCCGACCTAGCAGCTCACAAAGTGATTGTGAATGGCTTACAACATCTTACTCCAGATGTACCAATTCTAAGCGAAGAAAGCGCTGATATTAGCTGGGATATTCGTCAAACTTGGCACCGCTACTGGTTAGTAGACCCAATTGATGGCACCAAAGAGTTCATTAAAAAGAATGGCGAATTCACCGTGAACATTGCCTTGATTGAAAAAGGTAAACCGGTATTAGCTGTTGTCGATGCACCGGCATTAGGTGTGTCGTATATTGCCGCAGAAGCAATTGGTGCCTTTAAAGATAAAGGTGATGAGCGCATTGAACTTAAGGTAACCCGTAAGCCAAATAAAGGGCTTATCCGTGTTGTCGGCAGCCGTTCACACCCTTCTCCTGATTTAGCTGAATTCGTAAAACAGTTTGAAGATGTAGAAATGGTTTCAAAGGGCAGCTCACTAAAACTTTGTCTGGTTGCCGAAGGGAGTGCAGATATATACCCGCGCCTTGGCCCAACCTGTGAGTGGGATACCGGAGCAGGTCATGCGATTGCCGAAATAGCAGGCGCAACGGTTAGCAAACTCGATGGCAGCCCACTACTTTATAACAGTAAAGAAGAGTATCTGAATCCGTATTTTGTCGTATCGGCATTACAGAACTAAAAAAGTTCCGTTTAATACCGTAGGCTGGGTAGAGCGTAGCGAAACCCAGCATCTATCCTATCATCGTAACTCAAGCTCCTTTAATACTCCTTACTTTACAATCAGTTTAACCTAGCCAATAAGCCTTTGTTCCTATAGTATTTTGCTCTCTCAAACTATTAAAGGAATAACCATGACGACTGTTGAAAAAGCAATTGAAGCCGGCTACGAGGCACAAATTAGCGCACTTTATAAAGCCCTTTCGCAAGGGGTGCTAGCTGCTAATGGCGATGAAAGTGAAATCACTGCAGCTGAGACACGTTTTAAGAAAGGTTTAGCATTTGCCGCAGACATTAAAGCTCGCGCACTTGCAGCAGCAGAATAAATACCACAACTGGGCTTTCTAAATAAGCTCAGTTCTCTTCCTTTGTAAGTCTCTCCTTACAGCATAGTTATCTAAATACAACGCTAAAACATGCATTCTTAATCGCTTTTCTATATGCTGCGCGACAATTATTATTCTAATAGTGGAGTGCTAATGAACACACATCAAGATGCTATGCCGTATGATGCATCGACAACAAGTAGTAACTCAAAATGGAACCTTCATGACACCCAATGGGTATTAAGTTTATTTGGCACCGCAGTCGGTGCAGGGATCTTATTCTTACCAATTAATATCGGTATCGGCGGATTTTGGCCTTTGATTATCATGGCATGCCTTGCCTTTCCGATGACCTACTTAGCTCACAGAGGCTTAGCCCGATTTGTTTTATCATCAAAAAAACCGGAAGCGGACTTTACCGATGTTGTAGAAGAACACTTTGGCATTAACGCCGGGCGCTTAATCTCTTTACTGTATTTTCTCTCTATCTTCCCTATCTTACTTATTTATGGTGTTGGCTTAACCAATACTGTTGATAGCTTTATTATTAATCAATTAGGCATGGAATCACCACCTCGCGTGCTTTTATCTGGTGTACTCGTTGGCGGTATGATCAGCTTAATGCTTGGTGGCGAAGCATTGATGTTACGTGCCTTTGCAATCCTTGTTTATCCCCTTGTCGCCATCTTGTTTTTCTTATCGATTTACTTGATCCCAAGCTGGCAAATGCCAGATGTAACAGTGCCTGAGTTTTCTGGCTTCATGAAAACACTTTGGTTATCAATACCTATCATCGTATTCTCATTTAGTCATGCAGCAGCAATATCAAGCTTTGTCCATGTACAGCGTGCACACTATGGCAACAATGCTAAAATGAAGTCAGAAGCAATTCTGAAGCGTACCAGCCTACTATTAATCGTGTTTGTTTTACTGTTTGTTTTCTCGTGTGTGCTGTCACTATCTACTGAGCAAATGGTACAAGCAAAAGCAGATAACGTGTCTATCTTGTCATTCCTTGCCAATATCACTGATAACTCCTTTATTGCTACTTTGGGACCATTAGTGGCCTTTATCGCGATTACGTCTTCATTCTTAGGTCACTTCTTAGGTGCCCGTGAAAGCTTCAATGGTCTTGTCAGTAAGCAAGCACATATGAACCCTAAGCTCGTTGATAAGATTGGCACTGTTATCATGTTCTTCGCTATTTGGTTTTGCTCAGTGATCAACCCAAGTATTTTAGACATGATGGATCAGCTATCAGGCCCTATCATTGCCATGATCCTTTTCATTATGCCGATGATTGCCGTATATAAAGTACCTAGCTTACACAAATACAGAAACCGCTTAAGCACACTGTTTGTATTAACAGTTGGCTCTCTAGCCGTATTTGCGCTTATCTACAGCATGATTAAGTAATCTCATCATTGCTAGATATAGAAGCCCAGCCGGGAAACCGGCTGGGCTTTTTTGTTTCCGAGATGCGAGAGTAAAATTAGAAAGGGGAAAGTTTTAAGGTCTGACGTAGGTTGGGTAGAGCGTAGCGAAACCCAACACAGAGCTATCAGCTTTCAGCCGTCAGCGATCAGCGTTCAGCCGCACGGTAAAGGTGTTTGGTGCTGCGTCTTCCTTTGCCGGAGGCACTAGGTTCTAGGCAAAGTGTACTTGTAGGAATGGCCTTAGCCATGAATGTGTTTGTTATGGTCTAGATTCGGCACTGAAGTGCCTCCTACGGGGTTTTGTTGCTGTGGGTGACTCTGTACTACATTCTCTGTAGATCAACTGACATCTAATATCTAATGTCTAACCTTCTCATCACGTAGGAATGGCTTTAGCCATGAATGTTTTTGTTATGGTCTAGATTCGACACTGAAGTGCCTCCTACGGGGATTCTTGCTGAGGGACTCTCTGTACTAAACAATCCCACCGCTAAACTGACATCTAATATCTGACTTCTGGATACGCATTACGTAGGAATGGCTTTAGCCATGAATGTGTTTTTGTTATGGTCTAGATTCGACACTGAAGTGCCTCCTACGGGGGTGTTGCTGAGGGACTCTCTGTACTAAACAATCCCACCGCTAAACTGACATCTAATATCTAATGTCTAACCTTCTCATCACGTAGGAATGGCTTTAGCCATGAATGTTTTTGTTATGGTCTGATTCGGCACTGAAGTGCCTCCTACGGGTTTTGTTGCTGAGGGTGACTACTGTACTAAACAACCCCACAGTTCAGCTAACGTCTGACGGCTGAAAGCTAACAGCTCCAGACGCAAAAAAGCCCGACTCTTTCGAATCGGGCTTTCTCTTATTTGGAGCCTGGCGATGACCTACTTTCACATGGCAAATGCCACACTATCATCGGCGCTGTTTCGTTTCACTACTGAGTTCGGCATGGGGTCAGGTGGGTCCAAAACGCTATTGTCACCAAGCAAATTTGGTTCGTTAATCGCCTTGGCAATTAACTAAAATCTGGAATTCTGATATCAAGTAAATGTCTACTTTAGTAACTTAACTTCTGTCTGTTACGCTGTCATAAAACGCGTTTGGCGTTGTATGGTTAAGCCTCACGGGTAATTAGTACAGGTTAGCTTAATGGCTCGCACCACTTCCACATCCTGCCTATCAACGTTGTAGTCTTCAACGGCCCTTCAGAGACTTTAAAAGTCTAGTGAGAACTCATCTCGAGGCCTGCTTCGCGCTTAGATGCTTTCAGCGCTTATCAGTTCCGAACGTAGCTACCGGGCAATGCCATTGGCATGACAACCCGAACACCAGCGGTTCGTTCACTCCGGTCCTCTCGTACTAGGAGCAACCCCTCTCAATTCTCAAACGCCCACGGCAGATAGGGACCGAACTGTCTCACGACGTTCTAAACCCAGCTCGCGTACCACTTTAAATGGCGAACAGCCATACCCTTGGGACCGACTTCAGCCCCAGGATGTGATGAGCCGACATCGAGGTGCCAAACACCGCCGTCGATATGAACTCTTGGGCGGTATCAGCCTGTTATCCCCGGAGTACCTTTTATCCGTTGAGCGATGGCCCTTCCATTCAGAACCACCGGATCACTATGACCTACTTTCGTACCTGCTCGACGTGTCTGTCTCGCAGTTAAGCTGGCTTCTACCATTACACTAACCGTACGATGTCCGACCGTACTTAGCCAACCTTCGTGCTCCTCCGTTACTCTTTGGGAGGAGACCGCCCCAGTCAAACTACCCACCAGGCACTGTCCGTAACCCCGATTAGGGGCCAACGTTAGAACATCAAAACTACAAGGGTGGTATTTCAAGGACGGCTCCACAAAAACTAGCGTTTCTGCTTCAAAGCCTCCCACCTATCCTACACATGTAGGTTCAATGTTCAGTGCCAAGCTGTAGTAAAGGTTCACGGGGTCTTTCCGTCTAGCCGCGGGTACACAGCATCTTCACTGCGATTTCAATTTCACTGAGTCTCGGGTGGAGACAGCGTGGCCATGGTTACACCATTCGTGCAGGTCGGAACTTACCCGACAAGGAATTTCGCTACCTTAGGACCGTTATAGTTACGGCCGCCGTTTACCGGGGCTTCGATCAAGAGCTTCGTCCGAAAACTAACCCCATCAATTAACCTTCCGGCACCGGGCAGGTGTCACACCGTATACGTCATCTTGCGATTTTGCACAGTGCTGTGTTTTTAATAAACAGTCCCAGCCACCTGGTCACTGCGGCTCCCGTCCGCTTAGAGAGCAAGTCTCATCACAGATAGGAGCGTACCTTCTCCCGAAGTTACGGTACGATTTTGCCTAGTTCCTTCACCCGAGTTCTCTCAAGCGCCTTAGTATTCTCTACCTGACCACCTGTGTCGGTTTGGGGTACGATTCGGTATAATCTGAAGCTTAGAGGCTTTTCCTGGAAGTATGGCATCAACAACTTCACACCCTTAGGTGCTCGTCTCGTGTCTCAGTCTTAAGAGTCCGGATTTTCCTAAACTCTCAACCTACTCACTTTCACATGGACAACCAACGCCATGCTTGTTTAGCCTGCTCCGTCCCCCCATCGCAATTATACCAAGTACGGGAATATTAACCCGTTTCCCATCGACTACGCCTTTCGGCCTCGCCTTAGGGGTCGACTTACCCTACCCTGATTAACATGGGATAGGAACCCTTGGTCTTCCGGCGTGCGGGTTTTTCACCCGCATTATCGTTACTCATGTCAGCATTCGCACTTCTGATACCTCCAGCATACCTCCCGGTACACCTTCAACGGCTTACAGAACGCTCCCCTACCACTCAAACAAAGTTTGAATCCGCAGCTTCGGTGCATAGTTTAGCCCCGTTACATCTTCCGCGCAGACCGACTCGACCAGTGAGCTATTACGCTTTCTTTAAAGGATGGCTGCTTCTAAGCCAACCTCCTGGCTGTCTGGGCCTTTCCACATCGTTTCCCACTTAACTATGACTTTGGGACCTTAGCTGGCGGTCTGGGTTGTTTCCCTCTTCACGACGGACGTTAGCACCCGCCGTGTGTCTCCCGGATAGTACTTTACGGTATTCGGAGTTTGCAAAGGGTTGGTAAGTCGGGATGACCCCCTAGCCTTAACAGTGCTCTACCCCCGTAAGTATTCGTCCGAGGCTCTACCTAAATAGATTTCGGGGAGAACCAGCTATCTCCCGGTTTGATTAGCCTTTCACTCCTAGCCACAGGTCATCCCCTAACTTTTCAACGTTAGTGGGTTCGGTCCTCCAGTTGATGTTACTCAACCTTCAACCTGCCCATGGCTAGATCACCGGGTTTCGGGTCTATACCTTGCAACTATACGCCCAGTTAAGACTCGGTTTCCCTACGGCTACCCTAATCGGTTAACCTCGCTACAAAATATAAGTCGCTGACCCATTATACAAAAGGTACGCAGTCACCCTCGAGGGGCTCCTACTGCTTGTACGTACACGGTTTCAGGTTCTATTTCACTCCCCTCACAGGGGTTCTTTTCGCCTTTCCCTCACGGTACTGGTTCACTATCGGTCAGTTGGGAGTATTTAGCCTTAGATGATGGTCCACCTATATTCAGTCAAAGTTTCACGTGCTCCGACCTACTCGATTTCACTTAAGATGCATTTTCGTGTACGGGACTATCACCCTGTATCGTCAAACTTTCCAGAATGTTTCACTAACACATAATAAGCTTAAGGGCTGGTCCGGTTTCGCTCGCCGCTACTTCCGGAATCTCGGTTGATTTCTGTTCCTACGGGTACTTAGATGTTTCAGTTCTCCGCGTTCGCCTCTTACACCTATGTATTCAGTGCAAGATACCTGCAAGCAGGTGGGTTTCCCCATTCGGAAATCCTAGTCTCAAGCGCTTTTTACTAGCTTGACTAGGCTTATCGCAAGTTAATACGTCCTTCATCGCCTCCAACTGCCAAGGCATCCACCGTGTACGCTTAGTCACTTAACCATACAACCCAAACGGGTCTTTGTTAGTGACAGCTGTTAACTTCGCCAGAAGTTAATTCATCAAATAATGATGAGAATACTAAAGTAGATACCAATTAATCTTTCGATTAATGGCATATTTTTACTTTTGAAAACTCTTTATAAATAACAATGTTATCTATAAGAATTTTAATATCAGCTTTCCAAATTTTTAAAGAGCAAGAGAATAAACTTCTCAAAATTAAACACACTCTATTCTCAAGCAGTTTATTACCTGATTAAGAATGTTTATTTTTAAGGAGTAAAAGTGGTGGAGCTAAGCAGGATCGAACTGCTGACCTCCTGCGTGCAAGGCAGGCGCTCTCCCAGCTGAGCTATAGCCCCACATATGCTGGTACTTATTGTTTGTAACCGACTTTGTTTCCAGACAATGCATGGTACAACGACGTTTAGTCCACTAAACGAGGCGTGCCATAACGAAGTATGGGAGCAAAGTGGTGGGTCTGAGTAGATTTGAACTACCGACCTCACCCTTATCAGGGGTGCGCTCTAACCAACTGAGCTACAGACCCAAACAATAAGTGTTGTTCTCTTTACAATTAACAATCATCTGTGTGGACACTACGAACAAATAAGTTCTAAATCGTATAAGGAGGTGATCCAGCCCCAGGTTCCCCTAGGGCTACCTTGTTACGACTTCACCCCAGTCATGAATCACTCCGTGGTGAACGTCCTCCCGAAGGTTAGACTATCCACTTCTGGAGCAACCCACTCCCATGGTGTGACGGGCGGTGTGTACAAGGCCCGGGAACGTATTCACCGCATCATTCTGATATGCGATTACTAGCGATTCCGACTTCATGGAGTCGAGTTGCAGACTCCAATCCGGACTACGACGCACTTTAAGTGATTCGCTTACCCTCGCAGGTTCGCAGCACTCTGTATGCGCCATTGTAGCACGTGTGTAGCCCTACACGTAAGGGCCATGATGACTTGACGTCGTCCCCACCTTCCTCCGGTTTATCACCGGCAGTCTCCTTAGAGTTCCCGACCGAATCGCTGGCAACTAAGGATAGGGGTTGCGCTCGTTGCGGGACTTAACCCAACATCTCACAACACGAGCTGACGACAGCCATGCAGCACCTGTATCAGAGTTCCCGAAGGCACCAAACCATCTCTGGTAAGTTCTCTGTATGTCAAGTGTAGGTAAGGTTCTTCGCGTTGCATCGAATTAAACCACATGCTCCACCGCTTGTGCGGGCCCCCGTCAATTCATTTGAGTTTTAACCTTGCGGCCGTACTCCCCAGGCGGTCTACTTAATGCGTTAGCTTTGAAAAACAACTCCGAAGAGCCGAGCTTCTAGTAGACATCGTTTACGGCGTGGACTACCAGGGTATCTAATCCTGTTTGCTCCCCACGCTTTCGTACATGAGCGTCAGTGTTGACCCAGGTGGCTGCCTTCGCCATCGGTATTCCTTCAGATCTCTACGCATTTCACCGCTACACCTGAAATTCTACCACCCTCTATCACACTCTAGTTTGCCAGTTCGAAATGCAGTTCCCAGGTTGAGCCCGGGGCTTTCACATCTCGCTTAACAAACCGCCTGCGTACGCTTTACGCCCAGTAATTCCGATTAACGCTCGCACCCTCCGTATTACCGCGGCTGCTGGCACGGAGTTAGCCGGTGCTTCTTCTGTAAGTAACGTCACAGCTAAGTGCTATTAACACTTAACCTTTCCTCCTTACTGAAAGTGCTTTACAACCCGAAGGCCTTCTTCACACACGCGGCATGGCTGCATCAGGCTTGCGCCCATTGTGCAATATTCCCCACTGCTGCCTCCCGTAGGAGTCTGGGCCGTGTCTCAGTCCCAGTGTGGCTGATCATCCTCTCAAACCAGCTAGGGATCGTCGCCTTGGTGAGCCATTACCTCACCAACTAGCTAATCCCACTTGGGCTAATCTTATGGCGTGAGGCCCGAAGGTCCCCCACTTTGGTCCGTAGACATCATGCGGTATTAGCAGTCGTTTCCAACTGTTGTCCCCCACCATAAGGCATATTCCCAAGCATTACTCACCCGTCCGCCGCTCGACGCCAGAGGTGCAAGCACCTCTTCGTTTCCGCTCGACTTGCATGTGTTAGGCCTGCCGCCAGCGTTCAATCTGAGCCATGATCAAACTCTTCAATTAAAAGTTTTTTCTGTCCCGAAGGACATGCTCAATGAATTCTGAATTTTGATATCTTTCGATATCGAATTGACTGTGCTGAAACAAGTAAACTTGTTTCCGTTGGTCACTCAGTTCAATTGAGACTCTAAATTTGTTTGCGTCATCTAGCGAACTAGAATCTGCTGTTAGAACTCAACCTGTACGAGTGCCCACACAGATGATTGCTTTATATTGTTAAAGAACGTTGCGACGTTGTCGCTAGGGATGCGTATAATACATCCTTAATTTTTCGAGTCAATACTTAATTTCAAACTTTCTTTCGATTATTTGAAACCGAAGTTTCACTTAACTCTCTGCTACGTTGTTCAGCGTCTTTCGTTGCTGCCCGCCGTGTCAGTGGGGTCGCATTATAGGGAGATCCAAAAACAGATCAACACTTTTTTTCGATCTTTTTACTGTTCGCTCAAAAAGCGAACTAAATTTACCGAAAACAGCAAAAACGGTCGCTATTATGGCTGTTTTTTAAGCCAATATTCATAATTTAATGCAAATTTCATTGCTATGTTCATTTAACTCGTTAAGATAGCAAGTTCACTATGTTAAATTAATGTTTATTTCTTGTTTATTGGTAGATCAAAATGAAATTACCCGATCAAAAATCTTTTCTTTTCTCCGTTATTCTTGCTGTTTTAGGTTTTGTGGTTGTTAAGTTCGCACTTGCAAGCTTAGCTTTAGACCCAGCATTGCTATTTGGTGCAGGCTTATTAATTGGTGCTTTAGTTATTGCAGCACTTTCATCAGCGTCAAGTGAGGAGGCCGAAGTAAAAACAAAAACACTTTATGTTGGCAACCTACCTTATCGTGCTAATGAAGGTGTTGTTCGTGCTTTATTCGAAGAACAAGGCAAAGTTTTCAATGTACGTTTATTAAAAGATAAAAATACAGGTAAACGTCGTGGCTTTGGTTTTGTTGAAATGGCTGAAGCTGATGCAGATAAAGCAATCAATCAATTAAATGATAGCGAATTCCAACAACGTACTTTAAAAGTGCGTGAAGCAAAACAAAAACAAGAGAACGAGGCTAACAGCTTTCGTGAGGGATCTGATCAGTCAGCGTAATAAGCTCGACGCTTAATTGCGAATGACCAATAGGAGCCGTTGCATAATAGTGCAGCGGCTTTTTTTTATCTGTAGTAAAACTAAAGCCTCGTAGAGCAATTAAACTTTCAATGCGTTTAGCAATCGCTTTGCCTGAATCAATAAGGAAGATCTGTTGTTTATAGTAGTCGCTAATCGCGCTGGCTAGTAATGGGAAGTGAGTACAGCCAAGTACCAATACATCTATATCTTCTGCTATCGCTAAATCACTCAATACTTTCTCAAGCTTTGCTTTATTGAGTCTCTGCGTATGAAATAGTGTTTCTGCAATTTCCACCAGCGCCGTTGAGCCATATAAGCTGACTTGAGTACCTTGGCTATGAGTACTAATTAAGTTTGCAGTGTAGTAACTCTTAGTCGTCGACGGTGTTGCCAGTAAACCAATATGTTTGCTGTTACTTATAGCGCAAGCAGGCTTTATTGCAGGTACTACCCCGACAACTTCTATATTTGTGTGCTGACGAATAGTTTCTAAGGCAGAGGTAGAGGCGGTATTACACGCAATAACTAGAATATCAACGTGTAAGTTTGCTGTTTCGATAAACTGTAGTAGCGCAAAAAGGCGGGCTATGATCGTTTGCTGACTTTGGGCGCCATAAGGCAATAAAGCATTGTCCATAAAATAACTATAATCAGCATCTGGGATCAATGCTTGGATCTGTTCAAGTACGGTTGTTCCACCTATACCAGAATCAAACACCATTATATGAACTGACAAACTACTTACCTCGGATCATCAAAGGTCAGCAGTTTGCCATGCAGCTTTATAAAAAGAAAGAAAGGACTAAGCCTCTTCTTCTGTTGCCGAGCGTAGCTTATTCATTTGTTCGAACATTGCTTTGGTATAATCCACCAGCTTACTGACTTCTTCTTTATCTTGGTTTAACCATTGTAAGATGCCAGCCAGTTCATTTTGCAAACCAATATCACCCGCTTTATTAAACGCCTGTTTCAAGTCGTCATTAAATGGCGCTATTTTCTCAGCAACTTCTTTTTCAGGAGCTGGTTTATATTCTTCATACCCTTTGATAGCTGCTACTGTTTTGGTTTGTTTCAGATCCATCGTAAAGCCGACTAGTTGCTCGTTACCTAAGTTCAGCTCTTTAGCTTGTTCAAAGGCATCTTCTAATGAACCAGAGAAAAATGTTTCGCTAACGCTTTGTAAGTCTTCCATCAATTCATTGATAGCTTGTTGCTCTTGCTCATTTAAATCACCATTGACTGACATAGAGAATGATAAGTCACGTGATTGCGAAGACTCACTGACAAAGGCTTCGTTGTCGCCATTTTTGCTATAGCTGCTTGCAGACTTACTTTCGTATGCATCAGCAAAGCTAATACTGACTTCATCACCTTCAGCGGTGGTGAAAGTGTACTCTGCGTTATTGCTTAAGCTGATGTATTGAGCTTGGCTTACTGAAACCGCATTAGGTTTAGGATTGAACAAGTCTTCTTCTAATTCATCAATACCTTTAAAGATACCTTCTTTAGACTTTTCGATACCCTCTTCGATGTCATCGTTAAGAATACCTGACTCTTTAAGCTCATCATACGCATCGTCGATGCCAATTTGCACACCTTTGCGTGCATCACCTAGCATGCCTTTGAGTTTTTCATCATCTGCACCATCAGCTTTTGCTTTACGAAGTGCACCGCCAACAAAGTCGAGTACGTTTTTCACGATCTCTTCAAAGTCGAACAACGGTTTATCTTTTTTCTCTTCGGCTTTAGGTAAACCTAGTGCCTCAGCAAGTTTATCATCAAGAACTTTAGCAGCGAGCTCTCTGCCGCGTTGCTGATAACTATCTTGACGATTTTGAATGGTAGGCTGCTGCAGCGCCTGTTTACCATTGTATTTATTCACATTTGTATTAGGCATATAGCCTAGGTTGCCAATTTTCATGATCCGACTCCATGTTATGGTTAACTCATTATCGGCCAAAAACCACAGAACTTAAGTTTTTTGTATAAAAAAACGACACTAAAATAAATAACAAAACTAGACAAATCCTCAGCGCTCCCTACAATAGCGCCGTTATAAAGCTAAGAGATAAAAGGTAATCAGCCATGGCGGTTATAAAAATTGATACAACTCAATACGATGCACAATTGAGTGAGAAAGAGCAGCGCATCACCTCACAGTTTCGACGTTTTGGGGTCGAAAAATTAGAAGTGTTCGGCTCTGATCCTATTCATTACCGCCAACGTGCAGAGTTTCGTGTTTGGCATGAAGGTGAAGACCTGTTTCACATCATGTTTGATCAACAAACTAAAGAAAAGATCCGCGTTGATGAGTTTGACCCTGCAGCACCTTTAGTGGGTGAAGTGATGCAAGCTATGATCGAAAACTTAAAAGACAATGAAGTTCTGCGCCGTAAGCTGTTTCAAATCGATTACCTTTCAAGCTTAAGTGGCGAGATCCTTGTTAGCTTGTTGTATCACAAACAACTAGATGAACAGTGGCTCCAAGCCATTAAAGAACTTAAAGCAAAACTGAGCACACAGTTTAAGATTGATTTTATTGGCCGTGCTCGTAAGCAAAAAGAAGTGATTGGTAATGATTACGTTATCGAGCGTTTAAACGTAAACGGTAAAGAGCTTATCTATCAGCAAGTCGAAAATAGCTTTACGCAACCAAATGCGAAAGTAAACATCAAGATGCTAGAGTGGGCACAAGCCCTTTGCCAACCACTCAATAATGACTTACTAGAGTTATATTGCGGTAATGGTAACTTCTCGATTGCTCTTGCAGGTTCATTCGACCGTGTATTAGCCACTGAGATTTCAAAATCATCGGTTTACTCGGCGCAATACAATATCGCACAGAACAAGGTTGAAAACTTAGATATCATTCGTATGTCGAGTGAAGAGTTCACCCAAGCAATGAAAGGCGAACGTACTTTCTCTCGTTTAGATGGCATAGACCTGAAAAGCTATAACTGCCAAACAATTTTAGTGGATCCACCACGTGCTGGCATGGACACGCTAACTTGTGACCTCGTTGCGAACTACGACAATATTATTTATATCTCGTGTAACCCAGATACCTTAGAACGTGACCTTGATCACTTATGCAAAACCCATGAAGTAAAACGTTTTGCGATTTTTGACCAATTCCCTTACACCCACCACATCGAATCAGGTGTGTTTTTACAACGTAAATAAAATCAATCTGCCAGCGCAGCAAATAGCGCTGGCAACTGCTGCTCGCTGTATACTGCTATATTATTTTCGGTTAACAGCTTTGCAGTTAATCCCATCCCTGAAATTTTCTTTCCTGAATGACTACCATCGTAAATAGTATTGCGACCACATGACGGGCTTGATTCTTTTAACAGCGCATAGCGAATGCCCTGCTTTTTGCAAAGCTTAAGTGCTTGTTCTGCGCCATAAGCAAACTGTACTGTGACATCTTGTGCATCTTTGGTAAGTACTCTACCCGCTTTGATTTCTGCAGGCGGCCTTGGTGTAGGTAAGCCACCAGCTACTTCAGGGCAGAATGCAACGAGCCTTCCTTGCTGTTTAAGAGTTTCTAAACCAGGATGGATTAAATTTTGCGATTGCCCGTCATAACGAACAGGATTTCCTAACAAACAGCTTGAAACTAATAGTTTTTGCATTTGCTTTACCAACAAAAAAGCTCCGCGAACGGAGCTTTCTATTAAATTCAACTAACTAAGCTTATTTATCAGCTAGGTAGTTAATTAAGTCTGCCATGCTCTTCGCATCGCTAATACCTGAATCCGCACCTAAGATTACACGGTATTTACCATTAACAATAAAAGTTGGAACGCCTTTTAAAGCACCTTTTTGTTGGTAATATTCTTGATCGCGTTTCATCTTAGATGCCATAGTACGTACAGAGAAGCTGTTGTAGTACTTATCAAAATCTTCAGCCGACACACCTTGTGAAACAAAGATGTCTTTCATATCTGCAAGTTCGTTAATACGTGCACGCTTGGTGTGAATGTGATCAAACACTGCTGCAACTAACTTATCGCTATTTGGTAATACCGTTGCAGTTGCATAACCCTGTGCTAAAACAGTTTGGATTTCTGGGTCGCGAGGGCCAACAAAATTTACGTGGCTCTTTTTAAACGTAACACCCTCTTTAAGCATCGTTTTAAGATCAGCAACGATAGGCTCAAATGTATTACAGTGCGGGCAATAGAATGAGAAGAACTCTTTTACTTCTGGCTTTTTAGAAGCGCGCGCATCAATCGTTTCATAATGCTTACCTTCTTCATATTGCGCTGCTGAGGCATTTGCCGCTAAACCTAGCGTGGCAGCCATTAATACAGCTTTTACTAACTTGATCATTACTTCTTACTCCAAAATTATTGTTTTAATAAAAATTCGACTAACTCATCAAGCATCTGCTGGCTCTTGATGGTGTTTAAATTGATTTTATATTTATCATTGACGATAAAAGTTGGTACACCAGTAAGGGCACCCATCTCTGTATATTTTTGCTGCTTATCTTGCATCGCTTTTTCAGCACTAATCACTGGCATGCTTGCAATTTCAGCATCAAACACATCGTTACTGATACCATTAGTCGCAAGTAATGCTTTCACGTCTTTCATATCTTTTAGTAAAGCGCGTTGTCTATGGATGCTATTAAAAATTTGATCAGCAACTTGCTCACCTTTGCCATGTTGCTTAGCAATTAAGTAAGCATAACTTAAGTTACTTTGAGTTTGCTTAGATACACCACCTAAAAAGTTAACATGGCTTTTTACAAACTCAGTCCCTTTAGGAAGACTTGCCGTTAATGCTTTTGCGACCGGTTCAAACTGAAAGCAGTGTGGACAATAAAACGAAAAGAACTCGGTTACTTGAGGCGTTGCACTTTTCTCAACTTTTAATACTTCGTATTGATTACCAGCTTCAAAATCAGCAGCAAGGGCCGCAAAAGGTAAACATAAAATGAGTAGACTTAACTTTAATTTTTTAAACATTGTTCTCTCGTCTTTCTTAACTTTAAAAATTTATGGTAATAATTTTAATGGTGCTTCCTGTAGCGCTGCAAGCTGTTCTTTTAGCGCTAGTATTTGCTGCTCCCAGTATTTGTCTTCAGCAAACCATGAAAAGTTCCGTGGGAACGCAGGATCATCCCACCTTTTTGCCAACCACCCCATATAATGCACCATTCGCATCGCTCTGAGTGGTTCAATTAACTTTAACTGGCTGTGATCAAAGTCGCAAAATTCTTCATAAGCAGCCACTAAGGTGTCTAACTGTAACAGTTGGTTGTTGCGATCGCCACTGAGCATCATCCAAAGATCTTGAATTGCAGGCCCTTGTCGGCTGTCGTCTAAATCAACAAACATTAACGCATCACCAGACCACAATATATTACCGGCATGGCAATCGCCGTGCAGGCGGATGGTTTCAACATTTTTATACTGCGCAGTGGTTTCTTTAATCACCAAATCTAAAATAGTATAAAAGGCGTTCTCTAATGCCATTGGCATCAAGTTACTTGCTTGTAACTGAACTTTGGCTGTCTGAAGATATTCTTCGCAGCTGATCACAGGCCTATGTTCAAATGGCTTTGCCTTAGCTACTTGGTGCATTCGCCCAATTAAGCGGCCAAGTACATCGAGTTGATCTAAATTATCAACTTCAAAAATACGACCACCCACACTTGGGAATAACGTAAACAAATAACCATTATGCTCAAATAAGCTTTGCCCTTCGATAATAACAGGCGCAACAACAGGCACCTCTGCATCGGCCAACTCAAAGGCAAATGCATGCTCTTCTAAAATTTGCTCTTTACTCCAACGCTCAGGTCGGTAGAACTTAACGACATACCGATGGCCATCTTCTGCTTTAAATTGATAAACACGGTTCTCGTAGCTATTTAAGGCCAGCAGACCTGATTCAGCATAAACACCGATACTTTCAACCGCATCTAAAATTGAATCGGGTGTAAGGTCTACAAAACTAAATTTACTCATAATGCCTCATCATATAAAAAAAGCGGGAAAATCCCGCTTTTTATTCATTCGCTCAGTGTACTTAATTATCGCGCCTTAAAGAAGTTACTCGGCTGCGAAATCTGCATATCTGGCTCACCATCGACAGAAAGTACGAACTCAAACTTCGTCATGGGCTTTTTCAAATCGTATGGATCAACAACTAATGACAGTGGCACATTATAAGATTCACCAGAAGGTACTGTGAATGTTTGTTTGCCGATGTATTCAAAGTTATCGAGTCCTTCAACACGAATGTTAAAGGTCTGCTCATGCTGTGCTTTATTAATAACTTTTAGTGTATAGGTGTTTTCGACTAAACCATTAAAGTCAACTCGGTAGAGCTGGTTACGGTCACGAATAATATCGAGTTCCATTGGTTTACGCATCGCAATATTTGCTACCAGCGCTCCTGTTAGCACAACTAAGATAACTAAATAGCCAATTAACTTAGGACGCAATGCATGTGTTTTATTGTCTGGCGTCTCTAAGTTACGTTCTGTGGTGTAGGAAATGAGCCCGCGAGGGTAATTCATTTTATCCATCACCCCATCACACGCATCGATACATGCACCACAGTTAATGCACTCATATTGTAAGCCGTTACGAATATCGATCCCCGTTGGGCACACCTGCACACATAAGTTACAGTCGATACAATCACCTAAACCGAGCTCTTTTGGATCTTGCTTACGTGAACGAGGACCACGGCTTTCACCACGCGCTTCGTCATAGCTCACGGTAAAGGTATCTTTATCAAACATCGCTGATTGAAAGCGAGAATAAGGGCAAATGTGTAAGCACATAATCTCGCGCATCCAACCGGCATTACCATAAGTACACACTGCAAATACGGCTAAGCAAATATAAGAATACGCGGTTGCATCGAGGGTAAACAGATCGGGTAATAGCTGACGGATTGGCGTAAAGTAACCGACAAAGGTAAATGCGGTATAAAGCGAGAATAACCACCAGCTGCCGTGTTTAGCACTTTTGCGCCAAAACTTATCAAAGTCCATAGGGCGTTGATCAAGTTTCTTACGCTGATTTGCGCTACCTTCGAATTTTTCTTCAAACCAAATAAAAATAAAGGTCCAAACCGTTTGCGGGCAAGTATAACCACACCAGACCCGGCCATAAAAGGTCGTCACCAAGAACAACGCAAACGCCGCTAACATTAAAATGAAAGCAAGGATAGTCAGATCTTGTGGCCAGAGAGTTAAGCCAAAAATATTAAACTTTTGCCCTACTAAATCGAACAGTACAGCTTGTTGGCCGTGGAAGTTAATCCAAGGTAGTAGCATAAATGCAAGCATGCCGATAAAACCAATCCGTTGTCTCAACAGTTGGTGTAAACCCGTTACAGCTCGAACATAAATACGGTTACGTGGATTAAATCTATCATCGAGGGAAGCGTTTTCCGGTTTCTGGATTTTTACTTCCGTTGGGATATTTTTAACCTTAATCTGTTTATCCATTAAAATTCCTCAACGCCACTAGGAAATAATACTCAAACATATGTTTGCAGTAAGAGATTCTCTGTGCCAATAAGCAAATCAGAATACATCTCATTACGTTCAAAGATTTCTGAAACTTTAAATCTATAGAGCATTATACTCAATCTATAGAAAATTTCAGGGATTGATCGAAAATACGACGTTTTAATTATTTAATCTTATCTGCTTGCTTTTAAAACAACCATTTTATTAAACTTACACTTAAACCATATTTATTTAGATCAAAGATTATTGTGCTATGAAAAAATTTCTTATTTTAGTGCTTATTATTTTAGCACTTTTCACGATTGATCATCCTTTGATCAAAGAGCCAAGAGAAAGGTTACTAGGAGACGGTGTGTCATTACTTTCTGATGCTAGTAAAATAAACCGAAGCCCTGCGGCAAATATGGCGAAAACTAATATTAAGTCACAACTGAATTTATCTAATTCAGAACACGAATATATTGAAGAGACATTTACTTCAGATGATAAATTGCAAGTTTTTCACTTACACTACTGTCGTGAAAAAGATATTAACTTGTATTTTTATGGCGAACGCTTAAACCGCGTATGCAGTATTGTCTCGAATGCGCTTGAAGAAAGGCTAAACAAGTAATGGACTTTTCAGCTTTAAACAAAAAAACCAGCGACTCGTTTGCCAAGCAACGCAATATGCTAAAAAAGCTGGGCAAAGGGCAAACCTTGTACTGCGATGTATGCAAAGGCGCCCTTACCTTAGATTTGAAAACTGATCAGCCAGGTAAAGGCGTTGTCCGCTGTGCCAAAGGTTGCACAGACATTCTATTAGAGCTGGGTTAGTTCCAGCCCTCATCATTATATAGTTGGCTATTTACAGCAACGACTTCAATTAGCTCAGCAAAGCCAGCTGCGAATTCATTCATCACTTCATACTGCTGCTGGCATAGTTGCCCTTCAGATAAACCATTATCAGTTGCAAGAGCTGCAATTTCACTCGTTTCAAGCGTAAAGAAAGCTAAGCTTTGCAGTGCGGTAGCTAACGCCTCTTTAAGCTCATCAGCTAACTCTGGCGCGCTTAATAGCTTGTTAACGTAACCTTGCGCACCATGCATAAAACCTTGGCTCCAATGCTGACATTCTTGAATATCTAGGTATTGTTGCCCTTGAGAGCTCAGCTGTAGGCTCACAGGTAATGTAAAACCCGTTTCGAATACTTGTTCGCTGATCTGCTGATACAAGGCCATAAATGCAAACAGCACTTGCTCGTCCATTTGCCCATCAGAGCCTGGTGCTACCTCTTCTAACCACTGGTGAACATCAAGCGGCTCAGGTGCACAAATCACCGCAAATAAATAACCTTGGGTTTGCGCCAAGCTAAGCGCATCTTGATGCTGCGCTAAAAACTGACTTAAAAGCTCGCTTTGCTGCTTTGAAAACTCAGGTAATTGCATACTATTCAATTAATCCAATTTAAAAGTTAAGCGGATAACGGCCTTCGTTATCAGGACGACCAAGAAACTTAGCTGCATCATGCACTTCTTTTGGTAAGCTTGCTTCAGGTTTAATATAACCAGCTACTTTAAAGTCTAGATTCGCTTTTAATACTGCATCAGCTTCAAGCCCTAAACGGTTTTCTGGGTCAACAAGTACTGCTACATCACCGGATTTACAGCTTAAACGGCCGCTCAGAGGACCAATACTAAACCAGTTGTTCATTCCTTTCACATCAATGTTCGGGCTCGCGATTTCGCCGCTGAGGCTTTCACAGTATGGCTCTCCAGAGCTGTACTCATCTAAATCTACAATCACACGACCTTGCGCACTAATCGGTAAAGGGAGTTGTAAACGCTCCATGGCACGTTCAACGGTTAAGCGTAAAGTAGTCTTTTTCACAGTGACGGCTTGGTTAAAGAGACCATATGTAAAATCACCATGTCCAGAAATATCCGCTTTATCACGAGGATCACCAAAGCGTACCGTACCCACTAATTTACCTGTGAACAATGACCAGCCCGATAACTGCCAACGCACATTATTTAATTGCTCACCATCAAAACGTACCTGCATAATGCGACCGTCCCATAGCGTGCCACTGGCTTTACCTAATTGTAATTGCTTTGGTAAATGTGGCTTAGCTAAATCAAGTGCAACGGCAGCGGGTGTTTTTACCAGCGTAAACACCAAAAAACACATCACAAACACTGTGATTAATAAAATAACTCTTTTCATCGTTTACTTCTCTAGTACCAAACGACTTACACGCACAAAGCCTGATTTGTCATCTTTACTTAAATCTAAATTCTCGATTAGCACGCCGTGCGAATTAACCAGTTCATCTAACCATTCAACAAGGTTATTAAACTCAACAGAGTCTATAGTTAAACGAAGTGAATTGTCATTTGGCTGCATTTTGCTAATGATAATTTGATAACGATTGCGAGTGCTATTAACGATTTGGCTTAAGCTACGGCTGCTCGTATTACGCGCGTTACCACTCGCTTTAAGTTTAACAATACTTTCATCAACCCACGCTAGCAGCTCTTGCTGTTTTATTGTGTCTTGCTCTGCTTTTTCGATAGCAGCGTTAAGTGGACGAAAGACCCCCATAACCAGCACAAAAATAACAAATACACCACCTGCAACCATTACAAGTTGCTGCTCTTGTTCTTTTAACGAGCGCCAATAATTGATTATTTGGTTTTTCATGCCGCACCTCGTAACTTAATTTCACCAACGACATAATCACCATCATTGTTCAGCGAGCCTTGATCTACGGTTAAGCCACGCTGCTCTAAAATTGCTTTTACTTTACTAAATGACTGGAAATCTTTGCCGCGCGCACGAATACGTAATTCGTTACGACCTTGATCATAGCGAAGCGTTTCTGGTGTGAAGTCTTTTACTTCACTAAAAATAGAGACAAGATCGTTAGTCAAATCTAAGAAGCCAGCTGTACTGCCACCTTCTATCAATGCAAGTTCGCTGCGAATTTGGCTACGAATAAGCTGAGGACGTACTTTTTTATTTGGAAAAGCACGCTGATAATTAGCAACCACTTCAGCTTTTGCGGCTTCAAGCTGGTTATTTAACTTATAGAGCTCAAGTGACTTAACACCGACACTACAAACTAATGCAACACCTGCTGCAATAGCTGCTTTTTGCCAATAGCCCCACCAAATTGCTGATTTTTTCTTAAGCTGATAAACACCTTGGCGCAGGTTAAAATTAACCTCAGGTAACTGCTTAGCAAATAAGGCTAAAGGTAAATCGTATTGCTGCGTTTGAGCACTAAGGTTAACCGTATCAGGAAAACCCGCTGCAGGGCTAAAGTGTGCAACATCAGGATTTCCTAATGCTGTTAAATAGCCAGCAAGCCAATTTGTCTCTACAGCGGCAATATGCCAATTACCGTGTTTACATAGCCACTGACCATTAAGCTCAATAGCGCGTAACTGAGCGTTGTCATCGACATTAGGTAACAATAAAGCATCCGGCAGTATTTTATATACTTCGATGCCATGCTCATTGAACTCAGCCAGCCATTGCTCAAACCATTCACGATCGGTCATTGCGATGTTAATAGCGTGCTTTTCATCAATAAGTGTTGGCTCTGCAATCGCTATGAACAAGTCATCAACATCACAGGCTATTTCTTCTTCTAGCATGTAAGGAAGTGCTTGCTCTAACTTGCGGCTCCACTTGGTTGGCAAGGCTACCGTTTTTAGTTGTACTTGATCACTTGGTAATAGTACAACCACTTCCCGTGATTGCGCTCTCTCTGTTAGCTCACCAAGTTGTGTTGCATTGGCAATTTCGCCGCTAGCAATTATTTCTTGTTCTGTTGGTGAGTAAATTAGCCAGTTAAGGCTGTCTTTTAATGTTTGACCCGTACGGATCAACAATATCTCTGTCACTGTACGCCTCCAAATTTTCGCGCCAGTATCGTTACTGTACCATTAGTGGCATGGAGTAAGGTGGTCATCGAAAAACGCAGCTCTGCAAATTCAGCCTGCGTTTGTAGTTTAAAATATTCACTGTTGATACTGAATAGGTCTTCAACGGCTTTCACATTTTGTGCGCCTTGTTGATTAACCTCTTCAAAAAATGCTTCTAAATCATCATAACCATCTTGAGGACGTGATGATAATACAGCTTCAGCGCCTGAAAGACTTAAGCCATCAATAAGCGAGCTTAATATAATGGCACTTTCTACAGGTAGTGTATTAACGTTTATTTGTAATAACTCACTACCTGGAATAACACACACAAATGGTAAAAGTTTCTCCATAACGAGTGGGTTAAAGCCTTTTACTAAACGAAGTTCTGAGGTCGAAGCAAAATAACTATTGGCAGTCATGTATGGGTATTGTCGAGATAAATACTCATCTTCTTCTGCACCTGATCGATAGGTAATACTATCAGCGTCTAACCAATCAAACACGCTATCTGCCATGGCTTCTTCAGACTCATCTGTTGGTAAGTCTTCAATATTTTCTAATAATGCCAACAATGCCTTATGCGCTGGGTTCGTTTTATTATTAGGATCCGTTTGTTGATCGGGCTTTACATGTAGTGCATTTAAATTCAAACATGCTTGTAAGTCTGTAATTGTGCCACTTAAGGTACCATTATCAACCGGGTAAGGGACCCCACCCTGCTGTGCCCAGACTTGCTCTAAATGCGTTTTATCAGGATCATCTTTTTTAGTTTGTTTTAGTGCCTTAATTGCCAGCTCTTCTGCAGCAAAGGCATACCATTTAGCCTGTTGATGGTTTTGAATATTGCTACTACGCTGCACTTGCACCATTAAATTAGCGCTCATTTCAACGGCTAACATAGCCGCAAGCGCTACAATAAATAGCACAATAACAAGCGCAGCACCTTTAGAACGTTTAATAGCAATCATGGGTTGCCACCCGTTCCATTATTGCCATTATTTGCTTGGGCTGTTACTTTGCCTTCACCTGGCACTAAAAACACGCGACGAATGGATTCCTGTTCTATTTTTTGAATAGTGACTGCAACCGCTTTTGGCAGTGCTTTAATTTGCCACTGTTCTTGCCACTCATCTTTATCATCTAAAAATTCAAATTTAAGATCTTCAATGTCTTCTAAAATGACTTGTGAACGCGGCTCCATGTTATCTAGTTGATCAACATACACCCTATATACTCGCTCAAGCTTGTCATCGATAACGCGATAACCAACAGCTTGCAGTTCAGAGCGAGGTAGTAAATTAATTGGGTTAACCCAACCATCACGTACAAAGCCAATGCCATCGTATTGGCTATCAAGAACATAGCGACCAGCTAACACATACGTTTCTTGAAAATCACCAGCTTCGTTTCGCACCTGACGCTTAGTCATTTGACTAAAATCTTGGTCCATCAAACGAAATAAGGTTTGAAAACCATTTAACTCTGCAATCGTCTCGTCTGAGGCTTCTTTTGCTTTGGTTGTCGAATCCAGTATTTGATGGGTCGATAACACCACAAAGGCTAAGATGCCCATGGCGACAATCACTTCAAGTAAGGTAAAACCGCGTTGCTTCACTACTTATCACCTTTATTCAAATAAGTAGAAAGCTCATACACTGGGTATTCAAGCTTTTCATCGGCGAACACGTTAATGGTGACCTTTACAAAGGTTTTATCAGCAGTAGGAACCACGTCCTGACGCCAATACCATTCAAAGCCAGCGAGTGTTTCAGTACCTTTAACGCCATTTTTGCCTGTCCATTTGTCGCCTTTGGCGCGTTGCTCAACCATCACGTTCTCAGCAACCCAAGAAGCGTACGTTTGTTCTTCAATCGACGAAAGATGATTTATATGTTCACCGGTTGCCTGCATTGCGGCAATACCGGCCATTGCACAAATAGCCAGTGCAACCATCACTTCAAGTAAGGTAAAACCTGCTGACTTATTCATTACTCAGGCTCCATACGAAACTTTACCGGGGCCATAAATTCGCCTTCGATAAAATACTGCGGTTCACGCTCTTCTTTAAGCTCGTAAACCAATTGAAACGCACTGACTTCGCCAGAAGATAAAATAAGTACCTGCGGTATTTTGAGCTTTTGCAGCTCAAGTAGGCTGTCTTCGTCACCACCGCTCATTAACTCGCGCCAGTTTGACTGCTCTAGTAAGTTATCTTGTGCCCAGGCTAAATCATCAAGGTTAAGAGTGAGCTTAAAGCGTTCATCAACCTTAATTGGGGCAAACAATTTTTCACGGTCAAAAGTAACCCACTTATCACCGTCAAACACTAAAAATTCAAATGTATCTTGGTCAAGATGAAAACCCAGCTCAACCTGATTTAAAATCGCAAACTCAGAAGCCAAATTAATCGTGGTATGTAATCTGAGCGCTTGCTTTTCGAGTTCTTCTTCCGCACCACCATCAAAGCTGTAGGCAACCATTTTGGTGACAAAACCAATCACCACGAGCACCATTAATATTTCGATGAGGCTAAACCCTTTCGCGTACTTAGCACGGCCAGCTAAACGCAAACGACCAAGGCTTACCATAATAGTAAGCCTTGATGTGTATAAGCTTTGTTCAGTTGGCTGAATTTAGGCATTATTACTTTTCTTCATCCCAGTTACCGATGTCATCATCAGTACCTGCTTCACCATCAGGACCCATTGAGAAAATATCAATTTTACCAACTTCTCCTGGGCTGATTAGCTGGTAAGGGTTGCCCCATGGATCTTCTGGTAATTTCTCAAGGAAACCGCCATCAGGAAAACGTCTTGGAATTGGCTCAATGCTTGTTTTATTTACTAGCGCTTCTAAGCCTTGCTCTGTGGTTGGATACGCTTTGTTTTTAAGCTTGTATAGGCTTAACGCATCTTCAATTTGTTGAATATCTAAGTGTGCTTTATCGATTGCAGCTTCTTCTTGCTGACCCATGATATTTGGCGCCACAATTGACATGATCATACCGATAATAACCAGTACTACCATGACTTCTAGTAATGAGAAACCTGACTGTTTGTTCACAAAAATACCTCTAACTTTCTTCAAAAATTTATTATAGAGCGGCAGTGTTAGCTGCTAACAGCTCTAGTGTTCCCTAATTTAAAGACCTACAGCCTTATTCATTGCCATTATCGGCTGTAGTATTGCCATAACAATAAACAATACAATTACCGCCATTGAAGCAATCATCGCGGGCTCTAATAGTTTCAGAGACACGTTTACCATGCTCTCAAACTCACGATCTTGGTTATTTGCCGCACGCTCAAGCATTTGCTCAAGTTCACCTGATTTTTCACCACTGGCTATCATATGTAGCATCATAGGTGGGAAAAGTTTGGTTTGCTGAAGCGAAGCTCGGAGGCTTGCCCCTTCACTGACACGTGTTGCAGCATCTTGCACCGACTTTTTCATTTTTTCGTTAACCAGTACACCACCCGAGATACGCATTCCTTCAAGTAGCGGCACTGAGCTTGACGATAAAATACTTAAAGTTCGTGCAAAACGCGCCGTATTAACACCTCGTGCAACCTTACCGATACCCGGTAAATGCAGCACTTTTTCGTCATACCAGTAACGAATATGCGGCTGTTTAAGCGCTTGCTTAATTGCCACAGCTAATACGGTTATAATGACTAAACTAATAAACCAGTAGTTTTGTACAAAATTACTGGCGGCCATTACCCATTCAGTAGTCCAGGGTAATACTTGTTTTGACTTTTCGAAGGTCTTTAAGATTTTTGGTACCACAGTACCTAACAACACAGACACAATCGCAATAGCAAATACCACAAGAATGGTTGGATACACCATCGCCTGTGTAATTTGACTACGCATATGCTGACGTTGTTCCGTGTAATCAGCTAAACGATTTAAAACCTGATCAAGGTGACCTGATTTTTCACCGGCTGCCACCATAGCACGATACAAATCATCAAATACATGCGGAAACTCACTCATGCCATCTGCTAAGGTATAACCTTCAACAACCTTTGAGCGCACGGCCATAAGCATGCGCTTTAAACGCGGCTTTTCACACTGCTCAGCCACTGCCATTACAGCCCCTTCAACTGGTAATGCTGACTGGATTAAAGTTGCGAGCTGACGGGTGATTAATGCTAAATCAGAAGTCGAAATTTTTGGCTTGAAAAAGCTTCCAAATAAAGAGCTCTTCGCCCCTTTGGTTTGCTTTTCGCCTTCAGCCGCAGCGACAACTTCTAAAGGCATTAAACCTTGATCGCGCAAAGTTTGGCGGATTTGCTTTACCGTATCAGCTTCAAGAATGCCTTTTTTCTCTTTACCTTTGCCATCAAGGGCACGGTATTCAAATGCAGCCATGATTAACCTTCCTCACGTGTTACACGCAAGACTTCTTCTAAGGTAGTGCGACCTGCAAGTACACGATTACAGCCATCTTGGCGAATACTTGGGCTATGTTTACGAATGTACTTTTCAACACTTTGCTCGCCTTTACCGCTGTGGATCATTTCGCGAATTGTTTCATCAACAACCAGCAGTTCATGAATACCTGTACGGCCGCGATAACCATTAAAGTTACACTCTTCACAACCAACTGCACGATAAATTGTTGGCGGCTCAGCAGGATTGACACCTAATAACTGACACTCGCGCTCATCGGCAATATGACCTTCTTTACAGCTATTACACAATGTACGCACTAGGCGTTGTGACAACACACCGAGTAACGACGATGACAGTAAGAAAGGCTCTACGCCCATGTCTTCCATACGTGTGATAGCACCAGCAGCTGTGTTAGTATGCAGTGTCGACATAACCAAGTGACCGGTTAATGACGCTTGTACACCAATTTGCGCAGTTTCAAGGTCACGGATCTCACCAACCATTACTACGTCAGGGTCTTGACGAAGGATGGCACGTAAGCCTCGGGCAAAGGTCATATCTACCTTAGTGTTTACCTGAGTTTGACCAATACCTGGGATCTCGTACTCGATTGGATCTTCAACGGTCAGAATATTACGATCCCGTGAGTTGATTTGGCTCATGCCCGCATACAAGGTGGTACTTTTACCAGAACCCGTTGGACCGGTTACTAAGATAATACCGTGCGGCTTACTGATTAAATCAGCAAACAATTCACGGTTACGCTCAGTCATACCTAAATCTTCTAGGTTCAGGCGCGCGTTGTTTTTATCAAGTAGACGCAACACAACACGCTCACCAAAGCTTGACGGCATCGTCGATACACGCACATCAACAGCACGACCAGCAATACGTAAACTAATACGACCATCTTGCGGAATACGTTTTTCAGCAATATCTAGCTTTGCCATAACCTTAATACGCGACACTAACAGTGAAGCGAGTTTACGGTTCGGCTTTAATACTTCTTTTAATACACCATCAACCCTAAAGCGAATTACCAACTCTTGCTCAAAGGTTTCGATATGAATATCTGAAGCACCTTCTTTAATCGCTTCGCTTAGCATCGCGTTAATCAGCTTGATGATTGGCGCATCGTCATCACCAGCAAGGAGATCTTCAGTTTGCGGTAATTCATCTGCAAGCGAGAATAAATCAACTTCGTTGCCGATATCTTCCATCATTTGCTGTGTTTCAGAGCTGTCACGCTGATAAGAGGCCTCTAGCAACAGCTCAAATTTGTCATCTGGTAATTGTTCTAGCGAAAAACCATGGCCAGCAATACGGCGCACTTCAAGTAATGCATCAACATCTAACTCACCACGGTAGTACACAGTCCAGTTATCCTGATCTTTACCCAATAGTACACCAGTACGACGCGCGTACGAGAATGGCAAACGCTTGGATGGCAAGCTAACAAGATCATCGCTTGTTAGCAGCTCATCATGACTTGCTGGCGTGTCGACTGCTAGCTCATCATTGATTTCTGTTATTGCATTAGTCATTGTTGCGCTCATTCGCGTTTTGTTGTTTTAGGTATTCTTCGTACGTTGGCGGTAATATCAAGGCATCATTCCATTCAGGTAGAATTGGTGCATCCGTCAACGGCATTAAATCAATACCATCTTCTTTTTGTTTATGTTGTTCGCCACGGATAAAGTTATATTTCGAGTGGCTCAATTTATTCATGCTGATGCCATCGCGTACAATGGTAGGGCGAATAAATACAATCAGGTTACGTTTACGCTTACTGGTGCTGGTTGAGCGGAATAAATGACCAAGTACTGGGATATCACCTAATAATGGTACTTTAGAGACACTTTCTTGCACGTCTTCATCAATCAAGCCGCCCAGTACAACCATGCCGCCATCATCAGCCATAACCGTGGTTTTAATTGCACGCTTATTTACTGAAATATCGACCGCAGTCGCACCACTTACACTTGAAACCTCTTGCTCAATCGTTAATTGAACTGCTGAGCCATCATTGATTTGTGGTGTTACTTTCAGCTTCACACCCACTTCTTGACGCTCAACTGTTTGAAATGGGTTAGCGTTATTTGAACCTGTTTGCGAACCTGTGATAATCGGCACTTCTTGACCAACAATCATTGATGCTTCTTCGTTATCCATAGTCGTTACAGACGGCGTAGCAAGAATATTAGAGTTAGTATCGGTTGAAACAGCTTGGATAATTGCACCCCAGTCGTTTTTAACAATCCCCATTGCTAGACCATTGATACCACCAAGTAATGAAGCAAGTGCCGTTAAGTCACCTTCTTGTGTTTCAGAAGTGTTCGTTACCGTGCCTGTTTCAGTACCAACAACCGTGCCTTCAATCGTTTTATCACGTGCTTGTTCAGCAGCAACAGCTAGCGAACCAACAGGTACTGTGGTGCCGTTGTTGAACTGCATCATTCCGCCTTGCTCTGAAATCCACTGTAGGCCTAAGTTGATACCATCGGCTTCTAACACCTCAACGATAATAGCTTCAACTAAAACCTGAGCACGACGAACATCAAGACGCTCAATAACTTGCTCAAGCGAGCGCATGGTGTCAGGCTGCGCAGTGATAACGAGTGAGTTTGAATCTGGATGTGCTTCAATGCTTGTTTCGTTTTGATTACGAGAGCGAGTTTTAGTTGCACCGCCTTGCGCGTCTTCTGCTAATGTTTTACTTACGCCCTGCAATACTTTTACAAGGTCTTCTGCTTTGGCGTAATTAAGGTAGATTACTTTGGTGTTACCTTGGTTCTCTAACTCACCATCTAAACGGCTAATCAATTCAACAGCACGGGTACGTGCTTGTGCTTCACCACTGACAATCACACTGTTAGTACGACCATCAGCAACAACTTTAGGAATTAAAAACTCAGGAACGCTCCCTTTGCCACCATCTTTGTAAATATTCTCAACAACAGACACTACATCATCTGCGGTAGCAAACTTAAGTTGTACGATATCAACACGCTTGTCACCAGCTTGGTCAACCGAGCGAATAATTTCAACTAAACGGTTAACTGACGCGGCATGACCTGTCAACATCATCACGTTTGCTGCATTGAAGTTAGCAACGTGGCCGCCATCTTTTTGGTCGCTAAATTGACGAACTAACGGGCCAAGCTCTTGAACGCTTACGTTTTTAACACGCACAACACGTGTCACCATCATATCGCCACTTGCTTGGTTATCATCTGTGATCAGCGGTACATTTGATTTTTTAGCATCAGAGCTTTTTTCAATTTTGATTATACCGTTATCCATTTCAACAGCTGAATAACCATAAACCTCAAGTACGTTTAAGAAAAACTGATAATAAAGCTTTTCGTCCATTAGCTCGTAGCTGCGCACATTGACTTTACCGCGCACATTCTGATCAATAATGACGGTTTTATTTAGGTTTTTACCTACGATATTAATAAACTCATTAATATCTGTGCCTTTAAAGTTAGCCGCATACTCAACAGCAGATACTGAAAGCGATAATCCTGTTAATAAAAAAAGCGCTGTATATTTAGCTAACCCTTTTTTGATTTTTGAGAGGTGTAGCGCGTGAACCATTCTATAAAAACTCCAAAGCTAGTTATTGCAGGCTAAATTGCACATCAATTTGCTCACCATCGCGTTCGATAGTGATACTTGCGTCAGTACTATTTCGTAATTCGTTTATTGCTGACATTGCCTGTTTTAAATCATTTAATTGATAGCCATTAATCGCAATAGCTAAATCATTGTTCATTAGTCCCATCTGCTTGAATAAAGCAGGATCTTTACCTGGGCTTAAGCGATAACCCACTAACTCACCATCAACCATCGCTTGAGAGACGCGAATGTAATCAAATAGTTTACCGGGATCATCCAATACTTCTTCACGCGTTTCGATGAGCGCTTCTTTTACTTCTTCATCTTCCGTCGCATTTATTTCATTATTCTCATCAAGCTGAGGGCCTGCCGTTAACTCTGACTCTTCACGCTCTGCCAACACTGGCATAGACACTTTTTTAGTGAAGTCGAGGCCATCCAGCATTAAGGTTTCAAAACGACCACTTACATCTAAAATCACCCTGTCAGGTAATACTTGAGCAAGCTTGGCACGAGTGCCTTTAATTGCATCATCAACAACATAAGTTTCTTGCTTGCCTTGAGATTCGATTATTGCAAGACCTGCTTGGTCATCTTGGCTTACCGCAACAATACCGGTTAGGTTAATACTTAGGCGAGTTTCTGGGGCGTTGTTAATAACTTGATTTTGTTTTGAGGTAGGTTTTTTAGCTTCGACAACAACTTTGCCGAATAGATTTTGTTCAATTATTTGTCGAGAGCTAACAGTCTCAACCCGTTTTGCCATGGTGTTAACACCTGTTAATGGCAGTGCTCTAGTATCCGGTTCCGGCAAGACAAGCCAAAACAACTTAGATGACAAAAAAGCAATATAAACAACAACTAACAGCACTACAAATGCACTTAACTTGGCATGAGGTAAGCCGTTCAAAAACTGTTTAACTTGTTGTAAGTGTTGATCCATAAACTCTATTTCTTATTTTAATTTACTGCTTGATAGCTGGCCTATAGTACCTCTTCATTTTTCATTCAACAAGCGCGTGTATATTAAACTTTGTAAACGAGGTAAATTCGACGAACAGTGGGCTGCAACTAATTACTACGACTGTTTATTTGTGATTAAGTTTCATGGTAAATTTTGCCTATATATTAGCAGCTTTAAAAGAGCACAATTGTGTCAAAGAGTAACACTCACAAGTCGCAAGACAAACAAGACGAATTAAACGTACGCCTTGATAAGTGGTTATGGGCTGCCCGCTTTTATAAAACTCGCTCGATCGCACGAGACATGGTGCAAGGCGGCAAAGTGCATTATAATGGACAGCGTACCAAGCCCAGCAAAATTGTCGAAGTCGGTGCAGTGGTAAAACTGCTACAAGGGGTCGACGAAAAGGTCGTGACAATCGAAAAGATCCTTGAAAAACGTCAAGGTGCCCCCATTGCACAGACCTTGTATCAAGAAACTCAAGCTAGTATTGAGAAACGCGAAGCAAATGCTATCGCCCGAAAGAACAACAGCTTCTTTGCTCCACATCCTGATCGTAAACCAGATAAGAAGCAAAGACGTGAACTGTTAAAAATGAAATCAAGTTAGGTAATGCAACTCATGCAACAAGATTTACTTCATCGTTATATATTTGATCAGCTCGATGTACGTGGCGAACTCGTACAAATTGAAAACACTTATCAAGAGATGATCGCAAACCATAATTACCCAGCACCTGTGCAAACCTTATTAGGTGAACTACTTGTTGCTACCTGCTTATTAACAGCTACTTTAAAGTTTGAAGGCGAAATTGCCGTTCAACTACAAGGCGACGGCCCTGTTAAATATGCGGTAATTAATGGTGACGATAAACAAAACATGCGAGGCATCGCACGTCTACAAGGTGAAGTAACCGGTAGCTCAATAAAAGACTTAATTGGTAATGGCTATATGGTTATTACAATTACGCCAACTAAAGGTGAGCGATACCAGGGTATTGTACCGTTAGAGCACGATAGCTTAGATAAATGCCTTGAAAACTATTTTGAGCAATCGGAACAGTTAAAAACACGTCTTTGGTTTGCGACTGAAGTAACAGCAGACTCAGCCAAGGCTGCAGGCTTATTCTTGCAAGTATTACCTGTAAATAAAGACAAATCAGTTGAAGACTTCACTCATCTTGAAGCGATCAGTAACACGATTAAAAATGAAGAGCTACTAGGTTTAGATGCAAACACTGTTTTGACACGACTTTACCATGAAGATAATCCTCAGTTATTCGAACCACAGTCTATTAGCTTCCGTTGTGGCTGTAGCAGAGACAAAACAATTGCTGCATTAGTAAATGTAGGTCAAGACGAATTACTTGCAGATGTGCAAGCAAACGGTGAAGTAAAAATTAGCTGTCACTATTGCTTAAAAGATTACATCTTTAACGAGCAGGATATTAAATCTATTTTTAACTAAACCACCCAGAATAAATATTATTATATTAGAAGCCGCATTTAGTGCGGCTTTTTTATTAAAAAAAATGTCAAAACTAATGATACCGGTGTCATGAAAAAGCGTCATTTTATGACACCGGTATCATTGAAATTATTCATGTTTTTTGGCAAATATATGCCTTTTTAAGCGCTTCAGACACTCGAATATCCCTAATCCTTCTGTTACTATTATTTTAGCAAAAGGGAAAACTAAGAACCCCAGAGCTATCCCGTTCAATCTCTCACAATTTAGGTATAAACATGACTGCAAACGCTACTAGTTTTGTTGATCTTACAGCAGCTGAACTTGTCGAACACGCTATTCGTCGTGGCGAAGGGACTCTAGCCGCTAATGGTGCTTTTGTTGCTAAAACCGGTGTACGCACTGGCCGCTCTCCAAAAGATCGTTTTATTGTTCAAGAGCCAAGCACTGAAAACGAAATCCAATGGGGCAACGTAAACCGCCCATTCGATGCAGACAAGTTTGATGCGTTATGGGCCCGTGTAGAAGAACACGTGAAAAGCAACGACCACTTCATCTCTCACCTAGAAGTTGGCGCTGATCCAGAGCACTATTTACCAGTTGTAGTAACAACAGAAACTGCATGGCATCATATTTTTGCCAAAAACATGTTTATCGAACCTCAAACATACAATACTGCTGACTTCCCAGAATGGCAGGTAATGAATGTACCTTCATTTGTATGTGACCCAGAGCGTGATGGCACTAACAGTGATGGCACTGTAATCATCAACTTCGCACAACGTAAAGTACTACTAGCTGGTATGCGCTACGCTGGCGAAATGAAGAAATCAATGTTCTCTGTACAAAACTTCCTACTTCCTGCAAAAGGTGTATTACCAATGCACTGCTCTGCAAACGTAGGTGAAGCAGGCGACACTGCATTATTCTTCGGTTTATCTGGTACAGGTAAAACAACATTATCTGCAGACCCTACTCGTTTCCTTATCGGTGATGACGAGCACGGTTGGGCACCTGGTAGCGTATTTAATATCGAAGGTGGTTGTTACGCTAAATGTATCGATCTTTCACAAAAGAACGAGCCAGTTATTTGGAATGCAATCCGTTTTGGTACAATCTTAGAAAACGTGGTACTTGACGAAAATCGTGTACCAGATTTCCATGACACAAGCCTTACACAAAATAGCCGCGCAGCTTACCCACTAGAGCACGTTGAAAAACGTAAAGTAGAAAACCGTGCTGGTGAGCCAAAAGCAGTTGTATTCTTAACATGTGACGTGAGCGGTGTATTACCACCAGTTTCAGTACTAACTGAAGAAGCTGCTGCTTATCATTTCCTAAGTGGTTACACAGCGAAAGTAGGTTCAACTGAAATCGGTTCAACAAGCGACATCGAGTCTACATTCTCAACATGCTTCGGTGCTCCGTTCTTCCCACGTCCTGCTGGCGTTTACGCAGAGCTTCTAATGAAACGTGTACGTGAATTCGGCGCTAAAGTATACCTAGTTAACACAGGTTGGACAGGTGGCCCTTACGGTACTGGTCAACGCTTCGATATCCCAACAACACGTGCTGTAGTTGATGCAATCGTATCAGGTAAACTTGCTGATGTTGAAACTCAACACATCGACGTACTTAACCTAGATGTACCAGTTGTAGTTCCTGGTGTAGACAGCCAACTTCTTAACCCAATCAACACATGGGAAGATAAAGAGAAGTACGCAGAATACGCAAACAAACTAGCTTCTGACTTCACTGAAAACTTCGCTAAATACGATGTTTCAGAAGCAATCAAATCAGCAGGTCCAAAAGCTTAATATCAAGCTTACCCTCAGATTAAAAAACGCCAGCTATATGCTGGCGTTTTTGTTTTTGGGTGATGAGTTAGAAAGAATAAAGTTAGCGAGGGGATAGTTTTAAGGTCTGGCGTAGGTTGGATAGAGCGAAGCGAAACCCAACACAGAGCTATCAGCTTTCAGCCGTCAGCGATCAGCCGTACGGTGTGGGTGTTTGGTGCTGCGTCTACCTCAGCTGGAGGTTCTAGGCTCTAGGCTCTAGGCTCTAGGCTCTAGGCTCTAGGCAAAGTGTACTTGTAGGAATGGCTTTAGCCATGAATGTGGTTGTTATGGTCTGAATTCGGCACTGAAGTGCCTCCTACGGGGTTTGTTGCTGAGGGAGTCTCTGTACTAAACAACACCGCAGTTCAACTTTACCCTTGCTAACTAGCAACTCGCTAACTCATGTTGGGTTTCGCTTTGCTCTACCCAACCTACCAGGAGAATGAATAGGGTGAATGCTGAGGGAGTCTCTGCACTAAACAACCCCGCAGTTCAACTTTACCCTTGCTAACTTGCAACTCGCTAACTCATGTTGGGTTTCGCTTCGCTCTACCCACCCTACCTGGCTGAAAGCTGACAGCTCAAAACGAAAAAAAGCCCGACTCTTTCGAATCGGGCTTTCTCTTATTTGGAGCCTGGCGATGACCTACTTTCACATGGCAAATGCCACACTATCATCGGCGCTGTTTCGTTTCACTACTGAGTTCGGCATGGGGTCAGGTGGGTCCAAAACGCTATTGTCACCAAGCAAATTTGGTTCGTTAATCGCCTTGGCAATTAACTAAAATCTGGAATTCTGATATCAAGTAAATGTCTACTTTAGTAACTTAACTTCTGTCTGTTACGCTGTCATAAAACGCGTTTGGCGTTGTATGGTTAAGCCTCACGGGTAATTAGTACAGGTTAGCTTAATGGCTCGCACCACTTCCACATCCTGCCTATCAACGTTGTAGTCTTCAACGGCCCTTCAGAGACTTTAAAAGTCTAGTGAGAACTCATCTCGAGGCCTGCTTCGCGCTTAGATGCTTTCAGCGCTTATCAGTTCCGAACGTAGCTACCGGGCAATGCCATTGGCATGACAACCCGAACACCAGCGGTTCGTTCACTCCGGTCCTCTCGTACTAGGAGCAACCCCTCTCAATTCTCAAACGCCCACGGCAGATAGGGACCGAACTGTCTCACGACGTTCTAAACCCAGCTCGCGTACCACTTTAAATGGCGAACAGCCATACCCTTGGGACCGACTTCAGCCCCAGGATGTGATGAGCCGACATCGAGGTGCCAAACACCGCCGTCGATATGAACTCTTGGGCGGTATCAGCCTGTTATCCCCGGAGTACCTTTTATCCGTTGAGCGATGGCCCTTCCATTCAGAACCACCGGATCACTATGACCTACTTTCGTACCTGCTCGACGTGTCTGTCTCGCAGTTAAGCTGGCTTCTACCATTACACTAACCGTACGATGTCCGACCGTACTTAGCCAACCTTCGTGCTCCTCCGTTACTCTTTGGGAGGAGACCGCCCCAGTCAAACTACCCACCAGGCACTGTCCGTAACCCCGATTAGGGGCCAACGTTAGAACATCAAAACTACAAGGGTGGTATTTCAAGGACGGCTCCACAAAAACTAGCGTTTCTGCTTCAAAGCCTCCCACCTATCCTACACATGTAGGTTCAATGTTCAGTGCCAAGCTGTAGTAAAGGTTCACGGGGTCTTTCCGTCTAGCCGCGGGTACACAGCATCTTCACTGCGATTTCAATTTCACTGAGTCTCGGGTGGAGACAGCGTGGCCATGGTTACACCATTCGTGCAGGTCGGAACTTACCCGACAAGGAATTTCGCTACCTTAGGACCGTTATAGTTACGGCCGCCGTTTACCGGGGCTTCGATCAAGAGCTTCGTCCGAAAACTAACCCCATCAATTAACCTTCCGGCACCGGGCAGGTGTCACACCGTATACGTCATCTTGCGATTTTGCACAGTGCTGTGTTTTTAATAAACAGTCCCAGCCACCTGGTCACTGCGGCTCCCGTCCGCTTAGAGAGCAAGTCTCATCACAGATAGGAGCGTACCTTCTCCCGAAGTTACGGTACGATTTTGCCTAGTTCCTTCACCCGAGTTCTCTCAAGCGCCTTAGTATT